>NZ_JAAGPD010000012.1 GCF_017104565.1 Paraburkholderia sp. Tr-20389 | reverse complement strand
AATTTACATGCTTGATCTTACGAATTAGTGGCTCGAATAGTGAAAGACTAACATACGCACTGACTTCAGAGTCGAGTGTTGACCGAATCAATATGAGTGGTAGTTACGTAGAAGTACGATCATCAAGGACACAGAACTGGAGGTCACATACAGACTAGGTTGCGTGTACTGAAGGTTCATTTATATTTATATATAAAACAAGAGACATCTTGTTTTATTTTTTTTTTTTTTTTAATGATACGGACACCACCTAGATCTACACGTATT
>NZ_JAAGPD010000011.1 GCF_017104565.1 Paraburkholderia sp. Tr-20389 | reverse complement strand
CGGCGGCGGTCAAAGCCGTCCGAGCGCGCCGGCCGGCGGCGGCTTCGACGAGATGGACGACGATATTCCGTTTTAAGCCGTTCGAGCTTTTACAGACGCATCGAAGCACCTCGCGTCGAACGAATGCAAAAAAACACCCCGCCATCGAGCGGGGTGTTTTTCTATGCACGCGAGAACCCGAGATCGACGGCTGGTATCAGGCCAACCCGCCATTCGCCCGCAAAATCTGCCCGTTCACCCACGCGCCATCCGGACCCGCGAGAAACGCGACCACGGACGCAATATCTTCCGGCTGTCCGAGCCGTTGCAGCGGCGGCATCTTCGCGAAGCTCTGGATCTGCTCGTCCGTCTTGCCGTCGAGGAACAGCGACGTCGCAACGGGTCCCGGCGCCACCGCATTGACGGTGATGCTGCGCCCGCGCAGTTCCTTCGCGAACACATGCGTGAACGACTCGACGGCGGCCTTCGTCGCGTTGTAAACCGCGTAGCCAGGCATGTTCAGCGCGAGCGTCGTGCTCGAAAAGTTGACGATGCGTCCGCCGTTGTTCATCCGCGTCGCCGCTTCGCGCAGCGTGTTGAACGTGCCGCGCACGTTGATATCGAAGGTCTGTGCGAACAGCGCGTCGCTGGTGTCGACGAGCGGCACCGTCTTCAGGATGCCCGCGTTGTTGACGAGCACGTCGACCCTGCCGAGCTGCTGTTCGGTTGCATCGAACATGCGCCGCACGTCGTCGGCGTTCGAGACGTCGGCCTTCACCGCGATGGCCGCCGCGCCTTCCGCCTTCAGTTCGGCGACGAGCGCATCTGCTTCCTTCGAGCTTGCCGCATAGTTCACGACGACGGCAAATCCATCGCTGGCGAGCCGCCGCGCGATCGCCGCGCCGATACCCCGCGAAGCGCCCGTGACGATGGCGACCTGTGCGTTCCTGACGTTGTTCATGATCCGATTCCTTGAAGTGGTGAGTTGGTGAGATGGATGATCGGACATCTCGCGAAAGAGATAATCAGGCGAAACTTGTTATCATCGTTCCATTCACTTCAACAATGGCGTGAGCCAGCCGCCAAGAGCCGTCAATGGACCGTTTTCAGGAAATGCAGGTATTCGTGCGCATCGCGGAGCGGCAGAGCTTCACGCGTGCCGCCGACGATCTGCAGATTCCGCGCGCCACCGTCACGAATCTGATGAAGCGGATGGAAGCACGGCTCGGCGCGCGGCTACTGGAGCGCACGACGCGCACCGTGCGTCTCACGCACGACGGCGAAGCGTATTACCGCCGCTGCGTGCGTCTGCTCGCGGATATGGAAGAAGCCGAGGGTTCGTTTCGCAATGCCGCGCCCAAGGGCTTGCTGCGCGTGAATCTGCAAGGCACGCTCGCGCGGCACTTCGTCGTGCCGGCGCTGCCCGAGTTTCTGTCGCGCTATCCGGGCATCGAGTTGTATATCGGCGAGGATGACAGGCTGGTCGATCTGGTGCGCGAGGGCGTCGATTGCGTGCTGCGCGCGGGCAATCTGCAGGATTCGTCGATGGTCGGGCGGCGCGTCGCGCGGCTCGAACAGGTGACGGTGGCGAGCCCGGCGTATCTGGAACGCCACGGCACACCGGGCAGCCCTGACGCGCTCGCGACGCATCGCGCCGTCAACTACATGTCGAGCGCAACGGGCAATGCGCTGCCGCTGGAATTCACCGTCGATGAGCGCGTGGTCGAGGTGAATCTGGACGCGATCGTGTCCGTGACGGGCACCGATCTCTACACCGGCTCGGCCGTCGCGGGACTCGGACTCGTGCAGGTGCCGCGCTATCGCGTGCAGAACGAGCTTGCTGAGGGCAGCCTCGTCGTCGTGCTGCCCGCGTTTCCGCCGCCGCCGATGCCCGTCACCGTGCTGTATCCGCAAAGCCGCCAGTTGTCGTCCCGCGTGCGGGTGTTTGCGCAATGGCTGCGCGAAATCTTCGACGCCGCAGGCGGACTCAAGGTCGGCTGACGCGAATCATCGAACGCGGTCGAGATGCGCGAGCGCATCGCGCATCGGCTGGCTGGATGCAACGATGGGGCCCGTCAGCGGCGTGTCGAGATCGACGATCACATACACGGCCGATGCGATCGATACCGCGCCCAGCATGATCATCACGAGCGCCAGCGCATTGCGCGGCGCGACGAGACCAAAGCACAGAAAGATCACCATCAGCCAGAACGTGAGGGTCGTGAGAAATGGTTTCGAGATGGAACTATGCGCCTGCTCGATCAAGGTCCAGCGCGCCTCGATCACGCGTTCGAAGCGTGAAATGCACTCGGCCAGCGTGGCCTGCTGGTAGGTATCCGAAGGCTTGAGTCCGCGGACTGCGACGTACGCTGCGTTCAGCATGTCGCCGAGTTGCACGTCTTCGAGCTTGTCGTCAGAGAGATCTGTCGAAATACGCGGGTAGTGGCCCGCAGGCGGCTGTTCGCGAGGCCACGTTGCTGCAATCGCCGCAGCCGTGTAAGTGCGCAGCAGCTCGCGCGGGTGGTCCGCATCGGGACCGTACTGGCGCAATGCCGTGTCGAGCTGGATCAGTTCGGCGGCATACGAGCGGAAACCGTTGCCGACGTTATCGAAGCTGCTTTTCGCCGAAGCCGTGAGCAGGCCCAGCACCAGCGCTGCGAAGGTCACGAGCATGGTGATCACGAGCTGGATCAACTGCATGGTCTCGTGCTTGCGGTGCTCTTCCGGCAAATAAGGCTTGCCGAAAAACCCCACACCCGTTCCCGCCAGAAGCAGGACGAACACCACGAGCGCTGACGTTGTCTCTTGCATGAGCAGGGTCCGCATAGCTGTCGCTTCGCTAATGTCCAACAACTCGGCGGCGCGGGCAAGTCAGCGCCCGGATTGTTAAATCAACGATGTCGAACCCAAATAGCGAGAAGAAAGATGCCGCAAGCAGCGGGTGCCGATGAGCAAGATCAAATTTGCGAACATTTCTCAAGAAAGCGCTCGTCTCGCCCATAAAGTTTTGGGCGAATCAGCCGTAACTCAGGTCGTGGTGCGTTTGCTTAATATTTAATCGGGTTGCGGACCTTGCCTATGGGCCTGGGCGCAGCAAGCCTGCCGTGGAACGGGGAGATTCCAGGTACGCGGCCATAGGAGACATGCTTCATGTTGAAAGGTCTTTCGATTCGCGCATACCTCACGTTGATGATCGTGCTGTTCGGCATCGTGCTGCTGATCGGCGCGGCGGCTGGGCTGTTATCGCTGCGTGAGAGCAATGCGTCACTGCAACAGATGTACACCGTCGACACGCCCGCCGTGGCCGACCTCGAAGGCAGCGCCGGACAGCTGCTGCGCCTGCGTCTCGCACTGGCGACCTACGCTTCGCTAAACGAACTGAACGATCAGGAAGGCGCCGACGCCGTGCTCAAGCGTTTCGATTCGTATCTGAAGATATCGAATGAACGGCTCGCGCATTTCATCAGCAAGGCGAGCAACGACGCCGACGAACAGCGTCTCATCAAGGACATGCAGGACAAGCGCGACACCTTCCTGCGCGAAGGCGTCGACCCCGCGCTCGCGGCGCTCAAGTCCGGCGACAAGACGGCATTCCAGCAGTTGCAGGGGCACAAGCTTTCGCCGCTCTACAGCGCTTATGAAAAGGCGATGCTGACGCTCGAAAAGCTTCAGCTCGATCACGCCGAGCAGCGCTATCAGGACGCGCAGCAGCTGTTCTATACGATCAGCATCGGCGTGGCGATCGGCATGGCGGCTACGCTGATCTTCGCGTGGATTGGACGCATGATCATGGTCCGCGCGATCGTGCATCCCGTCGACGCCACTATCGATCAATTCCAGCGCATCGCGAACGGCGACCTCACGGGCCGCATCGACATTCGCGGCGATAACGAAATGGGACGTCTCGCGGCGGCGCTGCGCAAGATGCAGGAGTCGCTCATCGCAACGGTCAGCACGGTGCGTCACGGCACCGATTCGATCGATACGGGCGTGAGCGAAATCGCCGCGGGCAACACGAATCTCTCGCAGCGCACGGAAGAGCAGGCAGCATCGCTCGAAGAGACGGCGGCGAGCATTGAAGAACTCACGTCGACCGTCAAGCAGACAGCCGACAACGCGAAGCAGGCGAGCACGCTCGCACAAGGCGCATCGACGCTCGCGGCGCAAGGCGGCGATCTCACGCAGCAGGTGGTCGGCACGATGCAGGCGATCGTCGACGACTCGCGGCGCATCGCGGACATCGTCGGCGTGATCGAAGGCATCGCATTCCAGACCAACATTCTTGCGCTGAACGCAGCCGTCGAGGCGGCGCGTGCAGGCGAGCAGGGGCGCGGCTTCGCGGTGGTGGCGAGCGAGGTGCGTTCGCTCGCGCAGCGCAGTGCGGCAGCCGCAAAGGAAATCAAAGGCCTGATCGGCGAATCGAACGAACGCGTGACGGCGGGCGCGGATCTCGTGCAGCGTTCCGGCTCGACGATGACGGAGATCGTCGATGCGATTGCGCGCGTCAGCGCGATCATGAGCGAGATCGCCGAGGCGGCGACCGAGCAGAGCACAGGCATCGATCAGGTGAATCTCGCTGTCGCGCAGATGGACGAGGTGACGCAGCAGAACGCGGCGCTCGTCGAGCAGGCGGCGGCAGCGGCGAGTTCGCTGGAAGAGCAGGCGCGCCGTCTGACGGAGGCAGTCTCCGTGTTCAAGACGGACAGCGGGCAGGGTGCTTCGTCGCGTGTGGTTGCGCGCCGTGCAACCGTCCGCAAGCAGGAAGCGGCGATGCCGCTGGAGTCGGCGGAAGCTGTTTGATCGTATCGGCGGCCCGGTTAGCGCAAAGCGCAGCGCGATTCGCTAGCGGTACGAAGCAAAACGGCGGTGCAGGCATCCTTGCCTTGCACCGCCGTTCGCATTTTCAGTGCTGCGTTTACGGTCGCGTTGCGTAGTACTTCGCGACGCCGTCGATTTCCTCCGGCGTCATGTGGCGCGCGACGTTGCGCATTTGCTCGTTGATGTCGTTGCGACGGTTGCCGTCCGCGAATGCACGCAACTGCGCCGCCATATACACCGACGACTGGCCGCCGAGCCAGGGCGCGGCGCCCTTGCGGTCGCGGTCGCCGTGACAGGCAGCGCAGGGCGCGATGTTGCGCATCGGCGAGCCTTCGCTGACGAGCTTGCGGATGCTGTCGTCTTCGGCCGTGCGTTGTTCGACGGCGGCGGGACGCGGCAGCGTCGAATAGTAGTTCGCCAGATCGTGCAGGTCGCCGTCGTTCAGACGCGCGATGATGGGCGGCATGATCGAGTTCACGCGCTGGCCGCTCTGATAGTCGCGCAACTGTTTGTAGATCACGTCCGCGTACTGTCCCGCGAGCACGGGCGCTGTGACCTGAATCAGGCTCTCTACGCCGTGGCACATCGAGCAGTTCTGCGCGAGCGTCGCGCCACGTCCGATCGAATCGGCGCCCGGACGCGTGCGGCCCCACGGCGGCGCGGGCGGCAGCACGAGCACGTTGCTCGGCGCGGGGCCGGCGATGTTCTCGCTCTGCGTGTACCACGACGACGGCGCGCCCGCCGCGCTGCAGATCGTCGCCCACAGTCCGCGCTGCGTGAAGTCCGGATGCTTCGACGGCAACCAGATGAAGCCGATCAGAATCGATACGACGGCAATCACGATCACGCCGCCGACGCTCGACGTGAACCATCGGTTGCCCAAGCTGAAGACGCGTTCTTCGCTCATGACCGCGCTCCCACCGACACGGCCGGCACCGACGTCTGCTGCAAGCCGAGCAGTTGCGCGATGGGCACGCTGTAGTTGACCACCGTCAGTCCGATCATCAGCGCGACCCACAGACCGAAGCTGTTCAGCGCAGCGGGCACGCGCTCGACGGGATGCACAGGCGCGCTGAAACGGAACTGCTTCGGCTGCTCGACTATGCCGAATTGCGACTTCGCGAGAATGTAGATGAACAGCAGGCCCGAGATCACGAGCACCACGCCGCCGATCGCCGACACAGCCACCCAGATCGCTTGCGGTGCGATCGCGGGATTGCTGTAGTCGTAGTAGGCCATGCGGCGCGGCGCGCCGAGCAGGCCGACGTAATGCCACGGCAGCGTGACGACCATCATGCCGATGAACCAGAGCCACAGCTGCCAGCGCACCATGCGAACGGAGCAGATCGCGCGGCCCGTCAGCTGCGGCCACAGTTCATACGCGATCGCGAAGTACATGATGACGATCGCGCCGCCGAAGATCAGGTGAAAGTGCCCCGTGACCCACTGCGTGTTGTGGATCGTTTCGTTTAGCTGATAGCTCATGTTGATGAGGCCGCCTGCGCCGCCCAGGCCGAGCATGATGAACGAGAACGCGATCACCAGCATCATCGGGTTGTCCCACGGCAGTGCCTTCAGCCAGCCGAATGCGCCCTTGCCGCCGCGCAGCCGTCCCGCGATTTCCACGGAAGCGCAGATCGTGAACACGGTGAGCAGCGTCGGCACCGACACCATGCCCGTGAACACGGCGTGCACGAACTTGAAGCCCGCGCCGACCTGCGGATCGGCGAACAGATGGTGGATGCCGATCGGCATCGCGAACACGAGGAACAGGATGAACGACACGCGCGCCATCGAATCGCTGTACAGCCTGCCGCCGATCGCGCGCGGCACCAGCGTGTAGTACGCGATGTACGACGGCACCAGCCAGAAATAGACGATCGCGTGCAGCGTCCACGAGAACAGCACGCGTGCGAGACCCGCGTCGATCGTCGACTTCAGGCCGAGCGCGACGGGCAGGATCTGCAGCAGGATTTCGAGCGCCGCACCGACGGCCGTCCACGCCCACAGATACGCACCCGCCACGTTCGCGTACATCGCGAGCGGCACCGGCTTGCCGGGATTCGCGCGCTTCCAGATGTTGAGGTTGATGCCCATCAGCGCGACCCAGATCCACGAGCCGACCACGACGAGCACGACGCCCAGGTAGTAGAACGGGCTGCCGATCATCGGCGGATAGAACGTGAAGAGCACGGACGCCTGGCCGGCCGCGACGGGCACCATCGCCATCACCGCGCCGACCACGATCAGGATGAACGCGGCCCAGGCCCACTTCAGGCCGACGAGCGCCTGCTGCAGCGCCAGTTCGACGATTGCATAGCCGAAGGCCATCGCCACCAGCGTCGGCAGCACGTAGGCCATCACGGTGCCGTGCGCCGTCACCGAGCGGTAATACAGCTCGGGCTCCCCGATCCACGGATGGAGCGGACTGCGCACGAGCATCTGCCATGCGCCCAGAAGCAGCGCAATGCCGAACGCGATGAACGCGAGCCAGAAATGCGCGAGAACGAGTCGCTTAGCGTGAAACACAGCTGAGCCTCCGGTTTTGTTTGGCCTGTTCGAAGAAGGCAGCCTTGTCGATGACCTTCACGTGCGCCCACATCGTCTGGTGGCCGAAGCCGCAGAATTCGTGGCAGGGCATCAGATGGTCGGCCGGTTGCGGGAAGGAGGAGGAGAACGTCGCGACATAGCCGGGTACGACCATCGTGTTGATGTTCGTGTCCGTGACCAGCAGGCCGTGCACGACATCCGCGCTCGTCGTGCGGAAGGTGATGTCGGTGTCGGCGGGCACCAGCAGACACTGCGGCGTGAACGAGTACTGCTGCGCGATGAAGCGCACGACCACCGAGCCGTCCGGCTCGACCGCGCTGCCGAGATTGCTTTCGACGAATTCGCCCGACATCTGCAGCCTTGACGGATCGATCGTTTCGACGCGTGACGGCGGCATCATGGCGTAGTGCAGCCCCGAGTACACGACGACCACGAGCATGAACACGACGATTGCGATGACGAAATACGCCCAGCGCTTTTCCGAGCGCTCGGCGACGCCGTGGCCGCTGTCCGGGGAATGGGAAGGTTGGGTCGACATGATCGATCAGTGAATGACGCCACGCGGCAGAAACACGAGAAAGTAGAAGCCGATCCAGATCGCCAGAACGACCACGGCAGCCACGCCCGCGACCGCAATCGCGCCGTGCGGGCCTTGCGCGACGATGCGCTCGACTTCGTCGTCCGAAGCGTGGCCGTCGTGGTCGCCGGAGTATTTGCTAGGGTCCATCTGACAAGTCTCCGAAGACAGGGTTGATGCGGGTGACAAGTGCTAGTGCAGCGGTGCCTTGCGCAGCTCGTTGACCTGCTTCGCCGTCACGGGCTGGCCGTGGTTGCCCCACGCCGTACGGATATACGTGACGACGGCGGCTGCGTCGGCGTCGTTCAGTTCCTGCGCGAACGGCGGCATGCCATAAGGTTCGGGATTGCGTCGCGTGCCGGGCGGAAAGCCGCCGTTGAGCACGATGCGGATCGGGTTGACGGCCGAGTCCATTTCGATCGACTGGTTGCGCGCGAGCGGCGGATAGTGCTGCAGCTTGCCTTCGCCGTGTTCGCCGTGGCACATCGAGCACTTGTCCATGTAGATCCGCTGGCCCGCCTCGAACACGGCCGGCTTCACGGTTGCCGACGGGCCCGTCTTGCGGCCGGGGTCGTTGTCGGGCAGCGTCTTCAGATAGACGGCCATCGCCTTGGCGTCGTCGTCGGTCATGTATTGCAGGCTGTGATACGTGACCTCGGCCATCGGGCCGTACACGGCGCCGCGATCCGAAATGCCCGCTTGCAGCAGATCGACGATGTCCTTGATGCTCCAGTCGCCGAGTCCGCCGTCCTTGTCGGACGTGAGCGACGGTGCGTACCAGTTCTGCACGGGAATCAGCCCGCCCGCGAACTGCTCGCTCTTCGACGAACCGCCGAGCAGGTTGATCTTCGTGTGGCACATCGTGCAGTGGCCGAGACCCTCGACCAGATACGCGCCGCGATTCCATTCGACCGAGCGGCTCGGATTCGGCTGGAATTCGCCCTCGCGGAAATACAGCGAGCGCCAGCCGATCAGCAGTTCGCGCTGGTTGAACGGGAAGCGTAAATCATGCTTCCTGTTCGGCTGATGCACGGCTTCCACAGACCTCAGATACGCGAAGATCGCGTCGGAGTCCTCACGCGTGACCTTCGTGTACTGGGCGATCGGCATGGCGGGATAGATCAGCGTGCCGTCGGGGCTCTTGCCCGTGCGCATCATCTTGAAGAAGTCGTCGGCCGTCCACTTGCCGATGCCGTACTCGCTGTCCGGGCTGATGTTCGGCGTGTAGAGCGTGCCGAACGGCGTCTCCATCGCGAGTCCGCCGCCGAACGTCTTGCCACGCGGCGCCGTGTGGCAGGCAACGCAATCGCCCGCACGCGCGAGATACTCGCCGCGTACGACCTGAGCGGGGCGGGTGTCGTTGCCGGCCGGCGCGGCGGCTTCAGCGGCCTGCGCAGTTGAGACGAACGGCGAGTGCGGCGCGATGGCGGCAACGCCGGCAGCAAGCGCGAATGCGGCGCCGGCTACCAGCGACAGCGTCACGCGGCGCGTTAGACGAGCGGCACGTTGCATGCGCGTCATGCGACTAATCGACGTGGAGTTGATCCAAATCAAACTTGTTGCAGAGGAGCTAAAGGAGAGAGTCTTCATTCCGGTTGGCTCCCACATGCGAGCGGCAGCTTGCCGGGCAATCGCGGCACGGGACGCGGATCGGCGGGACGCGGCTGGCGTGCGAGCCAGCTCGAAACGGCCGTGATGTCCTTGTCGTTGAGTTTGACGGCGATGCTGTGCATGCAGTCCGGCGCGAGCGCATGACGCGTACCGGAGCGCCACGTGCCCATCTGCCCGGCGATATAGCTCGCATGCAGACCGAGCAGGCCGGGGATGCCCGGCTGCTGTCCCGTCAGCCGCCCGCCGTGGCATGCGACGCAGGCGGGAATGCCGCGCTTCGCGTCGCCTTGCATGACGAGCTGCTTGCCGTAATCGAGCGTCGACTGCGGCAGCGGGTTCGTATCGGCGTTCGGATAGGGCGGCTGCATGTCGGCGAAATACTGGCTGATCTTCCGCAGATATTCGTCGGGCAGGAATGCGAGCAGATAGCCCATCGGCGGATAGGTGCGGCCGCCGTCGCGGAACGCCTGCAACTGGTTGAACAGATACTCGGCCGGCTTGCCTGCGATGCGCGGGAAATAGTCGTTGTTGCGCCCTTGGCCCTGCACGCCGTGACAGGTCGTACAGGCATGCATCTTCTCGTCCATCGCCGATGGCGCAGACGCGTCATTCGAGGCGGCGAACGAGGGCGTCGCGCACACGGTGCAAAGAGCGCATAACAGCAACAGGATCGAAGAGCCGATGGTTCTGCGATGCACGACTGGCCTCGTAGGGAAATAGGGTTTCTAAATTTCGTTGTGTGATACCCCGAGGAAGAGTCGCGTGGCGCTCTTCACTCTTTGCTTCTCTACCGCGGCCGCCTAAGCGACCCAGGACATGCAAATGGTTGATGCTGGTTGATGCTCTTACATGCGCGACGCGGACAGTGTATGAAACCCGGCACAAGCATGCAGAAGAGGGGGCGACATGCACGTGTACACACCGCGCTCCCGCCGTCGATCCGGCAGACGCTTCGATACCTTAGGACATCAGGATGACGTTGGCATTGCAAACATCATAGGTGGCAATCGGCGGCGTTTCAACGAATGCCAGATAGCACACGCAGTGATTTGCCGCGTCGACAGGCCGCCGTGCGGAAGATTTACTCGCGTTCAGGCAAGCAGGCGCATGAACGCTTCGCGCGCATTGGATACGAGGTCGCTTTCGCCGGGGCGTCCGGGCAGCAGATGGAACTCGACGGCCGGCAACTGCGGCAGGTTCACGGCGGGTGGACAGGGCACCATGCCCGATCCGATCGACGATTCATTCAGGCACGAGATGCCGAGCCCCGCCTTCAACGCCAGTTGCAGGCCTGCCATCCCCGATGCCGAGTGCGATACGAGGTAGGGCACCTTGCTCTCGTCGAGCAACCGGACGACGAAGCGCTGCAACTGGCAGGTCGAAGGCAACAGCACGAGATGAAAGGGCGTCGCGATGTGCCGCGGGTCGGCATCCGCGGACATCGCCCATACGAGTTTCTCGCGTCGCACGACGGTGCTGGCGCCGTGCGGCCTCACCGTTGCCGCGCGCTTCGCACCCGGTGCGACGATGCGCAGCGACAGGCCGATATCGAACGTCCCGTCGTCTTCGACGCCGCTGTCGATCACCGCGCTCGGCAGCACGGTCACATGCAGGCGCAGCCGCGGATGCTGCTCGGAGAACATTTTCAGCACACGCGCAACGTCGTGCGGGCGGTAGTAGTCGGTGATCGCGATACGCAGCTCGCCGTCGAGCGCGCGGCCTTGCAGATCTTCGAACGCTGCTTCGCTCATCGCCAGAATGCGGCGCGCATGATCGAGCAGCTTCGCGCCTGCAGGCGTCGCGGTGACGCCCAGCTTGCCGCGCAGGAAGAGCGGCTGGCCGGCGCGCTCTTCGAGCTTCTTCAATTGCTCGCTCGCCGACGACTGCGACAGGAACACGCGCTCGGCTCCCGCCGACACGCTGCCCGCTTCCGCTACGGCGACGAAGGTGCGGAGTTGCGCGAGGTCGAACGCACGCTGATTCATGTTTCGGCTTCTCCGATGGATGACATCCTATTTTCCCGCTTTTCCGATTGAATGCGCAACCCTACGATAGCCGTCATGTGAGTTATCCGGAGGTCATCGTGGGACAGGAACTGGAAGCATGGGAAACATCGGGCGGACTGGACGTCGATCACCGCTGGAAGGTGCTGGGCGTGGGATTTGCCGCGAACGCAAGCTTCGCGGCCGCGTTTTCGGGGATTCCGACGACGGCTATCTTTCTGCGCAACGGCTATCACATCGACAACGGCGGACTGGGTCTGGTGCTGGGCATGCTCGGGCTCGGCATCGCCGTCAGCGAGCTGCCATGGGGACTGCTTACGGACCGCTGGGGCGATCGGCGTGTGCTGCTGCTCGGTTTGCTGACGACGGCGGCCGCGCTGGCCGCGATGGCGTGCTTCGTCGTGCCGCGCGGCGGCGACGCGCCCGGCATCGTACCGCTCGCGCTCGGCCTGCTGGCGGTCGGGCTGCTAGGCGGAAGCGTGAACGGGTCGAGCGGGCGTGCCGTGATGGCGTGGTTTCGCGAAGGCGAACGCGGTCTCGCGATGAGCATCCGGCAGACGGCCGTGCCCGCGGGCGGTGGATTCGGCGCGCTGACGCTGCCGTCGCTGGCCGCGCACTTCGGCTTCTTGGCGGTCTACGGCGTGCTTGCCGCGCTATGCGCGGTGACGGCATGGTTCGCCTGGCGCTGGCTGCACGAGCCGCCTGAACAGGCTGCCCTGTTTGTGGCCGCGGGGCAAGCTGCCCAGGCCGATGGCCGGCATCAGGGCGTATCCGCGGCGTCCGTCTCGCCGTTGTGCGATATCGGCGTGTGGCGCGTCGCATTGGGTATCGGCGTGCTGTGCGTGCCGCAGCTCGCCGTCGTCACGTTTGCGACCGTCTTCCTACACGACTTTGGTCGCGCCGGCGTGGTCGGAATCAGCGCGACGATGGCGGCCGTGCAGACGGGTGCGGCCATCGCGCGCGTCTGGAGCGGGCGCTGGACGGACCGGCACGGCAACCGGCGCCAGTACATGCGCGTGTGCAGCGTGCTGACGGCGCTTCTGTTCGCGACGCTCGCGCTGATCGCAGCGGGTGCGGGCGGCGCGCACGGCCTCGTTACGGCCGTGCTGGCGGCCATGGTGGTGCTCGGTGGCGTCAGTGCGTCGGCGTGGCACGGCGTCGCTTACACCGAACTCGCGACGCTCGCGGGGACGCGCCGTGCGGGCACCGCGCTGGCGATGGGAAATACCTGCGCCTTCATGACGTTGTTCGTCACACCGCTCGCCATTCCGCCGTTGCTTGCGGCCACGTCGTGGCCGGTGGTGTGGGCGATTGCGAGTCTTTGCGCGTTGCTCGCGTTGCCCATTTTCCCGCGCCCGCTACGCGCGGCGCGCTATGTGTCGGGCGTTCGGGTGTAATCGAACCGACGCAAGCACTGGGCACTCTTTTTTGGGGCGTTCGATCAGATGTCGAGCGCCCTTTTTCTTATTTCTGTGCTTATTTTTAATTTGAATGCAATCGAAAGTTGTCTGTGGCACGGGTTTGATATGCGTTGTCTGATTTTTCTGTCGGGAAGGTCAGATTTATTTTAAATTTAAGGGCTCGTGATTTCTCTTTATAAGTGAGTTCTTCTTTCAAGAGTATATTGACCGACGAAAAACCCGGGATGCGTCTAATTCCTATGTCGAGTCCAATGTGCCTGGTTTGTGTTTTACGAGGATCGTTTCGCTAGCCTCTTTGCTTCCGTGTGCTGGAGCTAGTCGCGCCAACGCTTCCTAAGAGGTGCTTTGAAATTTCGGAAATTACTTGGTGAAAATGGATGAGTGCTATTGCAATGGAATTGTTTGAAATCGGTAATGCCTCAACAAATATTCTAAATTATCATTGAATCAGTCATTGATTCGGAACTCTCTGATATTCTGGTTTTGCTGCAAATGTTTAGATTTGGTTTGTCGGGACATGATTCGTTATATGTCGCGAGCGTTGTATTAAAGCGAGCTCGTTTTGACGTTGCCGCGAAATGGGCGTTTCGGCGTCGACAAACACAAACCAATAACCAGGCGGCAACTGTGAATCTTCGAATCATGCTGGCAGACGATCACCCGTTTGTGCTGCTCGGTATCCGGGCCACGCTGATCGCGCATGGCGGATTCACAGTCGTCGGCGAGGCGACCAGTCCCTCGTCGCTGGTTCAACTGATGGAGAAGGCGTCATGCGACGTGCTGGTCACGGATCTGACCATGCCGGATGTATCGGGCGACGCCGACGACGGGCTGCGGCTCATCCGGCGCATACGAAACGGCTGGCCCGAGGTGCACATCGTCGTGCTGACCAGCCTGACCAACGCGGCCATTCTCCGCTCCATCATGTCGGATGGCGTGATCGGCATGCTCAACAAGAGCGAATCGATGGACGAGCTGGCCGCAGCGATACGCGCGGCCGGTGCAGGGCGTTCCTACGTCAGCCGGTCAATCCTGCAGACACTCGCCGAGGCGAGCGGCGAGCCGTTGGGCATGTCGCCGATGCGCCATCTTTCGCCGCGCCAGTCAGAAGTGATCCGCATGTTCGTGCGCGGCAAGTCCATCTCCGAGATCGCTCGCGATCTGGGGCGAGACGTTCGAACGGTCAGCCGGCAAAAGCGCGACGCAATGGCGAAGCTGGGTGTCAGCAACGACCCAGGGCTGTTTGCGTTCGTGCGTGCATACGGCCTCGCGTCGGAAATAATTAGGGATTGCTAAATAAATTAGGAGCAATCTGATGTCTGCAAGAGCTTGGATGTCTGATTCTCGCCGGCTAACGGATCGCCGGATCTATACCAGGTTGCAAGGCACAGGGAGAGACCACGCGTGAATATCAGGAAGGACGTGACATTGCCAATTCGGACCATCATCGCCGACGATCATCCACTCGTCCTGCTGGCGATGGAGAATCTGATGTCGGGCTTTCCCAACATTGAGATCGTAGGCAAGGCAACGGATTCATCGGAGTTGTTCGCTGAGGCGCAGCGAGTCAAGTGCGAACTCGTCGTCATGGATCTCTACATGCCGGGCGGTGTGCACGGCGACGGTGTCGAGATGGTCCGGCAGTTCAAGGAGCGGCATCCTGAGGTCGTGGTGGTGGTGCTGACCATGGAGACGTCAGCCGACGCGCTGCAAAAGGTGATTGCGCTCGGCGTGGGCGCGGTCGTGAGCAAACGCGATCGCATCGACCTGATTCACGTGGCGATCATCACTGCGTTGGCGCGCGAATGCTATGTCGGCCCTGCCATTCGCGCATTGCTCGCCGACGCCACCCTGTCGCGCCGGATCGACTATGTCAGGCAGGTTCTCTCGCGGCGCGAACTCGAAGTGCTGACGCACTATGCGACGGGACGTGGCGTGACCGAAATTGCAATGCGGCTCGGCCGTAGCGTCAAGACGATCAGCGCTCAAAAGTGCACGGCAATGCGCAAGCTGTCGTTGCAAAGCGATGCCGATCTGTTCCGGTTCGCGGTCGAGCATGGTCTGGTAGCCGACGATCAATCCACGGCGGCAGGCAGGACAGGCGGACGAGGCTGACGCAGCGGAACTGCGGACATAGCGAAGTGACCGTCGCCGAGGGGGCGTTATGCGATGACGGTCCACCAACAAGAACAGAACAAGATGGAAAACAAGATTCGCGTCATCGTCGCCGACGATCACGCGTGCGTGCGCGCAGGCGTCAGGTCGTTGCTTGAGCAGATCGGCCATGTGTCGGTGGCCGGCGAGGCGGACAGCACGCAGGCGCTCGCCGAATTGTTGGACTCCCGCCCGTGCGACGTCGTCGTGACGGACATCGGCATGCCGGGCATCGACGGCGAGAGCAATGCCATTCAGTTTCTGCGACGCCTGTTGCGCCATGCGCCGCATTTGCCCGTCGTCGTACTCACGATGGTCCATCAGCCGCAGATCCTGATGGGGTTGCTGCAGCATGGCGTTGCCGCGATCGTCGACAAGCGCGACATGACCGCTTCGTTGATACACGCGATCGACGCGGGGTTGACGGGGCAAGGCTACCTGTCCGACCACGTGTGCGCCGCGATTGCAAAGGCGGGCACTCCGCAACCGCGGGCGGGTGTGATGAGCGCCGGCGAATGGAAAGTCTTCACGATGTACGTAAGCGGGATGACGATCAGCCAGATTGCCGTCCGACTCAACCGCAGCGCGAAGACGATCAGCACACAGAAGCGCAACGCCATGCGCAAGCTCGGACTCGAAACGGAAGCCGATGTGATCGACTACGCGTGCCAGATCGGCCTCACCTGACTGCATTTTCGGAGTTATCCGATTCCGCGTTCTGTTCGCGGGATCAATAATTTCAGGTTGAACTCCCGGATCGCGAGTATGGCGCCACGTCATTGTTTCGCGATGCGAATCAATTGCGAGCAGGCGCAAACCTTACAGGTCCGTCGCAAATAGATCGTCTGAGCGGGCCAATTTCCGGAGGATGCATGTCAGGGCTGGGCAAGCGATTGATCGTGGAATGCGCCGGGACGGCGTGGCTCGTGTTCATCGGGTGCGGCACAGCCGCGCTCAATACGGGCGTAGGCAGCAGCATCATGGCCGTGCCGCTCGCCTTCGGCTTTGCGCTGGCTACCGCGACTTACGTGCTCGGGCGCTTTTCGGGCGCGCACTTCAATCCGGCCGTCACCGTCGCGTTCGTGACGGCACAACGCTTTTCCGTGCGCGATCTTGCGCCCTATATCGCCGCGCAAGTGCTCGGCGCCGTCGCGGGCGCTGCGCTGCTCGTGTATATCGCGAGCGGGCGTCCGGGTTTCGAGCTTGCGTCGAGCGAATTCGGCGCGACGGGGTACGGTGATCATTCTCCCGCTGACTACTCGCTGCATTCGGCGCTGGTTGTCGAAATCACCTTGTCGTTTGCGTTCGTGCTGGCACGCATGCTGATGTCGAGTGGTCGCTCGGCAAACCTGATCGGTCCGCTCGTCACCGGTTTGTGGCTGATGTTGAGTTACGTCGTCGCGACGCCGGTCACCAATGCATCGTTGAATCCCGCGCGCTCGACTGGCCCGGCACTGCTCGTCGGAGACTGGGCGCTCGACCAACTGTGGCTTTTCTGGGCGGCACCACTCGCGGGAGGCGTGCTCGCCGGCTTGCTGCATTCGCGTGTTTTTGGTCAGCCACGCGGTATTCTTGCGCGGCGCCGCGAGGCCCGTCGCGGCGAATCGGCGTGAGCGCCCAGATGGACAGCCCAAACGTCCGGTCGCAGTTTCACTCTCATTTGCTATGCCACGCCTGGCGGGTTTGCGTTCGCCAGACGTTGATGGCCGGTTTCGTTCTGTTGTTCATGTTGCTCGGCGGACAATCGACGCAGGCCGCGCTCGGTGCTCGTCCGCCCGGATTCGCTCCCAGGCTCTCGGTCGGCGTGCTCGCCAGCGGCTGGTCGCCTTTCGAGATGTTCCAGGAGGGCAGGTACACCGGATTGAGCGTCGACTATCTGCGCGCGATTGTCGGGCCGGACGTCGAAATCACGACCAAAACGTTTCCCGACATGGAGCAGCTGATCGCGGCGGCCTGTGCGAATCGTGTCGACGTCGTGATGAGCATCGCGCGTACACCGGAGCGTGAGCGTTGCCTGTCGTTTTCGTCGCCGTACTTCCGCGGATCGACGTCTGCCGTCACCCTCGCAAGCAAGGCAATCGCGTTCGCAGGGCAGACACAGGTACAAGACGCGCGCGTCGCGGTCGAGCGCGGGTTCGCACTCGGCGCCGTGCTGCGCGAACGCTTTCCGCATGCGCACTTCGATGCGTTCGCCGACACGCTCTCCGCAATGCGTGCGATCCAGCAAGGCAACGACGATGTGTATTTCGGCTTCACGCCCGCAGTGCGCCACTATCTGACGAAACCGGAATTCGGCGGTCTGGTCGTCGCGTTCGAGGAGACGGGGCAGGTCAGCGAGATGCGGTTCGCCGTGCCAGTGGCGAAAAGCGAGTTGCGTGACAAGATCGACCGTGGCCTTGCCGCGCTTCATCCCGAAGACGAAGCCGAGATCCGGGCGCGCTGGCTCGGCGGCAGTTTCGAGGCGCGGCCCGCATCGGCGGCGTCGAATCTCGTGCTGAGCCGGGACGAGCAGGCGTGGCTTCGATCGCTGCCACCCTTGTCCGTCGGCTTCGACAGCGACTGGGCGCCGTTCGGCACGCTCGACGAGCTGGGCCGGCCGTCAGGCATCGCCGCCGACTATCTCGACTATCTCGGCCGGACGCTCGGTCTCACGTTTCATCGCGAGCCGGCAAAGGACTGGCCTGCAACGCTCGCCGGGTTCGATCGCGGCGACGTCGCGCTGCTCGCGACTGCCAACCGCAACGATCCGCGCCTGGATCGGGCGACCTTCACTCACGCATACGAAACCTACCCGCTCGTCATCGTGGCGCGCGAAGCCGAACCTGCCGCGCGCAGCCTGAATGATTTCGCGGCGCGGCGCGTCCTGGTGTCCGTCCATAGCAAGGGGGCGGTGCCGTTCCAGGCGTACGGCGTCGCGGCGACGCATGTGACTGTCGCGCCGAGTCTGGACGCCGCGTTGAAACTTCTGGCGGCGGGCGGCGCCGATGCGCTGGTCGGCAACGTCGCGGAAGTCGACGCCGCGCTGACCCGGCAATACGCGGGCGTGCTGAAGATCGTCGGCACGGTGCGCGAGTGGGATCCCGTCGGCTTTGCGGTTCGCGCCGACCTCGCGCCGCTGGCGGGACTGATTGACCGTGCGCTTCTGGCGATGCCCGCATCCGAACACCAGCGCATCCGCCAGAAATGGGTGACGGGCGATGCCCGCCCCCGAGGCGGCTGGAGTGTGACGGCGCTGCGCCTGCTGCCCGTGCTGATCGGCATCGGCGTGATCCTGCTGGTGACCTTGCGGGCCTACGTGCTGTTGCAGCGCGAAGTCGGCCGGCGCGAAAGGACCGAGCGCGAACTCGAGTCCCAACTGAACTTTCAGCAGACGATGATGGAGATGGTCCCGTATCCGCTCGTCGCCAAAGATCTGCAAGGACGCTACATCGCCGTCAACCGGGCTTACGAGGTAGCGTCAGGGCTCCGGCGTGAGAGGGTGATCGGCCGAACGAGCGCCGACGTTCACGCGTGGGGCGAAGAAAACAGCTTGCGTCTCGAACAGCTGACGCGCAGTGCGCTGCAAAGCGGCTCGGCCACGCAGATCGAACTGGAATTCGAAGATTGCGACGGCGACAGCCGACACGGCCTGTTCTGCGTATGCGTGTGCGATGACGCCGGCGGCGCGCCGTTGTGTGTGCTCGGTACGCTCGTCGATATCACCGACATCCGCCGCGCCGAAATGCTCGCGAGCGAGACGCAGCGGCGTCTCGTCGACGTGACCAGTTCGCTGCCGGCCGTGGTCTTTCAGTTGCGCCGCGGGCTCGATGGCGCGTACTCGTTTCTCTATGTCGGCGGCGATACCGAACATCTGCTGGGGTATGACAGCGCCGCGCTGATGCGCAGCGCTGCGCTCGACTTCGGCACGATTTGCGCGGACGACCGGCCGGGCGTCGTGGCCGCGCTCGGGCGTTCCGCGGAGTTGTCCGAGCCGCTGCACCTGGAGTTTCGGATCGACTGTCCCACCGAGCAGCGCTGGGTTCGCGCTGAACTCGTGCCGCGCCGCGAGCCGAGCGGCGCGACGGTGTGGAGCGGCTATTGGGTAGACGCGAGCATCGAACGGCTACGCGCCGACGAACTGGCGCATGCCCGCGATCTGGCCGAAGCGGCGTCGCGCGCAAAAGACGACTTCCTCGCAATGATGAGCCACGAAATCCGCACGCCGATGAACGGCGTGCTGGGGCTCGTCGAAGTGCTCGAGCGCACACGGCTCGACGCCGACCAGGGCGAGATGCTTGGGATGATTCATGAATCGGCGGGCGCGTTGCTGCAGATTCTCGACGACCTGCTCGACTATTCGAAGATCGAGGCGGGACGGTTGACGATCGAATCCGAGCCGATCGACTTGCGCGATCTCGTCGACACCGCGGTCGGCCTGTTGGCGGGGCGTGCGCATGAGAAAGGTCTGAAAGTGCGCGTCGACGTCGACCCGCAGGTTGCAGCCACGCTGCGCGGCGACAGCGTGCGCTTACGGCAAATCCTGTTCAATCTGCTCGGCAACGCGATCAAGTTCACGCCTCAGGGTGAGGTCGATGTTCAGGTGCAGGTCGCTGAGCAGACCGCGTCGGGGCAAACGGTCGAGATCACCGTCGACGATACCGGCATCGGCATCGCGCCCGACGTCCAGGCGCGGCTGTTCGAACCGTTCACGCAGGCGGAGTCGTCGACCACGCGGCGATTCGGCGGCACGGGTCTTGGGCTGACCATCTGCCGCAAGCTTGTTGCGCTGATGGGCGGCACGCTGTCGCTGTACAGCACGCCGGGCGAAGGCACGCGCATGACGTTGCGTCTGCTGATGCCGGTCGACGTGCAGCATTTCAAGGCCGGCGGGCTGCGCGGCAAGCGCGGAATCGTCTACACATCCGATACGCCCGTCGCAACTGCGCTCGTTCATTTCGGCGCGGCGCTCGGCCTCGAGCTGGGTTGCGCGCGGGCCGCCGGATTATCCGATGCACAAACGCTAGAGGGCGTGGACCTGGTTTTCGTCGGCGAGGGCGTCGATCTGCCCGAGGCTGTCGCGCAATCGGGTGCGAAAATCATCAGCCTCACGGAGAAGCCCAAGCCGACCGGCTACCGGATCGTCGATAACGCCGTGCGCGTCAGTATCAATCCGATTTCCTGGCGGGGTTTGAGTGCCGCGTGTGCCGCCGCGCTGACGGGCCTTTCGCCCACACCCGCGCGTCAGTCCGGCGCGGCGGAAGCCGTCACGGCGCCGCCCGATCGCGAACGCGCGATCGCAGGCGGGCGGCTCGTACTCGTGGCCGAAGATCATCCCGTCAATCAGGAACTGATCCGTCATCAACTGGCACTGCTCGGTTTTGCGTGCGACGTCGTCAACGACGGCGCCGAGGCACTCGAGGCACTCGAAGCACTCGAAGCACTCGAAGCGACACCGTATGGTTTCCTGATCACCGACTGCCACATGCCGAGAATGTCGGGCTACGAACTGGCACGGTCGGTTCGCGAGAAAGAGCGCGCGACGGGCGCGCGTCTGCCGATACTCGGTATCACCGCGAACACCGCGCCGGAAGATCTGAACGCGTGCCGCGAAGCCGGCATGGACGATTGCCTGGTCAAGCCGACGCGCCTCGCTACCTTGCGCGAGTATCTCAGCCGATGGTTCGGCGCGGACAACGCGCGGCCCGTCGGGCAAACCGAAATGGCGGCCGTTACAGCGCAAGACGCCGAGCCTGAACACGCCGACAGCAACGCGTTCGTGCCCGTCGATCTCAGCAAGTTGACGCAGATCTGGGGCAGCGAATCGACGGTCAAGTCGTTGCTCGATGCGTTCGTGTCGGCGGTGCGCGACGATCTGCGTGCATTGCCGCCGCTTTTGAACGAGCCGGATGTCGCCGCTTTGCGTCAATGGCACCATCGCGTCGCGGGTGCCGTGGGCGTGTTGCAGTATCCGCCATTGCTCGGCGCCCTCGAAGACTACCGGCACCAGTTCGCCGACGCGCCGTCGGAGACATTGCGCAGCGAGGGCATCGCGCTCGTCCGCCACTGCAACACGATGCTCGACGGCATCGAAGAGCAGGCGGCGTTGCTGGCCTGACGTCGCTGCTTCTCCACTTCTTCCAGCTCGCCCGCTTCGCAAGGCTTTGCGTGACTGCGCTTGCATCACGCGCGGTGCTTCGAATTGCACTAGTATGTGCTGGCGCATGCGTCGGCACGGTCCGGGCATTGCACATTGAAGCGATGCCGGCGCGGCGCACAAAGACTCGGAGAGAACAATGATTGCGATTCGAAAGCTGAGCATGGTGGCTGTGATGTGGGCGCTGGCGTCGGGTGTCGCGCTGGCGGATACGGTCGAACTGAAGGCCGACCTCGAGCCGTCGAGCGAAGTGCCTCCGCGCGTGAGCCACGGACACGGTGCCTTGGAGGCAACCTTCGACACGTCGACCCGCACACTCAAGTGGACGACCACGTACGAGGGTTTGTCGGGGCCGGTGACGATGGCGCACTTCCACGGTCCGGCGCCCGTCGGCCAGAACGCGAAAGTGCAGGTGCCAATCGAGAAAAGTGCGCTGGCGAGCCCGATGAAGGGTTCCGCGACACTCACGGAGCAACAGGTCACGGACCTGATGGCGGGCCAGTGGTACTTCAACATTCATACCGCGCAAAACCCGTCAGGCGAGATTCGCGGTCAGGTGCTGC
This sequence comes from Paraburkholderia sp. Tr-20389, assembly GCF_017104565.1. Lineage (GTDB taxonomy): Bacteria > Pseudomonadota > Gammaproteobacteria > Burkholderiales > Burkholderiaceae > Paraburkholderia. The sequence goes on along the minus strand of NZ_JAAGPD010000011.1, from coordinate 185,184 downwards.
CGGCGAATTGAACGAAGCGAGCGTGACAACACGATGGCCGGAACCGTCAGCAGCGGTTCCGGCCGTTTTCGTTTCAAACGAACAGGCGTGATGCACGCCTTCGGTTGAAGGCGCTGCCGACCTGGCCGGACCTAAACCCACGTACCATGAGCGCTTGACCGTCGATGGAGAATGCTCCGATGAGTTGGCAAAGCGCCCTCGCGTGCTGGTTCCTGCGCCGTCAGTTTCATCCGCAGACACGACACCCTGTCATCGACGCGCAGCGCGCGCGCAAGATGACCGCGAAGCGCGCCTATACGCCGCGCGTGCCAGCGGGCTGGGCCTTGCACGAACGATATGGAGCGCATGACGGGCCGCTGCGCGGTGAATGGCTGACGCGCGTCGATGGCAGGCACGCGGCGACGATCCTCTATCTGCATGGTGGTGGCTATTACTTCTGCTCGCCCCAGACGCATCGCGCGGCGTCGTTCGGTCTCGCAGCGCGTAGCGGAGCGCGCGTCTTTTCGCTCGACTACCGGCTCGCACCCGAACACCCGTTTCCCGCCGCACTCGACGATGCGCTTGCCGCGTATCGACGGCTGATCGAAGAAGGCGCGAAGCCGGCGTCGATCGTGATCGCCGGCGATTCGGCGGGCGGCGGCCTGGCGCTCGCGACGCTCGTCGCGCTCCGCGATGCAGGCGAGCCGATGCCGGCGGGTGCGATCCTGTTTTCGCCGTGGACCGATCTCGCGGCGACGGGCGCGTCGCTGCAGACCAACGACGGCGTCGATCCGATGTTCCATGGCCCGTCCGTCGCGCGTGCCGCGAAGCTGTATCTGGGCGACACGCCCGCGACGCATCCCTACGCTTCACCTCTTTACGCGGATCTGAAAGGCCTGCCGCCGCTCTTCATGCAGGTGAGCAGCACGGAAGTCCTGCTCGACGACTCGCGCCGCGTCGCCGACAAGGCGCGCGCGGCGGGCGTCGAACTCGACTTCGAAATCTGGCGCAAGATGCCGCACGTGTGGCAGCTCTGGGTGCCGTTCATTCCCGAAGCGCGCCGCGCGCTCGATCTCGCCGCGCGTTTCGTTCTGCGTGTGACGGGTGAGTCGCGCAACGTTCAGCCGTCGAGCGAGACCTCGATCGCCTGATACGCGGCCTGGACGACGTCCGCGCCGTACTGGCGTTCGAGCCGGCGCACCGTGAAGTGCCCGTGCGCGACCTGCTGGAAGTGATCGATGAACACGGTGTTGACCATCGCGCCGAGCACTGCGCCGATGGCGGGTATCGACTTCGCGGCGATCTGTTCGCTCACTTGCACCGAAAAGCGCGAAGCGATCGTGTTCAACAGACGCAGCAACGCGGCAGAGCCATGGGCCGAGAAGCCCTTCGTCGCGATTTCCGATGACGCCTTCGATACTGCCTGCGCCAGTGCGCCGCGCATGATGAAGTAGCCGTAGTCGGCATCGTCGTCGGCTTTCGACGTTCCGCCCATGCCGAGCACCGTCAGGCATTGCAGCTGGGTATCGACGGACGTCAGATCCTCGCCCTCGCTGCGCGCGATATCGCAGATCGAGCGGAACATCAGCGTCGTCGTGACGGGCAGTTCGACGGGCAGCGCGAACAGTCCGAATGCGCCGCCCGCGGCGCCCGTCGTCGCGACGGCGAACTTGTGCAGCAGATTGCTCGGCCGGTCGTTGACTCCGAGCGGCGCGCCGCCCATCGGGCGCCCGAGCGTACGCAGCGCGATCTGCAGGCATTTGCGCAGCGCGAGCTGTGTCGCGTCGTTGACCTTGTCGCTGGCGATGGCCGGCATACGTGAGATCAGCTTTTCCATCGGCGAGCCGACGATGCTGGCGAGCTTCATCGCCAGCGCGGGGCTTTCGAGTTCGTGTCTGGCGCGGCGCAGGGCCGCGAGATCGTCGTCGGAAAGCGGCGAGGCGGCGAGCGTAGCTGGTTCCATGAGTCTCCCTGACTTCGACAGATTGCATTTTTGAGCGCGTCCGACGCGGCGGCTGCCGTCGAATGCACGCACATTTAGAGCCATCCTGCGTGGTATGATTCCGTATCGTTGACGCGTCAACAGTTGTTTCATCAAAAAATGGCCGTGCATACCGCCGCCCACCATTCGAGTGGGCAAGTATTACCGTTCCGGGAGTCGCTGCTGGCGATGCTCGGCGTCTCGTTCGTGTCGATGCTCGTCGCGCTCGACCAGACGGTGGTCGGCACCGCGCTGCCGACGATCGTCGCGGATCTCAAGGGTTTCGAGCTATACGCGTGGGTCGCGACCTCGTATCTGCTGACCTCCGTGATCACCGTGCCGATCTTTGGGCGGCTCGGCGACTACTACGGGCGCAAGCCGTTCGTGATCGCGTCGATCATCGTGTTCACGGCAGCGTCCGTGCTCTGCGGCGCGGCCAACAACATGCTGTTTCTGGTGATCGCGCGCGGCTTGCAGGGCATCGGCGGCGGCATGCTGGTCGGCACGGCGTTCGCCTGCATTCCCGATCTCTTCCCTGATTCCGTGGTGCGCCTGCGCTGGCAGGTGCTGATGAGCACGGCGTTCGGCATTGCCAACGCGGTGGGACCGTCGCTCGGCGGTTTTCTCACTCAGTATTACGGCTGGCGCTCGGTGTTCTACGTGAATCTGCCCGTCGGCCTGCTGTCGCTGTTTTTCGTGTGGCGCTATCTGCCGCACCTTCGGCATGTCGTTCATGAAGGCAAGATGCGGCTCGACTGGCCCGGCGCGTTGCTGATCGCGCTGTCGCTCGGCAGCTTGCAGATGTTCGTGGAACTGTTGCCGAAGCATGGCGTGACGGCGTCGGCGGCCGGCTTGCTGGTGTTGAGCGTCGCGAGCGCGATCGCGCTGTGGCAATGGGAAAAGCGCTTCCCGCAAGCCATTCTTCCCGTCGACATGTTCCGCAACCGGAGTCTGTCGGCGCTCTTCGTGCTGGCCGTGCTCGGCGGCTTCGCGATGTTCTCGCTGCTGTTCTACGCGCCGCTGCTGTTCCAGGGCGGCTTCGGCATGATGCCGAACGAGGCGGGGCTCGTGATCACGCCGCTCGTCGTGTTCATCACGATCGGCAGCATCGCGAACGGGCGCATTGTGTCGCGCATTCCGAATCCGAACGTGATGCTGTTCGTCGGTTTCGCGCTGTTCGCGGCGGCGTCGCTCGGCGTGGTGATCGCGACGCGCTCGATGCCGCATTGGCTGCTGATGCTGTTCATGACGTTCGGCGGTCTCGGCCTCGGTTTCGTGCTGCCGAACCTCACCGTCTTCGCGCAACAGACGGCGGGCCGAGAGCATCTCGGCATCGCGACGGCGCTTCTGCAGTCGCTGCGCATGATCGGCGGGATGATCGGCACGGCGTTGACGGGCACGCTCGTCGCGCATATGTACGCGAGCGGCGTGCGTAGCGCGCTCGACGGCGATCACGCGAGCAAGTGGTTCGCCGATCTCGGCGATCCGCAGATTCTCGTGAATCGCGACGCCCAGCAGACGCTTTTAGGCGAGCTGGCGCGGGCCGGGCACAACGGCGCGCTGCTGCTGGAGTCGGCGCGCGAATCGCTGGTGGGCGCGATCCATATCGGCCTGGCGCTCGGTGCGCTGGTGTCGCTGTTCGCGGTCTGGCAGAGCCGGCGCGTGCCGCCCGTCAAGCTGCGCAAGCAGGTCGAGCCGGTCGTCCATGTAGACTGACGGTCGTTTTAGCGCTTCGGAATGTGTAGAAAGATCATGGAAGAACAGGACCGCGTCGCTATCCTTCATCAGTTTGGGCGCACGTATCGCGCGTTCATGTCGGCGTTCGAGGGACGCGTCGGGCATCCGATGCCCCGCTGGCGCATTCTGCTCGCGCTGTACGAGCAGGCGGGCGAGTCCTCGCAGAAGAAGCTGGTCGAGCGTCTGCGCATCGATCCGGGCGCGCTTACGCGTCAGCTGAAATCGCTGGAAGCGATGGGCTGGATCGCGCGCAGCATGGACGAGCGCGACAATCGCATCACCAACGTGAAACTCACCGCGGAAGGCCGCGCGGCAATCGAAACGAGCCTGCCGAACCGGAACGCGTTCCTGCACGACACGATGGCGGCATTGCCGGACGATGTGCTCGCTGGCCTGTCGGGCGCACTGACGATGCTCGAAGCCCGCATCGGCGAAGTGGCGGCAGCCGCGTCGACGGATGCCGAGGCTGCGCAAGCAGGGCGTTGAACTAACAAAAAGCGGCGCTGTGCAGTTCACACAGCGCCGCTTTGCCTGACGAAGCGATCCAAGAACAATCAGAAAAACGTTTCGATCACTTCCGTCACGCGATACGACGGATCGACCACCAGCACCTGGCGCCATTTGTCGAACGTCAGGCACGGATGCGAGATGTCGAACGCGATCATGTCGCCGACCTTGAGGTCGGCGCCTGCGGGAATCCGCAGATACGCATGCTGATCCATCATGCCGAAAATTTCCCAGCCTTCGTCGGCAGCGATGTCGCGCGGTTTTTCTGTGCCCGGCCGATAGTGCTTCGCGGGTTCCGGATAGCCCGCATCGAATGCTGAATCGCGCTTTCCGAGACCGATGATCGCGCGGTCCGGTTCGGGAATCGATTGCACGTAGGCCCACAGATGCAGTGCGGGCAGCAGGCCTTCGCCCATGCGCTTCGCGACGGGATTGCGCTTGAAGATGTCCGTCTGCGCCTTGCGATAGATGCCGACGTCGTGCGTCAGATAGCAACCTGGACGCAGCACGATTTCGATGCGGTCCTTGCGCGATGCCTTCTGGAATTCTTCGGCGACGACGTCGTACCATGCCGAGCCCGCGCCCGACAGCACGGCCGGCGTGCGCGCGAAGCGGCCCTTGTCCGACAGTTCGAGCGTGAGCTTCACGGCGCTGCGCAGGAAGTCGCGCACTTCCTGCTCTTCCTTCAATACGCCTTCATACAGTTCGATACCCGCGAGTTTCAACGAGTTGGGATAACGCGCGATCGCGTCGAGCACGGCTTGCGTCTGCGCGTCATCGCGCACACCCGTGCGGCCGCCCGGCACGCCGAGTTCGACCAGCACCTGCAACTCTTTCTTCACCGAGCCGAAGAACTTGCCGAGTTGCTCGACGCCTTCGACGGAGTCGACGAGACAGAAGAATTCGAAGTCGGGATCGCTCAGCAGTTCCGCGATCATCAGCATGTTGCGCTTGCCGACCAGCTGATTCGCCATCAGTACACGCGATACACCGCCGTGATACGCCGCGCGAACCTGATGCGCGGTAGCCAGCGTGATGCCCCATGCACCCGTTTCGATCTGGCGGCGGAACAATTGCGGCGCCATCGTGGTCTTGCCATGAGGCGCGAGCTTCACGCCGTACTCGGCGACGAACTTCTGCATCCAGTTCAGGTTGTGCTCGATGCGGTCCGTGTACAAAACAGCAGCGGGCAGACTCACGTCCTCGTCGAGCAGATTCCATTCGAGACGCGACGCGTCCGCCAACTGGATGCTCGTGCCGGGCACGTTGCCCAAGCCCTTGCTATAAGGGTCGATCGTGGCTCCCTGATAGTTTGTAACTTTCATGTCATCCTGCTCCATCGGCCAGTTAAATCGAATCGAAGTTGACTTTCGTATGTTACCGAAAGTACGATGGTTGATGAAATGTTATTTAGTACCACGCCTGCCGCGACCGATGTTACCGGCCGCGCGGGGACTTGCGAGCCATGAATTCCACCGCCGAACCCGTTGCTTTCGACATCGTCGCTCGCATTGCCGAATGCGCGCCCGAGTTGCGTTCGGCCGAGCGCAAGGTCGCGGCGCTGATTCTCGACGACCTGACCGGCGCGTCGCGCGCGAGCATCGGCGCATTGGCGGAGCGGGCGGAAGTGAGCGTCGCGACGGTCACGCGGTTTGCCAAGGCCGTCGGTTGCCGCGACGTGCGCGAACTGAAGTTGCGGCTCGCGCAGGCGGCCGCCGTTGGCCAGCGCTTCCTGCAGACGAACGCGCAAAACGACGACACGCCCGAGCCATTGGCGACGCGTGTCTTCGACGAGTTGCAGACGGCGCTCACGCACAACCATCAGTTGCTGTGTCAGGCGCCCATTGCGCAGGCGGCGGCCGCGCTGCGTGAAGCGCGCATGATCTATGTGTTCGGTATGGGCGGCGGCTCCACTGCGCTCGCCGACGAAATGCGCTTTCGTCTCGTCCGCCTGGGGCGGCCTGTCGCGACGTATCAGGACGCTTTGTTGCAGCGCATGGTCGCATCCACGGTTTCGCGCGACACCGTAGTGATCGCGCTGTCGACGACGGGCCGAGTGCCGGAAATGGTGGACAGCTGCAAGATAGCGCGCAGTTACGGCGCGACGCTGATCACGGTGACCGCGCCCGCGTCGCCGCTCGCGAAGATGGCCGACTGGGTGATTCCCATGGTCGCGTTCGAAACCGACTTCATCTACAAGCCGTCGTCGTCGCGCTACGCGATGATGATGGCGCTCGACGTGCTCGTCACCGAACTCGCATTGAGTCTCGGCGACGAGAGCCGCGAATTGCTGCGCCGCATGAAGCATGCGCTCGACGCGCATCGCGGCGGCGGCGACCGACAACCGCTAGGAGACTGATCCATGCATTCGCACCCCGAAGCCGCCGATACGCTGATCGTCGGCGCGCAACTGTACGACGGCACGGGCGCGCCGCCCGTCGAACGCGACGTCGCGTTGCGCAATGGGAAGATTGCCGCGATCGGCAATCTGTCGAACTGGCTGGCTGAAGAGGTGATCGAGGCGAACGGCCGCGCGCTCGCGCCCGGTTTCATCGACGTGCATACGCACGACGACACGCACGTGATCCGCTCGCCGGAGATGCTGCCGAAGATCACGCAGGGCGTGACGACGGTGATCGTCGGCAATTGCGGTATCAGCGCGTCGCCCGTTTCGCTGCAAGGCGATCCACCCGATCCGATGAATCTGCTTGGGCCGCGCGACGCGTTCCAGTATCCGACCTTCGCCGCGTATGTCGCTGCCGTGAATGCGGCGAAGCCGTCGGTGAACGTCGGCGCGCTGATCGGGCACACGGCGCTGCGCAACAATCATATGGATCGGCTGGACCGCGCGGCGACGGCGAGGGAAATCGACGGCATGCGCGCGCAGCTCGAAGAAGCGCTGGCGAATGGCGCGCTCGGCTTGAGTTCGGGTCTTGCGTATGGCTCCGCATTCGCCGCGCCGACGGAAGAAGTGATGGCGCTTGCCGAACCGCTCGCGGCGTCGGGCGCGTTGTACACGACGCACATGCGCACCGAGTTCGACGCGATTCTCGATGCGATGGACGAGGCGTACCGCATCGGCAAGCACGCGCGCGTGCCCGTGATCATTTCGCATCTGAAGTGTGCGGGGCCGTCGAACTGGGGGCGCAGCGTCGAGGTGCTTGCGTCGCTCGAAGGCGCGCGGCAGTTTCATCCTGTCGGATGCGACTGTTATCCGTACAACCGCAGTTCGTCGACGCTCGACCTCAAGCAGGTGACGGGCGATATCGACATCACGGTGACATGGTCTACGCCACATCCCGAGATGGCGGGGAAGTTGATCAAGGACATTGCCGCCGAATGGGGCGTCACGCAACAGGAAGCGGGCAAGCGTCTGCAGCCGGCGGGCGTCGTGTATCACAACATGTCCGAGGACGACGTGCGGCGCATCCTCTCGCATCCCGCGACGATGGTCGGCTCGGACGGCTTGCCGAACGATCCGTTGCCGCACCCGCGTTTGTGGGGCGCATTTCCGCGCGTGCTGGGTCACTATGCGCGCGATCAGAAGCTGATTCCGCTGGAGGAAGCGATTCGCAAGATGACGAGCCTGTCCGCGCGACGCTTCGGGTTGAAGGAGCGCGGCGAGGTGCATATCGGTTATCACGCGGATCTCGTGTTGTTCGATCCGTTGCGGGTGCGCGATGCGGCGACGTTCGACAAGCCGCGGCAGGCAGCCGACGGCATCGATGCCGTGTGGGTGAATGGCGTGTTGTCGTATCGCGATGGGACGCACACGGGAGAGCGTGCGGGGAGGTTTGTCGCGCGTGGGGCGACGGCGGCGTCGCGGGCCGAGCTGGCTGAAGTTTTTTGAATTTGATTTTGATGCGTTCGCGTTGGGTGTGGGCGCGCTTATATGACAGGAGTTGAACGATGAAGCGTTATGGCGTTGAAGGTGGCAAGGGCACGGGCGGTCAGGTGATGCCGTTTGCGCGTGCGGTCGAAGCGGATGGCTGGCTGTTCGTGTCGGGGCAGACGCCGATGGAAAACGGCGAAGTGATCAACGGCGGAATCGTCGAGCAGTCGCACAAGGCGATTCAGAACGTGATGGCGATTTTGACCGAGGCCGGGTATGGGCCGGAGCATGTCGTCCGGTGTGGTGTGTGGCTCGACGACCCGCGTGATTTTGCTTCCTTCAACAAGGTGTTCAAGGAGTACTTCGGGGCGAATCCGCCTGCGCGGGCATGTGTTGTGTCGTCGATGGTGATCGACTGTAGAGTCGAAGTTGATTGTGTTGCCTATAAGAAGCCTGCGGCTTGATTCTTTTTTCGCTGGCATCCGCGTGATGTTGTCTTGCTTCATGCGTTGCCCCTGTGCGGGGCGGCACTTACTTTCTTTGCCGCCGCAAAGAAAGCAAGCAAAGAAAGCGGGCTCACACCGCCAGTGCTAGTTGTTGCCTGCGGGCCCCCAACAGTTCTTACGCTCCACGCGGCAACGCGCCATTTCATGCGCGTTGCCAGCGTGCTAACCGGATGCATCACCTGCTTCACACACCCGCGTCACGGACCGCGTTACCAGACGTTTGCGGCCGCCCAGGTGGCAAACTGTGTGTAGCTTGTCGCGCCGTATGCGTTGGCGATACTACGACACCGATCCGCTTTTCAGTCCGGAGTGGTGCACTTCCATCGCGACAGCCTACACACAGTTTGCCACCTGGGCGGCATAGACGATTCGCTGCCGATGGCTGGGCTGCGGGTGACTGGAGTGGGTGATGCGCCTGTTCGAGGCGGCGGCAACGGGCGCAACACGATGTGTTGCCGTGTGGAGTGCGGGACCCGTCGGGGGCCCGCAGGCAACAAGAAGGATTGGCGGTGTTAGCGGCTTTCTTTTGCCTACTTTTCTTTGCCGCTGCAAAGAAAAGTAGGTGCCGCCCCGCACAGGGGCAACGCGTGAAGCAAGACAACATCACGCGTATGCCAGCGAGCAAACCGCGTATGCCAGCGAGCAAACCGCGTATGCCAGCAAAAGCGCAGAGCGAAAATCAAAAGGCGAAGCCCGCGCCGAGAAGGCAAGAATAACGACTACTGCCGCGCAGTCCGCAAATTATCCGGCATAGGCAGATTAAAGTTCGTCCGGAACGGATTGATATCAAGCCCTCCGCGCCGCGTATACCGCGCATACACAGCCAGTTTAACGGGCTGACAAACCTTCATCACATCGAGAAAAATCTTCTCGACACACTGCTCGTGGAACCCAGTATGGTTCCGATAAGAAATGATGTACCGCAGCAGCGCTGCGTGATCGATCTGCGGCCCGACGTACTGAATCTGCACTGAACCCCAATCAGGCTGCCCGGTCACCGGGCAATTCGACTTCAAGAGATTGGAGAACAAGGTCTCTTCAACAGGCGCCTCATCGAGCGCCGCCTTCAGCAACGAAGCATCCGGCTGATAGACCTCGGCATCGAGATCGAGGCGATCCAGCGACGTCCCTTCGAACTCATCCAGCGCAAGCTTGGAAAACTCCGCCGGCGGATAAAGATGCAACGACACCGACGCGCCGCACGCAGCGGAAACATCGCGCTTGATCGTGTCGCGCACAATATCGATCGATTCAAACGAAGTCTGCGCAAACGAACCGAGATAAAGCTTGAACGACTTCGACTCGACGATATTCGGCGAATCGGCAGGAACATAGAACGTCGCAATGGCGATCTGCGGCTTGCCGCGCGCATTCAGCCACGACAGCTCGTACGCGTTCCAGATGTCGGTGCCGAAGAACGGCAGCGTCGCGCCAATACCGATCTGGTCGCGCGCGTTCTTGCGCGCGATCGGAAAGAGCAGCGATGCGTCGTATTGTTCGGTGTAGCTGGACGGCTTGCCCAACGGGGATTGTTCGGGTGTCATGATGCGTTCACGATGCCACTCACGACATGCCCGATCGCTGTCACGTCACGGGCCGATTCGCAGTGGCGAATTTGGTCGTCGAAGAAAAAGTCCGGCTCGAACTCGCGCAGAAATGCGCCCTTGTCCAGCCCGCCAAGAAACATCGCTTCGTCGATTTCGATGTTCCAGGCCATCAATGTGCGGATCGCCCGCTCATGCGCAGGCGCCGAACGCGCTGTCACCAGCGCGGTGCGGATATGCATCGGCGCGGCTTCGTCGGCGAGCGTCTGCAAACGGTGCAGCGCCTTGAGTAAAGGCTTAAGCGGTCCGTCGGCCAGAGGCAGATCCTTGTTGTCGATCTCGTGACCGACGAATGCTCCCAGCCCGTCCTTCTGAAATACGCGCTCCGCTTCGTCGGAAAACAACACCGCGTCGCCATCGAACGCAATGCGGATTTCGTCCGGGTACTTGCCCGCCATTTTCGCCGATTCGGGCAACACGCGTGCGGCGGGGAATCCGGCGGCCAGTGCGTCGCGCACGTCGTCCTGATTCGCGGACAGGAACAGCGACGCATTCAACGGCTTCAGATACGCAAACGGCGCGCGGCCGCGCGTGAACACGCCGCGCTCGATCGACAGTCCATGCTCGCGGCACGAACTGAACGCGCGCAAACCGCTAATGGGATCGCTGCGCGACAGAATCACCACTTCGACGCGATGCGCTTCCGTGTTCAGCGCCAGCAGCTTGCGAATCAGTGGAAACGCGACGCCGGGCTTCGCAGGCACATTCAGCCGGTCGCGCTGCAGCGTTTCATACGCACGCAGATTGCCTGCCTCGTACACGCCGTTCTCTTCCTCGAAATCGAACAGCGCGCGCGAGGAGATCGCCACCACCAGCTTGTCGTTGAGCGAAAAAGCCATGCGCGATATTTACGCGAGGAACAGGCGATACACCGGGTTCGACGTCTCTTCCCAATACGGATAGCCGAGCGTCGCGAGGAAGCGCGCGAATTCCGCATCTTCCGCCGACGGCACCTGAATGCCGACAAGGATCGAACTATAGTCCGCGCCCTGGTTGCGGTAATGGAACAGGCTGATGTTCCAGTTCGGCGCCATCGACGACAGGAACTTCATCAGCGCGCCCGGCCGCTCCGGAAACTCGAAACGGAACAGGCGCTCGTCGTGCGCAAGAGGCGAGCGGCCGCCGACCATGTAGCGGATATGCTGCTTCGACAGTTCGTCGCCCGTCAGGTCGACGGTCGCGAAGCCGTGGTCTTCGAACGCGCCGGCGATCTGCGCGGACTCGCCGCGATTGCGGATCTGCACGCCGACGAAGATATGGGCGGAATTCGCGTCTGCAATGCGGTAGTTGAACTCGGTGACACTGCGCGTGCCGACCAGCTCGCAGAAGCGCTTGAAGCTGCCGCGCTCTTCGGGAATCGTCACCGCGAACACAGCTTCGCGGGCTTCACCGACTTCCGCGCGCTCGGCGACGAAGCGCATGCGGTCGAAATTCATGTTCGCGCCCGACGTGACGGCGATCAGCGTCTGGTTTTCGATGCCTTCGCGCTCGGCATATTGCTTCGCGCCCGCGACGGCTAGCGAGCCCGCTGGCTCCAGCACGCTGCGCGTGTCCTGGAAGACGTCCTTGATCGCGGCGCACAGTGCGTCGGTGTTCACCGTCAGCACTTCGTCGAGATATTCCTGACACAGGCGGAACGTCTCTTCGCCGACGAGCTTGACGGCGGTGCCGTCCGAGAACAGGCCGACTTCATTGAGCGTCACGCGCTTGCCGGCCTTGATCGATTGCGCCATCGCGCACGAGTCGTCCGTCTGCACGCCGATGACCTTGATCTCGGGACGAACCGATTTCACGTACGCCGCAATGCCGGCCGCGAGACCGCCGCCGCCGATGGGTACGAAGATCGCGTGGATAGGCGCCTGATGTTGGCTGAGCATTTCCATCGCGACGGTGCCTTGACCGGCGATCACGTATGGGTCGTCGAACGGGTGAACGAAGGTCAGGCCGTGCTGTTCTTGCAGCTTGACGGCGTGCGCGTAGGCGTCGCTATAAGACTCGCCCACCTGCACGATCTCGACGGTCGGGCCGCCGTGCGCGCGCACCGCGTCGACTTTCACCTGCGGAGTCGTCACGGGGACGACGATGATTGCCTTCACGCCCATGCGTGCCGCCGACAGCGCAACGCCCTGCGCATGGTTGCCCGCTGAAGCCGTAATCACACCGCGCGCGAGCGCGTCGGCGGGAATATGCGCCATCTTGTTGTACGCGCCGCGCAGCTTGAAGGAGAAGACGGGCTGATTGTCTTCGCGCTTCAGGTAAATCGGGTTGCGCAGCCGTGCGGACAGATTCCGCGCATATTCGAGTTCGGTCTCACGCGCGACGTCGTAGACGCGGGCGGTGAGGATTTTCTTCAGATAGTCGTGGGAAGCCATACGGAGGGGCGCGCGCAAGGCGCGGTTGATTACTGGTTGTTTACTGACGGGAAGGGGTAATGATAGCGCTTATGTGTCCTGGCGGACGTGGTTGCAGGTGGTTTTGCTGTCGGGCCTTCGCTGGCATACGCGGTTTGCTTCTGGTTTGCTGGCGTTGCCCCTGTGCGGGGCGGCACCTACTTTTCTTTGCCGCGGCAAAGAAAAGTAGGCAAAAGAAAGCCGCTCACACCGCCAATTCTTCTTCCTGCCTGCGGGCCCCCAACGGGTCCCGCACTCCACTCGGCATCACGCTGATTTGCGCCCGTTGCCAGCGCCTTGAACCGGCGCATCACCCACTCCAATCACCCGCAGGCAGCCAGCGGCAGCGAATCGTCAGCGCCGCCCAGGCGGCAAACTGTGTGTAGCTTGTCGCACCATATGCGTTGGCGATCCTACGACACCGATCCGCTTTTCAGTCCGGAGTGGTGCATCTACGTCGAGACGGCCTACACACAGTTTGCCACCTGGGCGGCCGTCGACTCCTGGTAACGCGGTCCGTGACGCGGGTGTGTGAAGCCGGTGATGCATCCAGTTAGCACGCTGGCAACGCGCATGAAATGGCGCGTTGCCGCGTGGAGCGTAAGAACTGATGGGGGCCCGCAGGCAATCACTAGCACTGGCGGGGTTAGCCCGCTTTCTTTGCTTACTTTCTTTGCGGCGGCAAAGAAAGTAAGTGCCGCCCCGCACAGGGGCAACGCCAGCCAACCAGAGACATAGCGCGGATGCCCGCGAAGAAAAAAAGAAAACCCAGAATGGCGACTGCGTCGCAGACAAAAAAACTGCGTCGCAGAAAGACATCTCAACGACGAATTCGCAAAAGCCAACTCGCAAAGGCTTACCGCGCCGACATCGGCCGGCGAACGCACGCCGGCATCCTGCGGTAGAATCCTATTTTGGAACAAGGATCGGAAGATCGGAAGATGCATTGGCAGCCTCGGATCGCCCATTTGATGCCCGTCCCGCGTGAGGCTCGCCCCGCGGCGCAGCGGCATGTGCGGCACGCACGATCGCGTAGCTATATCTGAGCGCGGCGAGGCGACCGGCCACCCACGTTCCAGCCATTTCCCCGGCGATCCCGGGCGCTGGCCTGCCGGTTGCGGCTTCGCACACTAGAAAGATTTCCAGCATTGCGCCCCACGCGCACTGTCAGCGGGCCTCAGTAATGAGCGCGCGCCGCTGACCTACCGAGTCGTCCAAACATGAACGCACCTCAAGTTTTCGATCCGCACGGCGCCGCCGCCACCGTTGCCGCCGACGCCGAACCGCGTCTGCGCGAAATCCCGTACAACTACACGTCGTTCTCCGACCGCGAAATCGTCATCCGCCTGCTCGGCGACGAAGCATGGGCCGCGCTCGACGAACTGCGCAGCGAGCGCCGTACCGGCCGCTCGGCGCGTATGTTGTACGAAGTCCTCGGCGATATCTGGGTCGTGCGTCGTAATCCCTACCTGCAGGACGACCTGCTCGACAACCCGAAACGTCGCGCGCTGCTGATCGAAGCGTTGAACCACCGTCTCACGGAAATCGAAAAGCGCCGCCGCGCCGACCTCGTCGAACATACCGACGAAGCGGGCGTCGGCCGTGCCGCGCGCGTCGAAACGCTGGTCGCCGCTGCCCGCCGCGCCGTCGATGCGTTCGCCAGCGAGTTCGACAAGATGGCAGAACTGCGCCGCCGCGCGACCAAAGTGCTGGGCCGCCAGACGCAGAAGGACAACATCCGCTTCGACGGTATCGCGCGTGTCTCGCATGTGACGGACGCGACCGACTGGCGTGTCGAATACCCGTTCGTCGTGCTGACGCCGGACACGGAAGCCGAGATCGCCGGTCTCATCAAGGCGTGTTTCGAACTCGGTCTGACCGTGATTCCGCGTGGCGGCGGCACGGGTTACACGGGCGGCGCGGTGCCGCTCACGCCGTTCTCCGCCGTCATCAACACGGAAAAGCTCGAACAACTCGGCGCCGTCGAACTGACGGAGCTGCCCGGCGTCGCGCACAAGGTGCCGACCATCTTCTCCGGCGCGGGCGTCGTCACGCGCCGTGTGACGGAAGCGGCCGAGCAGGCGGGCTATGTGTTCGCCGTCGATCCCACCTCGCTGGACGCTTCGTGCATCGGCGGCAACGTCGCGATGAACGCGGGCGGCAAGAAGGCCGTGCTGTGGGGCACGGCGCTCGACAATCTCGCCTGGTGGCGGATGGTCGACCCGGAAGGCAACTGGCTCGAAGTCACGCGTCTCGATCACAACCTCGGCAAGATTCACGACATCCCCGTCGCGCGCTTCGAACTGAAGTGGTTCGACGGCGAGTACGCGCCGGGCGAAAAGCTGCTGCGCACGGAACTGCTCGACATCGAAGGCCGGCGCTTCCGCAAGGAAGGTCTCGGCAAGGACGTGACGGACAAATTCCTCGCGGGTCTGCCGGGCATCCAGAAGGAAGGCTGCGACGGCCTCATCACGTCGGCGCGCTGGGTGCTGCATAAGATGCCCGCGCACACGCGCACGGTTTGCCTGGAGTTCTTCGGCCAGGCGCGCGAGGCGATTCCGAGCATCGTCGAAATCAAGGACTATCTGTTCGAGACGTCGAAGCAAGGCGGCGCGATTCTCGCGGGTCTCGAGCACCTCGACGAACGTTATCTGCGTGCCGTCGGCTACGCGACGAAGAGCAAGCGCAATGCGTTTCCGAAGATGGTGCTGATCGGCGACATCGTCGGCAACGACGCGGACGCGGTCGCCACGGCGACCTCCGAAGTGATCCGCATGGCCAACGGCAAGAGCGGCGAAGGCTTCGTGGCCGTGAGCGCCGAGGCGCGCAAGCGCTTCTGGCTCGATCGCAGCCGCACGGCCGCGATCGCGAAGCACACCAACGCGTTCAAGATCAACGAAGACGTCGTGATTCCCCTGAACCGTATGGGCGAATACACGGACGGCATCGAGCGCATCAACATCGAGCTGTCGATCAAGAACAAGCTGCAACTGGTCGACGCCCTCGAAGCGTTCTTCAAGAGCGGCAAGCTGCCGCTCGGCAAGAGCGACGACGCGAACGAAATCCCGAGCGCCGAACTGCTCGAAGACCGCGTGCATCAAGCGCTCGAACTGCTCGGCCATGTGAAGAAGCGCTGGGAATTCCTGCGCGACAAGCTCGACCTGTCGTTGCGCGAAGCGCAGCACTATCTGGTGCAACTCGGCTACGCGGCCCTCGCGGAGAAGTTCGCGGACCGCGTCGACGACCAGCCGGACGCGAACGTCTTCCATATCGTGCAGGACCGCACGGTGCGTGTGTCGTGGAAGCAGGAGATCCGCGCGGAACTGCGTCAGATCTTCAATGGCGGCGAGTTCAAGCCGATCCTCGATGAAGCGCAGGCCATCCACAAACAGGTGCTGCGTGGCCGTGTGTTCGTCGCGCTGCACATGCACGCGGGCGACGGCAATGTTCACACGAACATCCCCGTCAACTCCGACAACTACGAAATGCTGCAGGACGCGCACGTCGCAGTGGCGCGCATCATGAAGCTCGCGCGTTCGCTTGACGGCGTGATTTCCGGCGAGCACGGCATCGGCATTACGAAGCTCGAGTTCCTGACGGAAGACGAGATCGGCGAATTCCGCGCGTACAAGCAGCGCGTCGACCCGCATGGCCGCTTCAACAAGGGCAAGCTGCTCGAAGGCGCGGACCTGCGCAACGCGTACACGCCGTCGTTCGGGCTGATGGGCTATGAATCGCTGATCATGCAGCAGTCCGATATCGGCGCGATCGCCGATTCGGTGAAGGACTGCCTGCGCTGCGGCAAGTGCAAGCCCGTCTGCGCGACGCACGTGCCGCGTGCGAACCTGCTCTACAGCCCGCGCAACAAGATTCTCGCCACCTCCCTGCTGGTCGAGGCGTTCCTGTATGAAGAGCAAACGCGCCGTGGCGTGTCGATCAAGCATTGGGACGAATTCAACGATGTCGCCGATCACTGCACTGTCTGCCACAAGTGCGTGACGCCGTGCCCGGTGAAGATCGACTTCGGCGACGTCACGATGAACATGCGCAACCTGCTGCGCAAGA
This sequence comes from Paraburkholderia sp. Tr-20389, assembly GCF_017104565.1. Taxonomy (GTDB): domain Bacteria; phylum Pseudomonadota; class Gammaproteobacteria; order Burkholderiales; family Burkholderiaceae; genus Paraburkholderia. The sequence goes on along the minus strand of NZ_JAAGPD010000011.1, from coordinate 168,583 downwards.
TGGGCAAGAAGAAGTTCAACGCGGGCAACGCGGCGGGCATGTTCTTCCTCAACGCGACGAATCCGCAGACCATCAATCTCGCGCGCACCGCGATGATGGGCGTCGGCTACAAGGCGCAACGCCTCGGCAATGAGGTGCTGAAGAAACTCGTCAAGAAGCAGACGGCGCATCCGCCCGCAACGACGGGCAAGCCGCCCGTCGTCGAGCAGGTGATTCACTTCGTCAACAAGAAGATGCCGGGCAACCTGCCGAAGAAAACGGCGCGCGCGCTGCTCGACATCGAGGACAACAAGATCGTCCCGATCATCCGCAATCCGAAAACGACGACCGTCGATTCGGAAGCGGTGTTCTACTTCCCCGGCTGTGGTTCCGAGCGCCTGTTCTCGCAGGTCGGTCTCGCGACGCAGGCGATGCTGTGGGAAGCGGGTGTGCAAACGGTGTTGCCGCCGGGCTATCTGTGCTGCGGCTATCCGCAGCGCGGCTCGGGCCAGTTCGACAAGGCCGAGCAGATCGTCACGGATAACCGCGTGCTGTTCCACCGCGTCGCGAACACGCTGAACTATCTCGACATCAAGACGGTGGTGGTGTCGTGCGGCACGTGTTACGACCAGCTGGCCGGCTACGAATTCGAGAAGATCTTCCCGGGCTGCCGGATCATCGACATCCACGAATTCCTGCTGGAGAAGGGCATCAAGCTCGATGGCGTGACGGGCACGCGCTACATGTACCACGACCCATGCCACACGCCGATCAAGACGATCGACCCAGTCAAGCTCGTCAACGAACTGATGGGCACCGAGAAGAACGACGGCTACAAGATCGAGAAGAACGACCGCTGCTGCGGCGAGTCGGGCACGCTGGCCGTCACGCGCCCCGACATATCGACGCAGGTGCGCTTCCGTAAGGAAGAGGAAATCCGCAAGGGTGCGGCAAAGCTGCGCGGTATTCCCGTCGTCGCCGACGCAGGCGCGAACGCGACCAACATGGCGAACGCGGCGGCAGGCGCAGCCGGTGCGCCGGCGGGTTCGGTGCTCAAGGCAGGCGACGGTCCGCAGCCGAACGGTGCGAATGGCGGGAACGGCGCAACGACGGACGTCAAGATCCTGACGAGCTGCCCGTCCTGCCTGCAAGGCCTGTCGCGCTACAACGAAGACGCGAACGTCGAAGCGGACTACATCGTCGTCGAAATCGCGCGACACGTGCTCGGCGAGAACTGGATGGCCGATTACGTTCAGCATGCGAACAATGGCGGAATCGAGCGCGTGCTGGTCTAATGGCACGATAAAGGTTCCGCTTGAGGACGACGATGGACTGTATCTTCTGCCGTGAGGACGGCGGCGATGTGCTGTGGCAGGACGACACGCTGCGTGTCGTCCTCGCCGACGAACACGACTACCCCGGCTTTTGCCGCGTGATCTGGAATCGGCACGTCGCCGAGTTCTCCGATCTGGGCGATGCCGAGCGCGATCGCGTGATGCGCGTGGTGTACGCGGTCGAGCGCGCGATCCGGCGCATCCTGCACCCCGTCAAGGTAAACCTGGCAAGCCTCGGCAACCAGGTACCGCACGTGCACTGGCACGTGATCCCGCGCTTCTCCAACGACGCGCATTTCCCGCTGCCCATCTGGGCACCACGCCAGCGCACCGTCTCCGAGGCGATGCTGTCGCAGCGGCGCGCGCAGGCGACGCTGCTGCGCGAAGCGGTGCGCGGCGAAATCGAACACGCTCTCGCCTGAGGTCATCATGAGTGGATTGACACCCGACACGCCGGTGCCCACCGGCGTCGTCGTTCATGCCGTATCGCGCGTGCTGGAACTGCAGTATGCGAACGGCAACAGTTACCGCGTGCCGTTCGAGCTGATGCGCGTCTATTCGCCGTCGGCGGAAGTGCGCGGCCACGGTCCCGGCCAGGAAACGTTGCAGACGGGTAAGCGCGAAGTGACGATCACGGCGCTCGAGGGCGTCGGCAACTATGCGCTGCAGCCCACTTTCTCCGACGGCCACAACACGGGCATCTACTCGTGGGATTTGCTGTGGGATCTCGCGACCCGCCAGGACGAACTCTGGGCCGAGTATTTCGACAAACTTCAGGCGGCGGGCGTCGACCGCGATGCGCCGATGTCCGTATCCAGTCCAGCGCACGGCCACAGACACTGATACGATTCGGCGGCGCGCCGCCTGGGTGCGGCGCAACAATTTTCAGAATACGCGAAAGGACGAAGCGCGATGACCAAAACCCACTTCGGCTATCAGACAGTCGACGAACAGGAAAAAGCGAAGAAAGTGGCCGGTGTGTTCCACTCGGTCGCCTCCAACTATGACCTGATGAACGACCTGATGTCGGGCGGGCTGCACCGCGCGTGGAAGGCGTTCACGATTGCGCAGGCCAACGTGCGGCCGGGCTTCAAGGTGCTCGACATCGCGGGCGGCACGGGCGACCTGTCGAAGGCGTTCGCGAAGCGGGCGGGGGAGACGGGCGAAGTGTGGCACACGGACATCAACGAATCGATGCTGCGCGTGGGCCGCGATCGCCTGATCGACAAAGGCGTCATCACGCCGACACTGCTGTGCGACGCCGAAAAGATCCCGTTTCCCGACAACTACTTCGACGTGGTCACGGTGGCATTCGGCTTACGGAACATGACGCACAAGGACGCCGCGCTCGCCGAAATGCGCCGCGTGCTGAAACCGGCCGGGCGCCTGCTCGTGCTGGAATTCTCGAAGGTCTGGGATCCGCTCAAAAAGGCCTACGACGTCTATTCTTTTAAGGTGCTTCCGTGGCTCGGCGATCGCTTCGCCAAGGACGCCGAGAGCTATCGCTACCTCGCGGAATCGATCCGGATGCATCCGGACCAGGAAACTTTGAAGACGATGATGGAACAAGCTGGCCTCGATGCCGTCAAATATTACAATTTGTCAGCTGGCGTGGTAGCCTTGCATGTGGGGACGAAATACTAATGTCTCTAACCTCTCGTTTTTAAAGGAAATTGAGAAAATGTCTGATTCGAATCTGTCATCTCGTTGTAAGGTTAAGGGGGCTTGGGCGAGGAGAATCGGACTGATCGCGATGGTCGGCCTGATCTCAGTCGGCACGCTGGCCTCGCTCGACGCCGAAGCGAAACGCATGGGCGGCGGCCGCAGTATCGGGCGTCAGTCGAACGTCACCCAACCGAGTCAGCAGACGGCACCGTCGCCTTCGCAGTCGCCGGGCGCGCCGTCGCAGGCCATGCAGCAGCAGCGTCCCGCCACGCCGCCGCCCACGCCTGCCGCGCAGCCTAATCGTTCGCGCTGGCTCGGGCCGATCGCCGGTCTCGCGGCTGGCCTCGGCATCGCCGCGTTGCTGTCGCACTTTGGTCTGGGCGAGGCGTTCGCCGGCATGATGGCGAACATGATCGTGATCGCGCTGATCGCGTTCGTCGCCATCTGGCTGATCCGCAAGTTCGTCGGCCGCAAGCGCGACGCGCAGACGCCGGCCTATGCAGGCGGCTCGCCGACGCTGAACGCGGGCGGCACGGGCTACTCGCAGGAACCGCGCTACACCGCGCCGCCGACGGGCTCGTACCTCGGACCGCAGGGCAATCCGCTGACGACGCCCGACGTCGCCGCGACGCCGGCAGTTCCGGCTGGTTTCGACTCGGAAGCCTTCCTGCGCAACGCGAAGGTCTACTTCGTGCGCCTGCAGGCCGCGTGGGACGCAGGCAACATGGACGACATCCGCGAGTTCACGACGCCTGAAATGTTCGCGGAAGTGAGAGTCGACCTGAGTTCGCGCGGCGCCGAGAAAAACCAGACCGACGTCGTGAAGCTCGACGCCAATCTGCTGGGCGTCGAGGATCGCGGCAGCGAGTACCTGGCCAGCGTGCGCTTCCACGGTCTGATCCGCGAAACGTCGGGCGGGTCGGCAGAACCGTTCGAAGAAATCTGGAACCTGTCGAAGCGCAATGGCGAAGGCTGGCTGCTCGCCGGTATCCAGCAGGTGAACCTCCACTGATCCCGTAAAGGATTAGCCGTTCGGCAGAGCCAGGCTCGAAGCGAACGGACGTTACAATAGGAACCCGCGTCGGCAGTCGCCGGCGCGGGTTTTCTCTTTCCACTGCCGATGACCCTTGCCGCCAAGCCCTTCGCTGCTGCCGTCAACCATCTGCTCGCTCGCGAAACGTGGGCGCGCGAACGTCTCACCCCATATGCCGGCAAGACCGCACGGCTGTCCTGTCCTCCCATCACGCTGATCCTGCTGGTTCAGCCGGACGGCTATCTGAGCGCTGTCGACGAAAGCGAAGCGCACACGTTCGACGTCACGGTCGCCGTGCCCTCGGACGCCGTTCCCGCGTTTCTGCAAGGCGGCCAGGCGGCCGTGATGAAGCACGTGAAGATCGAAGGCGACGCCGAGTTCGCTACGGCCATTGCAAAGCTGGCAGAGCATCTGCGGTGGGAGCCCGAAGAAGATCTGGCGAAGCTGGTGGGCGATGGGCCCGCATGGCGGATTGCGTCGGCGGCGCGCACGGTCGGCGATCATGCACTGCGTACGGGCCGCAATCTGCTCGAATCGGTCGCCGAGTATCTGTTGGACGAAAACCCGCAGCTCGTGCGGCGCGCCGCACTCGACGATTTCAACGCCGAACTGGCGCGTGCCCGCGATGCGCTGGCGCGGGTCGAGAAGCGCATCGAGCGTCTTGAACAGAAGGTCGTAGCCCGTGGCGCTCGTGCGCCGGGCGCCGCCGCCACGCCGCGCGGCACGCGCTAGTCACCGGGCTCAACCATGCGTTTCCTGCGTTTTCTCAAGATTTTCTTTACCGTCATCCGGTTCGGCCTGGACGAAATGATGCTGAGCCGTATCAACGACCGCCGCGTGCGTTTGTTGCTGCGCATTACCACGATCGGCCGTAAGTTCGACCAGCCGCCGGGCGTGCGGCTGCGTCTCGCGCTCGAAAGCCTCGGGCCGATCTTCGTGAAGTTCGGCCAGGTGCTGTCCACGCGCCGCGATTTGCTGCGCCCGGACATCGCCAGCGAACTCGCGAAGCTGCAAGACCAGGTGCCGCCCTTCGATTCCGCGGTGGCGATCGCCATCATCGAAAAGTCGTTGGGTGCGCCCGTCGACACGATTTTCGACGACTTCGAACGTGTGCCCGTGGCGAGCGCATCGATCGCACAGGTCCATTTCGCGACCCTGAAGACGGGGCAGCACGCAGGCAAGCAGGTCGCTGTGAAGGTGTTGCGACCGAACATGCTGCCCGTGATCGATTCCGATCTGGCCTTGTTGCGTGACATCGCCTTGTGGGCCGAGCGTCTGTGGGCGGACGGCAAGCGCCTGAAGCCGCGCGAAGTGGTCGCGGAATTCGACAAGTATTTGCACGACGAACTGGACCTGATGCGCGAAGCCGCGAACGGCAGCCAGTTGCGGCGCAACTTCGCGGGTCTCGATCTGCTGCTCGTGCCCGAGATGTATTGGGAATACTGTACGGCGAACGTGCTGGTCATGGAGCGGATGGTCGGCGTGCCGATCAGCCAGGTCGATACGCTGCGCGCGGCGGGCGTCGATATTCCGAAGCTGGCGCGCGAGGGCGTCGAGATTTTCTTCACGCAGGTGTTCCGCGACGGCTTTTTCCACGCGGACATGCACCCCGGCAACATTCAGGTGAGTCTCGATCCAGCGCATTTCGGGCGTTATATCGCGCTGGATTTCGGCATCATCGGCGCCTTGTCGGACTTCGATAAGAACTATCTCGCGCAGAACTTTCTCGCGTTTTTCAAGCGCGACTATCACCGTGTCGCGACGCTGCACCTCGAGTCGGGCTGGGTGCCGGCAACAACGCGCGTCGAAGAACTCGAAAGCGCGATCCGCGCGGTGTGCGAGCCGTACTTCGATCGCGCGCTGAAAGACATTTCGCTCGGTCAGGTGCTGATGCGTCTCTTCTCGACATCGCGCCGTTTCAATGTCGAAATCCAGCCGCAGCTCGTGCTGCTGCAGAAGACGATGCTGAACGTCGAAGGTCTGGGCCGCTCGCTCGATCCGGAACTCGATTTGTGGAAGACCGCGAAGCCGTACCTCGAGCGCTGGATGAACGAGCAGATCGGCGCGAAGGGCTGGTACGAGCGGCTCAAGATCGAGGCGCCGCAGTGGAGCAAGACGCTGCCGCAGCTGCCGCGGCTGATTCATCACGTGCTGGCGCAGCGTCACGATGCGCAGCAGCGCGGCATCAACGACGAAACGATCCGCCAGATCCTGCTCGAACAGAAGCGCACCAACCGGCTGCTGCAAGGGCTGCTGATGTTCGGCGTGGCGGTGGGCATCGGCGCGGTGCTGGCTCGCGCGTGGCTCGCCATTGCGTACGGCGGCTATTGAGCACATTTCCCGAGGTGTTTCCATGAGCGACAAGAGTCCGTCCGTTCCTCCTTCGGCGGCCGACTTTGAAAACCGCGATCCGAACGCACCCGGTTTCTGGGACGAGCGATTCGGGCGTGGCTTCACGCCGTGGGATCAGGCGGGCGTGCCGTCCGCGTTCAAGGCGTTCATCGAGCGACATGCACCGGTGCCCGTACTGATCCCCGGTTGCGGGAGCGCGTACGAAGCATGGTGGCTCGCGGAAAAAGGCTGGACCGTCCGCGCGATCGATTTCGCGCCGAATGCCGTCGAGGCCGCGCGTGCGCAACTCGGCGCGCACGCCGGTCTGGTGGAAGAGGCGGACTTCTTCACTTATCAGCCGCCGTTCGAGCCCGGCTGGATCTACGAACGGGCGTTCCTGTGCGCACTGCCGCCCGCTCGGCGCGCGGACTGGCTGGCGCGGATGGCGGAACTCATGCCGCCGGGCGGACTGCTCGCCGGTTTCTTTTTCATCGGCGCGACACAAAAAGGGCCGCCGTTCGGCATCGAGGGGGCCGAACTCGATGCGCTCATGTCGACCCATTTCGAACTGGTCGAAGACGAACCCGTCGACGATTCAATCGCTGTCTTCGCCGGGCGGGAGCGCTGGCTGACGTGGCGTCGACGCGGCCCAGCAAAGGCTTGATCTTCGGCTGCGGCGTCCGCATCTGATAGAGCGGTCGCTGTGCCGGCCGTTTCCCCGGGAATTCCAGGGCCGGCCATCGTTTGCGGCTATAATTCAAGGCTTTGCAAGCGCTCAAAGAGTTTTCAGTAGGGACAAGGTCATGCCGATCTACGCTTATCGTTGCGAGTCATGCGGCTTCGCGAAGGACGTGCTCCAGAAAATGAGCGACGCCCCGTTGACGCAATGCCCGGAATGCGGAACCGATGCATTCCGCAAGCAGGTTACCGCCGCCGGCTTTCAGCTGAAGGGCTCGGGCTGGTACGTCACGGATTTCCGTGGCGGCAATTCGGGCGGTGCGCCCAGCAATGCTCCGGCCGCGGCGGGCTCTAAGCCAGCCGAGAGCAAGCCGGACGCCGCCGGTTCGTCCGACAGCGCCGCCGCCTCCACGAGCGCGCCGGCCGCCGCTCCCGCACCGGCGCCTGCTCCCGCCAGCAGCTCGGGCACCTAGCAGTTTCGCCGCCTCGACGAGGTGACGTAGACGCCGCGCAACGTAGTCGCGCGGATTTCTGGCGGTACACATGACGACGAAAAAGACGACGCTCAAATCGGTGTTTCTGACTGGCCTGCTGGTGCTGGTGCCTCTCGCCATCACGTTGTGGGTGCTGGGCCTGATCATCGGCACGATGGATCAGACGCTGCTGTTGCTGCCCCGTTCGTGGCAACCCGAACGGCTGCTCGGCTTCCGCCTGCCTGGCCTCGGCGCCGTGTTGACACTTGCTTTCATTTTTGTCGTCGGACTATTGACGCAGAACTTCGTTGGGCAGAAGCTGGTCGGCTGGTGGGAACTGATCGTTGCGCGTATTCCCGTCGTCGGCCCGATCTATACCAGCGTCAAACAGGTGTCCGACACGCTGCTGTCGTCGAGCGGCAATGCGTTCCGCAAGGCGCTGCTGATCGAATATCCGCGCAAAGGGTCCTACACCATCGGGTTTCTGACGGGCATCCCCGGCGGCGACGTGGTCAATCATCTCCAGGAAGACCACGTCAGCGTGTACGTGCCGACCACGCCGAACCCGACGTCCGGCTTCTTCCTGATGGTGCCGAAAGCCGAAGTGATCGAGCTCGACATGACTGTCGATGCCGCACTCAAGTACATCGTCTCGATGGGCGTTGTCGCTCCGCCGGCCAATCAGCCGCTGCCGGAGCGCCGCACGCCGGTCGAGCCACCGCTGTAATGCCGGCTCGCGCCGCCCGCAACATGGTGTGGCGTGCGCCGTTCAACTAATGCAAAACGAAAGACAAACATCATGTCGATGAGATCTGAATACTGCGGTCTGGTGACCGAACACCTGCTGGGTCAAACCGTGTCGCTGTGCGGCTGGGTGAGCCGGCGCCGCGACCACGGCGGCGTTATCTTCATCGACCTGCGCGACCGCGAAGGCCTCGTTCAGGTCGTCTGCGACCCGGATCGCGCAGAGATGTTCAAGACGGCTGAAGGCGTGCGCAACGAGTTCTGCGTGCAGGTGAAGGGCGTCGTGCGCAACCGTCCGGAAGGCACGACCAACGCCGGCCTGAAGAGCGGCAAGATCGAAGTGCTGTGTCACGAGCTGACCGTGCTGAACGCGTCGGTGACGCCGCCGTTCCAGCTCGACGACGACAACCTGTCGGAAACCACGCGCCTCACGCATCGCGTGCTGGATCTGCGCCGTCCGCAGATGCAGCACAACCTGCGTCTGCGCTATCGCGTGGCGATGGAAGTGCGCAAGTATCTCGACTCGCGCGGCTTCATCGACATCGAAACGCCGATGCTGACCAAGAGCACGCCGGAAGGCGCGCGCGACTACCTCGTGCCGTCGCGTGTGAACGCCGGCCAGTTCTTCGCGTTGCCGCAGTCGCCGCAGCTCTTCAAGCAGCTGCTGATGGTCGCGAACTTCGACCGCTACTACCAGATCACCAAGTGCTTCCGCGACGAAGACCTGCGCGCCGACCGTCAGCCGGAATTCACGCAGATCGACTGCGAAACGTCGTTCCTCGGCGAGCAGGAAATCCGCGATCTGTTCGAAGACATGACGCGTCATGTGTTCAAGGAAACGATCGGCGTCGAACTCGACCCGAAGTTCGCCGTGATGCCGTATTCGGAAGCAATGCGCCGCTTCGGTTCGGACAAGCCCGACCTGCGCGTGAAGCTCGAATTCACGGAACTGACGGACGCGATGAAGGACGTCGACTTCAAGGTGTTCAGCACGCCCGCCAACACGAAGGACGGCCGCGTCGCGGCACTGCGCGTGCCGAAGGGCAGCGAGCTTTCGCGCGGCGACATCGACAGCTACACGGAATTCGTGCGCATCTACGGCGCGAAGGGTCTCGCGTGGATCAAGGTCAACGAAGTGGCGAAGGGCCGTGACGGTCTGCAAAGCCCGATCGTCAAGAATCTGCACGACGCGGCCATCGCGGCGATCGTCGAGCGCACGGGCGCGCAAGACGGCGACATCATCTTCTTCGCGGCGGACCGCGCGAAGGTCGTGAACGACAGCCTCGGTGCGCTGCGTCTGAAGATCGGCCATTCGGAATTCGGCAAGGCGAACGGTCTGGTCGAAGCGGGCTGGAAGCCGCTGTGGGTCGTCGACTTCCCGATGTTCGAATACGACGAAGAGGAAAACCGCTACGTCGCCGCTCACCACCCGTTCACGAGCCCGAAGGACGAGCACCTCGAGTATCTGGAAACGGATCCGGGCCGCTGTCTCGCGAAGGCTTATGACATCGTGCTGAACGGCTGGGAAATCGGCGGCGGCTCGGTGCGTATCTTCCAGGAAGACGTGCAGAGCAAGGTGTTCCGCGCGCTGAAGATCGGTGCGGAAGAAGCGCGCCTGAAGTTCGGCTTCCTGCTGGACGCGCTGCAGTACGGCGCGCCTCCGCACGGCGGTATCGCTTTCGGTCTCGACCGCATCGTCACGATGATGGCGGGCGCAGACTCGATCCGCGACGTGATCGCGTTCCCGAAGACGCAACGCGCACAGGATCTGCTCACGCAGGCGCCGAGCGAAGTCGACGAGCGTCAACTGCGCGAACTGCACATCCGCCTGCGTCAGCCCGAGCAGAAGGCGTAAATGTGACCCGCTGCTTCACTCGCCGCCAAAGTGGTGGCGAGTGTGCAAAGAACCAACGAAAAAGGCGCGTTATGCGCCTTTTTCGCTTTTTGCGATAAAGTCGCTGTAAGCTCCGCAGTCCGACATGCAATCGCGTCGTTCGTGACTCGACGTCGTACACGCTTTATCACCATGCCGAAACCGCCGAAGATTCCGGAATCCGTTCTCGTCGTCATCCACACGCCCGAACTCGACGTGCTGCTCATCGAACGAGCCGACCGGGAAGCGTTCTGGCAATCCGTCACGGGTTCGAAGGAACATATCGACGAACCGCTCGTTGAAACGGCGATCCGCGAAGTGGCGGAAGAGACGGGCATCATCGTCGGCGGCGAACTCGTGCCGCGCGAGGCGCTCGTCGACTGGCATCATCAGATCGAGTTCGAAATTTTCCCGACGTGGCGCCATCGCTATGACGACGGCGTCACACACAACACCGAGCACTGGTTCAGCCTGCAGGTGCCGCAGCGCCTCGAAGTGACGCTCGCGCCGCTCGAACACACCGCGCATCTGTGGCTGCCCTGGCAGGAGGCCGCCGAGCGCTGCTTCTCCTGGTCCAACCGCGACGCGATCCTGCAACTGCCGCAGTGTGTGAAGGAGCGTCGCCGATGAGCGGCGGCGGCCGCCGCCGCTTCGACCGGCTGACTCAGCATCTGCCCGGCCGGCGCTACTGGTCCAGGTATCGCTTTTGTTCCGGCAACACGGTGCGGCTCTTCACGGCCGGCGAGACGTACTTTGCCGCGCTGATCGAACGCATCGACGCCGCGCAGAATGACGTCGCGCTCGAAACCTACATCTTTTGCGACGACGCCGCGGGCCGTCCCGTCTCCGACGCGCTGATCCGCGCCGCCTCGCGCGGCGTGCACGTGCGCGTGATCACGGACGGCATCGGCACCGAGCGTCTGCCGATGTTCAACGACTGGCAGGCGGCGGGCATCGAGCATCGCATTTACAACCCTCATATCTTTGGCCGTTTCGGTTTCTCGCGCACGCACCGCAAGCTCGCCGTCGTCGATGGCGAGTTCGCGTATTGCGGCGGGATCAATGTCGTCGACGACTACGATCAGAACGGCACGCGCCTGCCGTACGCGCGCTGGGATTTCGCCGTCGAGCTGGATGGGCCAGTCGTGGCCGACGTGCTCGAAGCGATCGACGTGCAGTGGGAGCGCATCCGCATCGGACACCGCCCGGCGCTCGCGCCGCCTGCCGTCGGCGGGTCGACGCCGCAGGCCGCGACCGCGCGTTTCGTGCGCGCGCGGCGTAGCGCGGGCACGACGACCAGCGGACGAAGCGCGGACATGCGCGCGATGGCCGAGCCCTGCATCGCGTTCGTCGCGCGCGACAACTTCGTCAACCGTCGCGCGATCGAAAAAGCGTATCTGACCGCGATCGGTCAGGCGCGCTCCGAAGTGCTGCTCGCCAATCCGTACTTCATGCCAGGGCGCAAGCTCCGGCGGGCGCTGATGCTGGCGGCGCAGCGCGGCGTCGACGTGCGGCTCGTGATCGGCAGAAAGGAATTCGCCGTGCTGGACTACGCGGTGCCGTTCCTGTATCGCCAGCTGCTCAAAGCGGGCGTGAAGATCGCCGAGTACGAGAAGACCATGCTGCACGGCAAGGTCGCCGTCGTCGATTCGAACTGGGGCACGGTCGGCTCGTCGAATCTCGACGCCTTGAGCCTGATGCTGAACAACGAGGCCAATGTCGTGCTCGTGCTGCATCCGGAGATCGATCAGTTGCGCAATTCGATTCTGGCCGCCTTCGACGAGTCGCGCCGTATCGACGAAAAACACTACGAGTCGCGTCCCGCAGGCGAGCGCGCTCTGAACTGGATCGCGTACAACACCTATCGGCTCGCGATGAAATTGCTGACCGTCGGCGGCTACGATTAAGAAGCTGACCGAATAACGCAGACGAAATCCAGTCATAACAATCAAAATTCGGAGACAACCTTGCGCATTTCTGGCAAATGATTCTAAAAATTCCGCATCGTCTGATTGGCGAATGACGGAAAATCAAATCCTGGTTAGAAACCCGTTTCTAATAAATTTCTTGTTTCGCGGACGGTCGCCCTCAATAATGGTACGACCGTTCGATTTTTCTTTCGATCAAATCAGACGGTACACAGCTATGCGAAAAGGCGAACAAACGCGAGCCGCGATTCTCGATGCAGCACTCGATCTGGCAAGCCGCGACGGACTGGAAGGTCTGACGATCGGTCTGCTCGCCGAGCGCATGCAGATGAGCAAGAGCGGAGTGTTCGCGCATTTCGGGTCGCGCGAAGACCTGCAGGTCGAAGTGGTGCGCGAATATCACCGTCGCTTCGAGGACGAGGTGTTCTTCCCGAGTCTGCGCGAGCCCCGTGGCTTGCCGCGCTTGCGCGCGATGATCTCGCGCTGGATCGAGAAGCGCATCCAGGAGGTGACGACCGGGTGCATCTACATCAGCGGCGCGGTCGAGTATGACGATCGCGCGGAGAGCGCGGTGCGCGAGCAGCTCGTCGCGAGCGTCACGATGTGGCGCGCGGCGCTCACGCGAGCCATTTCGCAGGCGATGGCAGAAGGGCATCTGCGCGCGGACACCGATCCGCAACTGATGCTTTTCGAACTGTATAGCTTCACGCTCGGCCTGCATCATGACGCACGCTTCCTGCATCTGCCCGATGCCGTGCGCCTTACGTGGGCCGCACTGGAAAAACTGATTGTTTCGTATCAGAGCGAGAGCACAAGCCGCTAGCGAGGCTGACGGGGTCCTCATCGGATGGATCCAGACGGCGGGGAGGCTGGCAGCGGGGCTCGAGCCGACACCTTTGGATTGATTGGAGAGACTCATGGGACAGTACGCCGCGCCGTTGCGCGACATGCAATTCGTATTGCACGAGCTGCTGAACGTCGAAGCCGAGATCAAACAGATGCCTAAGCACGCCGATCTCGATGCCGACACGATCAACCAGGTGCTCGAGGAAGCCGGCAAGTTCTGCTCGGAAGTGCTGTTCCCGCTGAACCAGAGCGGCGACCAGGAGGGCTGCACATACGAAGGCGATGGCGTCGTCACCACGCCGAAGGGCTTCAAGGAAGCCTATAAACAATACGTCGAGGCGGGCTGGCCCGCGCTCGGCTGCGATCCCGACTACGGCGGCCAGGGCCTGCCCGCGTTCGTCAACAACGCGCTGTACGAGATGCTGAACTCGGCGAACCAGGCCTGGACGATGTACCCCGGCCTGTCGCACGGCGCTTACGAGTGTCTGCACGCGCACGGCACGCCGGAGCTGCAGCAGGCGTATCTGCCGAAGCTCGTGTCGGGCGAATGGACGGGCACGATGTGCCTGACCGAGCCGCATTGCGGCACCGACCTCGGCATCCTGCGCACGAAGGCCGAGCCGAACAGCGACGGCTCGTACGCGATCAGCGGCACGAAGATTTTCATCTCCAGCGGCGAGCACGATCTCGCCGACAACATCGTTCACCTCGTGCTCGCGCGTCTGCCGGATGCGCCGCAAGGCACGAAGGGCATTTCGCTGTTCGTCGTGCCCAAGTTCATCCCCGATGCAAGCGGCAACCCCGGCGAGCGCAACGGCGTGAAGTGCGGTTCGATCGAACACAAGATGGGCATTCACGGCAACGCGACGTGCGTGATCAATCTCGACAACGCGAAGGGCTGGCTCGTCGGCGAGCCGAACAAGGGCCTCAACGCGATGTTCGTGATGATGAACGCGGCGCGTCTGGGCGTCGGCATGCAGGGCCTCGGCCTGACGGAAGTCGCGTATCAGAACTCGCTCGTCTATGCGAAGGAGCGTCTGCAGATGCGCTCGCTGACGGGCCCGAAGGCGCCTGAAAAGGCGGCCGACCCGATCATCGTGCATCCCGACGTGCGCCGCATGCTGCTCACGCAGAAGGCTTATGCGGAAGGCGCACGCGCCTTCACATACTGGTCGGCGCTGCATATCGACAAGGAGCTGTCGCACGCCGACGAAGCCGTGCGCAAGGATGCCGCCGACCTCGTCGCGCTGCTCACGCCGATCATCAAGGCGTTCCTGACGGACAACGCGTTCGAAGGCACGAACATGGCGATGCAGATCTACGGCGGCCATGGCTTCATCGCTGAATGGGGCATGGAGCAGTACGTGCGCGACGCACGCATCAACATGATCTACGAAGGCACGAACTCGATTCAGTCGCTCGATCTGCTGGGCCGCAAGGTGCTCGGCGACATGGGCGCGAAGCTGAAGAAGTTCGGCAAGCTGGTGACGGATTTCGTCGAGGAAGAAGGGATCAAGCCGGAGATGCAGGAGTTCGTCAATCCGCTTGCGGATATCGGCGACAAGGTGCAGAAGCTGACGATGGAAATCGGCATGAAGGCCATGCAGAACCCGGACGAAGTCGGCGCGGCAGCCGTGCCGTATCTGCGCACCGTCGGCCATCTGGTGTTCTCGTACTTCTGGGCCCGCATGGCGCGCATCGCGCTCGACAACGAAGCTTCCGGCGATCCGTTCTACAAGTCGAAGCTCGCCACGGCACGCTTCTACTTCGCGAAGCTGCTGCCCGAAACGGCCTCGACGATCCGCGCCGCGCGCGCCGGCTCGAAGACGTTGATGGAAATCGACGAAGCGCTGTTCTAAGCCATCGAAAGCGGCGCATGCGTGCCATGCGCCGCCCACGCTCTCACACACCCATGCCGCGCGCCGCTCGTCTTAGCCCGCGCGCGGCGACTCGCGACACCGCATAACGCCCCGGAGGAACGACGTGAGCAATCTGATCATTCGCAAGGTCGCCGTGCTCGGCGCCGGCGTGATGGGCGCGCAGATCGCTGCGCACCTGATCAACGCCAAGGTGCCCGTGCTGCTGTTCGACCTGCCCGCAAAGGAAGGCCCGAAGAACGGCATCGCGCTGAAGGCGATCGAGAACCTCAAGAAGCTGTCGCCCGCGCCATTCGGCGTGAAGGACGACGCGCAATACATCCAGCCCGCCAACTACGACGACGACATCGAAAAGCTCGCCGAATGTGATGTGGTGATCGAAGCGATCGCCGAGCGCATGGACTGGAAGCACGATCTGTACAAGAAGGTTTCGCCGCACATCGGCGCGAACGCGATCTTCGCGACGAACACGTCGGGCCTGTCGATCACCGAACTCTCGAAGGGTTTCTCCGACGAACTGAAGGCACGCTTCTGCGGCGTGCACTTCTTCAATCCGCCGCGCTACATGCATCTGGTCGAACTGATCCCGACCGCGACGACGCGCCCGGAAATCCTCGATCAACTCGAAACGTTCCTGACGAGCGTGGTCGGCAAGGGCGTCGTCCGCGCGAAGGACACGCCGAACTTCATCGCGAACCGCGTCGGCATTTTCTCGATCCTCGCCGTCATCAAGGAAGCAGAGAAATTCGGCCTGCGCTTCGATGAAGTCGACGATCTGACGGGCAGCCGTCTGGGCCGCGCGAAGTCGGCGACGTTCCGCACGGCGGACGTGGTCGGTCTCGACACGATGGCGCATGTGATCAAGACGATGCAGGACAACCTCGCCGGCGATCCGTTCTTCGCCGTCTACGAAACGCCCGCCGTGCTTGCCGGACTCGTGCAGCAAGGCGCGCTCGGACAGAAGACGGGCGCGGGCTTCTACAAGAAGGAAGGCAAGGCGATCAAGGTGCTCGACGCGAAGTCGGGCAGCTACGTCGACGGCGGCGCGAAGGCGGACGAACTGGTCGGCCGCATTCTGAAGCGTCCGCCCGCCGAGCGTCTGAAGCTGTTGCGCGAATCGCAGCATCCTCAAGCGCAGTTCCTGTGGGCGATCTTCCGCGACGTGTTCCATTACATCGGCGTGCATCTGGAGTCGATCGCCGACAACGCGCGCGATGTCGATCTCGCGATCCGCTGGGGCTTCGGCTGGAACGAAGGTCCGTTCGAGGGCTGGCAGACGGCGGGCTGGAAGCAGATCGCCGAGTGGGTGCAGGAAGACATCGCGGCAGGCAAGGCGCTGTCGAACGCGCCGCTGCCTGCGTGGGTGCTCGAAGGCGCCGTTGCGGAGAAGGGCGGCGTGCATACGAACGAAGGCTCGTGGTCGCCGGCTGAGAAGCGCTTCGTGCCGCGCTCGTCGCTGTCCGTGTATGACAGGCAGGTGTTCCGCGCCCCGCTCGCAGGCGAGACGGGCGCCGATCCGAAGACCTACGGCAAGACCGTGTTCGAAACGGACGCCGTGCGCGCATGGGTCGACGATCGCGCGGGCGAGAACGACGTGCTGATCGTGTCGTTCAAGAGCAAGATGAACACGATCGGACCGTCGGTGATCGACGGCATCGAGAAGGCAATCGATACGGCCGAGAAGGACTACAAGGCCGTCGTGATCTGGCAGCCGACGTCGCTCAAGCTCGGCGCGCCGGGCGGCCCGTTCTCGGCGGGTGCGAATCTCGAAGAGGCGATGCCCGCGTTCATGATGGGCGGCGCGAAGGGCATCGAGCCGTTCGTGAAGAAGTTTCAGCAGGGCATGCTGCGCGTGAAGTATTCGAACGTGCCCGTGGTTGCGGCCGTGTCGGGCATTGCGCTCGGCGGCGGGTGCGAACTGCTGCTGCATAGCGCGAAGCGCGTCGCGCACATCGAGAGCTATATCGGTCTCGTCGAAGTGGGCGTCGGTCTCGTGCCGGCGGGCGGCGGTCTGAAGGAAGCCGCATTGCGTGCCGCCGAAGCCGCGACGCAAGTCGGCGCAACGAACGATCTGCTCAAGTTCGTGCAGAAGTCGTTCGAGAACGCGGCGATGGCGAAGGTCTCGGCATCCGCGCTCGATGCCCGTGCGATGGGCTATCTGAAGCCGTCGGACACGATCGTCTTCAACGTCTTCGAACTGCTCGACACCGCGAAGAAGGAAGCCCGCGCGCTGGCCGCCGCGGGGTATCGCGCGCCGCTGCGCGTGACGCAGGTGCCCGTCGCGGGACGCTCGGCGATTTCGACGATCAAGGCATCGCTCGTCAACATGCGCGACGGCCGCTTCATCAGCGACCACGACTACCTGATCGCGAGCCGCATCGCGGAAGCGGTGTGTGGCGGCGACGTCGAAGCGGGCAGTCTCGTCGATGAGGAATGGCTGCTGGCGCTGGAGCGTCGTGCGTTCGTCGAGTTGCTCGGCACGCAGAAGACGCAGGAACGGATCATGGGCATGCTGCAAACGGGTAAGCCGGTGCGCAACTGAGGGAGCCTCAAATGACAAAGCAATTGCAGGACGCATATATCGTTGCCGCGAGCCGCACGCCGATCGGCAAGGCGCCGCGCGGCATGTTCCGGAACACGCGCCCGGACGAACTGCTGGTGCACGCGATCAAGTCGGCTGTGGCGCAGGTGCCCGGTCTCGATACATCGTTGATCGAAGACGCGATCATCGGCTGTGCGATTCCCGAAGCCGAGCAGGGCCTGAACGTCGCGCGGATGGGCGCGCTGCTCGCCGGTCTGCCGAGCACCGTCGGCGGCGTGACGGTGAACCGCTTCTGCGCGTCGGGCGTGACGGCGCTCGCGATGGCGGCGGATCGCATTCGCGTCGGCGAATCGGATGTGATGATCGCGGGCGGCTGCGAATCGATGAGCATGGTGCCGATGATGGGCAACAAGCCGTCGCTGTCGCCGCATATCTTCGATCGCAATGAGGACGTCGGCATCGCGTACGGGATGGGTCTGACGGCCGAGAAGGTCGCCGAGCGCTGGAAGGTGAGCCGCGAACAGCAGGATCAGTTTTCGGTCGAATCGCACCGCAAGGCGTTTGCCGCGCAACAGGCGGGCGAGTTTGCCGACGAGATCGCACCGTACACGATCACCGAGCGTTTCCCCGATCTCGCGACGGGCGAAGTGCGCGTGAAGACGCGTGAGGTGGCGCTCGATGAAGGTCCGCGCGCGGACACGTCGATGGAAGGGCTGGCGAAGTTGCGCACCGTGTTTGCGAACAAGGGCACGGTGACGGCGGGTAACAGCTCGCAGACGTCGGATGGCGCGGGCGCGTTGATCGTCGTGTCGGAGAAGATTCTCAAGCAGTTCAATCTGACGCCGCTGGCTCGATTCGTGAGTTTCGCCGTGCGTGGGGTGCCGCCGGAGATCATGGGCATCGGGCCCAAGGAAGCGATTCCGGCTGCGCTGAAGGCAGCGGGTCTGAAGCAGGACGATATCGACTGGATCGAACTCAATGAGGCGTTTGCCGCACAGTCGCTGGCGGTTATTAACGATCTTGGGCTCGATGTGTCCAAGGTCAATCCGCTTGGCGGCGCTATCGCGTTGGGTCACCCGCTCGGGGCGACGGGTGCGATTCGTGCTGCAACCGTTGTTCATGGCCTGCGGCGCAGGAATTTGAAGTACGGGATGGTCACTATGTGTGTGGGGACCGGCATGGGTGCCGCTGGGATTATTGAGCGGGTTTAAGGTTTTTGCCTGCGGCGCGGCTTTGCCGTTTTTTTCTTCGCGGGCATCCGCGTTATGTTGTCTTGCTTCATGCGTTGCCCCTGTGCGGGGCGGCACTTACTTTCTTTGCCGCCGCAAAGAAAGTAAGCAAAGAAAGCGGGCTCACACCGCCAGTGCTAGTTGTTGCCTGCGGGCCCCCAACAGTTCTTACGCTCCGCGCGGCAACGCGCCTGCTTGCGCGCGTTGCCAGCGTGCTAACTCACGCATCACCCGCTTCACATTCCCGCGTCACGGACCGCGTTACCAGGAGTCGACGGCCGCCCAGGTGGCAAACTGTGTGTAGGCCGTCTCGACGTAGATGCACCACTCCGGACTGAAAAGCGGATCGGTGTCGTAGGATCGTCAACGCATATGGCGCGACAAGCTACACACAGTTTGCCACCTGGGCGGCGCAGACGAGTCGCTGCCGCTGGCTGCCTGCGGGTGATTGGAGTGGGTGATGAGCCTGCTCAAGGCGCTGGCAACGGGCGCAAAACGATGTGTTGCCGTGTGGAGTGCGGGACCCGTAGGGGGCCCGCAGGCAAGTACAAAAGCTAGCGGTGTGAGCGGCTTTCTTTTGCCTACTTTTCTTTGCCGCTGCAAAGAAAAGTAGGTGCCGCCCCGCACAGGGGCAACGCATGAACAACCACTACGAAAGCGCGGATGCCAGCGCAGAAAAACCCGGCAAAGCCGCGCCGCAGGCAAATCACCCGCTTCGCGGAAAGCAGCAACCTGGAAGGAGACAAACAGTGGAAATCGAACTAACCCGCACGCACGACGTGCTAACGATCGCCTTCAACCGCGCGGAAAAGAAAAACGCGATCACGGCGGCGATGTACCAGACGATGGCCGACGCGCTGGTCGAAGCGCAAACGGACACCGCCATCCGTGCGGTGCTCATCCGCGGAAGCGCGGGCATTTTCAGCGCTGGCAACGATCTCGAAGATTTCATGAAGCAGCCGCCCGTCGGCGAAGACGCACCCGTGTTCCAGTTCCTGCGCGCAATCAGTTCGGCGGAGAAGCCTCTGGTGGCATCGGTGGCGGGTGCCGCCGTCGGCATCGGCACGACGCTGCTCCTGCATTGCGATCTCGTCTACGCTGCCGACACCGCGACGTTCTCGCTGCCTTTCTCGCAACTCGGCCTGTGCCCGGAAGCCGCGTCGTCACTGCTGTTGCAGCGCGTGGCCGGCTATCAGGCGGCGGCCGAAAAGCTGATGCTCGGCGAACCGTTCGACGCGAAAGAAGCGCATCGCATGGGCTTCGTGAACCGTCTGCTGCCCGCCGCCGAAGTCGATGCGTTCGCGCTCCAGCAGGCGCAGAAGCTCGCAGCACTGCCTGCTTCGTCGCTGCGCCTCACCAAGCAAATGATGAAGCGCGCCGCGCAGCACGAAATCCAGACCCAAATGACCGACGAAGCCGTGCACTTCGCAAAGATGCTGCTCGCGCCCGAGGCGAAGGAAGCGTTCAAGGCGTTCTTCGAGAAGCGCAAGCCCGACTTCCGCCAGTTCAGCTGAACGTGAAAGAAGCAGGCGTCAGACGGTGTCGTAATCGACGTAACTCGACTCGCGGCAGAAGCTCACCAGCCTCACACCTGCTTCGCGCGCAATCGTGATGGCCAGCGACGACGGTGCCGAAATCGTCGCGACCATCGGAATGTCGACTCGCGCCGCCTTGCGCACCAGCTCGTAGCTCGCGCGGCTCGACAGGAAAACGAATCCGTCCCGCGTGTCGACGCGGTCCAGCGACAGACGCCCGATCAGCTTGTCGAGTGCGTTGTGACGGCCGACGTCCTCGAACGCATAACGGATCGCGCCCGTCGCGTCGCACCACGCGGCCGCGTGCAGGCCACCCGTCATCTTCGTGAGCGCCTGGTGCGCGGGCAGTTCCCTCGCGGCTCGGGCGATAGCATCGGGCGCGAGGCGCGCCAGGAAGCCGGTGTCGGGCACGCGTTCCGGCGCCAGATCGAGCAGGTCGATGCTCTCGATCCCGCACACGCCACAGCCCGTGCGTCCCGACAGCGCGCGGCGCTTTTCCTTCAAGGCGGCGAACGCCTGCTGCACGACGGTCAACTGCACTTCAGCATGCGGCAACTTGCCGTCGCGGAACTCGACCTCGATGTCCTGAATGTGCGCGCCGCGCTCGACGATCCCTTCCGAAATCGCAAAGCCGACCGCGAACTCTTCCAGATCGCGCGGCGTACACATCATCACCGCATGCGAAATGCCGTTGAAGACGAGCGCGACAGGCCATTCCTGGCCGACATGATCGGCGACGCTTTCGACCGCGCCGCCGCGGTGACGGCGCACCGCCTGCTCGACGATGCCCGGCTGTTCGCCCGTATCCAGTTCGTTCACCTGCTGACTCCTGCACTAATGGAGCGACCCGGCCCCAAGGCCGCCATGCCGCGAATAAGGTTCTAAAATACCTCAGACCGGCATAGCGCGTTGGCCGCCGAATAAGAGGAATCTGTCATGGGACTCAATGATGCGCCCCTGCTGTTCAACTTCGAGATTGAATCTTCAGAGAATTTGAAATATATCCCGATGGTCGTTCGATTCAATCTCGACCGTTTCGGGCTGCGGATTTCGCTCGAACAATGGCAGATGCTGCCGCACGAAGACCGCGCGCTGCTGGCGCGCTTTCCCGTCGAGGACGACACGGCGATCGAGCCGAACTTCGATCATGCCCTGTTCGAGATGATGCGCACGCACGCGAACGTCGAGCCCGAATGGTTTACGCCCGAGGATAACCCGGCATGGCGGGACACGGCAGTCGTGCCGGAGACCGTGCTGAACCAGGCGGAGCTTGCGGATCTCGCTGCCCCGAGCGCGGCGCAATGGGCGCAACTGGCGCCGTTTCAGCGTTACGTGCTCGCGAAACTGTCGCGCAAGGCGGCGAGCAACCACGATTTCGTGCCGGCGATGAAGGAATTCGGGCTCGCAGGCTGAATCGGGCGCAAGATTTTTTCGGTTTTACCCTCAATCTCTTCCGAACGCTGCCGTTATCCAAAGGTTGGCGCGTAAAGCGCTGCGCCCGGCAGCGCCTGTTTCGATCGCGTCGCGCGTGCGCCGCCCCGTAAACGGCTTTGTCGCGCGCCCCGCCTGCAGGATCGAACGACGTTCGGAACCTATGATCTCTTTTCTATCGAAGCGGCTGCTGATCAATCTGGCCGTCGTCGCGGCTGCCGTCGGCGCGAACGCGTTCGTCGCGTACACGCAGATTTGCGGACAGCGCGACGCCGATGCGCGCACGGCCCGTTCGACGGCCATCCGTCAGAACCTGGAAGCCTATCGCTCGACGCTCGAGGACGGTCTCGACGTGCTCGGGCGCTACGAGGCGTCGGCTGAGCCAGCCCCGGGGAATGCGGTGACGAATATGTCCGCGTCGCTCGCGCAGATCGACCGGGCGCTGCATCAGCAGCTTGCGGGCCAGCCGGGCGTCGGCGGCGCGCTCGACGAGCTCACGGTCAATGGCAACCGCCTGCAGCAGGACATCGCGGTCGCCCTCGCGAAAACCACGGCCCCCGAGCAGGACGCCTCGCGTGCCTGGGCCGCGCAGACCTATACGCGGCTCGGCATGGACATCGACCGCCTCGAAGCGCACATGGATCAGCTGCGCGCGCAGGAAGACCGCGCGCTGAAGGCGGCGCTCGACGCGTCGATGCGCGACTCGCGCTACGCGATGCTGTTTCTCGTCGTCACGATGCTCGCTGGCAGCGGGCTCCTCATCTACACGTTTGGCGCGCGGGAAAACGTCGCGCGGGAGAAGCTGCGCATCGCCAAGGCGCTGCACCGGAACGACGAGCGCTTTCGCGGGTTGTTCGAGCAGCATCCTGTGCCGATGTATATCTTCGATCGCGACACGTTGCGTTTTCTCGCCGTGAACACCGCGGCCGTCCAGCAATACGGCTACTCGGAGAACGAGTTTCTGGCGATGACGGTGCGCGCGATCCGCCCGCACTCCGAAGTCGCGCGGCTCGAAACGCACTTGCAGCGCAGCGACGTGACGCCCGGCGGGCCGCGCACGATGGCGGGCGTCTGGCATCACCGGCGCAAGGACGGCTCCCAGATCAGCGCCGACATCTCGTATCACGCGATGACCTTCATGGGCCGGCCCTCCCTGTTCGTGCTCGCCGACGACGTCACCGAGCAGATCAACGCGGAAGCCGAAGCGCAGCGTTCCAACCAGATGCTGGAAACGGTGATCGACAATATTCCGCAGCGCATTTTCTGGAAGGACAAGGAACTGCGCTATCTCGGCTGCAACATGGCGTTCGCGCGCGACGCGGGCCTTGCCTATCCGGAGCAGGTGATCGGCAAGCGCGACGAGGACATGCCGTGGCGCGCATTCGCCGATCCGCTGGGCCGCCAGGATACCGAGGTCATGGTGTCCGGCGTGCCGAAGATGAACTACGAAACCGACCTGGTGATCGACGGCGTGCATCGCACGACGGTCACGAGCAAGCTGCCGTTCACCGACAGCGACGGTCGCGTGATCGGCGTGCTCGGTTCGTACACCGACATCACCGAGCGCAAGCGCGCCGATCTCGCGCTGCGCCTGCAAAGCCGCGCGCTCGATGCGAGCGTCAACGCGATCCTGATCACGGGGCCTTCGAAGGACGGCAATCTGATCGAATACGTGAACCCGGCGTTCAAGCGCATCACGGGTTACGATCCGCAGGAAGTGATCGGCCAGGACTGCCGTCTGCTGCAGCGCGACGACCGCGATCAGGAAGGCATTGCGGCGATCCGTCAGGCGCTCGCGGCGAACCGCGAAGTGAGCGCGGTGCTGCGCAATTACCGCAAGGACGGTGCGCTGTTCTGGAATCAGCTGTATATCGCGCCCGTGCCTGATGCCGACGGACAGACCACGCACCACATCGCTGTCATCAACGACGTGACTGCGCTGATCCGCTATCAGGAACAGCTCGAATATCAGGCGAACTACGACAGCCTCACGCGTCTGCCGAACCGCAACCTGCTGCGCGACCGCTTGCAGCATGCGCTGATCGTTTCGCAGCGGCATCACAAGGGCGTCGCCGTCGTGTTCATCGATCTCGACGGCTTCAAGAACGTCAACGACAGCTTGGGTCATAGCGTGGGCGACCGGCTGCTGTCGGTGGTCGCGGATCGTCTCGCGCGTTGCGCGCGGGCCAGCGACACCGTTGCGCGTCATGGCGGCGACGAGTTCGTGATCGTGATGACGGATACCGTCGACGAGCAGTCGCTGATCGCGTGGATGGAGCGCGTGCGCGCGTCGATTTCGGAACCGGTGTGGCTCGACGGCACGGAGCTGTACGTCGGCTGCAGCATGGGCGCGAGCCTCTTCCCGCAGGACGGCGACGACGCCGAAACGCTGATGAAGAAGGCCGATCTCGCGATGTACCGCGCCAAGGACATGGGCCGCAACACGTTCCAGTTCTATCAGCCGGAGATGAACGTGTCGGCGGGCGCGCGGCTGAACCTGGAGCGGCGCTTGCGCCGCGCGCTGCGTGACAACGAATTCCTGTTGCACTACCAGCCTCAGGTGGATATCGAAACCGGCCAGGTGGTCGGCATGGAAGCGCTCGTGCGTTGGCACGATCCCGAAGTGGGCCTGATTCCGCCGTCGCAGTTCATCCCCGTGGCCGAGGAAAGCGGGCTGATCGGGCCGCTGTCGGAATGGGTGCTGCGCGAAGCGTGCCGACAGAACAAGGCGTGGCAGGACGAAGGTCTGCCGCCTGCGCGTGTGTCGGTGAACCTGTCAGCGAGACAGTTCCAGCAGCGCGATATCGCGAAGCTCGTGATGCAGGTGCTGGAGGAAACCGGCCTCGATCCGCAATACCTGGAACTCGAACTGACTGAGAGCACCATCATGCGCAACGCGGAAGAAGCCGTGTCGATGCTCAACGAGTTGCACGCGCTCGGCATCGGCCTCGCGATCGACGACTTCGGCACGGGCTATTCGAGCCTGAGCTACCTGAAGCGCTTTCCGGTGGACCGCTTGAAGATCGACAGATCGTTTGTGTCGGATATCGGCGAATCGTCAGATGACGAGACGATCACGTCCGCGATCATCGCGCTCGCCCACTCGCTGAATCTCCAGGTGATCGCGGAAGGCGTGGAGACGTCGACGCAACTCGACTTCCTGAAGGAGCGCGCGTGCGACGAGATGCAGGGCTATTTCTTCGCGAAGCCGCTGCCGCACCATGCGATTCCCGGCATGCTGCAGCGTGGCGCGGAAAGTGCGGCAATGGAGACGGCGGACGCCTGAGCGCCGGACTTACCCGTCAAGTTTGAAGGCCGCGCCTGCAACGGGCGCGGCACGCGACATCATTCCAGCGGCGGCAATGCGCGCGGTCGGCGGTCGGTATCCGTCGCGACATACGTGAGGGTCGCTTCCGTGACCTTCACCGTTTCTTCCGCGAGGCTCATGCGCTGCGCGTAGACCTCGACGGAGATCGTCACCGACGTGTTGCCCGTCTTCACGATATCGGCGTAAAAGCTCAGCAGATCGCCGACGAACACCGGCTGCTTGAACACGAACGAATTGACGGCGATGGTCGCGACGCGGCCGTTCGCGCGGCGGCTCGCGGGAATCGAGCCGGCAATGTCGACTTGCGCCATGATCCAGCCGCCGAACACATCGCCATGAACGTTCGCATCCGACGGTTGCGGGACGACGCGCAGCGCGCACGGTTTCTGCGGGAGTTGGAGAGTCTGGGTCATCGGGGCATCCATAGAATCAATTGAGCCAGCAGCGAGCGGTTGCACGACGACGGCATGACCGTGACTTCGAAGGGTCAGCGCGGCGAAAGCGGCGCCAGCCGGCTTCTGCGACAATATTGCTTGATCAGGAATTGTACGGGAAAGCGTACGCTCGAACTTATTGCGAGTTTCTGCGAGCGCGTCGCGTTCGGAGTGTTCCGATCATGTCTGATCGATCGCCCCGACGTTTTTGGCGAAAGCGCCCGTCACATTCCCTACGAGTCACGCGTCAAGCGTGCAGGCAATCCCACAATACAAATCATGCGTCGTTATTCCGCTTCGTCAGAACCGTCGCCGATCTCGAATCTGCCGCGCAACGACTGGCAAACCATCGTTTCGCTGCTGCCTTATCTCGCGACGTACAAGTGGCGCGTCGTGTTCGCGCTCAGCTGCCTGATCGGCGCGAAGGTCGCCAATCTCGGTGTGCCGATCGTGATGAAGCACATCGTCGACAATCTTGCGTCCGTGCAGCGTCTGACGGCGCTCGGGCGCGCGACGAACGCGCCCGGCATCGTGCTGCTCGGCGGCGTGGGGCTGCTGGTGATCGCGTATGCCGTCGTGCGTCTGTCGACGTCGCTCTTTACCGAGCTGCGCGAAATTCTCTTCTCGAAGGTCACGGAAAGCGCGGTGCGGCAGCTTGCGCTGAAGGTGTTCCGGCATCTGCATTCGTTGTCGCTGCGCTTTCATCTCGAGCGGCAGACGGGCGGCATGTCGCGCGATATCGAGCGCGGCACGCGCGGCATTACGCAACTGATCTCGTATTCGCTGTACAGCATCCTCCCGACGCTCGTCGAATTTGGACTCGTGCTCGGCTTCTTCATCGTCAAATACGAGGCGTACTACGCGATCGTCACGGCGATCGCGCTGGTGGCATACATCACGTACACGGTGAAGGTGACCGAGTGGCGCACGCATTTTCGTCGCACGATGAACGAGCTGGATTCGAAGGCGAATTCGCGCGCGATCGATTCGCTGTTGAACTACGAGACGGTCAAATACTTCAACAACGAAGAGTGGGAAGCGCAGCGCTACGACGAAAACCTGAAGCGTTATCGGGCTGCCGCGATCAAGTCGCAGAACTCGCTGTCGGCGCTGAATTTCGGGCAGCAGGCGATCATCGGCACGGGGCTCGTGTTCATCCTGTGGCGCGCGACGCAAGGCGTGATGGCGGGGCGGCTCACGCTCGGCGATCTGGTGTTGATCAACACGTTCATGCTGCAGCTGTATATCCCGCTGAATTTTCTCGGCGTCGTGTATCGCGAGTTGAAGCAGAGTCTCACCGACATGGACCGCATGTTCACGCTGCTCGGCGCCGCGCGCGAAGTGCCCGACGCGCCGGATGCAGCGCCGCTTGCCGTGCAGGGTGCACAGGTCAGTTTCGATCATGTGAACTTCGCTTACGAGCCATCGCGTCCGATCCTGCACGACGTGAGCTTCACGATTGCCGCGGGCACGACGACGGCCGTCGTCGGACATAGCGGCTCGGGTAAATCGACGCTCGCGCGGCTGCTGTTTCGCTTTTACGATCTGGACCGTGCGACGGGTGGCGCGATACGCATCGACGGGCAGGACATTCGCGATGTCACGCAGGATTCGCTGCGTGCGTCGATTGGCATCGTGCCGCAGGACACCGTGCTATTCAACGACACGATCTACTACAACATTGCGTATGGACGCCCTTCGGCGACGCGCGACGAGGTGATCGCGGCGGCGCGTGCGGCGCACATTTACGAGTTCATCGAGAGCTTGCCGAAGGGGTTTGAGACGCCTGTCGGCGAGCGCGGATTGAAGTTGTCGGGTGGCGAGAAGCAGCGCGTCGCGATTGCGCGGACGTTGTTGAAGAATCCACCTGTGCTGCTGTTCGACGAAGCGACGTCAGCGCTCGACTCTCGCTCTGAGCGGGCTATCCAGCATGAACTCGATCAGATCGCGCGGGATCGTACGACGTTGATTATTGCGCATCGGCTTTCTACCGTTGTGCATGCGGAGCAGATCATCGTCATGGATAGGGGGCGCATCGTCGAGCGCGGTGATTTTGCTGCTCTTGTGCAGGCGGGGGGGCTGTTTGCCCAGATGTGGGCTCTTCAGCAGGAGCGGGCTGCTGCTGCGCATGTGGAGGATGTTGGTGTTGAGGCTCGGGGCGAGGGTGTTGGCTAGGGCTGCTCGCTAGCGGGTTCTGCTGGCATCCGCGTTATGTTGTCTTGCTTCATGCGTTGCCCCTGTGCGGGGCGGCACTTACTTTCTTTGCCGCCGCAAAGAAAGTAAGCAAAGAAAGCGGGCTCACACCGCCAGTGCTAGTTGTTGCCTGCGGGCCCCCAACAGTTCTTACGCTCCGCGCGGCAACGCGCCTGCTTGCGCGCGTTGCCAGCGTGCTAACTCACGCATCACCCGCTTCACATTCCCGCGTCACGGACCGCGTTACCAGGAGTCGACGGCCGCCCAGGTGGCAAACTGTGTGTAGGCCGTCTCGACGTAGATGCACCACTCCGGACTGAAAAGCGGATCGGTGTCGTAGGATCGTCAACGCATATGGCGCGACAAGCTACACACAGTTTGCCACCTGGGCGGCGCAGACGAGTCGCTGCCGCTGGCTGCCTGCGGGTGATTGGAGTGGGTGATGAGCCTGCTCAAGGCGCTGGCAACGGGCGCAAAACAATGTGTTGCCGTGTGGAGTGCGGGACCCGTAGGGGGCCCGCAGGCAGGAACAAGGATTGGCGGTGTGAGCGGCTTTCTTTTGCCTACTTTTCTTTGCCGCTGCAAAGAAAAGTAGGTGCCGCCCCGCACAGGGGCAACGCGTGAAGTACGAAGGCAAAACGCGGATGCCAGCGCGAAGCGCAAGTGAGTGCCGCACCGCACAGGGGCAACGCGTGAAGTACGAAGGCAAAACGCGGATGCCAGCGCGAAGCACAAGTGAGTGCCGCCCCGAACAGGGGCAACGCGTGAAGTACGAAGGCAAAACGCGGATGCCAGCGCGAAGCACAAGTGAGTGCCGCCCCGAACAAGGGCAACGCGTGAAGTACGAAGGCAAAACGCGGATGCCAGCGCGAAGCGCAAGTGAGTGCCGCCCTGCACAGGGGCAACGCCAGCAAACCAGAAGCAAAACGCGGATGCCAGCGCGAAGCACAAACCGCAAAAACCAAAAACCGCCCCCGCCGCGCAGGCGCAAAAAAACCAAACTACTTCAAAACCTCATCGAGCGCATGAAGCTGCGCGGGCGTCCCAACGTTCTCCCACAGCCCATCATAGAGCTCACCGGTAGCGCGCCCCATAGCAATCGCCTCGCGATAATAAGGAGTGAGAGCCCGCCGCATACCAGGCGCCACATCCCGAAACATCCGCGTGTCATAAACACCGATACTCCCGAACGTATACCGCGGCGCGCCTTCGAGCGCCAATCCACCATCGGCGGTCAGCACGAAATCCCCATCAGGATGAAACGAAGGATTCGGCACCATCACCAGATGCATGCCTGGCTCATCCATCGCGGCAAGACCCGCGATCTTCCCCCGCAACGCGGAATAGTCGAAATCCGCATACACATCGCCGGCGACGGCCACGAACACCTCCGGCTTGCCGGCGTCTTCCAGCAACGGCAACGCCTGCGCAATGCCGCCCGCCGTTTCGAGCGCATCGTTCTCCGCGGAGTACCGCAACGACACGCCATACCGCGAGCCATCGCCGAGCGTGGCTTCGAACTGCTCGCCGAGCCACGCATGATTGATCACGATCGTCGTGAAACCCGCACGCGCCAGCCGCTCGATCTGCCATTCGATCAATGCCTTGCCGCCCACTTTCAACAACGGCTTCGGACACGTGTCCGTCAACGGGCGCATCCGGTCGCCGCGCCCTGCGGCGAAGATCATCGCTTTGTTCAAGTTTTCACCCGTCAGAACGTGTAGCCGACTTCGGCCGCGCGGCCTTCGAGGTCATCGAGCAGTCTGGCAAACGGCGCGAGCGGCCGGTAGCGTTCGCACACCTTGCGCGCATAGCCGATGAAACGCGGCAGGTCCGCCATGTAATGCGGCTTGCTGTCGCGATAGTTGATCCGGCAGAACAGACCCAGTACCTTGATGTGCCGCTGCAGGCCCATCCATTCGAGCTGTCGATAAAACTCGCCGAAGTCGGCATCGACGGGCAGTCCCGCTTTTTTCGCGTGCTCCCAGTAGTACGCGAAGCAATCGAGTTCGAACTCTTCGTCCCAGCCGATGAACGCATCGCGCAACAGCGACGCGACGTCGTACGTGATGGGGCCGTACACCGCGTCCTGAAAGTCGAGCACGCCGGGATTCGGGCTGGCAATCATCAGATTGCGCGGCATGAAATCGCGCAGCATGAAGACCTGCGGCTGCGCCATCGCGCTCGCAACCAGCAGCGCAAACGTGCGATCGAGCACGCCGCGCGTGTTCTCGTCGACCTCGCGGCCCAGATGCCGGCCGATGAACCATTCCGGCATCAGCTCCATCTCGCGGCGCAGGAAGGCTTCGTCGAAAGGCGGCAGCACGTCGTCGCGCGACGCGAGTTGCCAGCAGATCAGCGCATCGAGCGCGGCGCGCATCAGCTGTTTCGCTTCCGCGGGGCCGCTGTCGCGAAGCGTCGACAGGTACGACTGCGTGCCGAGATCGGTGACGAGCATGAAGCCGGCGTCCAGATCGACTTCGAGCACACGCGGCACATGCACGCCCGCGTCGGCCAGCAAACCGGCTACCTGGACGAACTCGCGGCACTTTTCGGGCGGCGGCGCATCGACCGCGATCACCGTCGCGCTGCCGGCATCAGGCGCGGCGACAAGCCCGGCGCCGCTGCCCGCGAGGCGGAAATAGCGGCGAAAGCTCGCGTCGGCGGAAGCGGGCCTGAGGGTGGCGAGGTCGAGACCGTAGCGCTCAGCGTGCGTGCGCAGCCAGTGGTTGAGAAGCTCGAGACGGGTATCCGTCGTCGAAGAAGCGGATGTAAGGGAAGAGGCAGAGGAATGCGTCATGAAAAGCAGGCGACAAAATCGGGGTGGGCAACGTCTTGCCATATAATACCCCACGACTTTTTTGACGCGACTCGCGTCAGTTCTCGCGCATCTCGCTGGATCGCCCGCCTTACCGCTGCATGAATCGTCAATAGTTGTGCATTCGATGCCCGATTGCACAGGCGGCAACTCGTGACTGATGAACCGGGCACATGAACTGACAGCAGGGCCGATACGCCAAACGATACATGCCGCCCAGACAGCTTTTCCCAATCACTCCCTCCTCTGACGGCCTGCCGCGCAGAAGGCGGCTCGCAGCGGCGCTGATCGCCGTGCCGGGTCTGCTGCCCGCGCTCTCGCACGCGCAGCTGGCGGGGGAGGCGGCGCAGGCGCAGCCGATAGACGCGCCGTGGGGCCTGCGGCTGGCCCCACAACTCGAAGAACATTCGACGCCCAACGGCCAGAGTCCCGCCACGTTCGTGCTGGGCGACTCGACCACGGGCACGGCCGATCAGGACCTCGCCGCGAAGGGTTCGGCAGAAGTCCGCCGCGGCACCTCCGCGCTTAAGGCCGACGCGCTTCATTACGATCAGGATACGGACATGGCCGATGCATACGGCAATGTCCATCTGTCCGGTAACGGCGCCCGCTTCACGGGCCCCGAAGCGCACATGAAGCTGGAGTCGAGCGAAGGCTTCATGACCACGCCGAAGTACCACTTCAATGTGACGGGCGGCTCGGGCAGCGCGGAGCGCGTCGATCTGCTCGACAACGAGCGCTCGGTGTTCACGCGCGGCACCTACACGGCGTGCGAGTGCGCGGAAGATCCCGCGTGGTACATCAAGGGCAGCGAGTTCGACTTCGATACGGGCGCCGACGACGGCGTCGCGCACAACGGCGTGCTGTTCTTTCAGGGTGTGCCCGTGTTCGCAAGCCCATGGCTGTCGTTCCCGCTGTCGGGCGTGCGGCGCAGCGGCCTGTTGCCGCCGACGGCATCGCTCAGTTCGACCAATGGTTTCGAGCTGTCGCTGCCGTACTACTTCAACATCGCGCCGAATCGCGATCTGACGTTCACGCCGCGTATCCTGTCGAAGCGCGGCGTGCAGTTGCAGTCGACCTTCCGGTATCTGTCGCCGACGTATAGCGGTTCGATCACAGGCGAGTTCCTGCCCGACGACAAGATCACGCACACGAACCGCTACGCGCTGTACATCCAGCACAACCAGAATTTCGGTTCGGGCTTCGGCGGGTACATCTACTACAACAAGGTCTCGGACAACACCTATCCGGAAGACCTGGCGTCGACGACCAACCAGTTCCTGAACGGCACGCAGCTGCTGTATCAGCAGGAAGCAGGTCTCACGTACAACAACGGGCCGTGGTCCGTGCTCGCGCGCGAGCAGCACTGGCAGACGCTGTCGCCGTCCACTGCGCCGTACGGCCGCGAGCCGCAGTTGAACGTGAAGTACACGAAGTACAACGTCAGCGGCTTCGACTTCGGCGCAGAAGCGGACTACACGCGTTTTCGCATCACGACGGCTGACGCGACGGAAGGCGATCGCGTCGTCTTCAATCCGTACCTGTCGTACTCCGTCGTCGGTCCGGGTTACTTCGTCACGCCGAAGGTGCAATGGCACTTCGCGTCGTACGATCTGAGCAACATCGGCACGGGCGCGCCGGCGAACCAGCCGAAGAACTTCACGGAATCGGTGCCGACGTTCACGTTCGACACCGGCCTGATCTTCGACCGTTCGGTACGGGTGTTCGGCGAGGACTATATCCAGACGCTGGAACCGCGTCTGTACTACGTCTACACGCCGTATCGCAATCAGAGCTTCGCGCCGCTGTTCGACACGGCGGAATCTGACTTCGGTCTCGCGGAAATCTTCACGCCGAACACGTTCGTCGGTAACGACCGGATCGCCGACGCGAACCGCCTGACGGCAGCACTGACCACGCGTTTCCTGAACCCGGCGACGGGTGACGAACGCGCGCGTTTCGTGATTGCGCAGCAGTACTATTTCCGCGATCAGCGCGTCACGCTGAATCAGACGCAGACCACGGAACAGGCGACGCATTCGGACCTGATTCTCGGCGCGTCGCTGAAGCTCGGGGCCGGTTTCGCGTCGGAAACTGCGTTCCAATATAATGCGGACAACAATCAGCTGGTCAAGACCAGTGTCGGCTTCGGATACAGCCCCGCGTCCGGCAAGGTCATCAACGTCGGCTATCGGTACACGCGCGCCAACACGACGCTCGACAATCAGCCGATCAACCAGCTGCTGATCTCGGGACAATGGCCGCTGATGCACCGTGTTTTCGGCGTCGGGCGGATCAATTACGACCTGAAAGGACATCGCGCCGTCGACGCGCTTCTCGGCGTGCAATACGACGCGGATTGCTGGACGCTCGGCGTCGGCTTCCAGCGTTACGCAAACGGGGTCAACTCGACGGGCAGTCAGACGGCCGGCACGCGGGTGCTCGCGCAGCTGACGTTCAAGGGGCTGTCGAGCGTCGACAACGGTCTGATGTCGGCGTTCCGCGCAAGCGTGGCGGGCTATCAGCCGCTGCCGCCGCCGCCGCCGCCGGAATCGCAGTTCAACAACTACGAATGATCGGGGTCGCGGGGGAGCAGATTGACACCGCGTCGTTCGCAGAACGGAAACGCAACTTGTTGCATGGGATCCGGGTGCGCGCCAAAGCGCATCTGGATCGAAAAGACGGGCCGAGCGTGCCCGACATCTTTGGAGTATCTGTGGCAATCATGAAAAAGCTTCGCCTGGCAACGTTCGCGACCGGCTTCGCTGCGGCCGCTTCCATTCTGCTGGCCGGACCCGCGCATGCGCAGGCACTGAACGGCAGCGGCAGCGCCCAAACGGTCGATACGATCGCGGCTGTCGTCAATAACGGGGTGATCACGCAGCGCGAGCTGGACATGCGCGTCGGCCTGATCACGAAGCGGCTGAACCAGCAGCACGCGCCCATTCCGCCCGCCGACCAGCTGCGCCAGCAGGTGCTCAACCAGATGGTGCTGGAGCGCATCCAGCTGCAGAAGGCACGCGAAGACGGCATCACGGTCGACGACGCGACGGTGCAACGCACGCTCGAACGTCTCGCCCAGGCCAACAACATGCAGCTCGAGATGTACCGCGCACGCATCGAGGCACAAGGCGTGCCCTGGTCGACCTTCATGGGCGACGCGAAGACGGAGCTGATCCTGTCGCGTCTGCGTGAAAAGGAAGTGGACAGCAAGGTCACCGTGTCGGACGCGGAAGTGGCGAACTACATCGCCAGCCAGCGTGGGCCGACGGCAGGTCTCTCGAACGATCTGCACCTGGAGCACATTTTCCTGAAGGCGCCGCTCAATGCATCGCAAACGGATATCGAAGCAGCCCAGGCCAAGGCGAACTCGCTGCTTCAGGAAGCCTTGAAGGGCGATAACTTCGGCAAGCTCGCGAAGTCGAATTCGCAGGCTCCCGATGCGTCGAAGGGCGGCGATCTGGGCTTTCAGGCGCCGTCCAAACTGCCGGCTGAATTCGTGACGGCGGCTTCGACGCTGCGTCCGGGCCAGGTCAATCCGTCCGTGATCCGCACCAACGACGGCTTCGAGATCGTGCGTCTGGTCGAGCGCCGCTCGGGCCAGGGCTCGGCATCCGCAGACTCGACGAAGCTCGTGCAGACGCACGTTCGCCACATCCTGCTGCGTGTCGGCGACGGCATGTCGGAACCGCAGGCACGCCAGAAGCTGCTGGAAATCCGCCAGGAAATCGAAGCGGGCCAGGGTGACTTCGACAAGTTCGCGCGCACGTATTCGCAGGACGGCTCGGCGTCGCAAGGCGGCGATCTCGGCTGGATCAGCCCGGGCGAAACGGTGCCCGAGTTCGAGCGTGCGATGAATTCGCTGCAGGACAACCAGGTCAGCCAGCCCGTGCGAAGCGAGTACGGCTACCACCTGATCCAGGTGCTCGGCCGCCGCGAAGCGGAAGGTTCGGTCTCGCAGCAGATGGATCTGGCGCGTCAGGCGATCGGTCAGCGCAAGGCGGAACAGGCCTATGCCGACTGGCTGCGTGAACTGCGCGACACCGCATATGTCGATTACAAGACGAGCCCAATGACGGGCACGTCCGCGGACAGCTCCGCGCAATAACTCTGGAATCGTCATGACCGCTGCCCAGCCCTCGAACGACCCGCTGAACATCGCGATCACCACGGGCGAGCCGGCTGGCGTCGGTCCTGAACTGACGGCACAGGCGCTCGCCGCGGCGGGCGCGCATTGGCCCGATGCGCATTTCACTGTGCTCGGCGACAGCGGTCTGCTAGTGGAGCGCGCGAATGCCGTCGGGATCGACTGGGCGGCGCAGCAGGGCCATCGCATCACGACGCAGCATCATGCGCTTGCCGTGCCCGCGCAGGCCGGCAAGCTGGATGCACAGAACGGCCCGTATGTGCTCGGACTGCTCGATGCGGCGATCGACGGCGCGCTTGCAGGCACGTTCGACGCCATCGTCACCGCGCCGCTGCAGAAGAGCACGATCAACGATGCCGGCGTGCCGTTCACCGGCCACACCGAATATCTGGCAGAGCGCACCCGCACGCCGCACGTCGTGATGATGCTGGCGGGCACGGGCGCAAGGCCGCTGCGCGTCGCGCTGGCGACCACGCATCTGCCGCTGAAGGACGTATCGGCGGCATTGACGGTCGACGGCATCGTCGACACGCTGCGCATCATCGACCACGATCTGCGTCACCATTTCGGCTTGCCCGCGCCGCGCATTCTCGTCACGGGCCTGAACCCGCATGCGGGAGAAAACGGCTATCTCGGGCGCGAGGAAATCGATGTGATCTCGCCCGCGCTGAAGCTGGCGAATGGGCACGGCATCGACGCGCGTGGTCCGTATCCGGCGGATACGCTGTTCCAGCCGCGTTATCTGAACGAAGCCGATTGCGTGCTCGCGATGTTTCACGATCAGGGCCTGCCCGTGCTCAAATATGCGACGTTCGGCGAAGGCATCAACGTGACGCTGGGTCTGCCGATCATCCGTACGTCTGTCGATCACGGCACGGCACTCGATCTCGCCGGCACGGGCCGCGCGGATGCGGGCAGCCTGATCGCCGCGATCGACACCGCTGTTTTCATGGCGCGCAACCGGCGCGCCGCATGATTTTTTTGTAGCTTCTTTCGATGTCCAACAGTTCAAGCAGACAGCACCAGGGCCACTTCGCGCGCAAGCGCTTCGGACAGAATTTTCTGGTCGACCTGGGCATCATCGATTCGATTGTCGACGTGATCCGTCCGCAACGCGGCGAGCGCATGGTCGAAATCGGTCCGGGGCTGGGCGCGCTCACGGAACCGCTGATCGAGCGTCTCGCGACGCCCGAAGCGCCGCTGCACGCCGTCGAGCTGGACCGCGACCTGATCGGGCGTCTGAAGAAGAAATTCGGTGACCTGCTCGAATTGCATGAAGGCGATGCACTTGCGTTCGACTTCGCTTCGCTCGCGGGCGAGGGCGACAAGCCGACGCTGCGTATCGTCGGCAATCTGCCCTACAACATTTCGAGCCCGCTGCTGTTCCATCTCGCCACCTTCGCGGAACGCGTGATCGATCAGCACTTCATGCTGCAGAACGAAGTGGTGGAGCGCATGGTCGCGGAACCGGGCAGCAAGGCGTTCAGCCGGCTATCGGTGATGCTGCAGTATCGCTATGTGATCGACAAGCTGCTCGACGTGCCGCCCGAGTCGTTCCAGCCGCCGCCGAAGGTCGACTCGGCCATCGTTCGCATGATTCCGTACGCACCGCACGAACTGCCTGCCGTCGATACAATCAAGCTCGGCGAAGTCGTGACGGCGGCGTTCTCGCAGCGTCGCAAGATGTTGCGCAATACGTTGTCCGCGTATCGCGACTCCATTGATTTCGAAGCGCTCGGCTTCGATCTGCAACGCCGCGCCGAAGACGTGCCCGTAGCAGAGTATGTGGCCGTTGCGCAGGCCGTATCGGCGGCATCGGGCAGTTAGTGCATCGCTAGTGCATCAATCGGCAGGCAACGTGAAATCGTTGTCTCCGCACAGATCACTGTAGACAGCCCGCAACACGCGGGCTTTCTTTTATCTTCCTGACTCTTCATACAGATTACTCTTACGCTTGCTTGCGTTTGCCCATTTGCGCGCCAGCGACGCCGCACCGCTTTAAGACATTCCCACGCAGTTCATATGCATGCAGGATGAATCAGGAGACGGTATGACGAAGGTGAGCAAGAGGCTAAGGTTCTGCGCGTGGGCCGCGATGTCGCCCGCATTGACGTGTGGAACGGCGTATGCGCAATCGAGCGTCACCTTGTACGGCATCGTCGACGAAAGCATCCGCTACATGACGCATGTGAACAAGAACGGCGATTCGAGTGTGGGCCTCGGCAACGGCGGCATGTCGGAGAGCCGCTGGGGCTTGCGCGGTGTCGAGGAACTGGGCGGCGGCTGGTCTACTTTCTTCAAGCTCGAAAACCGTTTCTACATCAACAGCGGACAAAGCGATCCGACGCTGCCCTTTTTCAACGAGGCGCAGATCGGCGTGCAATCGTCGTCGTACGGCAAGCTGATCTTCGGTCGGATGCCGAACGTGCTGATCGAGGGCATTACGATCGGCGGTTACGGCAGCAACCCTTGGATTCCGTACAGCTTCAGCTTCCAGCCGGAAGTGACGATGTCGGGCGGCATCTGGACGAGCAATCAGGTGCAGTATCAGGCGCGCACGCATGACGTGATGTTGTCTGTCGCGTATGCGTTCGGCGGCGTGGCGGGACACACGTCGTATGGCTCGCAGTTCGGCGCTGCGGCGGCGTATGCGCCGAACGGCGGACCGGTGAACCTGGGCGGCGCCTATGAAGAGACACGCGATTCCGTCAACGGCAGCACAGCGAAGGCATGGACGTTCGGTGCATCGTACACGTGGAACCAGACGCGTTTTGCGCTCGGCTACATCGTCAATCAGAACGATGCGGGCTTTTCCAACTTCGCGAACGGGCCGTTCACGGCGCCCGTGCTTGCCGCGCTCAAGTACACCGATTTTTCACGGCGACGCATGATACTGGGCGGCATCACGCAGCAGGTGGGTGCCGCGTGGCATTTCGCAGCGAATGTATGGCGGACTTTGCAGGATGGCAAGACGCCCGCGCAGGACGGTTCCGCATGGCAGTATCAACTCGTGGCCGACTACAACCTCTCGAAGCGCACGGATGTCTATCTGGAAGGCGATTACGCGTTGTATCGCGACGGCCTGATCGGTGCGCAGTTGCAGGGAGTCAACGGTGTCGGGCTGGCGCAGAAGGGAACGCAGATTGGCTTGATGGCGGGGCTGCGTCATCTATTCTGAAGGTGTCGCTCTGCGGACGCGCGGCTTTTTCTGTACATTGGCGTCCTCGATATCATCAAGCAACAAGGGAGTACACGATGCGCCTTCTCCATACCATGCTCCGTGTGGGCAATCTCGATCGTTCGATCAAGTTTTACACCGAGCTGCTCGGCATGAAAGTGCTGCGCCGCCATGACTATCCGGAAGGCAAGTTCACGCTCGCGTTCGTCGGCTATGAGGACGAAAAGGATGGCACGGTGATCGAGCTGACGCACAACTGGGACACCGAGTCATACGACATGGGCAACGCGTTTGGCCACCTCGCGGTGGAGGTGGATGATGCGTATGCCGCTTGTGAAAAGATCAAGCAGCAGGGCGGTAATGTTGTGCGGGAAGCTGGGCCTATGAAGCACGGTACGACGGTTATCGCGTTTGTTACTGACCCTGACGGGTATAAGATCGAGTTTATTCAGAAGAAGTCTTAATGGGCTTTTGCTGTCTGCGACGTTGATGGTTTCTTTGCTTTTCTGCTGGCATCCGCGTTGTGTTGCTGGTTTGCTGGCGTTGCCCCTGTGCGGGGCGGCACTTACTTTCTTTGCCGCCGCAAAGAAAGTAAGCAAAGAAAGCGGGCTCACACCGCCAGCCCTTGTTCTTGCCTGCGGGCCCCCAACGGGTCCCGCACTCCACACGGCATCACGCTGATTTGCGCCCGTTGCCAGCGCCTTGAACTGGCGCATCACCCACTCCAATCACCCGCAAGCAGCCAGCGGCAGCGACTCGTCTGCGCCGCCCAGGTGGCAAACTGTGTGTAGGTTGTCGCACCATATGCGTTCGCGCTTCTACGACACCGATCCCGCTTTTCAGTCCGGAGTGGTGCACTTCGATCGCGACGGCCTACACACAGTTTGCCACCTGGGCGGCCGCGAACGTCTGGTAACGCGGCCCGTGACGCGAGAGTGTGAAGCGGGTGATGCTTGAGTTAGCACGCTGGCAACGAGCGCAAATCAGCGCGTTGCCGCGTGGAGCGTAAGAACTGTTGGGAGCCCGCAGGCAAGAACTAGCATTCGCGGTGTGAGCCCGCTTTCTTTGCTTACTTTCTTTGCGGCGGCAAAGAAAGTAAGTGCCGCCCCGCACAGGGGCAACACCAGCAAACCAGCAACACAACGCGGATGCCAGCGAAAAACAGCGAAAAAAACCAGAATCGCGACTGCGTCGCCGACAAAAAAAGCCAGAATGGCGACTGCGTCGCAGACAGAAAAGAACTTCAGAGCGTAGGCAAAAGCTCCGGAGGATGATGCTTAAGCGTCTGCCGCGCCTCGCGGAATTCAGGAAAGATGGATTCAACGGTCTGCCAGAACCGCGGACTATGGTTCATCTCGCGCAAATGCGCGAGTTCATGCGCGACGACATAGTCGATCACCGATAGCGGAAAATGAATCAGCCGCCAGTTGAGCCGGATCTTCCCGTCGCTCGAACAACTACCCCAGCGCGTCGCCGCTGACGACAACGCATACGCGCGATACGTCACCCCCAGTTTCTCCGCATACACAGCGAGCCGCTCGCCAAAGATGCGCTTAGCCTCGCTTTGCAGCCAGCCCTGCACGCGGTCCTTGATCTGCTGCGGATCGGCGTGCGCCGGCAGCGGCAAGGCAAGCACGTTCTGCTCGCCATCGTACGCAAGCAGTCCATTCGCCGCCGCAAGCGTCACACGCACCGTGTGCCCAAGATAAGGCACTTCAGCACCGTCCTTCCAGTCGACGCGCGGCATCACGCGCTGCTCGGTACGCGTTTGCCATTCGGTGAGCTTCGTGAAAATCCAGCGCTGCTTTTCTGCGATCGCGGTTTCGATATCGGCAAGCGTGACCCAGCGCGGTGCAGTGATGGTGAGCCCCGTGCTGTCGATCGCAAATCCAATCGAGCGTCGCGACGAGCGCTTCAACGCATAGTGCAGCGTGCGCGCGCCGAGCGTGACGCTGCGCAGTTTCGAACCATCGGGTGCGAGGGGAGCAACGGGCTTCGGTTGCTGCGGCGGCGCCGCAGTTTTGCCCGGC
Organism: Paraburkholderia sp. Tr-20389; assembly: GCF_017104565.1. Classification (GTDB taxonomy): domain Bacteria; phylum Pseudomonadota; class Gammaproteobacteria; order Burkholderiales; family Burkholderiaceae; genus Paraburkholderia. The sequence continues at coordinate 128,957 of NZ_JAAGPD010000011.1, read as the reverse complement.
TCGTCGAAGAGCGGCAGATCGAGTTGCCGGCTATCGAGCGCCGCAGCAGGCTGCGGCTTGGAAGACTTCTGCATCGGACTCACTTCGCGCTGATACGCTGCGAAGCGCACAGGTGCGCATGCAGCGTGGCGCGTCAGATTCGGGCGGCGGCGGGCGTGCTCTGCTCGTCGCCATAAGCGGCTGGATCGATGCGACGCATCTCGGCTTCGATCCACGTTTCGACGCGCGTGTTCACTTCGTCGGGCGTGAGCCCGGTGGTGTCGATCGGTTTGCCGATCGACACTGTGACTATACCCGGATATTTCGTAAACGAGTTGCGCGGCCACACACGCCCCGCGTTGTGCGCGATGGGAACGACGAGTGCGCCCGTCGCGACGGCAAAGCGCGCACCGCCTGTCTTGTACTTCCCTTGCTTGCCCGTCGGCGTGCGCGTGCCTTCCGGAAACATGATCACCCACGCACCTTCGGACATGCGCCGCGCGCCTTGCCGCGTGACCGACGCAAACGCGTGCTTGCCTTCCTTGCGGTCGATATGAATCATCTTCAGCATACCGAGCGCCCAGCCGAAGAACGGCACATACAGCAGCTCGCGCTTGAACACGTAGCACAACGGACGCGGCATCAGCGCGGGAAACGCGAGCGTCTCCCACGCGGACTGATGCTTCGACAGCAGCACGGCGGGACCGTTCGGCAGATTCTCCATGCCGCGCAATTCGTAGCGGATGCCGTTCAGCATGCGCACGACGGCGAGCGTCGCGCGGCACCAGCCGACAGCCATCCAGTAGCGGTTATCGGCGCGCATGAACGGAAACGCGATAAAGCATGCGGTCGCGTACGGAATCGTGAAGACCGCAAGAAAGATCAGCAGCAACAGCGAACGGATGAAGCGCATCGGCGTGGTCAGTGAGTGAGGGCGCGCTCTACGCGCGTCATTCTTGTACTTCGGCGAGAAAGTCGAGAGCGAACGCGCGCAGATCGTCATGCACACGTGTGCCCTCTGGCAGACCGCCTGCTTCGAGTGTCTTCTTGCCTTTGCCCGTCAGCACCAGATGCGGGATGAAACCGAGCGCGGCGCCCGCTTGCAGATCGCGCAGCGAATCGCCGACACATGGCGTCTCTTCCGGCTCGATCTCGAAGCGCTCGGCAATCATCTTCAGCATGCCGGGCTTCGGCTTGCGGCATTCGCAGTGGTCGTCGGCCGTATGCGGGCAAAAGAACACGGCGTCGATGCGCCCGCCGACAGCGGCCGCCGCGCGATGCATCTTCAGATGCATCGCGTTGAGCGCATCCATGTCGAACAGACCACGGCCAATGCCCGACTGATTCGTCGCGATCGCCACGCGATAACCCGCCTGGTTGAGCCGTGCGATCGCTTCGAGGCTGCCGGGCAGCGCGACCCACTCGTCGGGCGTTTTGATGAACGCATCCGAGTCGACGTTGATCACGCCGTCGCGGTCGAGCACCACCAGTTTCTTTGCAGTCGGCATGATGCGTCGCTCACGCTGCGAGTCGCGAAATGTCCGCGACGCAGTTCATCTGTTGATGCAGCGCGCCGAGCAGCGCGAGACGATTCGCGCGCAGCGCCGGGTCTTCCGCGTTGACCATCACGTCGTTGAAGAACGTGTCGACGGGTTCGCGCAGTGCCGCGAGCGCCGACAGCGCACCCGTGTACTGGCGCTCGGCAAGCTGCGACTGCACGCGCGGCGCCACCTGTTCGAGCTGCGCATGCAGCGCCTTTTCGGCCGCTTCGATGAGCAGCGCGATCTGCACGCCGTTCGCGTTCGCGCCTTCCGACTTCTTCAAGATGTTCGAAATGCGCTTGTTCGCCGCCGCGAGCGATGCCGCTTCCGCGAGTGCCGCGAATTCGCGCACGGCATCGAGACGCGCAACGATGTCGTCGAAACGCGTCGGGTTCAACGCGAGCACGGCATCCACTTCGCCCGCCGAATAGCCGCGTTCGCGCAGCTGCCCGCGCAGACGGTCGACGCAGAACTCATAGATGGCCTGCGTCGAATCGGCGACGTTCGGCACGGCTGCGAATTGCGCGTAGGCGACGCGCAGCAGTTCGACGAGATCGATCGGCAACTGCTTCTCGACCAGAATGCGCAGCACGCCGAGCGCGTGACGGCGCAGCGCGAACGGATCTTTTTCGCCCGTCGGTTGCAGGCCGATGCCCCAGATGCCGACCAGCGTTTCGAGTTTGTCGGCGAGTGCGACGACGGTGCCCGTTGCCGTGGAAGGCAACGCATCGCCCGAGAAGCGCGGCTGGTAATGCTCCGAGCATGCGAGCGCGACTTCCTCCGGCTCGCCGTCGTGGCGCGAGTAGTACGTGCCCATCGTGCCTTGCAGCTCGGGGAATTCGCCGACCATGTCGGTCAGGAGGTCGGCCTTCGCGAGATGCGCGCCGCGCCTTGCGAGTGCGACGTCGGCGCCGATCATCTGCGCAATCGCGCCTGCCAGCGCTTCGACACGCTCGACGCGTTGCAGCGCCGAGCCGAGCTTGTTGTGATAGACAACGTTCGCGAGTTGCGGCACGCGGTCGGCGAGCGGGCGCTTCTTGTCCTGCTCGAAGAAGAATTTCGCGTCGGCGAGACGCGGACGCACCACGCGCTCGTTGCCTTCGACGATTTCGCCCGGCGTCTTCGTCTCGATGTTCGACACGATCAGGAAGCGCGAGCGCAGCTTGCCGTTCGCGTCGGTGAGCGCGAAGTACTTCTGGTTCGTCTGCATCGTGAGGATCAGGCATTCCTGCGGCACTTGCAGGAACTCGTCCTCGAACTTGCACGCGTAGACGACGGGCCATTCGACCAGCGACGTCACTTCGTCGAGCAGCGCTTCGGGCATCACGACCTGATCGCCGTTCGCCTGCGCGAGCAGATGCGTGCGGATCGTTTCCTTGCGATCGGCGAAATTCGGCACGACCTTGCCCTTGTGCACCAGCGTGTCGGCGTAGTGATCCGCATGCTGGATCTGCACGAAGCCTTCGGACAGGAAGCGATGGCCGAGCGTGGTGTCGTCGGCATCGATGCCGAAGGCCGTGACGGGCACGATCTCTTTGTCGTGCAACACGGTCAGACGATGCACCGGGCGCACGAACTGCACGTTCGAGCCGTCCGGGCGCTGGTACGTCATCACCTTGGGAATGGGCAGCTTCGCGAGCGTTTCGTCGAGCGCGGCCTGCAGGCCTTCGGCGAGCGTCGCGCCGGGCGCCGCGTAGCGCAGGAAGAATGCTTCCGCCTTGCCGTCGTTCGCGCGTTCGAGGTCGTTCACCGAGAAGTCGGGGAAGCCGAGCGCGGCGAGCTTCTTCGCGAGCGGCGGCGTGGGCTGGCCGTTCGCATCGAGTGCGACGGACACGGGCAACACTTTTTCGCGCACGTGTTTTTCGGGCGCGACGTTGCGCACGTTCTTCACGGTCACGGCGAGACGTCGCGGCGTCGCGTAACGTTCGAACTGCAATTCGCCTTCGATCAGGTCGCGCGCCGCGAGGCGTTGCGCGATGCCTTCCGCGAATGCATCGCCGAGACGCGCGAGCGCTTTCGGCGGCAGTTCTTCGGTCAGCAGTTCGACGAGCAGGGTGGCTTGATGGGATTGCGTCATGTCTTCTTGGTCTCGTCAGTCCTGGTCGATCTTGCGTTCGACTTTGAGCGGCGGCGCCCACGCGGGCATCGCGGCGTCCTGTTCGTCGGTGGTGAGGCCGGGCACGCCGTGCACGGGGTTGCCGAGCATCGGGAAGCCGAGCTTTTCGCGCGAGTCGTAGTAGGCCTGCGCGACGAGGCGCGACAGCGCGCGAATGCGGCCGATATACGCCGCGCGCTCCGTCACGGAAATAGCGCCGCGTGCGTCGAGCAGGTTGAAGGTGTGTGCGGCTTTCAGCACGAGTTCGTAAGCGGGCAGCGCGAGCGGCACTTCGATCATGCGCTTCGCTTCGCTCTCGTAGCTGTTGAAGAACGTGAACAGCAGGTCGGTGTTCGCGTGCTCGAAGTTGTATGTGGACTGTTCGACTTCGTTCTGGTGATACACGTCGCCATACGTGAGGCGGCGCATTTCCGGACCGTTCGGGCCTTGTTCTTCCCACTCGGTCCAGATCAGGTCATAGACGTTCTCGACCTTCTGCAGATACATCGCGAGACGCTCGAGACCGTACGTGATTTCGCCGAGTACCGGCTTGCAGTCGAGGCCGCCCACCTGCTGGAAATACGTGAACTGCGTCACTTCCATGCCGTTGAGCCACACTTCCCAGCCGAGGCCCCACGCGCCGAGCGTCGGGTTTTCCCAGTCGTCTTCGACGAAGCGCACATCGTTCTGCTGCAGATCGAAGCCGAGCGCTTCGAGCGAGCCGAGGTACAGGTCGAGGATGTTTTCCGGCGCCGGCTTCAGCACGACCTGATACTGGTAGTAGTGCTGCAGACGGTTCGGGTTCTCGCCATAACGGCCGTCCTTCGGGCGGCGCGACGGCTGGACGTACGCAGCGCGCCACGGCTCGGGGCCGACTGCGCGCAGGAACGTATGAACGTGGGACGTGCCCGCGCCGACTTCCATGTCGATCGGCTGGAGCAGAGCGCAACCCTGCTTGTCCCAATAGGATTGCAGCGTCAGGATGATTTGCTGAAACGTGAGCATGAAGTGCCTTGAAGGGTGCCTTTCAGGCAGGACGCGGATGCCGTGCGGCTCGCGAGGCGCGCCGGCCGTGCTGGCCGTTCACCCCGTAGCCGGCCGGTTGCGCGGCCCAGTGCTGTAAAACCCTGAATTTTACCGGATTGCCGGTGGCTTGAGACTTTCTGGGGCCTGGTGGTTGAACGGGGACGCCGTTGCGCAGTTCACGCGGCGCCGCCCGTTTTATTTAGATCTCAGGCGTTGCCGTTGTTTTTGTTCTTTCTCACGCGGCCCGGACCGAACGCAAAACCAAACGCGAGCAACAGCAGCGACACGGCAAGCACCGTGTTGTTGCCGCTTGTCACGTACGGCGTATTGCCCGTGGTGCCTTGAATGGTCGCTTCGATCGAGCCCGCCGTGTAGGCGGGCATGCGCGCGATCACGTTGCCGTGCGCGTCGATGGCAGCCGTTGCGCCCGTGTTGGTGGCGCGCAGCATCGGGCGTCCCGTTTCGAGCGAGCGCATGCGGGCGATCTGCAGATGCTGGTCGAGCGCGATCGTGTTGCCGAACCACGCGAGATTCGTCGAGTTGACGAGCACGCCCGCCGGCGTGTCGCTCTCGCGCACCGTGCGCGCGATTTCTTCACCGAAGATGTCCTCGTAGCAGATATCGACGGCAATGGGCTGGTTGTGCACGAAGAACGGCTTTTGAACGGGCGCGCCACGCGCGAAGTCGCCGAGCGGAATGTTCATCAGATTCACGAACCAGCGGAAGCCCCACGGCACGAACTCGCCGAACGGCACGAGATGATGCTTGTCGTAGCGGTACACGCCCATTTGCCCAGGCGTGACGCCGAACAGGCTGTTCGTGTAGTCGACGACGCGTCCCTCCGGCGTGATCTTGCCGCCGATCGCGCCGAACAGGATCGACGAATGCGTCGTATCGGCGAAATTGCGCACGGCGAGCGCGAAGGGCTCGGGAATGGCCTGCGCGAGCACGGGAATGGCGGTTTCCGGCGTGACGATCAGATCGGCGGGTTTTTCGGTGATCATCCGCTGGTATTCGTCGATGGCCGCCTTCACGCCCGACGCTTCAAACTTCATGTCCTGCTTCACATTGCCTTGCAGCAGCCGCACGGTCAGCGACGCGTTGGCGGGCGTCGTCCATGACACGAGCGGCAGCAGCAGACCCGCTGCGATCAGCGCGACGGCGATCATCGCGGGCGTCGCGACGCGGGTGGAGCGGGTGGCAGCGTTCGCATCGCCGTTTTTCGGTGAGCGAGTCCGCAGCACAGCCTGCGCGATCAGCGCGGCGGCCAACGCCATCACCCAGCCGACGCCGTACACGCCGGCCACGGGCGCAAAGCCGGCGAACGGCCCGTCGACCTGCGCATAGCCGCTCGCGAGCCACGGAAAGCCTGTGAACACGGTGCCGCGCAGCCATTCGCCGACAGCCCACGCGCTCGCGAAGGCGAACGCGCCGTGCCATGTGGGCGAGAACGGTGCATCGTCGACGAGCTTGCCGTTACGCGCGTGTCCCGCACAGAACGACCACACGCCCGCCGCAAGGGCGGGGTAGACGCCGAGATACAGCGAGAACAGCACGAGCGCCGCGCCCGCGAGGGGCGCCGGCATGCCGCCGTAGAAGTGCATGCTCACATACAGCCACCAGACCCCCGTCACGTAGTTGCCGAAGCCGAACGCGAAGCCGGTGAGCGCAGCGCTTTTCCAGCCCGTCGTGCGCGTGAGCCACGCGAAGAAGAAAACGAAGATCGCGAGTTCGAGCCAGCCGCCGTGCGGCGTCGGCGCGAACGAGAGCGTGTTGAGCGCGCCGACGGCGGCGGCGGCGAGGTAGTGCCACCACGGCAACGTCCTGGCGCGTCCGATGTTTGCATCGGCTGCGTCGGGCGTCACGCCGCGGCGCAGACGGGTAGTGATCGGGTCGGCCATTGTTGCGCGGTCGGCTTCAGAAAAACTCGGGATGGATCAGGTTTGTACGTGCTGGGCGTCGCGTTCGCGCTGACCCGCGAGGGGATCGCGGCGCACGAGCAGCATGTGGATCTGGCGCGCGTCGGCGCGCAGCACTTCGAAAATCAGGTCGTCGAGGCGTACTTTCTCGCCGCGATGCGGCACGCGTCCAAAATGGTGCGTGACCAGCCCGCCGATCGTGTCGACTTCCTCGTCGGAGTAGTGCGTGCCGAACTCTTCATTGAACTGCTCGATCTCGGTGAGCGCGCGCACGCGGTAACGACCGTCGGGCGACGCGATGATATTGCCGCTTTCCTCGTCGAAATCGTATTCGTCCTCGATGTCGCCGACGATCTGCTCCAGCACGTCTTCGATGGTGATCAGGCCCGCGACGCCGCCATATTCGTCGACGACGATGGCAAGGTGATTACGGTTCACGCGAAAGTCGTGCAGCAGCACGTTCAGCCGCTTGGATTCGGGGATGAACACGGCGGGGCGCAGCATGCCGCGCACGTCAGCTTCGTCTTCGGCGTAATAGCGAAGCAGGTCTTTCGCGAGCAGCACGCCGATCACGTTGTCGCGGTTGCCCTCGTACACCGGGTAGCGCGAGTGCGCCTTCTCCAGCATGTACGGGATGAATTCGTCAGGGGAGTCCGCGATGTTGATCGCGTCCATCTGGGCGCGCGGGATCATGATGTCGCGCGCGCAGAGTTCGGAAACCTGGAACACGCCTTCGATCATCGACAGCGAATCGGCGTCGATCAGATTGCGTTCGTGCGCGTCCTGCAGGATTTCGAGGAGTTCGCCGCGAGAATCGGGCTCGGGCGAGATGAAGTCGGTCAATCGCTCGAGGAGCGAGCGCTTTTCCTGGGGTTTGTCGCTGGTATGGCGTCGACTGGGATACGAATCGTTCATGATGGTGCGCCCGGAAAGCTGGGCGCGCTGTTGCAGAGCGTTAAGGATACACCACGGGCGTGGCGGGACTGTGTCCCTGTCCCGGTGGGTTTTCGCTTTTATCCTAACTGATTTTGCCTGCGGCGCGGCGGTGCCGGTTTTGGTTTTTGGTTTTCGCTTTTCGCTTTTCGCTGGCGTCCGCGTTGTGTTGCTGGTTTGCTGGTGTTGCCCCTGTGCGGGGCGGCACTTACTTTCTTTGCCGCCGCAAAGAAAGTAAGCAAAGAAAGCGGGCTCACACCGCCAGCCCTTGTTCTTGCCTGCGGGCCCCCAACGGGTCCCGCACTCCACACGGCATCACGCTGATTTGCGCCCGTTGCCAGCGCCTTGAACAGACGCATCACCCACTCCAATCACCCGCAGGCAGCCCGCGGCAGCGACTCGTCTGCGCCGCCCAGGTGGCAAACGGTGTGTAGCTTGTCGCACCATATGCGTTCGCGCTTCTACGACACCGATCCCGCTTTTCCGTCCGGAGTGGTGCACTTCCATCGCGACGGCCTACACACAGTTTGCCACCTGGGCGGCGGTGGAAGTTTGGTAACGCAATTCGTGACGCGGGAGTGTGAAGCGGGTGATGCGTGAGGTAGCACGCTGGCAACGCGCATGAAATAGCGTGTTGCCGCACGGAGCGTAAGAACCGTCGGGGGCCCGCAGGCAAACACAAGGGCTGGCGGTGTGAGCCCGCTTTCTTTGCTTACTTTCTTTGCGGCGGCAAAGAAAGTAAGTGCCGCCCCGCACAGGGGCAACGCCAGCAAACCAGCAACACAACGCGGATGCCAGCGAAAAGCCAGCGATCAGCCCGCGCCGCAAAGGCGCACTCAACCACGACACCTGGACAGCAAAGCCTCAAGCGCCCGATCGGGCATCCCACTTTCCCGCAAAGCCGCAACCGTGCGGCTCACATAATCGAGAGTGGTGCCGTAGCGCCCAGAAGCACACCCGAGCACGGCTCTAACGACATCATCAGAAAGCTTCCCGGTATAAGAAGCCACATCGCGCCGCATGACAAAAGCGAGCGCATCAACGCGCCGCCCATCGGCGAGAACGCACGGCAGCCACGCGGGCCGATACGACCCCATCGCCATTTCGCGCCGCCACAGGGCTTCGAGATGCGGCATCGCGCCCTCGGCGGCGAGCCGGAATGCAATACCGCTGCACGAACCGCCGCGATCGAGCGCGAGCACCAGCCCCGGCTGCTCCGGCGTACCGCGATTGACCCGCGACCACAGATACAGCCCGCGATGATAGCCATGCACCCGCGAGCGCAACGCTTCGACCGTCGGCAGGCCGGGATTCCAGATCAGCGAGCCATAGCCGAACAGCCATAGATCGCGCTTGCGATCCCAGTCGCGCAGCGAACCGTCCAGCGATGCGCGCAGTTCGTCGTCCGTCAAAAGACGCGATTCGCCCAGCGACGGCGGATAGCCGGGGCAGGGCGGTAGCGGCGACGTTGAAACAGGTTGGCTCACGTTGATTCGATCGGTTGGCCTGGCACAGATTCAGAGCCTTCAATCGACAGTAGCGAGTCGGGCTCTGTGTTCCTGCTGTCGAGCCTCATTCGTACGGGTCGGGGAAGCCGAGCTTGCCGAGCACTTCGGTTTCGATCGCTTCCATCTCTTCGGCTTCGTCCTCGTCCTCGTGGTCGTAGCCCTGCGCGTGCAGCGTGCCGTGAACGAGCAGATGCGCGTAATGCGCTTCGAGCGGCTTGCCCTGTTCGTTCGCCTCTTTCTCGACGACAGGGCAGCACAAGATCAGGTCGCCCGTGACAGGATCGTCTTCCGATTCCGCATAAGCGAACGTCAACACGTTGGTCGCGTAGTCCTTGCCGCGATACGTGCGGTTCAGCGTGCGGCCCTCGTCGGCGTCGACGAAACGCACGGTCAGTTCGGCATCCGCGAACAGCGCGGCCTTGATCCACGCGGCGACAGTCGCCTTCGGCAACAGCGCCTTGTGTTCCGGCCACGCTTTTCCCGCAGGAAATTGCAGGTTCAGCGACAGTTTCGGAGCGCGGCTCATGCGTCGTTCTTCGTTACGGTCATGTTCGCGTCACTTCGCGGCGGCGGACGATTCGGACGGTTCCGCTTCCTTCTTCGAGTGCGCGTCGTAAGCCTCGACGATGCGCGCGACGAGCGGATGCCGCACCACGTCCGCGCTCGTGAAGCGCGTAAGCGCGATGCCGCGCACGTTCGCGAGCACGTGCTGCGCTTCGATCAGCCCGCTCTTGTGGCCGCGCGGCAAGTCGATCTGCGTCGTGTCGCCCGTGACGACCGCCTTCGAGCCGAAGCCGATACGCGTCAGGAACATCTTCATCTGTTCGGGCGTGGTGTTCTGCGCCTCGTCGAGAATGATGAACGCGTGATTCAGCGTACGGCCGCGCATGTACGCGAGCGGCGCGATCTCGATCATCTGGCGCTCGAACATCTTCGCCGTCTTGTCGAAACCGAGGAGATCGTAGAGCGCGTCATACAGCGGACGCAGATACGGATCGACCTTCTGCGCGAGATCGCCGGGCAGGAAGCCGAGACGCTCGCCCGCTTCGACGGCGGGGCGCGTCAGCACGATGCGCTTGACCTGATCGCGTTCGAGCGCGTCGACGGCGCAGGCGACGGCCAGATACGTCTTGCCCGTGCCCGCCGGGCCGATGCCGAACGTCACGTCGTGCGAGACGATCTGCTTCAGATACTCGCGTTGCGCAGGCGTGCGGCCGCGCAGATCGGCGCGGCGCGTGTATAGCTTCGGGCCAAGCTCCTCGGCTTCGTCGACGCCTTCGTGCGCCGGCTCGTCGAACGGATGATCGGGGTCGCCGCGAAAGCGCGGATCGAGTTCTTCCGTGTCGCCGTTGCCGCCATTCGGACGGCCGTGATTGGCAGGGTGGCGCGCTTCGACGAGCGCCAGCTGGATATCGTCGACGGACAACGGATCGCGTGCGTTGTTGTAGAAGTTTTCGAGCGCATTGAGCGCAACCTTCGCGCCGCGCCCGCGAATGCTGATGCGATGGCCACGTCGTTGCAGCGTGACATCGAGCGCCTGCTCGATCTGCCGCAGGTTTTCGTCGAGCGGCCCGCAGAGGTTGGCAAGCCGCGCGTTGTCTTCGTGCGGCGCGGTGAATTCCAGATGTTGCTGAGTGGTCTTCAAGGCTTGGATTCGGTCCTGTCGGTGCGCTGCAGCTTAGTGTGTGGCGGGCGCGGTGTCGTGAACCATCACGAGTTCGCCGCGCAGCGAGTGCGGATACGCGTGCACGATCTTCACGTCGATCATCTGCCCGATCAGCCGCGCATGCGTTTCCACGGGCGCCGGGAAATTCACGACGCGGTTGTTTTCGGTGCGGCCCGCGAGTTCGTTCGGATCCTTACGCGCCGGCCGTTCGACCAGAATGCGCTCGACTTTGCCGACCATCGCCTGGCTGATGCGCTGAACGTTTTCTTCGATCGTGGCCTGCAGATGTTGCAGACGGCGCAGCTTCACTTCGCGCGGCGTATCGTCGTGCAGGTTCGCCGCGGGCGTGCCGGGACGCGGGCTATAGATGAACGAGAAGCTCGTGTCGTAGCTCATGTCGTGCACGAGCTGCATCATCTTGTCGAAGTCCTCTTCCGTCTCGCCGGGGAAGCCGACGATCATGTCCGTCGACAGCGACAGGTCCGGGCGGATCGCGCGCAGTTTGCGGATCACCGATTTGTATTCGAGCACGGTGTAGCCGCGCTTCATTGCCATCAGGATGCGATCCGAGCCGTGCTGCACGGGCAGGTGCAGATGGCTCACGAGCTTCGGCACCTTGGCGTAGGTATCGATCAGGCGCTGCGTGAATTCCTTCGGATGCGACGTGGTATAGCGAATCCGCTCGATGCCGGGGATGTCCGCGACGTATTCGATCAGCGTCGCGAAGTCGGCGATTTCGGTCGCGCCCAAGGTCATCGCACCGCGATAGGCGTTCACGTTCTGTCCGAGCAGCGTCACTTCGCGCACGCCCTGATCGGCGAGACCGGCGATTTCGGTGAGCACGTCGTCGAGCGGACGCGATACTTCCTCGCCGCGCGTGTACGGCACGACGCAATAGCTGCAGTACTTGCTGCAGCCTTCCATGATCGACACGAACGCGCTCGGGCCGTCGATACGCGCGGGTGGCAGGTGATCGAACTTCTCGATTTCCGGGAAAGTGATGTCGACCTGCGGACGGCCGCTCGCGCGGCGCTGGTCGATCATCTGGGGCAGACGGTGCAACGTCTGCGGACCGAACACGAGGTCGACGTACGGTGCGCGCGCGACGATCGACGCGCCTTCCTGGCTCGCGACGCAGCCGCCGACGCCGATCAGCAGATTCGGATTCGCCTCTTTCAGTTCGCGCACGCGGCCGAGATCGGAGAAGACCTTCTCCTGCGCTTTTTCGCGCACCGAGCACGTGTTGAACAGAATGACGTCGGCGTCTTCGGGGGTGTCGGTCTTGACGAGGCCTTCAGCCGCACCGAGCACGTCGACCATCTTGTCGGAGTCGTACTCGTTCATCTGGCAGCCAAAGGTCTTTACATAAACTTTCTTGGTCATCGAGTGTTCGCCGGTCGCAGTAATTAACCTGGGGGCGTCAGTAAAAGGTGAAGAGACAAAAAATGCGTGGCGCCGCAGCGCGGAAGTCCGGAGCGAGGCGCCCGAACGAGGCGGGGCCGGAGCGCCCGAAACGCATTTTTACAGCGTAGTCCAACATTATAGCCCTTTGCGGCGTGGGGCTTTGGCGGCGTGCCGGGCGTCCTTCATGCGTCCGATCCGCCGTTTGAGGACGGCTTTCTTTTGCGTGCGGACGGCTTTTGCGAGCCTTGACGCGACGTTCGCGTGCCGCCGGGCAGCTGCGGCAGGCCAAGCTGCGCTTCCAGTTCGCCCGTCACACGGGCGAAGCGTTCGGCGAGGAAATCCAGCAGCACGCGCACGCGCGGCGCCATGAAGCGGTTGCGGTGATACAACGCGTGCAGCGGCGCATCGGGATAGCGCCAGTCCGGCAGCAGCACGCGCAGGCCGTCGCTTTTCAGGTCGGCTTCGACATCCCACATCGATTTGATCACGATGCCGTAGCCGCGCAGCGCCCATTCGCGGGCGACGGCGCCGTCGTTGGTTTCGCGCGCCGATTCGAGCGGAATCGTGTACGTAACGATTTCGTCGCCGCGCGTGAAGCGCCATTCGTTGACGGGGCCTGACGCGGTGCCGAGCACGATGCAGTCGAAGCGCGCCAGATCGAGCGGATCTTTCGGCTCGCCGTGCCGCGCGATGTATTCGGGCGACGCGCACAGCACGCGCGGATTCGGCGCGAGCCGGCGCGCGACCAGCGAGCTGTCCTGCGGCACGCCGAAGCGAATGGCGAGGTCGATGTCTTCCTGCACCAGATTCTGTAGCGAGTCGGACAGCGTCAGCGCGAAGGTGACATCCGGGTAAAGCGCGTTGAACTCGTCGAGCCAGTGCATCAGCAGATTGCGGCCGAAGTCCGACGTCGCGGAGATGCGCACCTTGCCGCGCACGGCGTTCTGGCCTTCCTGCAACGCGGCTTCCGCGTCGTCGAGCGCGCGCAGCGCCTGCTGGCAGCAGCTCAGGTAAAGCCGGCCTTCGTCGGTGAGACGCAGTTGACGCGTCGTGCGCTCGAACAGCCGCGCTTTCAGCCCGCCTTCGAGCTTCGCAAGACGCGCGCTGGCGGCTGCGGGCGTGAGACCGAGCTTGCGGCCCGCCGCCGACAGGCTGCCCAGTTGCGCCGCTTCGACGAAGAGGCGGATGTCACCCAGATTGTCGGTCATTATCCAGCGCTATTTGAAAATCCTTCAAATGGTACGCCAATTATCAAATTGTCGACGTGCGCGGACAATCCGATCCTGACAACGCGTTATCCGCGTTTACCCGGAGCCACATCATGCATCTCGACCACGCGACCATCGTCACCCCTGATCTCGACGCCACCCGACGGTTTTTCGTCGACGTCGCCGGGCTGACCGAAGGCGCGCGGCCGCCGTTTGCGGTCGGCGGTTACTGGCTGTGTGCAGACGGCCGCCCCGTCATCCACCTCGTCGACTCGACGCTGCCGTATCAAACGGACCGCACGAGCCCGCGCATCGACCACATCGCGTTCCGTCTCGACGATGCGCAAGCGTGGCAGGCGCTGCTCGCGCGGCTGGAGGCGGCGGGCGTCGCGTATCAGACCGCCGATGTGCCGCTTTCGGGTGAAGTGCAACTGTTCGTCGCACTGGCGTCGTCCGTTGTCGTCGAGTTCGTGACGGCCGCGCGCAACGCCGGTCGCGCGTCCTTCTGAATCGTCTTCTGGAGCTTCTCATGCCCATCCCCTTGCTTGCGCTCGCGATCAGCGCATTCGCCATCGGCACGACCGAGTTCGTCATCATGGGCCTGCTGCCCGAAGTGGCGAAGGATCTCGCCGTTTCGCTGCCGTCGGCAGGTTTGCTCGTCAGCGGCTATGCGCTCGGCGTGGCCGTCGGCGCGCCGCTGCTCGCCGTCGTCACCAGCAAGATGCCGCGCAAGCTCGCGCTGCAACTGCTGATGGGCGTGTTCATCGTCGGCAACGTGCTGTGCGCGATCGCATCGGACTATTCGGTGCTGATGGTCGCGCGCGTCGTGACCTCGTTCGCGCACGGCTCGTTCTTCGGCATCGGTGCGGTGGTCGCCGCGTCGCTCGTACCGCAGGAAAAGCGTGCAAGCGCGATTGCGCTGATGTTCACCGGCCTCACGCTGGCGAACGTGCTCGGCGTGCCGTTCGGCACGTTCATCGGCCAGCAGTTCGGCTGGCGCGTCGCGTTCTGGATCGTCGCTGGGTTCGGCGTGCTGTCGCTCGCGGGCGTCACCGCGCTCGTGCCGAACCGGCACGACACGGGACCGGCCGGTCTCGGTCACGAAGTGCGCGTGCTGAAGGAACCGAAAGTCTGGCTCGCGCTGGCGATGACGGTGCTCGGCTTCGGCGGCGTGTTCGTCGTGTTCACCTACATCGCGCCGATTCTCGAACAGGTGAGCGGCTTCACGCCGCACGGTGTCACGTTGATCCTCGTGCTGTTCGGCGTGGGTTTGACGGTTGGCAATACGGTGGGCGGCAAGCTCGCGGACCGTTCGCTGATGCCGTCGCTGATGGGCATCCTGATCGCGCTCGCCGTCGTGATGGCCGTGTTTGCGCACACCAGCCACTCGCAGATCGCGGCGGCCGTCACGGTGTTCATCTGGGGCATCGCTGCGTTTGCGACGGTGCCGCCGCTGCAGATGCGTGTGGTCGAGAAGGCGAAGGCTGCGCCGAATCTCGCGTCGACGCTCAACATCGGCGCGTTCAATGTCGGCAACGCGGGCGGCGCCTGGCTCGGCGGTCTCGCGATCAGCCACGGTTACGGGCTCGACGCGCTGCCGTACGTGGCGGCCGTGGTCGCGCTGGCTGCACTGGCTCTGACGTGGATCGCCGCGCGGATGGATGCGCCCGCTGCCGTCGCGACGCGGGACGTGCGCGAGCGGGCCTGAGTCGCGCGTAGCCGCGAAGTGTTCCCGATGCTCATGCTTTGCGAAGCGTGGGCATCGGCCTTTTGATCCGATGCGGATGGGCGCGCGCCGCGTGCTGAACGCATCGCACGTCGGTGCATAAGAGTCCTCTGCGATCGTGATAACAGTGTGAAGATAACTTCGTTGGGCACAGGAAAACCGGGTGCTAGTCTTGCCTGCACTAGTGCTTGCTCCGCACTGATGCGGAGCTTCTGGAGGCAATCATGCAGTCACCGCTTGCGCTCGTACGCGACCGCGCGCCCGAAGGTCACGACGCGGCCCACGCTCACGACGAACCGCGTACATCCGAATTCGATGCGCTCGAACACCGCGTCGGCGTGAATCTGGCGCGGCTGCGCGCCGAGCGTCAGTTGTCGCTCGATGCGTTGGCTCGCGCGTCGGGCGTGTCGCGCGCGATGCTCGCGCAGATCGAATCGGCGCGCAGCGTGCCGTCGATCAAGGTGCTGTGCAAGGTCGCGGCGGCGTTGAAGGTGTCGGTCGCCGCGTTCCTGCGCCGGCATGCCGTCAACGGCTTCGAGCATTTGCCGGCCGATCGCTCGGCGCGTGTAGTCACGTCGAACGGCCGTTACTGGACGCGCGCGCTGCATCCCGACGGCGAGCCGTCGACCGCGGAGTTTCACGAGCTGCGCATCGCGCCGCTGCACACCGAGCCGGGCACGCAACGCGCGCCGGGTACGACCGTGAATCTCGTCGTCAGCGTGGGGACGATCGAAGTCAGCGTGCACGATCGTCGGCAGTTGCTCGCGACGGGCGATTCGATCGTGTTCGACGCCGACCAGCCGCACAGCCTGCGCAATCCCGGCGACACGGAAGCGCGCGCGTTTCGCGTGACGGTGAACGCGGAAACGCCGCCGCGCTGGGACGTGCCGCACGAGACGCCGCATGAAACGCCCCATGATGCGCAGCTTGCGCACGCGCATACGGAAGGATGAAACACGTCTCACGCGCGGGCTGCACGTCGCGCGAGGTTGTTGTATGCTCTGCGAACCGGATCGTTCCGGTAATCAGTACGTCTTCAGGGCGGGGTGAAATTCCCCACCGGCGGTATGCAGGCGGCGCGCATCATGGCGCGCGAGTCTGCGAGCCCGCGAGCGCCTGCGTCGCAGTTCGGGATGCAGGGTCAGCAGATCTGGTGAGATGCCGGAGCCGACGGTTAGAGTCCGGATGGAAGAAGATGTGCAGATAGTCATCTGACTGTTCCTGTCGACGGGGACGGGCGCGTTATTGGCGCGTTGTCCTCGTTTCATGCGAGAAGGTGGCCGTCGTGCTGCTCATTGCGAGCGGCGCGCGTGGTCTGTCCGTTTGTCGCATGGCAGCCGTTGCGGCTGGAGGAACGCGTTTGTCTGTTTGCAATGCCCTGAAACGTTTTTCGCCCACACTCTTGCGAGGAGCGTTTCACATGTCCGTTGTATCCAACTCTGCTGCATTTGCCTGGCCTGCACCGTCCGTCGTCGCGGAGGATGCCGTTGCCGATCTCCCGTTGCTTGCCACCGAACCTGTTCCGCCGCGCATTGCTGCCGCGCTCGACGCTTTGCGCGAAGGCCGTGCCGTCGTGCTTCAGGACGATCACGATCGCGAGAACGAAGCCGACCTGATCATGTCCGCCGAACGGATGAGCGTCGAGATGATGGCGCTGTTCATTCGCGAGTGCAGCGGCATCGTGTGTCTGTGCCTGACCGACGAGAGGGTACGCGCGCTCGAATTGCCGCCGATGACGGCTCACAACGAAAGCCGCAACACGACGGCGTTCACGGTATCGATTGAAGCACGCGAGGGCGTGTCGACAGGCGTGTCCGCTGCGGACCGGCTGACGACGATTCGCGCCGCGATCGCGGATCGTGCGAAGCCTGCCGATATCGTGCGGCCTGGTCATGTGTATCCGTTGCGGGCGATGCCTGGCGGCGTGCTGGCGCGGCGCGGGCATACGGAAGGGACCGTCGATCTCGTGACGTTGGCGGGGCTGAAGCCCGCCGGTGTGTTGTGTGAGTTGATGAATGTCGATGGAACGATGATGCGGGGCGCCGATGTTGAGGCGTTCGCCGCCAGGCATGATATGCCGATGCTGACCATTGCCGAGCTTGTCGAGTTTCGGCGCTCGCTTGCGCTTGCGCGGGAGGCATGTGTCGAGGTTTGAGTTTGTTTGTCTGCGACGCAGTCGTCATTCTTTGGTTTTTCGCTGGCATCCGCGTTGTGTCTCTGGTTCGCTAGCGTTGCCCCTGTGCGGGGCGGCACCTACTTTTCTTTGCAGCGGCAAAGAAAAGTAGGCAAAAGAAAGCCGCTCACACCGCTAGCTCTTGTGCTTGCCCGCGGGCCCCCGACGGGTCCCGCACTCCACGCGGCAACACACTGTCTCACGCGCGTTGCCAGCGTGCTACCTCACGCATCACACGCTTCACACTCCCGCGTCACGGGCCGCGTTACCAGGCGTTCGCGGCCGCCCAGGTGGCAAACTGTGTGTAGGCCGTCGCGATGGAAGTGCACCACTCCGGACTGAAAAGCGGGATCGGTGTCGTAGAAGCGCGAACGCATATGGTGCGACAAGCTACACACAGTTTGCCACCTGGGCGGCGCAGACGAGTCGCTGCCGCTGGCTGCCTGCGGGTGATTGGAGTGGGTGATGCGCCGGTTCGAGGCGCTGGCAACGGGCGCAAAACACAGTGTCGCCGTGTGAAGTGCGGGACCCGTCGGGGGCCCGCAGGCAATCACTAGTGCTGGCGGTGTGAGCCCGCTTTCTTTGCTTACTTTCTTTGCGGCGGCAAAGAAAGTAAGTGCCGCCCCGCACAGGGGCAACGCCAGCAAACCAGAAGCAAAACGCGGATGCCAGCGAAAGCACAGAGCAAAAAACTAAAAGGCGAAAAACGCGCCGAGAAGGCAAGAACGGCGGCTGCGTCGCAGACAAGAAAAAACTATGACTGCACGCCTCCAAACTCCCCTCGAAGTCCCGCCTCAACAAACGCATGCAACTCATCCATGTGCTGCATGATCCGAGTAATGCCCATACTGCGAAGCACATCGGCATAGCCATCAGGAATATGGCTGGCGCCAACAAAAGCAATCGTCATCATGCCCGCCGCGCGAGCGGCATTCAAACCCGAAACGCTGTCCTCGACAACCACACACCGCGAGGGCTCGACACCCAACTGCTGCGCAGCAAACAGATAAACATCAGGATAAGGCTTAGGCCGCGCGACCTGTTCCGCGCTAAAAACACGCGGCCCAAAAATCTCGGCGAGCCCCGCGCGTCGTACCGACGCGCTCACCCGTGTCATCCGGCTGTTCGATACGACAGCCGCCGGCAGCGGCACCCGCTGCAACGCATCGCGCACGCCGCTGATCGCGGATAGCGAGGACGCCAGCTCCGCTTCGACATTCGCCTCGACGGTCTGCAAGAAGTCAGCGGGCAGTTCGATGCCGAATGCCTTTTCGACGCTCTCCAGAAAGCGCGAAGTCTGCTGACCAAACGCGGTCTTGCAGATCTCGTGGAAATCGAGCGCGGGAAACGTGGAGGCGAGCGTGTCGTGCATCACGCGGTCGGCGATGACTTCGCTGTCGACGAGCACACCGTCACAGTCGCAAATGAGATGGTCGATCATGCGGAAAACAGAAGGAAAGCGCCGCCCGAACGAACCAGCGCGCGGGCATGAATGCAGGCAATACGGCAAGCCGAAAGCGCCATGATACGTGCTTTGCGACCCGCCGCGCCGG
The DNA here is from genome assembly GCF_017104565.1 of Paraburkholderia sp. Tr-20389. Taxonomy (GTDB): domain Bacteria; phylum Pseudomonadota; class Gammaproteobacteria; order Burkholderiales; family Burkholderiaceae; genus Paraburkholderia. Next base: position 110,226 of record NZ_JAAGPD010000011.1, on the reverse strand, counting down.
ATCAGGCTTGCGTCGAATCAGGGTGCGTCGGCCCACGCTTTCGCCGCGCGGATCGCGCGCTGCCAGCCGTCGAGACACGCCTTCGCCTGGTCGGCGGGCATCGACGGCGAGAAACGGTGTTCGAGCTTCCACTGGTTCTGCAATTCGTCGATGTCTTTCCAGTAGCCCGTCGCCAGCCCCGCGAGATACGCAGCGCCGAGCGCCGTCGTTTCGCTGACCTGAGGGCGCACGGCGTCGACACCGAGTATGTCGGCCTGGAACTGCATCAGCAGATTGTTCGCGCACGCGCCGCCATCCACGCGCAGTTCGTTGATGTGGATGCCCGAGTCGGCTTCCATTGCCTTCAGAACATCCACCGATTGATAGGCGATCGAATCCAGCGCCGCGCGGGCGATGTGCGCCGACGTCGTGCCGCGCGTGACGCCGAACAGCGTGCCGCGTGCGCGCGCGTTCCAGTGCGGTGCGCCGAGGCCCGCGAATGCCGGCACGAGATACACGCCGTCGCAATGCTCGACGCCGCGTGCAAGCGTCTCGACCTCCGACGCGCTGCGGATGATGCCCAACCCGTCGCGCAGCCACTGCACCACGGCGCCCGCGATGAAGATGCTGCCTTCGAGCGCGTAATTGACCTGGTCGCCGATCTGCCACGCGATCGTCGTGACGAGATTGTTCTTCGATTCGATCGGCTTCGTGCCTGTGTTCATCACGAGGAAGCAGCCGGTGCCGTAAGTGTTCTTCACCATGCCCGAACGCGTGCACATCTGGCCAAACAGTGCCGCGTGCTGATCGCCCGCGATGCCCGCGAGCGGAATCTTCGATGCGAACACGGTCGTCTTCGTCGGTCCATACACTTCCGACGACGGGCGCACTTCGGGCAGCATGCTGCGCGGGATGTCGAGCGCGTCGAGCAACTCGTCGTCCCATTGCAGCGTGTGAATGTTGAAGAGCATCGTGCGTGACGCGTTGGTCACGTCGGTGATATGCAGTTCGTGCTTGGTGAAATTCCACACGAGCCAGCTGTCGACCGTGCCGAACGCGAGCTTGCCTTGCTTCGCCTTTTCGCGCGCGCCGTCGACGTTGTCCAGGATCCAGCGGATCTTCGTTGCGGAGAAGTACGAATCGATCGGCAAGCCGGTCTTCGCACGCACCTTGTCTTCGAGCCCCTGCGCCTTCAGCTTGTCGCAGAAGTCCGCCGTGCGGCGGTCCTGCCAGACGATCGCGTTATAGATGGGATGACCCGTTTCGCGGTCCCAGACGATCGTCGTCTCACGCTGGTTCGTGATGCCGATCGCGGCGATCGACGTGCCGTTCAGTCCGGCATGCGTGACGGCTTCGGCCGCGACGCCCGCCTGCGTCGCCCAGATTTCCAGCGGGTCGTGTTCGACCCAGCCCGGATGCGGATAGATCTGCCTGAACTCTTTTTGCGCAACCGAGACGACATTGCCCTTGCGATCGAACAGCATCGCGCGCGAACTCGTGGTGCCCTGGTCTAGCGCCAGGATGTACTGATCCTGCATCGTCTCTTCTCCATGCGTTTTTGTCGGACCGGCGCGGCGGGGCGCTCGGGTCTCGCGAAAAATTCAGTGCCTGCGCGGATTGTTGCATGCGCGGCAGCGCGGTGGAATCGCCGCGCGCTGCTGCATGCCGGTCGTGTCCTCGCTTTGAGCCGAAAGGCTCAGGCGTGCTGCTTAGACGTTGCGCGGGCGAGCCACGCGTCGATGTCACGCGTGACGTTGTCGAGCGTGCCGGGCTCGACGTGCAGGCCGAGCTTCGAGCGGCGCCACAGCACGTCGCGCGCCGTCGTCGCCCATTCCGATTCGCGCAGATAGCGCAACTCCGCTTCATACAGGCCGGGCGCGAACTGCTGACCGAGATCGGCGAGCGAACGTGCATCGCCGATCACGCGTTCGGCTCGCGTGCCGTAAGCGCGCGCGTAGCGGCGCGCGAGCACAGCTGGAAGCCATGCGTGCTGCTGCGCGAACTGGGCAGCGAAGCGCTCGAAGTCGGCACGCGCGATGTCGCCGCCCGGCAGCGGCACACCCGCTGTCCATGCCGGTTTGTCGTGCTGCAGGGCGCGCGCGAGATCGTCGACGGCTTCTTCCGCGAGCTTGCGAAACGTCGTGATCTTGCCGCCGAATACCGACAACAGCGGGGCTTCGCCCGCCGGTGCGTCGAGTTCGAGACGGTAGTCGCGCGTCACGGCGGAAGGGTTGTCCGCGTTCTCGTCTTCGAGCAGCGGGCGCACGCCCGAATACGTCCAGTACACATCGCGCGGTGCGATGTGCTGCTTGAAATAGCGGTTGATCGAATCGCACAGATACTGCGTTTCGGATGCATCGATTGCGACCTTCGACGGATCGCCCTTGTATTCGAGGTCCGTCGTGCCGATCAGCGTGAAGTCGCGTTCATACGGAATCGCGAAGATGATGCGCTTGTCCGGGTTCTGGAAGATGTATGCATGATCGTGCTCGAACAGTCGACGCACGACGATATGGCTGCCCTTCACGAGCCGCACGCTGTAGTTCGTCTCGCGTCCGCGCGAAAGCGGGCCGCGCAGCAGTTCGCCGACCCACGGCCCGGCAGCATTCGCGATCGAACGCGCGCGCACGGTCTTCGTGGAGCCGTCGGCGCGCTGCAGCTGCGCATGCCATTCGCCATTCACGCGCGTCGCGCCGACCAGCTTCGTGCGCGTAAGGATGGTCGCGCCGTGTTCCTGGGCATCGAGTGCGTTCAGCACGACGAGGCGTGCGTCATCGACCCAGCCGTCCGAATAGACGAAGCCGCGTTTGATCGAATCGACGAGGGGCTGGCCAGCCGGATGCCTGCGCATGTCGATGCCGCGCGAGCCCGGCAGCAGCTCGCGACGCGCGAGATGGTCGTAGAGAAAGAGGCCGGCGCGAATCAGCCAGGCCGGCCGCAGATCGGGCATGTGCGGCATCACGAAGCGCAGCGGCCACATGATGTGCGGCGCCGCGCGCAGCAGCGTCTCGCGCTCCTGCAGTGCCTTGCGTACCAGACCGAACTCGCGATATTCCAGGTAGCGAAGGCCGCCATGTATCAGTTTGGTGCTGGCCGACGACGTATGCGCCGCCAGATCGTCCTGTTCGCACAGGAGCACGGAGAGACCGCGGCCCGCCGCGTCGCGCGCGATGCCCGCGCCGTTGATGCCGCCACCAACGACGAGCAGGTCATAAATGGAATCTTGCGTCACCCGGAATGCCCCTGAGGGAGGAAAAAATGGGGTTGATGTGAAAACGTAATGTTCGTTTTCGAAACTTTAATGAACATATTCGAAAAAGTAAAGTTCGACTTGCCGCACATCCGTGCGCGATTTTGCACCCGGTTGGTACTCTGTTGGCACGAATGCGGCGCTCGGCCGATACTTCCTGAAACCAGCCGGCTTGCGGCGATACGAGGTGAATTTCATGCGTGGACTCTGGATGACGGGCGCGCCGGCGCTGGCGCTCGCGGCGGCGCTGACGGGATGCGTCAGCACGCCGAGCCTGAACGGAACGATGGGCGCGCCGTCGTTCGCGGATTTGCAGGCGATGTGCGGAAGCCAGCCCGTCGACTACGGCAACGACGCCCAGTCCGTCTATGTGACCCTATTTGACGCGTATGTCGCGAACAAGCGTGGCGGCTTATCGAAAGCGGATTACTGCGCTTTCCAGACGGCGCTCGCGCAGCGCTACGCGGCGCAAGGCGCGAGTACGGATCCGGAGGCACGCCGTCAGTGGGTGGAGTTCTTCAACACGCAGCGCGTGAAGGCGATGAGCTGGCGCGCGGCAGTCGATCCGACGCTGCGCTCGGGCTGAGCGCCCAGATCCAACGCACGGGCGCGCTCACAGGCGCGCCGTTCAGTCGCGGCGGAGTAGGTGTGAAAACATAAGGACGGTCAGGCGGGCAGTTCCGCGTGACCGTCCAGGCGTCCGTATGCTCGCGTGTCCGTTGCAGGCACGCTCACGGCTGCGGTGATGACAGGCAAACGTGTAAGGCGCGATATCGATTGCCGTCAGGAAAAGCGCTTGATAGCCCGGAGAGCCGTATCGCCGGATTCCGTGATGCGCCATTGCTGCAAGCCCGACGCGAGTTTTTCGAGCTCTACGAGCTGCCGTTCGAGCAGTGCGTCAAGCTCTTCGCGTTCCATGTCGACCTGATTAGGGGCGTCCTTGACGAGCAACAACGTGGCGAATTCATGCGGACTCAGCATCGTTTCTCTCCATGTCAAGCGTACTCGGGTTGCCATTGCGTCAGCCGACGGCCCTGCCGGCAGACGGAGGATCCAGAGGCCGGTGATAGCCGTGGATCAGGCCTGAAGTTTTGCTCTCTTCGCCCCGCGTCCAGCGCACATCGCTCAGTCCAAAGACGTTTAAGGACGTTGGGGAACTGGAGTGTAGTCAATCGCAGCCGGAAGTCCAAATCGTCCCCCGTAAATTTTCCCGTTGACAGCGATGCGCACGAGAGGCGGTCCGGCGCACGCGGCAAATCCTTGATTTCACTGGAGGATTGGCGTGCGGTGCAACATGGCGGAAACGGGCTTGCGGCCCCGGATGGCCAACCGGGGCGAATGCCGCGTGGGCGCTGGTCGAGCCGTTACTCGGCGATATAGACCTGGGTGCCCGAAGTCGCCAGCGTTTCCGCCATGTCGGGCGGCGGCGGCGCATCGGTAAAAAGGGAATCGATCTGGTTCAGGTGGCCCTGGCGCACGAGCGCCGGGCGGCCGAATTTGGAGTGGTCGGCGGCAAGGAAGACGGTGCGCGAATGTTCGATGATCGCTTCGGCGACGCGCACTTCGCGTGTGTCGAAGTCACGCAGCGTGCCGTCCGTTTCGATGCTCGACGTGCCGATGATCGCGAAGTCGACCTTGAACTGACGAATGAAGTCGATCGCCAGTTCGCCGACGATGCCCTTGTCCCACGGACGCACGATGCCGCCCGTCACCAGCACCTCGCAATCCGGGTAGCCGCTCATCATGCTGGCGACGTTCAGATTGTTCGTGATCACGCGTAACCCGCGATGGCGGTTGAGCGCACGCGCGACTTCTTCCGTCGTCGTGCCGAGGTTGATGAAAAGGGAAGCCTGATCGGGAATGTGTGTCGCGACGAGCGCCGCGATGCGCCGCTTCTCGTCATGGAACATGCGTTGGCGCGCGCTGTACGAGACGTTCTCGGAGCTGGTCGGCAGGCTCGCGCCGCCGTGGTAGCGACGCAGCAGGTTCATGTCGGCGAGCCAGTTGACGTCGCGGCGGATGGTCTGCGGCGTCACGTCGAAGTGCGCGGCGAGATCGTCGACCGTAACGAAGCCGTCGCGTTGCACCCACTCCAGCAATTCCTGTTGACGTGCGTTCAGCGTGAGGCGGGGGTCTCGTGTCATGGTGTTTTTGTGAGCGCCGCGCCGGAAGCGGGCGAAGGTTGGCTTGGCCGTATTGTAAGACCTTCGTTGCCTTCGCCGCCGCCCGTCGTGGGCGCCGGATTTTTTCGCGTGTTTGAATGTCGATCGAAAGGCAATGTCAGTGAGGCTTCAGGTTCGCGAAGGTGTTCGAAATATCGAATCGAAATCAGATGTAATGCGTCTTTGTGCATTCGCACGATCAATCAACGTTTGCGCGGAACTGCGCGGATACGGCATGGTCTGTGCTGTGTTATCTGCGAATTTGCAGAGCAACGGCTAAGATGAAGATAAAAATTCAATGTTGCAAGGCACTGTAGTTGTCACGGGCGGCGATCGAACCGGATACATGCGGTTCAGCCCGCGCACAGGGCGCTACGGTATTCGGAGCGGACTTTTATGCACAACAAGGCTGTTCACGTGATGCCCTGGCGCATCGAAGATATCGATCTCAATCGTATTGACCGACAACGCGCGGTCGCCAATGAAGACCTTCTGTTGCTCCTGTGTGCTTCTTCGTTCATCGAAAGCGGTACGGATCTTTACACGAGTAACCTCAGCAAGTTCTTCAACGGCGATCCCGAGGTATCCGCGTGGCTCAACAATGAATGGGAGCCCGAAGAGATGCAGCATGGGCGCGCGCTTAAGGCCTACATCGCGCACGTGTGGCCGGAGTTCGACTGGGACACGGCGTTTCGGAATTTCTTCGAGGAGTATTCGAAGACCTGCAACATGGAAGACTTCGAGAAGACGCGCGCGTTGGAGATGGTCGCACGCTGCGTCGTCGAGACGGGAACGGCCACGTTGTATCGCGCGATCGGCGTATGTTCGGACGAACCGGTGCTGAAGGAAATCACCGACAACATCCGCACCGACGAAGTCCGTCACTACAAGCACTTTTTCAAATACTTCAAGAAGTACAACAAGATCGAGGGCAACGGACGGCTCGCGGTGCTCGGCGCGTTGATGCGGCGCGTGATGGAAATCAAGAACGAGGACTCGGAGATCGCGCTGCGCCACGTGTTCGCGATCCGCTATCCCGAGCGCGTCAACGACCCGGCCTATAACCGCGACAAGGCCGCGCGCGTGAACCGGCTCGTGCGGCACAACCTGTCGGCCGATATGTGTGTGAAGATGCTGCTCAAGCCGCTCGAACTGCCGGCGAAGATTCAGCCCGGCGTCCATTACCCGCTCGCGAAGATCACGCAGCACGTGTTTTTCCGCTGAACGTCGCGGGTTGCGGTCAGGCTTCGGAGGAAATACACATGGCCGCGTCCGCAGATCAAACCCGCGCACTGGATCAACAGATATTCGACGAATGGCCCGTCGAGTTGCGTGCGCTGTTCGATGGTTCGGCGCTCGAGTCGAAGGTCGGCTTCACGGCATCGCTGCTGACCGTCGACGAGAGCAGTGCGCATGTGCGCACGTCACTGCTCGGCATCGGTGAACTGTATGCGCCTGACTCGCGCACGCTTTGCGTCGCGCTATGGCCGCAGTCGCGCGCGGCGCGAGCGATTGCGCGAAGCGGACGCGCCGCGCTGACCTTCGTGTTCGATGACGCGTTCTATCAGGTTCAACTCGCGCTCGTGCCGTTGAGCGCGGACGCCGGCGGCCTTGCGAGCTTCGCTGGAACGATCGATTCGGGTGAAGCGCAGCGCGTGCGTTACGCGCGCCTGACGGCGGGCATCACGTTCGATCTGGCAGAGGGAAGCGATGCGGTACTCGAACGCTGGACGCAGCAGATCGAGCACCTGAAGAAAGCCGCCGGCAGTGCGACGAATGGGAGATAGGAGCCGGACGCCCGCGTTGAAAACAACGGGCGTCGTCGTCCTGTATCAGCTGCGCTGACCGCGCGGCGCATCGCTGCGCGGCTTGCCGCCGAGCAGGGCGCCCGGATTCGCGCTGCGCGGCTTGTTGCGCGGTGCGTGTGCAGCATGCGGCGTGTGCGCGCTGCCTTCATGTGCGCTCGCGCGCGGCTTGTCCTGATGACGCGGCGCATCGTTGCGCGCGTGAGCAGGCTTCTGACCTTGCGGCTTTGCGTGCTGCTTCGGCTTGTCGCCGGGCTTGTCGCCCGACGCGCGGTGACCGCCACGCGACGTACCGTTGTTCGAACCCGCCGAACCTTCGCGTTTCTGCTGCCCTTGAGCCTGGCGCTGGCCTTGCGGCTGGCGTTGGCCCTGGTCTTGACGGCCGCCGCCGCCTTGTCCGCGGCGCTGGATCGGCTCGGGCCGTGCGTTCGGATCCGGCTCGTAGCCCGCGATCACTTCTTGCGGCACCGCGCGTTTGATCAGCTTCTCGATGTCCTTCAGCAGTTGAAGCTCGTCGACGCACACCAGCGACACCGCTTCGCCCGTCGCGCCTGCACGGCCCGTACGGCCGATGCGGTGCACGTAGTCTTCCGGCACGTTCGGCAGATCGAAGTTGACGACATGCGGCAGTTGATCGATGTCGATGCCGCGCGCCGCGATATCGGTGGCGACCAGCACCTGCAACGTGTTGTTCTTGAACTCCGCCAGCGCGCGCGTGCGCGCCGACTGGCTCTTGTTGCCGTGAATGGCCAGCGCGCTGATGCCGTCCTTCGTCAATTGCTCGGCGAGACGGTTCGCGCCGTGTTTCGTGCGCGTGAACACGAGCACCTGAAACCAGTTGTGCTGCTTGATCAGATGCGTGAGCAGCTCGCGCTTGCGATCGCGGTCGACGGGGTGAATCTTCTGCGCGACGGTTTCGGCCGTCGTGTTGCGGCGCGCGACTTCGATCAGCGCGGGCGCATCGAGCAGGCTGTCGGCGAGCGCCTTGATCTCGTCCGAGAAGGTGGCCGAGAACAGCAGGTTCTGGCGCTTCGGCGGCAGCTTCGCGAGCACGCGCTTGATGTCGTGGATGAAGCCCATGTCGAGCATGCGGTCGGCTTCGTCGAGCACGAGGATCTCGAGATGCGACAGGTCGATGGTCTTCTGCTGCATGTGATCGAGCAAACGCCCCGGCGTCGCGACGACAATGTCGACGCCGCGCCGCAACGCATCGATCTGCGGATTGATGCCGACGCCGCCGAACATCACGGTCGACTTCAGCTTCAGATATTTGCCGTATGCGCGCACGCTTTCCTCGACCTGCGCGGCGAGTTCGCGCGTCGGCGTGAGGATCAGCGCGCGCACCAAGCGCTTGCCACCCGGCGCGGGCGGCATCGTGAGAAGACGTTGCAGGATGGGCAGCGTGAAGCCGGCCGTCTTGCCGGTGCCCGTCTGCGCGCCGGCCAGCAGGTCGCCGCCGTTGAGCACGGCGGGAATGGCTTGCTGCTGGATCGGTGTCGGCGACGTGTAGCCGAGTTCGTTGACTGCGCGGACCAGCGGTTCGGACAAGCCGAGGGAATCAAAAGACATAAAAACTCTTTGCAATGCAATTGTGCAAACGATGCCAACGCGGCCCGAAGGCGCGTTCGCGGGCGACCCGAATGATCGCTCGCCCGACACTCACCGTTCACGGAGAAATCGGCGGCACGCGCAATGCGTACCGAATTGCTCGACGCGCTATGCAGACACGTCGACTGGCATTAAGTTGCATCCGCCGTCCTGCGCCTCATGCGACATATCGCGCGACGCTGACGAACTGACACAGACTGCCGGCGAGTACGAACAGGTGCCAGATGCCATGTCCGTGCCGGATGCGCTCGTCGTTGATGAAGAAGTAGATGCCGGCGCTATAGATGATCCCGCCTGCCAGCAGCCAGGCGGTGCCCGCGGCCGGCAACGCAGTGACCAGCGGGCGGATGGCAACGAGCGCGAGCCATCCCATCAGCACATACAGCACCATCGATACGCTGCGGGTACGTCGCCCGAGCGTGAGTTCCTGCACGATCCCGAGCGCGGCCAGACCCCAGCTCACGCCGAACAGCGACCATCCCCAGGGGCCACGCAGCGTGACCAGTGTAAACGGCGTATAGCTGCCCGCGATCAGCAGATAAATTGCTGAGTGATCGCACTTCTGCAAGATCGCCTTCAGACCCGGCCGACGCACGCTGTGATACAGCGTCGAGATCCCGTACAGCGCGCACAGCATCGCGCCATAGACGCTGAAGCTCACCACCTTGTACGCATCGCCGTCGAGCGCGCCCATCGTCACGAGCGCCGCCAGCCCCGCGACCGACAGCACGGCGCCGACGAGGTGAGTGATGCTGTTCAGACGCTCCCCGACATGCATGGTACTTCCTCCTGCATGATGCCCATCTCATCCGGCCTGCGACACGGGACAACCGTTATACGCCCGATCTGCCGGATGTGCTTCGAGTTGCCCCACTTCTTTGCGATCACCTCAAAAAGCGAAGGGCGCGGCCTCGATTATCGCAGGCCGCGCCCCAAACCTTCAGACGACGCTCAGTCGAGCGGTGCCGAACGCAGATCGGACACTTGTTGCGGCGACACAGCCGTACCGTGGTTGCCCCACGACTGGCGGATGTACGTCACTACGGCAGCCACTTCCTGATTCGACAGCGCCTGCGCGAACGGCGGCATGCCATACGGCTTCGGATTGCCGCCCGTGCTCGGCGGATAACCGCCGTTCAGGACCATGCGGATCGGGTTCACGGCCGACGGCATCTGGATCGACTGGTTGTTCGCGAGCGGCGGGAACGACGGCGGCATGCCTAGGCCGTTCTCCGCGTGACACTTCGCGCAGTTGTCGGCGTAAATCTTCTGACCTTGCTTCAGCAGTTCGCCGCCGAACTGTTCCGACGTCTCCAGTTGCAGATGCTCAGGCGCCTCGCTCTTCTGCGGGATCGTCTTGAGGTACGTCGACATCGCGTGAACGTCTTCGTCCGTCATGTACTGCAGGCTGTTGTGAACCACTTCAGCCATCGGACCGAACACCGCGCCGCGTTGCGATACGCCGTTCTTCAGCAGATCGGAAATGTCCTTGATGTCCCAGTCGCCGAGACCGGCTTCCTTGTTCGACGTCAACGAAGGCGCATACCAGTTCTGCAGCGGGATCAGGCCGCCCGCGAAGGCCGCCGAATTCACCGGACCGCCCATCGCGTTGATCGACGTATGGCACATGCCGCAGTGGCCGAGGCCTTCGATCAGATACGCGCCGCGATTCCATTCCACCGACTTGGTCGGATCAGGCTTGTACTCGCCTTCGCGGAAGAACAGCGTGCGCCAGCCGATCAGCAGATTGCGGTTGTTGAACGGGAACTTGAGTTCGTGCGGACGGCTCGGCACGGCGACGGGCGGAACCGAGCGCAGATACGCATAGATCGCATCCGAGTCGGCGCGCGAGACCTTCGTGTAGCTCGTGAACGGGAAAGCCGGATAGAGCAGGCTGCCGTCCTTCGAGCGGCCCGTGTGCATTGCGCGATAGAAGTCGTCCTGCGACCACTTGCCGATGCCGTACTGATCGTCGGGCGTGATGTTCGGCGTGAACAGCGTGCCGAACGGCGTGGCCATCGGCAGGCCGCCGGAGAATTCCTTGCCGCCGCGCACCGTGTGGCACGCGATACAGTCGCCGGCGCGCGCGAGGTACTCGCCCTTCTTGATCAATGCTGCCTGGTCTGCCGGCGTGGCTGCGACGGCGGTGCCGTTATGCAAATAGTCGCTGCCCGACCACAGGACGGGAACCAGCGCGGCAGCCGCTACGACGACGACAGCCGAAAGCGCGAACAAAGACTTGCGTTTCATTGTTTGTCTCTCCCGGTGCCTTATTGCGGTTCGCTGCCGCAGGCAAGCGGAGTCTTCAACGATTTGGCGGGCGCCGGCACGGGGTTCTGCGGCGCTTGCTGCGTGGACAGCCACGCGGCGACTGCGTTCACGTCGGCGTCCGTCAGACGCGTGGCGATCGTGTGCATGCAGTCAGGCTCGATCGCGTGGCGCGAACCCGAGCGCCATGCGCCCAGCTGCGCGCTGATGTAGTCCATGTGCAGGCCGACCAGACCCGGAATGGCCGGTTCCATACCCGTCAGACCCTTGCCGTGGCAGGCCGCGCATGCGGGAATCTGCCGCGACGCGTCGCCGTTAAGCACGATTTCCTTGCCTTTCGCAAGCGTCGAGTCGGACACGGTCGGCTTGGCCGGCGTCGGATACGGCGGACGCTGCTGCGAGAAGTACGTCGCGATGTCGTGAAAGTAATCGTCGGAGAGATACGTGACGAGGTAGTTCATCGGCGGGTACTTGCGCCGACCTTCACGGAAGTTCTTCAACTGGTTGTACAGATACTCAGCCGGCTTGCCGGCGAGACGCGGAAAGTAATCGTTGTCCGTGCCCTGACCTTTCGAGCCGTGACACGCCGTGCAGCCTTGCACGCGCGCTTCCATCGTGTCCGGAGCCTTAGGCTGGGTCTGCGCTTGCACAGCGCTTGATACGCCTGCGCACCCGATCAACAGCAGGGCGAGCAACGGGCGAAAAATGCGTCTTGAAGACACGCGTAACTCCATCATTATCGTGGGCCTGGCCGAACTTCGAACGGATCGGTGTGTGCTGCGCGATGAATGCCTGCGGAAGGTGCGCGGCGACGCAGCATTCTAACATCGATGGGTTATGGTGACTATTTGCCACATGCGACGACTTTCCTGCTTGACGCGCCTCAACGACACCACCGTTGCGACAAGTTGACGCAATTCGCTGCCATCTTCCGTCTTCCGACCAGCCTGCGAATGAACGCTGGCCTGGCGGTAACGCTTCCAGCTATTTTAAGATTGCGCATTTTGCATTGACGGCGACTGTCTCTTTGTTGCCTCCTTCTGTTCCAGTTTTGAGCGAATTCGTGTAGGACGCTACGCTTCGACGCTGCCGCTTCATGGCCGATGCGTGTCATTGAAGGCCATTGAACTGACTGAACTGCGAGGCATCGAAGCGTACTATCCCGTCCGTCCCTGCGTTTTCCATCTACAGCCAGCCTATGACTCTTTCCCTGTCCTCGCGTATGCCACTTCGCTGGCTCGCGGCGTGCGGCGTGTCGCTCGCCGTCGCGTCGAATGCTTTTGCTCATGCCACGCCCACCTCGCGCGATCCGGCGCCGAACGCCGAAGTCGCCGCGCCTTCGGCCGTGACCATCCACTTCAGCGAGCCGCTCGAACCGGCGTTCAGCAAGATCGTGCTCGTCGATGCAAGCGGAAAGCCTGCTGCGTCGGCCGCTTCGCAAGTCGATGCTCAGGACAAGAAGACCATGTCGCTCGCGTTGCAGTCGCTCGCGCCGGGGCGTTACATCGTGCAATGGACGGCGGTCGCTGAAGACGGGCATCGCACGAAGGGCAGCTACGGGTTCAGCGTCAAATGAGAGTCGACGGATTGTGGATCGGGCAGGTCGCCATGGCCGCGCTCATGAATGTCGCGTTCGCGTTTGCCGTCGGTTCGGCATTACTCGGCGCGTGGCTCGCCAACGATGCGCAGGCCAAGATCGCGCCCGCGCGCCCCGCATGGTTGCGGGCGCAGCGGTCGATGCAGGCTTCCGCGATCGTGCTGGTGCTGGCCGACCTTGGCTGGCTGCTCTATCAGGCAGCCGAGATGGCGGGCGTGCGTTTGCCGGAAGCCTTCGGCGTCGTGCCGACGATGCTGTCGCAAACGCACGTCGGCTTCGGCTGGAGCGTCGCGTTTGCCGGTGCGCTCGTGCTGGTGCTCGTGTCGTTCGCACGACCGACCAATGTGTTGCGTAATGCGCTGCTGTGGCTCGCCGTGATCGCGATCGCGGGCGGCAAGGCGACGCTGGGTCACGCGGCCGATGCAGGCGTGGCATCGGCGGCGATCGGCATGCACACGTTGCACGTGCTCACGACATCCGTGTGGGGCGGGCTCGTGCTCGCCGCAGGCTTGTCGGTGCTGCCTGCGCTCGGCACGTCGATCGCACGCGGCGTGTTGATCCGCACGGCGACGCAGCTGTCGAATGTGTCGCTCGTCGCCGTCGTGTTCGTGCTGCTGTCGGGCGTGTTCAACGCGGCACGCGGTTCGGGCAATTCATTGCTTGCGATCGAAACGAGCACGTGGGGTCATGTGTTGATGCTCAAGCTTGCACTCGTTGCGCTGGCGTTGGTGCTCGGCGGGTTGAACCGTTTTTCGGCGCTGCCGAGATTGCGCCGCACGGCATCGACGATGGATGCGCATACGTTCGCCAATCTGCTCTATCTCGAAGCGCTCGCGATGCTCGGTATCTTCGCTGCGGCGGCTGTGCTGTCGCACAGCGTGCCGGGTTTTGCGGCGCTCGGCTGAGCGCGATGATGTCCGTTGTCGGCATGAAGCAATGAGTCATTCGTAACCCAGCTTGTGGCCGACGACGGGCGCAACGACCAGCGCAAGCGCGCAGCCCCCAACCTTGCCTTCGAGTTCGGCCGCGGCTGCATGCGTACTACTCATATGCGTGAGCAGATCGAACAGTTGCGGCAGGCAGTAGAGAAGTGCTGCACCGATGAAACATCGCTCCATCGTCGAGATGCGCCAGCCGCGTTGATACGCGAGCACCGCGCCGATCACGCGCAGTACGCCGAATACGACCAGCGCGCCAACGGCCGCCTGTTCGCGGATCAGATAGTCGGGAAGAAATTCGCCCATGACGTCCTCGGTTCGAATGGTTGTTTGCATGCCATTCAGCAAGGAGTGAGCCAAGCGCTTCGCAGTGCGCATGCGCAGGGCTGGAGCGGTTGTCCAGCAAGGATTCGGGCGTTTCGCTGCGAAGCCGCGCGAAGGGACCGGAAGGCGTTGCGCGTCAACTGTGTAGCGTAACTGATACGCCGCTCGCGCGACGCGTCGCCGTCGCGCCGTTGCAGCTACGACGGGTTGTCAATTGACAAGATGAGCAAACGCCGCCCGCAGGCGGCGTTTGTGTTTCATTCGCGATACCGCGTGCCGTTGCTTACCACTCGGCGACGCTGCCGTCCGCGTGACGCCACACCGGGTTGCGCCAGCGATGGCCGACCTTCGCCATTTCGCGCACCTTGTCCTCGTTCACTTCGATACCCAGACCCGGCCCTTGCGGGATCGACACGAAACCGTCTTCGTACTTGAAGACTTCCGGGTTCTTGATGTAGTCGAGGAGATCGTTGCCCTGGTTGTAGTGGATGCCGAGGCTCTGTTCCTGGATGAACGCGTTGTAGCTGACGGCATCGATCTGCAGACACGTGGCCAGCGCGATCGGGCCGAGCGGGCAGTGCAGCGCGAGCGCGACGTCGTAGGCTTCGGCCATCGACGCGATCTTGCGGCATTCCGTGATGCCGCCCGCGTGCGACGCGTCCGGCTGGATGATGTCGACGTAACCGCCCGCGAGAATGTGCTTGAAGTCCCAGCGCGAGTAGAGGCGCTCTCCGAGCGCGATCGGCGTGCTCGTCTGGTTGACGATGTCGCGCAATGCCTCGACGTTTTCCGACAGCACGGGTTCTTCGATGAACATCAGCTTGTACGGATCGAGTTCTTTCGCGAGTACCTTCGCCATCGGCTTGTGCACGCGGCCGTGGAAGTCCACGCCGATGCCGACGTTCGGGCCGACCGCTTCGCGCACGGCCGCCACGTTGTTGATCACGCCTTGCACCTTGTCGAAAGTGTCGATGATCTGCAGTTCTTCGGAGCCGTTCATCTTCACGGCCTGGAAGCCGCGCTCGACGACGGCGCGCGCGTTGTTCGCGACGTCGCTGGGACGGTCGCCGCCGATCCACGAATACACCTTGATGCGGTCGCGCACCTGGCCGCCGAGCAGCGTGTGCACGGGGACGCCGTGGAATTTGCCCTTGATGTCCCACAGCGCCTGATCGACACCCGCGATCGCGCTCATCGAGATCGGGCCGCCGCGGTAGAAGCCGGCGCGGTACATGACCTGCCAGTGGTCTTCGATGTTGCGCGGATCTTTGCCGAGCAGATAGTCGGAGAGTTCGTCGACGGCGGCAGCGACGGTATGCGCGCGGCCTTCGACAACCGGCTCGCCCCAGCCGACGATGCCTTCGTCGGTCTCGATCTTCACGAAACACCAGCGCGGCGGAACGATGAAGGTTTCGATTTTGGTGATCTTCATTGGGGCGTCTCCTTGGCTTGCAAATGCCGATTGCGATTGTTGGCCGCACCATGACCGCTCGTCCCGCCATGTGGACACCGGTTGTGCGACCGTCGAGGAGCCACATCCTACATCAAAATCGCCGTAAAATACTATTAATAGTATTATTTCGTTCAGGGTTTTGCCCGGCGACGGTGGGTTTCGCGTCTGCTATCGCCGATAATCGCGGGCGATCCGCATCGCCGTCGAGCGACGTCGGGCGAATATCAAAACAGCATTGGGAGAACCGACATTCAGCGAGATCTGCACGGCCGCGTTGCATGGCTGCTCGGCACAGCGATCCTGCGCGGCGACTACGCGCCCGAATCCGTCTTGCCGCGCGAAGCCGAGTTGATGGAAACATTCGGCGTCAGCCGCACCGTGTTGCGCGAAGCGTTGCGCACGCTGACGTCGAAGGGGCTGGTCGAATCGCGGCCGCGCGTGGGCACGCGCGTGCGTCCAAAGGCAGCGTGGAATCTGCTGGATGCTGACATGCTCGACTGGTATTCGCGTGTCGCGCCCGCACTGGATTTCGCGCTGAAGCTGCAGGAAATGCGCGAGATGATCGAGCCGTACGCGGCCGCGCTGGCCGCGGCGTCGCACAGCGACGCGACGTTCGGCGCGCTCGATGTCGCGCATTCGGCGATGGTCGCGGCGCGCAACGTCGACGAATGGGTGCGGGCCGATCTGCAATTTCATTTGAGCGTGCTCGCCGCGTGCAGCAACGAACTGCTGGTGCCGCTCGGCACGCTGATCGAGCGCACGCTCGAGGCGCAGTTGCGGCTGAATGCGAAGCGCGCCGATGTGTTCAACGCATCGCTGGCGGAGCATACGGCCGTGTTCGAGGCGATCCGCGATCGCGATGCGCCCCGTGCGCGTCACGCGATGGCGTCGCTGCTCGGCGTGACGCGTGGGCGAATCGAAGGCTGATTAACGGCTGGATCAATCCATCGCAGCATGCGCGACCGATTCATCGGGCGCCTTGCGAGACGGGCGAATCAGCAGCACAAGCGGAATCACGAGCAGTGTCGCGACGAACATCAGCTTGAAGTCGTTCAGGTAAGCGATCATCGCGGCCTGCTGCGTGATCGACACATCGAGCACGGCCATGTCCACGCGCGATCCCGTTTCGAGCATCGGTCGAACGATGGGGTTGAAGGCCGTCACGTTTGCGGCGAGATCGGAATGCGCGACCTGCGTGTTACGCGTGAGCAGCGTCTGCACGATCGAAATGCCGATACTGCTGCCGATATTGCGCATCAGGCTGTAAGTGGCCGTGCCGTCGGCGCGCAATGCGGGTGTGAGCGTCGAGAACGTCAGCGCGCTCAGCGGCACGAACACGAGACCCAGACCGAAGCCCTGGATCACGCCTGGCCACACGATGTCCGATGCCGACAGCACGATCGTGTACTGCATCATCTGCCAGAGCGCGAACGCCGACACGATGAAGCCCGCGAGCAGCATCAGCCGCGCGTCGATATGTTTGAGCAGGCGCCCCGCGACCAGCATCGCGATCATCGTTCCCGCGCCGCTCGGCGCCGTCACGAGACCCGTCGTGGCGACGGGATAATTCATCAGGTTTTGCAGCATCGGCGGCAGCAGCGCGCGCGTCGCGTACATCACCGCGCCGATGATGAAGATGAAGAACGTACCCGTCGCGAAGTTGCGGTCCTTCAGCAGTTCGTACTTGAAGAACGATGTTTTGCCGACGGTCGCCGTATGCGCGATGAAGAACGCGAAACTGATCGACGCGATCAGCGCTTCGATCACGATCTCGTGCGAGCCGAACCAGTCCAGCTGTTCGCCGCGATCGAGCATGGCTTGCAATGCGCCGATCGCGAGGCCGAGCGTCGCGAAGCCGAACGCGTCGAACTTCGCGTCATGCTTCGGCTCGTGGGACGGCAGGAACGTCAGAACGCCAAATAGCGCGAACGCGCCGATCGGAACGTTGATGAAGAACACCCAGCGCCAGTTGTAGCTGTCGGTGAGCCAGCCGCCGAGCGTCGGGCCGAGAATCGGACCGACCATCACGCCCATGCCCCACACGGCCATCGCCTGGCCCTGCTTGTCGCGTGGGTTGATGTCGAGCAGGATCGATTGCGAGAGCGGCACGAGTGACGCACCGAAGATGCCCTGCAACAGCCGCGACGCAACGATCTGCGTCAGCGTTTCCGACAGCCCGCACAGGGCGGACGCGACGGTGAAGCCACCGATCGCGAACATCAGCAGACGCTTGACGCTCAGCCGGTCGGACAGCCAGCCCGTGAGCGGCGTCGCAATCGCGGCGGCCACGATGTACGACGTGAGCACCCACGTGATCTCATCCTGTGACGCCGACAGGCTGCCCTGCATATGCGGCAGCGCGACGTTGGCGATGGTGCTGTCGAGCGTCTGCATCAGCGTCGCGAGCATGATCGCGATCGTGATCATCGGACGGTTCAGCTCGACGGCGGGCTTTGCAGCCGGCGAATCGGAGGCCATGAAGCGGAGTCTTTGAGAGTCTATGAAATAGTAAGCATGCTTATTGTATAGGCGGCAGGTTTTTATGCGTACGCTGAGTTTCCCGTAGTCGTTGTACGCTGCGCGTTTTCGGACGTGGGCGCGAAGCCCTTCGTATAATCGCGCGATGAAAACCCACTTTGACGAGCGCTTCGGCTTTCTTATTTCCGATGTCGGCAGGTTGGTCGGCAAGCGTTTCGACGATCTCGCGCGGCTGTCGATCGACCTCACGCGCGCGCAGTGCCGTGCGCTCGCGTATCTGTCCTTCTACGGCGACATCAACCAGGCGCGGCTCGCGGACTTGCTCGAAGTCGCGCCGATTTCGGCTGGGCGGCTGCTGGACCGGATGGAGGAGGGTGGGTGGATCGAACGGATCGGCAATCCGCGCGACCGGCGCGAAAAGCAGATTCGCATCACCGAGAAGGCCGAGAAGACGCTGGACGAAGCGAAGCGGGTCGGCGATCAGGTTGCTGCCGAGGGTTTGAGCGGACTGACCGAGGACGAAGCCAAGCAGCTCATTTCATTGCTGCAGAAGGTGCGGGGGAATCTGACGCGGATCGTGGACCGGTGAGGTGCTTCGCTTGAGCGTGGCCGCGTTGGTTGCGCGGTCTTCGATCTTCTTGCTGATCCGCTTGGGCCGTGCTGGAAATGAAAAAGCCGCTGTTTCGTGAGAAACAGCGGCTTTCGCATTTGGTGGCGAATCAGGGATTCGAACCCCGGACCTGCGGATTATGATTCCGTCGCTCTAACCGACTGAGCTAATTCGCCGAAGAAGGAAGATTATGAAGATGCTGGCGGGGGCTGTCAACCCCCGCGCGGCAACTTTTTACGAGAACTCCAGATTACCCGATTCGCTCAGTCCTGAGCGTAGATATTGGAGTCCTTGGTCTCCCGCACGAAAAGCAGGCCGATCACGAACGTGGCGAGCGCGATGATGATCGGATACCACAGCCCTGAATAGATGTTGCCCTTCGCCGCGACGATCGCGAACGCCGTCGCCGGCAGGAAGCCGCCGAACCAGCCGTTGCCGATGTGATACGGCAGCGACATCGACGTGTAGCGGATGCGCGTCGGGAACATCTCGACCAGCATCGCCGCGATCGGTCCGTACACCATCGTCACGTAGATCACGAGAATCGTCAGGATCACGACAGTCATCGGCCAGTTGATCTGCGATGGATCGGCCTTCGGCGGGTAGCCAGCGGACTTCAGCGCCGTGCCGAGGTTCTTGTCGAACGTCTTGCCAGCTTCCTTGGCGTCGGCAGCCTTGCCGTCGAAGGTGTCGATGGTCGTGTCGCCCACCTTGATCTGCGCCAGCGTGCCCGCCGGAGCCGCCACGTTGTCGTAATTCAGACCGGCTTTCGACAGCGCGCTCTTCGCGATGTCGCACGAGCTCGTGAACTTCGACGTGCCGACCGGGTTGAACTGGAACGAGCATTCGTCCGGATTGGCGATCACGACGATGGGCGCCTTGGCCGTCGCGGCCTCGAGCGCCGGGTTCGCGTAGTGCGTCAGCGCCTTGAAGAGCGGGAAGTACGTCAGCGCGGCGATCAGGCAGCCTGCCATGATGATCGGCTTGCGGCCGATGCGGTCGGACAGCGAGCCGAAGAACAGGAAGAACGGCGTGCCGATCAGCAGAGCGATCGCAATGAGGATGTTCGCGCTTGCACCATCGACCTTCAGCGTTTGCGTCAGGAAGAACAGCGCATAGAACTGGCCCGTGTACCAGACAACTGCCTGGCCAGCCGTCACGCCGATCAGAGCCAGAATGACGATCTTCAGATTCTTCCACTGGCCGAACGCTTCCGACAACGGAGCCTTCGACGTCTTGCCTTCAGCCTTGATCCGTTCGAAGGCCGGCGACTCATGCAGTTGCATCCGGATCCACACCGAGATGCCGAGCAGCACCAGCGACGCGACGAACGGAATGCGCCAGCCCCACGCACCGAACGCTTCCTCGCCCATCGACGTGCGCACGCCGAGAATCACGAGCAGCGACAGGAACAGGCCGAGTGTGGCCGTCGTCTGGATCCACGCCGTGTAGAAGCCGCGACGGTTGGCAGGGGCGTGTTCGGCCACATAGGTCGCCGCACCGCCGTACTCGCCGCCGAGCGCGAGGCCCTGCAGCAGGCGCATCGCGATGAAGATCACGGGCGACGCCATACCGATGGCCGCGTAGCCAGGCAGGAAGCCGACCACACAGGTCGACAGACCCATGATGACGATCGTGATCAGGAACGTGTACTTGCGGCCGACCATGTCGCCAAGCCGTCCGAACACCAGCGCGCCGAACGGACGCACCGCGAAGCCGGCCGCGAAGCCGAGCAGGGTGAAGATGAAGGCGGCGGTCGGATTGACGCCGGAGAAGAAGCTCTTGCTGATGAAGGCCGCCAGCGAGCCGGCCAGGTAAAAGTCGTACCACTCGAACACCGTGCCCAACGATGACGCGAAGATTACCCGTTTCTCTTCTTTCGTCATCGGCGCGTGCGAGATTTGCCCGCTTACGGTAGCCATATGTCGTCTCCAATATTGATATCGGTCGCGGTTCGCCTGGTCAGGCGACGCCGTGTAGCGATTATTGGAGCGGAAACTTACGGCGTTCTGACTCGCGGGGTTCTATTTTGAGAATGTCTCGCATTGACTAATTTTGGCTAATTACCGCTGAACATCGGATATCTACCGCTTTAACTGCGGCAAAGTCGCGATATACGATTGCTGACTGAAATGGTCGAAACTGACGGATTAGGGTAATTCCCGTGCACGATCGATCGTCCGCAAGCTGACACGGACGAGTGTTCCAGCGAGGCGCGGCGACGTTTGATAGACGTTGTCCTCGATGGTGAGCGTGCCGCCGTGCATCGCAGCGATCTCGCGGACGATCGCGAGGCCCAGCCCGCTACCGTCGCCTTCGCGCCCGAGAATCCGGTAAAAGCGCTCGACGACGCGCTCGCGTTCGGCGGCCGGGATGCCCATGCCCGTGTCTTCGACCTCCACGTGCGCGATGCGGGCGGTTGCGTCGTGCCGCACCCGCACCGTGATTCGCCCGCCTGCCGGCGTGTAGCGGATCGCGTTGTCGATCAGGTTCGACAGCATCTCGCGCAGCATCACGGCATTGCCTTCGACTTCGACGGCTTCTTCCGGCGATTCCGGTCCCTCGTAGCCGAGGTCCATCTGCTTGGCGAGCGCAGCCTGGATCCAGTCGCGCACCGCGCTGCGCGCCACGTCGCCCATCTCTACGGGCGTGAAGACCTGACCGGACATGCGGTTTTCCGCGCGTGCGAGCGCGAGCAACTGCGTGACGAGGCGCGCGGCGTGCTCGGAACTCGTCGCGATCTGCTCGAGCGAACGATGCACTTCCGCCGATGCATCCTGTCTCAGCGCCAGTTCGGCCTGCGTGCGCAGGCCCGCGAGCGGCGTCTTCATCTGATGCGCGGCATCGGCGATGAAGCGCTTTTGCAGTTCCATGTTCTGTTCGAGGCGCGTCAGCAGGTCGTTGAAGGACGTGACGAGCGGCTCGATTTCGGGCGGCGCGCGGCGGGCTTCGAGCGGGGAAAGATCATCGGGACGACGCGCGCGGATATGCGCCTGCAGCGCGTGCAGCGGCGCGAGACCGCGCGACAGCCCGAACCACACGAGCAGGATCGCGAGCGGCAGGATCACGAACTGCGGGAGGATCACGCCTTTGATGATGTCGTTGGCGAGTGCACTGCGCTTGTCGAGCGTCTCGGCTACCTGCACGAGCACGGGCTGCGCGCCCGGTGTCTGCGGGAATTCGACGGTGGTGTAGGCGACGCGTATGTCATTGCCGCGCAGCATGTCGTCGCGGAACTCGACGATACCCGCCTGCGGCCGGTCTTCCTCGCGCGGCAGCGGCATGTCGCGATCGCCCGCGACCAGCTCGCCGCGTGTGCCCAGCACCTGATAGAACACGCTGTCGACATTGTCGGCGCGCAGAAAATCGCGGGTCGACTCGGGCAGCGTCAGTTCGGCGACGCCGTTCACAGGATGAATCTGCCGTGCGAGCACGTAAGCGTCCGTCTCCAGCGCGCGGTCGAACGGTCCGTTCGCGATCGACTTCGCGACCAGATAGGTGACGGCAAGGCTCATCGGCCACAGCAGCAGCAGCGGCGCGAGCATCCAGTCGAGGATTTCACCGAACAGCGAACGCGGACGCGTTTCCGCCTGCGCCTCGGTTTCATCGGGCGGCGCAAACGGATTCGCGTAGCGCGCGTCGCGGATTTCGTCGAGATCCGCCGCGTGCGCCGTGGCGCGTGGTGCGCGGACGGACATGGAGCGCCTTACTTGAAATAGTGACTTGCGGGCATGGCAGCGGACGCGTCGGAAGTTTCGGACCCGGTTGACTGCGGCGTGGCCGGTGCGGCGTTTTGCGCCGGCGCCGCTTTCTCGAGACAGTAACCCAGGCCACGCACGGTGATGATGCGCACGCCGCTCGGTTCGATCTTCTTGCGCAGCCGGTGCACGTAGACTTCGATCGCGTTGTTGCTGACCTCTTCGCCCCATTCGCACAGATGGTCGACGAGCTGTTCCTTCGACACCAGCCGCCCGATCCGCTGCAACAGGACTTCGAGCAATCCTAGCTCACGCGCCGACAGATCGATAACCTGCTCGTTGGCATAGGCAATTCGGCCGACCTGATCGAACGACAGCGAGCCGTGCTTGACCACGGTCGGCCCGCCGCCGGCCCCGCGCCGGGTGAGCGCGCGCACGCGCGCTTCGAGTTCGTTGAGCGCGAAGGGCTTGGCCATGTAGTCGTCCGCGCCGAGGTCGAGACCCTTGACGCGCTCGTCGACGCTGTCGGCGGCGGTCAGGATCAACACGGGCAGATTCGAATTGCGCGCGCGCAGCCGCCGCAGCACTTCGAGGCCGGACATTTTCGGCAGGCCGAGATCGAGGATGAGGAGGTCGAAAGTCTGCATCGACAGCGCGGTGTCGGCTTCCGCGCCCGTCTTCACATGGTCGACGGCGTATGCCGATTGGCGGAGTGATCGTACGAGACCGTCCGCGAGTATGCTGTCGTCTTCGGCAATGAGAATTCGCATGATGCGTCCTGCCCGGCCGGCACCGGGGCGCTCCGGCGCACAGCGTCTCCGAAAAATTTGTGGGTAGTTGGGTGTTGTCCGTTTGCACATGTGGGCGTCCGCATGCGAAACGTACTTGCCAAAACTACTGTTTTTTTATACAGTGTCTGCGTTTAGCGTGCTGGTTGTTCGAATCGCGTTCAAAACGCGCTTGCAATGGCCATCACACCTGCCTCAGACGCCGTTCATCATAGCAAAGGACGATTCATGGAAGAAAGCAAGAAAGGCT
Organism: Paraburkholderia sp. Tr-20389; assembly: GCF_017104565.1. Lineage (GTDB taxonomy): Bacteria > Pseudomonadota > Gammaproteobacteria > Burkholderiales > Burkholderiaceae > Paraburkholderia. The sequence goes on along the minus strand of NZ_JAAGPD010000011.1, from coordinate 87,018 downwards.
CGGCTGGACTGACTGCGGAAAAGAGCAAGGCACTTGCTGCCGCGCTTGCGCAGATCGAAAAGCAGTTCGGCAAAGGGTCGGTCATGCGGCTCGGCCAAGGTGAGGCAGTAGAAGATATCCAGGTGGTCTCCACGGGATCGCTGGGCCTCGACATCGCGCTGGGCGTCGGCGGTTTGCCGCGTGGCCGTGTGGTGGAAATTTACGGCCCGGAATCGTCGGGTAAGACCACGTTGACGCTGCAGGTCGTCGCCGAAATGCAGAAGCTCGGCGGCACGGCAGCGTTCATCGACGCGGAACACGCGCTCGACATTCAATACGCGCAAAAGCTCGGCGTGAACGTCAGCGAGCTGCTGGTCTCGCAGCCGGACACGGGCGAACAGGCGCTCGAAATCGCGGACGCACTCGTGCGTTCGGGTTCGATCGACATGATCGTGATCGACTCGGTCGCGGCGCTCGTGCCGAAGGCCGAAATCGAAGGCGAAATGGGCGACTCGCTGCCGGGTCTGCAAGCTCGTCTGATGTCGCAGGCGCTGCGCAAGCTGACGGGTACGATCAAGCGCACGAACTGCCTCGTGATCTTCATCAACCAGATCCGTATGAAGATCGGCGTGATGTTCGGCAACCCGGAAACCACCACGGGCGGTAACGCGCTGAAGTTCTACGCGTCGGTGCGTCTGGACATTCGCCGTATCGGTTCGATCAAGAAGAACGACGAAGTGATCGGCAACGAAACGCGCGTGAAGGTCGTGAAGAACAAGGTGTCGCCGCCGTTCCGCGAAGCGATTTTCGACATCCTGTACGGCGAGGGTATCTCGCGTCAGGGCGAAATCATCGATCTCGGCGTGCAGGCGAAGATCGTCGACAAGGCGGGCGCCTGGTACAGCTACAACGGCGAGCGTATTGGTCAGGGCAAGGACAATGCGCGCGAATTCCTGCGTGAAAACGCGGACATCGCACGCGAGATCGAAAACCGCATCCGCGAATCGCTCGGCGTGAATGCGATGCCGGCGAATGCCGTCGTCGATGCGAACGAGGAAGTGGGCGAAGAGGAGTAATCGTCGCGTGATACGAAAGGGCCGCTCTGCCTCACCGGATGCGGGTGCAGGACGCAACACGGGCGGCCCGCGTGACGACGATGCATTCGAATCGTCGTCACGTTCTTCTTCGAGCATGTCTGCTTCTCCAGTATTACCATCCTCCGGTTCGTCATTCGAAGACTTCGATCCGTTCGAGTCCTTCGATGCTCATGATCGAGCCGCAGGCGTCGGCCCGTCGGCTCAAGGCCGTTCTTCAGATACCGCTCGCACCGATCACGGCGAAGCAACCTACACGCGCTCACGTCGCGCCCCCGGCGAGTCCAAATCCGACGACACGGCGGATAAAAAACGCACTCCACAACGTCCCGCGCGCTCGCTCAAAGGCCGCGCGCTCGGCTATCTTTCGCGGCGCGAGTACAGTCGCGCAGAGTTGTCGCGCAAGCTCTCGCCCTATGCGGAAGATGGTGACTCAATCGACGCGTTGCTGGATTCGCTCGAAAGCGAAGGCTGGCTGTCGAACTCGCGTTTCGCCGAAAGCCTGCTTCACCGACGCGCGTCACGCATGGGCGCTGGGCGTATCGTCAACGAACTCAAGCGGCATGCAGTCGGCCAGGAACTCGTTGAAGAAGTCAGCGCGCAATTGCGCGAAACCGAGTTGGCGCGCGCTCAGGCCGTATGGCGCAAGAAGTTCGGCGCTCTGCCCGAGACGCCCAACGAACGCGCAAAACAGGCCCGCTTCCTTGCCACGCGCGGCTTCTCGCAGGGGATCATCGGGAAGATTCTCAAGGGCATCGACGAAGACTTTGCGCCGGAATAGCCTGTCGGACACTTGAGCCGGACCATTGGTGCGCCGCAAGAAGCGCTGCGCCTAAATGTCGCGCTCCGGATGCCCCTGAAGCCTGCTCCATCAAGCCCCTGCGGGCTTCGGGCGGTCTCAAATACCCAGTATGCTAAAATTCAACGGTTCTTAAATCCGGCCTTTGTTCTCGCATGCCGCTTTCTCCGCCAGTGTCCAGACAGTTGCGCCATCGCCGCGCAATCCAAGCGGACGCATACGAGCGTGAAGATGGCCTGTGGGATATCGAGGCATGCCTCACCGACGAAAAGCCACGTGACGTGAAGCTTGCGTCGGGTGTCCGGCCGAACGGCCTGCCGATCCATGAACTCTGGCTCCGCATCACGATCGATCGCAAGCTCAATGTCGTCGACGCTGAAGCGTCGTCCGACTGGGTTCCGTATCCCGGTCTGTGCGAAGCCTCCAATCCCGCCTATCGCGCCCTCATCGGGCTCAATCTTTTCCAGAACTTCCGTCGCGATGCTGCCCGTTTGCTGGCCGGCACGGCCGGTTGCACGCATCTCACCGAGTTGTGCGCAATCTTGCCCACTGCCGCCATCCAGGCGTTTGCTGGCGACGTGTGGAATACGGACAAAGGCAGGCCGGGAAGCGGAGAGTCCAACGGTTCGGCAAACGGTACGACTCAGGGCACGCAGGGCAGCAACGGACAAGACGCCAAAGACAACGCTTCGAGCGCGCAAGCAGGCGAACAGGCAAGCGAGCAATCAAACGACAAGCCGCCATTCCAGTTGGGCCGCTGCCATGCGCTGCGGTTCGATGGCGAGGCGGTGCGACAGTTTTATCCGCGCTGGTACGGGCACGCGCCGCGTTCAGCGGATCGCGCGGATGCCGCAGCCGACGGACAGGCCGTGAAAACGGCGCGTCCCGAGTGAGCGGTCCAGCCGGAAGCGAAGTTCAATCCAACTCTCAGACTGAAGGGAATCACGCATGAAGATTCACGAGTACCAGGGTAAGGAAATCCTGCGGAAATTCGGAGTCGCGGTACCGCGCGGCAAGCCGGTCTTCTCGGTGGATGATGCGGTCAAGGCCGCTGAAGAGCTTGGTGGCCCGGTGTGGGTCGTCAAGGCTCAGATCCACGCGGGTGGCCGTGGCAAGGGTGGCGGCGTGAAGGTCGCGAAGTCGCTGGAGCAAGTCCGCGAATACGCGAACCAGATCCTCGGCATGCAACTCGTCACGCACCAGACGGGTCCGGAAGGCCAGAAGGTGAATCGCCTGCTGATCGAAGAAGGCGCTGACATCAAGAAGGAACTGTATGTCGGTCTCGTGATCGATCGCGTGTCGCAAAAGGTCGTCGTGATGGCTTCGAGCGAAGGCGGTATGGACATCGAAGAAGTCGCCGCAAAGACGCCGGAAGCGATCCACAAGGTTGCCGTCGATCCGTCGAAGGGCCTGCTGGACGCGGAAGCCGACGATCTGGCGAAGAAGATCGGCGTGCCCGACGCTTCGATCCCGCAAGCCCGCACGATCCTGCAAGGCCTGTACAAGGCAACGTGGGAAACGGACGCGTCGCTGGCCGAAATCAACCCGCTGATCCTGACGGGCGACGGCAAGGTCATCGCGCTGGACGCCAAGTTCAACTTCGACTCGAACGCACTGTTCCGTCACCCGGAAATCGTCGCTTACCGCGACCTGGACGAAGAAGATCCGGCTGAAGTCGAAGCATCGAAGTTCGACCTCGCGTACATCTCGCTCGACGGCAACATCGGCTGTCTGGTGAACGGCGCTGGTCTGGCGATGGCGACGATGGACACGATCAAGCTGTTCGGCGGCGAGCCGGCGAACTTCCTGGACGTCGGCGGTGGCGCGACGACCGAGAAGGTCACGGAAGCGTTCAAGCTGATGCTGAAGAACCCGAACCTGACGGCGATTCTCGTCAACATCTTCGGCGGCATCATGCGTTGCGACGTGATCGCGGAAGGCGTGATCGCTGCTTCGAAGGCGGTCGATCTGCAAGTGCCGCTCGTCGTGCGCATGAAGGGCACGAACGAAGACCTCGGCAAGAAGATGCTGGCTGACTCCGGCCTGCCGATCATCTCGGCGGACAGCATGGAAGAAGCTGCGCAGAAGGTCGTCGCGGCGGCCGCAGGCAAGGCCTGATCGCCCGGGCGCTTATCACCGGATTACGAATGGCGGCGTGCGAAGGGCGCGTGCGGCGAGCATCTCGCCGCGCCTGACGCCATCGGCACGCCACCAAACGAACAGAGGTCAATACATGTCGATTCTGATCAACAAAGACACCAAGGTCATCACGCAGGGCATCACCGGCAAGACCGGTCAGTTCCACACGCGCGCATGCCGTGAATACGCAAACGGCCGCGAAGCATTCGTCGCAGGCGTGAACCCGAAGAAAGCCGGCGAAGACTTCGAAGGCATTCCTATCTACGCTAGCGTCAAGGAAGCGAAGGCAGAAACGGGCGCAACCGTCTCGGTCATCTACGTGCCGCCCGCAGGCGCTGCTGCTGCAATCTGGGAAGCCGTCGAAGCCGATCTCGATCTGGCGATCTGCATCACGGAAGGCATCCCCGTCCGCGACATGATCGAAGTGAAGGACCGTATGCGCCGCGAAGGCCGCAAGACGCTGCTGCTCGGACCGAACTGCCCGGGCACGATCACGCCGGACGAACTGAAGATCGGCATCATGCCGGGTCACATCCACCGCAAGGGCCGCATCGGCGTCGTGTCGCGTTCGGGCACGCTGACGTATGAAGCAGTCGGCCAGTTGACGGCACTGGGCCTCGGCCAGTCGTCGGCAGTCGGTATCGGCGGCGACCCGATCAACGGTCTGAAGCATATCGACGTGATGAAGATGTTCAACGACGATCCGGATACGGACGCCGTCATCATGATCGGCGAAATCGGCGGCCCGGACGAAGCGAACGCTGCGTACTGGATCAAGGACAACATGAAGAAGCCGGTGGTCGGCTTCATCGCTGGTGTCACGGCGCCTCCGGGCAAGCGCATGGGCCACGCCGGCGCGCTGATCTCGGGCGGTGCGGATACGGCTGACGCGAAGCTGGAAATCATGGACGCGTGCGGCATCAAGGTCACGAAGAACCCGTCCGAAATGGCCCGTCTGCTGAAGTCGGTGCTGTAAGAAGGGTTGCGATAAGCTCAAGAAACGCCGGTCGATACCGGCGTTTTTTGATACTCTTACGAAGGCCTTTCGTAAGACGCAGCGACAAGCGAGGGAGCGAGCAATTGCTCCCTCGCTTTTTTGTTGCCGTTCGCTTTCGCTACCTTCTATTCTGCTTTCCATGCTCGAATTCCTCACCACGCTCCATTGGGGCGCCGTCTTTCAGATCATCGTCATCGACATCCTGCTGGGTGGCGATAACGCCGTCGTGATCGCGCTCGCCTGCCGCAACCTGCCGCCCGCTCAGCGCACGAAGGGCGTGTTGTGGGGCACGCTCGGGGCGATCGTGCTGCGCGTGGCGTTGATCGCCTTTGCCGTCGCGCTGCTCGACGTGCCGTTGCTCAAGTTCGCGGGCGGTCTCCTGCTTATCTGGATCGGCGTGCGCCTGCTGGCGCCCGCGCCCGACGCGCACGCGAACGTCAAACCCGCCGACAAGCTGATCACCGCGATCAAGACGATCATCGTGGCCGACGCCGTGATGAGCCTCGACAACGTGATCGCGATCGCCGGCGCCGCCGAAGCCGCCGAGCCGCATCACCGCATCGCGCTCGTCGTGTTCGGGCTGATCGTGAGCATCCCGTTGATCGTCTGGGGCAGCCAGCTGGTGCTCAAGCTGCTGGATCGCTTCCCCGCGGTCGTCACGTTCGGCGGCGCGTTGCTCGGATGGATCGCGGGCGGGCTGATCATCAACGATCCGGCCGGCGACCGTTGGCCGATCCTCGACACGCCCGTGGCCGAATACGGCATGAGCATCGTCTGCGCGCTGTTCGTCGTGATCGTCGGCTACGCGCTGAAGCGGCGCAACGCGGCGCGCGTCGCAGGTGACTCGCATTGAGCACATTCACTCTACGGGCACTCGAGCCCGCGCACCATTAGCCATTCGGCTAGCCATCCGGCCGACTGCCGGCGCAAATGGCGGCTCGCTACGATCGAAGCGCCTGTCCTGATTCCCGGGGCAGGCGCTTTCGTTTTGAGGAGTCTGCTGATGATCGCTACCGTTGCCGTTGCTTCGTTGTCCACGCTTTATGCTCATCGTCCGGGCATCCGTGCGCCAAGCGCCTGGCCCACCGCCCTCGCGCGTATCAGGCGTCTGTGGGGTTTTACGCTGATCGAATTGATGATCGTGCTGGCCATCGTCGGCGTGATCGCCGCGTATGCGATCCCGGCGTATCAGGACTATCTGGCGCGCAGTCGCGTCGGCGAGGGGATGTCGCTTGCCGCCGCCGCGCAACTGACCGTCGGCGAGAACGCCGGCAGCGGCAATGCCTTCGGCAGCGGCTACGCATCGCCGCCCGCCACGCGCAACGTCCAGTCGATCCATATCGACGACGACACGGGCCAGATTACCGTGGCGTTCACCGCGCGCGTTGCCGACGAAGGCTCGAATACGATCGTGTTCGTCCCGTCAGCGCCCGATAACGCCGATACGCCGACTGCCCGCGTTGCGCTGGCGAAAGGCTCCGCGCAGAAAGGGACTATCACGTGGGAATGCTTCGCGGGCGGCAAGGCGGCGTCGTCGCTGCCGGCGCCGGGATCGGGTCCGCTGCCCATCGATGCACCCACGCTGGCGGCGAATCTCGCACCGCCCGAGTGCCGCAGCTGATCGGGCTCGAACGGTGGATGACGTGAGTCCGGTATAAAGCGAACGGACATCAAAGGCCGCGGCAAAAGTTTCCGTGCCGCGGCCAGATTCCGGGTTATTTCCGTCGACCCGGCGCACAGCGTAAGGATTTTTTTGTATAGTGCGCCGGTTGCTGACGTCCCCGGTTACTCATGCCCAACCCTTTTGCACGCTATCTTTCACTGTTCATATTGGCTTGTGCGTTGATCCTGCCTTATGCAGTCGTCAATCACACGTATCCGATTCCGACCTTCTACGCCGAATTCACGGCGCTCGCGCTCTATCTGCTGCTGGGCGCGGGCGTAGCGTTGCTGGTGTCGACGGCCCGGCCGCGCGTGGCATTCGCGTCGCCCATCGTCGCGCTGGTGCCGCTGGGCTTCGGGCTCGTGTTGATCGCACAGTCGATCGTCCTGCCCGTCGCGCAGCCGTCGATGAACTGGCTCGGCGCCGGTTTCCTGCTCGCCGCGTTCATGGCGACGCACGCGGGCTTCGGCTTCAGCCGGGCGAATATGACGGAAAACGTGTTCACGGCGGCGGCCTTCGCGCTGGTCGTCGGCGGGCTTTTTGCCGTCTTCTGCCAGACGATCCAGCTGTTCCACCTCGAAGTGAAGGTGACGCCGCTGGTGGTCGCGTACAGCGTGCTGACCGAGCGCAGGCCGTTCGGCAACATGGCGCAGGCCAATCACCTGGCCACCTACATCGCGTTTGCGACGGCGGGCGCGATGTACCTCGTGCAGACCCGGCGCATCAACGTGTTCATCTGGCTGCTCGTATCGGCGATTTTCTCGGGCGGTCTGGCATTGACGGTGTCGCGCGGCCCCTGGCTGCAAATGGGCGTGATCGTCGTCGCGGGGTTCTGGATGGCATTTGCCGAGTTGCGCCGCCATGCTTCGCGCCGTGGCAGCAATCGCGAGTGGCTGATTCCTGTCGTGCTTGCCGTGCTGTTCTTCGGGGTCAATGCGGCCGTCCGCTGGGCCAACGTGCACTATCACCTCGATCTTGCGCAGTCCGCCGCGGAACGCATGAAGGACGCGAGCCAGATTGCGCCGCGCCTCGCGCTGTGGAAGTACGGCTGGACGATGTTCCGCACGCACCCGCTGCTGGGCGTCGGCTGGGGCGAATTTCCGCGCTATCAGTTCGATCTGGTGAAGTCGCTGGGCGGCGTGGAGATCGCCAACAACTCGCACGATATCTTCATCGATCTGCTCGCGAAGACGGGGCTGATCGGGCTGGGCATCGTGCTGCTCGGACTCGGCGCGTGGTTCGTGCGGGTCGTGCGCGCGCCGCACACGGCCGCGCGCGTGTTCGGTCTTGCGCTGATCGGCGTGCTCGTGATGCATGCGCTCGTCGAGTATCCGCAGCAGTACATGTTCTTCCTGCTGCCGGCGATGTTCGTGATCGGCCTGCTCGACACCCGGCCGCTGCGACTGATTCCCGGCGGTTTGTCGTTCGGCGCATTTCTCGTGATCGTCTTCGGCGGGCTGGCGGCGCTGTATCCCGTTTATCGCGATTACGCGCGCTCCGAAGTGCTGTACTACGGCTCGCGTCCATTCGACCAGTATCGCGAGGATCCGTCGTTCCTGTTCGGCGCGTGGGGCGAGTATGGGATGGCGACGCTCTTGCCGATGAACTCGCAGGATCTGCCGCACAAGCTGGCCATGCATCGTCAGGCGATGGCATTGCTGCCGGGCGAAACGGTGCTGCGCCGCTATGCCGTGCTGCAGGCGTTGAGCGGCGATACCAATGGCGCGTTCGATACCGTGGACCGTCTGAAGATCTTCGCCGAAGAGCTTCACGACTGGCCATCGCAGCTCGGGTATCTCTACGACTTGTGTGATCAGCAGAAAACGCTGGGTGCGTTCAAGGCGGAACTGATGAAGAAGTACGGCACGCCACCGAAGGACATCAACAAGAGCGATGAGGACGATGACGACGAGGAGTGATTTCCCGTCTCGTCGCCGGAAGTAGGGTGGCGCGGGAGGCGCGCCGCTCAGTCAAAACTCATGAGACACGCGGAGGACGCTCACTCCGCCACCCAATCCCCCGACTTCCCGCCATGCTTCTCCATCACCTTCACATCGGTGATGGTCATCCCGCGGTCCACCGCCTTGCACATGTCGTAGACGGTCAGCAGCCCGACCTGCACAGCCGTCAGCGCTTCCATCTCGACGCCCGTCCGCCCGAGCGTTTCCACCTGCACGCGGCAATGCACGGCAGGCACAGCTTCCTCGAGTTCGAAGTCCACCGCAACGCGCGTGAGCGCTAGCGGATGGCACAGCGGAATCAGGTCGGCCGTGCGCTTCGCACCCTGGATTGCCGCAATGCGCGCGATGCCGATCACGTCGCCTTTCTTCGCTTCGCCTTTGCGGATCAGTTCGAACGTGGCGGGCAGCATGCGGATCGTGCCGCGCGCGACCGCGATGCGCTTCGTTTCGGCTTTACCGCCGACGTCCACCATATGCGCCTGGCCGGCCGCGTCGAAATGAGTGAGTTCAGGCATGGTTCGCTCCTTCAGAGGGCGCCTATCATAGCAGCGCAAGTCGGGCGCGGGCGGCCCGGGCGCTCACGATAACGCACCAGCGCCGGCCGGCAACGCCCACGGGTATTTCGCACATCGACGCATCGCCGGCACTGGGTACAATCGCAACAGGCCTGTTCCTTCCGGCACCTTACGCCGCTTTCGATTTCGCCACCGCCCGCAATGCGTCTGAAACGGATTTTCGCTGCATTGTTGTCCGTCACGCTCGCCGTTCCGCCCGCGATCATCGCGCAGCCGTCGAACCTGTCGGAACTGCCGCTCGTCACCGGGCCGCTCGATACGTACGGCGGTGCGTCCGTGCCGCCCGATATCGCGCAGGGCGTGTTCGGCCTTTACGGCGGCGCTCAGACGCGGTTTTCGGGCAACCCCGGCGGCAACGCAAGCCTGCACGCGCCCATGTCGACGCAACAGTTGCCCGATCTCGGCGACGGTTCGGGCGGCACGCTGACGCCGCAAGCCGAACGCAAGCTGGGCGAGCGTGTGATGCGCGAAGTCCGCAGCGATCCCGACTATATCGACGACTGGCTCGTACGCGACTATCTGAACTCGATTGCCGGCAGGCTCGCCGCCGCCGCGACCGCGCAATACATCGGCGGCTATCGTCCCGACTTCGATCTGTTCGCGATGCGCGACGCGCAGATCAACGCGTTCTCGCTGCCGGGCGGCTTCATCGGCGTGAACACGGGGCTGATCGTCTCGACGCAAACGGAGTCCGAGCTCGCATCCGTCGTCGGGCACGAAATGGGACACGTGCTGCAACGGCACATCGCGCGGATGATCACGGCGGGCGAACACAGCGGCTACGCGGCGCTCGCGGGCATGCTGCTCGGCGTGCTGGCGGGGGTGCTCGCGCACAGCGGCGATCTGGGCAGCGCGATCGCCATCGGCGGGCAGGCGTATGCCGTCGACAACCAGTTGCGCTTTTCGCGCGCGGCCGAGCACGAAGCGGACCGCGTCGGCTTCCAGATGCTCGCTGCGGCGGGCTATGACCCGTACGGGATGGTGGCGTTTTTCGAGCGTCTCGATCGCGCGTCGATGAGCGACGCGGGCGCGCCCGCCTACGCGCGCACGCATCCGCTGACGGGCGAGCGGATCGCCGACATGGCCGATCGCGCGCGCCGTTCGCCTTACCGGCAGCCGCACCAGTCGTCGGAATACGCTTTCGTGCGGGCGCGGGCGCGCGTGCTTCAGGACCGCTCGCGCAGCGAATACGCCGACGATATTTCGCGCATGCGTTCGGAGATCGAAGACCGCACGGCACTGAATGTGGCGGGCAACTGGTACGGCATCGCGTACGCGCAAATGCTGATCGACCGCTACGACGAGGCGGCCGTGTCGCTGGCCAATGCGCGCACCGCGTTCGACGCAAACGAGCGCGCCGAAGGCGATTCCGGGCGCAGTTCGCCGAGCCTCGACGTGCTCGCCGTCGATCTCGCGCGGCGCTCCGGGCACAACGACGAAGCCGTGCGTCTTGCGGAACTCGCGCAAAGGCGCTGGCCGCAATCTCACGCCGTCATCGATATGCGTCTGCAGACGCTCCTCACCGCGCGCCGTTTCAGCGAAGCGCAGGCGCAGGCGCTGCGCGAGACGCGCGCCGATCCGCAGCAGCCCGTCTGGTGGCGCTACCTCGCGCAGGCGAGCGTCGGTACGGGCGACGCGCTGACGCAGCATCGTGCGCTGGCGGAAAAGTTCGCGCTGGAAGGGGCGTGGCCGTCGGCTATCCGGCAACTGAAGGAAGCGCGCGACATCAAGTCGGTCGGCTACTACGACCTCGCGACGATCGACGCGCGCCTGCACGAGTTCGAGGCGCGCTATAAGGAAGAGCGCGAGGACGAAAAGAGCAGCAGTTAATGTTCGCCGGATGCATCGGCCGCATGTGCAGCGGGACTTGCGACGAATCCAAAGCGCTTCTCGACCTCGGACTTGCGTACGGACTCGAGTGTCAACGCAACGCCGTCTCGCCAGCGAAACTCACCGCTTTGCCCGTCGGAGGCGAGGTCCGCGTGTTCGGAGAACAGATCGAGATCGTGGTCGTGCAGGACGGCGACGCGCGCGGGTGTCGACTGGTCCGTGAAGAGAATGCCGCCTTCGTCGTCGAGGTAGACCGCAGCCGGTTCGAAAGCCACGCTCGCCTGATCGGTGAGCTTGAGCTGGCCGCTCGTGTCATCCGTGGCAAGCCGCACGACGAACGGCGTGTAGCCGAGTTCGACGTACACCCGCTGCGGTCCGTTCTGAAAGAACCATTGGCCGGCGTCGTCGGCCTCGTAGTTGCGGTTGATGAAGCCGAGCAGGGCGGTATGCCGGATCGGCTCGCCGAGGGCGCCCGCCGCTTGCGCGGCTTCGTCGCGCATCCGCCAGTTGCCGCGCCGGTCGAGCAGCAGCCAGCCGGTGCAATGCGGCACGTTCGGCCATTTGGCCAGTGCCTGCTTGACGATGTCATCCATATTGCGTGAACGGGTCGAGATAGCCGAAGACCCGGCGCGAAAGCCAGTCGATCCGGCCGGGGAAGGGGCCCGTCATGAAGCCGACGTGTCCGCCATGCGCCGGTTGATCGAGTTCCACCATCGATGATACCTCGCTGCGCGACGGCAGCACCGCTCCCGGCAGGAACGGGTCGTTGCGCGCGTTGAGCACGAGCGTCGGCACGGTGATGCCCGGCAACAGTGGGCGGGTCGTCGCGCGGGTCCAATAGTCATCCGCGTTGCGAAAGCCGTGCAGCGGGGCCGTCACGAGGTCGTCGAATTCATGCATCGTGCGGCTGGCGAGCACATCGTCCAGATCGAACAGGCCGGGATACTGCGCGAGCTTTTGCTGCGCCTTCAGCTTGAGCGTCTTCAGGAAGCTGCGCGTGTAGATCATGCCGAGGCCTTGCGACAGCGCGCGGCCGCCCGCATGGACGTCGAGCGGCGCGGAGATCGCGGCTGCCGCGGCGATGATCGACGCGTCCTCGCGACGCTCGCCGAGCCAGCGCAGCAACACGTTGCCGCCCAGCGACACGCCCGCCGCCACGATCGGCCCGCTGTGCAGTTCGCGCAGACGCCGCAGCACCCAGTCGACTTCGTTGCTGTCCGCGAGATGATAGAAGCGCGGCAGCAGATTCATCGGCCCGCTGCAACTGCGAAAGTGCGGCACGACGCCGTGCCAGCCGCGCGCATAAGCGGCGGCCATCAAGGTACGCGCGTAATGCGAGTCCGAACTGCCTTCCAGCCCGTGAAACAGCACGAAGAGCGGCGCACCAGGCGCCGCGCGATAGCCCGTGAGCGGATCGGGCGCGAGCCAGTCGAGGTCGATGAAATCGCCGTCGGGCGTATTCCAGCGCTCGCGCCGGTAGGTGACGACGGGGCGTCGTCCGAACAGCGCGGGAACGATGGTCTGGATGTGGCTGTTGGGCAGCCAGAGCGGCGCGCGGTAAATCATGTCAATGGCCGCTTCGACGGGTGTGCTGCCCACAGCAGCCTCCACCGCAGCCGCTGTTGCATCGAGGGCCGGTCTGGAAGCAGCTTTATTGTCGTGGGTCGTGCTCATGCCAACACCGGTATTCAGGCGAAGCCCCGTGCCGAAGCTATCCGGGCTTCTTTCAAGCGGGTCTCGCGGGACGCTTCAGTGCAGCGCGCCCTGACCATGTCTCATTTTGGCAGCAAACTGCGAGGCCGTTTCGTTCGGCATCGCACTCGCGTGGATATGCGCGATCTTCCATTCGCCGCGCTCGTGAACCATCACGTAGGTGGTGAAGACCATCGACGGCACGGCGGCCGGGTCGGCCGGCCGGTGTGCTTCGGCAATCGCATAGACGACGGTGCCGAGGCTATCGTATACGCGGATGTCGAGCGGCTCGATCGACACGGGCTGCGCTTCGAGCTGGATGGTCAGGCCCGAGCGGATCGCGTCCAGGCCATGCAGATGCGAACCGTCGGCGCAGATGCAACTGACGAACTCCTCGTCGATCCACAGGCCCATCAAGCTGTCGATATTGACCTCCGCGACCGCCTGGTAATAAGCGTTCAGGGTGTCCGCAGCGGCTTCGAAGATGTGGGCAAAACGTGGCATGGCTCGTCAGTCTCTTGCGCGCTGCGCGCGCGGTTGCGGGTCAGTGGTGTACAGCAGGCCATCCGCCAGCATGCTCGCGCCGCAAGACGCGAGCATGACGCCGCGGATGCACGCGGGACAGCGCCCGCGCGAAGCTCGACCGATGGCGCAGCGGACCGTTCGATGTGCCGGACAGTCAGCGTTGCGCGAGCAACATGCCGCGCAGGTCGTCGAATACCTGTTCGGCGCTCAGTTGCCGCAGGCAGTTCAGATGACCCAGCGGACATTCGCGCTGGAAGCACGGACTGCACTCGAGATGCAGCCATTGTACCTTTGCGAGGTCCGACAAGGGCGGTGTGTGGCGCGGATCGGTCGATCCGTACACGGCGACGAGCGGCCGGCGCAGCGCGGCCGCGACGTGCATCAGCCCGGAGTCGTTGGTGACCACGGCGCTCGCCCGCGAGATCAGCGCGCAGGCCTCGCCCAGTGCCGTCTGCCCGCACAGGTTGCGCACGTTCGGCGCGCGGTCGGCGATGGCCTGGGCAATGGGCGCGTCCTTCGGCGAGCCGAGCGCGATGATCTTCGTGTACGGGAACGACTGGCCGACCATCTGCGCGAGCGCCGCGAAGTGTTCGGGCGGCCAGCGTTTGGCAGGGCCGTACTCGGCGCCCGGGCAGAAGACCAGCAGCGGCACGCGCGTATCCAGATTGAAGCGCGTGGACACGCGCGCCGCTTCGTTCAGATCGGCGTCGAGGCGGGGCGGCGCGAGGTCTTCGGGCACTTTCGCGCCGGGCGCATACGCTAGCACCGCGTACTGGCCGACCATCGGCGGACGCTCGTCCTTGCGCGGATTCGCGTGCCGCACGTTCAACAGACCGTAGCGGCTTTCGCCCGTATAGCCGATGCGCAGCGGAATCCCAGCCATCCACGGAATCAGCGCGGACTTCAGCGAATTGGGCAGCACGTACGCCGCGTCGTAGCCGACGTCGCGCAAGTCGCTCGCGAGCTGCCAGCGACGCAGCATCTGCAGCTTGCCGTGTGCGAGATCGGTGGCGTAGACATCGCGGATTTCAGGCATCCGTTCGAGCACGGGCGCGACCCAGGTGGGCGCGACGGCATCGATCGCGATGCGCGGATGCAATTTCACGAGGCGCGCAAACAAAGGCTGCGCCATCAATGCGTCACCGATCCAGTTCGGTGCGATAACCAACGCGCGACGCATCAGGGTGAGTTTCCGATGTCGAAAATAAGGCGCCGCGCGCTCGAGGCGCACGGTGCCGGGGTTGTCGGGGTAGTGAGCTACGGCCCAGGCTATATCGGCGCGCGCGGCGGAAAGTTCAGCTTCCCGCTGCCTGACCAGACGACGCGCAACGCCGCAGCCCGTGCATCAGACGGAGCGAAGCAAGCAGCGGCTCAGTGCCCCTTGATCACTTCGCCGTCGCGCAGCTTGTAGCGCGTGCTGCAGTAGGGGCAGCGCGCCTCGCCGTGCGTCACGTCGATGAAGACGCGCGGATGGTTGCTCCAGCGCGGCATCGACGGGTTCGGACAATACGCAGGAAGATCTTTTGCCGACAGTTCGACCAGCGGCATTTCCTTGATTTCGCTCATAGGGACTTTCTCGTTGTATGCAGAGAACGGGCGCGGCCGGCTTCATTTTGCCGATGCCGCGCCCGCGGAATTCAGATCTTCGTCAGCCAGTGCGCGTACTTCGCGCTCTTGCCGTTCACGATATCGAAGAAGCCCGATTGCAGCTTCTCCGTGATCGGGCCGCGCGTGCCGGAGCCGATCGTACGGTTGTCGAGTTCGCGGATGGGCGTGACTTCCGCGGCCGTGCCCGTGAAGAAGGCTTCGTCGGCCGTATAGACTTCGTCGCGAGTGATGCGCTTTTCGATCACTTCGATGCCTGCGTCCTTCGCCAGCGTGATCACGGTGTCGCGCGTGATGCCGTCGAGGCACGACGACAGGTCGGGCGTATACAGCTTGCCGTTGTTCACGAGGAAGAAGTTCTCGCCCGAGCCTTCCGACACGTAGCCGTCCACGTCGAGCAGCAGCGCTTCGTCGTAGCCGTCGGCCGTGGCTTCCTGGTTCGCGAGGATCGAGTTGACGTACCAGCCCGACGCCTTCGCGCGGACCATCGACACGTTCACGTGGTGGCGCGTGAACGACGACGTCTTCACGCGGATGCCCTTCCTGATGCCGTCTTCGCCGAGATACGCGCCCCACGGCCATGCGGCGATCGCGACGTGGATGGTGTTGCCCTTCGCCGACACGCCCAGCTTTTCCGAACCGACCCAGATGATCGGGCGCAGGTAGCACGACTCCAGCTTGTTCTCGCGGACGACTTCGCGCTGCGCGGCGGCGAGCGTTTCGTGGTCGAACGGGACATCCATCTGGAAGATCTTGGCCGAGTTCAGGAGACGCTTGGTGTGCTCGTTCAGGCGGAAGATCGACGTGCCGCCGTCGGCCGTCTTGTAGGCTCGCACGCCTTCGAAGACGCCCATGCCGTAGTGCAGCGTATGGGTGAGGACGTGGATCTTGGCGTCGCGCCAATCGATGAGCTTGCCATCCATCCAGATCTTGCCGTCGCGGTCGGCCATTGACATACGGTTCTCCAGGCAGTTCGGGTCGCGGGTTCGCGGGTTGTTCGGATTGTTCGAATCGTGACGTGTGATCGTGACGTCGCTTCGCGACGTTCGACCGTGGCGTCGGATTCGGGTAATCGGGGCGTGGCGCGACGACGACAGATACAGGCGCGCCATGCGGCGAAAAGCGATATTTTAGCGTCTTTTGCACAAGCAACGGGCATTCGCGGGCACCCCGGACGCTATAATCCGGCGGTTGCTGAATACAAAACCGCGTGCGCCAGCGGCTGCTTCACGATCTGGCGCTGACCTCCTGCCATCGTGGCGTTCATCGCGCCGCGCCGCATCTGTCTCATGCTCGCTCGCTTGTCCGAACTCGACCGCCGTGCCTTCCGTGATGGCGCGCGCGCCTATTCGCCGACGCTGATGGCGATCTTCTCCTGGGGTCTTGTGACGGGCATCGCGATGAGCAAGTCGGTGATGACCGTGCCGCAGTCGCTCGCGATGTCGCTGCTGGTCTACGCGGGCTCGTCGCAACTGGCCGTGCTGCCGCTGATGCTCGCCAAGCTGCCCATCTGGACGATCCTGTTGACGGCCGCGATGGTGAACACGCGCTTCGTGATCTTCAGCGTCGGGCTCGCGCCTCACTTTTCCTATCTGCCGCTGTACCGGCGCCTGCTGGTCGGTTATTTCAACGGCGACGTCATCTATCTGCTGTTCCAGAAGAAGGGCTTCCAGCACGGTTACGTGCCCGGGAAGGAAGCATATTTCTGGGGCATGGCCATCGCGAGCTGGCTGTCGTGGCAGGTGTCGTCGATCATCGGTATCCTGCTCGCGAGCCTGTTTCCGGATAACTGGGGCCTTTCGCTCGCGGGCACGCTCGCGCTGATCCCCGTGATGGTGTCGGCGATTTCCTCGCGCTCGACGCTGGCGGCCGTGAGCGTCGCGGGCATCGTCGCGCTGATCGCGTTCGATCTGCCGTATCGTCTCGCGCTGCCGCTCGCCGTCGTGACGGCCATCGTCGCGGGCACGGCCGCCGACGCGCTCGTCGAGCGCGCCGACCTGCGCCGCATCCGCAACAGAACGAGAAGCCCGGGAGACGCGCAATGAGCACCCTGCAAATCTGGCTCGCGATCATCGGCATGACGTTTGTCACAGCGGTGACACGCGCGCTGTTTCTGATCGGGGGTGAACGCACGGTGCTGCCGGAGCGCGCGCAACGGATGCTGCGTTACGCACCCGCGGCGGCGCTTGCGGCCGTGGTCGTGCCGGATGTGATGGTGACGGACAGCGGCGTGTCGCTGGCGCTGTCGAACCACGAGTTGTACGGCACGCTCGCGGGCCTCGCGTGGTTCCTGTGGCGGCGCACGATGCTCGGTACGATTGTCGTCGGGATGCTGGTGTTCACGGCGCTGCGGCTGATCTTCTGACGCCGCTTGCCGGCGGGCCTGCGGATGTTGCGCTGCAATATCGCGCAACGCCCGCTACCGCCGGCAAATACCGGGATTCGCTCGGATCGGCTTAGATCGGTCTGTCGATCGGTTAAAATAGCCGTCTCCCGGAACATGCGCGAAGCCGCCGGCACCGATCGCGAGGGGCCGTTCGCGCAGCGTCCGCACCGCCTTCCAATCAACTCGCATACGAATCATGAACAAGGTATTGCGTCTCTCCGATCTGATCGCCGAAGGCAAGCTATCCGGCAAACGCGTCTTCATCCGCGCCGACCTGAACGTGCCTCAGGACGACGCGGGCAACATCACCGAAGACACCCGCATCCGCGCTTCCGTGCCCGCCATCAAGTCCGCGCTGGACGCGGGTGCGGCCGTCATGGTCACGTCGCACCTGGGCCGCCCGACGGAAGGCGACTTCAAGCCTGAAGATTCCCTCGCGCCCGTCGCGAAGCGACTCGCCGAACTGCTCGGCCGTGACGTACCGCTCGTGCAGAACTGGGTCGAGAACGGCGTGAACGTCGCGCCGGGCCAGGTCGTGCTGCTCGAAAACTGCCGCGTGAACAAGGGCGAAAAGAAGGATTCCGACGAGCTCGCGCAAAAAATGGCGAAGCTCTGCGACGTGTACGTGAACGATGCGTTCGGCACGGCGCACCGCGCGGAAGCGACCACGCACGGCATCGCGAAGTACGCGAGCGTCGCCTGCGCGGGTCCGCTGCTCGCGGCTGAACTGGAAGCGCTCGGCAAGGCGCTCGGCGCGCCGAAGCGTCCGCTCGTGGCGATCGTCGCGGGCTCGAAGGTGTCGACCAAGCTGACCATCCTGAAGTCGCTCGCCGACAAGGTCGATCAGCTGATCGTCGGCGGCGGCATCGCCAACACGTTCATGCTCGCTGCGGGCCTGAAGATCGGCAAGTCGCTGGTCGAAGCCGATCTCGTTGACGAAGCGAAGGCGATCATCGAAGCAGCGAAGGCGCGTGGCGCATCGGTGCCGATCCCGTCGGACGTGGTCACCGCGAAGGAATTCGCGGCGACGGCGCAAGCCACTGTCAAGCAGGTCGCCGACATCGAAGACGACGACATGATCCTCGACATCGGACCGGAAACGGCGAAGGCGCTGGCCGGGCAGCTCGAAAAGGCAGGCACGGTCGTGTGGAACGGCCCGGTCGGCGTGTTCGAGTTCGACCAGTTCGGCAACGGCACGAAGACGCTTGCTGAAGCCATCGCGAAGTCGTCGGCTTACTCGATCGCAGGCGGCGGCGACACGCTCGCGGCCATCGCAAAGTACGGCATCCACGACAAGGTCAGCTATATCTCGACGGGCGGCGGCGCCTTCCTCGAGTTCCTCGAGGGCAAGAAGCTGCCCGCAGTCGCAGTGCTGGAATCGCGGGCCTGATAATGGCGACGCGCTCCCCCAACAAGCCTCAGAAGACGCGCAACGCGTCGCGCACGGCAGCGACAGGGGAGCGCGCAGCGCGCTCCGCACAGGCGCTGCAATCCGGGGCCGCAGCTCAGGCGGCCTCGCAAATTTCCGGCAACGCGCCCGTGGCACAGACCGCAGCCCTTGCCGAAGAGCAGCAGAATTCCGAACTGGCCGTCATGGATAGCGCGCCTCACGCAGAGGGCGCGGCAGAACCGGCCGATTCAACCGCAACGGTGTCTCTCGCCTCGCACACCGAAGCCGACCCATCCTTGCCTGCAGCCGGGTCCACCCGGCCGCAGACATCGACGATCGCAGCAGCTCCCCACGATTCGACGCCGGGCCTTCAAGGTTCGAAGGGAACGAACGGCGCACCACCCCATGCAGCACCTGTCGTTGCGCAGCCTCCGCATCCGACTCCCAACGTTCATCCCAGCGATCCCATCCAGACGAGGAGACTCATGCATCGCGCCACCAAGATTGTCGCAACCATCGGACCCGCTTCCAGCACACAGGACATCCTGCTGCAGATGATTCAGGCGGGCGCCGACGTGGTGCGTCTCAACTTCTCGCACGGCACCGCCGACGACCATCGTCAACGCGCGGAGTTCGTACGTGAAGCGGCCCGGCAGGCAGGCCGCGAGGTCGGCATCATGGCCGATCTGCAAGGCCCGAAAATCCGTGTCGGCAAGTTCGAAAACGGCAAGACCACGCTGATCGCCGGCAACACCTTCATCCTCGACGCCGACTGCGAGCTCGGCAACGACGACCGCGTCGGTCTCGACTACAAGGATCTGCCGCGCGACCTGCGAGCGGGCGACACGCTGCTCCTGAACGACGGCCTGATCGTGCTGACGGTTGCCCGCGTGATCGGCAGCGAGATCCATACCGTGGTGAAGATCGGCGGCGACCTGTCGAACAACAAGGGCATCAACCGCCAGGGCGGCGGCCTGACGGCGCCGGCGCTGACCGCGAAGGACATGGAAGATATCCGCACGGCGATGTCGCTGGGCGCGGACTACGTCGCCGTGTCGTTCCCGAAGAACGCAACCGACATGGAAATGGCGCGCCAGCTCGCGAACATCGCGGGCGCGCCTTACGGCATCAAGCCGAAGATGATCGCGAAGATCGAGCGCGCCGAAGCGATTCCGGCGCTGCAAGGCATTCTCGAAGCATCGGACGGCATCATGGTCGCGCGCGGCGACCTCGCCGTGGAAGTCGGCAACGCGGCTGTGCCCGCGCTGCAAAAGCGCATGATCAAGATGGCGCGCGACATGAACAAGTTCGTGATCACGGCCACGCAGATGATGGAATCGATGATCCACGCGCCGGTGCCGACCCGCGCGGAAGTGTCGGACGTCGCGAACGCGGTGCTGGACGGCACGGACGCGGTGATGCTGTCGGCGGAATCGGCGGCGGGCAAGTACCCGGTGCAGACCATCGAAACGATGGCTGCCATCTGCGTCGAAGCCGAGAAGTCCGAGCATGTCGAACTGGACAAGGATTTCCTCGACCGCACGTTCACCCGCATCGACCAGTCGATCGCGATGGGCGCGCTGTTCACCGCGTATCACCTGGGCGCAAAGGCGATCGTCGCGTTGACTGAGTCGGGCTCGACGGCGCTGTGGATGTCGCGTCACTGGACCCACGTGCCCATCTTCGCGCTGACGCCCCGCACGGGCAGCGAGCGCGCGATGGCGATCTACCGCAACGTGACGTCGCTGCATCTGGATACCAGCAGCGATCGCGACATCGCGCTCGCGCAGGCGCTCGAAGTGGTGGTGGGCAAGGGCTATGCGGCGCGCGGCGACATGGTCGTGCTGACTGTCGGCGAGCCGATGGGCCAGGCAGGCGGCACGAACACGCTGAAGATCGTTCGCGTCGGCGAGCCGGTCTGACGCGAGCAGGTTGAGCCAGCCATCACCGCCGCGAGAGCGGGTGATAGCAAGCCGTTACGTTGAGGAAGAACGGCCAGCCGAACGGCACGCGTGAAGCAGTAAGCCGTGTCCCTGAAAGAGAGGCGGCGCACACAGTTTGGGAGCGTGCGCGCGGGACACGGTCTGCTTCACGATAAAATTGCACGAAATTGCATAAATAGATGCCGTCGGCACAGATTTCGTTTCAATCTATGGAGTAAATCAATGCCTCTCGTATCAATGCGTCAACTGCTGGACCATGCCGCCGAAAACGGTTATGGCCTTCCGGCATTCAACGTGAACAACCTGGAGCAGGTGCAGGCCATCATGGCGGCAGCGGATCAGGTCAATGCGCCTGTGATCATGCAGGCTTCGGCAGGCGCGCGTAAGTACGCGGGCGAGCCGTTCCTGCGCCATCTGATCGAAGCGGCCATCGAGTCGTATCCGCACATTCCCGTCGTGATGCACCAGGACCACGGCCAGTCGCCGGCAGTCTGCATGGCCGCGATCCGCAGCGGCTTCACGAGCGTGATGATGGACGGTTCGCTCGAAGCCGACGGCAAGACGGTGGCGTCGTACGAGTACAACGTCGATGTGTCGCGCAAGGTGGTTGAAGCGGCGCATTCGATCGGCGTGACGGTTGAAGCGGAACTGGGCGTGCTCGGTTCGCTGGAAACGATGAAGGGCGACAAGGAAGACGGCCACGGCGCGGAAGGCACGATGACGCGCGAGCAGCTGCTGACCGACGTCGAGCAGGCAGCGGACTTCGTGAAGCTCACGCAGTGCGACGCACTCGCCATTGCAATCGGCACGTCGCACGGCGCGTACAAGTTCTCGAAGAAGCCGACGGGCGATATCCTGTCGATCCAGCGCATTCGCGAGATTCACGAGCGCATTCCGAATACGCACCTGGTGATGCACGGTTCGTCGTCGGTGCCGCAGGAACTGCTGGCGGAGATCCGCGAATTCGGCGGCGACATGAAGGAAACCTACGGCGTGCCCGTCGAGGAAATCCAGATCGGCATCAAGCATGGCGTGCGCAAGATCAACATCGACACCGATCTGCGTCTGGCCATCACGGGCGCGATCCGCCGCTATCTGGCGGAGAATCCGTCGAAGTTCGATCCGCGCGACTACCTGAAGCCGGCTCGCGAAGCCGCGAAGAAGGTCTGCGTGGACCGTTACCTGGCGTTCGGTTGCGAAGGCCAGGCGTCGACGATCAAGCCGATCTCGCTGGACAAGATCGCTGAGAAGTACAAGGCGGGCGAACTCGCGCAGGTCGTTCGCTAAGCAGTCGATGCGCACGCGCCTGGCCATCCGGTCAGGTTGTCGTCAGATCGCCGTTCCCGCATGATCCGGGGAACGGCGTTTCCCTTTTGTTCCGGGCCGTTTTTCAGCCCCATTTTTGCGAATCACGACGATGTCTACCCTCTACGAATCCACGCTCCGCTCGCTGCCGCTGCTCGGCCGCGGCAAGGTCCGCGACAACTACGCGGTGGGCAACGACCAGTTGCTGATCGTCACGACGGACCGTCTGTCCGCCTTCGACGTCATCATGGGCGAGCCGATTCCGGACAAGGGTCGCGTGCTGAACCAGATGGCGAACTTCTGGTTCGACAAGCTCAAGCACGTCGTGCCGAATCATTTGACGGGCGTCGCGCCCGAAACGGTCGTCGCGCCGGACGAAGTCGAGCAGGTGAAGGGACGCGGGGTGGTCGTGAAGCGCCTCGAGCCGATTCTCGTCGAAGCCGTGGTGCGCGGTTATCTGGCCGGCAGCGGCTGGAAGGACTATCAGGCAACGGGCGCCGTGTGCGGTGTGCAACTGCCCGAAGGCCTGCAGAATGCGCAGAAGCTGCCCGAGCCGATCTTCACGCCGGCAGCCAAGGCCGAGATGGGCCACCACGACGAAAACATCACGTATGAAGAGATGGAGCGCCGCATCGGCACCGAACTGTCGGCGACGATCCGCGACATCTCCATCCGTCTGTACAAGGAAGCGGCAGACTATGCGGCGACCCGCGGCATCATCATCGCCGACACGAAGTTCGAATTCGGTCTGGACGAGCACGGCAAGCTGTATCTGATGGACGAAGCGCTGACGGCAGACTCGTCGCGCTTCTGGCCGGCGGATCAGTACCAGGTCGGCACCAACCCGCCGTCGTTCGACAAGCAGTTCGTGCGCGACTGGCTCGAAACCCAGCCGTGGAAGAAAGAGCCGCCCGCGCCGAAGCTGCCCGACGAAGTCGTCACGAAGACGGCCGAAAAGTATCAGGAAGCGCTCGAACGCCTCACGGGACAGAAGCTCGACTGAGCGCCACGCATACGGAAAGACAACATGAGTGAAGCACACACGCACAGCGCGCCCGTCGTCGGCGTGCTGATGGGTTCCAGCTCCGACTGGGAAGTGATGAAGAACGCGGTCGCGATCCTGCAGGAATTCGGCGTGCCGTACGAAGCGAAGGTCGTGTCCGCGCACCGCATGCCGGACGAGATGTTCGCCTATGCTGAAAGCGCGCGCGAGCGCGGCATCCGCGCGATCATCGCGGGCGCGGGCGGCGCGGCGCATCTGCCGGGCATGCTCGCCGCGAAGACGACGGTGCCCGTGCTGGGCGTGCCCGTCGCGAGCAAGTATCTGAAGGGCGTCGATTCGTTGCATTCGATCGTGCAGATGCCGAAGGGCGTGCCCGTCGCGACGTTCGCGATCGGCGAAGCAGGCGCGGCGAATGCGGCGCTGTTCGCCGTGTCGTTGCTGTCCGGCACATCGCCGGAATATGCGGAGAAGCTCGCTGCGTTCCGCGTGCGCCAGAACCAGGCGGCTCACGCGATGACGCTGCCGCCGCTGTAACGCGCAGCGGTGCCGCTTCGCCGTTCGATGTCTCACCCGGCCGACTCTCACGTCGGCCGCGACCGACCACCAAGATGAATCCAGACAACACTCCGGTTTCACCGATTATGCCCGGCGCATGGCTCGGCATGGTTGGTGGCGGCCAGCTCGGCCGCATGTTCTGCTTTGCCGCGCAGGCGATGGGCTATCGCGTTGCCGTGCTCGATCCGGACGAAACCAGTCCGGCGGGCGCTGTCGCCGATCGCCATCTGCGTGCCGCCTACGACGATGAAGCGGCCCTCACCGAACTTGCGCGCCTGTGCGCGGCGGTGTCGACCGAGTTCGAAAACGTCCCGTCCGCGAGCCTCGATTTCCTCGCGCGCACGACGTTCGTCAGTCCCGCGGGGCGCTGCGTCGCCGTCGCGCAAGACCGCATTGCGGAGAAGCGCTTCATCGCTTCGTCGGGCGTGCCGGTTGCGCCGCATGTCGTGATCGAATCGCCGGATTCGCTGGCTGAGCTGAATGACGCCGCGCTCGAAGCCGTGCTGCCCGGCATTCTGAAGACGGCGCGCATGGGCTACGACGGCAAGGGCCAGGTGCGCGTGGGCAACGCCGCCGAAGCGCGCGCAGCGTATGCGTCGCTAGGTGGCGTCGCGTGCGTGCTCGAAAAGCGTCTGCCGCTGAAGTTCGAAGTGTCGGCGCTGATCGCGCGCGGTGCGATGGGTTGCTCGGCTGTCTATCCGCTTGCGCAGAACACACATCGCAATGGCGTGCTGTCGCACACCATCGTGCCCGCGCCTGACGCGAACGCGACGCTCGTCGAGCAGGCGCAGCAGGCCGCGCTGCAGATCGCGGACAAGCTCGGTTATGTCGGCGTGCTGTGCGTGGAGTTCTTCATTCTCGAAGACGGCACGCTGGTCGCGAACGAAATGGCGCCGCGTCCGCACAACTCCGGCCACTACACGGTCGACGCCTGTGCGACGAGCCAGTTCGAACAGCAGGTGCGCGCGATGACGGGCATGCCGCTCGGCGACACGCGCCAGCATTCGCCTGCCGTGATGCTGAACATCCTCGGCGACGTGTGGTTCCCGGCCAACGCGAAGGGCGACAGACCAACGGCCGCCGTCACGCCACCGTGGCACGAAGTCGCCGCGATGCCGGAAGCGCGTCTGCATCTGTATGGCAAGGAAGAAGCGCGGCCCGGTCGCAAGATGGGTCACGTGAACTTCACGGCCGCGACGCTCGAGCATGCGCGTTCTGCGGCGCGCGATTGTGCGCGTCTGCTGCATATCCCGACGAACTGAGCACGAGCCCCGATGCCGGATCAAACGAAACCTGCTGTCGTGGCGTCGAGCGTCGGCGCCGACGAAATCGCGCACGCAGCAGCGCTGCTCGATGCAGGACAACTCGTCGCGTTTCCTACAGAGACCGTGTATGGACTAGGCGGCGACGCCGAAAGTCCTGATGCAGTCGCGCGCATTTATGCCGCGAAGGGCAGGCCGGCGAATCATCCGGTGATCGTCCATCTGGCGCCGGGCGGCGACCCGAACTACTGGGTCGCGCAGTTGCCGTCCGATGCGCAGCGCCTGATTGACGCGTTCTGGCCGGGTCCGCTTACGTTGATTCTTAAACGTGCCGCGCATATTCCGGCAGCAGTGAGCGGTGGTCAGGATTCCGTCGGATTGCGTTGCCCGTCGCATCCTGTCGCGCAGTCACTGCTCGCGGCATTCAGCGCGTTGCGCAATGGCCATGGCGGCGTGGCGGCGCCGTCGGCGAATCGCTTCGGTCACGTCAGCCCGACCACGGCACAACATGTGCGCGACGAGTTCGGCGATGCGATTCACGTGCTCGACGGCGGATCCTCCGACGTGGGCATCGAGTCGACCATCGTCGATCTGTCGCGTGGTTTTCCTGCGTTGCTGCGGCCGGGCCATGTCACGCCGCAAGACATCGCCGACGTGCTCGGCGAAATGCCGCGTTTGCCCGATGGTTCGGATGCGAGCGCGCCGCGTGCATCTGGCACGCTGAAAGCGCACTATGCGCCGCGCACGCCGCTCGCTTTGTTGCCGTTCGACGTGCTAGAGCCACTGCTGACCGCGCGCGCTCCCGGTGAGCGCGTGGCGCTGGTCGCGCGTGCGTCGCGTGCCGGGCGGTGGGCGGAAGCAGAGGGCGTGCATTTCGTCGCCGCGCCGGAAGATCCGCATCTGTATGCGCGCGATCTCTATGGTTTGCTGCGCGCGCTGGATCGGGCGAACGTGTCGCGCATTCTGATCGAGAAGCTCCCCGATACCATCGAATGGATCGCCGTCAATGACAGGCTGGGGCGTGCAGCGGCGGCGTTCGAGGCGAACGAAGCCTGACACGATCGTAGAAGCCGACACCTGAAAAACAAAAAGCCCGACTCGCGAGAGCCGGGCTTTTTAACATCGGAATACACCGGAACAAGCCGGGCAGAGCGCTTACTTGCCCAGACCCGACGCCGCGATCTTGCCTTCGACGAGTGTCGCGAATGCAGCGTGCGCATGCGTTGTCGGGTGGATCGTGTCGGCGAACACATACGACTGGTCCGCGCCTGCGACCGTCAGCGTATTCGGCGAGCAGAACAGCGACGATGCGAATTGCTGGCCATACTGCGCCGCCGTCATGCCGCCCGTCAGCACGGAAGGGTTCGCGGTCGCGTAAGCCGTTGCATTCGTGGCCATCTGCGTGATGTTGCAGGCCGTGCCCGTCGTGTTGCTGAAGCCTTGCGCCGCCGGATTGGCGAGCAGCGGCGTGAGCCAGTCGCTGGTCGACACGTAGACCACCTTGCTCGTCAGGCCGCCGGCCGCCAGCGCCTTCTGCAGCACGCCGTTATACGTCGCGACGATGCCCGAGATCAGCGTCGGAATCTGCGTCGAGCCGAGCTGCGTTGCGAGGCTCGTGGCGAGCGGTGTCTTGCCGATATCGGGCACATCCATCACGACCACATGGGTCGCGCCGCTTGCGAGGACCGTGCCGATCTGCGTCGCGAGCGTCTGCGCCATCGGCCCGACCGTGCTCGCAGCAACGGACTGGACGACGAGGGGCGCCTGGGTCGGGTCGGTCAGTTGCGCGACCTGCGTCTGGATCGACGTCAGCATCGCGGACAGGTTCTGCAGGATGTCGTTGGCGCCGCCGTTGATCAGCACGAGCTGATTCGAATTGAAGCTGCCGTGATCGGTCAGATACTGCTGGACCTGCTTGGTGACCGGCCACGTCGTTGCCGCCATGCTGTTCGGCGCGTAGCCGTTGCCGTCGGTGCGCGATACGTCGGAGCCGCCCTGCGCGTAGCCCATGCCGCCGTTTGCGACGAGCGCTTTGCCGAAGCCTCCCACGTACGCCGGCGTCAGCGTGTCGCCGTAGTATTCGGCGATCTTCTGCGTCCACACTTCGCCGGGGTTCGTCGTGAAGCGACCGCCGCCGAAGCTCGCCGTGATCACAGGCGAGTACGTGCCGACGTCCGACAGGCTGTCCCCGAACGACACCACCTGCAGCTTGACCCCGCCCGCCGGCGTGCTGCTCGCGCTGCTATTGTTGTTGCTGCTTCCGCCGCCCCCGCAAGCGACGAGCGTCGCGAATGCCGCGCATGCGACGGCGATCCGCGCCGCGCGCACGAAATGCACGACGCCAGTATTGTTTGATGCTTGCATCATAAAGTCCTTATCTCCTCGTATGTACTGGCTTCGAGCGATGTGTCTCGTGCGCCATTCCTTGCAGGTCGCGCCCGTCGAGTGGATCGGGCGGCAGCCTGCAACACCTTCCCTGCTTGCTTCTTTTTTGCTGCCTGTTTTTGTTTTTTGACTGCGTCGCGCCGTTCAAATGGCTGCGTTGTTGTTGTGTTCGCCGCGCTCCACAGCCTCATGCGTATCGCGAGCGCCGCTCAGGCTCGCGTGATACTGCACGGCCCATGCAGGCGGCGCGAACAGGGCGCTGAACCGGTTGCGCCAGCCGCGCACGCGCACGACGTCCTGTGCCATCGACACCCACTCATGAAACGTCGCCTTCAGCGGGT
Source organism: Paraburkholderia sp. Tr-20389 (assembly GCF_017104565.1). GTDB lineage: Bacteria > Pseudomonadota > Gammaproteobacteria > Burkholderiales > Burkholderiaceae > Paraburkholderia. The sequence continues at coordinate 59,589 of NZ_JAAGPD010000011.1, read as the reverse complement.
TATAGGTGTGCAGCGGCTCGACGATCCCGTACACAGGCGGCTCGACAGGATCCTCGGCGACATAGCTGCCGAACAGCCTGTCCCAGATCACCAGCACGCCCGCATAGTTGCGGTCGATATAACGGTCGTTGCGCGCGTGATGCACGCGATGGATCGACGGCGTGTTCAGCACGTATTCGAGCCAGCCGAGTTTGCCGACCGACTGCGTATGCACGAAGAATTGAAACGCCAGATTGATCAGCACGATGCCGACGATCTGCTTCGGTGGAAAGCCGAGAAACGCCAGCGGAATCCAGAACAGCCACATGCCCGCGACGGGATACATGAGGCTCTGGCGAAACGCCGTCGAGAAGTTCATGCGCTCCGACGAGTGATGCACGACATGCGCGGCCCACAGCCAGCGCACGCGATGGCTGCAGCGGTGAAACGCGTAATAGAGCAGATCCTGCGCGACGAACAGCACGACGAACGATAGCCATCCCGCACGCCAGTCGAACAGGCGGTAGTGCGTGTAGCAATACGCATAGACGGGAATCACGAACAGCCATGCGAGCTTGTCGGCGCACTGGTGCATCAGCGCGAGCGCGGTGTTGCACGCGGTGTCGCGCCAGCTGTACCTATGCGCTTCGGGATGTGTGCGCCGCGCGTGCCACGCTTCCCAGCCAATGCACGCAAGAAAGATGGGCGCCATGCCGAGCAGAAGCAATTCGGCATCGAATTGCATTGACGTCTCCCTCCGAGGGTCCCTGCGGCTTCCTCGAGGGAAGCCGGCATTGTCTTTATTGTTTGAATGCGGCGCTGTTCTACCGATGGCGCCTGTTGCTCGCGCCACCATGCATGTTTGTCTGCGCCTGGTTCGATACTGCCCGACAGCGTACAACGCGAAGCGGCGCACGGCGCACCGCTTCAATAGAAGGAATCCTCAGTGGGCGCCGCGGCGCTGAGGGTTTTTCCGGATTTTGCGGTGGGGCTCTTGCGCGGCATCGGAGGCTTCCGCGTTGGCCGTGCTCGCGAGCAATGTGGAAGGACCTTGATAGACCCATTCGAGCAGTTCGTCGTGTGCGGCGCGCGCGGCCTCCGCATGCGGATCGTTGATCAGACTCACGACGACATAGCTCTGCCCATCGGCGGATGCGACATAGCCTGCGATTGCGCGCACGTCGCGCAGCGTGCCCGTCTTGATGTGCGCGTTGCCGTTGACGGGCTTCGCGGTCAGCCGGTTGCGCATCGTGCCGTCCACGCCGACGACGGGCAGCGAATCGACGAACACCTGCGCAACGGGGCTCGCGTTCGCGCTTTGCAACAGATCGGCGAGCGCGAGCGCGGTGATGTGCTCGTCGCGCGACAGGCCCGAGCCGTTGTCGAGGCTCAGGTATTCCATCGGCATCGCGCTGCGATGCAGGAACGATTCGATCGCCTCCGCCGACTTCGCAGGCGTCGCGGGCGGCCGGTTCATCACGGCGCCGATCGTCAGGAACAGGTTGCGCGCCATCGTGTTGTTGCTGAACTTGTTGATGTCGTGAACGATGTCCGACAGCATCGGCCCCTGATGCGTGGCGACGAGTTTTGCGTCGATGGGCACGGGTCCTTCGCGCGTCGTGCCGTTGAAGGTGCCGCCTGTCTGCTGCCACAGCGCAAGGAAGCCGCCCGCGAAGAACGCCGTGTGATCGAGCACGGCTACGTTGACGGTGCGCTCGCCGCAGCGCAGCGGATAGTCGCCGATGAACGATGCATTGACCACGCCGTTCGCGGCGGGCGTGACGGCGGGCGTGACGAGTTCGCCGCGGCACGGGCCGCGCGTCGCGTGCAGTTCGTTGTCGATCTGCAGTTGCGCGAGGGCAGGCAGCACGTCGATCTGAACCTTGCCGTCGTCGGACGGCGACATGGTGAACGACAGCGACTTGAACGCGTACAGCAGCGGATCGGGACCGACGTTGTACGGCGCGTTGGCGTCGTCGTCGAAGGCGGGCAGATCGCGTGTCGACGGATCGAAGAAGCGCTTGTCGAGCACGAGCGCGCCGTCGATGCCCGTGATGCCCGCCTTGTGAATCTTCTGGACGAGATCGATCAGCTCTTCCGGCACCAGCTTCGGATCGCCCGTGCCCTGGATGTAAAGATTGCCGTGCAGCACGCCGTTGCCGTCGATGTTGCCTTGCGCATAGGCCGTCGTCTTCCAGCGGTAGTCCGGGCCGAGTATCGACAGGCCGGAATAGGTGGTGACGAGCTTCATCGTCGACGCGGGCATCATCGGCTTGCCGGCGTTGAGCGCGAGCACGGGTGTGCGGTCGCCGACCTTTTCGACCACCACGCTGATGGACGACAGCGGCACGTGCGCGCGCTGCAGGCCTGCCATCACGGCGGGTGGCAACACGGTGCTGACGCTGACGGCGGGTTGTTGCGCTTTCTTGCGCGCTTCGGCGGGTGCGGCGACCGCGAGCGCCGCGCACGCGAACAGCACGGCGGCAGCGCGCGAAGCGGCGAGAGGACTCGGTGTGGGCGTCGCGAAACGGCGTCCGAGCGAGCGGGCATACGACGAAGCAAGTGAAACGAAGGCGAGCGGCATGTACGGAGAAATCGGCGAAATTGCGGCGCGTCGTCGGACGGCGTTGCCGCGCACAGTCACGGCAGCCCGATACGGTCTGCGCGGAAAGGCAATTGCAAGCGCAAGGCGAGGCGGGCAATGTCCAGCGACGAGGCCGGCCGCGCCGTGCAAAAGCGCTCATTGTAGAGAGTTGCGATGACGTCGCGAAAAAAATGATGGCGTGTGTTTCGTGTGCGTCACGTGTAACGCGGTTTCACATTCGGCCGATATGCAGCCGGCATCCATGAAAGATCGAACGAGGGCTCGGGCGCTAGAATGCTGGCATCGAAAACACATGGCCGGGACGGATGAATAGCGATGCGCATACTTCTCGTTGAAGACGACCGGATGATCGCCGAAGGCGTGCGCAAGGCGCTACGCGGCGAAGGCTTCGCGGTCGACTGGGTGCAGGACGGCGAGTCCGCGTTGAACGCGGTCGAGGGCCAGCCGTACGATCTGGTGCTGCTCGATCTCGGCCTGCCGAAGCGCGACGGTCTCGACGTGCTGCGCACGCTGCGCACGCGCGGTCATCAGTTGCCCGTGCTGATCGTCACCGCGCGCGACGCCGTCGCGGATCGCGTCAAGGGGCTCGACGCGGGCGCCGACGATTACCTCGTCAAGCCGTTCGATCTCGACGAGCTCGGCGCGCGGATGCGCGCGCTGATCCGCCGCCAGTCGGGACGGAGCGACTCGACCATTCGCCACGGCAATCTCACGCTCGATCCGGCGTCGCATCAGGTGACGCTCGACGGCGCGCCCGTCGCGCTGTCCGCGCGCGAGTTCGCGCTGCTCGCCGCATTGCTCGCGCGGCCGGGCGCGGTGCTGTCGAAGAGCCAGCTCGAAGAAAAGATGTACGGCTGGGGCGAGGAGATCGGCAGCAATACCGTCGAAGTCTATATTCACGCGCTGCGCAAGAAGCTCGGCGCGGAATTGATCCGCAACGTGCGCGGTCTTGGTTACATGATCGCGAAGGAAGCCTGACACGATGCGTTCGATTCGCCGTCAACTGCTTTTCTGGCTGCTCGCCATCGTGTTGCTCGGCGTCGGCATCGCGGGCTGGCTGATCTACCGCCAGGCGCTCGCCGAAGCCAACGAACTGTTCGATTACCAGTTGCAGGAAATCGCCGCCGCGCTGCCCGCCGAGCCGTTTTCGCAGGTGCTCAGCTCGCGCGATACGGGCGACGAAGGCATCGTGCTGCAAATCTGGAATCGCAACGGCGTGCTGATGTATTACTCACATCCGCGCGCGCCGCTCGCGCCGCGCGCCGAACTGGGCTTTTCGACGGAGCGCACGGAGCGCGGCGACTGGCGCGTGTATGGCGCGATCGTCGGCGACAACGTCGTACAGCTGGCGCAGCCGCTGTCGGTGCGCAACCGGCTCGCCGCGAACGTCGCGCTGCGTACGCTGTGGCCGCTGATCGTGCTGCTGCCGCTGCTGGGCGTGGCCGTGTGGGGCGTGGTCGGACGCGGGCTCGCGCCGCTGCGGCGCGTGACGGGCGCGCTCGACACGCGTCATCCCGAAGCGCTCGATCCGTTGCCCGACTCGCGTCTGCCCCTTGAAGTGCAGCCGCTCGTGCGGGCGTTGAACGGCCTGCTCGAACGGCTTGCCGTCGCGCTCGATACGCAAAAGGCCTTTGTCGCCGACGCCGCGCACGAACTGCGCACGCCGCTTGCAGCCGTGCAGATCCAGTCGCAACTGGTGGCGCGCGCGCACGACGAAGCCGAGCGCAGCGAAGCGCTGCGCGATCTGCAGGCGGGCGTCACGCGCGCGACGCGTCTCGCCGAGCAGCTGCTCGCGCTCGCGCGTTCCGAACCGGACGGACACGCGGCCACGGGCACAGTCGACCTCAACGCGCTCGTGCACGATTGCGTGACCGCGTATCTGCCGCTCGCGCAGAAGCGCGGCGTCGATCTCGGCATCGAGGCGAGCGAGCCCGCGAGCGTCGCGGGCGACATGGAAGCGCTGCGCGTGATGCTCAACAACCTGATCGACAACGCAACCAAATACACGCCGGAAGGCGGGCGCGTCGACGTTTGCCTGCGCGTCGACAACGGCCGACCCGTCGTGGAGATCGGCGACAGTGGTCCCGGCATTCCGCCTGACGAGCGCACTCGCGTGTTCGACCGTTTCTACCGCGTTGGCGCCGGGGCGAACCGCGCTCGCACCGACGTGTCGGGCAGCGGCCTCGGCCTTGCGATCGTGCGCCGCATCGCGCTCCAGCATCACGCGAACGTCACGCTCGACGACTCCGCCTCGGGCGGTTTGCTGGTCAGCGTGCGCTTCTGAATCTCCCTTCCAGCAAGGCTTTCATCGCGGTTGCGTTGTTTAAGACTGATTTAAGAGATGCCACGTACTCTTCGATTCATCAAAGAGTCAACTCTCCCAATCAGGAGTACACGATGAAAGCAAACATGCTGACCCGTAGCGCCGTCGCGGCGGCCGTCGTCATCGCTTTGTCGGCGGGCTATGTGGCCGGCCACCGCAACGTCCCGGCGCCCGCGGTGATCACCCCCGCAGTCGCCGCGGCGATGATGCCCGCCGAAGCAGCGGCCAAAACGGGTATCCCCGACTTCTCGGGGCTCGTCGAAACGTATGGTCCCGCTGTCGTGAACATCAGCGCGAAGCATGTCGTGAAGCAGACGGCGATGCGCGGCGGCAATAACAGCGGCCAGTTGCCCATCGACCCGAGCGATCCGTTCTATCAGTTCTACCGTCACTTCTTCGGCCAGATGCCGGGCGGCCCCAATGGCGGCGGTGACGACGGCGGCGACCGTCCGAGCGCGAGCCTTGGGTCGGGCTTCATCGTCAGCAGCGATGGTTATGTGCTGACCAATGCGCACGTCGTCGACGGCGCGAACGTCGTCACCGTGAAGCTCACCGACAAGCGCGAGTACAAGGCGAAAGTAGTGGGCGCCGACAAGCAGTCGGACGTCGCAGTCCTGAAGATCGACGCGAAGGATCTGCCGACCGTGAAGATCGGCGATCCGCGCCAGAGCAAGGTCGGACAGTGGGTCGTCGCGATCGGTTCGCCGTACGGCTTCGACAACACGGTGACGTCGGGCATCATCAGCGCGAAATCGCGCTCGCTGCCGGACGAAAACTACACGCCGTTCATCCAGACGGACGTGCCCGTGAATCCGGGTAATTCGGGCGGCCCGCTGTTCAATCTGCAAGGCGAAGTGATCGGCATCAACTCGATGATCTATTCGCAGACGGGCGGCTTCCAGGGCCTTTCGTTCGCCATCCCGATCAATGAGGCGATCAAGGTCAAGGACGATCTCGTGAAGACGGGCCACGTGAGCCGCGGCCGCCTTGGCGTCGCCGTGCAGAGCGTGAACCAGACGCTCGCGGATTCGTTCGGTATGAAGAAGCCGCAAGGCGCGCTCGTCAGCTCCGTCGATCCGGGCGGTCCGGCCGCGAAGGCAGGCCTGCAGCCGGGCGACGTGATCCTGTCGGTGGACGGTGTCGATGTGGCGGACTCGTCGGCATTGCCGTCGCAGATCGCCGGTATCAAGCCGGGCACGCAAGCCGACGTTCAGGTATGGCGCGACAAGTCGACGAAAGATCTGAAAGTGACGATCGGCTCGCTGTCGGATGTGAAGGCGGCTGCGAACGCCGACGGCGGGCCCGCGCAGATGCAAAGCCGCCTCGGCGTCGCCGTGCGTCCGCTCACGCCGCAGGAGAAGAGCGGCGCATCCGTGTCGCATGGTCTGCTGGTGCAGGACGCGAGCGGCGCGGCAGCCAGCGCCGGTATCCAGCCTGGCGATGTGATTCTGGCCGTCAACGGACGGGCGGTGTCGAGCGTCGACCAGTTGAAGCAGGCGGTATCGGGAGCGGGCAACAGCATCGCGCTGCTGATCCAGCGCGACAACTCGCAGATCTTCGTGCCGGTCGATCTCGGGTGATTCGACTGAGACGGGAATAGCGGCAGCACCGGATGGCGTCACCAGGCGGCGTCCGGTAAAAGCTGCCGGCCGTGGAAAAAGTGGCGGTTCGCTTCCTGTCCGGGCGAGCCGCCATTTTTCGTACAGGCCCGAATTACGGGGCCGCGCCGGGCCGCGCAGCGATGCGTGCGCTACGGGCATACAGATTGCGTGTGCTGAGTCGATCAGGACTGTTCGAGTTCGCCCTTAAGGAGCCACGCAATGATTCATCGTCGCATCGTCGCCCGCGCCGTCTCGGCTGCGGCTGCGACCGTTCTCACGCTCGGTCTGACGGGCGGCGCATATGCGCAGCAGGCGAGCGAAGTCACGGGCGGCACCACCGCCGACAGCACCAGCGCGGGCAACGTCAACGGCGGCGGCCTGCCGCAAGTGCAGCAACAGGGCGACGTGTCGTACACGTCGGGCGGCGTCGGCCTCGACGAATCGAAGGCGCTGCTTGCCGCACAAAGTCAGTGGCCGCTGTCGCTGCGCTTCACGGGGCCCGGCTCGGACTATCTCGCGGACGTGAAGGTCAAGATCGTCGATGCGCACGGCGGCAGCGTGCTGGATACCACGTCGCGCGGACCTTATATGCTTGTCAGACTGCGCCCCGGCCGCTACACCGTGCACGCCGCCTACAAGGACAACGATCAGTCGAAGCCCGTCACCATCCCGGCGAAGGGCACGGCGAAGGCGGGCTTCTACTGGGGTACGCAGTAAGCCTGCCTGGCGTCTCGCTCGCAACTTGAGCGGGCAAGGAACGGCAGGCGCGGGCCGGCGTCGGCGAAGGGCAACAGGAACGCGCCCGGCAGCCGGCGCACGGCCCGCGTTTCAGGGAGAACGGCCACGGCGCGCCTCGGCAATCCGTGAAGAAACGCGCTGCAATCCGTAGAGACCCGATGTCCCACTAAGGGCGCGCAAGTGCGGCGCGTTTGGTCAATAATGAAGCCACGGACACGCTCCGTGGCTTTTGCATTCGAAGCCGACGCCGGGCGACCGAGGGAGACGCGCATCGCAGAATCACAACGAAGCGGCGCGTGCCACGAATGCCGGGCTGGCGATCCAGCCGGGCGGCCGATCGGAGCGTGCACGCACGTGCCAGCAGCGGAGCGGACGACATGAACGATGCCCCATCAGGCGCAAGCGCCGAAGACGCGGACAGCGGCAATGCCAGACACGGCGGCGTTGCGTCCGGCGGTGCGCCAGCGCACAGCGGGAGCGAAGAAGCGAGCCATACGATTACCATTACGGCCAACCAGCATCGGGTGCGCGTGATCCATCAGGGCGTGACGTTCGCGGATACGCACACCGGACTCACCCTGAGCGAAACCGGTTGTGCCGACGTGTTTTATTTCCCCCGCGCCGACGTGAACATGGCGCGGCTCATCAGATCGACCCATATGTCGCATTGCCCGTTCAAGGGTGAAGCGTCGTACTTCCATCTGCATACGGAAGACGAGACGATCGAGAACGCAGTCTGGAGCTACGAAAACCCTTTGGAGCGAGTGAAGCAGATAGCTGGGTATGTTGCGTTTAGCGCATCGAGTGTCGACCGCATCGATCAGACGTCCTGATCCCGCAGTCGCGCGTTCTTCGGGGAGGCTGTCATGGAATTGAACGACGCATTGAGAGTGCCGCTGGCGCCGTCCGAAGTCTGGGACGCGCTGCAGGATCTCGCGCTGCTGCGCGCGAGTCTCGACAATTGCGAGTCGTTGCGTCGACTCCAGGGCGGTGAATATCTGCTGACGATGACGGTGCCGCTCGGGCCGCTGCGCGCGCACTATCACATACGCGCGCACGTCGCGAGCGAGGACGGCGCGATGAGCGCGAAGCCGCATCGCACGCTGAACTTCAAGGCGCGCGCCGAGGGCGTCGGCTCGCTGCGCGGGCAAATCGACGTGTCATTGCGTACCGACGATCACCTCCATCTGCCGGGCCGCGGTCCGAGCACACGCATCGACTATTCGGTGTGGGCGACCTCGACGGGACCGCTTGCGCAACTCCCCGCGCGCCAGATCGAAAACGCGCTGCACGAACTCGCCGATGACTTCTTCACGGAGTTCTGCGCCGTCGTGCAGGCGAAGCACGGCAAAGGCCCGAACCGCGCGACGGGTACGCAGGGGCGTCGGCAGCATGTGTTCCTGCGGCCGATCAGCCTGAGCGGCGTCGCGCGCCGTGCGCGGTTGCATGATCAGCAGCACGGCGGCACGCTAACAGGCCGCGCCGCGCACTCGCTGCTGCACGGCCTGCATCACGAGCACGACCCGCACGTGCTGCCGCACTGGGCGTGGGCGGTGATGATCTTCTTCGTCGCGTTGCTGCTTTACGTTGCGCGATACTTTACTCAGGGCTGACAGGCGTCGGGCCGGGTACGAGCCCGGCCGTCCTCATCGCGCTGCTGTCGCCGCGCGTCACAAGCATCACACGCCACGAAATTCCCGCCGCCACGCGGACGGCGACGTCCTGAACGCGTCAGTGAAATGCTGACGCAGCGACGCCGTCGAGCCGAATCCCGCCATACCCGCAATCGACTCGATCGGCTCGTCCGTGCCTTCGAGCAGTTGCTGCGCGCGTGCAAGCCGTTGCGTCAGCAGCCAGGCGCTCACCGTCGTGCCCGTCGCCGCCTTGAAATGCCGCGTGAACGTGCGGCGGCTCATCGCGGCGCGAGCGGCAAGCGAATCGAGTGTGTGCGGCGCGTCCAGCGCACCGTTCACCCAGTCGAGCAAGGCGGACAGACGGTTGCCGCGGACGTCCCGCGGCATCGGCTGCTGCACGTACTGCGCCTGACCGCCCTGGCGATGCGGCGGCACCACCAGACGCCGCGCGATGTAGTTCGCGCTCTGCGCGCCGCACAGCTTGCGCACCACATGCAGGCAGCAATCGAGCCCAGCCGCCGTGCCCGCCGACGTGAGGATGTCGCCGTCGTCGACATACAGCACTTGCGGATCGACCTGCACGTTCGGAAAGCGCCGGGCGAAGTCGGCGGCCCACGCCCAGTGCGTCGTCGCCGGGCGTCCGTCGAGGAGACCCGCGGCGGCGAGCACATAGGCGCCGAGACACAGGCCGACCAGCCGCGCGCCGCGTGCGTGCGCCGCGCGCAGTGCGTCGAGCAGCGCGGCGGGCGGGGCTTCATCGGGATCGCGCCAGGTGGGCACGATGATCGTGTCGGCGTCGGCGAGCGCGTCGAGCCCGTGCGGCGCGGCGATCGAAAAGCCCGCGGTGGTCGACAGCGGGCCGGCGTCGATCGAGCACACGCGGAACTCGAAGCCGAGTACGCCGCCGTCGCTGCGGTCCTCGCCGAACACGACGCACGGAACGGATAGATGGAACGGGCTGATGCCGTCGAAGGCGATGGCCGCGACGGTGTGCGCCTGCCTTCGCGCGGCGCGGCTCGCGGCGTCCTGTTGCTGACGGGCACTCGCATCGGACGCGGGCCGTTCGACAGGATGTTGGATCGACTTTGCAGCGGAGTGGGCCATCGCGGCCTCCCGTTCGATATGGCGAATGGCCCGATCCTAGCGAAAATTGTCATTCGGGTCACTGTCGTGCGACGGGCGGAAAGCGAACAATGCGCACATCCCGGCTGCAACGTCAGCCGCCGGTCCTAACTATCAAGGAGAGTTGTCATGCCGACGCCACGCCGCGCCCTGATCGTCATCGATGTGCAGAACGAGTACGTCACGGGCGACCTGCCGATCGAATACCCCGACGTGCAGACGTCGCTGCCGAACATCGGCCGGGCAATCGATACGGCGCGCGCCGCACAGATTCCCGTCGTCGTCGTGCAGAACTTCGCGCCGGCGGGCTCGCCGATCTTTGCGCGCGGCAGCGAAGGCGCTGAGCTGCATGCCGTGGTCGCGTCGCGCGAACGCGATCACTACGTCGAGAAAGCGCTGCCGAGCGCGTTCACAAACACCGATCTGGCCGGCTGGCTCGCCGCGCATGAGATCGACACGCTCACGGTGGTCGGCTACATGACGCATAACTGCGACGCGTCGACGATCGTTCACGCCTTGCACATGGGTCTTGCCGTCGAGTTTCTGCACGACGCGACGGGTTCGGTGCCCTATGAGAACAGTGCGGGCTTTGCCAGCGCCGAAGAGATCCATCGGGTGTTCAGTGTCGTCTTGCAGTCGCGCTTCGCGGCGGTCGCGAGCACGCAGCAATGGGTGGCGGCCGTGGAGTCGGGCGGGCAGCTGGAACGCGGCTCGATCTATACGTCGAATCAGAAGGCGCGCGGGAAGACCGCGGCGTGAGTGAAGTTGGAAGGGCGCCTGGCTTGCCGGCGCCCATTCGACGCGTGCAAGCGGTCAGCAAAGAGCCGCAGCTAACGAAGAAGCGAAGTCAGGCGCCCATGCGCAGTGCCGGACTGCGCAGCGCATCGATCATGCTCTCGACCATCTGCCGCGCATGCCGGCCGAAGTCCAGCACTTCCGGTACGAACAGCATGTCCTTCAACGATCCGCTGATGAACGCGTGCACCATCGACGCGGCCACGGGCACATTCATGTCCGCGGGCAGTTGCCCTTTGGAGATCGCGTTGCGCATACACGTCTGGATGTTCGTCAGGCCCTCGCGCATCGTGTTCTGATAGCGCGCCATCACGGGCCCCATTTCTTCGACGAACTCGCACTTGTGGAACAGGATGTCGAACACGCGGCGGCGGTGCGGGTCGTTCGCCGTGTCGCGCAGACAGACCGTGCAGATTTCGATGAGGCGGCCGAGCGGATCGGCCTCGTTCGGGTCGACGGAAGCGGCTTTCAGTTCGTCGAGCGGCAGCAGCACGCGGTCGAACATTTCCGTGAAGAGCTCGCCCTTGTTGGCGAAGTGCCAGTAGATCGCGCCGCGCGTGACGCCCGCCGTCTGCGCAATGTCGGCCAGCGACGTACGCGACACCCCTTTCTCGGAAAAAACCTGCTCGGCTGCATCGAGGATGCGGGTGCGCGTCTCCTGCGCTTCTTCCTTGGTTCGACGGACCATTCTTGTGACCTGCGGTGGATACGGGGTTTCCCCTGACGTTTTTAAACGCGCCTGATAAAGATCATTTCACGTGCACGTTAATGCTTGGCTGATCTTTCGGGGGAAGGCCTTCTTTGGGGTTGAACGCACTTTTACGTGCATTCATGAATGTATATATAATAGCACCCCATCGATCGGATGGCTCATGTTGGAGTGAACGGTTAATATCCGTCACTGTTGTATTTCCATGCACTTTTGCGCTGTCTCAAAGAATGGGCAGCGCGGTGCGGCATTTCCCGGTTTGGCGCATTTCGCAATGGGTGCACCCGCAGGAAAAGCATTCGTGAGCGTCCGGTCACGGCGTCGTTGAGATGCCAATGTGCACAAGCCTTCTCCGGAGAGAGATGCACGCACTTTTTCCTTCTCAGTCTTTGACAGAGGTCGCTCCATGCGCGTCGAACGGGTTCCATTCCGCTTACTCACTGCCGCGACGGCTGCCGTAATGCTGGCAGCGTGCGGACAAAAACAATCAGCACCTCCGCCTCAAACGCCTGAAGTCGGTGTCGTCACGGTCCAGCCGCAAGCCGTGCCCGTCGTCACCGAATTGCCGGGCCGCACCAATGCATTCCTCGTCGCGCAGGTGCGCGCGCGGGTCGACGGCATCGTGCTGCGCCGCGAATTCACGGAAGGCACGCAGGTCAAGGCCGGCCAGCGTCTGTACAAGATCGACCCGGCGCCGTACATCGCCACGCTGAACAACGCGAAGGCATCGCTTGCCAAGGCGCAGGCGAATCTCGCGTCGACCACCGCGCAAGCGAACCGCTATAAGGTGCTGGTGGCGGCGAACGCCGTGTCGAAGCAGGACTACGACAACGCCGTGGCCGCCGAAGGTCAGGCGGCCGCCGACGTCGCAGCGGGCAAGGCCGCCGTCGACACCGCGCAGATCAACCTCGGCTACACGGACGTCGTTTCGCCTGTGACAGGCCAGGTCGGCATTTCGCAGGTCACGCCGGGCGCGTACGTGCAGGCGAGCCAGGCGACACTGATGTCGACCGTGCAGCAGCTCGACCCCGTCTATGTGGACGTCACGCAGTCGAGCCTCGCCGGCCTGAAGCTGCGCCGCGAAATCCAGGCAGGCCGCCTGAAGACCAACGGCCCGAATGCCGCGCAGGTCGAGCTGGTGCTCGAAGACGGCCGCGTCTATTCGGAGAAGGGCAAGCTGCAGTTCACCGACGTCACCGTCGATCAGACCACGGGCTCCGTGACGATCCGCGCGATCTTCGCGAACAAGGATCACGTGCTGCTGCCGGGCATGTTCGTGCGCGCGCGCATCGAGGAAGGCGTCAACGAAAACGCGCTGCTGGTGCCGCAGATCGGCGTCACGCACGACCAGAAGGGCCAGCCGACGGCGCTGGTGCTGAACAAGGACGACAAGGTCGAGCTGCGCACGCTGCAGGCTACGTCCACTTACGGTCAGTACTGGGTGGTCGAAGGCGGCCTGAATGCGGGCGATCGCGTGATCGTGAACGGTGTCGACAAGATCAAACCGGGCGCGCAGGCGAAGGGCGTGGCGGCGCAACTGCCGCCGCCGGGCGCAGCTTCGGACGCAAGCGCGGCGGCTGCGCCGGGCGCGCCCGCTGCAAGCGGCGCGGCCGCGGCCTCCGCAGCATCGGGCGCGTAATCAAGGGGAGCCTGTTTCATGGCAAAGTTTTTTATCGATCGCCCGATCTTTGCTTGGGTGATCGCCATCATTCTGATGCTGGCGGGTCTGGCGTCGATCTTCACGCTGCCGGTCGCGCAATATCCGACGATTGCGCCGCCTGCCGTGCAGATCAGCGCGACGTATCCGGGCGCATCGGCAAAAACGGTTGAAAACACCGTCACGCAGGTGATCGAGCAGCAGATGAGCGGTCTCGACCACCTGCTGTACCTGTCGTCGACTTCGGACGACTCGGGCACGGCCACGATCACGCTGACGTTCGCGGCCGGCACGAACCCGGACATCGCGCAGGTGCAGGTGCAAAACAAGCTGCAGCTCGCGACGCCGCTGTTGCCGCAGGTGGTGCAGCAGCTCGGCACGAAGGTGACGAAGTCGAGCAGCAGCTTCCTGCTGGTGATGGCGTTCGTGTCGACGGACGGCAGCATGACCAAGTACGACCTCGCGAACTACGTCGCGTCGAACGTGCAGGATCCTGTCAGCCGTATCGACGGCGTGGGTACCGTCACGCTGTTCGGCTCGCAGTACGCGATGCGGATCTGGCTCGACGCGCACAAGCTGACCAACTTCGGCCTCACGCCCGTCGACGTCGAAACGGCGTTGCAGGCGCAGAACGTCCAGGTGGCGGGCGGCTCGCTCGGCGGCACGCCGTCGATTCCGGGCCAGCTGCTGCAGGCCACGATCAGCGAAGCGACGCTGCTGACCACACCCGAGCAGTTCGGCAACGTGCTGCTGAAGGTGAACCAGGACGGCTCGCAGGTGCGCATCAAGGACGTCGCGCGGATCGAGCTGGGCGGCGAAAACTACAACTTCGACACCAAGTACAACGGTCAGCCGACGGCGGGCTTCGGTATCCAGCTGGCGACGGGCGCGAATGCGCTGGCGACGGCGAAGGCCGTGCGCGACAAGATCGACCAGCTGTCGAAGTACTTCCCGCACGGTCTGGTCGTGAAGTATCCGTACGACACGACGCCGTTCGTGCGCCTGTCGATCGAGGAAGTGGTCAAGACGCTGCTCGAAGGTATCGTGCTGGTGTTCCTGGTCATGTACCTGTTCCTGCAGAACCTGCGCGCCACCTTGATCCCGACGATCGCGGTGCCCGTGGTGCTGCTGGGCACGTTCGCGATCATGAGCGCGGTCGGCTTCTCGATCAACGTGCTGTCGATGTTCGGTCTCGTACTCGCGATCGGCCTGTTGGTGGACGATGCGATCGTGGTCGTGGAGAACGTCGAGCGGGTGATGTCCGAGGAAGGGCTGTCGCCTAAAGAGGCAACCCGCAAGGCGATGGACCAGATCACGGGCGCGCTGATCGGCGTGGCGCTCGTGCTGTCGGCGGTGTTCGTGCCCGTCGCGTTCTCGGGCGGTTCCGTCGGCGCGATCTATCGTCAGTTTTCGCTGACCATCGTCGCGGCGATGGTGCTGTCCGTGCTGGTCGCGTTGATTCTGACGCCGGCACTGTGCGCGACGATCCTCAAGCCGATTCCGCAGGGACATCACGAAGAGAAGAAGGGCTTCTTCGGCTGGTTCAACAAGACCTTCGACAAGAGCCGCGACAAGTATCACTCGGGCGTGCATCACGTGATCAAGCGCTCGGGCCGCTGGCTCATCATCTATCTGGTGGTGATCGTCGCGGTGGGTCTGTTGTTCGTGCGTTTGCCGAAGTCGTTCCTGCCGGATGAAGACCAGGGCACGATGTTCGTGCTGGTGCAGACGCCGTCGGGCTCGACGCAGGAAACCACGGCGCGCGCGCTGAAGGACATCTCCGACTGGCTGCTGAACGACGAGAAGTCGATCGTCGAATCGACCTTCACGGTGAACGGCTTCAGCTTCGCGGGCCGCGGTCAGAACTCGGGTCTCGTGTTCGTGCGGATGAAGGACTACGCGGAGCGTCAGCACGCGGACCAGAAGGTTCAGGCGCTGGTCGGCCGGATGTACATGCACTTCGCGGGCTACAAGAACGCGGTCGTGTTCCCGGTCAATCCGCCGTCCATTCCGGAACTGGGCACGGCGTCGGGCTTCGACTTCGAGCTGCAGGATCGCGCGGGTCTCGGCCACGAAAAGCTGATGGCGGCGCGTAACCAGCTGCTCGGCATGGCCGCGAAAGATCCGACGCTCGCGCAGGTGCGTCCGAACGGTCTGAACGACACGCCTCAGTTCAAGGTGTCGATCGATCACGAAAAGGCGGCGGCGCAAGGCGTGAGCCTCTCGACCATCGACCAGACGTTCTCGATCGCATGGGCATCGGCCTACGTGAACAACTTCCTCGATACGGACAGCCGGATCAAGAAGGTGTATCTGCAAGCCGACGCGCCGTTCCGTATGACGCCTGAGAACCTGAGCGACTGGTACGTGCGCAATACGGCGGGCAGCATGGTGCCGTTCTCGGCCTTCGCAAGCGGGCAGTGGACGTACGGTTCGCCGAAGCTCGAGCGCTATAACGGTATCTCGGCCGTGGAAATCCAGGGTCAGGCCGCGCCGGGCAAGTCGACGGGTCAGGCAATGACGGCGATGGAAGCGATCGCGGCCAAGCTGCCGGCCGGTATCGGCTACGAATGGACGGGTCTGTCGTTCCAGGAACGCCAGTCGGGTTCGCAGGCGCCGATCCTGTACGGCATCTCGATTCTCGTCGTGTTCCTGTGTCTTGCCGCGCTGTATGAAAGCTGGTCGATTCCGTTCTCGGTGATCATGGTGGTGCCGCTCGGCGTGCTGGGCGCGCTGCTCGCCGCGACGTTGCGCGGGCTGGAAAACGACGTGTTCTTCCAGGTCGGTCTGCTGACCACAGTGGGTCTGTCCGCGAAGAACGCGATTCTGATCGTGGAATTCGCGCGAGAGCTGCAGCAGGGTGAAGGGATGGGGCCGGTGGAGGCGGCGCTGGAAGCGGCGCGTCTGCGGTTGCGTCCTATCCTGATGACGTCGCTCGCGTTCATTCTCGGCGTGCTGCCGCTCGCCATCAGCAACGGCGCGGGTTCGGCCAGCCAGCACGCGATCGGCACGGGCGTGATCGGCGGTATGTTGACGGCGACCTTCCTCGCGATTTTCATGATCCCGATGTTCTTCGTCGTGATTCGCGCGAAGTTCACGGGCGAGAAGGAAGACCCGGACGAAGCGATGAAGCACTACAACGAGCACCATCCGCATGACCCGCAGGGCGGCAGCGGCCCGGGCAACGCCAGCTGAGGACATTGAGATGCATAAATATTCTTTGATGGCAGTGGCCGTCGCGCTGTTCGCCACGGGCTGCACGATGGAGCCGAAGTACCACCAGCCGGCCGCACCCGTTTCGGGCGCCTTCCCGAGCGACGGCGTGTACGCGACGCAGCCCGCGCCCGGCGCGGGCGCGCGCTCGGCGAACGGCCAGTCGGCGGTGGAGATCGGCTGGCGCGACTTCTTCGTCGATCAGCGTCTGCAACGTCTGATCGAGATCGCGTTGCAGAACAATCGCGATCTGCGCGTGTCGGTGCTGAACATCGAGGCGTCGCGCGCGCAGTATCAGATTGCACGCGCAGCGCTGTTCCCGACGCTCGACGCGTCTGCATCGCAGACGAAGCAGCGCACGCCGAAGGATCTGTCCGTGTTCGGCAATACGATTTCCAACGAGTATTCGGTCGGCTTGAATGCGTCGTGGGAAATCGACTTCTTCGGCCGCATTCGCAGCCTGAAGGACCAGGCGCTCGCGCAATATCTGGCGACCGCTCAGGCACGCAAGGCGGCGGAAATCGCGCTGGTCGCTTCGGTCGCGGATCAGTACATGACCGTGCTCGCCTATGATGATCTGCTGAAGGTCACGGAGAACACGCTCAAGACTGCGCAAGATTCGTATCGCATCACGAAGCTGCAATACGACACGGGTACGGGTTCCGAACTGGACTTGCGTCAGTCTGAGACGGTTGTCGAACAGGCCAAGGCGGATCTGCAGTCGCAGGCGCGTCTGCGCGCACAGGCGGAGAATGCACTGGTCGTGCTGATCGGTGAGCCGTTGCCGTCGGATCTTCCGGGCGGCATCGTGCTTAACGATCAGACTCTGCTGACCGACATTCCCGCCGGTCTGCCGTCGGATCTGCTCACGCGTCGTCCCGACATCATGGAAGCCGAGCAGAATCTGCTAGCGGCCAACGCGAACATCGGCGCGGCGCGCGCGGCGTTCTTCCCGAAAGTTTCGCTGACAGGCAGCTTCGGCACGCTGAGTCCGTCGCTCGGCGGGCTGTTCAAGCCGGGCTCGGCGGCGTGGAGCTTCGCGCCGACGATCACGCTGCCGATCTTCGAAGGCGGTCAGAACAAGGCGAACCTCGATCTCGCGAACGTCGAGAAGAACATCCAGATCGCGCAGTACGAGAAGGCGATACAGACCGCGTTCCGCGAAGTGGCCGACGGGCTCGCTGCGCGCGGCACTTACGATCAGCAGATCCAGGCGCTCGAACGGAATACGTTCGCGGAGCAGCGCCGACTCGATCTGTCGGATCTGCGTTACCGGAACGGCGTCGACAGCTATCTCGCCGTACTGACTGCGCAGACGGATCTGTACACCGCGCAGAGGACGCTGATCACGGCGCGCATGGAGCGTCTGACGAACCTCGTCGATCTGTACAAGGCGCTCGGCGGCGGCTGGATCGAACGTGCGGGCGATCAGCCGCGTCCGGCGGATGCGCCTGTCGATTACGGCGCGGCCAGCGCGCCCGTTGCTGCTTCGGCTGCGACGGCAGGCTGAGACGCCGGGTTCGAGCGACAGTCGCTTCCTTCCTGACAGCAAAAAACGCCACGGCACGCCGTGGCGTTTTTTTTTTGCGACGCGTCCTACAAACCTTGGCCTGATGGCCAGTTCAGTTCTCCAGATCGTTTTCAACCGCTAGCATCGAATGCGGATCGTCGACTCGTCGACGATTCTCTAAGTTGTCAATTGACAACCATGTGAGATACGCCTTAGACTGGAGCTGTTCATGAATCGTCGAAGTCATTCAAAGAAGGAAGTCGAGTCGGCACTCGGCTATGCGGAAGCAAACGGCTGGCGTGTCGCGCCTGCCGCAGGCAACGGCCACGCGTGGGGGCGAATGTATTGTCCCTACCACGACGCGACATGCAGATGCGGCGAGTTTTGCATCGCCAGTATCTGGTGCACGCCCCGTAACGCCGGGAGTCATGCAAGAACGTTGCGGCGCATTGTTGAGAACTGCGCGCCGCACCGTCAGAAGGTCATTTCACTGCACGTCATCGCGGGAGCAAAGCGTGCGTGTGAACGTGATTCGCAAGGGCAGCAACAGGAGCAGCAAGGAAAGGAAAAGGGGCAGACATGGAATACACCTTCACATTGAAGTACCGCCTGAGCGCGGAAGACTGTGATCACGACGACATCGTGGAGCGACTCGCGGCGGAAGGTTGCGACGACGCAACCATTGGTGTCGGTCAACCGGGACGACTTGCGCTCGCGTTCGCGCGCGAGGCGAAAAGCGCGACGCATGCGCTCGTCAGCGCATTGAAGGACGTGCGTCGCGCTGTGCCGACTGCGCAGATCGTCGAGGCTGCGCCGGACTTTGTCGGGCTCACGGATGTCGCGGAAGTGGCGGGCGTCTCGCGTCAGAACATGCGCAAGCTGATGCAATCGCACGCCACGGACTTCCCGGCGCCTGTGCACGAGGGCAGCACGTCGCTTTGGCATCTGTCCGATGTGCTCGAATGGATGCACGATCGCGGCGACTATGACATTGCGCCGGAAGTCTTCGAGGTCGCAAGGTCGGCGAAGCAGATCAATCTGATGAAGGAGGCTCGCGATCTGGAGCCGAAGGTGACGCGACACTTCAACAACCTGGTCGCGTGATCGTCTGGAAGAAACGCTGCGTGCGCATGACCAGAGTCATGCGCACGCAGGTTCAGTTTGTTGCGGCGTCTGCTTAATGCATGTCGGCGGCACGCAGCATTTCGTCACCGGCGACGGCGTCGTCATTGCCGCCGCGTCCGTCGAAGTCGTGGCCGGCGCGGCGAATGTCGCGCTTGGCGGCGCGCTCGCCCTTCACACCATTGAAGATCAGGTTCAGCACGACGGCCGAAACCGACGCCAACAGAATGCCGCTGTGCAGAAGCGGTGACAAGGCAGGCGGCAGCTTCGAGAAGAAATGCGGCGAGACGACGGGCACGAGTCCAAGACCGATGCTCACTGCGACGATGAAGAGGTTGTGATGGTTCTTCACGAAGTCGACCTTTGACAGCACCTTGATGCCATTTGCGGCCACCATGCCGAACATCACGATGCCTGCGCCGCCGAGCACGAAGGCGGGCACGGATGCGACCACCTGAGCCATCTTCGGGAACAGGCCGAGCAGCACGAGGATCACGCCGCCCATCGCGCAGACGAAGCGGCTCTTCACGCCCGTCACGCCGATCAAACCGACGTTCTGCGAGAACGACGTGTGCGGGAACGAGTTGAAGATGCCGCCGATCAGCGTGCCGAGGCCGTCCACGCGCAGACCGCGAACAAGGGCCTTCTGGTCGACGGGACGCTCCACCATGTCGCCGACCGCGAGGAACATCCCCGTGGATTCAATGAACGTGACGAACATCACGGTCACCATCGTCGCGATGGAAAGCGGATCGAAGTGCGGCAGGCCGAAGTGGAACGGCATGACGAAACCGACCCACGGTGCATTCGTCACGCCTTCCATGTTCACGCGGCCCAGCAGAGCGGCAATCACGAAGCCCGCGACGATGCCGAGCAGCACGGAAATATTCGCAATGAAGCCTTTGCCGAACTTGTTGATGAGCAGGATCAGCGTGAGTACGACGAGCGACAGGCCGAGATAGATGGGATTGCCGTAATCCGGATTGCCGACGCCGCCCGCTGCCCAGTTGATGCCGACTTCCATCAGCGAAAGCCCGATCACCGAAATCACCACGCCCACCACGACGGGCGGAAAGAAGCGCAGCAGCTTGCCGATCATCGGTGCAACGACGATGCCTATCACGCCCGCCGCGATGGTCGACCCGAAGATATCGAGTATGCCGAGGCTCGGATTCGTGCCGATCGCGACCATCGGACCGACAGCGGCGAACGTGCAACCCATGATCACTGGCAGCCGGATCCCGAAGATCCACAGGCCGAGCGTCTGGATCAATGTGGCGATCCCGCAGGAAAAGAGATCGGCGCTGATCAGAAATGCGATCTGCTCTTTCGGGAGCTTGAGCGCGCTGCCGATAATCAGCGGCACGGCGACGGCCCCTGCATACATCACCAGTACGTGCTGAATGCCGAGCGTCAGCAACTGGCCGAAGGGCAGTCGCTCGTCGCACGGATGAACCGTGTTCGAGTGCATCTTGTCTCTCTCCACATCTCGTTTTGGGATGACTCCAAGGTATGCGGGACGAAAAAGCGCGACAAGACCACGCCTCCCTATTTCAACCTTTGCCGCGACGATATGCGCGAACCAGATTTGGAACGCTCAAGTTATGCGAGATCGCGTAAATTCGCCGCGGGCCCTTATGGTGTGGTGGCTTGCGGGAAATTCATCAACACGGCATGCCGCCGCGACGTATGCGTGCCCATATGATGTGTATTGCGGTTCGCACATAATGCGTTTTCGGAGTGCGCGAAATCGGGGGTGGGTTAACCCTCGCGGGCGAGCGTGACGTGTGACAATGGCTGTCCGCGGTCTGCCGTGCAAAGCAGGCACGCGCAATACCCTCGAAGTGCGCGAAAAATCATCCATAGCAACCGCTTACTCAACGCATCGCATTCATGTCCTTTCTTGGCATCGATCTCGGTACAGGTTCGCTGAAGCTCGCGATCATCGACGATGAAGGCCGCGAGCAATGCTCGACGAGCATCGCGTATGCAATCGACACGCCGCATCCCGGCTGGGCGGAAATCGACCCGCAAGTCTGGTGGCGCGCGCTGTGCGAAGCGGCCGCGCGGTTGCCTGATTCGCAACGCAGGGCAGTGCGAGCGATCGGCTTTTCCGGTCAGATGCATGGTGTCGTGCTGAGCGACGCGCATGGCAATGCCGTGCGTCCCGCGATGCTGTGGCCCGACACACGGGCCTTGTCCTTACTGGATGCATGGCCCGCGCCACAGCCCAATCCCGTTGCGCCCGGCATGGCAGGTCCGCTGTTGCGGTGGGTCGCGCTGCACGAACCGCAATCGCTGCATGCTGCACGCTGGGCCTTGCAGCCAAAAGACTGGCTGCGCTTCAAACTGGGCGGCGCGATCGCAACCGATCCATCGGATGCTTGCGCGACCGCGCTCGCAGAACCGTCCGGCGCCTGGGATCGCGCATTGTTCGACCGGCTTGGATTGCCAGGCGACTGGTTCGCGCCGCTGGCGCCGTCGTATGCCGCGGGCGGCACGCTGTCGGATGAAGCGGCGCAGGCGCTCGGTTTGCCCGCGGGCATTTTGCTTGCGACCGGTGCGGGCGACACGCCCTGCGCTGCGCTCGGCAGCGGACTGGCCGGCGACGGCGATGCTCTGTTGACGACAGGCACGGGCGGCCAGATTCTCGTGCTCGCGAACGAGGAACCCGACGCGGTGACAGGGCTGCATTGCTATCGGGCCGCGACGGATCACTGGTATCGGATGGCCGCCATGCAGAACGTCGGCGTCGCGCTTGAAGCCGTGCGCGGCTGGCTGTCGTATGAATGGCCGGACGCCTATCGCGATGCGTTCGCGTGCGATGCCGCACCCGACCTCACGTTTCTACCGTATCTGACGGGCGAGCGCACGCCGTGGCTCAATCCCGCCGCGCGTGGCGGATGGCTGGGCCTTGCGCTCGGCATGTCGCGGGGCGCGATGATGCGCGCGGCATTCGAAGGCGTCGCGTTCTCGTTGCGCGCAGGACTCGATGCGATCCGGCAAAGCGGTGCGCGTGTACCGGCGGTGCGCCTCGCGGGCGGCGGTTCCGTCGATCCACGTTGGCGGCAGTTGCTCGCCGATACGCTGCAGGTGGAACTGCACGCCGTCGATTGCCCGAACGCGGCCGCACGTGGCGCTGCCCTACTCGGTGGCATCGCAGCAGGGCATTGGCATGCAGGCGATCTCGCTGCGCTAGCCCCTGCCGCAACGCGCGTCGCCGGGCCGCAGGACGACGCGCAACTCGCCGCGCGTTATGCGCGCTTCATCGATCTTTACGGCCGCGTCGAGCCCTGGTTCGCACAGCCGTCCACGTGACGCGCGCCGTCGCATGAGGACAATCGCGCGACGCGGCTTGCCATTCACGCGCCTTGCAGATGCGCGATCATGTTCGGAGCGCGGCGCGCGAGCATAAGGGACAATGCGGGCCGCAACGGTTCGCGGCAATCAGCCAACGGATTCGCAGGAACAGTCGGATAACAGGTTCAAGGAACTACAGGAGTATTCACGATGAAGACGAAAGCAGCAATCGCATGGAAAGCAGGCGCACCGTTGACGATCGAAGAAGTCGACCTCGAAGGTCCGCGCGCCGGTGAAGTGCTGATCGAAGTGAAGGCAACGGGCATTTGCCATACCGACTACTACACGTTGTCGGGTGCCGATCCGGAAGGTCTCTTTCCCGCGATCCTCGGCCATGAAGGCGCGGGCGTCGTCGTCGATACGGGTCCTGGCGTCGGCACGCTGAAAAAGGGCGATCACGTCATTCCGCTCTACACGCCCGAATGCCGTCAGTGCAAGTTCTGTCTGTCGCGCAAGACGAACCTGTGTCAGGCGATCCGCGCGACGCAAGGCAAGGGCCTGATGCCCGATGCGACCTCGCGCTTCTCGCTCGACGGCAAGCCGCTGTTTCATTACATGGGCACGTCCACGTTCTCGAACTACATCGTCGTGCCGGAAATCGCGGTCGCGAAGATTCGTGAAGACGCACCGTTCGACAAGGTCTGCTACATCGGTTGCGGTGTCACGACGGGTGTCGGCGCTGTCGTGTATTCGGCGAAGGTCGAAGCGGGCGCGAATGTCGTCGTGTTTGGTCTCGGCGGCATCGGCCTCAATGTGATTCAAGGCGCGAAAATGGTCGGCGCCGACAAGATCATCGGCGTCGACATCAATCCGGGCCGCGTCGAACTCGCGAAGAAGTTCGGCATGACGCACTTCATCAACCCGAACGAAGTCGAGAACGTGGTCGACCACATCGTGCAGCTCACGGATGGCGGCGCGGATTACTCGTTCGAGTGCGTCGGCAATACCACGCTGATGCGCCAGGCGCTCGAATGCACGCACAAGGGTTGGGGCCAGTCGTTCATCATCGGCGTGGCGGCGGCCGGCCAGGAAATCAGCACGCGTCCGTTCCAGCTGGTCACGGGCCGCGAGTGGAAGGGCTCGGCGTTCGGCGGCGCACGCGGCCGTACGGACGTGCCGAAGATCGTCGACTGGTACATGGAAGGCAAGATCAACATCGACGACCTGATCACCCATCACCTGAAACTCGACCAGATCAACGAAGGCTTCGACCTGATGAAGAAGGGCGAGTCGATCCGCTCGGTCGTCATCTACTAAGGGAGTGGCGCGATGCTCGAACTGATCGAATCGCACGCGTCGTTCGGCGGCACGCAGCGAATCTACAAGCACGAGTCGAAGGCGATCGGGCTGCCGATGCGCTTTTCCGTCTTCATGCCGAAAGAGGCGTCGCAGAAGAAGGTGCCGGCGCTGTTCTATCTCGCCGGGCTGACCTGCACCGAAGAGACGTTTCCGATCAAGGCGGGTGCGCAGCGCTTCGCCGCGCAGCATGGCATCGCGCTGATCGCACCCGATACCAGCCCGCGCGGCGCAGGCGTGCCAGGCGAGACGGACTCGTGGGACTTCGGCGTGGGTGCAGGTTTCTATGTCGATGCGACGCAGGAACCGTGGGGGAAGCACTATCGGATGTACTCGTATGTACGGGACGAACTGCGCGAGACCGTCGTCGATGAATTGCCCGTCGACGGCGAACGGCTCGGCATCTTCGGGCATTCGATGGGCGGTCACGGCGCGCTGATGCTCGCGCTGCGCAACCCGGACATCTATCGGTCGGTGTCGGCATTCGCGCCGATTGCCGCGCCGACGCGTTGCCCGTGGGGCGAGAAAGCTTTCAGTGGCTATCTGGGCGCGGATCGTGAAGCGTGGAAGCACTATGACGCGAGCGAACTCGTCGGCAAGGCGTCACGCAAATTCGCCGAGGGGATTCTGGTGGATCAGGGGCTCGCCGATAACTTTCTCGCGCAGCAGTTGAACCCTGACGTGTTCGAAGCAGCGTGCAAGGCGGCCGGTCAGCCGCTCACGCTGCGTCGGCATGAAGGCTACGACCACGGCTACTTCTTCATTTCGACGTTCATCGAGGATCACCTCGCGCATCACGCGAAGGTATTGCTCGGCTGAACTTCAAGGCGGGAAGCGTCGAAAGCAAAACGGGGTGGCTCATCAGCCACCCCGTTTTTTCATGTTATCTGCGCATGTGTTGCATCAACAAGCTCGCTCCGTAGACCAGCGCCGCGAGCAGCGTGATCCAGAAGCTCGTCGGCCAGTCGGTGTAGAAAGCGAGCGTCACGCCGATCCACGCTTGCGCAAGCGCGAGCAGCGCGGCGAGTACGAGTCCGACGGACAGACGCGTCGACAGGTTTTGCGCGGCGGCGGCCGGTCCGACCATCAGCGTGAACACGAGCAACACGCCGACAATCTGCGTGCACGCGGCCACGGCAAGCGCCGCGATGGCGAGAAACAGCACCGACACGAGCCGCAGCGACACGCCTTTCGCTTCCGCCAGTTCGGGCTGCAGTGAAGCGAACAGCAACGGGCGCATGATCGCAGCCAGCGCGATCAGACTGACGACGCCGAGCGCCGCGAGCACGGCCAGCGTCGACGAACTGACGCCGAGCACGTTGCCGAACAGCAGCGCGGTCACCTGCGTCGCATACGCGGTGAAGAAATGCAGAAACAGCAGACCGAAGCCGAGCGCCAGCGACAGGATCACGCCGATGGCGACATCGCGCCCCGCCAGCTTTTCGCCGAGCGCGCCCATGCCGACGCCCGCCGCGAGCGTGAAGCCGATCATCCCCCAGATCGGCGAAATGCCGATCAGCACCGCGCCCGTCGCGCCCGTGAAGCCGACGTGCGATAGCGCATGGCCCGCGAAGGTCTGCCCACGCATCACGAGGAAATAGCCGACGATGCCCGACAGCACGGCCACAATCCCCGACGCCGCGAAGGCGTTCACCATGAAATCGTATTCAAACATCGTGCGTGTGTCCGTCGCGTGAGGCGTGGTGGTGAGTCTCTTTCGACCCATGCGCGTGGCCGTGCGAATGCCCGTGCCCGTGCGGCTCGCCGTGCTGATGGTCGTCGTCTTCGTGTTCGTGATCGTGCTTTTCTACATCGAAGTCACCCGACATCACGAAGATGCGGCCGTTCACGCGCATCACGTCGATGGTCGAGCCGTAAAGGCGCGAGAGCACCGGCTTCGTGATCACCTCATCGACGGTGCCGAGCGCCGCGACGCCGTTGCCGAGATACAGCACGCGGTCGAGCGCATGCAGCAGCGGATTGAGCTCGTGCGCCGAGAACAGCACGGCGATGCCGAGTTCCTGCTGCACGCGTTTGACCAGTTCGACGACGGTTTTCTGATGATGCGGATCGAGGCTGATCAAGGGTTCGTCGAGCAGCAGCAGACGCGGATTGCCGAGCAGGCACTGTGCGAGCAGCAGCCGCTGGCGCTCGCCGCCCGACAGCTCCGACAGCGGACGCGCGGCGAGCGCGCTGCCGCCGACCAGTTCCAGCACGCGGTCGACATCGGCGCGCGCCTTGGCGTCGGCATGCGGCAAGCCCCAGCGATGCCCGTCCGCGGCCATCGCCACGAAGTCGCGGCCGCGTACGCGCCGGCCGGCGAGCGCGCTGCGCGTCTGAGGCATATAGCCGATCGACGGATTGCCGCGCACGACGGGTTCGCCTAGCACGCGAACCGTCCCGTTCGCTGCAGGCACGAGGCCGAGCACCGAGCGCATCAGCGTCGTCTTGCCCGCGCCGTTGGGCCCGAGCACGCCGATGAATTCGCCCTGGTTGATCGTGAAGCTGGTGTCGCGCAGGATCGTGCGGTCGCCGAGTTCGAGCGTCACGCGATCGAGTTCGAGCACGGGGGACGTGCCCGACGATCCCTGGCGGCGAGGCGTGTTCATTGAGTCTTTCCCTTGTTCGCGCTGCCGGTGTTGCTCGCGGCGAGCGCGTTGCCGAGCGCATCGAGTTGCGCCAGCATCCATTGCTGGTAGTTCTGGCCGGCGGGTTGCGTCTCCGTCACGCTCACCGTCGGCACGTGCGATTGCTGCGCGAGTTTCAGCATGCGTTTGGTCAGGGCCTCGGTTGCCTGGCTGTTATAGATCAGAGCGTGCACCCGCCGCTCGCGAAGATCGCGCTCGAATGCGGCGATATCCGACGCGCTCGCTTCCGTATCGTTCATTGCGGCCAGCTGGAAACGCTGGTTGCGCATGTCGAGGCCGATCGCATCCGACATGTAGCCGAACACAGGCTCTGTTGCCGTCACGCTCACGTGCGCGTACTGGCTGCGCAGCGCCGCGACCTTGTCGCCGATCGGCTTGAGCGAGCCGAGAAACTTCGCGAGGTTCGCATCATACGCCGCCTTGTGCGAAGGATCAGCCGAAGCGAGTGCCGCGCTCACCGCGCGCGCGACGGCGGGCATCGTCGACGGGTCGTACCACAGATGCGGATTGTCGCCGCTCTTCTTGCCGGTGAGTTCCGCCGCGACGATGGTCTTGCGCCCATTGCTCTTCGACGCGTTCAGCAGCTTCGTCATCCACGGATCGTAATCGGCGCCGTTGTAGACGACAAGGCTCGCGTGCTGCAACGCGCGCGCTGTCTTCGGGCTCGCTTCGAACAGATGCGGATCCTGATCCGGATTGCTGAGAATGCTCGTCACGTCGACGCGGTCGCCGCCCAGTTGCTGCACGACGTCGCCGTAGAAATTCTCCGCCGCGACGACGGGAATTTTCGCCTCCTGCGCGCACGCGGACTGGCCGAGCGCAAAAGCAAACACCGTCGACGCGGCGGCGCGCGTCAGAAACTTCCACATCGAATTGTTCTTCTTCATCGGGATGACCTGTTGACTCAGAGGCGTCTGGGTTGGATGGAATAGCGAGTGTGGGCGTCAGGCGTGGCCGTGCTTGCAGGCGGCGCACAGACCGCTCAGCTCGACGACCTGGTGATGCACTTCGAATCCGTGTGCGGGCGCGCTGTGCGACAACTGCGTGGCCAGTCCATCGCCGGGAATCTCGACGGTTTCGCCGCATGCGTCGCACATCAGGAACTGGCTTTGATGCGGCTCGCCCATCTGGCAGCACGCAAAAAACGCGTTCTTCGATTCGATCCGATGCACGAAGCCATGCTCGACGAGGAATTCGAGCGCGCGATAGACGGTGGTCGGCGGCACGCGGCCGCGCTGCGGCTCCAGCGCGGCGAGCAGATCGTACGCGCCGACGGGACGCTCGCTCTCTGCGATCAGCGTGTAGACCTGGCGGCGCAGGGTGGTCAGTGCGAGACCGCGCTCGGCGGCGAGCGCATCGGCGCGCGCGAGCTTGTGCGCTAGCCGGGCCGCCTGACCGGCGGGGACAGCGGCATGAAGATCGGATGAGCGAGGCATCGGACGAACTCTGGGCAACGTCGGATTGAACGAAGGCGCAATGATATAACGTATCTCGAAAAAATGTCATTGCCCGTTGCAAAGTCATCGCCGATTCTTAGTAAGACAGCCTTGGACGAACCTTTTTGGCGC
Organism: Paraburkholderia sp. Tr-20389; assembly: GCF_017104565.1. Classification (GTDB taxonomy): domain Bacteria; phylum Pseudomonadota; class Gammaproteobacteria; order Burkholderiales; family Burkholderiaceae; genus Paraburkholderia. The sequence continues at coordinate 31,709 of NZ_JAAGPD010000011.1, read as the reverse complement.
TGCCGCGCTGCACCATCGAAATTGCGCGGCGCGCCTTGACATGACCGGACGCGTATCCGATCATTCGATCACAACGAGAGCAATTGCTCGATCACCGAGCGTTAGCTCATGCTGATCGAAACATCGATCGAAGAATCAAACGAACCGGAGACAGGTTGTGACAGCCCGACTGCAAGGCAAGGTGGCGATTCTCACCGGCGCGGCGAGCGGTATCGGCGAGGCAGTGGCCCGGCGATATCTCGAAGAGGGCGCGCGCTGCGTGCTGGTGGACGTGAAGCCGGCGAGCGATTTCGCGCATGCGCTGCGCGAATCGGACGGCGATCGCGTGTTGACCGTGAGTGCGGACGTCACGAAGCGCGAAGACATCGCGCGCATCGTCGAGCAGACGGTGCAGCGTTTCGGCCAGATCGACATTCTCTTCAACAACGCGGCGCTGTTCGACATGCGGCCGCTCCTCGACGAATCCTGGGACATCTTCGACAAGCTTTTCGCGGTCAACGTGAAAGGCATGTTCTTTCTGATGCAGGCTGTCGCAAAGCGCATGGTCGAGCAAGGCCATGGCGGCAAGATCATCAATATGTCGTCGCAGGCGGGCCGCCGCGGCGAGGCGCTCGTGTCGCACTACTGCGCGACCAAGGCAGCCGTGCTCAGCTATACGCAGTCCGCCGCGCTCGCGCTCGCGCCGCACCAGATCAACGTGAACGGCATCGCACCAGGCGTCGTCGATACGCCGATGTGGGAGCAGGTCGATGCACTCTTCGCGCGTTACGAAAACCGGCCGCTCGGCGAGAAGAAGCGTCTCGTCGGTGAAGCGGTGCCGCTGGGCAGGATGGGGCTGCCTGCGGATCTGACGGGGGCGGCGCTGTTCCTCGCATCGTCCGATGCGGATTACATCACCGCGCAAACCCTGAACGTCGACGGCGGCAACTGGATGAGCTGACGGGCATTCATTCGCCGCAACCGCTACCCGGCGCACACGCATCCGCCGGTCACGTACCAAAACGCAAGTACGAATAAAGGAGACAAACGATGAAGCCCACCTGCAAACCCGCGCTCAACGCATTCGGCACAGCGGCGCTCGCGTGCGCTGCTTTCAGCGCCAACGCGGCGACCGTGACGATCGCGACATTGAACAACCCGGACATGATCGAGCTGAAGAAGCTGTCGCCGGCATTCGAGAAAGCGAATCCCGACATCAAGCTCAACTGGGTGATTCTGGAAGAGAACGTGCTGCGTCAGCGCGCGACGACGGACATCACGACGGGCAGCGGCCAGTTCGACGTGATGACGATCGGCGCGTATGAAACGCCGCAATGGGGCAAGCGCGGCTGGCTCACGCCGCTCACCGACCTGCCCGCCGATTACGATCTGAACGACGTCGTGAAGACGGCGCGCGACGGTCTTTCTTACAACGGCTCGCTGTACGCGCTGCCGTTTTACGTCGAAAGCTCGATGACGTATTACCGCAAGGATCTGTTCGCGGCGAAGGGCCTGAAGATGCCCGACAACCCGACCTACGACCAGATCGCCCAGTTTGCCGACAAGCTCACCGACAAAGCGGCAGGCACCTACGGCATCTGTCTGCGCGGCAAGGCAGGCTGGGGCGAGAACATGGCGTACGTGACGACGCTCGTGAACACGTTCGGCGGACGCTGGTTCGACGAAAAGTGGCACGCGCAGCTGACCACGCCGGAGTGGAAGAAGGCGGTGTCGTTCTACGTCGATCTGCTGAAGAAGGACGGCCCTCCGGGAGCGAGCTCGAACGGCTTCAACGAAAACCTCACGCTGATGTCGTCGGGCAAGTGCGCGATGTGGATCGACGCGACGGTTGCGGCCGGCATGCTTTACAACAAGCAGCAATCGCAGATCTCGGACAAGGTCGGATTCGCGGCTGCGCCGACGCAAGCCACGCCGAATGGCTCGCACTGGCTGTGGGCGTGGGCGCTGGCGATTCCGAAGTCGTCGAAGCAGGCCGACGCGGCCAAGAAGTTCATCACGTGGGCGACGTCGAAGCAGTACATCGAACTCGCCGCGAAGGATGAAGGCTGGGCGTCGGTGCCGCCGGGCACGCGTCAGTCGACGTATGCGCGTCCTGAATACAAGCAGGCCGCACCGTTCGCCGATTTCGTGCTGAAGGCCATCGAAACGGCCGACCCGACGCATCCGACGGCGAAGCCCGTGCCGTACACGGGCGTGCAGTTCGTCGGTATCCCTGAGTTCCAGTCGTTCGGCACGGTGGTCGGTCAGAGCATCTCGGGTGCGGTGGCAGGCCAGATGTCGGTCGATCAGGCGCTGGCAGCAGGCAACGCGACGGCGGACCGCGCCGTGAAGCAGGCGGGCTATCAGAAGTAAGCCCGCGTTACGCCTGCTGTGAAATTGGCACGCCGTCTGCTTCACCCCACGCGGACGGCGTGTCCAAGACCCTACCCGTAGCCTCGCAGGGAAGCAGCACCCAGCCGGAACCGATGCACAACGCCGGCCGACAGTGCAGGTCAATGCATCGTCAGCCGGACTCCTGGCAGCACAGTGAGCCGCACGCCCCCGCGGCCCGCGCACTACCCAAGAGGTGGTCCATCATGCGTCAACACTTGCGTCTACCCCTCATGCATGCCGAACCCCAGACCGAACACGAGCGCGAAGAGCGCAAGGCCGCGCACGCGCGCTGGCTGGTGACACCATCCGTCGGCGTCCTCGTCCTGTGGATGGCCATTCCACTCGCGATGACGATCTGGTTTTCGTTCTCGCGCTACAACTTGCTGAACCCGGATGAAAAGGGTTTCACAGGGCTCGACAACTACAAGTATCTCGCCAGCGATCCGGCGTTCGGTCCATCGATCGCCCACACGCTGGAGTTGATCATCGCCGTGCTGCTCATCACCGTGGTCGGCGGTGTGCTGCTCTCGGTGCTGTTCGACCGCAAGTTCTACGGGCAGGGCATCGCACGATTACTCGCGATCGCACCGTTCTTCGTGATGCCGACCGTCTCCGCGCTGATCTGGAAGAACATGATCCTGCACCCGGTGTACGGGCTCATCGCAGACGGCATGCGCGCGGTCGGGCTCGCGCCGATCGACTGGTTCGCGGATTATCCATTGACGTCCGTCATCATCATCGTCGCGTGGCAGTGGTTACCGTTCGCGTTCCTGATTCTCTTCACGGCGATCCAGTCGCTCGATCAGGAGCAGAAGGAAGCCGCGAAAATCGACGGCGCCGGTCCGTTCGCGATGTTCTTCTTCATCACGCTGCCGCACCTGAAACGCGCGATCGCCGTGGTCGTGATGATGGAAACCATTTTCCTGCTGTCGATCTTCGCCGAAATCTACACGACGACGGGCGGCGGTCCGGGCAACGCGACGACCAACCTGTCTTACCTGATCTACGCGCTCGGCCTGCAACAGTTCGACGTCGGCCTTGCTTCCGCAGGCGGGATTCTCGCCGTGGTGCTCGCGAACATCGTGTCGTTCTTCCTCGTGCGCATGCTCGCGAAGAACCTGAAAGGGGAGTACGAAAAATGAGCCAGCTTGCCGCTACACCTGTCACGACGAAGCCGACGAAGGTCAATTCGCCGCTCGCAATCGTCGGCCGCAGCATTCCGGGCATCCTCGCGTGGTTCATCGCGCTGCTGCTGTTCTTCCCGATCTTCTGGATGACCATCACGGCATTCAAGACGGAGCAGCAGGCTTACGCGTCGTCGCTGTTTTTCACGCCGACGCTGGAGAGCTTCCGCGAAGTGTTCGCGCGCAGCAATTACTTCGGCTTCGCGTGGAACTCGATCCTGATCTCGGTCGGTGTCACGCTGCTGTGCCTGATTCTGGCGGTGCCGTGCGCCTATGCGATGGCGTTCTTCCCGACCCGGCGCACGCAGAAGGTGCTGCTGTGGATGCTGTCGACGAAGATGATGCCGTCCGTCGGCGTGCTGGTGCCGATCTATCTGCTGTGGAAGAACAGCGGTCTGCTCGATACCGTCAGCGGACTCGTGATCGTCTACACGCTGATCAATCTGCCGATTGCCGTGTGGATGTCGTTCACGTACTTCGCCGAAATTCCGCGCGACATTCTCGAAGCGGGGCGGATCGACGGCGCGGCGACGTGGCAGGAGATCGTCTATCTGCTGATGCCGATGTCGTTACCGGGTCTCGCATCGACGGCGCTGCTGCTGGTGATCCTGTCGTGGAACGAAGCGTTCTGGAGCATCAACCTGTCCAGTTCGAACGCCGCGCCGCTGACCGTGTTCATCGCGTCGTACTCGAGTCCTGAAGGGCTGTTCTGGGCGAAGCTGTCGGCGGCGTCGCTGCTGGCCGTGGCGCCGATCCTGATCGTCGGCTGGGTTTCGCAGAAACAGCTGGTGCGTGGCCTTACCTTCGGGGCGGTCAAGTGACGGACCTCAGAACCGACGCGAACCTCGCGCTGATCTGCGACTGCGACGGCGTGCTGATCGACAGCGAAGCCGTCGCGGCCACGGTCATCGTGCAGCAACTGGAAGCGCGCTGGCCCGGCCTCGACATCGCGCCCGTCGTGATGCCGCTCCTCGGGCTGCGCACCGAGCGCGTGCTGCAAGGTGCGGCCTCGGCGCTCGGCATGACGTTGACGGCGGACGATATCGACGCGATCCGCGTGTCGGTCGGCGCGTCGGCCGTCAAGGCGCCGATGGTCGAAGGCATCGATGCGGCGCTCGCGCAAATCCCGCTGACGAAGGCCTGCGCGAGCAACAGCGATCGCGGCTACGTCGAAGCGGTGCTCGAGCGCACGGGTCTCGTGAAGCACTTCGGAACCCGTCTGTTCTGCGCGGATACCGTCGAGGCGCCGAAGCCCGCTCCCGACGTCTATCTCGCCGCCGCGCGCGCGATCGGCGTGAACCCCGAAGCGTGCCTCGTGATCGAGGACAGCGTGGCGGGCGTAACGGCGGCGACGGCGGCGGGCATGACGGTGTATGGCTTTATCGGCGGCGGGCATGCGAGCGACGAGCAGGTCGACACGCTGCGGCAGCTCGGCGCGCAACACATATTCGACGACATGAAGCTTTTGCCGGAGCTGGTCGCGCAATGGCTGCATCGCGTGACGGTGGCGTGAGATTCGACGTAGCAGGGACAGCAACTATTTCGTACGGGACGGACATCAGCGCCAAGGCGCCAACACCCGTCGACATTGGAGACACATCATGGCAAGCGTAACGCTGCGCAACATCAGAAAGGCCTACGACGACAACGAGGTGATGCGCAACATCAACCTCGACATTCAGGACGGCGAGTTCGTCGTGTTCGTGGGCCCTAGCGGCTGCGGCAAGTCCACGCTGATGCGGATGATTGCCGGCCTCGAAGACATCTCGGGCGGCGACCTGAATATCGACGGCACGCGCATGAACGACGTGCCGCCCGCCAAGCGCGGCATCGCGATGGTGTTCCAGTCGTACGCGCTCTATCCGCACATGACGCTGTACGACAACATGGCGTTCGGCCTGAAGCTTGCCGGCACGAAGAAGCCGGAGATCGACGCCGCCGTGCGCAACGCCGCGAAGATCCTTCACATCGATCACCTGCTCGAGCGCAAGCCGAAGCAACTGTCGGGCGGCCAGCGGCAGCGCGTCGCCATCGGCCGTGCGATCACGCGCAAGCCGAAGGTGTTCCTGTTCGACGAACCGCTGTCGAACCTCGACGCCGCGCTGCGCGTGAAAATGCGCCTCGAATTCGCGCGCCTTCACGACGAGCTGAAGACGACGATGATCTACGTGACGCACGATCAGGTCGAAGCGATGACGCTCGCGGACAAGATCGTCGTGTTGTCGGCGGGGAATCTGGAGCAGGTCGGCAGCCCGAACACGCTGTATCACGCACCGGCGAACCGCTTTGTCGCGGGCTTCATCGGCTCGCCGAAGATGAACTTCCTCGAAGGCGTCGTGCAGTCGGTGACGGCGAGCGGCGTGCTGGTCAAGTACGAAACGGGCGAGACGCAGCTCGTGCTGGTCGAGCCGGGCCGCGCGAAAGAAGGCGACAAGGTGACGGTCGGCATTCGCCCCGAGCATCTGCATGTCGACATGCAGGATTACGGCGTGTCGGCGCGCATCATGGCCATCGAATCGCTCGGCGATGCGGCGTATCTGTACGCCGAAAGCAGCGTCGCGCCGGACGGCCTGATCGCGCGCATTCCGCCGCTCGAACGTCACGAGAAAGGCGCAACGCTGCGCCTCGGTGCAACGGCCGATCACTGCCATCTGTTCGACAGCGACGGCAACGCTTTTCAGCGCAAGATCGTCGAGGTGCTGGCCGCCTGATTCACCGTTTTACATCGCAAAGAGGGCGCCGTCGGCATCGCTGCAACGGCGCTTTTTCTTTATGGAAGACTCGGACTTGTCCGATAGTTCCGCGCCGTATCCCATATCAAAATTGTGCATCGTCTGACAGCGTGCATCTGAGCCGTTCTTCAGGTGGTTCTGTCCGGCATCCGTCCACCCCGCCCAGCACGTCATTCGCGCGATTGCTCGTCAGATCGCGCAAACATTCGCGTGCGGCCGACTCAAGACGCCATGCACAACGCTTCCCTCCTCACACACGAAAACACCGTCCCGATGCCGCACGTCGAGCATGCGCTGGCGCTGCATCGCGCGGGCGAACTCGATCGCGCCGAACAGGCGTATCGCGCGATTCTCGACATACAACCCGACGACACGAACACGCGCTATATGCTCGGCGTGCTGTATCTGCAGCGGCAGGATGTGGAGCGCGCGATCGAGTGCTTCGATGCAACGCTCGCGCTGCAGCCGGATCACGCGGACTGTCTGAACGATCGCGGCATCGCAGCGCTTTCGCGTGGCGAGAACGAAGACGCGGCGAACTTCTTTCGCAGAGCAATCGACTGCGCGCCGCACGATGCGCTCGCGCACTGCAACCTGGGCAAGGCGCTACGGCGACTGTCGAAGCCGGAAGATGCGCTGGCCAGCTTTCAACGGGCGCTCGCACTGGACAACCATTCTTTCGAAGCGGCGCTCGGCAGCGCGGACATGCTCGAGACCCTCGCGCGTCCGCATGAAGCAGTGACTGCGTACGAATTCGCCGCGCGCTTTGCACCCGACGATATGCGCGTGTTGCTGGGCCTCGGCGTGACGCTCAACGCAGTGCGCCGCCACGCGGACGCCGCAGCGTGTTTCGACCGCGCGCTGCAACTGGAGCCGGAGAATGTACACGCGTTGTTTGGCGTCGCCTTCGCGGTCGACGCCCAACTGAATTTCGAAGACGCAGTCATCCGCTATAAACGCGCGCTGGAGGTCTTGCCGAATTCGGCGACGCTGCACAACAACATCGCTTTCACGTTGACCTGCATGTCGCGCTACGACGAAGCCGACGAACATCTTCGCCGCGCAATCGAAATCGCACCGGATGTGTCGAACGCGTACAAGCTGCTCGGCATGTCGGAACTGCGGCGCGGGAATTTTCGCAAGGGCTGGACGTACTACGAGCATCGCAAGACGACGCAGAGCGGCCTGCGCGATTACCCATTACTCGACCTGCCCGAATGGCAGGGCGAGCCGCTCGACGGCAAGCGCTTTCTGTTGGCGCGAGAGCAGGGTGCGGGCGACCAGTTGCAGTTCGTTCGCTATGCCGGCGTGCTGCACGATCTGGGCGCAACCGTCGACGTCTGGACGAGCGACGAACTGGCGCCGCTCTTCGCGCGCACGCGCGGCGTGCGTCGCGTGCTGAACCACGCACCGACAGGCGGCTACGACTACTACTGCCGGATGATGAGCGTGCCCACGTGGCTCGACGACGATGCGATTCCGCGTGTCGTGCCGTATCTGTCGGCGGACGAGACGCAGGTCGACGCATGGCGCGAGCGGATCGGGCAGGCCGCGGGTTCGAGCAGGAGAGTCGGACTCGTGTGGGCAGGCAATCCGCAGCACTACCTCGATGTGTACCGTTCAGCGCCGCTCGCCGTGCTCGAACCGCTCGCATCGGTGCGCGGCCTCGCGTGGTTCGCGTTGCAGAAGGGCGCGGGCGAATCGCAGCTGGATGGCCTCGCGCATCGCTGGCCGATCTGCGCGCTCGGCCAGTGGCTCGACAGCTTCGACGCGACGGCCGCCGTGATCGAGTCACTGGACCTCGTCATTACCGTCGATACGTCCGTCGCGCATCTGGCGGGTGCGCTCGGCAAGCCGGTGTGGGTGTTGCTGCCGCAGCAGGCCGACTGGCGCTGGATGATGTCGGGCGACATCAGCCCGTGGTATCCGACCGCACGTCTGTTCCGGCAGCAGGTTCTGGGCGACTGGACGCCCGTGGTCGAATCCGTGCGCAGCGCGCTCGAAGCACTATAACCACGCAGCGCCTCTTACTTCACCCGCGTCAGCGTGCCGCCGCTCCGTTCTCGTGATTCAGCGCGGCGCGTGCACACAGTTCATCGGTCACCAGCCCCGATAGCCAGCCGCCCTTCAACGCGGCAATCACCGCATTGCGTTTGCGTTCACCGCCCGCGAAGCCGATCACGGGACGCTTCGGCGGCGAATCGAGGCGCAAGCTCGTGACGCGGCGGCCCGTCGGCGATTCGACGCGTGCGCCGCCCGCGTCGATGGGCAGGCCGAGCAGTTCGGCCACGGCGCCTAGCGACACGAGTTCTTCCACTTCTTCCGACGTGATGAAGCCGTCTTCGTGCAGCGGACAATGCAGGCCGATGTTACCGATCCCGACGAACGCGACATCCGCCTCGCCCGATAGCGATTCGACGATCCGGTAGAGACGGTGATTGCACCACTGCGCGCGTTCCGCCTCGCTATCGGCGATCAGCGGCGCGGGCAGCAGGAAGTGCTTGCCGCCCGTCTTCTCGGAGATGTGCAGCGCGACGTCGTAACGGTTCGACGAACCGTCCTGTGCAATCGCGCCGACCATCGACACGAGCCGATGCTGCGGCCGCTCCAGTTGCCCGACCTGATCGACGACTGCCTTCAGCGTCCGGCCGCTGCTCACCGCGACGACCATCGGCCGTTCTTCGTTGAGATAGCGTTCCATCACCTGCGCGCCCGCGACGGCGAGCTTGCGGTCGATTTCTTCCGGCTTGTCGTTGTCGACGGGGACGACTTCGCACATCGAGAGGCCGTAGCGCTTCGACAGTTGATCTGCCAGCGACAGACAGTCGGCGAGCCGATGGTCGACGCGCACCCGGATCAGGTTCTTTTCGACGGCGAACGCGACGAGCCGCTGCGCGACGGGCCGCGACACCTGCAGTTTTTCCGCGATCTCGTTTTGCGTATTGCCCGCGACGTAATAGAGCCAGGCGGCGCGCGTCGCGAGATCGAGTTTTTCAGTGGACTTGGGCACGATGTTGGCGGTCAGGATTGCGCCGAAGCGCGTGACACCAGGAAGCCCTCGACAGGCGTTCTGGTGCGTTGCATGCTGGTGACGTTCATCGCAGTCTGCTGCATGTTCACACTACGTTGCGTTCGCTTCGCGCGTGGGCGCGAACATCGGCTTCACATGACGGTACAACGCGCGATAGCCTGCGAGCCGCTCGCGCAACACCGCGTGCCGCTTTGCATTCGGCGTGAATTCGATTTCGACGGGCGGCTTGGTCAACACCTTTGCCGGATCGCCACCTGCCGCAAGCCAGCCGAGGCGCGCTGCGCCGAGCGCCGCACCCGTTTCGCCGCCACCATGCTTGCGCGTGGTCGTGTTCAGCGAATCGGCCAGCAGTTGCGCCCAGTAGTTGCTCCGCGCGCCGCCGCCCAGCAGCGACAACGCGTTCACTTCCGTGCCCGCCGCGCGCAACGCGTCGAGGCCGTCCGTCAGCGCGAGCGTCACGCCTTCGAGCACCGCGTAGCCGAGCAGCGTGCGGTCGGTGGCGTGCGTCATGCCGAAGAAGACGCCTTGCGCATACGGGTCGTTGTGCGGCGTGCGCTCGCCCGACAGATACGGCAGGAACAACGGCGCCGTGGCGAGCGCTTCGTCGGGCAGCTTTTCGATTTCGGCGAGCAGCGTGGGCTCGTCGGTCGACGTGAGTTTGCAGACCCAGCGCAGGCAGCTCGCCGCCGACAGCACCACGCTCATCTGATGCCAGCGGTCTGGAATCGCGTGACAGAACGCGTGCACGGCGGATTCCGGATTCGGCCGGAAGCTGTTGCCGATCACGCACAGCACGCCCGACGTGCCGAGCGATACGAAGCCGTCGCCCGGTTGCGTCGCGCCGATGCCGATCGCGCTGGTCGCGTTGTCCCCGCCGCCCGCCGCGACCACGACGGGTTCGCGCAAGCCGAGTTCGCGTGCGAGTTCGGGACGCAGCATGCCCGAAGGCGCACTGCCTTCGGCGAGACGCGGCATGTGCGAGCGGTTCAGGTCGCAGGCCGCGAGCAGCGTATCGGACCAGTCGCGCTGCGCGACGTCGAGCCAGAGCGTGCCGGCGGCGTCGGACGGATCGGAGACCTTGTCGCCCGTCAGTTGCAGGCGCAAGTAATCCTTCGGCAGCAGCACACACGCCGTCTGCCGGAAAATCTCGGGCTCATGGCGCGCGACCCATAACAGTTTCGGCGCGGTGAAGCCGGGCATCGCCAGATTGCCGGCGATCCGGTGCAGGTCCGGTGCACGGCGATACAGCTCGTCGCACTCTTCGACGGCGCGCATGTCGTTCCAGAGAATCGCCGGGCGCAGCACGCGGTCTTCGTGATCGAGCAGCACGGCGCCGTGCATCTGCCCCGACAGGCCGATACCGCGAATCTGCGCGAACTGTTCCGGAAAGCGGTCGCGCAGCGCGAACAGCGCGGTGCGCGTGCCTTGCCACCAGTCGGACGGATTCTGCTCCGACCACCGCTGATGCGGTCGCGAAACAGTGAACGGAGAACCTGCCGTGCCGACCACGTGTCCATCGGACGCGAGCAGCAGAACTTTCACTTCGGACGTGCCGAGGTCGATGCCGAGATACATGGGCGCGAAACCTTCGTCGGTAGGAGATGCGCTACTTTAGCCGCATGCCGCCTGCGATGCCATGCGCAAAAGACCTGACGGATGCGAGGCGTCGTGAGCGGCGATCAATGAGAGCGGCCGCGCGTGAACGGGGTTCATGCGCGGCCATGAGCTTGCGAATGTTTAAGTCTTTATTTGCGGCGCTTGTCGAGCCATGCATCGACGCGTCCGAGCGCGGAACGCACGACGTTCTCCAGCGCAGCCGACCCCGCCATGCTGCCCCACAGCAGCCGGTCCGCGCAGAACGCCTGCACGGGATCACCTGCCTTGAAGAAGCCACGCGCGACGCCTTCATCCATCACGCCGTCCTGATACGTGTACGGCAACTGGCCGCGCTGCCATCTGTCGAGAAAGCGCAGGAACAGTGCGGGCAGCATCGCCGTCGCATTCGGTTCGACCTTGCGCGCGAAGCACTCGGACAGCGTGGGCGCGATGAAGCCGGGAATCTTCGAGAAGCCATCGGCGGCGACGCGCTGATTCGTGTCCTGGATATACGGATTGCCGAAGCGTTCCAGCACGACGTCGCGATACTTCGCGAGATCGAGCGGACTGGGCGTGAGGCACGGAATCACGTCTTGCGTCACGTAGTCGTGCGCGAACTGGCGGATCTCGGGATCGAGCGTGCCTTCGTGGATATACGACAGGCCGACCAGCGTGCCCGCCCACGCGATGCAGCTATGCGTCGCGTTCAGAATGCGGATCTTCGCTTCTTCATACGGCAGCACCGATTCGACCAGTTCCGCGCCGACTTGCTCCCATGCGGGCCGCCCTGCGATGAAATGATCTTCGATCACCCACTGGATGAACGATTCGCCCATCACGGGACAGGCATCGTCGAAGCCCGTTGCGGCCTTCACGCGTTCGCGCACGTCGGGCGTCGGACGCGGCGTGATGCGATCGACCATCGAGTTGGGACACGCGGTGTTCGCATCGAACCACTGACGCAACGTAGCCGCGCCGCGCCGGTCGAGGAACTGCGTCATGCCCGCGCGGAAACGGTCGCCGTTGCTGCGCAGGTTGTCGCAGGTCTGCAGCGTCACGGGGCCGGCATTGCGCTGCATGCGCGCTTCGAGAATCGCGGCGAGCGCGCCGTAGATGGTAGTGCGCGCACCGTTCAGATCGGCGGCGAGGTCGGGGTTGGCCGTGTCGAGCTTGTCGTGTTCGTCGAGGTAATAGCCGCCTTCCGTGACCGTGAAAGCGATGATCTTGCACGCGGGGTCGGCGCCCGTTTCGACGAGTGCGTCCAGATTCGCGGACCACGGCACCACGCGTTCGATCGAGCGGATCGTTTCATATGCGCGCTTGCCTTGCGGGGTGACGGTTTCGAGCGTGTAGACGCCGTTTTGCGCGGCGAGCGCGTCGGCGACGGCGTTCATGTCGCTGCGAATGTTGCCGACGGTCAGCGACCAGTGCGGATCGTTCGGTTGGCGCGCTTCATTGAGCCGATGCAGATACCAGGCCTGATGCGCGCGATGGAATGAGCCTGCGCCGATATGCAGGATCACCTGCGTGCTTGCGCCGCTGCTTGGGCCGCTGTTCATGTGCGTCTCCTGTGTCGGCCGGAGTTCGTGCTACTTGCGCCTTGCTCCGGTCCCATGCTGGTTTTGAACGTGTTATCCGCACGGTCTTGCGCGTGCGTTCCTTCGAATAAGTCTAGAAGCTGTCCCGGCGGTGTGCGCCAGTGTGTTCGACTGAAAGAGCATTTGCTCTACATGTGAACTAATGATCGTATTCGACCGGTTGAATGTCAAGACGAAGGACGCGGCTTTTCGTGGCGCAGCGCGACGGGGCGGGGCTGTCCGAGGTGTGCGGTGGTCTCGCTACGTCTTGCGCGGCGGGCGCGCGCCATGCTGTTGCGTTGCATCAAATTTGACAGCGGAAGGGCCAGGATTAACCCGAATGCAAAAAAGTATCGGTCCGCGGTCTTATTTCTAGTGGCCGCCATTGCGTCCGGGGACTAACTTTCGTTACACACAACAAGAGCGACGTAGACACAGGAGGAAGACAGATGAAGGGCATCGTCATGCCGGTTACCTGGTTGCATACGCATCGAGCTGCTTCTGGATGTGCGGCTCTGCGTACTGCTCGTGCGCGACGCGCGCGCTGCGCACAGCCGGGCCTTTGAGCCACCGCATCAGGAGACCGACGTGCAACCCGATCTCGAACTGGTCACCGTGCGCCGCGACGAGTCGTTCAAGGCGTGGTATCACGGCTACCCGTACCGCACGGTGCGCTGGCACTTCCATCCGGAATTCGAAATTCATCTGATCGTCGCGACCACGGGCAAGATGTTCGTCGGCGATTACATCGGTCCGTTCGCGCCGGGCAATCTCGTGCTGATGGGCCCGAACCTGCCGCACAACTGGGTCAGCGAAGTGCCCGAAGGCGTGACGATCGAACAGCGCAATCTCGTCGTGCAGTTCCCGCAGGACTTCGTTGCGCACTGCACGGAGAGCTTTCCCGAGTGGCGCACGCTCGAAGCGCTGCTGGCGGATTCGCGGCGCGGCGTATCGTTCGGCCCGCAAACCAGCGCGAAGATCCAGCCGCTCTTTATGGAACTGCTCGACGCGCGCGGCCTGCGCCGCATCGTGCTGTTCCTGTCGATGATGGAAATCCTGCTGAACGCGAGCGACCGCGAACTGCTCGCGAGCCCCGCGTATCAGATCGACCCGACCAGCTACGCATCGACGCGCATCAATCACGTGCTGTCGTATATCGGCAAGAACCTCTCATCCGACTTGCGCGAGTCCGAACTCGCGCAGCTCGCCGGTCAAAGCGTGAGCGCATTCTCGCGATACTTCCGCCGGCATACGGGCCTGACGTTCGTGCAGTACGTGAACCGGATGCGCATCAACCTCGCGTGCCAACTGCTGATGGACGATGAGCTGAGCGTCACCGACATCTGCTACAAGGTGGGCTTCAACAATCTGTCGAACTTCAACCGGCAGTTCCTCACCGCGAAAGGCATGGCCCCGTCGAAGTTCCGCCGCTTCCAGCAACTGAACGACGCGAGCCGCGTCGCTTCGGAAGCGGCCGCGGCGCAAGGCAAGGGCATCGCCAACGCACCCTCGATCGTGCCGGCCGCGCAGACGCAGGTTCATGCGCACGGCCAGCCGCGCGCCGCACCTGCGGCGTATCCGCCTCTCGGTTCGCCGCTCCCGACGAACTAGGGCACTCCAGCAATCCCGACGTTTCACCTGCTCATCGCGCCTCAGACAGCGCGAGGGAAGCACTCATCCTCATAAACGGAGACAAACCATGACGCACAGCAACGCATCAACTGGCACATCGCATCAGCCCCGCACGCTGCGCCTTCGCGCGACGCTCGCCTTCGCCGCCGTGATGCTCGGCGCGCCGCTGTTCGCACCCGCCGCCGCGAACGCGGCGCCGCTGAAGATCGGCATGACGTTCCAGGAGCTGAACAATCCGTACTTCGTGACGATGCAAAAGGCGCTCAACGATGCCGCCGCGTCGATCGGCGCCACCGTTGTCGTCACCGACGCGCACCACGACGTGAGCAAGCAGGTCAGCGACGTCGAAGACATGTTGCAGAAGAAGATCGACATTCTGCTCGTGAACCCGACGGATTCGACGGGCATCCAGTCGGCCGTGACGTCGGCGAAGAAGGCGGGCGCCGTGGTCGTCGCCGTTGATGCGAACGCGAATGGTCCCGTCGATTCGTTCGTCGGCTCGAAGAATTTCGACGCCGGCCAGATGTCGTGCGAGTACCTCGCGAAGGCGATCGGCGGCAGCGGCGAGGTGGCGATTCTCGACGGTATTCCCGTCGTGCCGATTCTCGAACGCGTGCGCGGCTGCAAGGCGGCGCTCGCGAAGTTTCCGAACGTGAAGATCGTCGATACGCAGAACGGCAAGCAGGAACGCGCGACGGCGCTGTCCGTCACCGAGAACATGATCCAGGCGCATCCGAACCTGAAGGGCATCTTCAGCGTGAACGACGGCGGCTCGATGGGCGCGTTGTCCGCGATCGAATCGTCGGGCAAGGACATCAAGCTGACGAGCGTCGACGGCGCGCCGGAAGCGATCACCGCGATCCAGAAGCCGAACTCGAAGTTCATCGAAACGTCCGCGCAGTTCCCGCGCGACCAGATTCGCCTCGCGATCGGCGTGGCGCTCGCGAAGAAGTGGGGCGCCAATGTGCCGAAGACGATTCCCGTCGATGTGAAGCTGGTCGACAAGGACAACGCGAAGGGCTTCAGCTGGTAAGCACTGTGTCGTGTATGCGGTGACGCGCACAGGCATGCGTCACCGCATGAACAAGGAAACGCGATGGACACGATCCTCAAACTCGACAACATCACGAAGAGCTTTCCAGGCGTGAAGGCGTTGCAGGGCATTCATCTGGAGATCGCGCGCGGCGAGATCCACGCGCTGCTCGGCGAGAACGGCGCGGGTAAGTCGACGCTGATGAAGATCCTGTGCGGCATCTATCAGCCCGACGACGGCACGATCGTAATCGACGGCGAAGCGCGGCACTTCACGAACTATCACGATGCCGTGGCGGCGGGCGTCGGCATCGTGTTTCAGGAGTTCAGCCTGATTCCGTATCTCAACGCCGTCGAGAACATGTTCCTCGGACGCGAGCTGCGCAATCGCTTCGGCATGCTGGAGCGCGCGAAGATGCGCCGTGCGGCGGCGGAGATTTTCGCGCGGCTGGGCGTGGCGATTGATCGGTCCGTGCCGATCCGCGAACTGTCCGTCGCGCAGCAGCAGTTCGTCGAAATCGGCAAGGCGTTGTCGCTGAACGCGCGCATCCTGATTCTGGACGAGCCGACGGCAACGCTCACGCCCGCCGAAGCCGAGCATCTGTTCACCATCATGCGCGATCTGAAACAGCAGGGTGTCGCGATGATCTTCATCTCGCATCACCTCGAAGAGATTTTCGAAGTGTGCGACCGCATTACGGTGCTGCGCGATGGACAGTACGTCGGCATGACAGATGTCGCGCAGACGGACGTGAGCCGGCTGGTCGAGATGATGGTGGGGCGCAGGATCGAAAGCAGCTTTCCGCCGAAGCCGGCGCTGCCCGCCAATGCGAAGCACGTGCTCGAAGTGAACGCGTTGCAGTTGCACAAGGACGGACCCGTCAATCGCTTCACGCTGCGCGAAGGCGAAATACTCGGCTTCGCGGGACTCGTCGGCTCGGGCCGCACGGAGACGGCGCTCGCGGTGATCGGCGCGGATGCGGCGCACGTGAAGGACATTCGCATCAATGGCGCGGCCGTGAATCTGTCCGATCCCGCGGATGCATTGAAGTCGGGCATCGGCATTCTGCCCGAGAGCCGCAAGACGGAAGGGCTGATTACGTCGTTCTCGATCAAGCAGAACATCTCGATCAACAATCTCGGCAAGTACCGCACGGGACGCTTCTTCATCGATCACGGCAGCGAAGCGAAGGCGACGGCCGACATCATGAAGCGCGTCGGCGTGAAGGCGCCGACGATGCACACCGAAGTCGCGACGCTGTCGGGCGGCAACCAGCAGAAAGTGGTGATCGCGCGCTGGCTGAATCACCACACCAACATCCTCATCTTCGACGAACCGACGCGCGGCATCGACGTCGGCGCGAAGGCGGAAATCTATCTGCTGATGCGCGAACTCACCGCGCGCGGCTACTCGATCATCATGATTTCGTCGGAACTGCCGGAGATCGTCGGTATGTGCGATCGCGTCGCCGTATTCCGGCAGGGACGCATCGAAGCGATGCTCGAAGGCGACCAGATCGAATCGAATGCCGTGATGACTTATGCAACGGCTGGTGCAACAGCCGGCACTCGTGGAGCAACAGAGCATGAACACGCCTAACTCTTCTCCAAAGACCTCGACGGTCGCATCCGATACGCCGGGTGCGCCGTTTCGCCTGAACTGGGCGAGCATCAAGCGCTCGACGCTGTTCTATCCGTTCATCGGCTTGCTCGTCGTCTGTATCGTGATGGTGTTCGCGAGCGACAGCTTCCTGTCGGGTGCGAATCTGGAAAACGTGCTGCGGCAGGTGTCGATCAACGCGATCATCGCGGTCGGTATGACAGCCGTGATCCTGACGGGCGGCATCGACCTGTCCGTCGGGTCGGTGATGGCGCTATCGGGCACGCTCGCGGCCGGGCTGATGGTGGCAGGACTCAACGGCGTCGCAGCGATCGTCATCGGCGTTGCGGTGGGGCTTGGTTTCGGTGTCGCGAACGGCTTCTTCGTCGCGTTCGCGGGCATGCCGCCCATCATCGTCACGCTCGCGACGATGGGCATCGCGCGCGGCCTCGCGCTCATCTACACGGGTGGCTATCCGATCGACGGTTTGCCCGAATGGGTCAGCTTCTTCGGCAGCGGCAAGGTGCTCGGCATCCAGGCGCCCGTGCTCATCATGCTCGTCGTCTACGCGATCGCGTGGCTGCTGCTCGAACGCATGCCGTTCGGCCGCTATGTGTACGCGATAGGAGGCAACGAACAGGCGACGCGTTTGTCGGGCGTGCGCGTCGCGCGCGTGAAGCTGATCGTCTACACGCTCGCCGGCCTCACGTCTTCGTTTGCGGCCATCGTGCTGACGTCGCGCCTGATGAGCGGCCAGCCGAATGCCGGCGTCGGCTTCGAACTCGACGCGATCGCGGCCGTGGTGATGGGCGGCACGTCGATCTCGGGCGGACGCGGTTCGATCATCGGCACGCTGATCGGCGCGCTGCTGCTCGGCGTGCTGAACAACGGCCTCAACATGGTCGGCGTGAATCCGTATGTGCAGAACGTGATCAAGGGCGGAATCATTCTGCTCGCGATCTACATCAGCCGCGAACGCAAGAAGTGAAGGTTCCCTTTCCTCTGTTCTCCACTTAAAAGCAGGGCAATGCAATGACTACTCAGGACAACAGCAAAAGCATGACGGCGATCGTGTGTCACGCGCCGAAAGACTATCGTGTCGAACGCGTGACGAAGCCACAGGCGCGCGCGCATGAACTCGTGATTCGCATCGCCGCGTGCGGTATCTGTGCGAGCGACTGCAAGTGCCATTCCGGCGCGAAGATGTTCTGGGGCGGACCGAGCCCGTGGGTGAAGGCGCCCGTGATTCCGGGGCATGAGTTCTTTGGCTACGTCGAAGAACTCGGTGAAGGCGCGGCTGAACATTTCGGCGTGGAGAAGGGCGACCGCGTGATCGCCGAGCAGATCGTGCCGTGCGGCAAATGCCGTTATTGCAAGTCGGGCCAGTACTGGATGTGCGAAGTGCACAACATTTTCGGCTTCCAGCGCGAAGTCGCGGACGGCGGCATGGCCGAATACATGCGCATTCCGCCGACGGCCATCGTGCACAAGATTCCCGATGGCATCTCGCTCGAAGATGCCGCGATCATCGAACCGCTCGCGTGTGCGATTCACACCGTCAATCGCGGCGATATTCAACTGGACGATGTCGTCGTGATTGCGGGGGCGGGGCCGCTCGGTCTGATGATGACGCAAGTCGCGCATCTGAAGACACCGAAGAAACTGGTCG
Organism: Paraburkholderia sp. Tr-20389; assembly: GCF_017104565.1. Taxonomy (GTDB): domain Bacteria; phylum Pseudomonadota; class Gammaproteobacteria; order Burkholderiales; family Burkholderiaceae; genus Paraburkholderia. The sequence continues at coordinate 13,283 of NZ_JAAGPD010000011.1, read as the reverse complement.
TGATCGATCTGGTCGACGAACGTCTGGAACTCGCGCGCGAATACGGCGCGGACGTGACGATCAATCCGAAGAACGACGATGCGCTCGCCATCGTGAAGTCGCTGACGGACAGCTACGGCTGCGATGTCTACATCGAAACGACGGGCGTGCCCGCCGGCGTGAATCAGGGCATGGATCTGATCCGCAAGCTTGGGCGTTTCGTCGAGTTTTCCGTGTTCGGTGCGGAGACTACAATGGACTGGTCGATCATCGGCGATCGCAAGGAACTCGATGTGCGCGGCGCGCATCTCGGCCCTTACTGCTACCCGATTGCGATCGATCTGCTGGCGCGCGGACACGTCGCGTCGAAAGGCATCGTCACGCACGGCTTCTCGCTCGAAGAATGGGATGAAGCGATCAAGGTCGCGAATTCGCTCGATTCGATCAAGGTGTTGATGAAGCCTGCCCGATAGCCGGATAGTTCGTCCGTCATTCGAAAAATACACAGTGCGCGTCGTGCAGACGCGCACACGGAGACACTATGAATTACGTCATCGGCGTCGATATCGGCACGCAGAGCACGAAGGCCGTGCTCGTCGACCAGAACGGCGCAATCGTCGCGCAGCATTCGAGCGGCTATCACCCGGACACGCCGAAGCCGTTGTGGGCTGAGCAGTGGCCCACCGTGTGGATGAAGGCGGTCGTCGAATGCATCGCACGCTGCGTCGCCAAAGCGCGCGAAGCAGGTGTCGCGTCGAACGCGATCAAGGCCGTGTGCGTGAGCAGCCTGTACGGCGGTTCGGGCATTCCTGTCGATAGCGACATGAAGCCGCTGTATCCGTGTCTGATCTGGATGGACCGGCGCGCGACCGCGCAGGTCGACTGGGTGCGCGAGAACGTCGATCTCGACCGTCTGTATGCGATCACGGGCAACAGCGTCGACAGCTACTACGGCTACACGAAGATGCTGTGGCTGCGCGACAACGAGCCGAACGTGTGGGCGAATACGCGGTTCTTCCTGCCGCCGAATGCGTACGTGATCTATCTGCTGACGGGCGAAGTGGCCGTCGATCACAGTTCGGCGGGCAATATCGGCGGCGTGTACGACATCGCGAAGCGCGACTGGTCCGACGAAGCGCTCGACATGCTGGGCATTCCAGCAACGATGATGCCGGAGCATCTCGTCGAATCGTCGGATGTGGTGGGCGGTTTGCTGTCGCAATGGACGGAGCAGCTTGGACTCGAAGCAGGCACGGCGATCGTCGCGGGCGGCGTCGATGCGGCGATGGCCACTTATGCCGCCGGCGTCACGCGTGCGGGCCAGCATGTCGCGATGATCGGCACGAGCATGTGCTGGGGCTACATCAACCAGAGCGTCGACGCGCGGCATGGACTTGTCAGCATGCCGCATGTGTTCAACGGGCTGCAGGACATTTACGTGTTCGGCGGTGCGATCACGGCGGGCGCATCGGTGACGTGGTATCGCGAGCAGTTTTGTCACGCGGAGATCGAAGCCGCCAAGGCGATACCAGGTGGCGATGCGCATCGGCTGCTCGAAGAAGACGCGGCGCAGATCCCGGCGGGTGCGGATGGCGTGATGTTCCTGCCGTATCTGATGGGCGAGCGCAGCCCCGTGTGGGACGCGAAGGCGAGCGGCGCGTTCGTCGGCCTGAACCTGTATCACACGCGAGCGCATCTGTATCGGGCGGTGCTGGAGGGCGTTGCGTTTGCGTTGCAACACAACATCGTCGCGGGACGCAAGGGTGCGAAGTCGCTCGACGACAAGTTGATCGTGGTCGGCGGTGCGGCGCATTCGGACCTGTGGATGTCGATCATCGCGGATATCACGGGTTTTCCTGTGTACACGATCGAACAGGATGTCGAAGCGGCGATGGGTGCGGCGCTGCTCGCGGCATACGGCACGAAGCTGATTTCGCAGGAGACTGCGCGTGGCGGCTGGGTGAAGCTGATCGAACGCGTGAAGCCCGATGCGGCACGGCAGGCGATGTACGCGGAGCGCTTCGGCATCTATACGGAACTGTATCCGGCGTTGAAGCCGGTCATGCATCGACTGCAAGCAAAATGAACATGACCTTTGATTTTTCCGGGCGCTCGATACTCGTGACGGGGGCATCGAGCGGCATTGGCCGCACGACGGTCGAACTGTTGTGCGCTAGCGGCGCGCAGGTTGTGGCGGCGGCGCGCAACGTCGGCGAACTGGCGCGGCTCGCTGAGGAGACGGGGTGTGAGCCCCTGGTGCTCGATGTCGGCGACGAGCGCGCGATTGATGAAGCTTTAGGCTCGATCGATGTCGTGTTCGATGGTCTCGTCAATTGTGCGGGCACGACGGTGTTGGAGCGCGCGATCGATACGACGGCGGCGAGCTTCGATAGCGTGATGAATGTTAATGCTCGAGGTGCGGCTCTAGTGGCGCGGCACGTTGCGCGCGGGATGATCGGTGCTGGGCGCGCGGGCAGTATCGTCAATGTGTCTAGCCAGGCGGCGCTTGTGGGCCTTGATGATCATTTGAGTTATTGCGCTTCCAAAGCGGCTATGGATGCTATTACTCGTGTTTTATGCGTTGAACTCGGAGTTCATGGCATTCGGGTGAATAGCGTGAATCCTACTGTTACCTTGACGCCGATGGCGGTGAAGGCTTGGAGCGAGCCCTCCAGGCGTGATCCCGCTTTGCAGGCGATTCCGTTGAAGCGGTTCGCTGAACCGAGGGAAGTTGCTGAGCCGATTTTGTTTTTGCTCAGCGATGCGGCTTCTATGATTAGTGGTGTTGCCTTACCGATCGATGGCGGTTACACCGCGAGGTAGATGTTTTTTTTGTCTGCGACGCAGTCGCCATTCTGGCCTTCTCGGCGCGGGTTTCGCCTTTTTGTTTTCGCTCTGCGCTTTCGATGGCATCCGCGGTTTGCTTCTGGTTTGCTGGCGTTGCCCCTGTGCGGGGCGGCACTTACTTTCTTTGCCGCCGCAAAGAAAGTAAGCAAAGAAAGCGGGCTCACACCGCCAGCCCTTGTTCTTGCCTGCGGGCTCCCAACGGGTCCCGCACTCCACGCGGCAACACATCGTTTTGCGCCCGTTGCCAGCGCATTCAACAGGCGCATCACCCACTCCAGCCACCCGCAGGCAGCCAGCGGCAGCGGATCGTCAGCGCCGCCCAGGTGGCAAACTGTGTGTAGGTTGTCGCGCCATATGCGTTTGCGCTCTTACGACACCGATCCGCTATTCAGTCCGGAGTGGTGCATCTACGTCGAGACGGCCTACACAGAGTTTGCCACCTGGGCGGCGGTGGGCGTCTGGTAACACAGTCCGTGACGCGGGAGTGTGAAGTGGGGGATGCGAATCCAGGAGCGCTGGCAACGAGCGGGAAAAAGTGAGTTGCCGTCTGGAGTGCGGGACCCGATGGGAGCCCGCAGGCAAGCACAAGAGCTAGCGGTGTGAGCGGCTTTCTTTTGCCTACTTTTCTTTGCCGCTGCAAAGAAAAGTAGGTGCCGCCCCGCACAGGGGCAACGCCAGCAAACCAGAAACCCAACGCGGATGCCAGCGAAAGCAAAACCTAAAGCAAAACCAAAAGCAAAAGCAAAAGCAAAAGCAAAAGCAAAAGCAAAAGCAAAAGCAAAAGCAAAAGCAAAAGCAAAAGCAAAAGCAAAAGCAAAAGCAAAAGCAAAAGCAAAAGCAAAAGCAAAAGCAAAAGCAAAAAACCAAACCGGCAAAGCCGCGCCGCAGGCAAAACTACAGCATTGTCCTAACTTGCCAAAGCTCAGGAAACAACACAACGTCCAGCATCTTGCGCAGATAAGGCGCACCACTGGTCCCACCAGTGCCCTGCTTGAACCCAATAATGCGTTCAACAGTAGTCACATGCCGGAACCGCCACTGCCGAAAAGCATCTTCAAGATCGACGAGTTCTTCGGCCATCTCGTACAGCTCCCAATGCTGGGACGGATTGCGATAAACCTCAAGCCAGGCCGCTTCGACAGAAGCGTCGTACACAGTAGGCTGAGTCCAGTCACGCTCAAGCCGTGACGAATCAATAGCAAACCCACGCCGCGACAGCAGGCGAATCACCTCGTCATAAAACGAAGGCGCTTCAAGCGCAGCTTTTACTTCAGCAAGAACATCAGGATGATGCGCATGCGGCTTGAGCATCTGCTCATTCTTGTTTCCAAGCATGAACTCCAGCTGGCGATACTGATAAGACTGAAACCCCGACGAACTGCCGAGAAACGGCCGCATCGACGTATATTCGGAAGGCGTCATCGTCGACAGTACATTCCACGCTTGCACAAGCTGCTCAAGAATCCGCGACACCCGCGCAAGCATCTTGAACGCAGGCGGCAATTCATCGCGATGCACACAAGCCAGCGCCGCGCGCAACTCGTACAACGCGAGCTTCATCCATAGTTCGCTCGTCTGATGCTGAATAATGAACAGCATCTCGTTGTGATCGGGTGACAAAGGATGCTGCGCATGCAGAATCGAACCCAGCGACAGGTAATCGCCATAACTCATCGACTTCGAAAAATCGAGCTGCGCGTCGTGCCAACCTTCGCCTTCATCAACAGCCATGTGCGAAGGATGATCGGCGCGCTGCGTCTGCGTGCCGCCGTGTCCAAACGGACATCCTTGCGCCGGCTTGTCTTCCATCATCTTCATATGATCGGTCATCGCACGCTCCTCAGGTCACGGCGCCGCGTGCGGCGAATTCAGGCGCACGCCATGTTTCGTGCGCAAGCACGTGGCGCAGATGCTCGACGGAATCCCACACATCGACATAACGCGTATACAGCGGCGTAAAGCCGAACCGCAACACATGCGGCTCGCGATAGTCGCCGATCACGCCGCGCGCAATCAACGCCTGCATCACCTCATAACCATGCGGATGCTCGAAGCTCGCGTGCGAGCCGCGTTGCGCATGCACGCGCGGCGTGACGAGTTCGAGCGGAAACTCCTTGCAGCGCGTCTCGACCAGTTCGATGAACAGATCGGTCAGCGCAAGCGACTTCTTGCGGATCGCCTGCATGTCCGTTTGCAGGAACACGTCAAGACCGCACTCGACGAGCGCCATCGATACCATCGGCTGCGTGCCGCACAGAAAGCGGCCGATGCCGTCGTCGGCGGCATACGTCGGATCCATCGCAAACGGCGCGCGATGTCCCCACCAGCCGGACAGCGGCTGGTCGAAGTCGCCCTGATGCCGATGCGGTACCCACGCAAACGCCGGCGAGCCGGGGCCGCCGTTCAGATACTTGTACGTGCAGCCGACAGCGCAATCCGCGCCGACGCCGTTCAGATCGACCGGCACCGCGCCCGCGGAATGCGCGAGATCCCACAGCGCGAGCGCGCCCCTGTCGTGAATCAGCTTCGTCACCGCGGCCATGTCGTGCATGTAGCCCGTGCGGTAGTTGACGTGCGTGATCATCGCGACGGCGACATCGTCGGTGAGCGCGGCGGGCAGTTCCGAAGGATCGTCGATCAGGCGCAGTTCATAGCCGCGATCGAGCTGTTTGATCAGCCCTTGCGCAATGTACAGGTCGCTCGGAAAGTTCGAGCGCTCCGATACGATCACGCGACGCTTGGGGTCGCGCTTGTCCTGCATGCGCAGCGCGGCCGACAGCACTTTGAACAGGTTGACCGAAATCGTGTCGGTGACCACGACCTCGTTGTGCGCCGCGCCGATCAACGTCGCGAGCTTGTTGCCGAGGCGTCGCGGCAGCGAGAACCAGCCGGCCGTGTTCCAGCTGCGGATCAGACCTTCGCCCCACTCGGCGCCGATCACGGTCTGCGCGCGCTGCGCGGCCGCGGCCGGCGGCACGCCAAGCGAATTGCCGTCCAGATAGATGACGTTCGGGGCGAGCGCGAACTGGTCGCGCAACGGCGCGAGCGGATCGGCTGCGTCGAGCGCGAGTGCTTCTTCACGTTGATTCATGATGGTTCGTTCAGTCGAAAGAGCGTTCAGGCGGAATGCCGTGGTTCAGCGTGGATCATGTAAGCGAGCGCAGCACGGCGCGTACCGGGCTGGCGTCGAGCGTCGCGAGCTTGAGCGGCAAAGCGATCAGTTCATAGTCGCCGGGTGCGACGGCATCGAGCACGATGCCTTCGAGTATCGCCATCCGATGCGCGCGGATACGGTGATGCGCATCCATCGTTTTCGATTCCTGCGGATCGAGCGACGGCGTGTCGATGCCGATGAGCTTCACGCCGCGCGCGGCGAGCAGATCGATCGTCTCCGGCGCGACCGCGCAGAAGCCGCTGTCCCAGGACTCCGTGGGCGCTTCGCGATAGGTGCGCAGCAGCACGCGCGGCGGCACGCCGTCCAGCGACCCGGCGACATCGTCCGGCAACACCAGCGGCTTCGCGCCGATGCAATGAATCACGCGGCAGCGGCCCAGATAGGTATCGAGCGGCACCGCGCCGATTGCGGCGCCGTCGGCGTCGTAGTGAAGCGGCGCGTCCGTGTGCGCGCCCGTGTGCGGCGACAGCGTCAGCCGCGCAACATTGACGGGCGAGCCCGCCTCGATCCGCCACACCCGCTCGATGCCGACGGGCGTGTCGCCCGGCCAGACGGGCGTCGCCGTGTCGATGGCGGGCGTGATGTCCCACAGTGTGTCCATGTCTTCCCGGTGTCATCTGGCTGCTATGTAACGATGATAGGCGGCATCAGACGAAATGTGCTTGCTAAAAAAACTGTTTATTTCGTCCCCTTTGGAACATAATTTGAGGCAAACGGGAAAGGGAGACCGAAAATGAACGCGATCTCACTGGACGCCACCGATTGCCGTATCTTGACGGTGCTGCAGCACGAAGGACGCATCAGCAATCTCGATCTGGCGGAGCGCATCTCGCTTTCGCCGTCCGCGTGTCTGCGCCGTCTGCGCCTGCTGGAAGAGCAGGGCGTGATCGAGCGCTATCGCGCGTGCCTGAACCGCGAGGTATTGGGGTTCGAACTGGAAGCGTTCGTGCAGGTGTCGATGCGCAACGACCAGGAAAACTGGCACGAGCGCTTCGCGGAAGCGTTGCGCGACTGGCCTGAAGTGGTCGGCGCGTTCGTCGTGACGGGGGAGACGCACTATCTGCTGCGGGTACTCACCCACAATCTCAAGCACTATTCGGATTTCGTGCTCGGCCGGCTGTACAAGGCGCCGGGCGTGATGGACATCCGCTCGAACATCGTGCTTCAGACGCTCAAGGAAGATTCGGGCGTGCCCGTGTCGCTGGTGACGAGCGCAAAGGTGCAGCAGCCGGGCTAGCGGCTGTGTCTGTCAGGCCGGCTCGCCGCGACGGGCGGCGGCCAGCGCTCAATCGAGCAGCGTGAGGCCGTGAAAGCCGCCGTTCTGGAACACGAGCGGCGCGATCTCCCCCGCCTGCTCATGGACGCCGCAGCGCTCCACTTCGCCGACGAAAATCACGTGATCGCCTTCATCGTAGCGGCTGCGGTTGTGACATTCGAACCACGCCAGCGCGCCGTCGAGCACGGGCATGCCCGTGTCGCCCGCCGCATGCGAGACGCCTTCGAAGCGGTCGCCCTTCACTGTCGCGAACCGCTTGCACAGGTCGAGCTGCGACGAAGCCAGCACATTGACGACATAATGACTGTTCGAGCGGAACACGGGCATCGAGGCCGAGCGCGTCGCGAGACTCCACAGCACGAGCGGCGGGGTCAGCGAGACAGAGTTGAACGAGCTGGCCGTGATGCCGATCAGCGCGCCCGACGGCGCGCGTGTCGTAATGACGGTGACGCCTGTCGCGAACTGGCTGAGCGCGCGGCGAAAAGCGGCGTCGTCGAAGTTGGGCGGGTTGGCGGGCTTCATCGGCTGAGGCATTCCGGCGAACGGACCGCTTGATGAAGCGACCAGATAGAGAAAAACGGTTCGAAGGTCATGTAGAAATTCGGCGAATTGTCCCAATTTTAACTGCAATCGCAGAGGCCCTGGCGCTGGCGGGCGGCGGGACAAGGGCGGCCGCTTGGTATGGATGGTGCGTACGGCCTGCATGAATCCCCGAAAACGCGGAAGATTGCGCCGGTCGGATGCGGTGATGAGTGTCCAGGTGACTGCGGCGAGCAGTGCGTTCGTCCTCGAGGCGGACGTCGCGGCGAGCCATTCCAAGGAGCGAGCATGAGTCAGTCAGTCGAGACCGCCACACTGGGCGGCGGGTGTTTCTGGTGTCTGGAGGCGGTGTTTCTCGGCGTCGATGGCGTGACGTCGGTGGAATCGGGGTATGCGGGCGGGCAGGTCGACAACCCGTCCTACGAGCAGGTGTGCGACGGCAACACGGGTCACGCGGAAGTCGTGAAGGTCGAGTTCGATCCGGCGCGCATCAGCTATCGCGAGGTTCTGGATATTTTCTTCGCGATCCACGATCCGACGCAGCTTAACCGTCAGGGCAACGACGTCGGCACGCAATACCGGTCGGTGATCTTCACGCACTCCGACGCGCAGCGCGAAACGGCGCTGCAGGCGATCCGCGAAATCGGCGCCGAAGGCATCTACGACGGCCAGATCGTCACGCAGGTGCTGCCGCTCGACGGCAACTACTGGGCCGCCGAGGCGTATCACCAGAACTACTTCGCGCAGCATCCGGATCAGGGCTATTGCGCGTTCGTCGTCGCGCCGAAGGTGGCGAAGTTCCGGCAGAAGTTTGCGCATCGGATCAAGGCTGGCGTGTGAGCACGGCTTGATCCGGGTGTGCTGACGCGAGCGGCGCAAGTCTCTCGCGCCGTTGTTCGACTACGCGGCTTCGGCCGCGTTTTCTTTTCGCGCGCCGCGAAGCCGCTCGCAGGCGGCCGCGATTTGCGCCGCGAGCTTCACGCACGTGAGCGGAGCCGAGCCTTCGGCCTTGTTGTTCGCCGCGATCAGCACCGGCTGGCCGGCGATCGCATAACGCGCGGCGAGTTCGGCGAGCGCAGTGCGGGTGTCGGGGTCTTCGTCGACGAGCTTGTCGAACGGTTCGTACTTCGCCTTCGCCTGCTCGTACTTGAAGCCGCCGTGCAGGCTCCAGCGCACGATGAGCGGACCGGACGGCGCGTCGTCGAGCATCGCGAGCGCGGCGGCCTGGCGCGACGGGTCAGGCATCCGCGCATGAATGCCGACGCAATAGCGCACCCCGGTGGCCTTCAGCGCGCGGATCAGACGCGGCGTCAGCAGGCACGCATCGCGGATTTCCACGGCATAGCAGGTGTCGCTTTCCAGCTTGGGCAATGCCGCGAGGAACGACGTCAGCCGTTCGACGAACAGCGCCGGTTGCGCGAGCATCGCGTTCGGCAACGGCGAGAACTGGAACACGAGCGCACCCGCCTTCGCACCGAGTCCGTCGATGCACGGCCGCACGAACTCGTCGATGGCCAGCTGCGCGTTCAGAAAGCATGGATTCTCGGACACGGGCTCGCCGCGTTCGGCGCGCACGGTCGCGTCGGTGACGAGCGCGGGCGCCTTCACGATGAAGCGGAAATGGTCCGGTACCTGTTGTGCGTAACGCAGATAGTCGGTGAGTGTGAGCGCCTGGTAGAACGAGCGGTCGATGCTCACCGTTCGCAGCAGCGGATGCGTGCTGTAAGCAGTGAGGCCATCGCGCGAGAGTTTGCTGTTGCTGTAGTCGTCGCCGTAGACGATGCCCTTCCAGCCAGGAAACGACCACGTCGAGGTGCCCAGATGCACTTGCGGCGGCAACTGGCCGGCGAGTTGAAGCAGATCGTCGGAAGGGGGCGCGGCCAGGACGTCGCGGGCGCGGCGCTTTTTAGGCGGTGCGTCGTTGGAGGCGGAAGCCGATGGGGACGATGACGCATTCGAGGCCGTCGTCTCGGGAGCCAAGGGAGTCGAAGAAGCCGTTGCCTGCTCGACGGGGTTGCCGAACATGTCGAGTTGCGCGGTGCCGTCCGGCGTGTCCTGTTGCATTGATGCCTGGCGTGAGTGAGTTTGCCGCGTCGCACGCCGTACTAAACAGCGCGCGGCGCGGCCAAAACGGAATCACGCGATTTTACAGCGCCTTCTCGTACATGAAGCGGCGCGACCAGGGCAGTGTCTGTGCGCTGCGGCCTGCCCTGCGGCACACCACCTGATAGATCGACACGTCGTCGTTTTCGAACGCATACGCGCAGCCCGCGAGGTACACGCGCCAGATGCGGAACTTCTCGTCTTCGACGAGCGTCCTGGCTACGGCCGCGTTGGCCTCGAAATTCTCGGCCCAGATATCGAGCGTGCGTGCGTAATGACGGCGCAGGCTTTCGATGTCGAAAGCTTCGAGCCCACCGCGTTGCATCGATTCGAGCGCGAGGCTGATGTGCGGCAGTTCGCCGTCGGGGAACACGTACCGATCGATGAATTCGCCGCCGCCTAGCGCCGTTTCGCCGCTGTCGTAATCCGTCGACGTGATGCCGTGATTCATCGCGATGCCGTCATCGGCGAGCAGGTCGTGGACCTTCTGGAAGTAAGCGGGCATATTCTTGCGGCCGACGTGCTCGAACATGCCGACGCTCGTGATGCGGTCGAACTGGCCTTCGACATCGCGATAGTCCTGCAGACGGATTTCGATCTGGCCTTCGAGACCGGCATCTTTCACGCGCTGCGTCGCGAGATTGAACTGGTTTTGCGACAGCGTCACGCCCACGCATTTCGCGCCGAACTTCTGCGCCGCGCGCAGCACGAGCGCGCCCCAGCCGCAACCGATGTCGAGCAGACGCTGGCCCGGTTGCACCTGGATTTTGGTCAGAATGTGATCGATCTTCTTGATCTGCGCGGTGGCGAGATCTTCGTCGCCGTTCTCGAAGTACGCGCACGAGTACACCATGTTCTCGTCGAGCCACAGCTTGTAGAACTCGTTCGAGACGTCGTAGTGATACTGGATCGCCTTCTTGTCCGAGGTCTTCGTGTGATTGAAATAGCGCCGCACGCGCGCCAGCTTGCTTGCGTTGGTCACCGTGCTGCGTGCCAGCGAGTAGCTGATATTGATGATGTCCGACAGCTTGCCTTCGATGTCGATCTTGCCCTTCACATACGCCTCGCCGAGATTGTCGAGGCTCGGTTCGAGCAGGAGAGGCAGCGCGGACGCGCTGTTCACTTTCAGCGTGACCTGCGGCGCGGCGAACGTGCCGAAGTCATGTTGCTGGCCATCCCACAGCACGAGGCGCGCCGGAATATTGGCCTTTGCTTTTACTTCTTCTACCCACTGCGCCAGCTTCTTCTCCCAGAACATGTGATTTCTCCGTGTCCAATGAATCAAAGCAAAGCCTGTCGAATCGCAGTGCGCCGCGCGCGGGCCAGCACAGGCCGCGCGTTCGGGCTTCGGGCAGCACGCACGCGATCCTGCCGTCGGCGCGACGCGTCATGCTGTGCGGAGCACGACGGGCCGCGCGCCGGCGTATCGATGTGTCAGGGCGACAGACGGGCAATCGTCCAGTCGGCACTACCGCTGCGCGTGTACAGCAGCCGGTCGTGCAAACGTGATGGCCGTCCTTGCCAGAATTCGATTGCGTCGGGAATCAGCCGATAGCCGCCCCAGTGGGGAGGGCGAGGCGGGTTCTCTCCGTATTGTGCGCTGAATTCACGTTCTCGCGCTTCCAGCGCTGCACGGCTTTCAATCACCTTGCTCTGCTCCGACGCCCATGCGCCGATACGCGAGCCGATGGGACGCGACGCGAAGTACGCGTCGCTTTCTTCGGCGCTCGTCTTGACGACGGTGCCCTCGATGCGCACCTGACGTTCGAGTTCGATCCAGTAGAAGAGGAGGCTTGCGTGCGGGTTCTGAGCGAGCTCCTGGCCCTTGCGGCTTTCGTAGTTCGTGAAGAAGACGAAGCCCCGTTCGTCGACACCCTTGATCAGCACGATGCGGGCCGAAGGCCGGCCGCGCGCGTCGACCGTCGCCAGTGTCATCGTGTTCGGTTCGGGGAGTTGCGCGTCGATGGCCTGCTTGAACCATCTGTCGAACTGGCCGAACGGATTCGGATCGACGTCGGCGATGTCCAGCGAACCGAGCGAATAATTTTTGCGGAGGTCGGCAAGAGTGCTCATATTGTTATGCAAGCGCTACAGTGGGGCCAGTATAGCGAAGGACGGATTTTTCTGCGTTGAGGCGGGCCATGTTCTGTGCACGTTGCACGGCGGCCTGGCCGCGACCCACGGGCGGGCGCCCGCGTGATAAGGCAAAATACGGGCTTGAATGCACGCGAAGCCCCGCGCGATGCCGCGCAGGAACGCAGGGCGCGACGCCGTATCGATGCGTACCGTCCGCGTGCCCCATGCCTGAATCAGCCAAGCTACCTATCATGTCCACGCCTCTTGTCACCGGGCAATCCGATCTTACTACTGACTACAACGAGCATGCAGCCGCCGATCGCGCGCGCCGCTTCGGGGGCGTCGCGCGTCTGTACGGCGCAGATGCGCTTGCTGCGTTCGAGCGCGCGCACGTCGCCGTCATCGGCATCGGCGGGGTTGGTTCCTGGGCTGCGGAAGCGCTCGCGCGCACCGCGATCGGCAAGATCACGCTGATCGATCTCGACAATGTTGCCGAGAGCAATACGAACCGGCAGATTCACGCGCTCGATGGCAACTACGGCAAACCCAAGGTCGATGCGATGGCCGAGCGCATCAAGCTGATCGATCCGCAGTGCGACGTTCGGGTGATCGAAGACTTCATCGAGCCCGACAACTTCGACAAGGTGCTGGGCGCCGGCTTTGACTTCGTGGTCGATGCGATCGACAGCGTGCGCACGAAGACGGCGCTGATCGCGTGGTGCGTCGAGCACAAGCAGCCGCTGATCACGGTGGGCGGCGCGGGCGGCCAGCTCGATCCGACGCGTATCCGTATCGACGATCTCGCGCAGACCATTCAGGATCCGCTGCTGTCGAAAGTACGCGGACAGTTGCGCAAGCTTCATGGCTTTCCGCGCGGGCCGAAAGCGAAATTCAAGGTGAGCGCGGTGTATTCGGACGAGCCGCTGATCTACCCCGAAGCGGCCGTGTGCGATATCGACGAGGAAGCCGAGCACGTCACGACCTCGCCGGGTCATCACGGGCCCGTGGGTCTGAACTGCGCGGGCTTCGGGTCGAGCGTGTGCGTGACAGCGAGCTTTGGTTTTGCCGCCGTGTCGCATGTGCTGCGCGCGCTGGCGAAGCAGGCGGCCTGAAGCGCGAATCACGCTTCGTCCTGACGAAAAAAACGCGGCTCGTGGCCGTAATGCCGTTCAGTTAAGGTCTCTTTTGAGGACTCGAACGGTATAACGAAACGGTCTGGACTTGACGGCCCGAGCGCAAGAGCGCCCGGGCCGTTTTTCGTTGATAAGTTGCTTGAGCCGCTCACGC
>NZ_JAAGPD010000124.1 GCF_017104565.1 Paraburkholderia sp. Tr-20389 | reverse complement strand
TGGCGAACTCGGCGACGCTGGCCACGGCGGGCTTCACGCCGGTCGGCGGCACGGCAATCGCAGCGGCGACGGCAGCAGGCGGTGAAGTGTCGGTGGGCGCAGCGGGCGCAGAGCGTCGCATCACGAACGTGGCAGCGGGTCTGAACCCGACCGATGCGGTGAACGTGAGCCAGCTGATGTCGGAAGACGCGAAGGTGAACAACGTCTCGAACAATGTTTCGAACGTGTCGAACAACCTGAGCAACCTGGGCAACAACGTCA
>NZ_JAAGPD010000123.1 GCF_017104565.1 Paraburkholderia sp. Tr-20389 | reverse complement strand
AGCGGCTCAAGCAACTTATCAACGAAAAACGGCCCGGGCGCTCTTGCGCTCGGGCCGTCAAGTCCAGACCGTTTCGTTATACCGTTCGAGTCCTCAAAAGAGACCTTAACTGAACGGCATTACGGCAATCGCCGCGCTTTTTTGTTTTTGTGCGCCCAGCATGGGCGCACTCCTGCGGGTGCAAGTCCCGCCATAAGCTGGTCACAGCGAATGAAGTGAAGCGCAACTGCATGAGGGCGACCGAGTGTGGGGAGGAAGCGTGGAGC
>NZ_JAAGPD010000122.1 GCF_017104565.1 Paraburkholderia sp. Tr-20389 | reverse complement strand
TGCGTTCGCGCTCCTACGACACCGATCCCGCTGTTCCGTCCGGAGTGGTGCACTTCCGGCGCGATGGCCTACACACAGTTTGCCACCTGGGCGGCAGTGGACGCCTGGTAACGCGGCCCGTGACGCGGGAGTGTGGAGTGGGTGATGCGTGCATTAGCACGTTGGCAACGCGCGAAAGCAAGTGCGTTGCCGCGTGAAGCGTAAGAACTGTTGGGGGCCCGCAGGCAGGAACAAGGATTGGCGGTGTGAGCCCGCTTTCTTTGCTTACTTTCTTTGCGGCGGCAAAGAAAGTA
>NZ_JAAGPD010000121.1 GCF_017104565.1 Paraburkholderia sp. Tr-20389 | reverse complement strand
CAGGCCTGAACCCGACCGATGCGGTGAACGTGAGCCAGTTGATGTCGGAAGACGCGAAGGTGAACAACGTTTCGAACAATGTTTCGAACGTTGCGAACAACCTGAGCAACCTGGGCAACAACGTCACGAACATCAACAACCAGGTGACGAACATCGTCAACGGTGGCGGCATCAAGTACTTCCACGCGAACTCGACGCTGGCGGACTCGGTGGCGACGGGTGCGAACAGCGTGGCGGCGGGTCCGGCATCGGTGGCGAGCGCATCGAATGCGGTCGCGATGGGTAATGGCGCGTCGGCGACGACGGCGAACTCGGTGGCGCTGGG
>NZ_JAAGPD010000120.1 GCF_017104565.1 Paraburkholderia sp. Tr-20389 | reverse complement strand
GCGGGTCTGAACCCGACCGATGCGGTGAACGTGAGCCAGCTGATGTCGGAAGACGCGAAGGTGAACAACGTCTCGAACAATGTTTCGAACGTGTCGAACAACCTGAGCAACCTGGGCAACAACGTCACGAACATCAACAACCAGGTGACGAACATCGTCAACGGTGGTGGCATCAAGTACTTCCACGCGAACTCGACCGTTGCGGACTCAGTGGCGACGGGCGCAGACGCGGTGGCGATTGGCGGTGCAGCGTCCGCTGCAGGAACGAACTCGGTCGCACTGGGCCTGAGCTCGGTTTCGGCTGGGAACGTCAGCGTTGCGGTCGGTGCAGGAGCTTCAACGGCTGGAGCATTCGGGGTGGCGATCGGTGCGGGCGCGAAGGCGTTGACCACG
>NZ_JAAGPD010000119.1 GCF_017104565.1 Paraburkholderia sp. Tr-20389 | reverse complement strand
CGTCGGAAGACGCGAAGGTGAACAACGTTTCGAACAATGTTTCGAACGTTGCGAACAACCTGAGCAACCTGGGCAACAACGTCACCAACATCAACAACCAGGTGACGAACATCGTCAACGGTGGCGGGATCAAGTACTTCCACGCAAACTCGACGCTGGCAGATTCGTCGGCGACGGGTGCGAACAGCGTGGCGGCAGGTCCGGCAGCGGTGGCGAGCGCATCGAATGCGGTAGCGATGGGCAATGGCGCGAGCGCGACGACGGCGAACTCGGTGGCGCTGGGCTCGAACTCGGTGGCGAACTCGGCGACGCTGGGTACGGCGGGCTTCACGCCGGTGGGTGGCACGGCGATCGCAGCGGCGACGGCAGCGGGCGGTGAAGTGTCGGTGGGCGCAGCGGGCGCTGAGCGTCGCATCACGAACGTGGCGGCGGGTCTGAACCCGACCGATGCGGTGAACGTGAGCCAGCTGATGTCGGAAGACGCGAAGGTCAACAACATCGGCAACAACCTGGCGAACCTGAGCAACACGGTCAACA
>NZ_JAAGPD010000118.1 GCF_017104565.1 Paraburkholderia sp. Tr-20389 | reverse complement strand
ATGGATTCGGACACGACGAGACGTTAAGTTGGATCGCGGTCAGGTGGAAGGCGTGCATGATCATGTTCAGAGAGACCGGCTTATAAGACACAGTGCTGTATAACGAGCGGATGAAGTCGGACAACCTAGTCATACTGTTGCTGAACAACATCATGGGCGGTAAGTGCATGCTGCTGTGTGCGCTGAAGTTTTGGATGGCTCTGAGGCGCACATATCAGGGCTGGTTTTTTTTTTTTTC
>NZ_JAAGPD010000117.1 GCF_017104565.1 Paraburkholderia sp. Tr-20389 | reverse complement strand
AAAAAAAAAAAAAAATAAATAACTTATCTATATTTGAACACTTTGTTCACATCATACTATTCATCTCTCTCTTCCCGTATCTCTTACTCTCTACTTCCTGACCTTCATTCTCTCCCGCATCAGCATGTCTCACGTTTACGTCTTCTCTACTCTCTGCTCCTGTCTGCTCTGCCTTATACTCTGCATCTTTTGTCCTGTACATTACACGTACCGGTGCCAGATGTACGTTTCA
>NZ_JAAGPD010000116.1 GCF_017104565.1 Paraburkholderia sp. Tr-20389 | reverse complement strand
ATTCGCAGGGGCAGGGGATCGGGCAGATCGTCATAATTCTGGATGTGCCCGTCGTGCCGCGTGGCGCGGGCAACGGAATTTCCGGCGGCGCGATGCCGATCCGCCATGGCATCGTGCTGTCGCTCGCGCGCTTTCGGCGCATTCTCGAAGTCGATCCGTACTCGCGCACGGCCACGGTCCAGCCCGGCCTGCGCAATCTGGCCTTTTCCGAATCTGCCTCTCCCTACGGCCTTTACTAACCGCACGCTCCGTCCTCGCCGCTCGCCTGCACGATCGGCGGCAACCGTTCCGAGAATTCGGGAGGCGTGCACTGACTCAAGTACGGCTTGACGCTGCATAACGTGCTGCGCGTGCGCGCCGTGACGATGGACGGCGAGATTGTCGAATTCGGCTCGCTCGCGCCCGATGCGCCCGGCCTCGACCTGCTCGCCGTGATGATCGGCAGCGAAGGCATGTTCGCGATCGTGACCGAAGTCACCGTCAAGCTGATCCCGCGGCCGCAGACCGCGCAGGTGATCATGGCGAGCTTCGACGATGTCGTGAAAGGCGGCGACGCCGTGGCCGCGATCATCGCCTCCGGCATCATTCCGGCCGGTCTGGAAATGATGGACAAGCCGGCGACGCGCGCGGTCGAAGAGTTCGTCAACGCGGGCTACGACCTCGACGCCGCGGCCATCCTGATGTGCGAGTCCGACGGCACGCCCGAGGAAGTCGCCGACGAAATCGCACGCACGACCGTCGTGCTGCGCGAGCACGGCGCAACACGCATCCAGATTTCGCT
>NZ_JAAGPD010000115.1 GCF_017104565.1 Paraburkholderia sp. Tr-20389 | reverse complement strand
TGCACGATCGCATTCGTCGATCCCGACAGCGCGAGGCAGGTCGTCACGGCGTTATCGATCGATTTCTCCGTGAGGATGTCCGACGGCTTCAAGTCTTCCCACACCATCTCGACGATGCGCATGCCCGTTTTCGCGGACATCTGCGCATGGCGCGAATCGGGTGCCGGTATCGACGCGAAGCCCGGCAGCGTGAAGCCGAGTGCTTCGGCTGCACTCGTCATCGTCGACGCCGTGCCCATCGTCATGCAGTGACCCGGCGAGCGCGCAATGCCGCCTTCGACGCCGCGCCAGTCGTCGTCGGTGATCTTGCCCGCGCGCAGGTCGGCCCAGTACTTCCAGGTGTCGGAGCCGGAGCCCAACGTCGCGCCGTTCCAGTTGCCGCGCAGCATCGGACCGGCGGGCAGGAAGATGGTCGGCAGATCCATCGAGATCGCGCCCATCAGCAGCGCGGGCGTGGTCTTGTCGCAGCCGCCCATCAGCACGACGCCATCGGCGGGATACGAACGCAGCGTCTCTTCCGCTTCCATCGCGAGGAAGTTGCGGTAGAGCATCGTCGTGGGCTTCTGGAACGGCTCCGACAAGGTCTGCACGGGCAGCTCGATCGGGAAGCCGCCCGCCTGCCAGATGCCGCGCTTGACCTCTTCCACACGCTGTTTGAAATGCGTGTGGCACGGATTCATCTCGCTCCACGTATTGAGGATCGCGATGACCGGCTTGCCCGCATATTCCTCACGGCTGTAGCCCATCTGCGCAGTGCGCGAGCGATGGCCGAACGACCGCAGATCGTTCACGCCATACCAGCGGTGACTGCGCAGTTCTTCGGGCGTCTTGCGTT
>NZ_JAAGPD010000114.1 GCF_017104565.1 Paraburkholderia sp. Tr-20389 | reverse complement strand
TACGACACGGCGCTGAACCAGTCGAGATTGGGGAACATCTTCTTCACGTCGGCCATCACGGTTTCGAGGCGTTCCGCGATGTCGAACAGCTTCATGTTCGACTGCTCCTTCGACAGCTTCTTCGCGACTTCCTTGATCACCTTGTTGCGCGGATCGGAGATCGTGTACACGGGGTGGCCGAAGCCGATCACCACTTCCTTGTTCTCCACGCGGCGGCGGATGTCGGCTTCCGCTTCGTCCGGCGTCTGATAGCGCGACTGGATTTCGAATGCGACCTCGTTGGCGCCGCCGTGCTTCGGCCCGCGCAGCGCGCCGATCGCGCCCGTGATCGCCGAATACATGTCCGAACCCGTGCCCGCGATCACGCGGCCCGTGAAGGTCGACGCGTTGAACTCATGTTCCGCGTACAGGTTGAGCGAGACATGCATCGCATCGACCCATGACTTCGGCGGCTCGACGCCATGCAGCAGATGCAGGAAGTGTCCGCCGATCGAATCGTCGTCGGTTTCGACTTCGATGCGCTTGCCGTTGTGCGAGTAGTGATACCAGTACAGCAGCATCGAGCCGAGCGAGGCCATCAGCTTGTCGGCGATATCGCGTGCGCCCGGCAGGTTGTGATCGTCCTTTTCCGGCAGCACCGTGCCCAGCACGGACACGCCCGTGCGCATCACGTCCATCGGATGCGCGGCGGCGGGGATCCATTCGAGCGCGGCCTTCACGTTTGCGGGCAGGCCGCGCAGTGCTTTCAGTTTCGTCTTGTAGGCGGCGAGTTCGGCGGTATTGGGCAGCTTGCCGTGCACGAGCAGATACGCGACTTCCTCGAACTCGCAGGCGCCCGCGATATCGAGAATGTCGTAGCCGCGGTAATGCAGGTCGTTGCCCGTCTTGCCGACCGTGCACAGGGCCGTATTGCCCGCCGTCACGCCCGACAGCGCGACGGATTTTTTCGGCTTGAA
>NZ_JAAGPD010000010.1 GCF_017104565.1 Paraburkholderia sp. Tr-20389 | reverse complement strand
AATTCGTACAAGTGACCGAGTAGTCGTAGGACTCTCTCTTCAGCACCAATCGATCGGGTAAGCGAGACCGGTGGCTGTATAGCTCGAGCGTATTGACTATGACGATATTGAAGTCCTAGTAGTTGAGCTAAGCCGGGTCGGGTTAGAGCCCTGAAGTGGAGTGGAAGCGGATCGGGATTGCGGGCCTGAGCTGGCGCACGGATTAGATCGCGACGCGGAGGCGGATCTTTTTTTTTTTTC
>NZ_JAAGPD010000009.1 GCF_017104565.1 Paraburkholderia sp. Tr-20389 | reverse complement strand
ACGGCGGCCGCCGTGTGTTCGTGATGCAGCGGCGCGAGCCACGCTGCGAGGTCGGCGCGGCCGGCGCGAATCTCGATGCCGAGCGCGCCCTGGCCCGCCGCCGGAAGGCTGTCCGCGGGATCGAGCAGCGAACGGATACGGTCGCCGAGGCCCAGACGCTTGAGGCCCGCCGCGGCGAGAATGATGGCAGCGTAGTCGCCGCGATCGAGCTTGCCGAGCCGCGTGTCGAGATTGCCGCGCAACGGTTTCACAACGAGTTCGGGATAACGCGCGCGCAGCATCGCTTCGCGGCGCAGGCTCGACGTGCCGACCACGCTGCCGGGCGGCAGCGCGGCCAGCGAGTCGTACTGGTTCGAAACAAACGCATCGCGCGGATCTTCGCGCTCCATGATGGTCGACAGCGCGAAGCCCTCGGGCAGTTCCATCGGCACGTCTTTCAATGAATGGACGGCGAGATCGGCGCGGCCGTCAGCGAGCGCATTCTCCAGTTCCTTCACGAACAACCCTTTGCCGCCGACCTTCGACAGCGTGCGATCGAGAATCTGATCGCCGCGCGTCGTCATTCCGAGGATTTTTACGTCACAAGATGGATATAATTTGTGCAGCGCACACCGCACGTGCTCGGCCTGCCACATTGCAAGCCGGCTCTCACGCGACGCGATCACAAGCGTGGCGGGCGGCGTGGGCGCAAGCGTCTCGGAATTCATTGTTTGAGTCATTGAACGACGGGATGTGATAACAAACAATGTTAGCACGCGCTTCGGCAACCTCTCGCTGGCCGCACGGCCATGCCGAAGCAGTTCGACAGAGGAGACAGGCCCGCCGCTTCCATGTGGGCGGAGCCCGTCCAGAAGCCGCATCGATCGTGACTTGCGTGGCCGCCAGAAGCCCCAGCACGGTCGTTCGCGCGTCGATGCGCCGCATGCGCGATGATTTGATGCGGCACAACACGCGCAACCGGCCCTTCCTCCGCCGCGCGCGCCGCATCGTAGACAGGCTTTGAGCGCAGTTCTCCGCAGTAACCGCAGTTGCAGTTCACCATTCTTTAGACCCTGGCTTTCCTGAGGAAACATCGTGACGTCTTCCGGATCGGCGCGCCCTGCCCGCCGCACTACTGCCTCGCCCGATGCCGCCCCCGCATCGGCTGCTTCCACCGCCAAGGCCACCAAGGCCGCGAAGGCCCTGAAAGCAACGCAAGCCCTCGACTCCGGCAAAACCGGCAAATCCACGAAGACCAAGGCTATAAAAGCCAAGGCACCCGTCAACGGCGCCTCGAAACGGATCAAGGCGGACGCGGGCGGTAAAGCGTCGAAAGCCAAAGCAGCGGCCGTCGTGAAGGACGACGGCCGCACGCGCGAGGACAAGGATCAGCCGCTCTTCGAAGACATCCGCTATCTGGGGCGGCTGCTCGGCGACGTGGTGCGCGAGCAGGAAGGCGACGAAGTGTTCGACGTCGTCGAAACGATTCGTCAGACGGCTGTGCGCTTTCGTCGCGAGGACGACAGCGTCGCGGCACAGGCGCTCGACAAAAAACTGCGCGCGCTCTCGCCCGAACAGACGGTGAGCGTCGTGCGCGCGTTCAGCTACTTCTCGCATCTGGCGAACATCGCGGAAGACCGCCATCGCAACCGCCGGCACCGGATTCACGATCTGGCCGGCTCGCTGTCGCAACCGGGCACGATTGCGCACGCGCTCGACCGTCTGGTCGAAGCGAACGCGGCTGCCACGCCCGTGCTGCAGCAGTTCTTCAACGACGCGCTGATCGTCCCCGTGCTGACGGCGCACCCGACGGAAGTGCAGCGCAAGAGCATTCTCGACGCGCAGCACGACATCGCGCGCCTGCTCGCCGAACGCGACCAGCCATTGACGGCGCGCGAGCATCTGCAGAACGACTCGCTGCTGCGCGCACGCGTGACGTCGCTATGGCAGACGCGCATGCTGCGCGATTCGCGCCTGACCGTCGCCGACGAAATCGAGAATGCGCTGTCGTACTACCGCGCCACGTTCCTCGAAGAAATTCCGCAGCTTTACGCCGATATCGAAGAAGCGCTCGTCGAGCACGGCCTCGATGCGCGCCTGCCGCCCTTCTTCCAGATGGGCAGCTGGATCGGCGGCGACCGCGACGGCAATCCGAACGTAACGGGCGAGACACTCGAAAACGCGATCACGCGTCAGGCCGCGGTGATCTTCGAACATTATCTGGAGCAGGTGCACAAGCTCGGCGCCGAACTGTCGGTGTCGAATCTGCTGGCGGGCGCGAGCGACGAGTTGAAGGCGCTCGCCGAAGCGTCGCCCGATCACTCGCCGCACCGCACCGACGAGCCGTATCGTCGCGCGCTGATCGGCATGTACACGCGCCTTGCCGCGAGCGCGCGCGTGCGTCTCGGCGAAGGCGTGGTGCCCGTGCGCAGCGCCGGTCCCGGCATTCCGCCGATCCGCGCCGTGCCCTACGGAGATTCGTCGGAGTTCGTGCGCGACCTGCACGTGCTGATCGATTCGCTCGCCGAGCATCATGGCGCGTCGCTCGCGACGCCGCGTCTGTCGCCCCTGACGCGCGCGGCCGAAGTGTTCGGCTTCCATCTCGCGAGCATCGATCTGCGCCAGAGCTCCGACATTCATGAAGCCGTGATCGCGGAGCTGCTGAAGCGCGCGGGCGTCGAAAGCGATTACGCGGCGCTCTCCGAAGCGGAGAAGCTGCGCGTGCTGATGGCGGAACTCGCGCAGCCGCGCCTGTTGCGCTCGCCGTACGTCGCCTATTCGAACCTTGTGAAGAGCGAGCTGGGCGTGCTCGAACAGGCGCGCGTGACGCGCGAGAAGTTCGGTGCGCGCGCGGTCCGCAACTACATCATTTCGCACACGGAGACGGTCAGCGATCTCGTTGAAGTGATGCTGCTGCAAAAGGAAGCGGGCCTGCTGCAAGGCTCGCTCGGCAGCACGGCCGATCCGGCGCGCGCTGGCCTGATGGTGATCCCGCTCTTCGAGACGATTCCCGATTTGCGCAACGCGTCGCACATCATGCGCGATCTGCTCGCGCTGCCGGGCATCGATGCCATCATCGAGAATCAGGGCAACGAGCAGGAAGTGATGCTCGGCTATTCGGACAGCAACAAGGACGGCGGCTTCCTGACGTCGAACTGGGAGCTGTATCGGTCGGAACTGGCGCTCGTCTCGCTCTTCAACGAGCGGGGCATCACGATGCGCCTGTTCCACGGGCGTGGCGGCACGGTCGGACGCGGCGGCGGCCCGACCTATCAGGCGATCCTGTCGCAGCCTCCCGGCACCGTCGACGGTCAGATCCGTCTGACCGAGCAAGGCGAAGTGATTGCGAGCAAGTTCGGCAATCCGAACATCGGCCGGCGCAATCTGGAGACGGTGGTCGCCGCGACGCTCGAAGCGTCGCTGCTGCCGCACGGCAGCGCGCCCAAATCGCAGCTTCCGGAGTTCGAAGAAACGATGCAGGTGTTGTCCGACGCGGCGATGGCGTCGTACCGTGCGCTCGTCTACGAGACGCCTGGCTTCACCGACTACTTCTTCTCGTCGACGCCGATTGCGGAGATTGCCGAGCTGAACATCGGCAGCCGTCCCGCTTCGCGCAAGCTGCAGGATCCGAAGCAACGCAAGATCGAGGATTTGCGCGCGATTCCTTGGGGCTTCTCATGGGGACAATGCCGTCTGCTGCTGACGGGCTGGTATGGCTTCGGCAGCGCGGTCGCCGGCTGGCTCGATGCGGCGGATACGAATACCGAGCGTGAACGCCGTTTGAACCAGTTGCGCAAGATGCACAAGGTGTGGCCGTTCTTCTCGAATCTGCTGTCGAACATGGACATGGTGCTGGCGAAGACCGACCTCGCGGTGGCGTCGCGCTATGCCGCGCTCGTGACTGACAAGAAGCTGCGCAAGCACGTGTTCGAACGGATCGTGGCCGAGTGGGAGCGCACGTCGAATGTGCTGTCCGAGATTACCGGGCAGAAAGAACGTCTTTCCGATAATCCGTTGCTGGCGCGGTCGATCAAGAATCGCTTTCCTTATCTCGATCCATTGAATCACCTGCAGGTGGAGTTGTTGAAGCGCCATCGCGGTGGGGATACGAATGTGCGCGTGCGGCGCGGGATTCATTTGACGATCAATGGGATTGCGGCTGGGTTAAGGAATACCGGTTGATTTTTTGCCCTGCGGGCGGCTTGCTGTTGTTTTGGGCTTGCCGCCCGTTTTGTTTTTGCACTCTCGCCTGGCATCCCGCGTTTTGCTTTTGCACGCTCGGTGGCATCCGCGTTTTGCTTCGGGTTTGCTGGCGTTGCCCCTGTGCGGGGCGGCACTTACTTTCTTTGCCGCCGCAAAGAAAGTAAGCAAAGAAAGCGGGCTCACACCGCCAGCCCGTGTCCCTGCCTGCGGGCCCCCAACGGGTCCCGCACTCCACACGGCATCGCGCTATTTCATGCGCGTTGCCAGCGTGCGAACTGCACGCCTCACCCACTTCCCACTCCGGCGTCACGCTCCGCGTTACCGGAAAGTCTACCGCCGCCCAGGTGGCAAACTGTGTGTCGGTCGTCGCACCGCATGCGTTCGCGATCCTACGACACCGATCCCGCTTTTCAGTCCGGAGTGGTGCACTTCGATCGCGACGGCCTACACACAGTTTGCCACCTGGGCGGCCGCGAACGCCTGGTAACGCGGCCCGTGGCGCGGGGGTGCGAAGTGGGTGAGGCGTGAGTGAGCACGCTGGCAACGCGCATGAAATAGCGCGATGCCGCGTGGAGCGTAAGAACTGTTGGGGGCCCGCAGGCAAGAACAAGCACTGGCGGTGTGAGCCCGCTTTCTTTGCTTACTTTCTTTGCGGCGGCAAAGAAAGTAAGTGCCGCCCCGCACAGGGGCAACACTAGCAAACCAGAAGCAAACCGCGGATGCCAGCAAAGAAAAAAACGGCGCTGCCGCAGGCAAAAACCGATCACGAAGCCTCGATCATCAAAGCATCGAGCTTGAAAGACCCATCCGGCAAGACATCGAAATACTCCCGAACCTCATCCGGGGCAAAAGCCCATAAAGACCGGATAGCAGCAACACGAGCCTCGGGTGTCTTCATCCGCGCCACCCACGAGGCGAACTCGATCTCCAGTCTCCAGCGCTCGCGCACAACAGCCTCAAAGCCTGCGGCAGCAAAAAATGAAATCCACTCATCCCCGCGATAATCGCGAATATGCGAGCCATCGCGCAGAACCTCGACCGCCTGCAAATGCGTATCGAGCAACGGATGATCGCTCCCGGCAATGTCGATGAACAGCACGCGCCCACCCGGCTTCAACACGCGCCGCACTTCGGCGAGCGCGAGCGGCACGTCGTGCCAGTGATGCGCACTCATCCGGCTGATCACCCAGTCGAACGACGCATCCGCGAACGGCAATTTCTCGGCCGCGCCCTGCTGCGTACGGATATTCGAAAAGCCGCGCTCCACGGCGGCGCCGGCAACCGTCTCGAGCATCTGCTGCGCAATGTCATATGCGACGACCGACCCCGCATGCGGCGCCACGGCAAAACTGGCGTGCCCCGCGCCGCAACCCATGTCGAGCACCGCCGCGCCCGGCGTCGCGGCCACCGACGCCGCCAGCGTCTGCAAATCCGCCCCCGTTGCGTGTACCTGGCTCGTCAAGTACGCGGCCGCCGTCGAGCCGAATGCATCGGCTACCTGATCGTGATGCTTCATCGTGTGCTCCCGCCCTTTCTGGGTCGTTTGTGAGGTGAGGTCGAATTCCCGAAGCGGCCCGCCTGTTCGCACGCGCCGTTCCTGTCGCTACAATAGAGCCCGCTCTGTACCGGTACAAGTCAAGCAATTATTCTGGTATCACGATTACCCGCCAACCGTCGTCCCGCATCATGACCACGCTGCCTCCCGAAGATTCCACCCCGCCGCTCGACGCGTCGCCCGCCCGTGCGCTCGGCGAATTCATCCGTGCACATCGCGAGCGTCTGTCGCCGCAAGCCGTCGGGCTGCCGCCCGGCCCGCGCCGCCGCACACCTGGTCTGCGCCGCGAGGAAGTCGCGCAGCTGTGCGGCGTGAGCCCGACCTGGTACACGTGGATCGAACAGGGGCGCCCCGTGTCCGCTTCCGCCGAGGCCCTCGCGCGCATCGCCGTCGCGCTGCAGCTCTCGCGCGCCGAACGTGCGTATCTGTTCGAGCTGGCCGCGCAGCGCGATCCCGCCGAGCCCGACCCCGCCGCCACCGATGCCCCCGCGATGCTGCTCAAGACCGTCCAGCTCGTGAACGCGCCTGCATACGTGCTCGACCGGCAGTTCACCGCGCTCGCGTGGAACCCGCCGGCGTCGGACCTGTTCGTCGGCTGGCTCGACGGCGACCACGACCGCAATCTGCTGCGCTACACGTTCCTGTCGCCGGAAGCGCGCCGTCTGATCGTCGACTGGGAAATCCGCGCGCGGCGCCTCGCCGCCGAATATCGCGCGGATTCGATCCGCCATCAGAACGACGCGCCCACACGCTCGCTGATCGACTCGCTCTCCGCCGCCAGCGACGAATTCGCGCGCTTCTGGGCGTCGCAGGACGTCAACGAGCGCGAAGGCGGCCAGCGCCAGTTCGACCACCCGCGCGACGGCCACGTCGTCTATCACCAGATCACCTTCAAGCCCGCGCACCGCGAAGACCTGAAGCTCGTCGTGCTCGTGCGCGAATGATCGCGCGCGTCGACGGAAAGCCACCCGCGCCGCGGGTGTTAAAATCGTTGTCTCCTTCAAGGCGGCGCAGCACCAGGCACCCGTGCCGCGCCGTCCGCGTCTTCACCTCGCACACTGCCCATCACCATGACGTCCCAACTGCATAAAAAAGGCGAAGCCTGGTCGGCTCGCTTCTCCGAGCCGATGTCGGAACTCGTCAAGCGCTACACGTCGTCGGTTTTCTTCGACAAGCGTCTCGCGTTCGTCGACATCGAAGGCTCGCTCGCGCACGCGTCGATGCTGGCCGCGCAAAAGATCATCAGCGCCGACGACCTCGCCGCGATCCAGCGCGGCATGGCGCAGATCAAGGGTGAAATCGAGCGCGGCGAGTTCGAGTGGCAGCTCGATCTCGAAGACGTGCACCTGAACATCGAAGCGCGCCTCACCGCCCTGATCGGCGACGCGGGCAAGCGCCTGCACACGGGCCGCTCGCGCAACGACCAGGTCGCGACGGACATCCGCCTGTGGCTGCGCGGCGAGATCGACCGCATCGGCGATTTGCTGAAGGATCTGCGCGGCGCGCTGCTCGACCTCGCGGAAAAGAACGCGGACACGATCATGCCGGGCTTCACGCACCTGCAGGTCGCGCAGCCCGTGACGTTCGGCCATCACCTGCTCGCCTACGTCGAAATGTTCTCGCGCGACGCCGAACGCATGCTCGACACCCGCAAGCGCGTGAACCGCCTGCCCCTCGGCGCAGCGGCGCTCGCGGGCACCAGCTACCCGATCGACCGTCACGCCGTCGCGAAGACGCTCGGCTTCGACGGCATCTGCGCGAACTCGCTCGACGCCGTGTCCGACCGCGACTTCGCGATCGAATTCACCGCCGCTTCGGCACTCGTGATGACGCACGTGTCGCGCTTCTCGGAAGAACTCGTGCTGTGGATGAGCCCGCGCGTCGGCTTCATCGATATCGCCGATCGCTTCTGCACCGGCTCGTCGATCATGCCGCAGAAGAAGAACCCCGACGTGCCCGAACTCGCGCGCGGCAAGACGGGCCGTGTGAACGGCCACCTGATGGCGCTGCTCACGCTGATGAAAGGCCAGCCGCTCGCGTACAACAAGGACAATCAGGAAGACAAGGAACCGCTGTTCGATACCGTCGACACCGTCGCCGATACGCTGCGCATCTTCGCTGAAATGGTCGCGGGCATCACGGTCAAGCCGCAAGCGATGCGCGCGGCTGCGCTGCAAGGCTTCTCGACCGCAACTGATCTCGCCGACTACCTCGTCAAGCGCGGCCTGCCGTTCCGCGACGCGCACGAAGCCGTCGCGCATGCGGTGAAGGTTTGCGACGATCGCGGCTGCGATCTCGCCGATCTGACGCTCGACGAAATGAAGGCCGAACTGCCGAACGTCGCCACGCTGCTGGGCGACGACGTGTTCGGCTATCTGACGCTCGAAGGATCGGTTGCGAGCCGGAATCATCCGGGCGGCACCGCGCCGGATCAGGTGCGCGCTGCCATCGCTGCTGCACGGGCTGCGCTCGGCTAAAGCGTTTTCCTGCCCAGGCTGAAAGGCGGACTCTTTTGCGAGGGTCCGCCTTTTTTGTCTGCGCCGCGAACGCGCAGCGACGATCGGCCGCCCTGCCCTCCACCGTTTGTCGCAGCACGTCGGCTACTATCGAGGCAACCATCCGTTTTGACCATTCACGCTCATGATCATCCGCCCACAACTCCACTGGTTCCGCATGCTGCTCGCCTGGCGCGGCTCCGTGCTGCCCGAGCTGCTGCCGCGCCTCTGCCTCATTCTGCTGATCTCGCTGGTCGCACTCGGCGTGCACGATCACATCCTCAAGATTACGGTCAACGTCAGCACCACGCCGTTCTCGCTGATCGGCATTGCGCTCGCGATCTTTCTCGGCTTTCGCAACAGCGCGAGCTACGACCGCTACTGGGAAGCACGCAAACTGTGGGGACGGCTGCTCAACGAAACGCGCTCGCTCACGCGTCAGGTGCTGACGATGCCGATGGGCCACATCGCCGCCGCCGATACGCAAGCTTTCGTGTACGCACTGGGCGCGTTCGCGCATGCGCTGCGGCATCAGTTGCGCGGCACGGATCCGTCGCATGATCTGTCGACACGGCTCGACCCGGCGCTCTTCGAGCGTGTGATGGCGTCGCGCTATCGGCCCGCAACCATCATGCTGTGGCTCGGCGAATGGGTGCAGCGCCATGCACGCGACGGCAAGCTCGATGCATGGACCGTGCAGGCCATCGACCGCAATCTGAACGGGATGTCGGATGTGGTGGGCGGTTGCGAGCGGATCCTGTCGACGCCGCTGCCGTTCGCGTATTCGGTGATGATCCACCGCACCGTGTACTTCTTCTGCGCGGCGCTGCCGTTCGGGCTGGTGGAAAGTGTCGGCGCGTTTGCGCCGCTGTTCTCGGTGTTCGTCGCCTACACGTTCATGGCGCTCGACGCGATCGCGTCACAGATCGAAGAGCCGTTCGGCACCGACGACAACGATCTCGCGCTCGATGCGCTGTCCGCGTTCATCGAAGATGCGGCGCGCGATCTGCTCGCGCAGCCGCAACTGAAAAAGGTAGAACTGAAAGACGGCTATCTGCTCACCTGATGCGAGCACGACGCGCGCGCCGCCGGCCGACCCGGCGCACGCGTCGCGAAGGCATCAGTCCGTGCCGAACTTCGGCGAGCGCGGACCGTACATCAGGCCGTTCGGGCCGCCGCTCGACAGCAGCTTGCGGCTCGTCAGCCCGGCCACATCGTGCGACTCGTCGGTCAGCGTGTGCGCGACCTGCTTCACGGCGGCCTGCACGAGC
Organism: Paraburkholderia sp. Tr-20389; assembly: GCF_017104565.1. GTDB lineage: Bacteria > Pseudomonadota > Gammaproteobacteria > Burkholderiales > Burkholderiaceae > Paraburkholderia. Next base: position 258,136 of record NZ_JAAGPD010000009.1, on the reverse strand, counting down.
GCGCCGATCAGCCCGCCGCCGACGTTGACGTTGCCGCCCAGCTCCTTGCCCGTCGCACTCGACGAACCTTGCCACAGCGTATCGCCCGAACGCAGGTCGACGAGCTTCGCGCTCGCCGACACCACCGTCGTGCTGTCGACGATCATGTACTTCGAACCGTACTGCGTGATCCGCGTATACACGGCGGCGTCCGCGCCGAAAATGCTGCGCAGCTTGTCGGGCGCGACGTTCTGGATGTCCGTCGGCGTGGTCAGGCCGTTGTGACGGAAGGTCTCTTCCATCTCGACGACGGGCACCACGTAATAGCCGCCTTCGGCGAGCGGCATCGTCATTTGCGACAGCATGCCGTAGGTCGCGTTCACATCCGCCGTCTCGTTGACGGGCGGCAGCACGAGAATCGTCTTCGGCTTGCTGTTGCGAAAGGCGGTGTAGTCGGCCTGACGCGGCGCATGCGCAACGCACGCCGTCAACGACACCAGCACGGCCAGCGCGGCGATCAGTTTCAATGAGAGGAAGCGGGAGATAGTCATTGGAATTTGCTCAGCAGAAAGTCCATGTAAGTCGACGATTCAGGAAACGACTGCTTCTCGGCGAGCAGTTCCTGTTTGGCTTCCTGATCCTTGCCGACGCTCGCGTACAGCATCCCGAGATGCGCATGGAATCCCGGCGGCGCCGAGGCGTTCTTCGCGAGCATCTGCTGGCGCGCCTTTTCGAGCGCGTCGATCTGCTCGAGCGGACTCTTTTGCCCCTTGAAGTATTCGTAGACCTGCGGCTGATAGCCGTCCCATTGATACAGCGAAGCCGTCTTCGTGTTCGCGCACCCCGACAGCAGCGCGCACGCTGCCGCGACGGGCAGCGCGAGGCCCGTCAGCCTGTTCTTGATGTTCGACATGGTCTTGTGGTTTCGAAGTGTTGTTGTTAGTTCGCGGCCTGCAACGCGCCTGCGTCGACCTGCTCGACGAGATGGTTGACGGCTTCCTTGATGGCGAGGTCGAGCACCTTGCCGTTGAGCGTGGAGTCGTACGAAGCCGTGCCGCCGAAGCCGATGATCTCGCGGTTCGACAGGCTGTATTCGCCCGCGCCCTGGCTCGACGCGATCACTTCCGAGGTCGTCGTATCGACGATATTCAGGCTGACCTTCGCGTACGCGACCTGACTCTTGCCGCGGCCCAGAATGCCGAACAGTTGCTGATCGCCGACTTCCTTGCGGCCGAACTCGGTCACGTCACCCGTGATCACGTAGTTCGCGCCCTTGAGCTTTTGCGTCTTGTTGGCGATTGCGGCTTCCTGCTTGATCTCGCCGAGGTTGTCGCGTTCGAGCACGGAGAAACGGCGGCTCTGCTGCAACGTGGTGACGAGAATGGTCTTGGCCTGGCTGCCGACGCGGTCGATGCCGTCGGAGAAGATGCCGCGCATATAGCTCGAACGGTTGTCGAACTTGCCGACGGCGACAGGGACGAGCTTGCCGGCATACGGTACATGTGCGCTGCTGACTTCAGGCGTCGGCAATGCGTGCGACGTCTCCGTCGCGCATCCGCTCAGTCCCGCTGCAACGAGCGCAGCGACGAGCAGTACGGAAGGTGTTTTTACTCTCAAGATTATTTTCCCGTTCAAAGATTGGCCCATGTCCCGGAGGCCTTTTGAATCGGGTGTACTGCAGCCCGCGCTTCCATCCGGCATTCCGGGTAACGGAATGTAAGATATCGGCAGGTATTGGCGCGACTTTAAGAAATCCTCATGCAACGCGGCAGTTTATGCCGCGCGCATGAAAGTGGCCGTGCGGCCGTGTTGCTACTTTCGGGATGAGGAGATGCGCGGCTCAGTCGTTGCCGGCTGTATCGCCCATACGCTTGAGTTGCGCGACGCGCGCACCGACGATATCGACCTGCGAGCGCGCGTCCATCAGCGGAACGGTCGCGTCGCGGTAGGCAGTCCACGAGCGTTCAGCGCGCGAGAGCACGGGGCGCGAGTGCGCCGGCAGCTTCGCGTGCAGGCGGCGGTAATAGCGGTTCAGGTCGAACGCCGCGTGCTCGCACTGCGCGTCGAACGAACAGGCGCGCGGGCGCGTCTTCGGGTCGGGTTTGCCCGCCTGCGCCGCCACGGCACGCAGCGCGAGCGCGCGGTCGCGCACGGGCTGCAGCTGCATGTCGGCGCCCGACAGTTGATACGACGTGCCGTGCGTCGTCGCGAGTACGGCGGCAAGCAGCTTGCCGTCGGCTTCGCGCCAGGCCTTCCAGCGCTTCTGGCTCTCGTCCCACTTCTTGCGCGATGCGTCGGGCAGCTGCGACTGCATCTGCTGGAACGATTGATCCATCGACGCCTGCCACGCAAGCCGCGCCGTATCCATGCACTGCACCTGGCCGACCGTCGACGACATGTCCGCGCGCGCGAGACACGTGCGCATCGACGCGTCGATGGGATCGGCGGCGGCGACTTCGGCGTGCGCCGCGACGGGCGCGCCCAGCAGCGCTGCCGTCATCGCGACTGACGAAGCGACCGCGCACAGCATCGCCGCACCCTCACGGGCGCGGTGCGCGAGCCGCAAGCGCAATGCCGTCAGCATCACGAATCGCGCACGCAATCGACGAAATACTCGATGCGTCCGTTGATCGTTTCGCCGACCAGCCCGTGGATATCCGTGTGGAAGCCCGGGAAGCGCTCGTTGAACTCGCGCGCGAAACGCAGATAGCTGACGATGGTCTTGTTGAAGCGCTCGCCCGGAATCAGCAGCGGAATGCCCGGCGGATACGGCGTCAACAGGATCGACGTGACGCGGCCTTCCAGTTCGTCGATGGGTACGCGGTCGATCTCGCGGTGCGCGAGCTTTGCGAATGCGTCGGACGGCTTCATCGCCGGTTCCATGCTCGACAGGTACATCTCCGTCGTCAGACGCGCGATGTCGTTCGCACGATAGACGCTGTGGATCTGCTCGCACAGATCGCGCAAGCCGATGCGCTCGTACGCCGGATGCTGCGCAACGAACTCGGGCAGCACGCGCCACAGCGGCTGATTGTTGTCGTAGTCGTCCTTGAACTGCTGGAGTTCCGTGACCATCGAGTTCCAGCGGCCCTTCGTGATGCCGATCGTGAACATGATGAAGAACGAGTACAGACCCGTCTTCTCGACGATGATGCCGTGCTCGGCCAGATACTTCGTGACGATCGCGGCGGGAATGCCCGTCTCGCCGAATTCGCCGTCGACATCGAGGCCCGGCGTGATGATCGTCGCCTTGATCGGGTCGAGCATGTTGAAGCCGTCGGCCAACGGGCCGAAGCCGTGCCAGCGGTCGTTCGGACGCAGCATCCAGTCGTCGCGCGAGCCGATGCCCTCTTCCGCCAGCTCTTCCGGGCCCCAGACCTTGAAGAACCAGTCGTCGCCGTATTCGGCGTCGACCTTGCGCATCGCGCGGCGGAAATCGAGTGCCTCGGCGATCGATTCTTCGACCAGCGCCGTGCCGCCCGGCGGCTCCATCATCGCGGCGGCCACGTCGCACGACGCGATGATCGCGTACTGCGGGCTCGTCGACGTGTGCATCAGATACGCCTCGTTGAAGCGATGGCGGTCGAACGTGCTGTTCTCGCTGTCCTGCACGACGATCTGCGAAGCCTGCGAAATGCCCGCGAGCAGCTTGTGCGTGGAGTGCGTCGCGAACACCAGCGCGCCCGTGCGCGGACGGCCCGCGCCGATCGCGTGCATGTCCTGATAGAACTCGTGGAATTCGGCGTGCGGCAGCCACGCTTCGTCGAAATGCAGCGTGTCGAGCAGATCGCCGAGCAGATCCTTGATCATCTCGACGTTGTAGATCACGCCGTCATACGTGCTTTGCGTGATCGTCAGAATGCGCGGCTTGAGGTTCGGGTTCTTCGCGAGCGCTTCGCGCGCGAACGGATTCGCCTCGATCTTCTTGCGGATGTTTTCCGGCTTGAACTCGTCGCGCGGGATCGGTCCGATGATGCCGAAGTGATTGCGCGTCGGCGTGAGGAACACGGGGATCGCATGCGTCATCGTGATCGCGTGCAGGATCGACTTGTGGCAGTTGCGGTCCACCAGCACGATGTCGCCCGGCGCGACCGTTGCGTGCCAGACGATCTTGTTGGACGTGGACGTGCCGTTCGTCACGAAGAACAGATGGTCCGCGCTGAAGATGCGCGCGGCGTTGCGCTCGGATGCCGCGACCGGACCCGTATGGTCGAGCAACTGGCCGAGTTCGTCGACGGCATTGCAGACGTCCGCGCGCAGCATGTTCTCGCCGAAGAACTGGTGGAACATCTGGCCGAGCGGATTCTTCAGGAACGCGACGCCGCCCGAGTGACCGGGGCAGTGCCACGAGTACGAGCCTTCGTCCGCGTACTGCACCAGTTCCTTGAAGAACGGCGGCGCGAGCGAATCCAGATACACCTTCGCCTCGCGGATGATGTGCCGCGCGACGAATTCCGGCGTGTCCTCGAACATGTGGATGAAGCCGTGCAGTTCGCGCAGGATGTCGTTCGGCAGGTGACGCGAGGTGCGCGTTTCGCCGTACAGGAAGATCGGGATGTCCGCGTTGCGCTTGCGCACTGCTTCGACGAACGCACGCAGGTCGACGATCGCGGGCGCGATGTCGGGTGCCTCGCCGTCGTTGTTCTCGACGTAAGGCAGCAGTTCGTCGTCGTCGATCGACAGGATGAAGCACGACGCGCGGCTCGACTGCTGCGCGAACGACGTCAGATCGCCATAGCTCGTGAGACCCAGCACTTCCGCGCCTTCTTTTTCAATGGCCTCGGCAAGCGCACGGATGCCTGAACCCGAGATGTTCTCGGAGCGGAAATCTTCGTCGATGATGACGACGGGAAAACGAAACTTCATGGACGATTCTCCAAAAAGAACGACCGCTGCTCGATGATGCGCAGCGGTCACCCGGATAGCTGGTGATTCAATGCGCGTTTTGCGTTACGTCTTCGGTAACGTCACGCCGTGCTGGCCCTGGTACTTGCCGCCGCGATCCGCGTACGACACGTCGCAGATCTCGTCGCTTTCGAAGAACAGCACCTGCGCGACGCCTTCGTTCGCGTAGATTTTCGCAGGCAAAGGTGTCGTATTTGAGAATTCGAGCGTAACGTGCCCTTCCCATTCAGGCTCGAACGGCGTCACGTTGACGATGATGCCGCAGCGCGCATACGTCGACTTGCCCAGGCACACCGTCAGCACGCTGCGCGGAATGCGGAAATATTCGACCGTGCGCGCGAGCGCGAACGAATTCGGCGGAATGATGCAGACGTCGCCCTTGAAATCGACAAACGATTTCTCGTCAAAGTTCTTCGGATCGACGATGGTCGAGTTGATGTTCGTGAAGATCTTGAATTCGTCGGCACAGCGGATGTCGTAGCCGTAGCTCGAGGTGCCGTAGCTGACGATCTTGCGACCGTCTTCCGTCGCGCGCACCTGATTCGGCGCGAACGGCTCGATCATGTTGTGCTCTTCGGCCATGCGCCGGATCCACTTGTCGGATTTGATGCTCATAGGTGAACGCTGCTGACGGGAGGTGAAATCGGGCCGGCTGACGCTTGCGCGCTGCTTTCGCAACGCATGCCGCCGGACGAAAGGCGCTTATTTTACGCGAACACGGCGGCCGTGCCCGATGCGGCTCGAATCGCGTTCGCGCACGCACCGCATGAGCGGCGAACACGGTGCAGTATCGCTCGACGATGCAAAGCGAATGAGCGCGGAAACCGAAGCGGAAACACAGGGATAAACAGGCGTTTGCGCGGCACGCAAACGATTGGCAGACGGGATTCGCGACCGGAAAACCCTCAGCTCGTGAGGGAACGGTCTTACTGACGGATCAGCCCGCACGCGAGCGCAGAGCCGGCGCCATGTTGCGGATAGGCATAGGGATCGGAAGGTTCGCGATGCAACAGCACGGCGCGCTGCAACACGGAGCGCACGCCGTCGAGCGACACGTCCGGCGCGACGATGAAACCCGCTGCCACGCCCGCTGCATCAGCGTGAATATTGCCAAGATCGCCTTCGACGCGCGCGCCCGACTTCATGCGTTCGGCAGCCGGTGCGAACACGGCGCCCGCGCCCGAACCATCGGCGGAATTGCAATCGCCGCGCTCGTGAACCTGCAGCGCGTGATCGCTGTTCGGCGGCAGGCCCGTGAGGTTGTAGGTGACCTGAACACCGTCCGCACGTTCGATGAACGTGACCATGCCGCGCGCCTGGTTGCCCAGCGTCGGCACCATTTGCGCGTCTGCGCGCTTCTCCTGTGGCTTCAGGAAACCCATGCACCCTGACAGCAAGGCGCTGGTCGCAGCCAGGACGACGATGGTCTTGATCGCCTCGCCGCCGATTCGTTTTCTCATGCGATCCTCTTGTCGAGCGCCGGCCGTCCCCGCGACCGCGTTGCCGGACCTGATGAAGCCGACATGATACCGCGAGCAGGGCTCCATTCAGGCCCCTTTCTACCCGCCCCCTGAGGAGTTGTTCGGTTATCGCGTGCGGCTCGCTGCACAGACGCTTCCGGGCCTGCGCAGCGGTGCCGCATGTTGCGTGTTACGTGTTCTGCACGACGATGGTCGGGAACTTCGAACTCATGTCGCGCGAGCGTTCGGCGATATGAATCGCGACCTTGCGCGCAATCGACCGATAGATCTCCGCGACGCGGCCGTCCGGATCCGCGACGACCGTCGGCTGGCCCGAGTCGGCCTGCTCGCGGATCGAGATATCGAGCGGCAGACTGCCCAGCACGTCGACGCCATATTCCTTCGACATGCGCTCCGCCCCACCCGTGCCGAAGATGTGCTCCTCGTGGCCGCAGTTCGAACAGATATGCAGGCCCATGTTCTCGACGATGCCGAGAATCGGAATGCCCACCTTCTCGAACATCTTCAAGCCCTTCTTCGCGTCGAGCAGCGCGATGTCCTGCGGCGTCGTGACGATCACGGCGCCCGTCACGGGCACGCGCTGCGACAGCGTGAGCTGGATGTCGCCCGTGCCCGGCGGCATGTCGACGATCAGGTAGTCGAGGTCCTTCCAGTTGGTCTGCCGCAGGAGCTGCTCGAGCGCCGAGGTCGCCATCGGGCCGCGCCACACCATCGGGTTGTCCTGTTCGATCAGAAAACCGATTGAATTCGCCTGCACGCCGTGGCCTGTCATCGGGTTCATCGACTGGCCGTCGGGCGACTCGGGGCGGCCTTCGATGCCCAGCATCATCGGCAGCGACGGACCGTAGATGTCCGCGTCGAGAATGCCCACCGACGCACCCTCGCTCGCGAGCGCAAGCGCCAGGTTCACGGCCGTCGTGCTCTTGCCGACGCCGCCCTTGCCCGACGCGACAGCGACGATATTCTTCACGTTCGGCAACAGTTTCACGCCGCGTTGCACCGTATGCGCGGCGATGTCCTGCGAGACCTGCACGCGCGTGCCGGCGACACCGGGCACCGCGCGCAGCGCATTCTCGACCAGCGCGCGAATCGCGTCGAACTGGCGTTTGGCCGGATAGCCGAGTACCACGTCGACGCTGACCGTGGCACCATCGACGTTCACGTTCCTGAAGTTCTTCGCTGCTGCGAAGGGCCGCTGGGTGTTGGGGTCGGTGATGGCCGCGAGGGCCGCGTCGACCAAAGCCCGATCGATGCTCATTGAGTCTCCGTGGGAACGCTGGGCGCGGTGCGCGATCGAAGTCTCCGCCACGCGCCTGAAATATTGAAAGAAATTGTTAGCCGGCATTGCCTAAAACCTGTCTCATTGGCACGCTTGCCGCGCAAGTTTTGCAATAGGGCCGAATCGCCGCCTGCCTAGTCGTCATTGTAGTGGCTGACGCCCGGGCCTGCCGGAAGACCCTTTCCGGCTGTCGGCGCGCTTCGCGAGCCCATGCATCGACCGTTTATTCAAGAGAGGACCCATTACGATGAATGCAAAAATCATGACCCGCCTGTCGGTACTGGCTGTCGTCGGCGCGCTGCTCGGCGGCTGCGCGACTGAACAAGGCACGAACACGGCCGTCGGCACGGGCGTCGGCGCCGGCACGGGCGCTGCGCTGGGCGCGATCTTCGGCGGCGGCAAGGGCGCTGCGATCGGCGCAGGCGTCGGCGCGGCAGTCGGCGGCGTGACCGGCTACAACTGGCAGAACATCAAGAACAAGCTGGGCGGCGCGACGAAGGGTACGGGCACGCAGATCACCGAGCAGCCGGACGGCTCGCTCAAGCTGAACATCCCGAGTTCGGTCACGTTCGACACCAACAGCTACGCAATCAAGCCGTCGTTCGCGCCGGTTCTGTCGCAAGTTGCGCAAACGCTGAACCAGAACCCGGAAGTGGTGGCGCAAGTCGTGGGCCACACGGATAGCACGGGTCAGCCCGCTTACAACCAGACGCTGTCGGTCAACCGCGCGCAGAGCGTGGCGCAGCAGCTCGCGACGGACGGCGTCGCGGCTCAGCGCCTGTCCGCTACGGGCATGGGCGCGAACCAGCCGATCGCCGACAACAACACGGAAGCAGGCCGTGCGCAGAACCGTCGCGTGGAGATCTACCTGCGCGCAACGGCACAGCACGCGCAGTAACCGCAGTAACGTTTGGGAGATGGACGGGTCTTCGCGGCAAGCCTGCGAAGACCGTTCGACAGACATGATCGCGAGACGGCGGCTCAGCCGGAAGCCCCCGACTGCCTCGCGATCCACCGTGCGGCAAGTCTCACAAGCAATCGAAAAAATTTTCGAACTCTTGTGAAAATCCATGGTCTGTCTTTACGGTACGTGTGCGGCGATGCCGCCGCGTCACCATTCTCCTCTTGTCGTTGTTGCTCCGGGGCCCATAGCCCCGGTTTTTTTTGCCTGCTGTTTTTGCCTGCTGCGTGACCGCGTTTCGACCGCTTCAGCGTGCATTCCTCCAGCAACACATCCCTCTTCCTCTTTCACCGCGTGGCCAATATGAATGCGGCGTGACACGCACACGGGTGCTTGCACAACGCATACGCGCTGCCTTCGATGAATCACGCTGGTAAAATCAGCGGTTCGGGCCGGTTTCCCGCGACGAAAGTCAGCGCCGCCGCGTTCGACAACCCGAGCTGCATGAGCGGACATCCCCGCCCGTGCGGTCCTGGGCACAGCGCCGTCCACCGACGTCGAACGTCGTGACGGACAGCCGCCCGTACCTTGCGCCAGTCCACAGAACCCACATGTCAGCAACCGACGCCACCGCGGTTCAATCCGCGGACCTCACCGCCGCCGGCGCGCCGAAGGCCCGCCGCCAGATCCTCGTCACGTCTGCCCTGCCGTACGCGAACGGGCAAATCCATATCGGCCATCTGGTCGAATATATCCAGACGGACATCTGGGTCCGCGCGCTGCGAATGCACGGGCACGAGGTCTACTACGTCGGCGCCGACGACACGCACGGCACCCCGATCATGCTGAAGGCGGAGCAGGAAGGCATCACGCCCAAGCAGCTGATCGACCGCGTGTGGCAGGAACACAAGCGCGACTTCGACAACTTCGGCATTTCGTTCGACAACTACTACTCGACCGACTCCGAAGAGAACCGCGTGCTCTCCGAGTCGATCTACACGTCGTTGCAGGCAGCCGGCCTGATCGAGGCACGCGACATCGAGCAGGCGTACGACCCCGTCAGGGAGATGTTCCTGCCGGACCGCTTCATCAAGGGCGAATGTCCGAAGTGCCACGCGAAGGACCAGTACGGCGACAACTGCGAAGTGTGCGGCTCGACCTATCAGCCGACTGAACTGATCAACCCGTACTCCGTCGTGTCGGGCGCGACGCCTATCAAGAAGACGTCGACGCACTACTTCTTCAAGCTGTCCGACCCGCGCTGCGAGAATTTCCTGCGCGGCTGGGTGGGCGGTCTCGCGCAGCAGGAAGCGACCAACAAGATGCGCGAATGGCTCGGCGACGCAGGCGAAGCGAAGCTTGCCGACTGGGACATCTCGCGCGACGCGCCCTATTTCGGCTTCGAGATTCCGGGCGCGCCGGGCAAGTACTTCTACGTGTGGCTGGATGCGCCCGTCGGCTATTACGCGAGCTTCCGCAACCTCGCCGAAAAGCGCGGCCTCGATTTCGACGCGTGGACGAAGCAAGGCGCAACGACCGAGCAGTACCACTTCATCGGCAAGGACATCCTGTACTTCCACACGCTGTTCTGGCCGGCGATGCTCGAATTCTCGGGTCATCGCACGCCGACCAACGTGTTCGCGCACGGCTTCCTGACCGTCGACGGCGCGAAGATGTCCAAGTCGCGCGGCACATTCATCACGGCCAACAGCGTGATCGAAACGGGCATGAACCCCGAATGGCTGCGCTACTACTTCGCGGCCAAGCTGAACAGCACGATGGAAGACATCGACCTGAACCTCGAGGACTTCCAGGCGCGTGTGAACAGCGACCTCGTCGGCAAGTACGTGAACATCGCGAGCCGCGCGGCGGGTTTCCTGATCAAGCGCTTCGACGGCCGCGTGCAGGACAGCGCGATGCAGCATCCGCTGCTCGCCTCGCTGCGCAATGCGATTCCGCAGATCGCCGCGCACTACGAGGCACGCGACTACGGCCGCGCACTACGCCTGACGATGGAACTCGCGGATTCCGTCAATGCATACGTCGACACGGCCAAGCCGTGGGATCAGGCGAAAGATCCCGCCAACGCAGTCGCGCTGCACGAAACGTGCAGCGTGTCGCTGGAGGCGTTCCGTCTGCTGTCGCTGGCGCTCAAGCCGGTGCTGCCGAAGGTCGCGGAAGCGGCCGAGGCGTTCCTCGGCATCGAGCCGCTCAAGTGGACGGACGCCGATGCGCCGCTCAGCTCGACGCACGCGATCAACGCGTACAAGCATCTGATGACGCGCGTCGATCCGAAGCAGATCGAAGCATTGCTCGCCGCAAACCGCGGTTCGCTGCAACCGGCCGCATCCGCCGAAGCACAATCGGCCGACGCCAAGGCCAAAGCCAAGGCGCACGCGAAAGCGACGGCCGCCACCCACGGCGATGCAGCGGCAAAGCCCGACGACAGCGGCATCATCTCGATCGACGACTTCGCGAAGATCGATCTGCGCATTGCGAAGATCGTCGATTGCAAAGCGGTCGAGGGCTCGGACAAGCTGCTGCAACTGACGCTCGACGTCGGCGAAGAAAAGACGCGCAACGTGTTCTCCGGCATCAAGTCGGCGTATCAGCCGGAGCAACTGGTCGGCAAGCTGACCGTCATGGTCGCGAACCTCGCGCCGCGCAAGATGAAGTTCGGCTTGTCGGAAGGCATGGTGCTCGCGGCATCGGCGGCTGACGAGAAGGCCGAACCGGGCATCTACGTGCTCGAACCGGACAGCGGCGCGAAGCCGGGCATGCGCGTCAAGTAACGCTCGCATCGATCTACCGGCGCACTCGTCGCCAACCAGAAAGCACGTCTTCGGACGTGCTTTTTTTTCGTCTCGAACCGCGCTCCGGCGAGTCGCTCCTCTCTCAAAATAAGACTGCTCCTAGATTCATTCGGCACGAATTCTTTGAAAATTGAGACCTGTTTGTGACACGCGCGTCAGCGAGCCCCTTCGCTGACGACACGGACATCACGGCGGATGTATCGACGGCGCTCCCACACGCCGCCAGGTCTCGCCCGCTTCCCCATGTTGACACGACGCGCCCGACCAGACCCGGGCCGCCTTCACTCGATTACCGACATGAGCACTGAATTTTCCCTGGAGCAGTTCGAAACCCTCGTCGCCGCGCGCGACTACGAAGCAGCGCATGAAGCGCTGGTCGTGCTGATCAATACGTTCATCTCGAACCGCAGCCGGCTGCCGGGCGTCGACCTGGCCTTCGCCGATCCCACTCGCCCGATAAGCGAAGAAGGCACCTCGACGCTGCAGCGCATCGCCGACGCAATCACCGCCCTCCTCGCCGATCCGCACTTCCGACTGAATGACCTGCAGTTCAATCAGCTTTTCTCGAGCCGCCACTGGCTCAACATGCTATTCGTCGCATCGTCGTACGGCAGCATGGATCACATCCTGCACGCGTTGCTCGCGCACTCGCCCCAACCAGACGATCCCGAAGCCGCAAAGGCGTTGATCAGAAAACAGATCGTGCTGTACACGGTCGAATCCGAATACGACATCGACCTCGCCGATCTCGCGAAAAGCGAGCCGGTACTGGCAACGAGCCTCGGCATGTCGGTCGTCAGTTCCGCCGTGGTGATCTCACCGGCTGCGCATGAGAAGCGTGAACGTCTGATCGAGTGGCTGCCGCATGCGCTCGAATCCATCCAGGATCTCGACGACTTGCCGGGCCCGGCCGTCTGCGGCGCCTACATGCATTGCAGCTACTCGGACCTGCCGAACCGGCACGCGATGAAGCGCGGCATCAGCCAGCTCGTACGCAGAAAGCTGGGCGAACTCGGCCTGCTCGCGCACGAAGCCGAAGCCGGACGCGCCGTCCTGCCTGACAACGCCGGAAAGCGTGAAAACGGCGCTGCCCGCAAGCCGCTGATGATCGTCGTGCTCGAATGGTTCAACGGCGGCCATTCGATCTACCGCACGCATTCGCGCACGATGCTCGCGGCACGCGAGCGCTTCGAAGTCGTCGCGTTCGGTGAAGCGCAACATGTGGACGCCGCGGGACGCGAGGTGTTCGACCGCTTTATTCCGTTCGAGCATCCTGAGTATGTCGGCGAGATCGTTCGCCAGATCCAGAACTTCGCGCGGGAGAACCCGCCCGCCGTGCTCTACATGCCGAGCGTCGGCATGTTCCCGCACACCATCTTCATGACGAACGTGCGCGTTGCGCCGCTACAGATCGCCGCGCTCGGCCATCCCGCGACGATGCACGCCGAGTGCATCGACTATGTGAGCGTCGAGGAAGATTTCGTCGGCGACCCGGCGTGCTTCAGCGAGAAGCTGATGCGTCTGCCGAAGGACGGCCAGCCGTATGTGCCGTCCAAGCTGCTGACCGACATCACCCCGAGCGTTCCCGAGCGCGGCGCATATCTGAACATCGCCGTGACCGCGAGCGCGATGAAGCTCAATCCGCGCTTCCTCGACGCGTGCCGGCAGATCATCGAAACGGCCGGGGTTCGCGTGTGCTTCCACTTCATGACGTCGTGGTCCGAAGGCCTCGACATCGCCTATGTGCGCAAGCTGGTGGAGTCCGCGCTACCGCGCAGCAACGTGCTGGTGTACGGCGGATTGAGCTACAGCACGTATCTGAAGGTCATCAACGTCATGGACATGTTCGTGAGCCCATTCCCGTTCGGCAATACGAACGGAATCGTCGACGCATTCACGCTCGGCTTGCCCGGTGTGAATCTGTGCGGCCCCGAGGTGTTCGAGCACATCGACAGCGGTCTGTTCGAACGCGCCGGCATGCCCGCGTGGCTGACGGCGCATTCGATCGACGAGTACGTGCGCGCAGCCGTGCGCCTCGCCACCCAACACGATGAGCGTGAAGCCTTGCGCCGTCAGATGATCGAGAAGAAGGCCGTCGAGCGGATTTTCGAAGGCCGGCCTGAAGCGTTCGGCCGGCATGTGCTCGCGCTGGTCAACGCGCAGGCGCAAGACCACGCGAAGCCGCGGTCCGATACGAGGAAGAGCAGCAAATCGCGGGCGAAATCGAAGTAACGCGTTTCTGCAGTCAGCAGACGAACCGGCGAGGCGCGAGACGCCCGCCGGTTTTTTTACGTCGTTTTGAAAGTCACCACCGCAACCGGTCGAAGCGCCGCGTGTATTGCAGATCCATCCCCTGGAAGGTGCCGCCGTACACGGCCACCGACCAGTAGCGCGTCAGGTTCACCGTCGCCTTGATCGCGTTGCTGGCCGACTGCAATCCCTGTTCGTAGCCGATCACGAGCCACTCGCTGATCGCCTTCGACACCATCACGACCTGTGGGTCGGTCAGACCCACTTCGCTGCGCCCGATCGAGAATTCGTCGAGTCCGAACTCTTGCGCGATGCGCTTGCCGCTGGCGCTGCCAAGCAGCGCCAGCGCCGTCGTCATCGTGCTTTGCTGACCGACGTTGTTGCCCTGGTCGGTGCCGTGGCCGAACAGCAGCCAGGACAACTTTTCGTTGTCCGGCACGCTCGGTTCCGACACCAGCTTCGCGACGGGCGACTGGATCGTGCCCGTCACCTGCACGCCCGCTTCGACCTGCTGGTTGCGCCGCATCGCGAGAATATTGATGCCGGGATTCGCGACCGGCCCGTTGAAGGTGAAGAAGCCATTTTCGATGCCGAGCTTGCGGCCAAAAGCCGTATAGGTCGAGCCTTCCGTCACGCGCACGTTGCCCACGGCGCGCAGCGGCATGTTGGGCGCGCTCAGCGCGGTGATCGTGCCGCGCAGGCCGACATCCGCGCCCTGTCCGCGGAAACGGAATTTCTGTCCAAGATCGATATCGATATTGGCGCGCGGCGCGAACCGGCCGACCGGCTTGTTCGAGTTGCCGACTTCCTGCGGCTTGCCGCCCGCCACCGATCCATCCGGACGCACGACCACGACATCGTCGCCCAGACGCGGCTCGGACTTGTCGGGCATGTCGAAGAGCGCGTGATCGATGACGAACTTGCCGTTGATCGCGAGGCCACCCTGCGTGCCCGCGTTCGCGATGCTCGCGCTGCCCGACATCGTCAGTTGCCGGTCCGGCGACGCGAACAGTTCGAGCTTGTCGGCGACGATGCTCGCCGTCAGATCGGGCTCGGCGTTGTCGAGGCGCACGCGGCCCGTCGCGCGCAGCGTGCCCGTCGCGCCGTGAAACTCGACCTGCTGGAAATCGACGAGATTCTCGGACAACGCAATCCGCACGATGCCGTCCTTCAGCTGCACGCCGAGATCGACGAGCGTCGCGGAAATATCGTCGCCGACCAGCGATCCCGACAGGTTCGGCTTCGCGACCGTACCGCCGAGCGCGAGCTTCAGCGCCAGATGGCCGTCGAGCAGGTAGCTCGGCCCGAACAGGCCGCCCGTCGTCTTCAGCGACGGCACGTTCGCGTTGATCGTGCCCGTCAGCGGACCTTCGTCGTTGACGGTCAGCACGCCGTCGCGCGGCACGAGCGTCGTGTGCGCCGACACATCGATCACACCGATCCGGCTCGCCTGCGCATGCGCGGTCACGTTCAGCTGATTGCCGCCGCTGAAGTCCGTGCGTGCGGCGACGTCGGTGATGCCGAGCGGCGCAAAGCCGCGCCCCACTTCGATCGTGATGTCGCCGCCGCGCCGCTTCAGCTCGATATGGCCCGTCGCCGTCTCGCCGAGCGCGAAATCCCAGTTGCCGTCGAAGATGAGGTCGGTCTTGAGCGTCGACGGCACGCCCGTGAATTCCTGACGCAATTCGAGCATGCGCGCCACCGACACCCCAGTCAGCGTGCCCGCCGAGCGGATGCGCCCGCGATCGAGCGCGAACGACTTCAGGTCGAGCACCGCGCCTTCGAGCGCGAGCCTCGTCGGGCCGAGCGTCAAGCGGCCGCCGCCCGCGCTGACGGTGAGCGGCGCCTCCATGTTCAGCGCGGGCGTGCCCTTGTTCGACAGGCGCGTCACCGTGCCGTCCCAGTGGGTGCCGTCGCGCGCGTCGGTGAGCTTGCCGTTCGCGGCGACGGCCAGATCGAGCGGGCGGCCCTGCAGCGTGCCCGTCGCGGCGGCATCGAGTGTGTGCTTCGCGCGCGTGCCGTTCAGGCGCGCAGTGAGCGTGTTCAGCTCGACGCCCGCCGTGCTGACGTTGCGCGCGTCCGTCGTGAAGACCATCGCGCCGTTGGCGCCGTCGCGCAGTTCGGCGTGACCTTCGGCGTGACCGATCGTGTTCGCGCCGAAGACGACATTCTCCGCCTTGTAGTCGAGCGCGACGTTCGGATGCTCGAAGGTGCCCGTCACATCGCCCTGCGCCGCCACCAGACCGGCAAGGCCGAAGCCGAGCCGCTCCAGTTCCGGCGCGTCGACGTGAAAACGCAGGCGATCGCCGCGTGCGCCGAAGCTGCCCTGCAGATCGACCTGATTGCCCGCCACCGACAGGTTCGCGCGGCTCGGCAGGATGCGCGAGCCGGCCAGCTGGATGGTGCCGCTGCCCGTCATCGGCAGGCCGTCGTAGACGCTTTCGCCGAGACGGAATTCGGCTTTGGTCGTGAAGGTTGGTGCAAGCACGCCCGCCGCCGTCAGCGTGCCGTTCACGCGTGCTTCGATCTTGCGTGACGCAGGCGCTTTCGTTGACGTTTTCGCGGGGGGTTTCGGCGCTGGTTTCGGTTCGCTTGCGTTGGTAGCACGCTTGCCTTTTCCGCCTGCAGCACCCGCGTGGGCAGGCGCCGCCGAGCGCGAAGGCGTTTGCGTCGTCAGCAACAAGGGATCGAAATCCGTCAGCGTCGCCTTGAGGTTGTACGTCGAACTGGCATCGCGCTTGATCGCACCGTTGAGGTCGATGCGTCCCTTACCGGCGCTCACGCGCACGTCGTTGAAGCTCGTGCGCGCGCGATCGAGCGTGATCTTGCCCTGCGCACGCAGCGCCGCCTTCGGATCGTTCAGATCGAGCGTCACGCTTTGTACGTCGTCGTTCAGGCGAATCGACACGGGACCGCCGAACTGGGTCGGCCGCACGCTCGACTGCAGCGCGTTCAGATCCAGCTTCGCGACCTGCAGGTCGAACTGGCCGCGCTTGCCCATCAGCGCGCCGCCGCCCGTGATCGTCGCGTCCTTGACGAGACGCACGTTGAGATTCGAAATGCGCTGCGCCTTTGCATCGAGCTGAACGTCGGCGCGCGCGTCGATCAGCGGCAGCAGATGTTCGTCGATCGAGCCCGGCTTCGCGTTCACGATGGACACCTCACCTTGCACCGCAAAGCCCGGCGGGCGGTGGTCGGCACCCGCGTCGGCTGTCGGCGTAGCGAGGGGCGCGCTGGCCAGACTGGCCGCGCTCGCGAGGACCGGGCCGCTGGCCGCGCGGCCCGCTTTCGTCGCGCCGGCAGAACTGGCCGAACGCGCGGATTTCGCCTGGCTCCCGGCGCTGGCCCCTGACGCTGCACTGGCGGCAATCACGGCGCTGGCGATGCTCGCCGCGTCGGGCGCACCCGTCATGCCCTGCCCTGACGCATCGCGCTGCACCGGGTGCAGTTCCGCGCGCACGGCGAGATCCGCCAGCGGTGCGCCCGGCGCGAAGGCCTGCGGGTTGACGTGATCGAAGGTCAGCGTTGCCCGCTGCAGCGGCACGTCCGCAAACGGCGTCGCCTCGACGCGCGCGTGGCCCGTCAGCTTCATCCCCGTCGCGTCGAGTTCGGCGATCAGCGTTTCGAGCGAGCCCGACAGGTGCGCACTCACCTGCACGGCTTCGTTGTTGACCTTGCCGGAGTAGCCTGCGTCGCCCGTCAGCGGAAACGGCCGCATGCCGTCGAGCTTCGCCGCGGCCGTCACCGCGCCGAACGGCGTATCGAGGCGATCGACGGAAGCCTCGTGATGACGGCCGTCGCTGCGTCCGTGGAACAGCAGGCGGGAATATTCATTCGTCGACGCGCCTTCGTGCAACACCAGCTTCTCGACGCTCAGATCGCGCACAGCCAGTTGCAGCGGCAGCCGCAAATCCTTCGGCAGGCTCATCGGCTCGGACTTCGACGTGGACGGCGCGATGCGCGCGTCGACCGTGCCCACGTGCAGGTAATCGACGACGAAGCGCCACGGCTTGTCGTCGAGCGCCCATCGCGCGTCGATCCGGTCGACACGGATGTCCGTGCCGCTGCCGTCGAGGCTGCGCCAGCGCACATCGCGCATGTGCAGCCCCGTTGCAATCGAGCCGCCGTCGAGCTTGCCTTCGAGCTGGCCGTGCAGCAGCTTCACGGCCGTCTGCCACGCGTACGCGGTGCCGCGCTCGGTCACCACGACGCCGTACAGCAAGCCGCCGATGAGCGCGACGATCATCAGCGGCGCGAAGATCGCCCACGCGATCACCTTCCACAGCCGGCGCCGCGGCTTGCGGGCGGGCGGCGGCGTGTCCGGACCGTCCGGACCGCGCGGCGGCGCGCCGTCCGGCGGCGTACCGTCAGGCGTGTTCCCGGATGAATTCGCGGATGGATCCGTCGTCATGCTCAAAGTGTGATGTCAGAACGCAATGCCGAGCGTCAGATACGGCCGCACACTGCGGTTGCGCGTGCCGTATGCGAGATCGATGTTCACCGGGCCGACGGGGCTGCGCCAGCGCGCGCCCAGGCCGACGCCCGGATAGAAAATCTTTTCGCCCCAGGTATCGGTAGCCGTGCCGATATCGAAGAACACGGCGGCGCCCCAGTCCCGGTTGAACCAGTGCTGATATTCGGAAGTGCCCGTCACGAGGTACTTGGTCGGCAGAATCGAGCCGCCGACGTTGTTACCGATACTCTGATACCCGTAGCCGCGCACCGAATTCGAGCCGCCCGCGCGGAACAGCAGCGACGCCGGCACGCCGCTCGACGGCCCGCTCGTGAACACGCCGCCCAGTTCCGCGCGAAACAGAACCAGGTCGCGCGCGCCGACGGGCAAGTATTGCTGGCCGCGCGCATAGCCGCGGATGAAGGTCTGATCGGTCAGCGCGCCTTTCACGGCAAAGCCTGCCTCGACGTGAATCAGGTTGCCCGAGCGCGGAAACAGCGGGTCGTCGGTATTGCGGCGCGTCCACGACCAGCCGGGCACGAGCGCGCGGCTCGTGGTCGGTGCCTGGGTGTTCTGGTCCAGCCTGTCCTGGTAGTAGAGGAGCGAATACGCGTAGTCGATGTACTGCGACGTGCGGGCGCGCTGCAAGCCCGCCCGCAAGCTGTAGATACGCGTGTCGGACACATCGGTGCTCGTGTACGACACGAGCGCGCTGTTGGTCCAGCCGCGCAGGCCGGGCGGCATCGCGAGCGTCACCTGGCCGTACTGCTGGATCTGGTCGAGCCGGCCGGCGACGGTGAACGGCCAGGCTGCGCCGAACGTGTCGAGATACGAATACGAGCCCTGGATATGCGCGCCCGTGTCCGTCGAATAGCCGACGCCGCCGCGCACGCTGTTGTACGGATACTCGCTCACCTTCACGTGCATCGGCGTTTCGAGCGGCTTTTCCGTGTCGTTGCCGACGTCGATCGCGACGCTCGCGTAGTACGGTGTGTTCTGCAACTGACGCTGCAGTTCGGTCACGCGCTGCACGTCGTAGACTTCGCCCGGCGAAATCGGATTCACGTTCTCGATGATGCGTTCCGGATAGCGCCTCGGGCCCGACACGTCGAGCTTGCCCATCGTGAACGTGGGACCGCTGTCGAAGGTGACGGACAGCTGCGCGTCGTGCGTACGCGGATCGACCCGTGCTTCCGAACGCGCGATCTTCGCGCCCAGATAGCGGCGCGACTGCAGCGCCTTGAGCGCCGCTTCCTTCGCATCGTCCCAGTTGCCTTGGGTGAATGGATCGCCCTCGTGCAGCGAGAACGCGAAGCGGGTCTTGTTCTCCTGCTCGGGGTCTTCCGTCAGCACGGGGCCGCGAAACGACAGTGAAATCGACGATATGGTGGTGCGCGGACCGGGATCGACGGACACGCGCACAACTCTCTTGTCGTCGATCGTGCGCACGTCGGTCCGCACGACGGGCGTGAAATAGCCTTCCGTCGACGCCAGATCGCGCACCTGCTGCGGCGTCGCCGTCACGAGAAACTCGAACTGCTCGGGGCTGATGTCGTCGCGTTTCGCGAAGCGGGAAATGTCGAGATGTTCTTCGAGCAGCTTGCGCAGCGAGCGCGGCTCCACCTCGACGTCGACCTTGTAAGTCGGCTTCGCGCGCGCGGCGTGGGCGTGCGTCGTCGCCAGCAGCAGCGCGCAGAAGCCGCACGACAGACAGGCGCGCAGCAGCATCGCCGCCAACGATGCGCGCCGCCCGGCGCGACCGTCCGTCACTGTGTTTTCGCTGCGGCGCTCGCGCGATCGCTCGATGGCCCACCCCGCCAAACACGACCTCCGGCTCTTTTGACGATTTGTTGAACACTGCCGACACCCGGCGCCGTCGCGGCACAGGGGAACGGCGCTATTTGAACACATCGGCGGCAGCACGCCATTAACGGGATAGCCGCCGGGATAGCGGCGCGCGGCGCCGACCTGGCAGACCGGTTGCCCGCCTTGGACGCCGCCCACCGCTCGCGGTTCCGCTGACTTTTCACTTGGCTCGCGCAGGCTTGCGGTAAAATCCTGTTCTGCACCAGCGGCCCCGCATCAGACCCACCTTCCGGGCGCCGTCATCTTCATTCACGGACGTCGAGCCATGTATCAATCGGATATCACGCAGTTCCTGAATCAACTGAAGCAGCAAAAGCCCTCTCTGGAAGACGAGCAGCGCCGCGGCCGCGCGCTGCTGTGGGACAAGCAGCCTATCGACCTCGACGAACGCGCGTCCAATCAGGCTGCACGCGTGAACCAGACCTCGTACGTCTACTACCAGAACTTTTAAGTGACCACCGCCGACGAGGCCCGCGCCGCATCGGAACAGTCCGACGCAGCGCTCGCCGCGCCCGCCACCGATTCGACGACCAACACCGTCGACGGCATTGCTTTCGCTCGCCTGTACGGCGAGCCGCTCTTCAAGCTGCCGCAGGACCTGTACATTCCGCCCGACGCGCTCGAAGTCTTTCTGGAGACTTTCGAAGGCCCGCTGGATCTGTTGCTGTACCTGATCCGCAAGCAGAACTTCAACGTGCTCGACATTCCGATGGCCGATGTGACGGCCCAGTACCTCGGCTATGTCGAACAACTGCGCAAGACCAATCTCGAACTCGCCGCCGAATATCTGCTGATGGCCGCGATGCTGATCGAGATCAAGTCACGCATGCTGCTGCCCGTGAAGAAGGCGGACACGGGCGAGGAAGCGGAAGACCCGCGCGCCGAACTGGTGCGCCGTCTGCTCGAATACGAGCAGATGAAGCTCGCCGCGCAGCGCCTCGACCAGTTGCCGCAACTCGGGCGCGATTTCCTGCGCGCCGAGGTGTACATCGAGCAGAGCATCACGCCGCGCTTTCCGGATGTGAACACGGACGACCTGCGTTCCGCGTGGGCCGACGTGATCAAGCGCGCCAAGCTGGTTCAGCATCACAAGATTTCGCGCGAGGAACTGTCCGTGCGCGAACACATGAGCGTGATCCTGCGCAGGCTGCAGAACGCGCGCTTCATGGAGTTTTCCGAGCTGTTCGACACGACGCGCGGCGTACCCGTCGTGGTCGTGAACTTCATTGCGATGCTCGAACTGTCGCGTGAATCGCTGGTCGAGATCACGCAGGCCGAGCCCTTCGCGCCAATTTACGTGCGGCTGGCCTACCTGCCCGCCTGACACGCTGCCGGCCTTATCCGGCCGGCGCTCTGTTCCAACATCCGGGATTCCTGGCGTATACCCCCCATCCTGGATCGGTGCAGCACAACAATAAATCCACTACAATCGCGCGCTTTGAAGCTGGCCACCGGAAGGACGGCATCGATGGCCGCCCCCGGTTTCGCGGATATCACGAAACCGCGCGCTCCGTCGCGTGACCGAGACAACCACGAGCCACGCACCTCGCGCGGCTCCCAACATCGCCCGACCATGAAAGTCATCAGTTCGATCCAGGAATTGCGCGACCAGTTGCGCGGCCAGAACCGCACCGCCTTCGTGCCGACGATGGGCAACCTGCACGAGGGCCATCTGTCGCTGATGCGCCTCGCGCGCCAGCATGGCGACCCCGTCGTGGCGAGCATCTTCGTGAACCGGCTGCAGTTCGGCCCGAACGAAGATTTCGACAAGTACCCGCGCACGCTGGAAGCGGACATCGAGAAACTGCAGAAAGAGAACGTCTACGTGCTGTTCGCGCCGACGGAACGGGACATGTATCCGCAGCCGCAGGAATACCGCGTACATCCGCCGCACGACCTCGGCGACATTCTGGAAGGCGAGTTCCGCCCCGGCTTCTTCACGGGCGTGTGCACGGTCGTGATGAAGCTGATGTCGTGCGTGCAGCCGCGCGTCGCCGTGTTCGGCAAGAAGGACTACCAGCAACTGATGATCGTGCGCGCGATGACCGAGCAGTTCGCGCTGCCATGCGACATCATCGCCGCCGAAACCGTGCGCGACACCGACGGTCTCGCGCTCAGCTCGCGCAACCGCTTTCTGTCGGAAGCCGAGCGCGCCGAAGCGCCGATGCTGGCCGCCGCGCTGCAAAGCGTGCGCCAGGCCGTGCTGTCGGGCAACCGCGACTTCGCGAAGCTCGAACAGGAAGCGATGGCGTCGCTCGCCGCGCGCGGCTGGAAGCCGGACTACATCGCGATTCGCAAACGCTCGAACCTGGTCGCGCCCACCGCGCAGGACCTGGATGCGCCGCTCGTCGTGGTGGCGGCTGCCAAGCTCGGCGCGACGCGCCTGATTGACAACCTCGAAATCTGACGCCGGAAGGATTAGCCATGCAACGCAACATGCTGAAGTCGAAGATTCACCGCGCGGTGGTCACGCACTGCGAACTGCACTACGAAGGATCGTGCGCGATCGACGAGAACCTGCTCGAAGCGGCGAATATCGTCGAGAACGAGCGCATCGACATCTGGAACATCAACAACGGCGAGCGCTTTTCGACGTATGCGATCAAGGGCGAGCGCGGCAGCGGCATGATCTCGCTGAACGGCTCGGCGGCACGGCGCGCGCAACTGGGCGATCTGGTGATCATCGCGGCGTTCGCGAACGTCGACGAGGAAGAACTCAAGGCGGGCTGGAAGCCGGATCTGGTGTTCGTCGACGAGAACAACGCGATCAAGGGCAGCCGCGATCACGTGCCGACGCAAAGCTGGACCTGAGCACCGCGGCCGTCGGGCCGCCGGAGCTGCAGACGGGCTGAAGATGCGCGAGACGCGCCTTCAGCCCTTTTTATTTGCGCCCTTCCCGTTCGCGGCCTTGCCGTTTTCGGCTTTCCCGCCTTCGGCTTTCCCGCTCCCGGCTTTGACGCCGTGGCCCTTCCCGTCGACCCACGCGGTAATCGACTCCCACTGCTCCAGATCCTTCTCGACGCGGCTTTTCGCGACGTCCCACAGCGTCAGGCCATGCGCCGCCAGCTGCACGTAGTTCTGCGTGTCGCGCAGATAGCCGAGGACGGGCAGATCGAGCCCCTCGACGAAGCGATGCAGCTGGTCCGCCGACTTCGTGCGTGCATCTACCCGCATGCCGACCACGCCGATCTCGATCGCGCCCTTGCGCACGGCCTTTTCCTTCGCGAGCCGCTCGAGAAATTCCTTGGTCGCGAGAATATCGAAGATGGACGGCTGTAGCGGCACGATCACCTTGTCGGCCAGCGACAGCGCGACGTTCAGCCGGTTGCCATGCAGGCCGGCAGGCGTATCGATCACGGCCTGCTCGAGGCCCTTGGGCGGCTTCGCCGGCGCGTCCGGGTCGACCTGCCAGGTTTCGATGGCCGGCAAGGTTTCCGGACGCAGATCGAGCCATGCGTGCGCGGACTGCTGCCGGTCCAGATCGGCGAGCGCGACCCATTGGCCTTCAGCCGCAAAGTAGCCAGCCAGATTGGTCGACAGCGTGCTCTTGCCCACGCCGCCTTTTGGATTCGCCACCACGATCACCGTCATGAATTCTCCCGGGAAGATGGCTGGCGCTGGCCAGCCGGTTTGCCGCTCGACTTCCGGCCCGCCCGCGCGCGGCGGTTCGCTGAGTCGGCGGCTCCTGCTGCCGATGCCCGTGCGCGCGGCGTGGCCCATTCGTTCCAGGCGTTGATAATATCGGCAAAACCTGTCAGGCCGAAGCCCCTACACGCTTGAAGGACGCTTCCAGCCCCTTTTTTTGAGAACCATGACCATGAGCAAACTTCGCAGCGACTACACGATCGACCGGCTTCACGAACGCCAGAAGGGCTCGCTCCCGGGCCTGCTGGGCGTGCGCGTCATCGCGCTCGACGAGGGCACGCTGACGGCCGAGCTGACCGTGCGCAGCGAACTGCTGGCGCCGAACGGCTTTCTGCATGCGGCCACCGTGATCGGTCTCGCCGATACGGCGTGCGGCTATGCGTGTCTCGCGCATCTGCCCGACAACGCGACCAACTTCACGACGATCGAACTGAAGAGCAACTTCCTCGGCACCTCGCGGGATGGGACGATCCGCACCGTCGCCAAAGCCGTGCACCTGGGGCGCAGCACGCAGGTGTGGGATGCGACCGTCACCGATCCCAACGGCAAGACGATGGCGCTGTTCCGCTGTACGCAGATCGTGCTGTACTGAAGGCTCGAACGGGCAGCGCAGAGGCTCGCACGGATATGACGATTTACGACAAATCTGGCGAGCACTCCCGAACATCGGGCGATTAAGATAGGCGATTCCACTGCGATTTCTGCCGCAGCTTTCGCTGCGGCTGCACCATGCCCACTGTATCTCCGAACTTCCAGGCCGCCTTCGAAGCCCACCTTGCCGGCCGTCTCGACGAAGCCGAACGCGGCTATCGCGCCACGCTCGAACACGACCCGCATCACGCCGACGCACTGCATCTGCTCGGCGTCGTGCTGTCGGCGCGAGGCGTGTGGATCGAAGCCGAAGCGCTGCTGCGCCGCGCCATCGCGTTGCGTGAAGACGCGCATTTTCTCGCCAATCTCGGTGAGATGCTGCTGCGGCGCCAGCGAACGCAGGAGGCCGAAGCAACCTGCCTTCGGGCTCTCGAACTCGACCCGCGCTGCGGGCTGGCGCATTTCTACCTGGCTGAAACGCTGACGAAAACATCGCGTGCGCGTGAAGCCGAAGCGGCCTATCGCCGGGCGATCGAATTCGAACCGAAGCTCCTCGCCGCCCGCAACAATCTCGGCAACCTGCTGATGGAAGAAAGCCGTCTGGACGAATCCGTCGCCATGTTCCGCGCGGCGCTCGAAATCGACGGGACTTATGTCCACGCGCTGTACAACCTCGGCATGGCGTTGCTGCGCAGCGTGCAGCCCGCGGAAGCAGAGACGGTGTTCCGGCGGGCACTTGCCGTGCAGCCCGATCACCGCGACGCGTTGCACAATCTGGGCACGGCCCTCAAGCTCACCCGCCGCTACGACGAAGCGGAGGCCGTCTATCGTCAGACCCTCGCGCTTGCGCCGGATTTCGCCGACGCCCACTGGAACCTCGCCGTTCTCCTGCTCACCCAAGGCCGCCTCGCAGAAGGCTGGCCGCACGCGGAAGCGCGCTATGCGCCGCAACGCTGTCCGAAGGACGTCCCGCCACCGGCCGGGACGCCGCAGTGGCAAGGCGAATCGCTCGACGGAAAGACGCTCGTGTTGTGGCACGAGCAAGGCTACGGCGACTGTGTGCAGTTCGCGCGCTACGCGCCGCTTTTGAAGACGCTCGGCGTGCGGCATCTGACGCTGATGTGTCCCGCGCCCCTCGAACCGCTGATGAAAACGCTGGATAGCGTCGACGAGGTCAAGACGCACAGCGGCCAGATCGGCCGGCACGACTTCTGGGTGTATCCATTGAGCCTGCCGTTGCGGTTCGGCACGACCCTCGATACCCTTCCCGCCGCGCTGCCTTATCTGCACGCCTCGCCGGAACGCATCGAGCGCTGGCGCGCCCGTCTGCCGACGGGGCGTGGCCTGAAAGTCGGACTCGTGTGGAAAGGCTTCGCCGGAAACCAGCACGACGCGACGCGCTCGCTTCCCGGCCTCGCGCCGCTCGCGCCGCTGTGGAGCGTGCCCGACATAACGTTCTTCAGCCTGCAGAAAGGCCAGGGGGAGGACGAAGCGGCCGCGCCGCCCGCCGGGCAGCCCATCGTGGATTTCGGCTCGGCGATCGAGGATTTCGCGGATACGGCGGCCATCATCACGCAACTGGACTTGCTGATCGCCGTCGACACGGCTGCGGCGCACGTCGCGGGCGCGCTCGGCAAACCGTGCTGGCTGATGCTGCCGCATGACTGGACCGACTGGCGCTGGCTGCTCGAACGCGACGATTCGCCGTGGTATCCGGGCGTGATGCGCCTGTTCAGGCAATCGGCCGCGCGCGATTGGGAAGAAGTGGCTGAACGCATGGCGGATGCGTTACGGCAATGGCCGAGGTGATCGCGCAGAAGTGAACGAGCGGAAGTAAGCAAGCGGAGGCGATCGAGCGGGCAAGCCAGGCGCAAGAAGCCCGCTCACCCGCCGCCCATCCGGATCAGGCCGCGTTGCGAGCCTGGGCAACGGGCGCCGCCTTCGCGCCGCTCACCGCAAACAGGCCGTTACCCAGCAGCGACTGCACGACGAGCGTGACAGCCCAGAACGCCGGATATTCCCAGCCGCCGTGCGGCGACGCGAAGCCCCAGCCGTTCGGCAGATGCACGGACAGCGCGCCGAGCATGAACGGCACCAGCACCAGCGCGACCCAGCGGACCTGCACGCCGAGCAGCAGTGCGATCCCGCCAGCCAGTTCGACGAACGCGGTCAGATAGCCGAGCCAGCCCGGAAAGCCGATCGACTGGAAGAACTGCGCCGTGCCCGGCAGCGTGAAGACGAAGATTTTTTGCAGGCTGTGCGCGAGGTACAGCACGCCTAGCGCGACGCGCAGGATGGTGGCGGCAAGATCGGCTTGGTTGCTTGCGGTCGGGTTCATGTCGGTTCCTCAGAGATCAGGTTTGACGGCGCCGGTTGCGTCGTCGATGGAACGGACTGTATTCGAACCACTGCGCGGGAAAAACCGCCCTATTGACTTAGATTAATTCCTATCGAGAACGAATCAGCAGACAGCCGCCCATAGACGCTTCAGATCGAGGTGTTCGGCGAGCGTGTCGGCGAGCCGCTCCAGCGACGCTTCTCGCAGCGCCGGATAGTCGATCGCCCCGGCGTCTTTCAGCCCGGCCCACGCGAGCAGCGACGCGCACGCGGCGGGCGTGTCGAACAGACCGTGCACGTAGGTTGCGAGAATCTGGCCATCGGCGGAACGGGCGCCGTCGGGGCGCACGCCGCCCCCTTCGTCGGCGAGCAGCAGCGCGGGCGCGTCGAGCGCGGGCCCGTGCGTTTCTCCCATGTGAATCTCGTAGCCCGCGATGTCGGCGGCGTCCGTCGCCAGGCGCCCCGTCACGTTCTTCAGCGTCTTGTCGCGCGTGAGCGTCGTCGAGAAGTCGAGCCAGCCGAGGCCGGCGACTGTCGCGGGCGGACCTTCCACGCCATACGGGTCGGCCACTTCGCGGCCGAGCATCTGCATACCGCCGCAAATGCCGATCACACGTCCGCCGTAGCGCAGATGCCGTTGCAACACCGCGTCCCAGCCCTGCGCGCGCAGGAACGCAAGATCGCCCTGCACGTTCTTCGAGCCCGGCAAAATGATCAGATCGGCAGGCGGCGGCGTGCTGCCCGCGCGCACGTAGTGGAAGTCGACTTGCGGATGTGCGCGCAGCGCGTCGAAATCGGTGTGATTGCTGATATGCGGCAGCGCGGGCACGACGACGCGCAGCGCGTCCGCGCTGGCCTGCGCGGCGCGCAGCTCGCGCGGCAGCATGTCTTCGGCATCGAGCGTGAGGCCGTGCAGATACGGCACGACGCCGAGCACGGGCTTGCCCGTCTTCGCCTCGAGCCAGTCGAGCCCCGGCTGCAACAGGCTCACGTCGCCGCGAAAGCGATTGATCACGAAGCCGCGCACGCGCGCCTGTTCGCTGTCGGACAGACACGCGAGCGTGCCCGTCAGATGCGCGAACACGCCGCCGCGATCGATGTCGGCGACGAGCACGACGGGGCAGTCCACCGCCTCCGCAAAGCCCATGTTCGCGATGTCGCGCTCGCGCAGATTGATTTCGGCGGGACTGCCTGCGCCTTCGACGAAGATCGTGTCGTACGACGCCTTCAGCCGCGCATACGACGCCAGCACGGCCTCGAACGCGACGGGCTTGTAGTCGTGATACGCGCGCGCGTCGAGATTCATGCGCGCCTTGCCGTGGATGATCACCTGCGCGCCCCGGTCGCTGGTCGGCTTGAGCAGCACAGGGTTCAGGTCGGTATGCGCGTCGATGCCGGCGGCCACCGCCTGCAACGCCTGCGCGCGGCCGATCTCGCCGCCGTCGACGGTCACCGCGCTGTTGAGCGCCATGTTCTGCGGCTTGAACGGCGCGACCCGCACGCCTGCGCGCCGCGCGAGGCGGCACAGACCGGCGACGAGCGTGCTCTTGCCCGCGTCGGAAGTCGTGCCTTGAATCATCAGTGTGCCGCGCGGCACGTCCAGGGAATCAGGCGAAGCGTTGAGTGAAGCGGACACAGTGGCCACGTGCGCGAAGGGCAAAATGGGGAAGCCCGCATTATCCCATCGCACCCGAGTCCACGCGCTATGCGGCGGCGCGGGCGTGCACAGCCGGTACAATCACGCGATGATTTCCCGCGACCTCACCTTCGTCCTCGGCGGCGCACGCTCGGGCAAAAGCCTGCATGCCGAAGAACTCGCGAGCGCGAGCGCCTGGCCCGTCACCTATGTCGCAACCGCACGAATCGGCGACGACGAATTCGCAGCGCGCATCGCACGTCATCGCGAGCGGCGGCCCGCGCATTGGGCTCTGCTCGAAGCGCCGCTCGATCTGCCGCAAGCGATCGCGTCGATCGACCGTCCGGAACACTGCATCCTGATCGACTGCCTGACGCTGTGGCTCGCCAACCTGCTCTGCCCTGCCGATGGTTCGCCGCCGCTTGCCGATTACCTCGACCGCTTCGCCGCGCTCGAAACGACGCTCGCGCAGGCGCGCTCGAAGATCATCGTCGTCAGTAACGAGATCGGTCTCGGCGTGGTGCCGATGGGCGCAGCGACGCGCCTTTATGTCGACGAACTGGGACGCCTCAATCAACGCATCGCGGCCATCAGTACGCAGGCCACGATGATGGTGGCGGGCCTCCCGCTGCAACTCAAACCGGCGAGCCGCGCATGATGCTGCTGTCCCTGCCGTTCGTCGCGACACTCGCCACGGCAGCCGTCGCCGTGGACCGATGGCTCGGCGAGCCGGAACGCGGGCATCCCCTCGTCGGGTTCGGCAAGCTGGCGGCAAAAATCGAAGCCGCGCTGAACACCGGGCGGCGAGGCCGGCTGCTGGGCATCCTCGCGTGGCTGCTCGCCGTCGCGCCGCCCGTGCTGGTCGCGACATGGCTCGTATTCGTGCTGCCGTTCGTGTTGGCGTGCGCCGTGCACGTCGCGCTGCTCTACTTCGCGCTCGGCGCACGCAGTCTGCACGATCACATCGAGCCGATCGGCCGTGCGCTCGCGAAGCGCGATCTCGCGCAGGCGCGCATCTTGACGGCGCGCATCGTGTCGCGCGAAACCTCGCATGCCGATGAAGGCGCGCTGTCGCGTGCCGCCGTCGAATCCGCTCTCGAGAACGGCAACGATGCGATCTTCGGCGCGCTGTTCTGGTTCGCGATTTTCGGCGGCCCGGGCGCGCTGGCCTTTCGTCTCGCGAATACGCTCGATGCGATGTGGGGTTATCGCACGCCGCGCTACCTGCGCTTCGGCTGGGCGGCCGCGCGCTTCGACGACGCGCTCAACTACGTGCCTGCACGCCTGACGGCGCTCAGCTATGCGCTGCTCGGCGATACACGCACCGCGCTGCAATGCTGGCGCGATCAGGCGCCGCGTTGGGACAGCCCGAACGCGGGGCCCGTGATGGCATCCGGCGCGGGCAGCCTCAACGTGCTGCTCGGCGGCGCCGCCGTCTATCACGGCGTGATAGAACAGCGTCCGATGCTCGGCGCAGGTCACACGGCGAGCGCGCGGCATGTCGAGGCGGCATTGATACTGGTCGAGCGGAGCGTGATTCTGTGGCTCGCCGCGTTTATCGCGCTCGCGCTGCTGAGCGTGCCGTTCCAGAGCTAGCCGATGACGCCGATCATTCAGCACGGCGGTAACCTGCACGAAGCGGCACGCCGCTACGGCATTCCTTACGATGCGTGGCTCGATCTGTCGACGGGCATCAATCCGCACGGCTACCCGGTGCCGCCCGTTCCCGCCGATGCATGGCGTCGTCTGCCCGACAACGGCGATGGTTTCGCGGAACGCGCAGCGCGCTACTACGGCGCGCCGGATGCATCGCATGTGCTGCCCGTCGCGGGAAGCCAGGCGGCAATCCGCGCGCTGCCGCTGCTGCTCCCGCGCGGCACGGTCGGCATCGCGCCGCTGACGTATGGCGAATACGCGCCTGCGTTCGCGCGCGCGGGACATCGCGTGACGACGCTCGACGTCACGTGCGCGTTGTTGCCCGACGAGATCATGCATGTCGTGGTCGTCAATCCGAACAATCCGACAGCCGAACATCTGAGCGCTTCGACACTGCTGCAATGGCATGCGACGCTCAGCGCGCGCGGCGGCACGTTGATCGTCGACGAAGCGTTCGCCGACGTGCTGCCGTCTCAATCGATCGCTGCGCACACACATCGCGAAGGCCTCGTCGTGCTGCGCTCGCCGGGCAAGTTCTTCGGTCTCGCCGGCGTGCGTGCCGGCTTCGTGCTGGCGTGTCCGCGACTACTCCAATCGCTCGATGAAACGCTGGGTGCGTGGACCGTCAGCGGGCCTGCCCGTCATGCCGTCAGCGCAGCCTTCGCCGACCCGGCGTGGCAAGCAGCCATGCGCGCGCAACTCGTGAGCGACGGCGCGCGGCTCGTCGCGCTTCTGCACGCCCATCGCTTCACGGCGCATTCGACGCCGCTGTTCGCATGGATCGCCGACCCACGCGCTGCGCATTTGCATCACGCGCTCGCCACGCAAGGCGTCTGGACGCGCTTCTTCGCCAGTCCCGCGAGCGTGCGTTTCGGCCTGCCCGCAACCGACGGCGAGTGGACCCGCTTCGAGGCCGCGCTGCATCACGCGATGACGATGCTCCAGAAATAATGCAACGCTGCCCATCGCTTCGCGCGCTCGCCACGGCATGCGCCCTCGCCCTCACCTTGCATGCGCACGCGGCCGTCACCGCCGTCGACGACACGGGCGCGCAGGTCACGCTCGCGCAGCCCGCTCAACGCGTGATCAGCCTCGCGCCGCACGTGACGGAAATGATCTATGCGGCCGGCGGCGGTGCGAAGCTCGTCGGCGCGGTCACGTACAGCGACTATCCGCCCGAGGCGAAACAGGTGCCGCGCGTCGGCGACAACAAGGCGCTCGATCTCGAACGCATCGTCGCGTTGAAGCCCGATCTGATCGTCGTGTGGCGGCATGGCAATGCGCAGCGGCAAACCGACCGCCTGCGCGAGCTGCACATCCCCCTCTACTTCAGCGAGCCGCATCGTCTCGACGATATCGCCGCGTCGTTGACGAAACTCGGCGTGCTGCTCGGCACGTCTCCTTCCGCCGATGCAGCGGCACGCGACTTTCGCCAGCAGATTGCGGGGCTGCGCGAACGCTACGCGAAGCAGCCCTTGGTGAGCGTGTTCTATCAGGTGTGGGACGAGCCGCTGATGACGCTCAACGGCGAACACATGATCAGCGATGTGATCGCGCTGTGCGGCGGCCGCAATGTGTTCGCAAAGCTCGAACCGCTGGTGCCGACGGTCTCGACTGAAGCGGTGCTGGCCACCAATCCCGAAGCCATCGTCACGGCCGCGCCCGGCGCCACGCAACCCGGCCGCCCGTTGCCGTCGCTCGATAAATGGATGGCGTGGCCCGCGATGACGGCCGTGGCGCGCAACAACCTGTTCGCGATCGACGGCGATCTGATCAATCGCCCTGCACCGCGTATCGCGCAAGGCGCGGCGCAACTGTGCGCGGACCTCGACACAGCGCGCGCACGCCGCGCAGGCCACTAGGACATCACGCGTTCCAGCGGACGACCGACCACTCCTGGCTGGTGTCGTCGCGTCGCAACCAGACGCAACCCGCCATATCGATCGACCACTTCAGACATCGCTCGACAGGCAGTCCGAGTACCGTCGCCGCGATCAACCGCATCACGCCCGCATGCGTGACGACGTAGGCAGGCGTCAGTTCGCGCGTTTGCTGGAACGCGTCGAACCAGGCGCGCACGCGCGTCATGAACTGCTCGACGCTTTCGCCGCCATGCGAGCGAGCGCCTGTGAAATCTTCGGCCCATGCATCGAGCAACGCGCGATCGATATCGTCCCAACGTTGCAGTTCCCACGTGCCGAAGTCCATTTCCTTCAGACTGTCGTCGGTGCTGTAGGCGCAACCGAAGTTCGCCGCGAGCGCAGCCGCGACCGTCGCACAGCGTGTGAGTGGACTCGACAGCAGCACGCGCGGCGCGGGCACCTGCAAGGTCGCGAGACGCACAGCGAGCGCGGCCGCCGACGTTTCTGGCGCGTCCGTAAGCGCCACGTCGCTTTGCCCATAGCACACGCCTGCATCGACGGAGACGGCCGGGTGACGGATCAGAACGATATCCATGCGAGTCCCACCAGATAGATGGCCAGTTCGAAAATCTGCTGCGCAAAACCCAGACAGTCACCCGTATAGCCGCCGATGCGTCTGACGAAATAGCGGCCCAGCATGAAGCGCAACGCGATCAGCACGAGCAGCGTGACGCAGCCGGCGCGCCACTGCGGCCAGAAAAGCCACGGCATACCCAGAAAGATAGCGCAGCCGAACGCATTGCGTGACATGCGTTGTGCAACGGGCTTGGCCTTGCCTTCCGCGCGCACGTAGTCGAGCGTGACCAGATAGCTGATTGCGCATGCGCGGCTCGCGGCATGCGCCGCGATCATCAGCCATGCCGCGCGCAGCGGCGGCAACGCAGCGAGCGTTTGCCACTTCAGCGCGAGCGCGACAAGCAGCGCAATCGCGCCGAATGCACCGATGCGCGAGTCGTGCATGATGCGCAGCGCATCGTCGCGCGTATAGGCTCCGCCGAATGCATCGACGCAATCGGCCAGCCCGTCTTCGTGGAATGCACCCGTGATCAGCAGCGTCGTCGCCATCGACAGCAGTACGGCGACGCCCGCCGGAAAGATGCGCAAGGCCGCCATGTATACGATCGCGCCTGCTGCGCCGACCAGCGCGCCGACCAGTGGGAAGTAACGCGCCGCCGCGTTCAGATAATGCGGCTCGTAGCCGACCCAGCGCGGCACGGGCACGCGCGTGAAGTAACCGAGCGCCGTGAAGAAATAACGCAGCTCATTCATCGTGATCTACTCATCGCCGTCGATTCACTGTCTGTTGTCAACGCTGTTCTATCACGGTCAAACGTCTGTTTTGATGTGCACGCGAAGCATCATGCATCGCGTTGCGCGACGCCTGCCGACTCGAAGCTCGCCATCTCGTTGACGAACGCGACAGCCGCGCGCAGCAGCGGCATAGCAAGCGCCGCGCCCGTGCCTTCGCCGAGACGCAGATCGAGTGCGAGCAGCGGCACCGCGCCGAAATAATCGAGCATGCGCCGATGCCCCGCCTCGTGCGATGCATGCGCAAACACGCAGTAGTCGCGCACGGCGGGCGCGAACGCATCGGCGACCAGCAGCGCGGAAGTCGCGATGAAACCGTCGACGACGATCGTCATGCGCGCCTCCGCCGCCGCGAGATACGCGCCCGCCATCATGGCGATCTCGAAGCCGCCGAAGGTTGCGAGCACATCGAGCGGATCGTCCGACGCCGGGTGATGGGCGAGCGCCGCCGCCAGCACGTTGCGCTTCTTCACGAGGCCCGCGTTATCGAGCCCCGTGCCGCGCCCGACGCAATCGTCGATGGGCACGCTGCACAGCCGGCTCATCAGGCATGCCGCCGACGACGTGTTCGCAATGCCCATCTCGCCGAAGCCGATCACGTTGGTGCCGAGCGCAGCGTGATGCCGCACGCGTTCGGCGCCCGCACGCATCGCGGCGAGCGCTTCGTCGCGCGTCATCGCGGGCGCTTGCGCGAAGTTGCGCGTGCCCTTACCCAGAGGAATATCGACGAGCCTGTCGTGCGGTTCGAAATCATGCGCGACACCCGCATTCACCACTTCGAGTTCGAGGCCCGCGACGCGGCTGAATGCATTGATCGCCGCGCCGCCCGCCAGAAAGTTGAGCACCATCTGCGCCGTCACCGCTTGCGGATACGGACTGACGCCCGCGTTCGCAATGCCGTGATCGGCGGCGAAGACGATCATCGCAGGCCGCGTGACGGACGGCTGCGTCGTCCGCTGGATCATGCCCATCTGACGCGCGAGCGTTTCGAGCTGACCGAGGCTGCCGGGCGGCTTGGTCTTCAGATCGATGATGCGTTGCAAGTCGGCGCGCAGCGACTGTTCGAGCGGCGCGACGTGAGGCAGGGAATGCGAAGTGGTCATGTTGGTATCTGCTTGAATGGTTCGGTTCATGCGTGTTCAGGGGTGAGCCGGCGGGCGCGATGCAGGAATCAGCGCCTCATCGTCGCCGTCGCGAATCAGCACGAGCGGATAGCCGAATGCGCGACTGGCGAGTTCGGGCGTCAGCACGTCGCGCGCGCGTCCCGCATGCGCGACGCCGTTGCCTTCCAGCAGCAGCGCATGCGTCGCGAAACGCCGCGCCAGGTTCAGATCGTGGCACGAGAACATCACTGTACGCCCGGCGCCGCGTGTCCATCGATTCAACGCCTCGAGGCAATCGATCTGATGGTGCAGATCCAGATGCGCAAGCGGCTCGTCGAGCAACAGCAGCGGCGCGTCCTGGCACAGCACGGCCGCGAGCGCGACGCGCTGCCGCTCGCCGCCCGACAGCGACAGCACGTCGCGCGACGCGAAATCCGCGAGACCGAGCGTGTCGAGCGCCGCGTGCGCGGCCCTGCGGTCTTCGTCGCGCTCCCAGCCCCAGCCGGCCAGATGCGGAAAGCGGTTCAGCAGCACGATGTCGAGCACGCTCGCGCTGAAGGCATCGTGCGACGCTTGCGGCATCAATGCGCGGCGCTGCGCGAGACGCGCAAGCGGCCATTCGTTCACGCGCCGTCCGTCGAGTTCGATGTGCCCTTTGGCTGGGCGCAACAGACCGGCTAGCGTCGAGATGAACGTCGTCTTGCCCGCACCGTTCGGCCCCGCGATGCACCAGACTTCGCCTGGGTAGAACGTATGCGTGAAGTCGTCGAGCAACGTGCGCAAGCCTGCGCGCAGCGTGAGTTGATCGGCATGCAGCGTGATGCCGTTGGAGGCACGGGCGGTCATGCGTGCCTCCGACGCAGCAGCATCCACAGGAACACAGGCACGCCGATCAGCGCGGTGATCACGCCGACGGGCAACTGCGCCGGCGCGATCACGGTGCGCGCAACCAGATCGGCGCCCATCACCGCGACGCCGCCACCGAGCGCCGCCGCAGGCAGCAGCATCCGTTGATCGTTGCCGAACGCGAGGCGCAGCATGTGCGGCACCACCAGTCCGACGAAGCCGATCGTGCCGCCCGTCGTCACGGCCGCCGCCGCCGCGAGCGACGCGACCAGATAGACACGCAGCCTCGTGCGCGTCACCTGCACGCCGAGCGCCTGCGCCGCGGCGTCGCCGCGCAGCAGCACATTCAGTTGCGGCGCGACGGGCACGATCGCGATCAACGCCACACACAACGCCGCGAGCGCGAGCCACGGCATGCCGCCGCCGTTCAGATCGCCCGTCAGCCAGAACAGCATGCCGCGCAAGCGGCTCTCGGGTGCGACCGTCAGCAGCAAGGTGATGACGGCGCCCCACCCGGCCGCGATGACGGCACCCGTCAGCAACAGACGCGGCGATGCATCCTGCGGCTCGCCGCGCCACAGCGCACCGCGCGCAAGACCCAGCACAAGAAGAATCGACACGAACGCACCCGCGAACGCGGATGCATCGACGAGCCACCACGCGCAGCCCGCGATCATCGCGACGAGCTCGAAACTCGCCGCGCCGCCCGATACGCCGAGTACATACGGCTCCGCAAGCGGATTGCGCAGCAACACCTGTAGCAACGCGCCCGCCAGCGCAAGCAGCGCGCCGCAGCCGAAGCCTGCGAGCGCGCGCGGCAGGCGCAGCGTGCGCACGATCTGCACGGCGAGATCGGACGATCCGTCATGCGACGGCAGCAGCGCATCGAACACCTGCAGCGGCGCAACGCTCACGCTGCCCAATGCAAGCGATGCGACGAACACGGCGAGCGCAGCAAACGCGAGGGCGGCCCAGATGGCCAGTGCGCGCTTCGCGCTCATGCCGCGCGCGGGCCGCATCCGTTGATGTTGCACGACCCCGTTCATCGCCTGCTACGGCTGCTGCCAGCCCAGCGTGAGGTACGCGCCGCGTCGCGGCGTGTTGTACGTGTAGGCGAGTTCATAGTCCTTGTCGAAGAGATTCTGGATTTGCGCGGCCACGTACCAGGCCTTCGTGATGTTGTAGCGCGCGGACAGGTTCACGACGCCGTATCCGCCGAGCGGCGTGCCGCTGTCGTCGCGCTCGCCGCTCACGATCCACTCGCCGCCCACACGCCAGCCGCCGATGTTGCGATTCGCTGAGAACGACGCGAAATGACGCGCGCGCCGGTTCAGCTCCGTGTGCGTGTCTTCGTCGACGGGATTCTGAAACGTCACGGCCGCGCGCACGTCCGTCTTGCCGACATGGCCCGCCCACGATCCCTCGATGCCCTGCACCTTCGCATGCCCCACGTTCTCCGCGACATAGATGCCGGGCGTCGTCTGCACATAGTCGATCAGGTTCGTATAGCGCGTCTGGAACGCGGTTAGCTTCATCAGGCCGAGCGCATCCGATGCGTATTGCAGCGCCGCTTCGACGGAATGACTGCGCTCCGGCTGGATCAGCGGATTGCCGCTATACGGGTAGTACAGGTCGTTGAAGCTCGGCGCGCGAAACGCATCCGACCAGCTTGCAGTCGCCTTCCAGTGTTCGTCGAAATCGTAGCCATAGCCGAGATAGTAACTGTTGGCGCCGCCGAAATCCGAGTACTGGTCGCGCCGCAGATTCGCCTGGATCTGGCTGTTGCCGAAGCGTGCCGTGTAGCCCCCGAAAGCAGAGTTCACGTGACGGTCGGGCGCGCTGTACTGGTTGGAATCGAGCGTCTGGTCGAGATGCTCATAGCCGAGTTGCAGCTTCTGGTTGCGCGCCAATGTGAAATCGTTCTGCCACGTGTATTGCCGGTTGTCCGAATCGTAGCGGTAAAGGTAGTCGCCATTGAGCGACGTGTTGCTGCGATCGTTGCCCGTCGCGACGACGACGTGCGTGGTCCACCAGTCGGCGAGCTTGCCGTTCGCGAAGGCCGACGCGGTCTGAACCTTGCTGTGCAAGTTGTTGAGATCGGTGGGCAGACTGAACGGATTGTCGAAGCTGTCGTTGCCGTTCGACTGGAAGTAGCGCAAGCCAATGTCCCATCTGTCGTTGAGCTTGTGACGCAGCGACGCGCTCACGCTCTCGTTGAAGTAGCCGTTCGCGTTCGGATTGACTGGCGCGAGCGCCGGATCGATCGACGAGAAGCCATCTGTCTTCGCGCGCGCGAACGTAACGCTGAAGGTCGTTCTGCCGTCTTTGTCGAGCGCGCCGTCGACACCCGCCGCCTGACGCTGCGTGCGATAGCTGCCGTACTCGACCTCGAAATGAAAACGCGGCGGATGATTGCCGCCGTCCTTCGTGAACACCTGCACGACGCCGCCAATCGCACCCGACCCGTATAACGCCGAGACATTGCCGTTCACGACTTCGACATGATCGATCTGGTCGAGCGGAATCTGCTCGAGCTGCGCGGCCCCCTGACTTACCGAATCGACCCGCACGCCGTCGATCAGCACCAGCGACTGCGTTGCCGATGCGCCGCGCAGAAAGAGACTCGACGTCGAGCCGGGACCGCCGTTGCGCACGATCTGTGCGCCGGGCGCGAACTGCAGCAGGCCTGGCAAATCGCGTGCAGTCGTGTCCGCGATGTCCTGCGCGTCGAACAGCGTGGTCTGCGGAATCGCGTCGGCAAGACGCTGCGCGCCGCGGTCCGCCGTCACGACGATGGGCGACAGCGTCGCCGTATCCTGCGAAGAGGACGCGGCCGTCCGCGGACGATTCGACGCGTTGTCCGATCGATCCGTAGATGTGGCGGATGGGTTCGCGGTGTCGTCAGTTTGCGCGTGCGCAGCGAGCGGCACGCACGCATAGGCCAGGATGGCGAGCGCGGCGAGCGGCGCGACGGGCAGGCGCGGCGCATGCGGGCGCGAAAACACCGGACGCGAATACGCCGGATGAACGAACAGCGGGGTCAGCATCGAAAGAATCCTGTGGGCCTGTGCGCGGCCCGCTCCTCGTGGGCCGATGCCTGTTCGGGAAGCGCCATGCTTCCCGGCTCTGGCCGGTATCCGGGCTGACGACTGGCCGATCCGCCTTCCCGCGCATCATGCGCAGTGGCGTGTGTCGCACGGTATCGGCCGATGGGCGGCTCGACACGTGCATGGATCGACTTGCATCGTTGTACCGTTGCGAGGACAGCGCAGGTTGGCTCGTCCGGGCGGACTTCGCTCCCTGCTTCCCGTTTAACTGCGCGCGGTGCGATACCGCGTGCGGGCACCAAAGTGCCGCAAGTGTAGAAGTGGCGAGTAGACGCGTCAAGAAACGGGATTCATCATCCGCATCCCGACGGACGTCTGTTAAAAAAGCCCCTTTTTAAAGGGTAAAAATGCGTGGATCGTGATCCCGCATCCGGGCAACGCACTGGATAATGCCGCGTTAAAGCGCTACTGTTACGTCTCGAAACGAGACAAATGTCCGAGCGTGCGACATTCCGCGCTAGAATGCCATGTCTTTAGAGGACGCAGCACATGCTCACCGAACTCGAAACACTGTCACAGAACATCGGCCGGCTGATCGAGATCAGCCAGCGCTATAACGAAGCGCGCATCGCGCTCGAAGAACAGCTCGCCCAGGCGCGAGCCGAGTGCGAAGCCACCCGCGTAGAACTCGAACAGACCCGCGAAGAACGCAACGCATTGCAGGCGGAGCGCGATGCGCTGTCCGCGAAAATCGACGACGCCCAGGTGCGCCTCAACGCCATCCTCGAGAAACTGCCGCGCGCTCGCGCTCACGAAGCCGACAATCAACTCGATCTCCTTGCACCCGAACAGCAGGCGCAGGCCAATCACGACGCGAACAACGACGCGACCCGCCACGGAGAAAACGTATGACCACGAAGCAGATCGAAGTGTCGATCCTTGGCCAGCCGTATCGTCTCGCCTGCTCGCCGGAAACGGAAGCGGCGCTGCTCGAAGCGGTGGCACGTGTCGACGCCGAGATGAACCGGATCCGCGCCAACAGCAACGTGCGCGGTCAGGACCGTATCGCAGTGATGGCGGCGTTGTCGCTGGCATCGGAACTGCTTAGGCTGCAAGCCAGCGTGCGACATGGAGAATCATTTCCCGCCGAAGAAATCCGGCGTACAATGCACCAGATGAATGAGCAGCTGGGCACTGTGATTCAACAGTACAGCGTGCAGTAAATAGAATTCTGACGGGCTTGATTGGTTGGCAGTCGGGCCCATGTTGTAGAGCAAACGTTTTTCAGCTTCCCTGCCTGGTTCGCCAAGGTCATATATTCCTTGAACCAATGCTATATGCACGGTTGCGGAAATTTGTAGCACGGGCGTGCGCGTCACTCAGTCTGATGTACCCGAAGTGCTGCTAACTGCGACCAATTCTGAACCTCAGGTTCAGGATGCCGACCTAGCGGCTAAGGCGGGGACCTATACGAACGGCATCGGACCACGTCCGATGCCGTTTTTCTTTGTCCGTTCGCCTGCGCTTCATGCAAGCGTCGTGCGCCGTGTGACAAGCAGTTGACTGTTCCCCGATCACTTTCCTCTCCCTCACGTTCAATCGACTCATGCGCTACTGGCTGATGAAGTCCGAACCGGACGAAGCAAGCATCGACGATCTCGCGAACGCGCCGCAGCGCACGCTGCCGTGGACGGGCGTGCGCAACTATCAGGCGCGCAACTTCATGCGCGACATCATGAAGGTCGGCGACGGCGTGCTGTTCTATCACTCGAGCTGCCCGGAGCCGGGCATCGCGGGCATCGCCGAGGTGTCGTCCACGCCCTACCCCGACCCGACCCAGTTCGATCCGAAGAGCCCGTACTACGACGAGAAATCGAACCGGGAAACGCCGCGCTGGACGCTCGTCGACGTCGTGTTCCAGAAGAAGATCGCGCTGATCCCGCTGGCCGAGTTGCGCGAGCATCCCGAACTCGCCGACATGCGCGTGCTCGCGAAGGGCAACCGTCTGTCGATCACGCCCGTCACGGAAGCCGAATGGGCGTTCATCACGAAGCGGCTCGCGAAGCGCGCAGCATGAATGCGCGATGAGCGTTTTCGCTCGGCGCATGACAATTAGTTTCGAGCGAGATTTGAAGAGAGACTCGGGGAACCAGACGACCCTTTCAGGCGCCTAATCGCCTCGCAAGCGTCATGCCACTCGCGCCGAGCGAACCCGGCGGCAAACGTATGCGCCGATGCATGCACGCACAACCTGCTCAACGAAGGAGTCGAACAATGACGAAAAAATCCGCGCTCGTGTGGACGCTCGCGGCGCCGCTCGCACTCGCGCTCACGGCCGCTGCGGCCAATGCGCAAACCGTTGTGCAGCAGTATCAGCCGGCCGGTGTGCTGTCGCTGAACGCGCAGGCTAGCGCCGAAGTGCCGCAGGACGTCGTCGACATCACGCTGTTCTACGAACAGGAAGCGAGCGATCCGTCGTCGTTGACGGGCACGCTGAACCAGCATGCCGACCAGGCGTTGCAAAAGGCCAAGGGCGTGAGCGGCGTGACGGCGCGCACGGGGTCGTTCTCGATCTATCCGTCGACGGATCGCGATGGACGCATTTCCGCGTGGCGCGGCCGCACGGAGATCGTGCTGGAGTCGCACGACTTCGCGGCGGCGTCGAAGCTCGCGGGACAGATTGCTTCGATCATGCAGGTTGGCAATGTGCAGTTCTCTTTGTCGCCGGAGGCGCAGCGTGCTGCCGAGCAGAAGCTGACGGGTCAGGCAATCGCTTCCTTCAAACAGCAGGCGACGGCGTCGGCGCAGGCGTTTGGCTACAGCGGCTATACGATCCGCGAAGTGAGCGTCGGGCATAGCGGCGGCGTACCGCCGCGGCCCGTGATGATGATGAGCATGCGGTCGGATGTGAGCGCTAAGGCCGCTGCTCCTGTGCCTGTCGAGGGTGGGACTTCGACTGTGACCGTTAACGTGTCTGGGTCCGTGCAGATGAAGTGATGTTTTTATGTCTGCGACGCTAGTCGCCGTTTTGGGGTTTTTTTGCTGGCATCCGCGTTGTGCCTTCGTACTTCATGCGTTGCCCCTGTGCGGGGCGGCACCTACTTTTCTTTGCAGCGGCAAAGAAAAGTAGGCAAAAGAAAGCCGCTCACACCGCCAGCTTTTGTACTTGCCTGCGGGCCCCCAACCGGTCCCGCACTCCACACGGCAACCCATCGTTTTGCGCCCGTTGCCAGCGCCTTGAACAGGCGCATCACCCTCTCCAATCACCCACAGTGCAGCCAGCGGCAGCGATTCATCTGCGCCGCCCAGGTGGCAAACTATGTGTAGGCCATCGCGACGTAGATGCACCACTCCGGACGAAAAAACGGGATCGGTGTCGTAGGAACGCGAACGCATACGGTGCGACAGCCTACACACAGTTTGCCACCTGGGCGGCGGTGAACGCTTGGTAAGGCAGGCCGTGACGCGGGAATGTGAAGCGCGTGATGCGTCCAGTTAGCACGCTGGCAACGGGCGCAAGCGAGCACGTTGCCGCGTGAAGCGTAAGAACAGTTGGGGGCCCGCAGGCAACAACAAGGATTGGCGGTGTGAGCCCGCTTTCTTTGCTTACTTTCTTTGCGGCGGCAAAGAAAGTAAGTGCCGCCCCGCACAGGGGCAACACTAGCGAACCAGAGGCATCACGCGGACGCCAGCCTCAAAAAAAACCTAAACAGAGCGACTAGCGTCGCAGACAAACTAAACACCGGCAACCTGCGCGGCCGAGCGCCCATTCCTCCGATACGCCCACAACAACATAACGACACCGCCGATGATCATCGGCAGCGAAAGCCATTGCCCCATCGACAACCCAAGCGCCAGCAACCCAAGAAAATCATCCGGCTCCCGAGCGAACTCGACGGTAAACCGCGCAAGCCCATACCCAATCAGAAACACGGCCGATGCAGCACCTACAGGCCGCGGCTTCCGCGAAAAGAACCACAGCACAAGAAACAGCACGACACCTTCGAGTGCGATCTCATACAACTGCGACGGATGTCGCGGCAACATGTGATATTGCGCGAATACATCGGCGAGATGCCATTGCGCAGCCTGCGCCGGATGCGCAGCAAGCCAGCCCGCGTCTTCGTTCGCGGCGCCCGGGAACAGCATCGCCCACGGCGCATCGGGCGAAGTCACACGCCCCCACAACTCGCCATTGATGAAGTTGCCGAGGCGCCCCGCCGCAAGACCCGTCGGCACCATCGGTGCGACGAAGTCCGTCACCTGCAGCCACGTGCGCTTGCGCTGCCATGCAAACAGAATCATCGCGAGCGTCACGCCGAGAAAGCCGCCGTGAAACGACATGCCGCCTTCCCAGACCTTGAAGACATCGAGAGGATGCGCGAAGTACCAACTCGCCTTGTAGAACAGCACGTAGCCCAGGCGCCCGCCGAGGATCGTGCCGAGCACGCCGTAAAACAGCATGTCGTCGATGTCCTTCGGCGTCCAGCCTTGCGCGGCGACGTGCGGCAGACGCAGCCGCAGCCGGCCCACGACGATCGCCATGACAAAGGCGACCAGATACATCAGGCCGTACCAGCGGACGGCGAGCGGCCCCAGATGGATGGCGACGGGATCGAAATTCGGGTGGATGTGCATCGTATCGTTATAGGGGTTCGGGAAATCTGAGACTCAAGCGCATTGGACGCATGCAACAGCAAAGCGTTCGCTAGACGGCGAGCACATCGGCATGCGCACGCACGATGTCGATGAAACCGGCCAGCACGGGACTCGCTTCCGCCGCGCGCCACACGAGCCCCGTGACCACGGCAGGCACCGCCTCGCGCAACGGACGATACACGACACCCGTGCGCCGCAGGTTACGCAGCGATTGCGGCACCAGTGCGACGCCCATGCCCGCCGACACGAGACTCACGATCGTCTGCATCTGGATCGCTTCCTGGCCGACCCGCGGCGTGAGACCGGCCGCGCCGTAGCAATCCATAATGATGTCATAAAAGCCTGGGGCCAGACGCCTTGGGAAGACCACGAGGGGCACATCGCCCGCTTGCGCGAGGCTCAACGGTTCATCACGCCATTCGGCAGCACCCTCGTCAGCGCCCTCGATGCGCGCCGCCATCTCCGTCGACATCGCGATCACCAGCGGCTCGCGCGCGAGCGGCAGCCACGACAGTTGCGATGCATAGCGCGGCGGCAGCGGCCCGATCACGAGGCCCGCGTCGATGCGGCCCGCGACCAGTTCGTCGATCTGCACGTCGCTGGTCGCTTCGAGCAGTTCGAGCCGCACGCGCGAATAACGCGTGCCGAATTCGCGTAACAGCGGCGGCAGCAGCCCGTAGTCCGCCGTCGACACGAACGCCAGCGACAACACGCCCGCCTCGCCGCGAGCCAGACTCTGCGCGAACGGCCGCAACCCTTCCGCGCCCGCGAGCAAACGCCTCACCTCGGGCAACAGGTCCGCGCCGACGGGCGTCAGCTCGACCGAGCGCTTCGTGCGCGCGAACAACTCGACGCCGAGCGTGTCTTCGAGCGCACGGATCGCCTGCGACAGCGGCGGCTGCGTCATCGATAGCCGCGCCGCCGCGCGTCCGAAGTGCTTCTCTTCGGCGACGGTCACGAAGTAGCGCAGCTGGCGCAGGTCAGGCATCGATGGCAGGCTCATTGATACATTTTACGACCTAATCACCCATGAATAATATATTGGACATTCTTTTCCCCGCACTCCATTCTTGTCCAACGCGCCGCCCGAACTAGACTAGAGAACTGCGCCGGAACCCGCGTGAGGCCGTTGCGCCGCACGCGGACCGCGAGCACGGCGGCGCATCACAAAACAACTGGATGGAGCTCCCCATGCCGTACAACCGTCGTTCGAAGAACATCACGCAAGGCGTCGCGCGTTCGCCGAACCGCTCGATGTATTACGCGCTCGGCTACCAGAAGGCAGACTTCGACAAGCCGATGATCGGCGTCGCCAACGGCCACTCGACCATCACGCCGTGCAACGCGGGCCTGCAACGCCTCGCCGACGCCGCCGTCGAAGCCGTCAAGCGCAGCGACGCGAATCCGCAGACGTTCGGCACGCCGACCATTTCGGACGGCATGTCGATGGGCACGGAAGGCATGAAGTACTCGCTCGTGTCACGCGAAGTGATCGCCGACTGCATCGAGACCTGTGTGCAGGGTCAGTGGATGGACGGCGTCGTCGTGATCGGCGGCTGCGACAAGAACATGCCGGGCGGCATGATCGGCCTCGCGCGGATGAACGTGCCGGGTATTTACGTGTACGGCGGCACCATCAAGCCGGGCAACTGGAAAGGCACCGACCTGACCATCGTGTCGTCCTTCGAGGCAGTGGGCGAGTTCACCGCGGGCCGCATGTCGCAGGAAGATTTCGAAGGGGTCGAGCAGAACGCCTGCCCGACCACGGGCTCGTGCGGCGGCATGTATACGGCCAACACGATGAGTTCGTCATTCGAAGCGCTCGGCATGTCGCTGATGTATTCGTCGACCATGGCGAACCCGGATCAGGAGAAAGTCGATTCGGCGGCCGAGTCGGCGCGCGTGCTGGTCGAAGCCGTCAAGCAGGATCTCAAGCCGCGCGACATCATCACGAAGAAATCGATCGAAAACGCCGTCGCGCTGATCATGGCGACGGGCGGCTCGACCAACGCCGTGCTGCACTATCTGGCCATCGCGCACGCGGCGGAAGTGGAATGGAGCATCGAAGACTTCGAGCGCATGCGCAAG
Source organism: Paraburkholderia sp. Tr-20389 (assembly GCF_017104565.1). Classification (GTDB taxonomy): domain Bacteria; phylum Pseudomonadota; class Gammaproteobacteria; order Burkholderiales; family Burkholderiaceae; genus Paraburkholderia. Next base: position 213,371 of record NZ_JAAGPD010000009.1, on the reverse strand, counting down.
AAGGTGCCCGTCATCTGCGATCTGAAGCCGTCGGGCAAGTACGTCGCCACCGATCTGCACAAGGCCGGCGGCATCCCGCAGGTACTCAAGCTGCTGCTCGATGCGGGCATGCTGCACGGCGACTGCATGACGATCACGGGCAAGACGATCGCCGAAGAACTGAAGGACGTGCCGGCCAAGCCGCGCGCGGACCAGAAGGTGATCTATCCGATCGACCAGGCGCTCTACAGCGAAGGCCATCTGGCCATTCTCAAGGGCAATCTCGCGGAAGACGGCGCGGTCGCGAAGATCACCGGGCTGAAGAACCCCGTCATCACAGGGCCGGCGCGCGTATTCGACGACGAGCAAAGCGCGATGGAAGCCATCCTCGCCGACAAGATCAAGGCGGGCGACGTGGTCGTGCTGCGCTATCTCGGCCCGCAAGGCGGCCCCGGCATGCCGGAAATGCTCGCGCCGACATCGGCGATCATCGGCAAGGGACTGGGCGAGTCGGTCGGCCTCATCACGGATGGCCGTTTCTCGGGCGGCACGTGGGGCATGGTGGTGGGACACGTCGCGCCGGAAGCATTCGTCGGCGGCACGATCGCGCTCGTTCAGGAAGGCGATTCGATCACGATCGACGCACACAAGCTGCTGTTGCAGTTGAACGTCGACGACGGCGAACTGCAGCGCCGCCGCGCCGCATGGAAGCAGCCCGCGCCGCGCTACACGCGCGGCGTGCTGGCCAAGTTCGCGGCGCTCGCGAAACCGGCCAACAAGGGCGCCGTCACGGGCTGACGCATCGACGGGAAGCGTCGCGTCACTGACGCGGCGCAGCATCGCCAGCCGACAAGCCATGCTTCGATTGACGAAGGGGCACACGGATCGCCGTGTGCCCCTTTGCTCTTATAATGCGTCCACCACGAGCCGGCCATAGTCACCGGCGGAGACCACAATGAAATCGAAGTCGTATGCAGCATGCGTGCTGGCAGGCACTTTGGCATTCACGGGCGCGGCGCGCGCTGAGCCGGCTCAGGGGCTTGCGCTGGCACAGAAGCAGAACTGCATGAGTTGCCATTCGGTGACGCGGCAATTCATGGGACCGTCGCTGCACGATGTCGCCGCGAAATACGCGTCGCGCAGCGACGCCGTTCATTACCTCACGCACAAGATTCTCGAAGGCAGCGCAGGCGTCTGGGGCCCGGTGCCGATGCCCGCGAACACCCAGCTCACGCCGGACGAAGCCACCTCGCTGGCAAGCTGGATCCTGACGCTCAAATAACCGCGCGCCGCTTAGTTGCTCGTTACTTGCTCGTTACTTGCTCGTTACTTGCCCGTTACTTGCCCGTCGTCGAGTTGCCGAGTTCTTCGCGAATCGCTTCGCGCACCCAGCTAAGCATCTCCGTTTCCAGCGCGAGCGCAACTTCGCGGGTGATCTGATTGACGAGCCAGATCGTGTGATCCTGGAAGGCATCACGACAACGCGCCTCGATCAGATTCCTTCCATCTCCTTTCAGATACGTCGCGAAACGGCCGCGCAGGCGCTCGGCCAGTACGTCGGCGTCGTAGTCGGATGTGGCAGCGGGCACGCTTGCGGGCTGCTCCGGCGCCGAATCCGGAGCGGGCGGCGCGACGTAGCGCTCGGCCGTCGAGCCCGACGTGAATTCCGCTTCGCCCGGTACGAACTGTGCAGGCTCGCGCGCCGGCGCATGCGGCGCTTCGTGCAAGGGCTGGGCGACGGGTTCGTCGGACTGCAGCGCGTGGCCACTCGGGACTTCGGGCGACTCGTAGACGGAATCGAGCACGGGCACGTCGTCATCGTCGGCGGGCGGCGCTGCCGGTTCGACTTGTGCCGACTCGTGCGCGTCATGGGCCGCTTCATGCGCCGCTTCATGCCCCGCCCGATGCTTGCGCGCATGCGAACCCTCATGCTCATGCGAGCCGCTGCGCTTGTGGCGCTTCGTTTTCGCATGCGGGTCGTGCCCCGCCTCCATCACGTCGGTCAGAAGGGGGATGTCTTGATCGGAAGGATCGGAAGATTGGGACACGAAAACACTCCCTTTAAAGATCGGACACGCCGGTTCTGCACCTATCGGACAAGACCGCGGGACAACACCGCGCATCGAGCGAACAGGAACCGGTCAGGCGCCCTGCTTGTAGTTGTTCAAAGCATAGCCGCGATCGCGATAGAAGCGATAGCGGTCGCGCCCCGCAGCCAGTTCGTCGGGCGCGTTGCCGACGATTTCCAGCAGGCGCTCGAAGCGCGCGAACTGCGGCGGCACGGTCGCGCTCAGATTCAACAGTATCTGATGATGCGGCACGTCGTCGAGCGACGACGCCAGCACGATGGGCGTTTGCGCCGCGAGAGGACTCGCCGCGAGGCAGTGCGGGATGAAATCGAGTGCGGAAAAAGTCCACAACTGCTCGTCAAACGCGCGCAGACGCGGCGGCTCGGCCAGCACGACGAGCGGCTGGCCGGCCTGATACGCCTTGCGCACGAGACGGCATGCATACACCAGCGAATCGCCGACGTTCGAATGAAAGTCGATTCGGGTCATCGGCGATCCTGGTTCACTACCTTACGTACGATCGAACTGCGATGCGTCATTGTGCGGCGCGGTCGATCAGGAACTGCGCGAGCAGCGGCACGGGACGGCCCGTCGCACCCTTCGCAGCGCCGCTCTTCCACGCGGTGCCCGCGATGTCGAGGTGCGCCCACGGATACGCTTCCGTGAAGCGCGACAGGAAGCACGCCGCCGTCACGCTACCCGCCGGACGGCCGCCGATGTTCCCGATGTCAGCGAAATTCGACTTGAGCTGATCCTGGTACTCGTCGTCGAGGGGCAGGCGCCATGCCGGGTCGGACGCTTCCTTCGAAGCGTCGAGCAGTTCGCCCGCAAGCGCGTCGTCCTTCGAGAACAGGCCGCTGTTGTGATGGCCGAGCGCGATGATGCAGGCGCCCGTCAGCGTCGCGATGTCGATCACGGCGGCCGGCTTGAAGCGCTCGGCGTAGGTGAGCGCGTCGCACAAAATCAGGCGCCCCTCCGCGTCCGTGTTCAGCACTTCGATCGTCAGGCCCTTCATGCTGGCGACGATGTCGCCCGGCTTGGTTGCGTTGCCCGCGGGCATGTTCTCGCAGGTCGGAATGATGCCGACCACGTTCAGCTTCAGGCCCATTTCGGCGACCGCGCGCAGCGTGCCGAGCACCGAGCCCGCGCCGCACATGTCGTACTTCATCTCGTCCATGCTGTCGCCGGGTTTCAGCGAAATGCCACCCGTGTCGAACGTGATGCCCTTGCCGACCAGCACGACGGGCGCGGCCTTCGCGGCGCCGCCCTGATACTGGAGGACGATGAATTGAGGCGGCTCGACGGAACCCTGAGTGACCGCGAGGAACGAGCCCATCTTCAGCGCTTCGATCTGCTTCTGGCCGAGCACCTCGACCTTCAGCTTCCAGTCTTTCGCGAGCTTCTTCGCGGTGTTGCCGAGATAGGTGGGCGTACAGACGTTGCCCGGCAGATTGCCCAGATCTTTCGTGAGATCCATGCCGTTCGCGAGCGCGACGCCCTGCTTGACGGCAACCTTCGCGAGCTTCTCGTCCGCCGCGTCGACACTGAACACGATGCGCTTCAGCGCACGCGTGCTGGTGTCGGGCTTGCTCTTCATCTGCGTGAACTTGTAGGTCAACTCGCGCAGCGCGAGGATCGCGGCGCGCACCGCCCAGTCGGACGAACGCTCCTTGACGGGCGCCTGCGCCAGCGTGAAGGTGACCTGTGCGACCTTCGTGCCGAGGATCGCGCGCCACGCGGCGCGCACGGCGTCGCCGTAGACCTTCTGTGTGAACGAATCCTGCTTGCCAAGGCCGACGAGCAGCACGCGCGACGCGCCGATGCCCTGCACCTCATGCAGGAAGACCGTGCTGCCCGTCTTCCCGTCCATGTCGCCCGCCTTGATGATGCGCGTGAGCAGTCCCTTGGTGGCAGCGTCGATTTCCAGCGCCGCGCCCGACAGCGTCTGCGATTCGAAGACGCCGATCACGATGCAATCCGATTTGCCGGTAAGGAACCCGTTGGTCGAGCCTTTGCTCCAATCACAGGCTTTTATGCTAAAGTCCATCGCGCTTGTCCTCGGATAAAATCTGGGCTTAGGATGAAAGCCGCAATTATCCGCTATTTTTCCCGCGGCGGCTGCACGAAAGGCGTGATGGGGCCCAACCCCGCCGTCTACCGGAGCGCGCCCTCTCTTCATCAACCATGATTTTTGAACGCTCTCTCCAGCGCGAACTGGCGTACACGGCTGGTGCCGTGTTCATGGTTTTGCTCACGCTGGTTCTGACGACGATGATGATCCGCATCGTCGGCTTCGCGGCGTCAGGTGAAATCGACCCGCGCGACGTGCTCGTGCTGATCGGCCTGACGGTCATCGGCTATCTCGCGATCATGCTGGTCGCGACGCTGTTCGTGTCGATCCTGTTCGTGCTCACGCGCTGGTACAAGGATTCCGAAATGGTCGTGTGGCTCGCCTCGGGCGTGAGCCTCGCGCGCTTCATCAAGCCAATCGGTCTGTTCGCGACGCCCATCATCATTCTGATCGCATTCTTCGTGTTCGTCGGCTGGCCGTGGTCGAACCAGCAGAGCAAGCTGATCCGCGCGCGCTTCCAGCAGCGCGACGAGGTCTCGCTGCTCGCGCCGGGCCAGTTCCGCGAATCGGCTACGAGCCATCGTGTGTTCTTCATCGAGAAGATGTCGCCCGACCAGGGCCACGTCGAAAACGTGTTCGTCACCAGCACCGAGAACGGCAAGCTGAACGTGGTCGTGTCGAAGAACGGCCACACGGAAACGCACAAGAACGGCGACCGCTTCGTCGTGCTCGAAAACGGCCGCCGCTATGACGGCGAACCGGGCCATCCCGACTTCCGCATCATGGAGTTCGAGCGCTACGGCGTGAAGATCCAGAGCCAGCCGGTGGTCAGCACGCCGACCACGACGGGCACGCCGACGCTCGATCTGTTCCGCGACCCGACCCGCCAGAATCTCGCCGAGTTCGCATGGCGCGCGGGTCTGCCGCTGATCGCGATCAACCTGATGCTGCTCGCCATTCCCCTCGCGCACCAGAATCCGCGCCGCAGCCGCACGATCAACCTCGTGATGGCCGTGCTGATCTATCTGACCTATTCGAACCTGCTGAACGTCGTGCAGTCGTGGATCGAGCAGGGCAAGATGTCGTTCGGCGTGGGTCTCGTGGGACTGCATATTCTCGTCTCGCTGATCGTGGTGTTCATTTTCTGGCTGCGGGTACGCAACCGGCCGCTCTTCACGCGAGCCATGTTCAGCCGCTCGGCTGACCGCTCGACGCAGGGGGCGTAACCGATGCGCATCTATGAAAAGTATTTCGCGCGTCAGGTCTACCTCACGTTCGTTTTCATTCTGTTCGCGTTTTCAGGTCTGTTCTTCTTCTTCGACCTGATCAACGAACTGAACTCGGTCGGCCACGGCAACTACAAGTTCCAGTACGCGGTGCTGCGCGTCGCGCTGCAGACACCGTCGCGCTTCTACGAAATCATCCCCGTCGCCGCGCTGATCAGCGCGATCTACGTGTTCGCGCAGATGGCGGCGAATTCCGAGTACACGATTTTCCGCGTGTCCGGTCTCGCGACGAATCAGGCGCTGCGTTCGCTGCTGAAGATCGGCATTCCGCTCGTGTTCCTGACGTACCTGATCGGCGAAGTGGTCGGACCGTACACGGACCAGCTGTCGGAGCGCGTACGTCTCGAGGCGCTGGGCTCGTCGGTGTCGAGCAACTTCGAGTCGGGCGTCTGGGTGAAGGACACGCTGACGGCGCGTGCCGACGGCGAGCAGGTGACGCGCTTCGTGAACGTCGGACAGTTGCAGCCCGACGCGACGATCTCGAACGTGCGCATCTACGAATTCGATTCGAAGTTCCGCCTGTCGAACGTGCGCATCGCGAAGTCGGGCAAGTATCAGCCGCCCGGCCACTGGCTGCTGACGGACGTCACCGACACGCAGTTGATCGACGTCGCGCAGGACGCCAGCAAACCCGCCGATGCGTTGAACCCGGTGTATCGCGCGAAGCAGGTGACGTTGCCGGAATATTCGCTGCGCTCGGAACTCACGCCGCAGATTCTGTCGGTGCTGCTGGTCGCGCCGGAACGGATGTCGATGTTCAACCTGTTCCGCTACATCCAGCATCTGACCGAGAATCATCAGGACACGCAGCGCTACGAGATCGCGTTGTGGCGCAAGCTGCTGTATCCGTTCGCGGTGTTCGTGATGCTGGTGCTGTCGCTGCCGTTCGCGTATCTGCATACGCGTGCCGGCGTGGTCGGCATGAAGGTGTTCGGCGGGATCATGCTGGGGATGAGCTTTCAGCTGTTCAATACGCTGTTCTCGCATATCGGTAATCTGAATACCTGGCCTGCGCCGTTGACGGCCGCGACGCCGGCTTTGATCTATCTCGTGCTCGGCCTGGTCGGGCTGAAGTGGGTTGATCGGCACTAGCTTTTTCTTCTTTGCGGGGCGCTCGGATGATGGGATCTCATGGAATCGTGCTGTTCGCGCATGGGGCCCGCGATGCTCGCTGGGCTGAGCCCTTTGAGCGGCTCTCCGCGCGTCTTGTCGCGTTGCGGGGGGCCTCTGCGGGGCCCGTCTCCCTCGCGTTTCTCGAACTCATGACGCCGGATTTGCCTACGGCAGTGGCGGCGCAGGTCGCCAATGGCGTTTCTGTCGTTACCGTCGTGCCGGTTTTCTTCGGACAAGGCGGGCATATCCGGCGTGACTTGCCCGTCATTCTCGATGAGTGTCGCGCCGCGCATCCTTCTCTAGACATTCGGTGTTCGACTGCCGTCGGCGAAGATGACGACGTCATCGAGGCGATTGCTGCTTATTGCCTGCGGCAGGCTTTCTGAGTTTTTTTCGCCGGCATCAGCGTTGTGTTGTCGATGGCATCCGCGCTATGCCTTCGTACTTCATGCGTTGCCCCTGTGCGGGGCGGCACCTACTTTTCTTTGCAGCGGCAAAGAAAAGTAGGCAAAAGAAAGCCGCTCACACCGCCAGTGCTTGACGTTTTCCCAAGGGCTCTCGACGTCCCCACCCTTCATGCGGCAACGTGCTTGTCTTTGTCCGTTGCCCGCGCTCTAACCATCGCCCCACCCGCTTGACCCGCTGCTCCAGCGGATTGTGTCATCGCTCGCGCCGGACCTCTTGCCGCAAACCGTGTGCAAGTTGTCGCGCCGCCATTGCCGCCGCATATCCCCGAATCACCGCAAAGCATCGAAGACGATCCGCGCTGCCTCATCCACGATTTCGTCCTGCGGCGGCGTTTCCTTCGGCGTCACGCCCGTGAAGTAGATCGCGACGACCAACGGCGCCGACGATGGCGGATACACCACCGCAACGTCGTTCGCCGTGCCGTAATCTCCACTCCCCGTTTTGTCCGCAACCTGCCAACCTGAATTCGGCACGGCCGCGCGGATGCGCGTTGCGCCCGTCGTATTGCCCAACATCCACGCCTTCAACTGCTCGCGCTCGCGCGAACCCAGCACGTCGTCTGCGAGCAGCAGTTTCTGCGCGTCGAGCATCATCGCGCGCGGTGAAGTGGTGTCGCGCATGTCGCCCGGCACCGATGTATTCACTTCGGTTTCTTTGCGTACGAGATCGAACCACGTATCGCCGATCGACAGCGCAAACTGGTTCAACACCTCCGGCCCGCCAAGCGCCGTCAGCAACAGATTGGCCGCCGTGTTGTCGCTGTGCTGGAGCGCCGCCGCGCTCAACTCGCCTATCGTCATCCCCTCGCCTGAGCGCCCCTTCGTCACTGGGGAATTGGCGACGAGTTCCGCATCGCCGTATCGGATGCGCTCGTCGAGCAAGCCGCGTTCGGCCATGCTGCGCTTCAGGATCAATGCGACGGCCAGCAGCTTGAAGGTGCTGCACATCGGAAAACGCTCCGACTCCCGATAGCCGACATACGCACCGTCCGACGTTCTGAGCGCCGCGACGCCCAGGCGGCCGCCACTCGACGCCTCCAGCTGTTCGAACCGCTCGCGCGCAGCAAGATTGATCGATACGGAAGAAGCAGGCTGCGCACGCGCGCCGATCATCGGACCAGCCGCAAGCGCAATCAACAGCGAACGACGCAAGGAAGAAAAAGACATGAGCAAAGGCTGAATGCAAAGCGAAAGGAAAGCTTAACGCAATGCACGTGCCCGGCCCACAGATCGACCAAAGACAATCGGCCGCATTCACTCGCGCGAATGCGGCCGATCTAGTAGAGACCGCGACGACTCAGGCAACTCGTAACGCAGCCTCGTCGTGCTCACCGGTGTGCGACTGGCCAGCCGCCACTCTCTCCGCAAACGCCTCGCCGATCATCAGAAGCGAAGGTTGCGACGGATCGAGCCACAACTGTGCCTCGCCCGCTGCAAGACCATCGAGCGTCAGCGTCAGCATGCGCTCGCGCGGCGTCGAACAGGCTTCGACGATCGCCACGGGCGTCGACCCGGCACGGCCCGCGTCGATCAACTGCTGCGCGATCTCAGGCGCGCTGTCGCGGCCCATGTAGAACACCAGCGAGTCGGCATTCACCTGCTCGCGAATCTCGGCGGAATCCGGCGCACGGCTATGAGTCGCAAGCGCGACGCTGCGCGACACGCCACGCAGCGTCAACGAGCGGCGCAGCGAAGCCGCGCTCGCCAGCGCCGCCGTGATGCCCGGCACGACTTCGTATTCAATGCCCGCAGCTTCGAGCGCACGCATTTCTTCGTCGGCGCGACCGAACAGCATCGGATCGCCGCCCTTCAACCGCACGACGACGTCATGCTCGCGCGCGGCATCGACGATCTGCTTGTTGATGAAGTGCTGCGCCGTCGATCGCTTGCCGCAGCGCTTGCCCACCGCGATCTTGCGCGCATGCGGCGCGTAGTCGAGCATCGCCGGCTCGACGAGCGCATCGTGCAGCACGACATCGGCGCGTTCCAGCAGCCGCGCGCCGCGAACCGTGATGAGGTCCGCCGCACCCGGCCCCGCGCCGATCAGATACACCTTACCCATTTGCTGGCTCCGTTCCGCTGCGAACTTCAAACGCTTCAGGCGGAAACCGAACGGATCATGCCCGCCGCGACGGTGTGATGCGTCGCTTCGTCGATCAGCACGAAGGCGCCCGTGCCCGGATGCGCGTCGTACTCGTCGGCGACGATCGGTTTTTGCAGCGTCAGCGACACGCGGCCGATATCGTTCATCGCCAGTTCGTGGCGGTCCGTCGCGTGCGACAGCGTATGCACGTCCAGCACCTGCTGAATGCCGCCGACGCGCGCGAACACCGTGTTCGTGGTCTGCTTCAGCAGATACTTGCGAGCCGTCGACAGCGGCGTCTCGTCGAACCAGCACAGGTCCGCTTCGAGCTTCTTCGCCGGCTGCACGGGCGTGGAAGCGAGCACGAACGTGTCGCCGCGCGAGACGTCGACGTCTTCCGCGAGGCGGATCGTCACCGTCTGGCCCGCGAACGCGCGGTCCACCTGCGCCGTGCCGCCCGGCACAGGCGCGATGATTTCAGCGACAGTCGCCGCACGGTTCGCCGGCAGCACGGCGATCGAATCGCCGAGCTTCACTTCGCCCGATTCGATGCGGCCCATGTAGCCGCGGAAGTCGTCGGCCTGGCTGCCGTCCTGACGCGCGACCCATTGCACCGGGAAACGCAGCGCTTCATGCGTTGCGGTATCGACGGGCAGTGCTTCGAGTACGTCGAGCAGCGGCTCGCCCGCATACCACGGCATGCGTTCGCTCGCCGTCACGATGTTGTCGCCCTTCAGTGCCGACACGGGCACGAAGCGCACGTCGCTCAAACCGAGCTGGCGCGCGAGCGCGACATACGCATCGCGAATCTCGTTGAAGCGCGCTTCGCTGTACTCGACGAGGTCCATCTTGTTGATCGCGACGATCACGTGCTGCAAGCCGAGCAGCTTGACGATGGCGCTGTGGCGCTTGGTCTGCGGCAGCAGTTGCGCTTCGTTGTTCTCGAACGTGACGCGCGTCGCGTCGACGAGAATGATGGCCGCGTGCGCCGTCGATGCGCCCGTCACCATGTTGCGCGTGTACTGCTCGTGGCCCGGCGTGTCGGCGATGATGAACTTGCGCTTCGCCGTGGCGAAGTAGCGGTACGCGACGTCGATCGTGATGCCCTGTTCGCGCTCGGCTTCGAGGCCGTCCGTCAGCAGCGACAGATCGATTTCGTCGCCTACGGTGCGCTTGTTCTTCGCGCGCGACAGCGCCGACAGCTGGTCCGACAGCACAGCCTTGCTGTCGTACAGCAGGCGGCCGATCAGCGTGCTCTTGCCGTCGTCGACGCTGCCTGCCGTGATGAAGCGAAGCACGCCGAGGTCTTCAGGTTGATGCGTAGTGCTCATGTTGACTCTTTCCTCTGCGTGCTCTTTAGAAATAACCTTGCTTCTTGCGCTGTTCCATCGCCGCTTCCGACGTCTGGTCGTCCATGCGCGTCGCGCCGCGCTCCGTGATTTCCGTCACGGCCGTTTCAGCGATGATCTTCTCGACATCGTCGGCATCGCTTTCGACCGGGCACGTGCAGCTGATATCGCCCACCGTGCGGAAGCGCACCAGCGCTTCTTCGCTCGACTCGCCTTCGCGGATCGGCGTGAGCGGCGTCACGGGCACAAGCAGGCCGTTGCGGCGCACGATCTCGCGCTTGTGCGCGTAGTAGATGGACGGCAGTTCGAGGTTCTCGCGGGCGATGTATTGCCACACGTCGAGTTCCGTCCAGTTCGAGATCGGGAACACGCGCAGGTGCTCGCCCTGATGCAGACGCGCGTTATACAGGCTCCACAGTTCCGGGCGCTGCGCCTTCGGATCCCACTGGCCGAATTCGTCGCGGAACGAGAAGATGCGCTCTTTCGCGCGCGCCTTTTCTTCGTCGCGGCGCGCACCGCCGATCATCGCCGTGTAGCCGTATTGCTCGATGGTTTCGAGCAGCGTGACGGCTTGCGCGGCGTTGCGCGAATCCGTTTCGCGGCGCAGACGCACGGTGCCGCGCTTGATCGAATCTTCGACGTGACCGACCACCAGTTCCGCGCCGATCTCTTGCGCGCGACGGTCGCGGAAATCGATCACTTCATCGTAGTTGTGACCCGTGTCGATGTGCACGAGCGGGAACGGCAGCTGCGTCTTGCGGTTCGCGCCGAGGCCGAACGCCTTCAACGCGAGCGCCAGCACGACGACGGAGTCCTTGCCGCCCGAAAACAGCAGCGCAGGCTTGCTGCATTCGGCAACGAGTTCGCGCAGGATGTGAATCGACTCAGCCTCGAGCCAGTCGAGGTGATCCATCCGGTTCGCCGTCACGGACAGCGGTGCGTTGAGATTCGAATCGAGCGTCGTGCTCATGTTTGGGTCCTTCGTTGGTTCGTGTCGCATGATCAGGTTCTCACCAGATGCGTGCGACACGTAAAGATTCAATCGAAATCTGCGTCGTCGGCGTGGCGATGCACATCAGGCGGAGGCGTTTTCGCCGATCACCGTGACCGGGATCGTCGTGATGTGCAAGCCGCATTCCTTCGTATCGCGCGATTCCCACCACCAGCGCCCTGCCCGGCTGTCTTCGCCGGGGCGCACGGCGCGCGTACACGGCTCGCAGCCGATGCTCGGATAGCCGCGCGCATGCAGCGGATTCACGGGCACATCGAAAGCCTTCAGGTAAGCCCATACATCGGCTTCCGTCCAGTCGGCGAGCGGGTTGTACTTCGCGATGTTGCGAGCGCCGTCCTGCTCTTCCTCGTGCAGTTCCGCGCGCGTCACCGACTGCTCGCGACGCTGCCCCGTCACCCACGCGCCGACTTCGGCGAGCGCGCGGTTCAGCGGCTCGACCTTGCGGATTTCGCAGCAACGCTTGCGCAGATCGACGCTTTCGTAAAACGCATTCAGACCGTGCTGCGTGACGTATTCGTCGACGGCGGCCGCTTGCGGATGAAACTGTTCGATCTCGTAGCCATAGCGCTCGCGCACGCGGTCGATCATACCGAGCGTCTCCGCATGCAGGCGACCCGTATTCAGCGAGAAGATGCCAATCTTTACGCCGCGCGACAGAATCGCGTGCGTCAGCAGCATGTCTTCCGCTGCGAGGCTGCTGGCGAACTTGACCACCTCGTGACGCTGGCCGATCGAATCGAGCAGCGCGTCGAGTCGTTCGATCTTCGCCTGAAGTTCGGGCGTGATAGCGGCGGCGTCTGTCATGCCGTTGCCTTTTGCGCAGCAGCGGCCGCTTCGCGTCGACGGAACAGCGGCGACGGATCGTCAAAGGCGCCCTGGTATTGCACCGTGAATTCGGTGAACGCCTTAAGCGCGTCGTTGAGATCCTTGTCCGCACGCAGCGCGTACGCGTTGAAGCCGCAACGCTCGTAGAAGCGGATCTGGTCGCGCAGCACGTCGCCGATCGCGCGGATCTCGCCCTTGTAGCCATAGCGCTCGCGCAACAGGCGCGCGGTGCTGTAGCCACGGCCGTCGCGGAACACGGGAAAGTCGACCGCGATCAGCGCGAGCTTGTCGAAGTCCGCGACGATGTCGGCCGGTTCGCTGTCCGGCGCGAGCCACACGCCGATTTCCTGCGCGCCGCGCGAGGCCGTCAGTTCGTCACGCGAGGCTTGCCACAACGCGAGGGGAACAATGATCTTGCCGGCGGGCAAGGCGCTCACTTCGGGCAGCGCGCCGTCTTCGGCTGCGCGGACAACCGTGAAGTCATCGTTGACGATTGCGCGGTCCTTGATAATCGATGCCATCTTTTGATCCCTTGCCGTTACGCGTGAGCCGGTTGACGCGATGCGTACACGCGTTCCTTGAACGGTGCGATGCCGATGCGGTTGTACGTGTCGATGAAGCGTTCGCCGTCGATACGGTTTTCGACGAACGTGTCGATCACCTTCGACACCACGTCCGGCATTTCTTCCGCCGAGAACGACGGGCCGATCACGCGGCCGAGCTTCGCACCGTCCGCACCCGTGCCCTGCTCACCGCCGAGCGACACCTGGTACCACTCGGAGCCGTCCTTGTCGACGCCCAGCACGCCGATGTTGCCGACGTGGTGGTGACCGCACGAGTTCATGCAACCGGAGATGTTCAGCGACAGGTCGCCGAGGTCATACACGAAGTCCGCGTTGTCGAAGCGCTCCTGGATGGCTTGCGCAATCGGAATCGACTTCGCGTTCGCGAGCGAGCAGAAATCGCCGCCCGGGCACGCGATGATGTCGGTCAAGAGGCCGATGTTCGGCGTCGCGAAACCTTGCGCCTTCGCCTGTTCCCACAGCGCGTACAGATCGCGCTTCTTGACGTTCGCGAGGATCAGATTCTGTTCGTGCGACACGCGGATTTCGCCGAGCGAGTATTGATCCGCCCAGTCGGCGACAGCGTTCATCTGCGTGTCCGTTGCGTCGCCCGGTGCGATGTCGCGCGGCTTCAGCGAGATCGTCACCGACGAGTAGCCCGACACACGGTGCGGACGCACATTGCGCTCGACCCAGCGCGCGAACGGCTTGCTTTCGAGCAGATGCTTTTCGAACGAAGCGTCCGTGTCCGGCAACTTCTCGTACACGGGCGGCTGGAAGTATTGCGACACGCGCGCGACTTCGGCTTCCGTCAGCGTCGACGGACCGTCCTTCAGGTGTTGCCATTCTTCGTCGACCTGCTGCGCGAACTTCGCGGGCGACAGCGCCTTCACGAGAATCTTGATACGCGCCTTATACAGGTTGTCGCGGCGGCCATAGCGGTTGTACACGCGCAGCACGGCTTCGCAGTACGTCAGCAGGTGCTGCCACGGCAGGTCTTCCTTGATGATCGCACCGATGATCGGCGTACGGCCGAGTCCGCCGCCCGCGAGAATGCTCGCGACGACTTCGCCCGCGGCGTTCTTCTTCAGATAGACGCCCAGGTCGTGGATCTGCACCGCCGCGCGGTCTTCCTTCGTGCCGGACACGGCGATCTTGAACTTGCGCGGCAGCCACGCGAATTCGGGGTGGAACGTCGACCACTGGCGCATGATTTCCGCCCACGGACGCGGATCGACGATCTCGTCGGGCGCGACGCCCGCGAACTGATCGGCCGTGATGTTGCGGATGCAGTTGCCCGACGTCTGGATGCCGTGCATCTGGACAGACGCGAGCTTGCGCAGGATTTCAGGCGTGTCCTCGAGCTGGATCCAGTTGTACTGGATGTTCGAGCGCGTCGAGAAATGGCCATAGCCGCGGTCGTGCTCGCGCGCGATGGTCGCGAGCATACGCAGCTGGTCGCTGCGCAGGTTGCCGTACGGAATCGCGATGCGGTGCATGTACGCGTGGCGCTGCATGTACAGGCCATTCTGCAGGCGCAGCGGACGGAACTCTTCTTCGCTCAATTCGCCCGACAGGCGGCGACGAACCTGGTCGGCGTACTGCGCGACGCGTTCATCGACGATGGTCTGGTCGTACTGATCGTATTGGTACATTCGGGGACCCCAAGATTTGTGTTCGTCTCACACGACGCGGCGTTCCGGTTACGCTGCGCCTCGGATTCGTCTTACCAGTCAGCTTGGAGTGCGCCGGCAGCATGCCGTTTAGACGCATCTCTCATTTGCTAATGACAAAAACAGATATCCATATTGGAAAAACTGGACAAATCGTAATAAACTCGCCTTATATTTCAAACGACTAAAAAATTCTTTTGATATGCGGCGAGGTTATATATGAACCTGCATCAGTTCCGCTTCGTGCGCGAGGCCGTCCGCCAGAATTTCAACCTGACGGAGGCCGCCAAGGCGCTGTATACAAGCCAGCCTGGCGTCTCCAAGGCGATCATCGAGCTGGAAGACGAGCTGGGTGTCGAGATCTTCACACGGCACGGCAAACGCGTGCGCTCGCTGACGGAGCCGGGACGGATCATTCTGGCGTCCGTCGAGCGGATTTTGCAGGAGGTCGAGAGCCTCAAACGGGTCGGTAAAGATTACGCGGCCCAGGATCAGGGCAACCTCGTGATTGCCGCGACGCACACGCAGGCGCGCTACTCCCTGCCCGCCGCCATCGCCGAATTCAAGAAGCGCTTCCCGAAGGTGCACCTGTCGATCCTGCAGGGCAGCCCGACCCAGGTCGCCGAACTGGTGCTGCACGACCAGGCCGACGTCGCGATCGCGACGGAAGCGATCTCGACCTATAAGGAACTGGTGTCGCTGCCCTGTTTCACCTGGCACCATCTGGCCGTGATGCCCGCCGACCACCCGCTGCTGGAGCGCAAGCAGCTGTCGCTCGACGATCTGACCCAATATCCGCTGATCACCTACGACAATGCGTTCGCCGGTCGCACGAAGATCAACGACGCGTTCCGTCTGCGCGGGCTGCATCCCGACATCGTGCTCGAAGCAATCGACGCGGACGTGATCAAGACCTACGTCGAACTGGGTCTGGGCGTCGGCATCATGGCCGACATCGCGTTCAATGCCGAACGCGACCGCCATCTGCGCGCGATGCCCGTCGGGCACCTGTTCGGCAGCAACGTCACGCGTGTCGCGCTCAAGCACGGCGCGTATCTGCGCAGCTATGTGTACACGCTCGTCGAACTGCTGTCGCCGAACCTGAATCGCAGGCTGATCGAACAGGCGCTCAAGGGCGAGCACGAAACGTACGAGCTTTGAGTTTTTTGATTCGCTATAACAACAGCCGCGTTGGCCAAAAAGTTACCCGCCGGGAGATCTTTCGCATGTCGTCGCACAACAAGAACAAGCTGAGCAACACCTTGCGCCGTCTGACGCGCGCCGCCGCGATCGGCACGCTGTTCGCCGCCGCCGCCGCGCACGCGGACATCAAGGTCGGCATCGACCTGTCTAGCACGGGGCCCGCCGCCGCGATCGGCATCACGAGCAAGAACGCGATGCTGATGTGGCCGAAGACGATCGCCGGACAGCCGGCGCAATACATCGTGCTCGACGACGGCTCCGATCCGGGCGCGGCCGTGCGCAACATCCGCAAGCTCATCAACGAAGATCACGTCGACGTGATCGTCGGACCGAACATCACGCCGGCGGCGCTCGCCGCGCTCGATCCCGTCGCCGAAAGCCAGACGCCGATGATCACGCTGATCGGCTCGGCAAGCGTGGTCGAGCCGCAGGAAGGCAAGAAGATCTGGGCGTTCAAGATGGCGCAGACGGACAGCGCGATGGCCGACGTGATGACCCGCTACATGTCGAATCACAATGTGAAGACGGTCGGCTTCATCGGCTTCGCGGACAGTTACGGCGACAGCTGGCTCAACGAGTTCACGAAGTTCGCGGCGCTGCGCCACATTCAGGTGGTCGCGACCGAGCGCTTCAACCGCACGGATGCGAGCGTCACGGGCCAGATCCTCAAGCTGATGGCGGCGAAGCCCGATGCCGTGCTGATCGCAGGCGCTGGCACGCCGACGGTGCTGCCGCAGCGCACGCTCGTCGAGCGCGGCTATAAAGGCACGATCTATCAGACGCACGGCATTGCGACGCCCGAGTTCATCAAGCTCGGCGGCAAGGATGTCGAAGGCACCCTGTTTCCGACGCAGCCGGTCGTCGTCGCACGTACGCTGCCCGCCGATCATCCCGCGAAGAAGGCCGCGCTGGCTTTCGTCGATGCGTATGAAAAGCAATATGGACCGAACACGGTCACGCAGTTCGCGGGCGATGCGGCGGGTGTCTATCCGCGTCTGCAGGACGCCGTTGCGCGCGCGCTGAAGACGGCGCAGCCGGGCACGCCGGAGTTTCGCGCGGCGCTGCGCACGGAACTCGAACATGCGCATGAACTGGTGGTGCCGAATGGCGTCGTGAATACGAGCGCGAAGGATCACGTCGGCCTCGATCAGCGGGCGAGCGTGATGGGGATCATCAAGGGCGGGAAGTTCACCTACCTCAGCCAGTGAGCGTTTCGCGCGCCCGCGTCGACTAAAGCAAGGCGTGCGACCTGCCACGCCTGCTCTTACGACAGAAACGCGATCGCCTCGTCGATCACGCTGCGCCAGTCGCCCATCAGCGTCTGGCGCAGCGGCTTGAGATTCTCCATCCACGGCGAGCAGTCGCCATCCACGCCCCAACGCCATTCGCTTGCCAGGTTCAGCGGAACGATGGTCAGCTGGCCGAGCATCGCGCTCAGATTCGCGACGCCTGAATCGACGGCAACGACGGCGTCCAGTTGTTCGATGCACGCGGCCGTTTCCGCAAACGTCCTGATCCCCGGTTCATACACGCTGATGTTGCCCGACGGCATGCCGGCGAAGCTCTGCACGACAGGATGATGCAGGCTCACGAAATGCCGCTTCGCCGCAACCGACGGCTGCGTTACCAGATGATCGACTTCCGTCAGCGGCAAACTACGCCGGATCGCCGAACAACGCATCACCGCGCCGACTTCATGCGCATGCCGCTGGTTGCAGTCCCAGAAAATGCCGACCAGCGATTTACCGGGCTGAGCCGCGCGCAGATCGCTCGCCCACGCGGCAGCCGTCTCGCGCTCGCTCTCGGGGGCGCGCAGATAGGCCGGAAAAAACGGCGACGGCAGCGGCGACTGCTGCGCGGCCAGCAACGGCAGATGCAGCAGCGTCGCGTACAGATCGGGCGCGAACGCGCGCACCTCGTCGGCCAGCGCATCCGGTAACGGCTCGTCGTGTCGCAACGGACGCGTTGCGCTCACGACGTGGCAGTCGGGCAGCGACGCCTGCAACAGCGGATGCAGTTGAGCATCGCAGGTGATCATCAGCTCGGCGCCCGCCGCGCGCCACTGCGATATGCCGGAGAACAGCAGAAACTGATCGCCGAAACCCATCTGATGCACGATCAGCACGCGCTTGCCGCGCAGGTCCCGCTCACCCGACCATGCCGGTATATCGGCGGGCCGGTAACTGCCCGTGTCACCGCGATTGCGGGCGAGCCACGGCTCGAAGCCCGCCGGGCGCGACGTGCGCAGCAAGGCCTCGCCGTACAGATGCGCTGCCTTGTGCATGAACCATTCGCTTTCGGCCGCGGCCTGCTGCCACGCGTCGTGCAGCATGGGGATGCCGCGCTCGGTATCGCCCGACATGACGAGGCTCTGGCCGAGGCTCATCTTGTAGTAGGCGGGCCGCCACGGTAACGCCGCATGCTTGCGCCATGTCGCAACGGCATCGAAATGCCGACCCAGCAGCGTTAGCGCATTCGCATGCCAGTTCACGAAATGGAGATCCCGCGGCTCGATCGCGAGCGCGCGCTCGGTGTACGGCAGCAGTTCGTCGTCGCGCATGTCCTCGAGCAGCGCGACACAGACGGCGCGCAACCGTTCGATGTCGTCGGGCGCGTGGGCGAGCGCATCGAGAGCGTCCTGGAGTGAAGGCATGGCGAGTATCGCTTCGAGGTTTTCTACGCAACGCTGCTGGACCAGCGTGAACGTGATGGGAGGACTGATCGGCCAATGAAAACGGCCGACGACCGGCGGGCGAGTATACGTCGTAGAATCGTGCAGCGATCTCAAAAACTCAAGCACTGCACGGCAGCACCTCATCATGCGCACGACCCGAGCCATCCACGCCGTCGAACGGCTGAAGACCCGCAGCGGCAATCCTCGCTTTGCGGCGATCAGTTTGTCGGGCGGACTGTTCTATCTCGTCGACAAATCGAGCGGCACGGACCAGAAGGTGTCCGATCCGCTGCCGCTCGACGAGTTCGTCAAATTCGTCGACGATTACGGCCCGAAGAAGCCGCGCAAGGCGAGCAAGCTCGACCTCGCGTTCGAAGAACAGATCAAACGCAGCAAGAGCTGAATACGCGGCCGCACATCAGCCGTTTTTCACGCGTGAATACGCGAGCTTAGCGTGGCTTTCGAAAACGGCATCGATGAAACGCAAGCCCGCGACCCCGTCGTCGACGGTCGTCAGCAAACGGCTTTCGGGCGGCACGGGCAGGCCCGCGTCGATCGCTTCGATCTGCATCGCGGCGTCCTTATAGAGCTGCGCGAATGCTTCCAGATAACCTTCGGGATGCCCAGGTGGCACGCGCGTCGCGTGTCGCGCAACCGCGCTGTCGACACGCCCGCGCGTGAGCCTTTGCGTCGCGCCGCCCAATGGCGTGAACAGCAGTTCGTTCGGGTTCTCCTGATCGAACGCGATGCCCGCCTTCGTCCCATGAACGCGCAAACGCAGCGCGTTCTCCGCGCCGCTCGCCACCTGGCTCGCCCACAACATGCCGCGCGCGCCATTCTCATAGCGCAACATAGCCTGAATATGATCGTCGACCTGACGGCCTGCGACGAACGTATGCAATTCCGCGGCGATCTCGATCGGCAGCACGCCCGTCACAAACGCCGCGAGATGGTAGGCATGCGTGCCGATGTCGCCGAGACAGCCCGCCCGCCCCGCCTGCTTCGGATCGGTGCGCCATGCAGCCTGGCGGTTGTCGCCCGCGAGTTCGATCGGCTTTGCGAGCCAGTCTTGCGCATACTCGACCTGCACGACGCGCAGCTCGCCGATCTCGCCCGCCTCGACGAGTTCGCGCGCATGACGCGCCATCGGATAGCCAGAGTACGTGTGCGTCAGCGCGAAGAGCCGCTTCTTGTCGCGCGCGAGTTGCGCGAGCGCTTCGCCCTCTTCGAGCGTCATCGCCAGAGGCTTGTCGCAGATCACGTGGATGCCGGCATCGAGAAATGCCGTCGCCACGGGTGCATGCAAATGGTTGGGCGTGACGATCGACACCGCGTCGATGCCGTCGTCGCGAGCGGCTTCGGCGCGCGCCATCTCGTCCCAGCTCGCGTAGCTGCGCGCGACGCCGATCTCGTCGGCGCTGGCTTGCGCGCGCTGCGGATCGGACGACAGCGCGGCCGCCACCAGTTCGAAGCGATCGTCGATGCGCGCCGCGATCCGGTGCACCGCGCCGATGAACGCGCCCTGCCCGCCGCCGACCATGCCCAGCCTGAGTCTTCGTGTCATCGCGATCTGCTCCTGTTCGACGGGTTCGACGGGTTCGACCGCCGGCCTCAGAGCCCGAGTACGCGGTTCAATTGCGCCTGATCCGCGCCGCTGCCTGCGAAGTCATCGAACGCATGCTCGGCCACGCGGATGACGTGTCGACGGATGAAGTCGGCGCCTTCTCGCGCGCCGTCTTCGGGATGCTTCAGCGCGCACTCCCATTCGAGCACTGCCCAGCCCGGAAAATCGTACTGCGCCATCTTCGAGAAGATCGCGCCGAAATCGATCTGGCCGTCGCCCAGAGAACGGAAGCGTCCCGCGCGCTCGACCCACCCGCTATAACCGCCATACACGCCTTGCCGCCCATCGGGACGAAACTCGGCGTCCTTCACGTGAAAGGCCTTGATGCGCTCGTGATAGATATCGATGAACGCGAGATAGTCGAGTTGCTGCAACACGAAGTGGCTCGGATCGAACAGGATATTCGCGCGCCTGTGATTCTTCACGACCGAGAGAAACCGTTCGAAAGTGACGCCGTCGTGCAGATCCTCGCCCGGATGCAATTCGTAGCAGACGTCGACGCCGGCTGCGTCGAACGCATCGAGAATGGGCGTCCAGCGACGCGCGAGTTCGTCGAATGCCGCTTCGACGAGACCTGCGGGACGCTGTGGCCACGGATAGATATACGGCCACGCGAGTGCGCCCGAGAACGTCACGTGCGTCGTGAGCCCGAGACGCGCGGATGCCTGCGCGGCCCACTTCATCTGCTGCACGGCCCATTCGGTGCGCGCGGCGGGATTACCGCGCACATGCGGCGCGGCAAAGCCGTCGAACAGCACGTCATACGCAGGATGTACGGCGACGAGCTGACCTTGCAGATGCGTCGACAGTTCGGTGATTGCGACGCCCGCATTCGCGACGACGCCGAGCAGATCGTCGCAATACGTCTGGCTCGATGCCGCCTGTTCGAGATCGACGAGGCGCGGATCGGCGGGCACCTGAATGCCCTTGTAGCCGAGACTCGCGGCCCATTGTGCGAGATGCGCGAGATTGTCGAATGGCGCATCGTCTCCCATGAACTGCGCGAGAAAGATCGCCGGACCTTTGATCGTTTTCATCGTGCTGCTCCGTGTGATGAATGGGAAAGCGTTGCGCTTCGCGCGTATTGCCGCGAAGCGCAGCGTGTGCGATCAGAACGGCGAATCCGGGAAGTAGAAGTCCTTCGCGTTTTCCTTCGTGATCAGCACGGAGGGAATGATCGTCGTCGGCGGCAGCTTGTCGCCTTTGAGGCGTGCTTCGGCCGTCAGCTTGATCGCGTCGTAGATGAATTTCGGCGAGTACGACACATCGGCCTTGATGAGCGGCGCACCGTCCATCACGTTCTTGACCATGCCTTTCGAACCCGCGCCGCCAAACACGATCTTGATGTCGCTGCGTTTGGCCTGATCGATCGCCTTCATGACGCCGACGGCCATATCGTCGTCGGCGGCCCAGACGGCGTCGATGTGCTTGAAGCGCGTCAGGTAGTCCTGCATCACCTTGAAGGCGTCGTCGCGATTCCAGTTCGCGTATTTCGCGTCGAGGATCTTGATGTTTGGATAGTTTTTTAGCACGCCTGTGAAGGCAGTCCAGCGTTCGTTGTCGAGCGTGGTCGGAATGCCGCGCAGCGCGACGATGTCACCTTTGCCGTCGAGTGCTTTCGCGAGATATTCGGCGGGAATCTTGCCGAACGCGGTGTTGTCGCCGGCTACGTACGCGTCTTGTGCGCTGGTGTCGGTGAGGCCGCGGTCGACTACCGTCACGTAGACGCCTTTCTTCTTCACTTGCGCGACGGGTTGCGTGAGGGACGCCGATTCATACGGGAAGATCACGAGCGCATTGATCTTGTTGACGGTCACGAGGTCTTGCAGTTGGTTCGCCTGTTCCGGCGCGTTGGCTGCTGTCTTGACGATGACTTTCAGGTCGGGGTGGGCTTTTTCCAGATCGGCTTTTGCCTTGTTCGCCCACCACACGATGCCGCCTGTGAAGCCGTGATCGGCGGTGGGGATGGCGACGCCGAGGGTTACTTTTTCGTCGGCGCGTGCCGCTGTAATTGCGATGGTTGAGACGCTTAGCGCCAGCATGCCGGCGCCAACTGCACGAATGATCTTGTTCATGGTTCTTGTCTCCTGTTTTTCGTCAATGGGTTGCCGAACTGCTGTTTTTTGCCTGCTTTGCACTTTCGCTGGCATCCGCGAACTGCCTTCGTACTTCATGCGTTGCCCCTGTGCGGGGCGGCACCTACTTTTCTTTGCAGCGGCAAAGAAAAGTAGGCAAAAGAAAGCCGCTCACACCGCTCATTCTTCTTCCTGCCTGCGGGCCCCCAACCGGTCCCGCACTCCAGACGGCAACACGCTATTTCACGCCCGTTGCCAGCGCCCCTGGATTCGCCTCACCCACTTCACACTCCCGCGTCACAGCCCGCGTTACCAGACTTCCGCCGCCGCCCAGGTGGCAAACTGTGTGTAGTCTTTCGCGCCGCGAAGCATTGCGTTCTTGCCAAAAAACATCCCGTGCCCAGACATCAACGGTATGACAACCTGCACGCTGCAAAGCGGCGTCGAACTTCCGCCACCGCCAGCCGCCGCACGAGAACATGAAGCGGGCGAGGCAATTGCTCATGCATTAGCAACTGAGCCAGGCGAGCAAGTTGCCGTATGCGCCACGGGGACGATGAGGTCCCGTGGGTAATAACAAGCACTGGCGGTGTGAGCGGCTTTCTTTTGCCTACTTTTCTTTGCCGCTGCAAAGAAAAGTAGGTGCCGCCCCGCACAGGGGCAACGCATGAAGCACGAAGGCAAAACGCGGATGCCAGCGACAGACAACACAGCGCGGATGCCAGCAAAAACCAAAACCCCAAAAAAGCCAGAACCGCGACTACGTCGCAGACAAAAAGCGCCTAGCGGCGCCCCCGCTGCAAGAAAGCGACAACAATGATCACAACACCCTGCACAGCCGCATTCAAATAAACACTAATGATGCTAGTGAGATTAAGAATATTAGCGATCACCGAGAGCAAGACCGCACCGATAACAGTACCGACAACCCGCCCTTCACCGCCCTTAAGCGCGGTGCCACCGACTACAACAGAGGCAATCGCTTCAAGCTCCCAAAGCAAGCCCGTAGTAGGTGTCGCCGACCCAAGCCTCGGCACATACAACACGGTGGCCACACCAACACAAATCCCGAGCAAAACATAAGTTACGATCTTCACGGTATCGACGCGAATCGCGGCATACCTTGCAACCTGCTCATTCGAGCCGATCGCCTGCACGTGACGCCCAAACGCAGTGCGATTCAAGATCAACGCGCCGCCCGCCGCAACGACGAGAAAAACCCATATAGGCACCGGCACGCCGAACAGACTCGCGTAATAAACAGGCCCATAGAGATCGGAGAGATTGTTATCGAGCGTCAACGCACCACCGTCGGCAAGCCATGTCAGCACAGCACGAAAAATCCCCAACGTGCCGAGCGTGACGATGAACGGCTCGATGCGCCCCTTTGTAATCAGCAAACCATGCGCACAACCAAACACACCGCCCAGCACGAAGGCACTGGCAATACCGATCAAAACGATCGTCAAAGGCGCAAATGCATGCCCGCCAGGCGACGCAGCGAGTGCATTCATCAACCAGATCATGCTGCCCGCAATCAGCGCAGCCATCGACCCAACCGACAAATCGATGCCACCCGAAATAATCACGAACGTCATGCCGACAGCAATGATCCCGATGAACGACGTGCGCGTCAGCACGTTCATCATGTTGTCGACAGTGGCGAAGTCGCGATTGAGCAGCGTGCCCGCGATGCACAGCACGATCAGGCCCGCGAGCGGCCCCAGCCCGTGCAGACGATGCGCAAGCCGCATCGCGCGCCCCGCCGGCGCGGCGTCAGTGTGTGCCCGTTGCATGAGCGATCAACTCCTCTTCGGTCAGATGGCCGAGACCGAGCGTCGCCTGCAGGCGGCCCGCGCGCATCACCGCGACGCGATGGCATAGCCCGATCAGCTCGATCAGTTCGGATGAGATGACGACCACGGCACGCCCTTCGGCAGCGAGCCGGTGAATCAGAAAATAGATGTCGCGCTTCGCGCCGATATCGACGCCGCGCGTCGGCTCGTCGAGCACGATCACGTTCGGGTCCGGCTGCAGGAACTTGGCAAGCGCGAGCTTCTGCTGGTTGCCGCCCGACAGCATGCGCGCGCGGCTGCCCAGATCGCCCGTGCGAATGCCGAACTCGCGCACGGCGCGCGTCAATGCCTCGCGTCCCGCTTTCATGTCCAGCAGAGGATGTGCGTAGCGATCGAGCGTCATCAGCGTGAGGTTGTCCTGCAAACTCAGGTTCACATGCAAACCCTTACCCTTGCGGTCTTCGCTCAGATACGTGAGACCACGCCGCATCGCATCGCGCGGGCTATGCAGATCGGCCTTGCGTCCGGCGATCTCGATCGTGCCCGCCGTGCGCTTGCGCAAACCGATGATCGCCTCGAACGCTTCCGTGCGCCCGGCGCCGACCAGCCCCGCGAAGCCGAACACCTCGCCCGCGCGCACCTCGAAACTCAGGTCGTCGACCCACTCGGGCACGCTCAGATTGCGCACTCGTAACGCAATGGGCGCGTCGTCCGCGGGCGGCGTTTTGTCGGGGAACATGTCGGACAGTTCGCGCCCGACCATCAGGTTCGCCATCTGCTGCCGTGCGAGCGAGGCCGTCTCGCTGCGCGCGACGAAGCGGCCGTCGCGCATCACGATCACTTCGTCGGTGATGTGCTCGACTTCATCGAGCTTGTGCGAGATGTAGACGATCGTCACGCCGTCGGACTTGAGCTTGCTCATCAGCGCGAAGAGACGCTCGGTTTCGGACGGCGTGAGCGTCGCCGTCGGCTCGTCCATGATCAACAGCCGCGCACGCCGCGACAGCGCCTTCGCGATCTCGACCATCTGTTTTTCCGCGACGATCAGATCGCGGACCTTCGTGTCGGGATGCTTGTGCAGCCCGACCTGTTCCAGATATCGCTTCGCCTCGCTACGCATCGCCGTGTCGTCGACGAATAAGCCCTTGCGCTTCTCGTGGCCGAGATACATGTTCTGCGCGATCGTCAGATGCTCGGCGAGGTTGAACTCCTGGTGAATCAGCACGATGCCCGCGGCTTCCGCTTCGCGCGACCCATCGAACCGCTGCGCGTGGCCGTCGATCAGCACCGTGCCTTCCGTCGCCGTTTCGTAGCCCGCGAGAATCTTCATCAGCGTCGACTTGCCCGCGCCGTTCTCGCCGAGCAAACCGTAGATGCGCCCAGGCGCGAGATCGAAGCTCACGCCGTGCAGCACGCGCACCGGCCCGAAGTCTTTGCGGATATCGTCGAAGCGGACGGCGAGGCTCATCGCGGCTTCCTCTCAAGCGCTCTGTCTGACGACGAGCCGGTGCTGCAGCAGCACGCCCGGCACGTTTTCATTCGGATTCGCCAGCCGCTGCAACAGCAGACGCGCGGCCGTTTCGCCAAGCTCGCGCATCGGCTGCGCGATCGTCGTGAGCGGCGGATCGATCTGCGCGGCCAGCGAAATGTCGTCGAACCCGACCACGGCCACGTCGTCCGGCACACGCTTGCGGACGCGGCGCAAGCCGCTCATCACGCCGATGGCAAGCGTGTCGGACACCGCGAACACCGCTGTCGGCGCGTCGGCGTATGTCATCAGCAGCGCGGCCGCCGACGCGCCCGCCTCGTAGTCGAGGCTGTTCACGTTGATGCGCCAGCGCTCGTCGGGCGCAATGCCGGCGTCGCGCAACGCATCCAGATAGCCTTGCTGACGCTGCTGCGCGTAGAGATAGTGATCGTCGGAATTGATCAGCGCGATGCGCCGGTGACCGCGCACGAGCAGATGGCGCACGGCGTCGCCCGCTGCACGGTAGTTGTCGATGCCGACATACGGCACGCCCACCGACGAATCGAATTCGCAGCACGCGACCCACGGCAGCGCGTTCGACTCCTCAGCGAGTGCCTGCTGCACGGTGGCGGGATCGAGGCAGATCGCGCCGTCCGCGCGACGGCGGCGCAGCAGGTCGAAATAGCTGCGCTCGCGGCCCGGATCGGCACCCGTGTCGCACAACAGCATGAAGTAACCGTGCTGGCGCGCGATGAAATCGATGCCGCGTATCACCTCCGCGTAAAACGGGTTGCCGACGTCGGGCACCATCGTCAGCAACAGGCGGCTTTCGGCCGTACGCAGGTTGCGCGCGAGTTCGTTCACGCGGTAACCGCTCGTCGCGACGGCGGCCAACACCTTGTCGCGCGTTTCCGGGCGCACGTTGGAATGTCCGTTCAGCACGCGCGACACGGTGGCCACCGACACCCCCGCCTGTTCCGCGACGCCCGCAATCGACAGCCCTTCCCCGCCAGCGCGTGCGCCGGGCTCGGCGGCATAGGACGGCTGTGCGTGCGGGTCATGCTGTGACACGCGCTGAGACCCGCGCTGGGACGGTTTGTCCACCGGGTTTCGCTCCGGAAATGTAATCGATTACATTCTTGGTCGACACGGCGGCGAATCGCAAGCCCTATTGCCTAGGGACTTTCACCGAGGCTCGCTGCGCTCGGCCCGAGCGGCTGCCTGCAGACGATGTGCCCGCGAGCGGACGGCGGGGCCGCGTGGTTTGGTACAATTTCGCAGTTAACGAACAACGGGAACAACGGCAAAAGTGGTCCCTCGATCCACCCGCTTGCCCACTTCCCGCGTCCCAACCACACCGCCGAATTGATCATGAACATCGAACAAGCGCGTTTCAACATGATTGAACAGCAAATCCGTCCGTGGGAAGTGCTCGACCAGGACGTGCTGAATCTGCTGTCGATCGTCAAGCGTGAGAATTTCGTGCCCGCCGCATACCGCGAGCTGGCGTTCGTCGATTTCGAAGTTCCGCTGCCCGCCGGACAGCACATGCTCGCGCCGCGCGTCGAGGCACGCGTGCTGCAGGAACTGGCGGTGAAGAAGCACGAGTCGGTGCTGGAAATCGGCGCGGGCTCGGGCTACATGGCAGCCCTCCTCGCGCACCGTGCCCAGCATGTGCTGACGGTGGATATCGAGCCGGAACTGGCCGAACTCGCGAAGGCGAATCTCGCCGCGAACGGCGTGCTGAACGCCGAAGTCGCCACGGGCGACGGCGCACGCGGCTGGGCGGCAGCCGCACCGTACGACATCATCTGCGTGTCGGGCGGCCTGCCCGTGCTGCCGCAGGAAATCCTCGAGCATCTGAAGGTCGGCGGCCGTCTTGCCGCGTTCGTCGGCACCGCGCCCGTGATGAAGGCGCAGATCATCACGCGCGTCGACGAGAAGCAGTTCCGCATCGCCGACGTGTTCGAAACCTATGTCGAACCGCTGCAGAACGCCGTGCACGCACCGCGCTTCAAGTTCTGAGCACTACCCTGATTAAACCGCGAGGCTGACGATGCAAAACCTGACCGCTCCCGCTCTTGCCGAATGGCTCGCCGACAAGTCGCGCCCGACGCCCGTGCTGCTCGACGTGCGCGAACCGTGGGAAATCGAAACAGCGAAGATCGCCGGCAGCGTGTCGATTCCGATGCGCGACATTCCCGCGCGAAGCGAAGAACTCGATGACGACGTGCAGATCGTCTGCATCTGCCATCACGGCGCACGCAGCGCGCAGGTCGCGATGTTCCTCGAATCGCGCGGCCACAAGGACGTGTTCAATCTGTACGGCGGCATCGACGCGTGGTCGCGTCAGGTGGATCCTTCCGTGCCGACTTATTGAGCGCTGCTGCGTTTCACCGCTTCATATCGGGCGCCGGCTTCATGCCGGCGCTTTTCATTTGTACCTTCGGTTGCGAGGCGACTGTCCCGCGACACGACTTAAAAGTTTCGGAATTATCCCACACAAAAAACAGCCAATTATTACGCCATCCTAAAATTTCATCGATCAACATACGACGCTCCCTTTCAGGAGCATGACCGTATGAAATCGATCAGGGTCGTCGCGGCGGCGGCGATGTTATTGCCCGTCGTTTGCCACGCGACGCTTGGCGCTGCGCCGTCGTCATCGGCAGGCGTCCGCGCCACGTCCACTACTTCGCGGGCCGCGTTGACCGCGCCAGCTTCCTCCGCGCCTTACACCGTTCACGAAACACGAACCGCCGACGGCGTCACGGTCCGCGAATATGCATCGGCGGCGAATGTCGTGTTCGCGGTGACCTGGCAAGGGCCCACCCGGCCCGACATGCAGGCGCTGCTCGGCAGCTATTTTCCCAACCTGGTCGCTGCCGGACAACGCGCCTCGCGCGGCACGGGCCCACTGATCGCGCGCGACGGCGATTTGCAGATCGAGTCCGTCGGGAACCAGGGTGCCTTCGCCGGCCGGGCTTACGTGCTGCGGCTCGTGCCCGCCAACGTCAACGTGGATGCGCTGCAATGAAAACATTCTTCTCGTGTCGCGCTTCGGGTCGGCCGCTCGTCGTCGCGTTACTCGCGGCAAGCGTTGCGTTGACGGCATGTGGCGGCGGTGGCGGCGACGACAGCCCGAATGCGCCCGTCAACGATGTGGCGCCCAACAAGCCGGCAGGTTCGGCGATCGCACCGGTGGTGGCGAGTGCAGTGCCGGCAGCGAGTGCGCCTGCCGCAGCGAGTCCGTCTCCTGCAGCCAGTGCGCCTGCGGTTGCGAGTTCGCCGATCGCCGCGAGCACACCTTCTGCCGCCACGCCCGCAAGCGGGACGAGCACAACAGGCGGCACACAGACGGCAAACAACGGCAGCAGCACGACCGGCAACACCAAAGCGAACGATCCGCCACCGTCTCCTCCCGTCGTCGTCAACACCGTGCCCATCACGGTCGACAACACGCTCGACTCCACGATCGTCAATACACCCTACGTCAGCGTGAAGATCTGTGTGCCGGGCGCCCAAGGCGCGACGCAATGCGCGACCGTCGATCACATGCTGCTCGACACGGGCTCGGCTGGCGTACGCGTGACATCGGCCGCCCTCGGCGCGGCGTTCGCCGCCAGATTGCCCGCGCAGACGGGTGCCGGTAACGATACGACGGGCAAGGCAGCGCTCGCCCAGTGCGCGATCTTCGCGTCCGGTTACACGTGGGGGCCGATAAAGCGCGCAGATGTGAAGATCGGCGGCGAGACGGCGAGCAATATTCCGATTCAGGTGATCGGCGACAGCGGATTCACGTGGATACCCAATGACTGCACCGCACGTGGTGCGTCCAGCATGAATGATGTCGCGAAATTGGGCGCGAACGGGATCGTCGGCATAGGCCATCTGGCGCACGACTTCCCGGAGGCGGCACAAACGGCGCTCGCGGCCACGTACTACTACTGCCCGACGCCCTGGTCGTGCACCGCCGCGACTGTGCCGCTCGACAAACAGACGGCCAACCCCGTCGCCGCGTTCGCGACCGACAACAACGGCACGGTCATCCGCTTGCCCGCGCTGCCTGCAACAGGCCAGGCGAGCGTCACAGGGGAACTGCTGTTCGGCATCGGCACACGCGACAACAACGCGCTGCCGGCCGGCGCCACGCGCCTCACCGTAACGGATCGCGGACTGTTCACGACGAGTTACAAGGGGCGCACGTTCTCGAGCATCATCGACAGCGGCTCGAATGGACTGTTTTTCTATGATTCGACGCTGCCCGCCATCTCCGGAGGCTGGTACGTGCCGACCATCACTCAGAATCTGAGCGCTTCGATGATGTCGAACACCGGCAATGCGCAATCGACCGTCCCGTTCGCGATCGCCGATTCGTCGAGCCTGTTCCCTCTGGGCTATGCGGCGCACGACAATCTCGGCGCACCGCTGAACAGCATGTTCATGTGGGGCTTGCCGTTCTTCTTCGGACGCAGCGTCTATACGGCGCTGAGCGGCGTATTGGCGGGCCCGCAAACAGGACCCTACGTGGCGTTCTGATCGACAGCGCATCAACTGATGCCCACACAACCAGCGGCGGATCGGCATACAAGCCATCCGCCGTTTTTTCATGCTCGCCGCGCTCCCTCAATCGACTTCCCTTGACGCTTCCGCGTCCGTGCACAACAGCGCGGCGGCGATGCACCGACGTCGCGCTCATCCATCCGCGGAATCGCGCCACACGCTCCGTTGCTGCGCGGCGCGCACCTGAACGAGGCGCGACCCTCAGCGCTGCACCGCTTTCGCGCCCAACGCGCATAACGGCACAGGCGGCCGCACCGCCAGCGAGCCGCACCACAGCAAGCACGGCGCCCTTTGAAGCGTTCGATGCAAAGTTGGCATATGCCTTGCAGTATCCGGCCCGGCAAGCGCTGCACACACATAACCAGACAAGGAATGGACACACGCTGTCCGTCCGCCGCTCAACACCATCCTATGGCAAGGGGAAGCACATGAAACGTCGCAGTCTGCTGAAGCTCGGCTCCATGTCGGGCGCGCTCGCGCTCGCGGGCAAGGTTCCTTTCGCGCATGCCGATACGGGCAGCGGCCCGATCAAGGTCGGCATCCTGCACTCCCTGTCGGGCACGATGGCGATTTCGGAGACCTCGCTGAAAGACACCGCGCTGATGACGATCGCCGAAATCAATGCGAGCGGCGGCGTGATGGGACGCAAGCTCGAGCCCGTCGTCGTCGATCCCGCGTCGAACTGGCCGCTGTTCGCCGAGAAAGCCCGCCAGTTGCTGACGCAGGACAAGGTCGCCTGCGTGTTCGGCTGCTGGACGTCCGTGTCGCGCAAGTCGGTGCTGCCCGTGTTCGAGGAACTGAACGGCCTGCTCTTCTATCCGGTGCAGTACGAAGGCGAAGAGATGTCGCGCAACGTGTTCTACACAGGTGCCGCGCCCAACCAGCAGGCGATTCCCGCCACCGAATACCTGATGAGCGCGGAAGGCGGCGGCGCCAAGCGCTTCTTCCTGCTCGGGACCGACTATGTGTATCCACGCACGACCAACAAGATTCTGCGCGCCTTCCTCAAGTCGAAAGGCGTGCAGGAGAGCGACATCCAGGAGGTCTACACGCCGTTCGGCCACAGCGACTATCAGACGATCGTCGCGAGCATCAAGACCTTTGCGCAGGGCGGCAAGACCTGCGTGATCTCGACGGTGAACGGCGACTCGAACGTGCCGTTCTACAAGGAACTCGGCAACCAGGGGCTGAAGGCGACCGACGTGCCCGTCGTCGCGTTCTCGGTGGGCGAGGAAGAACTGCGCGGCATCGACACGAAGCCGCTGGTCGGCAACCTCGCGGCATGGAACTACTTCATGTCGGTGAAGGGCCCGTCGAATACGAAGTTCAAGGAACAGTGGGCCGGATGGGTCAAGTCGCAGAATCTGCCCGGCGGCACGAAGCGCGTGACGAACGACCCGATGGAAGCGACGTACGTAGGCATCCACATGTGGAAGCAGGCTGTCGAAAAAGCGAAGAGCACCGACGTCGACAAGGTGCGCGTCGCGATGGTCGGCCAGAAGTTCGCCGCGCCGTCGGGCTTCACGCTGGAGATGGACGGCAACCACCATCTGCACAAGCCGGTGATGATCGGCGAAGTGCGCGCGGACGGCCAGTTCAACGTCGTGTGGAAGACCAAGACCGCCATTCGCGCGCAGCCGTGGAGCCCGTATATCGCGGGCAACCAGGGCAAGCCGGATGTCGTCACGTCGATTCCCGAGTTCCTGCGCCGGCGCTCGCGCGTGGCCTGATTCGATCTGATCTGACTCAACGGAACTGAGTTACTGCAACCGACGGTGCGCCATATGCGGGCGGCGCACCGCGCCGGCCTGCTGGTCTTGCTGATCCATTTCTCAAGCACATCATGGCGTATTCAATTTCCACGCTCGCGGCCCGCGTCGCGCTCATTGCGGCGCTGACCATCGCCCTGCCGGCGAGTGCCTACGCGTTGACGACCGACGAAGTCGCGCCGCTTGCCGGCGACGATTTCGATGCGAAGTCGGCCGCCATCGACAAGCTGATCGCGAATCACGATGCGCCCTCGCTTGCACTGCTGAAGGCGCTCTCCGAAGACAGCGCGCTCGCCACGGATAGCGGCGAGGTCCTGATACAGGACAACGACACCGCGCGCGACGCCGTGACGGGCAAGACCGTCGCCGCCGGCGACGCGCAGCCGGTCACACTGAACAACCTGTTGCGCTCGAAAGTCGCGGGCGCGCTGTCGGGCCTGCAACTCGACTCGCCCGACCCGGCCAAACGCGCCGCCGCCATTGCCGCGCTGCTGCAAAGCCCCGATCCTTCGATGAAGCCGCAGATCGACGCCGCGCGCGCGAAGGAAACCGACCCGGCGCTGAAGAAGCGCCTCGACACGCTCTGGGCGATGACGGCACTGCACGACAGCGATGCGGCGAAGCGCCTCGAAGCCGTGAAGCTCGTTGCCGCGCGGCACGATCTCGACATGTACGAACTGCTGCGCCCGCTCGTCGCGAAGAAACCCGACGGCACGTTCGTCGAAAGCGATGCGCAGGTGCGCGAGACGGCGCAGCAAGGCATCGATGCACTCGACTCGATTCAGCGCCGCAGCGAGATTGCGGGGACGCTGTTCGCGGGATTGTCGCTCGGCAGCGTGCTGCTGCTCGCGGCGCTCGGCCTGGCGATCACCTATGGTCTGATCGGCGTGATCAACATGGCGCACGGCGAGTTTCTGATGATCGGCGCGTATGCAACGTACGTGGTGCAGAACCTCGTACAGCGCTACGTGCCGGGCGCGTTCGACTGGTATCCGCTGCTCGCCGTGCCCGCGTCGTTCGCGGTGGCCGCACTCGTCGGCATCGTGCTCGAACGGCTCGTGCTGAAGCATCTGTATGGACGTCCGCTCGAAACGCTGCTCACCACCTTCGGTATCAGCCTGATCCTGATTCAGGCGACGCGCATGCTGTTCGGCGCGCAGAACGTGCAGGTCGTGAATCCGTCGTGGATGAGCGGCGGCGTCACGGTGATGCAGAACCTGATCCTGCCGTACAACCGGCTCGCGATTCTCGCGTTTTCGCTGATCGTCGTCGCGATTGCATGGGCCGTGCTGACGAAGACGCGCCTCGGGCTGTTCGTGCGCGCCGTCACGCAGAACCGCCGCATGGCCGCGTGCGTCGGCGTGAAGACGGCATACGTCGATTCCTATGCGTTCGCGTTCGGCGCGGGCATCGCGGGACTCGGCGGCTGCGCGCTGTCGCAGATCGGCAATGTCGGCCCGGACCTCGGACAGAGCTACATCATCGATTCGTTCATGGCCGTCGTGCTGGGCGGCGTCGGCCAGCTGGCGGGCACGGTGATCGGCGGCTTCGGGCTCGGACTCGTCAGCAAGGCCATCGAGCCGTTCTGGGGCGCCGTGCTCGCGAAGATCGCGGTGCTCTTGCTGATCGTCCTGTTTATCCAGAAGCGTCCGCAGGGCATGTTCGCCCTCAAGGGCCGCAGCGCGGAGGCGTGACATGACATCGGCGACTTCTCATGCTTCTCCGTCCGCAGCGGACAACGCACGCGGTATCGCGCCTACGGGCGAACGCGAACGACTCGAAGGTTTCGCGCTCGGCTTGCCGCCGCGCCCTGCACTGCTGTCCCGGCGCGCATGGCAATTCCTGATCGCGCTGATCATTGCCGTGGGACTCGGCGTGCCGTTCACGGCGCTGGTGCTGCCCGAGACGAGCGCGTTCCATCTGTCCGCGTATGCGATGACGCTGACGGGCAAGCTGATGTGCTACGCAATCGCCGCGCTAGCGCTCGATCTCGTGTGGGGCTACTGCGGCATCCTGAGCCTCGGGCACGGCCTGTTCTTTGCACTCGGCGGCTACGCGATCGGCATGTACCTGATGCGCGCGATCGGCCATGACGGCAAATACGGCAGCGACCTGCCCGACTTCATGGTGTTTCTCGACTGGCATCAGTTGCCGTGGTACTGGGAAGGCACGCAGCATCTCGCGTATGCGCTGTTGCTCGTCGTGCTGGTGCCTGCCGTGATTGCGTGGGTATTCGGCTTCTTCACGTTCCGTTCGCGGGTGAAGGGCGTGTATCTGTCGATCATCACGCAGGCGATGACCTTCGCCGCGATGCTGCTGTTCTATCGCAACGAAACGGGCTTCGGCGGCAACAACGGCTTCACCGATTTCAAGCGCATAGCGGGTTTCCCCATCACGCATCCGGGCACGCGCACCACGCTCTTTCTGATGACGTTCGGGGTGCTGGTGCTGGCGTTCATCGGCGCGCGTGCGATCGTGACGTCGAAGCTCGGGCGCGTCGTGACGGCTGTGCGCGACGGCGAGACGCGTCTGATGTTCCTCGGCTACAACCCGCTCGCGTACAAGCTGTTCGTGTGGACGGTATCGGCCGTGTTGTGCGGCATTGCGGGTGCGCTGTATGTGCCGCAGGTCGGCATCATCAATCCGGGCGAGATGTCGCCGGGCAACTCGATCGAGATGGCGATCTGGGTGGCGGTAGGCGGACGCGGCACGTTGATCGGACCGATCATCGGCGCGTTTGCGGTGAATGGCGCGAAGAGCTTTTTCACGGCTTATTTCGCGGAGTACTGGCTGTTCTTCCTGGGGCTGATTTTCGTGCTGGTGCCGTTGCTGTTGCCGAACGGGATCATGGGATTGCTCGAACTCGTCACACGCAAGAGGAACCGCCAATGAACGAAAACCCGATGGTTCCCGATCTCGCGTTACCTGAAGAACACGATGGACGCGCGCTCTCCGGCGTCGCGTCGATGGGGCGCGTCGTCACGCCTGGCGAGATCGACGTATCGCACGGTGCGATTCTGTATCTGGAAGACGTGACCGTTTCGTTCGATGGTTTTCGCGCGTTGAATGCGTTGTCGCTGTCGATCGATGTGGGCGAACTGCGTTGCATCATCGGCCCGAACGGTGCGGGCAAGACGACGATGATGGACGTGATTACCGGCAAGACCGCGCCCGATTCCGGCAAGGTGTTTCTCGGGCAGACGATCGACCTGACGCGCATGAACGAGCCGTCGATTGCCCGCGCGGGCATTGGCCGCAAGTTTCAGAAGCCGACGGTGTTCGAGCAGCATCCCGTGTGGGAAAACCTCGAACTCGCGATGAAGATGGACAAGGGGTGGATGGCTTCGCTGCGGGCGCGGCTGGATCGTTCGGCGCAGGCGCGGATCGAAGAGACGTTGTCGTTGATTCGCCTCGAGGGCGAGGCGTTGCGGCCTGCCGGCGAGTTATCGCACGGACAGAAACAGCGTCTCGAGATTGGGATGTTGCTGATGCAGCAACCTGCACTTTTGTTGCTCGATGAGCCTGCGGCCGGCATGACTGATGATGAGACTATGGAGTTGGCTGGGTTGTTGAATCACCTTCGCGGATCGTGTTCCATGATGGTCGTTGAGCATGATATGGAGTTTGTGGCTGCTCTGGCCGGTGAAACCGGCAAGGTGACTGTGATGGCCGAAGGTCGCGTTCTTGCTGAAGGCTCTCTCGATGAGGTTAAGCGGGATGAGAGCGTGATTGAGAGTTATCTTGGGCGTTAGGAGGCGGGTTGGGTTTTGGTTTGCTGGGGTTTTGGTTTGCTGGGGTTTTGGTTTGCTGGGGTTTTGGTTTGCTGGGGTTTTGGTTTGCTAGGGCGTTCGCTGGCATCCGCGGTTTTGCTTCTGGTTTGCTAGCGTTGCCCCTGTGCGGGGCGGCACTTACTTTCTTTGCCGCCGCAAAGAAAGTAAGCAAAGAAAGCGGGCTAACACCGCTAATGCTAGTCATTGCCTGCGGGCCCCCAACCGGTCCCGCACTCCACGCGGCAACGCGCTATTTTTTGCGCGTTGCCATCGTGCTAACTGCACGCATCACCCACTTCGCACTCCCGCGTCACGGACCGCGTTAGCAGAAATCGACCGCCGCCCAGGTGGCAAACTGTGTGTAGGTTGTCGAGATGGAAGTGCACCACTCCGGACTGAAAAGCGGATCGGTGTCGTAGAAGCGCCGATGGATGCGGTGCGACAACCTACACACAGTTTGCCACCTGGGCGGCGCTGACGAATCGCTGCCGCTGGCTGCCTGCGGGTGACTGGAGTGGGTGATGCGCCGGATCAAGGTGCTGGCAACGGGCGCAAAGCAACGTGTTGCCGTGTGGAGTGCGGGACCCGTTGGGGGCCCGCAGGCAAGCACAAGAGTTGGCGGTGTGAGCGGCTTTCTTTTGCCTACTTTTCTTTGCCGCTGCAAAGAAAAGTAGGTGCCGCCCCGCACAGGGGCAACGCATGAAGCGAGACAACATATCGCGAACGCCAGCGACAACAAAGAAAGACCAGCAAAAAAAAGGCCGCCTGCCGCAAGAAGGCAAAAAAAGGAACCGACATGCTTGAAGTAGAAAACCTGAACCAGTACTACGGCGGCAGCCACATATTAAGAAATGTGAAGCTAACCGTACCGGACGGAAAACTGACCGTGCTGCTAGGGCGAAATGGCGTCGGCAAGACGACGCTATTAAGAACCCTGATGGGCGTAGCCCCCATCAAAACCGGCGAAATCAGCTGGCGTGACACGCCGATAACAAAACTCGCTCCGCACGCCCGAGTCGCGCAGGGACTCGCTTATGTGCCACAAGGCCGGGACATCTTCCCGAGACTGACGATCGAAGAAAACCTGCTGGTGGGCGCAGCCAGCAAAAAAGCTCCGAAGAAAATCCCGGACAGAATCTACGAACTCTTCCCCGTCCTGAAGGACATGAAATCACGCCGCGGCGGCGACCTGTCCGGCGGTCAGCAGCAACAACTGGCCATCGGCCGCGCACTCATGAGCGAACCGCAATTGCTGATCCTCGATGAACCGACAGAAGGCATTCAACCGTCGATCATCCAGGACATCGGCAGAACCCTCAGGCAACTCGTTGAGGAAATGGGTCTCACCGTGTTGCTCGTCGAGCAGTACTACGACTTCGCCAAAGCCATCGCCGACCGCTACTGGGTGATGAGCCGCGGCGAGATCGTCGCAGGCGGCGAAGGCGTCAATATGGACGCCGACGGCGTGCGCCATCTGATCGCGGTGTGACGCCCGAGGAACGCCATCAACTGCTATCCTCGCCGCATGTCGCTACACGAACAGCACGCCACACTCGCCTCCATCGACGACCCCTCGCACGCCCAATGGCGCGCGCGGCTCGAACTCGGCTTCGCCCGGCACGGCGAACGCACGACCCTCGCGCACCGGCTGCACGAAGGGCCCCTGCGACTGCAACGGCCCCTCTATCCCGAGGGACCGTCGATCTGCCACGCCGTCATCGTGCATCCGCCCGGCGGCGTGGCAGGTGGCGACCGGCTCGATATCGACATTCGCCTCGGCGCCGACACGCATGCCGTGCTGACGACGCCCGGTGCAACCAAGTGGTACAAGTCCAATGGGCGCACGGCGCAACAGCGCATCGCGATTCGCGTCGGCGCGAACGCGAAGCTCGACTGGCTGCCCCAGAACAACATCGTCTTCGATCACGCGAACGCTGCGCTCGACTTCACGCTCTCACTCGACGAAGGCGCGACGGCGCTCGGCTGGGACGCAACCCAGCTCGGCCGGCAGGCGGCGGGCGAAACATGGTCGGCGGGTCAACTGCGCGCGGTCTCACGCATCGTCGGCGCCGATGGTCAGCCGTTGTGGTTCGAGCGCACGAAGCTCGCCGCCGGCGACCCGTTGCGCAACGCGCCGCAAGGCCTCGCGCACTTCCCTGCATTCGGCACGCTGTGGGCCGTCAGCCCTCGATGCGACGACGCGCTCGCCGAGTCGGTCACCGCGCAGTTGCCCTTCGACGATACGATCCGCGCCGCTGCATCGTGTGTCTGTCCCGGCGTGCTGATCGTGCGAGGCGTCGCGCGATCGATGGAAACGCTCCAGCATGCGTTGACCCAAT
This sequence comes from Paraburkholderia sp. Tr-20389, assembly GCF_017104565.1. Taxonomy (GTDB): domain Bacteria; phylum Pseudomonadota; class Gammaproteobacteria; order Burkholderiales; family Burkholderiaceae; genus Paraburkholderia. The sequence goes on along the minus strand of NZ_JAAGPD010000009.1, from coordinate 175,600 downwards.
GCTGGTTGCATCTGCGGCCAATCGTGCATCGTGTCGAGGCGACGCCGCTGCGTCTCTGGACGACCTGAGCGATCAACCTCGGCGCACCATCATCGGGCACGTCTGCGCGTCGACGTGGTGCAACAGCGCTGCGCGACAATCGGCCAAGCCTTTCACATAAAGCATGGCATAGCCTTTGCTGCTATTGGCGCCTCGCAGACGCATGCCTCGACATGCGTCTGCGAGATCCGCTAAAAATCACACGCCGAAGCCCATCGCCGACATGACCTGTACAACCGCCCATCTCCCGCGCCGCGCGTGGCTCGCCACGCTGCTGCTCGCACCACTCCTGCTCGCCGCGCCCTTCGCGCACGCCGACGCACTCGACAACATCGCGAAGGCAGGCGTCCTCAAGGTCGCCGTGCCCGAAGACTATCCGCCGTTCGGCTCGGTCGGTCCGGATCTGAAGCCGCAAGGCTACGACATCGATACGGCCGCGCTGCTCGCGAAGTCGATGAACGTGAAGCTCGAACTGGTACCCGTCAACAGCGCGAACCGGATTCCGTATCTGCAAACCAACAAGGTCGATCTTGTGATCTCGTCGCTCGGCAAGACAGCGGAGCGCGAGAAGGTCATCGACTTTTCGTCGGCCTATGCGCCCTACTATCAAGGCGTATTCGGTCCCGCAGACGTCAAGGTGAGCAGCCCCGCCGATCTGACGGGCAAGACCGTCGGCGCAACGCGCGGCGCGCTCGAAGAAATCGCGCTCACGCAGATGGCGCCCAATGCGACCATCAAACGCTTCGAAGACAACAACGCGACCATCGCCGCGTTCCTGTCGGGCCAGGTGCAACTGATCGCGGCAGGCAATATCGTCGCCGCGGCGATTCTCGCGAAGAACCCGCCGCGCCGTCCGGAACCGAAGTTCGTGATCAAGAACTCACCGTGCTTCGTGGGGCTCAACAAGAACGAGCCGCGTCTGCAGCAGAAGGTCGATGCCGCCATCGCGCAAGCGAAGCACGACGGCACGCTCAACGCGATGTCGAAGAAATGGTTCGGCACGGGACTGCCGGCCGATCTGTAAGCGGTGCGTCGGTAGAAGCTGGTATCGTGAGGCGGCGCTGCGTACGACGTGCGCCGCCCATGCATCCATAGAACGACTCACGCGCCCGCCTCCATGCGGGCGCCACACAACGAATGCGATGAAGCTCACTCCACGCGAAAGAGACAAACTCCTGATCTTCACGGCCGCGCTGCTCGCGGAACGGCGCCGCGCACGCGGACTCAAGCTCAACTATCCGGAAGCCGTCGCATTTATCACGGCGGCGCTGATGGAAGCCGCGCGCGACGGCAAGACGGTCGCCGAAGTCATGCACTACGGCACCACGCTGCTCACGCGCGACGACGTGATGGACGGCGTGCCCGAGATGATTCCCGATATCCAGGTCGAAGCCACCTTCCCCGACGGCACCAAGCTCGTGACCGTCCATCACCCCATTCCGTGACGAGGCGCGCATGATCCCAGGCGAACTGATTACCGACGACGGCGAACTCGAACTCAACGCAGGGCGCGCGACCGTTTCGGTCACAGTGTCGAACACGGGCGATCGTCCGGTGCAGGTCGGCTCGCACTACCACTTCTACGAAGTCAACGCGGCGCTGTCATTCGATCGCGAAACTGCGCGCGGCTTCCGCTTGAACATTGCGGCAGGCACTGCCGTGCGCTTCGAGCCGGGCCAGGAACGCACCGTCGAACTCGTCGCGCTGGCGGGCGATCGCGTCGTCTATGGCTTCAATGGCAAGGTGATGGGCAAGCTGTGATAGCTGCGCATTCGCGGGCCTGTTCGCGGGCACATTCGCGGACCTATTCAGGAACCTCTCAAACATGACATTACGCATTGGCCGCCGCGCGTACGCGGAAATGTTCGGCCCGACGACGGGCGACCGCGTGCGTCTCGCGGATACGGACCTGCTGATCGAAGTCGAGCGCGACTACACGATCTACGGCGAGGAAGTGAAGTTCGGCGGCGGCAAGGTGATTCGCGACGGCATGGGCCAGTCGCAGCGCGTTGCGGCCGACGTGGTCGATACCGTCGTGACGAACGCGCTGATTCTCGACCACTGGGGCATCGTCAAGGCCGACATCGGCATCAAGAACGGCCGCATCGCGGCGATCGGCAAGGCGGGCAATCCCGACATTCAACCCGGCGTGACGATCGCGATCGGCGCGGCAACGGAAGTGATCGCGGGCGAAGGGATGATCGTGACGGCAGGCGGTATCGACACGCACATTCACTTCATCAGCCCGCAGCAGATCGACGAAGCGCTCGCGAGCGGCGTAACGACGATGCTGGGCGGCGGCACGGGCCCCGCGACGGGCACCAATGCGACGACCTGCACGCCTGGGCCGTGGCATATGGAGCGCATGCTGCAGGCGGCCGACGGCTATCCGATGAATCTCGGCTTTCTCGGCAAGGGCAATGTGAGCCAGCCGCAGCCCGCGCTCGAACAGATCGCGGCGGGCGCGATCGGCCTGAAGCTGCACGAGGACTGGGGCACGACGCCCGCCGCGATCGACAACTGTCTCTCCGTTGCCGACGATACCGACACGCAGGTCGCGATCCACACCGATACCTTGAACGAAGCGGGCTTCGTCGAAGCGACGGTGGCCGCGTTCAAGGGCCGCACGATCCACACGTATCACACGGAAGGCGCGGGCGGCGGCCACGCGCCCGACATCATCAAGGTCTGCGGCGAAGCGAACGTGCTGCCGTCGTCGACGAATCCGACGCGCCCGTACACCGTCAACACGCTCGACGAACATCTCGACATGCTGATGGTCTGCCATCACCTCGACCCGTCGATTGCGGAAGACATCGCGTTCGCCGAATCGCGCATTCGCCGCGAGACGATCGCGGCCGAAGACATCCTTCACGATCTCGGCGCGCTGTCGATGATCTCGTCCGATTCGCAGGCGATGGGCCGGGTCGGCGAAGTGATCATCCGCACGTGGCAGACCGCGCACAAGATGAAGGTGCAGCGTGGCGCGCTGCCCGAGGACAATGCGCGCAACGACAACTTCCGCGCGAAGCGCTATGTCGCGAAGTACACGATCAATCCGGCGCTCACGCATGGCATCGCGCACGAAGTCGGTTCGATCGAGCCGGGCAAATGGGCCGATATCGTGTTCTGGGAACCGGCGTTCTTCGGCGTCAAGCCTGCGCTGATCCTGAAGGGCGGCATGATCGCGATGGCGCAGATGGGCGACCCGAATGCGTCGATTCCGACGCCGCAGCCCGTGCATTATCGCGAGATGTTCGGCACGCGCGGCGGCGCCCTGGGGCGCACCTCGCTGACCTTCGTTTCGCAGATGGCGCTCGATGCGAACATTGCCGGGCGCTACGGCCTGAGCAAGCGTATCGTTGCAGTGAAGAACTGCCGCAGCGTCTCGAAGGCGCACATGATCCACAACGCGTGGCAGCCGTCGATCAGCGTCGATCCCGAGACGTATCAGGTGATCGCCGATGGACAGTTGCTGACCTGCGAGCCGGCGAAAGTCCTGCCGATGGCGCAACGCTATTTCCTGTTCTGACATGCGAACGATCGACAAGCTGTTGGGCGCACATATCAAACTTGCGCCCGTCCTGATCAAACGCGCACCGACGCTCACGCTGGCGTTCGATGCGCGCTGCAAGAGCCGCCTCGCCGCCACGCTCGACAACGGCGAAGCAATCGCGCTGGTGCTGCCGCGCGGCACGGTGTTGCGCGACGGCGATGTGCTCGTCGCCGACGATGGCGGTCTGGTACGCGTGGTCGCGGCGCCTGAATCGGTGCTGTACGTGCGCGCGCCCGACGTGCTGACGCTGACGCGCGCTGCGTATCACCTCGGCAACCGGCACACGCCCGTCGAAGTCGGCGCGGATTATCTGAAGCTCGAATACGATCCTGTGCTCGCCGATATGCTCAAGCGGCTCGGCGCTTCCGTCGATCAGGTCGAGATGCCGTTCCAGCCCGAAACGGGCGCGTATGGCGGCGGCCATCGGCATGGTCACGACGAGACGTTTGCCGAAGACTATGCGCTCGCGCAGCAGGTGTATGGCGAGCATCATGGGCATACGCACTCGCACGATCATTCGCATGCTCACGCTCATGGTCACGATCATGGCGATTGCGGTTCGTCGTGTGGTCACGATCATGACCACGGCCATCGACATGCGCATCGCTGAACTGACTGCGCTGCTGCATCTCGCATCGCCGGCGCTGCCGATCGGTGCGTTCAGCTATTCGCAGGGGCTCGAAGCGGCCATCGAAGCGCAGTTCGTCACCGATGCCGAGACGGCTTGCGCGTGGATCAGAAGCGGTCTGTCGGATGTGCTTGCGCATGGCGAGCTGCCGTTTCTCGCGCATCAGATCGAACGTTGGCGCGCGCATGATCGGTCCGGGTTGGCTGAGGCGAACCGCGAGTTTCTCGCGAGCCGCGAATCGGCGGAATTGCGGCGCGAGACGGAACAGATGGGCTGGTCGTTGCGGCAGTTGTGCGCATCGCTCGAATGGGGCGACGATGGGCGGCGCGCGACGCTCGCATCGATGACGCCGATCGGGCAGCCGACGGCCTTCGCGTTCGCCGCATTCGCGCACGACGCCGCCACCGATGCCGCCCTCGCCGCTTATGCATTCAGCTGGGTCGAGAACCAGGCGGCGGCTGCGTTGAAGGCTGTGCCGCTCGGACAGCTTGCCGGACAGCGCATCATCGTCGCGCTGCGCGAGCCGATCGATGCTGCCGTCAAGCAGGCGCTCGCCACGTCGCCCGACGATATCAATACCTTCGCGCCGCAACTCGGCATTCTGTCGGCGCGTCACGAGTCGCAGTATTCGCGGCTTTTCCGCTCATAGCCTTTTGCTTTTCTTTCCATCGAATCATGAACGCACCTCATACGATGCATCGCACGAAGAAACTGCCGCCGCTGCGTGTGGGCGTCGGCGGGCCTGTCGGCTCCGGCAAGACGACGCTGCTTGAAATGCTGTGCAAGGCGATGCGCGACAAGTACGACCTCGTCGCGATCACCAACGACATCTACACGAAGGAAGACCAGCGCCTGCTGACGGTGGCGGGCGCGCTGCCCGCCGAGCGCATCATGGGTGTCGAGACGGGCGGCTGTCCGCATACGGCGATCCGCGAGGATGCTTCCATCAACCTGGAAGCGGTGGACCGGATGCTTGGGCGCTTTCCTGATGCCGACATCGTGTTTATTGAATCGGGTGGCGATAATCTTGCCGCGACGTTCAGTCCTGAGTTGTCCGATCTGACGATTTATGTGATCGATGTCGCTGGCGGCGAGAAGATTCCGCGCAAGGGCGGGCCTGGTATTACGAAGTCCGATCTGCTCGTCATCAACAAGACGGATCTGGCGCCTATGGTCGGCGCGAATCTCGACGTGATGGCGTCTGATGCCGCGAAGATGCGCGGCGCGCGGCCTTTTGTCATGTGTAATCTCAAGGCGCTTGAAGGGCTGGCCGATGTGATTTCGTTTATTGAACGCAAGGGGTTGCTGGTGGTGTGAGGTTTTTTTTGTCTGCGACGCAGTCGCTGTTTGGTTTTTTGATGTCTGCGACGCAGTCGCTGTTTGGTTTTTTGATGTCTGCGACGTAGTCGGCATTCTGGCTTTTCTTTGGGGTTTTTTTGCTGGCATCCGCGATTTGCCTTCGTAGTTCATGCGTTGCCCCTGTGCGGGGCGGCACTCACTTTCTTTGCCGCCGCAAAGAAAGTAAGCAAAGAAAGCGGGCTCACACCGCCAATCCTTGTTTTTGCCTGCGGGCCCCCACCAGTTCTTACGCTCCACGCGGCAACGTGCTCGTTCGCGCCCGTTGCCAGTGTGCTCACTCACGCATCACCCGCTTCGCACTCCCGCGTCACGGCCTGCGTTACCAGAGTTCGACTGCCGCCCAGGTGGCAAACTGTGTGCAGGCCGTCGCAACGGAAGTGCACCACTCCGGACTGAAAAGCGGGATCGGTGTCGTAGGATCGCCAACGCATACGGCGCGACAACCTACACACAGTTTGCCACCTGGGCGGCGCGGACGATTCGCTGCCGCTGGCTGACTGCGGGTAATTGGAGTGGGTGCTGCGCCGGTTCGGTGCGTTGGCAACGGGCGGAAAACAACGTGTTGCTGCGAGAAGGACGGGGACGATGGGGCTCCTGGGCAATCACACGGGCTGGCGGTGTGAGCGGCTTTCTTTTGCCTACTTTTCTTTGCCGCGGCAAAGAAAAGTAGGTGCCGCCCCGCACAGGGGCAACGCATGAACTACGAAGGCAAAGCGCGGATGCCAGCGAAAGCGAGACCACGGGACGGAAACTAAAAGGCGAAGCCCGCGCCGAGAAGGCAAAGCACCGCCAGCTCTTGTGCTTGCCTGCGGGCCCCCGACAGTTCTTACGCTCCACGCGGCATCGTGCTCGTTTGCGCCGGTTGCCAGCGTGCTAACTGCACGCATCACCCGCTTCACATTCCCGCATCACGGACCGCATTACCAGGAAGTCGACTGCCGCCTAGGTGGCAAACTGTGTGCAGGCCGTCGCAACGGAAGTGCACCACTCCGGACTGAAAAGCGGGATCGGTGTCGTAGAAGCGCCAACGCAAACGGCGCGACGACCTACACACAGTTTGCCACCTGGGCGGCGCTAACGGGTCGCTGCCGCTGGCTGCGCTACGGATGATTGGAGTGGGTGATGCGCCGGTTCAAGGCGCTGGCAACGGGTGCAAAACAATGCGTTGCCGCGCGGGGGACGGGGACGTTGAGAGCCCCTGGGCAATCACACGTGCTGGCGGTGTGAGCGGCTTTCTTTTGCCTACTTTTCTTTGCCGCTGCAAAGAAAAGTAGGTGCCGCCCCGCACAGGGGCAACGCATGTACTACCAACACGAAAACGCGGACGCCAGCGAAAGCGAGACCACAGAGCAGAAACTAAAAGGCGAAGCCCGCGCCGAGAAGGCAAGAATGGCGACTGCGTCGCAGACATCAAAAAAAGCACAACTCAACCAGGCAACAGCGTAGTGAGCACATCCACGGTGCGCGAAGTAGCACCCCTATGCCGAGCGGCGAAGGCAGAAGCCGCCCCCCCCATTGCAACACGTCGAGGCTTGTCCTCGAACAACTCCCGCAGGACGCGGGCCAGATCGACAGGATCTTTCACCTGCACACACGCGCCGGCAGCCACAGCATCGGCCGTGGCCTGCGTAAAATTGAACACGTGCGGCCCGATCAGCACGGGCACACCCACACCGCATGCCTCGATCAGATTCTGCCCGCCCAACGGCAGCAGACTGCCGCCGATAAACGCCACATCCGACGCAGCATAGTAAGCACCCAGCTCACCCATCGAATCGCCCAGCAGCACCTTCACATCGCGTGGCAACTCGGGCACGGCGCTTTCGTCCGCCGCCACCGCACCCGTCGGCGCCCAGGCCGAGCGCCGCACGCAACGTAAATCCTTCTTTTCGACCAGCGCCGCCACTTCATTGAAGCGCTGCGGATGACGCGGCACGACAACCAGCAGCGCATCGTCGACGCCAAGCGCAGCGAATGCCTGCAGCACCAGCTCCTCTTCGCCCTCGCGCGTGCTCGCCGCGACCCACACGGGACGCGTGCCGATCGCCGCGCGCCACGCATGGCCGCGCGCCGCGAGTTCGGGCGGCGTGTTCATGTCGAACTTGAGATTGCCGAGCACCGCTACGTTGCGCGCGCCGAGCGATGAAAGCCGCGAAGCATCCGATGGACTCTGCGCCAGCACGCGCGCAAAGCCGCCGAACACGCCGCGCGTCGCCGTGCCGAACTTCGCCGCGCGCCGGTACGAGCGCTCCGACATCCGCGCATTCGTCAGCACGAGCGGCACGTCCGCGCGCCGGCATTCGTCGATCAGCGTCGGCCACACTTCCGTTTCCATCACGAGACCGACGGACGGTCGCCATGCCTTCAGAAAACGCCGCACCGCCCGCGGCATGTCGTACGGCAGATAGCAGCGCAACACGCGGTCGCCAAAGATCTGCTCGCCCGTTGCGCGGCCGCTCGGCGTCATGTGCGTAAGCAGAATGCGCGCGTCGGGCCTCGCCTTGATGAGCGCTTCGACCAGCGGCTGCGCCGCCCGCGTCTCGCCCACCGACACCGCATGCACCCAGATCAGCGGCGTATCGTCCTCGGGCACGCGGCCGCGCCCGAAACCGAAGCGCTCGCCGATATGCTCGCGATAGCCGCGCTCCTTGCGCGAACGGATCAAAAGACGCAGCACCGCAAGCGGCGCGACCAGCCACCACAACGCGTTATAGACAGCCCTCAGCATCGGGCCTCCATGCACGACATGAAGCGCGTGATGACAGCGGACATGGACACGCCCGCAGCGGTGTCTCGCGATGTTTTCAGCAGAACAAGCAGCGCGCCGTTCAAACCAGCGCCCTGCCCTTCAGACGCTCAAGAATGCCAAGCGGTGCGCACTCGGGCTGCACCATCGACTTGACGGGCAAGAAGAAGGTCTGCTCCATCATGAACTGGCCGGACATCACGGCATGCGATGTCTGATCGGAGAAACATACCCACACGCTGCCCGGCGGGAACGGCATCGTCACTTGCGGCGACACCTTCTGGTAGTCGAGATCGGCCTTCATGCCGTCGTGCAGATTCAGCATCAGATGGTCGTACTCGCTGCGCGTCGACTTGGTCACGTGCAGCAGATTCAGCAGCCATGCCGAGCCCGGCATCTGCGGTTTGATGCGCGGCAGAAAGCGCTTCGCCATATCTTCGAACGGTTCGCCGACGCGCCACACGCGCGGCGCGCCGGCCGGATTGATGTTCGTGAACACGCGCAGGATGCGCTCGCCGTAGTTGGGACGCGATGGGAATGCATCGACGTGCAGGCGGCTATCGTCCTTGCGCCACGACGTCTGGCGCGTTTCCACCTGATGCAGGCGCAAGCTGGTCGGCGCGACGCGCAGCTTGCCCTTGTACTCGGGAAAGAGGCCGTCGACGAGCGACCGCGCATTCGACTGATAGCGCGCAATCAGCGCGCGCACGGCCGATTGCGTGACGGCATCGCCCAGCACGCCGTGCAGCGCGCCGCCGTTCGGCGCGAGGCTGATGTTCTTGCGCTTGGGGTCAGCCAGTGCGGGATCGAGCAGAGCACGTTCGCCGCCTTCGATCGCAAACGCGAGGTTCGGGAAATACAGCACCTTGCCGCGTTCGACGCCGGCGAGCAGCGTCTCGCGCGGCACCGACAAACCCTGGCCGTGCCAGTCGGCGCTTGCAACTTCGATGATCTGGGATTCGTTCATGATCGCCTTTTCAAAGCGGATAAAGCCGCGTCACAGCAGGCCGAAGCTGGTCAGCGCGGACTTCACCTGCTGCAGCGTCGGCGGTTGGCCCGCCGTGCCGAGATTCACGACGTTCGGCGACCAGTAGCCGCCCGTGCGCCATGAAGTGGCGAAATTGTACAACTCGACAGTCGGGCGCTTCAGCGCGGCTGCGATATGAACCAGACCTGTATCAACCCCGACCGTGGCCGACGCGCCCTCGATCAGTCCGACCACGGCGGGCAGCGACAGTTTCGGCGGCACGATCGCGGCTGCGCCGAACTCCTTCGCAAGGCGCTCGCTCGTTGCGCGTTCGGCGTCGCTGCCCCACGGCAGAACGATCGACGCGCCGCGCCGCACGAGCGTCTGGCCCAGTTCGATCCACGCGGCGTCGGGCCACTGCTTGTCCGCGCGGGACGTCGCGTGGACGAACACCACGTAAGGCACGGGAAGATTCAGCTGTGCTTCCGACAGCGCGAGTGCTGCGCGGCTGGTGTCGAGTCCGAAGTCGATCTCGTCGGTGGGCTTCGGCGCGGGATCGCCTAGCGCTGCCGCCACCAGTTGCCGTGTACGTTCGACGACGTGCGTGCGCGGCTCGATCGGCACACAACGGTCGTAGAAGAAGCGCACGGGCCATTCGTAACCCGCGCCGTCCGTTCGATTGCCGAGGCCGACGAGCGGCCCGCGCGCCATCTTCGCGACCCACGCGGTCTTGATGAGCCCCTGGCAGTCGATGACGAGATCGTAGTTTTCTGCCGCGAGTGCGCGGCGGAACGCGCCGATTTCGCGCCAGTTGTCGACGGAAAGAATGCGCTTGCGCCAGCGCCGCAACGAGACCGGAATCGCGCGCCGGACGCCGTGAACCAGTTCGACGAGTTTGACGAAACTCTCCTCGACGAGCCAGTCAATCTGCGCATCGGGATGACGGCGGCGAATATCGGCGATGACGGGCATGTTGTGAACGACGTCGCCCAGCGACGACACTCTCACGATTAGTATCTTTTGCGCGCTCAAGAATGGGAACGCCGATTGGTCGGCGTGAAGGGGGTTTTCATTGAAAGCGCAATTTTAGCGCGGTCTTTGCCGGGCGCGCGGAATCCGGTTTTTTGTCTTCGGTTTTTGCCTGCGGCGCGGCGTTGCCGGTTTTTTTCTTTCGCTGGCATCCGCGGTGAGTTGCCGATGGCATCCGCGGTGAGCTATCGCTGGCATCCGCGATGAGTTGCCGCTGGCATCCGCGGTTTCACGTCGTAGTTCATGCGTTGCCCCTGTGCGGGGCGGCACTCACTTTCTTTGCCGCCGCAAAGAAAGTAAGCAAAGAAAGCGGGCTCACACCGCCAGCCCGTGTTCTTGCCTGCGGGCCCCCAACAGTTCTTACGCTCCTCGCGGCAACGCGCTTGTTTGCGCCCGTTGCCAGCGTGCTAACTGCACGCATCACCCACTTCACACTCCCGCGTCACGAACTGCGTTATCAGGCGTCCACCGCCGCCCAGGTGGCAAACCATGTGTAGGCCGTCGCGCTGGAAGTGCACCACTCCGGACTGAAAAGCGGATCGGTGTCGTAAGAGCGCGAACGCATGCGGTGCGACAACCTACACATAGTTTGCCACCTGGGCAGCGCAGACGATTCGCTGCCGCTGAATGCGCTACGGGTGACTGGAGTGGGTGATGCGCCTGTTCGAGGCGCTGGCAACGGGCGCAAAACGATGAGTTGCCGCGTGGAGTGCGGGACCCGTTGGGGGCCCGCAGGCAACGACTAGCACTGGCGGTGTGAGCCCGCTTTCTTTGCTTACTTTCTTTGCGGCGGCAAAGAAAGTGAGTGCAGCCCCGCACAGGGGCAACGCATGAACTACGAAGGCAAATCGCGGATGCCAACAACAACAACAACAACAACACAGCAACAGCAACAGCAACTAAAAAAACAACGACGCCTCCAGGCAAGAACCCAAAGACGTCGCAGACAAAACCAAAAAAGCCAAAATCAGAACGGCAACTTGGCGTCAGCCTTCTCAGCGAGGATGACACGCCGGAAGTCTTCCTGAATCCTCTTCAAGGCCGCATCATTGTCGGCCTCAAACCTCATGACAACGACAGGCGTCGTATTCGACGAACGCGCCAACCCAAACCCATCGGGATACTCGACGCGCAAGCCGTCAATCGTCACAACCTGATCGGCGTCAGGAAACGTCGCGCTCTTCTGCAAACGCGCGATCAACTCGAAGTTCTCGCCTTCCTGCAGCTTCAGCTGCAATTCCGGCGTCGAGTGCGAATTCGGCAGGCTGTTGAGCAGCGCGCTCGGATCCTGCACACGCGCAAGAATTTCGAGCAAACGCGCACCCGTGTAAAGACCATCGTCGAATCCATACCAGCGGTCCTTGAAGAACACGTGGCCGCTCATTTCGCCCGCCAGCGGCGCGCCCGTTTCACGCAGCTTCGCCTTCACCAGCGAGTGGCCCGTCTTCCACATCAGCGGCTCGCCGCCCTTCTCCTTCACCCACGTCGCAAGATTGCGCGTGCACTTCACGTCGTAAATGATCTGCGCACCCTGGTTGCGCGACAGCACTTCTTCGGCGAACAACATCAGCTGACGGTCGGGATAAATGATCTGGCCGTCCTTCGTGACCACGCCCAGACGATCGCCGTCGCCGTCGAACGCAAAGCCGATCTCCGCGTCCGTTTCCTTCAGCGCGCGAATCACGTCCTGCAGATTCTCAGGATGCGCCGGGTCCGGATGGTGATTCGGGAAGTTGCCGTCGATCTCCGTGAACAGCTCGACCAGCTCGCAGCCGAGCGCCTTGAACAGACGCGGCGCAAGGCCGCCCGCGACGCCGTTGCCCGTGTCGACCACCAGCTTCAGCGGACGCGCGAGCTTGATGTCGCTCGTGATGCGCTCGAGGTACGCATCGGCAATGTCGTAGTCCTGATACGTGCCGCTGCCGCTTTCGAAGCGGTTTTCGGTGATGCGCTTGTACAGGCCTTGAATCTGCTCGCCGTAGATGGCCGCGCCGCGCAGCACCATCTTGAAGCCGTTGTAGTCCGGCGGATTGTGGCTGCCCGTGACGACGATGCACGAGTCGACCCGGCGTTCGCCGCCGTCGAGCTTGAGCGGCACGCTGGCCGCAAAGTAGCCGACGGGCGTCGGCACCATGCCGACGTTGACCACGTCGACACCCGCCGAGCGCAGGCCGTCGGACAGCGCCTGGATCAATTCGGGACCGGAGAGACGTCCGTCGCGTGCAACGACGACAGCATCGCCGCCCTGTGCGCGCACTTCGCTGCCGAATGCGCGGCCGATCGAACGCGCGGTCTCGGCGTCGAGCGTCTTGCCGATCACTCCGCGGATGTCATATGCCTTGAATATGGATTGCGAGATCATGGATTGGCTCACTTACGTGCAATGGGAAATGGGGTTGACACAGCGTGGTCATGGCACTGTGCCTTGCCGGAAGCGATCCGGATACAACTTATAATTGCGCTTTTCAGCGACGCCTTACTGGCGCCATTCTAATGCTTAGACGCCTCGCGCTCACAAAGTTGCCGCATCGCAAGATCGGCTGGGCACGCCAATATCAAGACTACATGCACCTCCCGTGCCCGCAGCGTGCGTCCGGACATCATGCGGATGCCGGCGCTTAAGCGTTTCGCGAATCCCGACGTCACGCGCGCTGTCGCAAACCTTGTCTGGCTTGGGCTCGAGCGCCTGACCCAGATCGGCGTGGCGATCGCGATCAGCGGCGTGCTGGCGCGTTATTTCGGCCCCGACGTGTTCGGCAAATGGCAGTACGCCAACACGCTTTTGCTCGTGCTGTCGCCGATTACATGGGTCTGCGGTGCCGAGATTCTCGTGCCGACCATCGTCCATCGTCCGCCCGGCGAGGTGGGCACCGTGCTCGGCAGCGCATTCGCGCTGCGCCTCTCGGTGTCGGCCGTGGCGCTGGTGCTGACATGGATCGGGATTGCCGCCGGCCTCACGGATCCCGTCGTCGGCGCGATGCTCGCCGGCCTCGCCGTGACGATGCTGTTCCGCGAGCCGTTCGTCGGCGTGATCAACGCGTGGCTGCAAAGCATGACCTACAGCAAGCCGCAGTTGCTCACCAGCATGACGACGGCCATCGCCAAGGCGCTCCTCGTCTGGCTGCTGGTGCGCGCCGCCGCCGCGCCGTCTCGCTTCGGCTGGCTGTGGGCGCTCGAATCGGCCGTGATTGGCGCAGTGCTGGTCATCTATTACATGCAGCGCCACGGCGGCAAGCTCGGCTGGCACATCGACCGCGCGCTCTTCCGCCACTTCGCGACGGCGGGCACGGTGTTCTGGCTCGGCCTGATCTGCATGTACCTGTTCCTCAAGCTCGACCGGCTGATGCTGGAGCGCGCAATTTCATTCGCCGATCTCGGCCGCTATTCGGCCGCGCAACAGCTGAACGAAAACTGGATCACGCTGGCGCTGATGCTGGCGCAAACGCTTGCGCCGGCTTTCGTCTACCGGATTCAGGACGCCGTACAACTGCGCCGCAACATGTGGCGGCTCACGGCGATGACGGCCGTGTTGATGATCGCGGGTGCGTTCGTGCTGGACCTGCTGGCGGGTTTCATCATTCGCCGCGTGTTCGGGCCGAACTTCGAAGAGGCCGTCGATATTTTCCGCTGGGCCGTATGGTTGTCCGTTCCCGCGGGCATCGAGGCGATCGGTAACCTGGTCGTCCTCAAGTATCAGGCGAAGTTCGTGTTGCTGTCGAAATGGCTGCTCGCGCTCGCTGTCGCGTGCGTCGTCAACCTGCTGGCGATCCCCCGCTTCGGCGCGTATGGCGCGCTGATCGGACTCGCGTGCGGCTATCTGGCTGCGGCGTCGGTCAATATTTATTACATCCGTTACAAGCTGCGTCCATGACGTCTCCTTCACTCACGCAGCCCCTAACCGGCTCACTCGACGATGTCGCGGTGCTGATGCCCGCGTACAACGGCCAGGTCGACGTCGACCGCACGCTGGCCTCATTCAGCGAAGACGCGCGCATTCACGTGCTGATCGTCGACGATGGCAGCACGCCGCCCATCGTCGCGCCGACGCTGCCGAACATGTCGATCGACGTGCTGCGCATGCCGCAGAACGGCGGGATCGAACGCGCGTTGCAGGCGGGCATCGAAGCGCTCGCGGCACGCGGCTTCCGCTACGCCGCGCGCATCGATGCCGGCGATCTGGCCGTGCGGGGGCGTCTCGCGAAGCAGCGCGCGTATCTCGAAGCACATCCGCAGGTCGCGGGTCTCGGCATGTGGACGCAAGTGGTGTCGCGCGATGGTGCGCCGTTGTTCATGCTGACGCCGCCCGCCGAGCCGCGCACGATCCGCCGCGTGCGCTTTCTGCGCGCGTGTTTCGTGCATCCGTCGATGATGCTGCGGGTCGACGCCGTGCTGGCCGTCGGCAACTATCGCGAAGCCTACAAGGCGGCCGAAGACCTCGATCTGTTCCTGCGCCTGATGCAGCGCTACGACTGCGCGAACCTGCCCGAACTCGGCCTGTATTACGAATTGAACGAAGGCGGCATCAGCGCGACGAAACGCCGCCGCCAGATCGCATCGACGCTGCGTTTGCAGATGCGGTATTTCAATGTGCTGAACGTGTGCGATTGGCTGGGTCTCGCGAAGAACCTGCTGCACTTCGTGACGCCTTACAAGACGCTTCAACGCATGAAAAAGCGGCTCTACGCGCCCACCTGACATGCGCACACACTACAACGCATCGCAAGCATGAAGCCATCCATCGAATCCGCCGGCGCGCTGCGCATCGCGCTCGTCTGCAACACCGCGTTCGCGATCTACCAGTACCGGCAAGGGCTGATACGGACACTCGTCGCGCGCGGCGTCGCGGTGACGGTGATCGCGCCGCGCGACCGCACGACTGCGCTGCTCGAACAGATGGGCTGCAACTGCATCGAACTGCACGTCGCGTCGAAAGGCACGAATCCGCGCGACGATCTGCGCACGATGGGCGCGCTATACAAGCTGTATCGGTCGATCCGTCCGCATATCGTGTTTCACTACACGATCAAGCCGAACATCTACGGCACGATCGCGGCGAAGCTGGCGGGCGTCGATTCCGTTGCCGTTACGACGGGCCTCGGCTATGTTTTTATCCAGAAGAGCCGCGCCGCGCAGATTGCCAAACTTTTGTATCGTTTTGCATTCCGTTTTCCGCGCGAAATATGGTTTCTGAATCAGGACGACGAAGCCGCTTTTCGCGACCAGAAGCTGCTGGCGCATCCCGAGCGCGCTCGGCTTCTGCATGGCGAAGGCGTGGATCTCGAACAGTTTTCTTTCACGCCTTTGCCTGATCGTAAAAATGCCGATGAAAATAATCAGCGGGCATTTTCTTTTGTATTAATCGGCCGCCTGTTGTGGGATAAAGGCGTGGGCGAATATGTCGAAGCAGCAAGACGACTGCGCGCAACCTATCCTGATGCGCGCTTTCAGTTGCTCGGCCCTGTCGGCGTCGACAATCCGAGCGCGATTTCGCAGGCCGAAGTCGATGCATGGGTGCGCGAAGGCGTAATCGACTATCTGGGCGAAGCGCATGACGTGCGCCCGCTGATCGCCGCCGCCGATTGCGTCGTGCTGCCTTCGTACCGCGAAGGCGTGCCGCGTACGCTGATGGAAGCATCGGCGATGGGACGGCCCATTGTCGCGACCAACGTGCCGGGCTGCCGCGAAGTCGTCGCGGACGGTGTCAACGGCCTGTTATGCGAAGCGCGTAGTGTAGATAGCCTCGCAGCGGCGCTCGCGCGAATGCTCGACATGCACGACGACGAACGTCGCGCGATGGCCGAGCGCGGCCGGGCGAAAGTCACGCGTGAATTCGACGAACGCGGTGTCGTCGAACGGTACAAGAGCCTGATCCAGCAGTTGACGGGCATATCACTCTAATAAGGGAGCTCAGCATGACCACGAAGGGCACGATTCTGGTAACGGGCGGTGCAGGCTTTATCGGTTCGCACACGTGCGTGGAACTGCTCAACAGCGATTACGACGTGGTCGTGATCGACAATCTCGTGAACAGCAAGCGCGAATCGATCGTGCGCGTCGAGAAGATCACGGGCAAGAAAGTCGCGTTCTACGAAGCCGACGTGCGCGACGAGGCCGTGCTCAACACGATCTTCGACACGCATCCCATCACGGGCGCGATTCACTTTGCCGCGCTGAAGGCGGTGGGCGAATCGGTCGCGAAGCCGCTCGAGTACTACCGGAACAACATGGACGGCCTGCTCGTGCTGCTCGACGTGATGCGCGCGCGCAATGTGAAGCAGTTTGTATTCAGCTCGTCGGCGACCGTCTACGGCGTGCCGAAGAGCTCGCCCATCGACGAATCGTTCCCGCTCTCGGCGACCAATCCGTACGGCCAGAGCAAGCTGATCGCCGAGCAGATCCTGCGCGACCTCGAACTCTCCGATCCGTCGTGGCGCATCGCGACGCTGCGGTATTTCAACCCGGTCGGCGCGCACGAAAGCGGCCTGATCGGCGAAGACCCGGGCGGCGTGCCGAACAACCTGATGCCGTATGTCGCGCAGGTCGCCGTCGGCAAGCTCGAAAGGCTGCGCGTGTTCGGCGGCGATTACGACACGCCGGACGGCACAGGCGTGCGCGATTACATTCACGTCGTCGATCTGGCGCGCGGACACATCGCGGCGCTCGATGCCCTCGTCAAGCGCGACGCGAGCTTCGTCGTCAATCTCGGCACGGGCCAGGGCTATAGCGTGCTCGACGTCGTGAAGGCGTTCGAGAAGGCGTCCGGCAAGCCGGTGCCGTACGAGATCGTCGCGCGCCGCCCGGGCGACGTCGCGCAGTGCTTCGCGAACCCCGCGAAGGCGCTCGACGTGATCGGCTGGCAAGCGCAATACGGCATCGAGCGCATGTGTGCGGACCACTGGCGCTGGCAGGCGCAGAATCCGCGCGGCTTCGAGTAACGGGTTTTGCTCAGTTACGCCGGCGGGAAAATCCCGGCAAGACGCCGCTCGACATCATCGAGGTGAAATCGGGCGGCTTCGCCGGGCTCAGGCCACCGGCAAAAGCGCACGCGCAGTCGGGTCTCAGGCTGCGCCATGCGCGGCTTCGAGCCTGAATACGGCAACCGCCTCGCGCAGCACAACAGCCTGCGCTTCGAGCGTCTTTGCTGCCGCTGCGGCCTGCTCGACGAGCGCCGCGTTCTGCTGCGTCACTTCATCGATCTGCCCGATCGCCTTGTTGATCTGCTCGATGCCGTCGCTCTGCTCGTGAGCGGCGCCCTCGATCTCGTTCATGATGCCCGTCACACGTTGGACGGAGTTCATCGCCTCTTCCATCGTCTTGCGAGCATCAGCAACGAGCGACGCGCCCTGCGCGACCTGTGCCGTCGAATCGCCGATCAGCTCGCGAATCTCCTTTGCCGCCGCACCCGAGCGCTGCGCCAGCGCGCGCACTTCCGACGCGACCACGGCGAAGCCGCGCCCCTGCTCGCCCGCGCGCGCCGCTTCGACGGCCGCGTTCAGCGCAAGGATGTTGGTCTGAAACGCAATGCCCTCGATGATGCCGATGATCTCGCCGACCTTGCGCGACGATGTCGTGATGCCGTCCATCGTTTCCGTGACGCGCGTCACCACGTCGCTGCCGCGCACCACCGTTTCCAGCGCGCCCTGCGCGAGACGGCTCGCGAGCTTCGCGTTGTCGGTGTTCTGCTTGACGGTCGCCGACAGCTCTTCCATGCTCGCCGCCGTTTCCTGCAACGCGGCCGCCTGCTGCTCGGTCCGGCTCGACAGGTCTGCATTGCCGGCGGCGATCTCGTTCGCGCCGAGCGTAATCGAATGCGTGCTGCCACGCACTTTCGACACCGTGTCGACCAGCCCGTCGCGCATCTGCGACAGCGCCTGCAGCAGCTGGCCCATTTCGTTGCGCGAGCGCACCTTGACGGCCGTTGTCAGATCGCCGTCGGCCATGCTGCGGAAATGGCGGATCGTCTGGTTCACCGGCTTCACCACCGCCGACGACAAACCCGCGCGCGCCATCGCGCCGACCACCAACGCGGCTACGCCGATCGCGATGAACAGGCCCGTCGAAATCACGAAGCGCCGGCTCAACTGCTCGGCCTCATGCCGGCGATTGTCGGCCTGCGCATGCTGGAGCGCGGCGATCGCCTTCGCGTAGACGCCGTAGAAGCGGTCGGCCGTTTCGCCCTGAATCGTGCGGAAGGTGTTGAAGTCGTTGTCGACGAGCGCCTTGTGCTCCGGCTCGATCGCCTGATTGACGAGCGCCGTGCGCGCGTCGGCGACGGTCTGCGCGAGCTTGCGCTCTTCATCGCTGCCGAACGGCGAAGCCATGTAGCTGCGGAAATCCTCGTTCGACGAGTCGAGCACCTTGTGTGCGGCGGCGAGCAGTCCGTCCGTATCCTTGCCGACGCTGAAGAGCGTCTCGTAGCTGCCGAGCGACAGCCGCACCTGCAAGAGCTTCTCAGAACTCGACGTGAGCGCGCTCATCGCCGCCGACGACTGCTGCACATCCTGCAAGCCGTCATTGGTGACTTTCAGCGCGCCCCAGCCGACGCCGATCACGATCAGAAGAAATGCCGCGAAGATGCCGATGACGAGCGTCAGTCCCTGCCGGATTGTGATGTTATTGAGCATGAGTGTCCGTGACGTGCAGTCGGCTGGCCGGGATGGCAGCCCCATCGATGGCTATCGGCATCGCGTGGCGGACTCCGAATAGGGAGAATCCATGACGCAGCATGTGGGACGGCGCGCGACGTTTGCTGAAAATAGCGCTCCGGTCAACCCGTCCGGGCGCGCTGCGTTTCATTTGTATAATCCACCGTTTGCTTTCCAGCCCCGACTTTCATGCTCAGTTTCGCGCTCGGCTTCATCGTTTCACTACTGGTCACGCTCGTGATCGTGCGGTACGCGCATCTGCATGAAACGTTTGCGGACACCGATCTGGCCGGCGTGCAGAAATTCCACGCGCGGCCCGTGCCGCGAATCGGCGGAACGGGCATTCTGATTGGACTGGTGGTGTCGGCGATCCAGCTGTATCGCCCTTATCCGGGCGTGTCGGCGGGAATACTCGGCGTCGTCGCGTGCGGCCTTCCCGCGTTCGCTTCGGGTCTGATCGAAGACCTGACCAAGAAGGTGTCGCCGCTCGCACGGCTCATCTGCACGATGGTCGCCGCCGCGCTCGCCTACTTCGTGCTCGGCATCGCCGTCACGCGCATCAGCGTGCCGCCGCTCGACTTTCTGCTCTCCTATGCCGCGATCTCCTGCGCGGTGACCGTTCTGGCCGTCGCGGCGCTTGCCAACGCGATCAATATCATCGACGGCTTCAACGGGCTGGCGTCGATGGTCGCGTTCATGATGTTCGCGTCGCTGGCCTATGTCGCGTTCCAGGTGCACGACCCGATCGTGCTGTCGGCGTCGCTGATCATGATGGGCGCGGTGATGGGCTTCTTCATCTGGAATTTCCCGGCGGGCCTGATCTTTCTCGGCGACGGCGGCGCCTACTTCATCGGCTTCATGCTCGGCGAACTGTCGATCATGCTCGTGATGCGCAACCGCGACGTGTCGGCGTGGTATCCCGTGCTGCTGTTCATGTACCCGATCTTCGAAACCTGCTTCTCGATCTACCGGAAGAAGTTCATCCGCGGCATCTCGCCCGGCATTCCCGACGGCGTGCATCTGCACATGCTCGTCTACAAGCGCCTGATGCGCTGGGCGGTCGGCGCACGCACCGCGCGCGAGCTGACGCGGCGCAATTCGCTGACGTCGCCGTATCTCTGGCTGCTCTGCCTGATCGCCGTGGTTCCCGCGACGCTGTTCTGGCGGCACACGCTGCATCTGTTCTGCTTCGTGATCGTGTTCGCCGCGACGTATGTGTGGCTGTACGTGAGCATCGTGCGGTTCAAGGTGCCGCGCTGGCTGGTGGTCCGCAAAAGACGGCATTCCTGATGGAATCCCCAATGGCAGGCGCGCAACGACTCTCTACCATGAGATAGCGCACCGCGCCATATTCTGACGAGGCGGTGCTCTTTCTGAACCCGGGAGCGTTCGATGAGCATCAGTCAGATCGGCGTCGCGCTTTTTGCGCTATGTGCGCTTTCCGTTGCCCCGCTCGCGTTCGCCAACACCGTGGTAATCGACAACGTCAAATGGAGCGCGACCCACGTCGATACGTCCCATACCGCGCCTGAATGCACGGCCTACTCGAAACGCCGGCTCGACAAGCAGGTCGACGACCCCGACGCCGTGGACATTGCGTTGAAGCTCCTGGGAACGGCCGTCGCGACGGTTGCGATGTCAAGGGTGGGCCACTCGAACGGCGGCGTGCCGGATCCCTGCCGTTCCGGCTTCTGATGGCTTCCGGGGCCGGCGCAAGCCGCGGCTTACCTGGCGACCCGAACGACGGCCACCCGCGACAGACATGAAAAAAGGCGCCTCGGCGCCCTTTTCGTTACATCAATGCCCGCTTGCCCGCCGGCGACGGCACGCTGCGCAGCGGCGGCGCGAGCAGCGTCGGCTGATATTCGGCGACCCAGCGACGCAGATCGCGGCGCACTTCGTCGTCCGTCAGCACGCGATGCTGCATCAGCCACGGCAACAGTTCGTCGAGCAGATTGTCGGGCACGCCGCGCGCCTGCGCGATGCGCAGTTTCGAATGCGGCGTGCGCGTCGTGGTTTCCTCGTCGGCGAGCAGTTCTTCGTACAGCTTCTCGCCGGGGCGCAAACCTGTGAACTCGATGCGGATCTGCTCTTCGGTAAAGCCGTACAGACGGATCAGGTCGCGCGCGAGATCGACGATCTTCATCGGCTCGCCCATGTCGAGAATGAAGATTTCGCCGCCGTGACCCATGCTCGATGCCTGCAGCACGAGTTGCGACGCCTCGGGAATCGTCATGAAGAAGCGCGTGATTTCCGGGTGCGTGACCGTGACGGGGCCGCCCTTCGCGATCTGCTGCTGGAACTTGGGAATCACGCTGCCCGCGCTGCCGAGCACGTTGCCGAAGCGCACCGTCTCGAACTGCGTGCGCTCGCTGGTCTGCTGCAGCGCCTGACAGGCCATTTCCGCGAGTCGCTTGCTCGCGCCCATCACGTTGGTCGGATTGACGGCCTTGTCGGTCGAAATCAGAACGAAGCGCTTCACGTCATGGCGAATCGCCGCGCGCGCCACGCGATAGGTGCCGAGCACGTTGTTGCGCAGCGCCTGCCACGCGTTCTGCTCTTCCATCAGCGGCACGTGCTTGTAGGCGGCCGCGTGGTAGACGATGTGCGGCGTGAAGCGCGCCATCACATGATCGAGCAGCAGCGAATCCTTCGCGTCGCCGATCACCGGGACGATCGACAGCCCGGGGAAGCGCTCGTGCAACTCTTCGACGAGCCGGTACATCGCGTACTCGGAGATATCGAAGGCGATCAGTTGCGCGGGCTTGAAGCGCAGGATCTGGCGGCACAGTTCCGAGCCGATCGAGCCGCCCGCGCCCGTCACCATCACCACGCGCGCGTGCAGCAACGCTTCGACGTGCGGCGTGTCGATATGCACGGGCTCGCGTCCGAGCAGATCTTCGAGGTCGATATGACGCACGCGCGACATCGACGCCTGCCCTTCCGTCATATCCGCCAACGCGGGCAGCACCATCGCGCGCACGCCCGCGCGCACGCACAGCGTGGCCGCGCGGCGCTGCTGCTCGACGGGTGCAGACGGAATCGCGATGATCGCGTACTCGGTCTTCATCGCCTCGGCGATTTCCGGCAGCTTGCTGATCGGACCCAGCACCTTGTAGCCGTAGATCTCGCGGCCCTGCTTCGACACGTCGTCATCCAGCAGGCCGATCAGGCGCCATTCGCTCGAACGCGACAGTTCGCGCGCCAGCATCGCGCCCGCCGTGCCCGCGCCGATCACGACGACAGGCTTGCCCTGCGCGACGAGGCCGCCGTATAGATAGAACTCTTTCGCCGCGCGGTACAACGCGCGCGAGCCGCCCATGCCGAGAAACAGCAGCAGCGGCGAGACGAGCAGCACGGAACGCGGAATGATCGGGACGGGCTGGATCATCACGGCGAGAATCATCGACAGCAACGCGCCCGTCGCGACCGCCTTCGAAATACGCATCAGGTCGGGCAGGCTCGCGAACACCCACATGCCGCGGTACAGGCCGAAGATGCGGAACATCATGCCGTAGACGGGCAGCACCCAGATGAGCGCGTGCAGCGCGCCGTCGCGGAAATCGACGGGCACGGCCCCGTTGAAGCGGATCACGTAGGCGACGAGCCACGTGCCGGCGACGGCGGCCAGGTCGAACAGGAAAGCGCTGAAGGATAGCCAGCTGGCTTTGGTTCTGAGCATCAGCGTCATACCTCGGAATGTTTGGACAGTGTGGCCTGGAACCGGCGCCAGCGCAGATCGACGATGCTTCCGACGACGACCAGCACGCCGGCCCATCCCACTACGATGCCCCACTGAGTGGCCGCAGACCGGCCGAGTGCGAATAAAGCAAGTGCTATGCCGATGACCATCACCGCATACCACGTCCACGCGGTGCCGGCATGACCGACGCCCGAGCGGACCATGCGTTGATAGTAGTGCTCACGGTGCGCTTGCCAAAACTTTTCACCGCGCGCGAGGCGCCGCGCGAGCGTCACTGACGCATCGCCGATGAACGGCGCGAACACGAGTGCCGGGAACCACACGGGCCACGCGCCGCCGCGCCAGCCCCAGTAACCGAGCGCGCCCGCCAGGTAACCGAGCGAAATCGAGCCCGCGTCGCCGAGAAAGATCCGTGCCGGGTGGAAATTGAAGAACAGGAAACCGAGCGCTGCCGCCGCTACCGCCAGCGATGCGAGGGCGAGCTCGGGCATCGGATGGTCGGAGAGCAGCGCCGCCGCCGCGTAACCCGCGAAGCCGAACAGCGCCATGCCGCCCGCGAGACCGTCCGCGCCGTCCATGAAATTGTAGAGATTGACCAGCCAGATCATCAGAAATGCCAGCGCCACGAGCACCCACCACGACGCCGCAGCCGGAAACAGCGCGACAGTGGCGACGACGGCGATCAGATGCGCGGCGAAACGCACGCGCGCGGGCAAACCGCGCCGGTCGTCGACCTGCGACACGGCGGCGAGAAACGCCGTCGCCAGCGCGACGAACCACAGGGACGGCGCAACCAGCAGCATCGCGACGACGGCGACAGGCACGATGCCCCAGCCGCCGACGCGCGGCGTCGGGCGCACGTGCAGCGAGCGGTCGTTGGGGATGTCGGTCGCGAGACGCCACGCGAGGCCTGTCTTCAGCAGCAGATACAGGATCGCCGCGCACGCGCAGACGGCCACGCCGGCAACGAGGGGAAAAGTCCACGGAGACATCAGTGAATCTTGCATCTGCATGAACGGTTCAGTGAGTCGAACGATACCAGTCGGCGGTTGCCGACAGACCTTCGTCGGTCGAGAACGGGGGTTGCCAGCCAAGCACGTCGCGAATGTGCGACGTATCGACCTGCAGACCGCCGATCAGACGATCGACCTGCGCTGAGCGGCCCGTCAATCGCCCCGCCGCCCGCAGCCAGCCGGCCGGCACGGGCAGCAGCCGCGCCGGCTTGCCGAGATGCCGCGCCAGCGCGCGCACCAGTTCCGCGACAGTCGGTGCGGTGCTGTCCGCGACGTGAAAGCGCTGGCCTGCCGCGCGCGGATCGGTTGCACAGCGCATCAGCGCATCCGCCAGATTGCCGACGTAGACCATGCTGCGCCGTGCGTCGGCGCCGCCGAGCGGCAGCGGCACGCCGCGCCAGACGGCGTCCATCAGACGCAGGAAGTTAGCGCGCACTTGCGGCCCGTAGACGAGCGGCGGGCGGGCGATGACGATCTCCAACCCCGTCGCGTCGCCGAGACGGATGAGGTCTTCTTCGGCGGCACGCTTCGAGCGGCCATACGCGTCGTCGATGCGCGGCGTATCGTCTTCACGCAAGGGCTTGCCGTGGTCGCTCTCGGCGACGGCCTTGATGCTGCTGACGAACACGAAACGCGGCACGCCACGCTGCTGCGCCGCCGCCGCGAGCCGCAGCGTGCCGTCGACATTGGTCGCGCGGAACGCGGCATCGGGGTCAGCCGCGGTGTCGTGCATCACGTGCACGCGAGCGGCCAGATGCACGATGCAGTCGGCTGTCAGGCCGGCGGGCCAGGACTGCGCGATGCCGTTGTAGTCCGTGCTCGCGTCGACCCATTCCACCACGCCGTCCACGCATGTGCCCGAACGCCGCACGAGTCCCGTCACGCGATGACCCGCGTCGAGCAGCGCGCGACACAGCGCGCGTCCGACGAACCCGTTCGCCCCGCTCACGACCACATGACTCATAGCCACTTCCAGCCGAAACGGTTGAAGAACCGGAACGCCGACGCGACGAACATCCGGATGTGCGCGGAGCCTTTGCGAGCCGCGCCGCCGCCATGATGCAGCACGCGCATCGCGGGCAGATAGGCGATCCGGGCGACTTCGTGCGTGCGCAGGCTCAGGTCGTAGTCCTCGAAATAGAGGAAATAGCGCGGGTCGAAGCCGGCGAGCTGCTTCAGCACATTGGTTCGATACAGCATGAAACAGCCGCTGACGATGGGCGGATCCCACACGATGTCGCGGTCGTTGATGACATCGCGCATTTCGTAGCGCGCAAGACGCCGCGTGAAGAACCGGCGGACGCGTGCGGGCAGGAAACCGCGTACGAACAGGTCGAGCAGCGTCGGGTAGCGGCGGCACAGATACTGGATGCTGCCGTCTTCCTCGCCGATGCGCGGCGTCAGCAAACCGACGTCCGGATGGCTTTCGAAGAAATCGACCGCGCGCACCAGCGCGTTCCGGTCGAGATCGATGTCCGGGTTCAGCACGAGGTGGTAGCGATACGCCGCGCCCTCGATGGCCAGATTGTGGCCGCGGCCATAACCTACGTTGCCGTGCCCGGCAATGATCGAGCAGGTCGCGCCGCGCGCGCGCAGCGCACCGACGGAGGCCGTCGTATCGGGCGACCCGCCGTTATCGACGAGACTGACATGCAGTTTGAATGCCGGACGCGCCTCTTTCAGCGCATCGTATGCGGCAGCGAGACTTTTCAGTGTCTGTGCGAGCTGCGCCGGGTCCGTCCGGTACACGACCAAAGACACGGAGAGACCCTCGATCTCGTTGCCCGACTCACGCGTAGTGTTCATGTGGTTAAAGCAGCGTGTCTGGTGGGCGACACTGTATTTTTGGTAGGGGCAAATCGGAGTCGCAAGTTTGCGGAAAATGCGAGGATTCGGCAACTCGATTTTCGCTTTGTTACCGTAAAGAAACAGTAAATAACAAAACAGGACAAATCGGGCGCGCGCCATATTTCGGCATTCTTTCTGTAAAGCGCTTTCACTTGCTCAATAAACGACGACGAAGTAAAGTCGCGTGCACTTTGCACCCTCGCCGAACCGGCGAGAACGACGCCGGGCCGGCGTTTTCCACGCTTTATCGAGCGTGATCCAGAATTTTATTGCTTGAAGGCTTCCTCATGGCGAACCTACCCATCGTGCCCGTCATCCTCGCTGGCGGCTCCGGAACGCGGTTGTGGCCCCTTTCCCGAGCGCTTTTCCCGAAGCAGTTTCTGCCGCTGACGGGCGAACGCACCATGCTGCAGGAAACGCTGAACCGGCTGGAAGGTATCGAGGGCCTGTGCAGCCCGCTGGTCGTTTGTCACGACGACCATCGGTTCATCGTCGCCGAACAGCTGCGTCAGCGCCATTCGCTCGACGCCACCATCATTCTGGAACCGGTTAGCCGCAATACCGCGCCTGCCATCGCCGTCTCGGCGCTGCAGGCATTGCGCGACGGCTCCGACCCGCTGCTGCTGGTTCTCGCCGCCGACCACGTGATCCGCGACGTCGAGGTGTTCCATCAAGCCGTCGCAGCGGCCGCGCAGGTTGCCGAAACCGGCGCGATGGCGACCTTCGGCATCAAACCCGTCGCGCCGGAAACGGGCTACGGCTATCTGCGCGCGGCACCCGGCGAGCAAGGCCAGGTGATGCGGCTCGCGACGTTCGTCGAAAAACCCGATCTGGATACCGCGCGCGCTTACCTGGCATCCGGCGAATACTTCTGGAACAGCGGCATGTTCCTGTTCCGCGCGTCGGTGTATCTGAAAGAACTCGAGAAATTCGCGCCGGAGATGCTGGCGGCCTGCCGTGCTTCGCTCGACGCCGCCAAGGACGACCTGGACTTCGTGCGGCTCGACAAGGAAGCGTTCGCCCAGTCGCCGGAAGATTCCGTCGACTACGCCGTCATGGAGAAGACCGACAAGGCGATGATCGTCTCGCTCGATGCGGGCTGGAGCGACGTCGGCTCGTGGTCCGCGCTGTGGGACGTCGCCGAGAAGGACGGTGAAGGCAACGTGACCAAGGGCGACGTGATCGGCTTCGGCAACGAAAACTGCTTCCTGCAGTCGTCGGGCGGCCGTCTGGTCGCGGCTGTCGGCCTCGACAACCTGATCGTCGTCGACACCGACGACGCCGTTCTGATTGCGAACAAAAAGGATGTCCAGCACGTCAAGAAAATCGTCGAGAAGCTGAAGGCCGAGCAGCGCTCGGAGGCCGTTCAGCACCGTCTGGTCTACCGTCCGTGGGGAAGCTACGATTCGATCGACAAAGGCGCGCGCTATCAGGTGAAGCGCATCACGGTGAACCCCGGCGCCAAGCTTTCCGTGCAAATGCACCATCATAGGGCAGAGCACTGGGTGGTCGTGTCGGGCACCGCTCGTGTCCAGAACGGCGAGCACGAAACGCTGCTGACCGAGAACGAGTCGGTCTATATCCCCGTGGGGAACGTCCACGCGCTGGAAAATCCGGGCAAGATCCCGCTGGAATTGATCGAAGTCCAATCCGGCGCTTATCTCGGCGAAGACGACATCGTCCGCTTCGACGACCGCTACGGCAGACACGAAAGGAAGTAAAGGTCAAGCCCTTCCGGCACGCTCGCCTCAACGCGCTCGTCGCCGGATGCCCGTTCATGTACCATACGCCACTTGGCAGTGCGACCGAAAGGACAGCATTCCTTGCGTAAACGGTGTGGGCCGTCGATATCCCACTTAGGCAACCAGCATATGACCCGCTTCTTTTCGATCGCCTTTATTAGGGAAATTTTTGCATTCGGTGTCGTCGGTACAATCGGCTTTGTCGTCGACACCAGTGTCCTTTATCTGACGAAAGGCCATTTCGGCCTCTTCTACGGCCGGGCGACCTCGTTCGTCTGCGCCGCATTCACGACCTGGCTCATCAACCGGGCGTGGACTTTCAAGAACAAGCGCTCGTCGCTCGACGCGAAATCCGAATTCGCCGTTTATTTCCTGCTCATGCTGATGGGCGGCGCCGTCAATTATTCGGCCTACTATTTCACGGTATCGAAGTATCCCGTTGCGGCGGCACATCCGATCATCGGTGTCGCCGTGGGCAGCATCGCCGGCATGTTCGTGAACCTCATGAGCTCTCGCATGATCTTGTTCAAGCACCGGGACCGGTCGGTTGAGACCGCCGATGTGCCGCTTCATGCCGAAATCGGTTGATCGTCGGGGGCCGGCGGGTCGTCACCCGGTCGCCGCGCCCGTTTTCCGCTAATCGCGACTGCGCCGCTGTGCACGAGGGCAGTCGCGTCGTCATGCGCATCGCCACCTGGAGCGGCCTCGCGCATTCCATTAGAAAAACGACTCGCCATTTACTAAAAAACTGGAGCCGTCTGCCGAAGGCATGCGTGACCCGCATCCTGAAAATGCGGCCGTGCCCCGAGGTTGAAGCGAGAACAGTAACAACCCGCCGAACAGCCGACCGCCAGCACTTCGATTGCTCCATTCACGAAATTTAAAGATAGTGTTCAAGGGATCGCCCTCCATGCATTCCACGCATCCGCAACAGTCGATCGCACCGGCCAGCAATTCGATCGCGCCAGAACTGTCCATCGTTGTCCCGACCTACAACGAAAAGGCCAATGTCGGCGAACTCGTTCGCAAGCTCGATCGCGTCCTGACCGATATCCGCTGGGAAGTCATCTTTGTCGATGACAACAGCCCGGACAAGACGTTCGAAACGGTCAAGCAGATCGCTCACGGCGACTCCCGTGTTCGCTGTATCCACCGTATCGGACGCCGCGGACTGTCGGGCGCCTGTATCGAGGGCATCCTGTCGAGCGCTGCGCCGACGGTCGCCGTGATGGATGCCGACCTGCAGCACGACGAATCGATCCTGCCGAAAATGTACCAGGCGATCAAGGACGGTGCGGATCTCGTGATCGGCACCCGCTACGCCGGCGAGGATGCCTCCAGCCAGGGCCTTTCGCCGATCCGCCAATGGGGCTCCAACCAGGCGACCAACCTGGCGCGCAAGTTCCTGCGCATCGACGTGAGCGACCCGATGAGCGGCTTCTTCATGATTCCGCGCGCGCGCGTCGACGCCGTCGCCGGAAAGCTGTCCGAAGAAGGCTTCAAGATCCTGCTCGACATCATCGCGTCCACGCCGACGCATCTCAAGACGGTCGAAATCCCCTATCACTTCCGCGAGCGCGTGGCCGGCGAGTCCAAGCTCGACACGCTGGTGACGGCCGAATATCTGGGGCTGCTGTTTTCCAAGTTGTCGGGCGGTTTCCTGCCGATCCGCTTCCTGATGTTCCTGATCGTCGGCGCCACAGGGATCGCGGTGCACCTGGCCGTGCTGCAGACCGCACTGCATGGGTTCAGCATGGCGTTCCCGTCCGCGCAATTGACAGCCACGCTGGTCGCGATGGCCTGGAACTTCGTGCTGAACAACCAGCTCACCTACCGCGATCGCCGGCTGAAGGGCATAAAATTCGTGATTGGCATGGCGACGTTCTATCTGGTCTGCAGCCTGGGCACGTTTGCGAACGTCGGTGCAGCCAGCTGGCTCGTCCAGTTCGAGCCGAACCAGATTCTTGCAGGCCTGGCCGGTGCGATCCTCGGTGCGGTCTTCAACTATGCGGCGTCGTCCGTACTCACGTGGCACAAGTAAGCGCGCAGCCATCGATTCGAGCCCGGACCACCTACAGCATCTGCCCCAGTTCAACATGAAGAGATATGTCAACTTCGCCCAGCGGTTCATTGGCCTCGTCCGACGCGACGGCGCCTATCCGTTGCTGAAGAAAAGCGTGGGCGTCTTCAGGCGCGAAGGGTTGACCGGGCTGAGAAGGCGCGCCGGGAATCGTCCGATCCCCGGCCAGGCCTACGCCGACTGGATCGAGAAGTACGACACGCTCGACGCGGAAGTAATCGCGGCGATGAAGTCGGAGATCGCGGCGATGGCCGCGCCACCGCGCATCTCGGTGCTCATGCCGACCTACAACGCGGATCCCGTATGGCTGGCCGAAGCCATCGACTCCGTCCGCAATCAGATTTATCCGCACTGGGAACTTTGCATTGCTGATGACGCATCGACGAGTCCGAAAGTCCGTCCGCTGCTCGAGCGATACATGCGGGAAGATTCGCGAATCCGCGTCGCGTTCCGTGAGAAGAACGGCCACATTTCGGCGGCATCGAATAGCGCGCTCGAACTGGTGACGTCCGACTGGGTCGGCTTGCTGGATCACGACGACCTGCTCGCGCCGCATGCGCTCTACTTCGTGGCCAAGGAAATCATCCGCCGCCCCGACGCGCGCCTGCTCTACTCCGACGAAGACAAGATCGATACGAAGGGCCGGCGTCACGATCCTTACTTCAAATGCGATATGAACATCGACCTGTTCTATTCGCAGAACATGATTTCCCACTTCGGCGTCTATCAGAAGCTTCTGCTCGATGAAATCGGCGGCTTCCGCACCGGCCTCGAAGGCTCGCAGGACCATGACCTCGCGCTGCGTTGCCTGGAGCGCATCGGGGCGAAGGCGATCGTTCACATTCCGCGCGTGCTGTATCACTGGCGGGTGCATCCTTCGAGCACGGCCGCATCGGGCGACGCCAAGCCTTATGCCGTCATCGCCGGCGAGCGCGCGTTGAACGAGCATTTCGCGCGGCAAGGCGTCGACGCCAGCGTCGAAGGCCTGTCATTCGGCTATCGCGTGCGCTATCGCCTGCCCGAACGTCTGCCGCTCGTCAGCCTGATCATTCCGACGCGCAACGGCGTCGGTCTGCTCAAGCAGTGTATCGACAGCATCCAGAACAAGACGACTTACGCGCCGTACGAAATCATCGTCGTCGACAACGGCTCCGACGAGCAGGCCACGCTCGACTACCTGGAGAGCCTGAAGGCCGCCGACAACATCCGCGTGATTCGCGACGACCGCCCGTTCAACTACTCCGCGCTCAACAACATGGCGGTCGCGAGCGCGAACGGCGAACTCGTCGGCCTGATCAACAACGATATCGAGGTGATCACCGACACGTGGCTCGAAGAGATGGTGTCGCTGGCCCTCCAGCCGGGCGTCGGCGCCGTCGGCGCGAAGCTGCTCTACCCCGACGGAACGATCCAGCATGCGGGCGTCGTCACGGGACTCGGGGGCGTAGCCGGCCATGCGCACCGGCTGTTCGCACGCGACAGCTTCGGCTATTTCTCGCGCAACGCGGTCATCAGTTCGTTTTCCGCTGTCACGGCCGCCTGCCTGATCATCCGCAAGTCGATCTATGAGCAGGTGGGTGGCTTGAACGAAGCCGATCTGACCGTCGCTTTCAACGACGTCGACTTCTGCCTGCGCGTCCGGGATGCCGGTTATCGCAACGTCTGGACGCCTTTCGCGGAGTTGTATCATCACGAATCGGCAACGCGCGGCACGGACGACAATCCGGAAAAGGCGGCGCGCTTCGCTCGTGAAGTCGATTACATGCAGGCACGCTGGGGACATACGTTGAACTACGATCCCGCCTACAGTCCGAACCTGGCGCTGGACCGAACCGACTTCTCCCTCGCCAGCCCTCCCCGGATCGAACCGCTGCCGCGCCATGCCGCGCCGCTCGCGAAAAAGGAAATGGCATGAGAATTACCGTCTTCGGTGGCGGCGGGTTCATCGGTTCGACGATCGTCGATCGCCTGCTGCGCGACAACCACGAGATCTGCGTGTTCGAGCGCCCGCGTGTCGACCCTTATCGTCAGTTCAACGACAGCGAGAAGGTTCACTGGATGACGGGCGATCTCACCAGCGTGCACGACGTCACGGAGGCCATCGACGGCTCCGACATCGTCGTCCATCTGGTGTCGACCACGCTGCCGAAGAGTTCGAACGACGATCCCATCTACGACGTCCAGAGCAATCTCGTCGCGACGCTGCAGTTGCTGAACGCGATGGTCGCGAAGAACGTGAAGAAGATCGTGTTCATTTCGTCGGGCGGAACCGTGTATGGCGACCCCGTCTATCTGCCTATCGACGAGAAGCATCCGACCAATCCGAAGGTGTCGTACGGCATCACGAAACTGGCGATCGAGAAATACCTGCTGCTCTACCAGTATCAGTACGGGATCAAGGCGAACATCCTGCGCGTCGCGAATCCTTATGGAGAGCGGCAACGCGTCGAGACGGCGCAGGGCGCGATCGCCGTCTTTCTCGACAAGGCGCTCAGAAAGCAGCCATTCGAGATCTGGGGCGACGGCACGGTCACGCGCGACTACCTGTACATCGGCGACGTCGCCGAGGCCTTTGCGCGCGCGGTTCAATACGATGGCAGCGAGTCGGTGTTCAACATCAGCTCGGGCTATGGCACGAGCCTGAACGAAATCATCGGCAAGATCGAAGCGATACTCGGGCATCCCGTCGAGCGGACGTATCGTCCGGGTCGTCCGTTCGACGTTCCCGCGAGCGTGCTCGATAACACGCTGGCTAAAAGAGAGCTCGGCTGGGAACCCAAGGTCGCTTTGGACGCTGGAATTAAAATGACGGCCGCATGGCTGCGCTCGCAGATCCACGAATAACGGCCGAAGCGCACGCGGGGACCCGCCTCGCGTACGCATCAGTCTGACGGGTGCTGTGTATGTGGATGCTGGCCCGGTGAGATCAGGCATCCGGCCGCTACAGAAGCGGCATGCCTTGCCGCGACCCGGATTCAGGGGCATGCCGGCGCCCCGCCCTACGCGGCCGGGCGCGTTCGGATTCACTCGGGGATTACCTTTTGTCGACGACAATCTGGCGTATTCGGAGAACGGACGCTGTTCCGTTGCTTTTGCTTTTTCTGCTGCCCGTCATCGCGGCGCTGCCCGGACTCGCAGGTCTTTATCATGCGAACCCGATGCTGTATCTCGGCATGGTGGCTCAGCACTACAAGCCTGGCCTGACGCAAGGCTTCCCGTACGTCGATCCCAACAACGCTTTCACCGCTCAGGCGCTCGGCTATCGCGCGGCGTTGGAGTGGCTCAACGGCACCGTGCCCTGGTGGAATTATTTCTCGGGTGTCGGCTTGCCGCTCGCGGCCGAATATCAGCCGGCCGCATTCTTCCCGCCGACCTTGATGCTGCTGTTGCCCAACGGCATGCTGCTGCAGCACGTCCTGCTGCAAATCATCGCAGGCTGGGGCACGTATGGGCTGCTTCGTCAGTTGGGACTGAGCCGTTTCGCCGCTGCGACCGGCGGCGCGCTCTTTGCGTTCAACGGTGCGCTCGCCTGGTTCGATCACGCGCCCGCGCTGCCTGTGCCTTTCCTGCCGTGGATGCTGTGGGGCGTCGAGCGCGCATTCGCCAAATCGGCGCTCGGGATGCCGCGCGGCTGGCGCCTGTTCGCCGTTGCTCTGTGGATGAGCGTCGTCGCCGGCTTTCCCGAAACCGCGTATCTCAATGGCCTGCTCGCGCTCGCATGGTCGCTGTTGCGCCTGTGGCAAGCGCCGGGATTCAGGCTCGCGTTCATCGTGCGCCTCGCGATCGGCGGCGTGGTCGGACTGGCGCTTTGCGCGCCGCAAGTCCTCGCCTTCTTCGAGTTCCTGCCGCATGCCTGGCTCGGCGGCCATGACGGCGGGTTCGCCCACGCCGCGCTCGATCCGGCAGGCGTGTTGCCAAGTCTGCTGTTCCCTTATGTGTTCGGTCCGATTGCTGCCGGCGGGTTTGCCTGGGACCGCCTGGGCGCGATCTGGGGCGGCATAGGCGGCTATCTCAGCTTGATCGTGGTTGTCGTCGGACTGTACGGTGCCATGCTGCGACGTACGCCGCTCACGTGGCTGCTGCTGGGCTGGCTGTTCATGGTGCTGGGTAAATCGTTCGGCGTTCCCGTCGTGAGCACGTTGTGGAACCTGATCCCCGGGGTCTCGCAGGCCGCGTTCTATCGCTACGCGGTACCTACGTGGGAACTCGCCTTCATCATCCTCGCAGCACAGGCACTCGACGATCTTCGCTCACAACAGCACGAGCGAGCCACGCATCGACGCCACATCGCGATTCTGTCCGCGCTGCTGCTGATCGCGGGCGTCGTCTATGCGGCGTCGCTATGGTCCCATCTTCGCGGCTTCGTGCCGGTGCGGAACGCGGCGCTGGCTTCCGTTCTGTGGGGCGTGATTTCCGTGGGCGTGTTCGGCGCGATTCTGTTGCGCTTCCGTCCGGCTCGGGCCGCCACGGCGATTGCCGCGTTGCTCATCGTCGACAGCGTGCTGATGTTCTCGGTGCCGACGCTGAGCAACCCACGCTCGGGCGACGTGGACATGGAAGCAATCGGCTTCCTGCAGAAAAACGTCGGACTGCAACGCATCTATTCGCTCGGTCCGATCCAGGCGAACTATGGCGCCTACTTCGGCCTCGCCGCGATCAACCACAACTACTTGCCGATCAACCGGCGCTGGGTAGACTGGATTCGGGCGAATCTCGATGCCTACGCGGATCCCATCGCCTTCATCGGCAACTATCGGACTGCCGGTTCCACGGTGCCGACGTCGAGCCAGGAGCTGGTCCGCAATCTGGAGAACTACGAATGGATCGGGGTTAAATACGTCATCGCACGGGCCGGCGACAACCCGTTCGTCTCGACGCTCTCCAGCAAGACAGACGCCGCGTCGCAAGCGCCGCTTCCCATCATGCCCGGCGAAGCCGTGTCGGGCGCGTTGCCGCCCGGCATGACGGACAAACCCGTCACGATCGACCAGATCGGCGTGTCGATCGGCAACTACGGCAACACGTCGGACGGCATGCTCGCAGCGGAAGTCTGCATCGACTCGGCGTGTGCCAGCGGACAGCGGGACCTGAAGGGATCGAACGACAATTCGACGTTCTATATCCCGCTGTCCCGCGTGCTGCCGGTGGACGCACACTCTGTCATCCGCTACCGCTTTGCGCGCAGCGGCGGCAGCAAGCCCCTCGCGCTATGGATGGCAGCTGCACGCGAACCGGCCGACGATCAGCAACTGACCGGGCCCGCGGGCGTACAGACGGGTCACGGCTTGCAGATCAGATTGCCGATACGCGACGACAAGCGGACGCTGGCCAAACAGGTCTATGCCGACCAGGTCATGAACATTTACGAGCTCGGCAAACCGAAGCCTTACTTCGAAGAGCCTGGTCGGGCGTGCCGCATCACGGCGCACGATCGCGAACACGTCTCGGTGGACTGCTCTGCGCCATCCACCTTGCTGCGGCGCGAATTGTTCTTTCCCGGATGGACGGCGAAGGTCAACGGTTCGCCGACCCCGATTGCTGAACACAAAGACCTGTTCCAGACCATCGCTTTGCCTGCGGGCAACAGCAGCATCGTCTTCGGCTACGAGCCGCCGCATATGATCTGGGCATGGATTGCCATGCTCATCGCTTTTGGCATGTTGCTGATGCCTGCCACGAAAAAGAAGTCGCAATAGAGGAAACAATAATGAGGCCGTGCAAGATCGCAGTACTGATTCCCTGCTACAACGAGGAAGTCGCCATCGGCAAGGTGGTCCGCAACTTCAGGGAAGCCCTCCCCGACGCGACGATCTATGTCTACGACAACAACTCGCGCGACAACACGGCAAGCGTTGCCGCGCAGGCAGGCGCGATCGTGCGGAAAGAAACGCAACAGGGCAAAGGCCATGTCGTGCGCAGGATGTTCCGTGACATCGACGCCGACTACTACATCATGGCCGACGGCGACGACACCTACGAAGCCAGCCTCGCGCCCGACATGTTGCGCACGGCCATGTCCGGTCCGTACGATCTGGTCAACTACATCCGCAAGGAAACCGAGGATGCGGCCTATCGGGGCGGCCACCGCTTCGGCAACCAGATGCTGACGGGCGTCGTACGCAAGATCTTCGGCAACCGGGTCAAGGACATGCTGTCGGGCTATAAGGTGTTCTCTCGACGCTTCGTGAAGTCGTTTCCCGCGTTGTCTGCCGGCTTCGACATCGAGACCGAGCTGACCATCCACGCGCTCGAACTGTCGATGCCGATTTCGCACGTCGAGGGTCCGTATCGCGGCCGGCCCGAGGGCTCGGAAAGCAAGCTGAACACCTATCGTGACGGCTACCGGATCCTCATGCTGATCATGAAGCTGATCCGTCACGAACGGCCGATGTTCTTTTTCACCTGTTTCAGCGCACTGCTGACGTTGATCGCACTGGTGCTGATCGAGCCGGTGTTCGCGCACTACGTGGAGACGGGCCTGGTGCCGCGCCTGCCGACGGCCATCCTGTCGATGAGCCTGGTGATACTGGCTTCTTTGAGCCTGATGACGGGGATGATCCTGGACACCGTCAGCCGCGGGCGTAGAGAGGTGCGATTGCTGGCGTATTTGCAGTATTCGCCGTTTAGCACCTCGGAGCGAACCGAGCCGGCTGAAGCGTCCATAGCCTGACGCCCCTGCCCCTTTACTTCGGCCAATCGAGCTTTAACGACCTTAGCTGATTGGCCGTTGCGCTGATCTCACTTCGAAAGATACTGACTGAAAATGCGGTCGAAATCCGTCCAATGATAGATTTCGGCCCACATCGACGCATAGCGTTCGTTGAAGCTGTTGAATATTTGCAGGTCGAACCGATTGAGTTCTTCGGCAAGACGGATGTCCTCGGCGCTGAAACCCGTGTGGCTCGACTCTGACTTTCTAATGCTATGTTGCGGAGAAAAACGCATACCGTTCATTGCAAACAGTAGCTTGACGGATGCGACGTAGTTTTCCTGCAGCCCAATCCAGTAATAGTTCTGCTTGATCCATTCCGCCGCATCCGCGCCATCGCTGAAATTAGCTGGCGTGAGCTGGCGATACATCTCATTGATGTTTTGCGGATCCTGAATGTAATGGCGAAACGTCGGGTATTGCGCTTTGAACGAATCGCGATCGGGATGAGCGGCTGAACCATGATATTCGTAGGACGACGTGAGCCTCGAAATCGGATTCCGAAGAAACGTTATCAGCCTGCCCCGAGCCAGATCGGGCTGCCGGGAAATCTGACTGTACGAAAAGTGCCCGGAGACCATCCGGCACCTGCGCATGCGATTATCGTTCAGGTCGGCCAGATTGCTTTCCATGATTGCCGCGTACTTTTCGGGCGTAACGGGCAATTCGACTTTGGAAAAGTCGACGAAAACATTTTCGCAGGGCTGAAACCGGTCGGCCAGTTCCTCGCGAAACGACGAGCCCGCCGTTTTGCCGATGTGAATGAACACAAGAGGTTTTCTGAGTTCGTCATCGTTATCAAGACTGGACTCAATGAACGTCTCGACACCGAGATCGAATAAGCGATTAATCATGCTGCAATTTCCATTAAACCCTATGACAGTAGCGTCAATCCGGTTGTCGGCACGTCAATGTCATTGGAGAGATAAGCCAGACTGCCGTCTCGATCTGAATTCACGTTGAATGAGTACAAGGCTGCGGTCCGCACAGGAGAAGGTAGCCCAAACATAAGTGGGCATCAAGCGACCAGCGGTTACGAAATCTTATTCAGAAGCCAGCGTTTCAGAATGCGAATAAATCGCTAGATCGCATGCTCGATGCTGCAATAAAAAAAGCCCGATTGCGTCAGCTCCCGGGCCTGCTGCAGAGAATCGACTGTTACGTCGTTCGGGTCACAGCGATATTGCGCGCCTATTGCTGAGCCGCAGCGACATGACATGCGGCCACATTCCGCTTCCAAACCGTGAAATGCTGTCCCGGTCGCGGTGTGTCGAATTGACCAACCGGCTCGAAATTCGAACTCTTCAAAGCCGACGACATCACTGCCGGATCCGCACGCGGCGAAAACTCACCCTGTTGTTCATTCAACATCAACGCGAAACACGCCGAATCTTGAGGCGCATCCGCAAGCCAGTGCGAGTAAGACTCCTGTGTCGGCGTCAACACACTTGGATCGATCTGAATCATCGGCAAATTGAAGCCGTACTTCTTGATCGTTTCCAGGCCGATGGAATTCACGTTGGCGATCATGTGACGGGACAGGAGCAAAACAGGACTTCTGTTGGCATCCTCTTGCACCAGATACGACGCAATATGCCGATTCAGATCGCGCCACGCGACAGCACCGTCGCGACTCAGGATGAAATTCGGATCATTTTCTGGGGCAAATCCGTTTTGCTTCAACGATACGTGCACGAGCGAACCACAGTCGACCAAAGGTCTAAACCCGGCGGCCCCCTGAATGAACGCTTTCGGCATTGCCGAGCAGCGGTAAAGATCCTGATGCGCGTAGCTGGCCAACGAGAACGTAGCGAGTGTCAGCGCACCAAAGACGAACTGAATCCAGCGCCAGCTGATTCTGCTCAGCCAGGCGACTGCACCGAAGATCATCACGGTATAGATGGGCGCATCGAAGCCCGTTCCCATGTTCTGGCTCGTCCAGAGAATCATGAAGCAGGACAGGCAAAGCACACAGGCGGCGAGAATGAGGTTATCCGTCTTGTCACGTCGCTTGCCGACCAACAGGAACAGAAGCGCCGCAAAAAAGGTGGGAACGATGATAACGAAATGCGGAAGACGCATCTGCACGAAGATCATTTCGACGCGCAGGCTCAGGTTCGCCATCGTGAAGATGCCTTGCGAATGCCCGTACTCCGCCGCGTGCGCTCCATAGCCAAACGAGAAAAGATAGCCGAACACACTCTGGAAGTTCTTCACGTACCAAGGCCCCGCCACGACAGCAAACGCGACGATCGACAATACGATGTTCCTGAAGACTACGCGTGAAAAGCCGCGCACCAGAAAGAGATAAACGAGAAACGCAAACGCGAACGCCGGCAGGAAGGCCAACGCCATCGTTCGGGACAGGATCATGCCTCCCAGCGCGACGCCGACCAGAATGGCGTAAGGCGTACGACGATAGCCATCGGAGAATGCAAAGAAAACGAAGGCCGCGAAATAGAAGAACGTCGTCGCCGATACGAACTGGAAGCTACGGCTGAAAATGACGAAACCGGGCAGACAGGCCAGCAGCACGGAAGCGAGCAATGCGTGCGGCAGCGAAAGGCGGCGCAGCGCGACGAACATCAAGATCAGCGATCCGGCACAGAAGCCGACATTGCAGAGAAAACCGTAATTCTCGTTGACGCCGAAGCCGATCATCGCAAGCGACGCGACAACGGGCGCCATCGGCGCGAACCCGAGCGGCGAGGCAATCGCGTGCCACCAGCCCGACCAGTGGCCACCCAACTTCGCTTGCGCGAACACGATCGCCGTCGACAGATAGCCGGACTCGTCGATATCGAGTGATTGACCGAATCGATATTTGAGCAGCCATTCGACATTCTGATAGATGAAAAAGGCTAGCAAAACCCCGAATAGAACGTAGAGCGGCACATCACTACGTCCGGTCTTTGAATAGTTATTTTCCGTCATTACTACATCCGTGTTTGGAGGTCCAGAGTTCCGCGTACATGTCGGATTCAGGCGTTGGAATTCGCGCGGTCAATTCAAATCCGCGATCCGCGACAACCTGCTTCAGCAAACCGAGGTCCGGCCTGGGAAAGAAGTCGCCACTGACGCTGCTCATCATCACCACCGCACAGGTGTTGGGCGTGGCCGTCTGATCGAGCCACTCGCGGTACGCCTTATACGTTGGGTCGAGCAACAAGGGATCGATTTGCGCGGCGGGCAAGATATAGCCGAACTTCTTGATGAACTCCAGCATGACGGTGTTCACGTTCACCAGCCGGTTACGCGTACCGTAGATGATCCCGCCACCGCTCTTGTTGACGTCATGCATCCGGTCAGCCAGCTGCGAGCTCACATCTCGCCACTGCTTTTGAACGGGATAAGGAATATCGTCCCAGTTGGTTTTGTCTTCACCGTTTTCCCCCACGCCGCGAATATATTCCCCGATGAATCCGTCGCAGACCTTCTTCTGGGTTGAGCCCATCAGTGGCCGGACCAGCAATCGCGGCGCATTTCCGCACGCGCTTGTCGTGGATTGCAGATAGCCGACCATCAACGCGCCCAGAAGCATGACCGCATAGATGACGCCCCGCACCGCGCGGCTAGTCGTCAGGTTCGGCACCGTACAGACGGCACATATCGCCATGACAGGATAAAGAGGCGCGTCGAACCCTGACCCGATGTTCTTCGACGAAAGCAGGATAGCGATGCACAGCACCGAGACGAAGGCGGGAACCCAAAGCGTCGGATTCGCGGACTTGTCTTTCCTGATCAGCGCCCTTGCCTGCTGCACGACGCAGATCGCGAAGAATACGAATACCAATACGAAGTGAACGTTATAGATCGAATCCATGAAGAACTGGATTCGTCGGCTCACGTAGGTAAGAGACAAGTACGGAATCGTGCCGCCATACTCTTTGGAGTTGGCGCCATAGCCGAACGAAAAGAGATAGCCGAATATCTCGTGGAAGTTCAACGCATACCAGGGAACGGCGACGAGCGCGAACACCACGATGCTCATCACCAGCCGCGCCATGTTCTGCTTGAGAAGCTTCCAGCTGTCCACGAGCCATATGAGGCCAAACGCCGGCAGAAACGCGATGCTCATGGTTCGGGACAGCAGCATCAGCCCTAGCGCCGCACCCAGGCAAAACGACCAGAACCATGAGCTGAAACGCCTCGACTTGTAGTAGGCGAAGTGACTCAGCAAGAAGAAGAACGCCGTCGGCAGCCCATATTGATACGTTCTCGTATAAAAAACGATATCGGGCAGGGTCGCAACGAGCAACGCTGCGCAAATGGCGGCGAGCCGGGTTGATTGCTCGCGCACCCACCAGAAGACGATCAGTACGATGCCCGCATAGAACAGGATGTGGGTGTAGAAGGCTATGTTTTCGTCGATGCCCCAGCGAGCCATCAGGGCGGACGAAACGATCGGGCTTAGCGGAGCGAACTTCGTCGGATACGACAATGCGGCCAACCACCCGGTCACGCCGCCGTATTTGAGCGCTCTTGCGTAGGCGATCGCCTGGGACATGTAGCCGGCTTCGTCGATCGTCAACGCGAGACCGAACCGGTTGTATTCGATCCACAGGATATTGGCCCACGCAGCAAGCCCGGCCAACATCAATGCGACGACGGCATCGACGGCCAGCGACCTCGACGTTCCAAGGCTATTCGAATTCATATCGACACCCGATTTGCGTCACGTGGGCTTGACCAGCGCGACGATCCGCTCGACATAGCGCGACATGTCGAAGCTTTCGGCGACATGGCCTGCGAGTGTCTCGGCCACATGCGCCCGGCTCTCCGGAGAAAGCAGCAGACGGCTGGCCTTGTCAGCGAGATCCTCGACGTTGAGATACTCGGCAACACAGGCCTCTTTCAGCCCAAAGCGTTCGAGGAAGGACACGACCCCCGTTGTCTGGTCGAAACAAACCACGGGCTTGCTGAAGAACATGGCGTCGAGTGCGACGTTCGGCAATGGGTCGAGCCTCGAACTCAGCAGGAAAAGATCCGACAACTCGTACGCCGTTTCGATCTCCGTCGTCTCGTCGATGATCTGGACGCTTTCCGTCAAACCCGCTCGCAAGATCTGGTCTTCGAGATAGACGGAATACGCAGGGTCCTTGCGCGGCTGGTAGCCCTGCCCGATCCACACGAACCGGCATTTACCCTCGCCGACCTTCGCGTTGATCCGGCTCGCACACTGCAGGAACAGATCGATACCCTTGCGAAAATTCACCGACCCCGCGCCGAGCACGACATATTGCCTTCCATCGTCACCCTCGGGCCGCAAGATGGAACGCAACCTTGCCTGCTCCTTTTGCGCGGTTTCGTCATTGAGACGTTTGCCGGGGATGCTCGAACGCCCCTGCGGCAGGATATGAATCTTCTCGGGGTTGTAGTCGTCGACGAAACGC
This sequence comes from Paraburkholderia sp. Tr-20389, assembly GCF_017104565.1. Classification (GTDB taxonomy): domain Bacteria; phylum Pseudomonadota; class Gammaproteobacteria; order Burkholderiales; family Burkholderiaceae; genus Paraburkholderia. The sequence goes on along the minus strand of NZ_JAAGPD010000009.1, from coordinate 134,143 downwards.
GCCGCATCTTCGAACGTGACGTCCGCAGAGAACACGACCTGTTGCGGCACCTTCATCATTGTTTCGAAGCGCTCGCGCGGATCCGGATAGCACGGCGCGAATTCGTGAATCAGGCTGACCTGGGGAATCCCGGCTTGCTGCAAAGGCTTGACGACGAGCTGCGACTCGATGCTATTGACGATCGCGAACGTGGGCTTGAACTCACGAACGAGACGCTCGATCGCATACTCGGAATACAGGGAGCTGAAGCGCGCGTAATGCGCGGGCACGTACGAAATATCGAGGTCCTTGAACAAAGCCTCGAGCATGCCCGGGCCAAGTGCGAGCACGACCACGTTCATCGAGCGGGACAACTGCTCCGCGATGTTGTAGACGAGAACGGGGGCGCCCGTCAGCGAACACTCGTGCGTGACGAGCAGAGCGGTTTGGTGCGCGGGATCGAATGATTCTTTCTTGAAGTACTCGAACGGCGGGAAACTGTACGCCCGCTTCTCCGCACGACCGTGTTCGACGTAATGCTGGACGGGATCGACACCCGCCTCGCGAACGTCGATATTCAATTTCAGATAGGTTTCCGGATCAAAATCTTCAGGCGGTCCTACCGGCGCCTTCTGGACATTGACACCGGTCTTCTTGAATAGGTTTTTGACAATTCTCACCTGTTTACACCAAAATTATTTGAAGGTTTCTAAGAGTGAGGCAATCAACTCTTCTTATTTGCATGCATCACATAAAGCAGCTTTTTCGCCTTGCTTTTCCACGACCGCGCAAGCTCTTCGTCTCGCGCCTGCTGGAAGGCGGCCTGCTGCTCCAGGAGTTTCATCGCCAGTGTGTTCTTCTCATTCGACAGCCGCTCGATATCCAGTTGCTGCCTCAGGATGGTAGCACTGTGCTCCTCATACGCAGCGTGCAGATTGGCCCACTCAGTCAGTATTCGCTTGTTTTCCGACTCAAGCGGACCGAGTACCTGTTCTCGCATACGCCTTATATCAAGATAAGTCTGAAGCCGATTGCCGTGATAAAGGTGCAATGGCGGAACATCCGCATCAGCATTTCGACCATCGGCGAAAGCCTTCAAAAAGGCTTCTTTGGAGTAGTAACGTTCGAAATACTGCAACGCCAACGCGGCTTGCTCCTTCACCAGCGCCTCGTTCCATCGACCAAAGATTTCCACAAGCTCCTCATAGCCGCTCCAGACAAAGCTCTCCGGATACGTCAGATCGAAGCTCGAATGATAGCGAGAGCGATAGGACGCGTGCGTGACGACGGGAAGGCCGATGGACAGCGCCTCGATCAACGCCTTCCCTCCGCCAATCGGGAAAGAAGCGACGTAGACGTCGACTGCGTGCTCGATGAGCGCCTGGCACAGCGAAGGGACCCACTCGACGTGAATGAACCGGTCGTGGCTAACGTTCTCGGCATCGAGTTCGGCGTGAATCTTCTGCATGAAATCCGCAGTCAACTCGCCGATGTGGACGTGATAACCGCGCGTTGCTTTCAGCATGAGCGCCACTGCGCGCTCGTAACAAAAAGCGTACGTGCCCGCCTCGAACTTCGACATCCGTCCACATGATGCTGTCGTCAAAGCGCCCCGTTCGAGAAACTCGGTTTTGATCCGGGACGGTCTGACGGCAGTCAGCGGCCAATAGTGCTGATGCTGCACGCCGATCTCGTGTTTGCACAGTTCATACGACATATTGTGCAAATCGACATGCTCGAATGCTTCGCACGTGACGCCGAGCGACAGGTGATGGTCGCCATGATGGATGTAATAGCGGCGTGTCGCACCGGGAAAGTGCGCCGCGACTACACATACGACGTCCTGGTTGTGAGCCAGCGTCAGGATCGTCGACGGGTTCCATTCGCTGATCTGCGCGTCGAGAGCGTCCAGCTTGCCGTCGAGCCCCGCATCTTCCGCGATGAAGACTTCACAACCGAGCAGGGATTCCCACTCTTCTATCGTGCTGCGATCCATCCGGTTGAACAGATCGCTCAACGCGACGCGGACGGGGCTCTCGAATAGCCCAAGAGCCAGATAATCCTTGATCAGCTCGACATGGCCTCCCGCCCGAACCAGTTCGGATGCCAGAATCACCGTGCCGCGCCCTTCGCTGCCCGGCTCGCGACGATGCCCGTAGTACACGCTAGCAAGCCTACTGCACAGGGCATCGAGTTCGCGGCTGGCGAACACGGCGGCAACGGACTCCGGATCATTGATGACCTGCTCGACGAACGACTTGATGCGCACCATCGCATCGCCGTACTGCAACTTCGATATACGTTTCGCGACCGACTCTTCCAGCCGGCCGAGATCAAGTTCATGCATTACTGAAAACTCGCGATCACTTCACAAACATAAGCCGCTTGCTCGAGCGACATGTGCGGCCCGATCGGCAGACTCAGCTCCGTCTCGGCCAGTGCTTCGGCAATGGGGAAAGCACCCTTCTGGTAACCGAGGGACTGATACGCCTGCTGCAAATGCGGAGGGATCGGGTAATGGATGAGGGTTTCGATGCCCGCCTCCTTCAAGCTCGCCTGCAGCGCATCGCGGCGCTCCGTGAACACCGGGAACAGGTGCCACGACGACGCGCAATCGGGATGCGGCGTCGGCACCCGCACAGCGGCGTTCGTCAGATTTTTCCGGTAATAGTCGGCGATCGCCACACGACGCGCGTTCCACTCCTCAAGCAGCGGCAGCTTCACTGCCAGCGCGGCAGCATGAATGGGATCGAGACGGCTATTCACCCCGCACACCTCGTTCACGTACTTCACTTTGGAACCATAGTTCGCGATGGTACGAATCCGGTCGGCGAGTTCTGGGTCATTGGTCGTGACGCCGCCCGCATCGCCGAACGCGCCGAGATTCTTGCCCGGATAGAAGCTCCACGTGACGGCATCGCCATGTCCGCCGATCAGTTCGCCGCGGTAGCGCGCGCCGTGTGCCTGTGCACCGTCCTCCAGCACCCGAACCCCTTTGCTGCGCGCCAGATCGACGATCGGCCCCATTTCCGCAGGCTGCCCATACAGATGCACGGGCAGGATGACTTTGGTCTTGCTGGTCATCGCCTGCTCGATGCGATTCGGATCGATATTGAGCGTCTCGAAGTCGGGCTCGACGGGCACCGGGCGCGCGCCACACTGCGTCACGGCCAGCCACGTCGCGATATAGGTGTTGGACGGCACGATCACTTCGTCGCCTTCCGACACGCCCATCGCCATCAGCGCGATACGCAGCGCATCGAGACCATTGCCGACACCGATCGCAAAGCGGGTGCCCGTGTATTCGGCAAATGCCTTTTCGAATCCGGCAACCTCTTGTCCGAAGATGTACCAGCCCGAATCGAGCGCGCGCGCAACGGCTTCGTCGAGTTGGGGTTTGAGCTCGACATAAGCGCTGCGGACATCAAGAAATGGCACTTTCACAATTGTGTTCCTTACTGTCGAAGAGGATCGCGGCAGTGGACGACCGTCAACGCGGCTGCAGAGCGGCCAGAAACTGGTCGTAGTCCCGATAGTAGTCCGACTCGTTGAACGGCATCGACGCCAGCACCAGACACACCGAACCCGGATCGAAATTCAGTTCGGCCGCCCAGATCATGGGCGGAATATGCAAGCCATGCCAAGGGCGGTTGAGGTGAACGATCTTCTTGTCCGTCCCGTCGTCCAGTGCAACGTCGAAGCTGCCCGACAGGCAGATCAGGAATTGATGCAGTTCCTTGTGCGCATGCGCGCCTCGAGACTCGCCCGTCGGAATATCGTATAAGTAAAAGACCCGCTTGATATCGAAGGGAACGTGTCGCTGACCTTCCATAAAGGTCAGATTCCCGCGCGGATCCGCGATCTTGGGCAAATCAATAATCTTGCAGTCGGACAGCGCCATGCTAAGCACCTAGTAGATCGATATCGTAAAACTCGTGCACGACGCCTCCGCCTCCGTACTCGTGCTTGTACTGGTAGAGGCCTTCATTGAGGACCGTCCCCTCGCGCTCGTTGCTCGTGCCGAAGTCGAAATAGCGGACACCCGCCGCAGTTGCGTCGGCAATGACGCGATCGAATACCGCGTCGAGCGCGGACACCGCGTAGGCGGCTTCGCTCGCAGCGATATATTGCGCGTGCCATGCGGTGCGAGTCTTGAACACGACGACACCCGCCTCGACTCGACCGTCTATCCGCGCGCAGAACAAGTCGATGAAATCAGGAAACAGCGCGATCAACTGCTCCATCTCATCGATGCTGTGCACGGGAGCGGCATCGTGCTTACGCGTCAGATTATCGGCCAGCACCTGCCACAACGACCGCACCTGCCCGGCACCCGACACCACGGTCACTGACTTCTGTGCCTTCTTCAACCCGCGCCGACGGCGCTCCGAAGGCCTGGCGCGATCGTTCAGGTCGATGGTGCAGGAGAGGTCGCAACGCGAGCGGACGGCGGCGATCCGGAACAGCGCATAGAGATCGTCCTGCGAAGGCCGGACTTGATAGAGATGCGGTACCGCCTTGTAGCGCAAACGCCGATATCCGTCCGCCCGGTAGTGCTCCCTCAGACGCTCGAAAGCTTCGATCGTTCTGCCGCCGCACAAGGCACCCGTGTGCACGATGCCGCCATAGGTGATGCCTGGATGGCTGACGACCATCGAAGGATCGGCGGGCGCTTCGGCGGCAGGAAACACGCCGACGATGGCGCCGTCCTGCATCAGCAAAGCGGATACATCGCGAAAACGGTCGCCGTGATACGCGAGAAAACGGCGCGTATGCAGGAACGTGCCGTTCACCGCGTTCTCGCAGAACGCATCCCAGGCTTCGCTGAGGGACGGTTGATAGCGAACGACGTCGAGAGTCACGACATGAGCTCCGCGACGCAGAAACCCTGCTCGCCAAAGTTATTGCCGTTGTAGAAGCAGTACGTTTTCGCGCCGACCGATATCGGCGCCGAATACATGATGGCTTCCGAATCCACGCCGTCCGGCGATACGTCGAGCCCCATGTCGTCGTCCTTGCGCAACCAGTTGATGCCGTCGCTGGATTCGGCATAGCCGAGACGATACGCAGCAAAGGAAACACGCCTGATCGAATAGAACATCTGGTACGTGCCGTCGTCGCGCTTGACGATCCAGGGCCGGCCGAAACCATGCTCGTCGTCGCCTGTCAGCGCCATCGACAACGTGCCGCTGTCCGACCACTTGAGTCCGTCGGCGGACTCCTGGTATCGCAGATCGTAGACGGGCATCATCTTTCCGCGAAGCTCGGTCCAGTCGTTGCCCGCGACGTACCACAACTTGAATACGCCGCCGTCCTTGATCACGAAGCTGCCGCCGCGAATCATCCGTTCGCTGTCGCTACGGTCGAGAATCGGCGCGCGGCTGTAGCGGGCGAACGTCTCGCCGCCATCCCGGCTGATCGCGAGACCCGTGAAGATCCGATACCGCACGTTCAGACAGAGTTCGAAGCCCGCGTAGTACATGTACACGGTTCGGGCGTCGACGGGAACGAGACTCAGGACCATCAGTCCATTGTCATCGAACGTTCCGGGTTCGCCGATATCGAGCACGGGCTGCGTCGACACGTTCAGGACCTTCGTCGGGTCCGCGCTCGACACGTCGACATAACCCGGCCGGCCGCGCCCCTTGTCGTCCAGGCAGGTCAGATAGACGCGAATCACGTCGTCGTTGAGCCGGTAAGGCGTGGGGCCCATCGCATGCGTGCGCGCCCAGCCGAGCGATCCATCGGGTTTCCAGACGACACCCAGCTTGTGCCACTTCATGCCTTGACCTTGAAAAAACGCCGCGCGGATACCTTGGCCGGCTGAGGCTGCTCGCCCTTGAAAATGCAGTCGGGTTCGGTGTTGCCGAGTATGTTGACGCCCACGCCGAGCCAGTTATCCGCGCCGATGACGACGTTATTGGCGATCGCGGAATTGACGCCGATGAACGTGTTGGCGCCGACCGTGCAAAAGCCGGAGATCACGGCATGAGAGGAGATAAAGCAGTTGTCCTCGATGGTCGAATGATGGCCGATGTGATTGCCGCTCCACAGCACCACGTTGTTGCCGATCTTCACGAACGGCTGCACGGTGTTGTCTTCGAAGATGAAGCAGTGTTCGCCGATCACGGCGTTAGGCCATACGAACGCGCGGCTGCTCACGTAGCTCGCCGCGCGATAGCCCTTGCCTTTGGCGAGATCGTAAAAGCGCGTCCTCAAACGGTTGAGCTGGGAATAGACGAGCGCCGCATAGAACTCGACTTCGGCGGGATCGAAGAAACGCTCGATCTCCTCGAACGGCACGACGGGCAAGCCAAACAACTGATCGCGGCCAAGGAAGGCCGAGTCGACGGAGAACCCGACGACTTCATATTCCGAGTCGTGCGTGAAGCACTCGTACGCGACTTCCGCGAAGGCGCTGTCGCCGAGAATGACCAGCTTTTTCGTCTTTGTCATATCGTGCCCTCAAGGTCTGACGATGAGGATATCCTCGCGGCGGTTGGCCATTGGAAGCGCCGGGGCCTGAGGCACCACGTAGGCATCGAATCCCTGCGCGCGCGCCCGCTGGACGAGGGACATCACGACGGCATCGTCGATCTGGTCGAATTCGACCTTGTTGAATTCGACGACGGGCGCCTCGTCCGTCTTCATGTAATCCTTGTGGAAGCGCACACCCGTCTCGCTGGCGAAGAAACGCTTGCGCTTCGAGATGTTCGGGATGTCGCCGATCAGCATCTGCCCGCCCGGCGCCAGCAACGACAGCGACGCATCGAGAAAGCGGAAGAAGCTCACATCGACGAACACGTAATGCAGCACGCTGTAGCACAGGATCACGTCGACCTTGCCCGCCTGCTCCGCAATCCAGTCCGGGCATTGCGGATACATCGCGTCCACCTTTTCGATGAAAGGCGCATCGTCGAGCAGCTTCAGCATTTCCATGCTGTCGATCAGCGTCAACGGATGCCCCTTCGACGCGCACAGATCGATCAGCATTTTCGGCAAGTCGCTGCAGCCGGGACCGATATCGACGACCTTGCGGCCGTCCTGATTCAGGTTGGTCAGCTTGGCGCAGATGTCCGCGAAGATCGCCGCTTCGTGGCCTTGACGATATGAGTCGGGAAACCCGATGCGCTCGTATTTCGACATCGACTCATCCTGCGCGAAGCGCCGGAAATCGTCGAAGCCGATATGTTCAAACCGGTTGGGTGACGCCATGCTCATTCCTCCACCAACGATACATTCGCTCTACGCCGCAACGCGTGCACTGATTTCCCTGACTTCGAACTCGACGTCCTGCCAGACCATCGCCGGGAAAATGTTCTCGGCGCGCGGGCCGAATGTACTCTGAAACACCCTGCAGTTTTCCAGCACATCCAGGTATTGATGAACCTTGTTCTGCTGAACCATGTTCTCGATGCCGACGTTCACGGTGTAACCGCCCTGGGTCAGCGTATTGGTCCCCGTGATATCGATGCAGTAAACCTTGCCTGCCTCGAAGGACGGCATCTCGACGTCGGGGAAGTTGGAATTCATTGCCCCGACCACCTGGTTGCCCTTGAAATCGCGCGCCGAATAGCCCACCACGGGCCGCTCGATATCCACGTTCGCCTTGACGATCACGCGCACCGTATACGACTCGTGCAACTCGAGCAGTTCCGTCGGCGTTCCCTGAGCGTTCATGATAGTGACATTCAGGATCGTGGCGCGTCCGTCGCCGTAGCGCGTATGACCGTCGAGGAAAGTCGCGGCTTCCTGCGAAATGACCTCGTCTGCGGGCGCCACGTCCACCTGCTCGGGCGCGGCTTCCACGGGATGCCCGCCCGAGATCCGGTTGATCTCGAGGTTCATCTCGCTGACGTAAGCTCCGACCACCTGCTTCGGAGCGCCATACGCGACCGCCCGCCCCTGCTTCAGCCAGAGCACCTTGCTGCAGATATTGCGCACGCTGCTCATATCGTGGCTCACGAACAGCACCGTCGTGCCGCGGTCCATCAGCTCGCGAAGCCGGACCATGCACTTGGCCTGAAACGCGAGATCGCCGACGGCCAACGCCTCGTCGACGATCAGAATGCTCGGATCCATGCTCGCCGCAATCGCAAACGCAACGCGGACGTACATGCCCGACGAATACATTTTGACGGGTTGATCGATGAACATGCCAACGTCGGCGAACGCGACGATGTCGTCGTAGCGCGCCTCGATCTCCTGCTTGCTGAGACCAAGCAGCGTGCCGTTCATGAAGATGTTCTCGCGACCCGTGAACTCCGGGTTGAAACCCGCGCCCAGTTCGAGCAGCGCGGCGACACGGCCATTCACCTCGACATGACCCTGCGTCGGGCTCAAGGTGCCGCAGATCATCTGCAACAGGGTGGACTTGCCACTGCCGTTGCGGCCGATGATGCCGACCGTCTCGCCCTTCTTCACCTCGAAGGACACGTCGTTGAGCGCCCAGAACTCGCTGAAATAGTGCTTCGGCTGCCCGCCGGCGAGCCGCTGGATGCGCGGCAGCACGAACTGCTTCAGGCGGTCGCGCGGCGTTTCGTAGATCTGGTAGCGTTTGGCGAGCTGGTGTACGCCGATAGCGATATCGTCAGAGGACATCGGCGAACCCCTTTCTTGTCTTCTGGAACCACGCATAGCCGGCCCACGCGACGAGACACGCCGCGATCAGGTAGAGGGCAAGCCCCAGCCAGTTGGGCAGCTTTCCCCAAACCAGCACGTCGCGCGCCTGCTCGATCACAAACGTGAGCGGGTTGGCCATGATGAACGGCCGAAAGCGCGGCGGCACCGCGTCAACAGGATAGAACACGGGCGAAAGAAACATCAGGACGGTAGTCAGCAGCGAGATGGTCTGCCCCACGTCGCGCAGGAACACGCCGAGCGAAGCGAGCATCCACGCGAGGCCCAGCGTGACGATGACGAGCGGCAGCAGCACGAGCGGGAAGAACACGACCGTCCAGGGCAGGCTGCCGTTGAAAATGAGGATCGCGCACAACAGCACCGCGACACTGACCAGACTGTGGAAGAGCGCCGCGCCCATCGTGGAGACCGGCAGCACTTCGATCGGAAACACCACTTTCTTCACGAAGTTGACGTTCGCGATCACCAGCGTGGGCGAGCGGTTGATCACTTCCGAAAACAGATTCAGCACGATCAGCCCGACGAACAGCAGCACGGCGAACTCGGTCTTGCTCTGCACGGCGCCCGCACCGCCCCAACGCGCCTTGAACACTTCGGAAAACACGAAGGTGTAGACGGTCAGCATGAACAGCGGCTGGACAAATGACCATGCGAGTCCCATCGCGGAACCTTTATAGCGGCCGAGCACCTCGCGGCGCGTCATCTGCGCGATAAGCTGGCGGTTGCGCCACAGCCCCGACACCAGGGAAACAGGGCCGCAAGGCGTCGCCGCGTGCGGGTCGATCGCCCGGGTCGTCGGCACGTTCATGCGTAACACTCCAAAATAAGCTCCTTCAATCCGTGATCGCGGGCAACGCGGCCGCTCTGCCTGCGCCGCCCAATTACACTCACACTCGCGTAGTCATAAAGTCGCGCAGCCCGCCGCTCGCGGGCCACGTCGCAATCGAATGGCCGGGCTCCGTCGCCTCAGTGGCGCCCCAGCCGGCCAGCCCAGCCGTCTCTCAGGCCCCGCAAGGCCATCATGATGTGCTGCGAACGCTGGTCAGGGAAGAACGAATAGACCACGAGCCGGACGGGAAGCTTGACCAGCTCCGTGGTTTTCCAGCTCCACGGCATGTACGAGCGCTTGAGCAGAGCGATGACGTTGCGGAACTGATAATAATGGCGCAACGGCCCGTGCATCGGGTACGGGCGGCCAAAAATCCGCACGGGTTCGGCGCCGAGTTCGTGGCTCATCCGTATCCACGGCAGCCCCAGAATACGGTAGCCCTTCTGCTTCGCCCGCACACACCACTCCAGATCGACGAAATCGATAAAAAGCGCGTCGTCCATCGGGCCCACCTCGGACCAGTAGCGCAGGTTAATGCAGGAACCGGAGGTAATCAGAAAGTCGACATCGATGGGCTCGTTGCCCTCGGGCACCAGCCGTTCGAGTTTCCAGTGACGGAACCTCACGAACGGCGCGACGCCGCCAAGACGCGGATCATCATACGCGGGGCCGACGAGCGCGACCCGTTCCCCCGCCTCGTTCGAGCGTGCGACTTCGGCGGGAAGGTCCGTCAGGAGCGCGGCGGGCGGATCGCTGTCCTGGTCGAACAGCAGCGCCATCTCGACGCCGTTGCGCCGGAGCGCCTCGATGCCCTGATTGAGCGCGGTCGCAATGCCGACGTTCTCGCCGTTCGGCAGATACTCGACAGCTTCCGACAAGCCGAGGCTGGCAGCCGGGCGAATGGCAGGGGTGTTGTCGACCACGACGCAATGCATCGTCGACGCGAGCCGGTTGGCTCGTTCGATACACGCTGCGTCCGGATTGAAAAAAACGACCACCGCACCGGCACGGGGCGCAGCCGACTTCTGCGTCAAGGTGCCGCCATGCATAGCTGCAACGCGTCACGCCAATCCGGGGCACGCACACCGAATGCGGCAGCCAGTTTGTCGTTCGACATCGACGAATTGGTCGGCCGGCTTGCCGGTGTCGGGTAGGCGGAGGCGGGAATGGGCTTCACGGACGGCTTTTTCTGCAGGTCCGAGAACTCGAAGATCGCCTCGGCGAAGCCGTGCCACGACGTGACGCCCCCGGACGTCAGATGGTAGACGCCCGAGTGCTCGCGCCACCATTGCTCGCCGTCGGCGGCAGTGGCCTGGGCCAGCACGTGTGCGGTCGACGTTGCAATCGTGTTCGACCATGTCGGCGCGCCGAACTGATTCGCGACGACACTCAACTCCTCACGATCCGCGCCAAGGCGCAACATGGTCAGCAGAAAGTTCTTGCCGCGCGTGCCGTACACCCAGCTGGTGCGAAAGATCAGATGCGCGCCGCCGACGGCGGCAATCGCCTGCTCGCCTTCCAGCTTGCTGCGCCCGTAGACATTGATGGGATTGACGGCGTCGTCTTCGACATACGCACCGTCTTTCGTGCCGTCGAATACGTAGTCCGTCGAATAGTGGACGAGTGCCGCGCCCAGGCGCTTCGCCTCTTCGGCGAGCACGGCGGGCGCTTCGGCATTGATCCGCATCGCGGCGTCGACATCCGTTTCCGCCTTGTCGACGGCCGTGTAAGCGGCCGGGTTCACGATCAGTGCGGGCTTTACTTCCCGCACGACACGGCGAACCTGCTCCAGGTCGGAAAGATCGAGTTCGCCGCGGCGCGGCGCGACGATCGTGCCGAGCCCCTGAAGGCTGCGAGCCAGTTCGAATCCGACCTGGCCGTTGACGCCCGTCAGCAGGATGGTCCGTTGCGCAGACGCCGTCATATCACCCTCACGCAAAGCATTCGGCTTCGCTCAGGCGCTTTCCGGCTGCGTCTTTGGCGGCCAGCACCGGCTCGAAATCGATCGGCCATTCGATGCCGATCTCGGGATCGTTCCAGACGATGCTGCGCTCGTGCTCCGGCGACCAGTAGTCAGTTGTCTTGTAAAGGAACTGCGCCGACTCCGACAGCACGACGAAACCGTGCGCGAAGCCGGGCGGAATCCACAGTTGCCGGTGGTTGTCGCCCGACAGCACGACGCCGGCCCACTTGCCGAAATTCGGCGAACTCTTGCGTATGTCCACCGCGACGTCGAACACTTCGCCCTCCGCCACCCGCACGAGCTTTCCCTGCGAATGCTGGATCTGGTAGTGAAGCCCGCGCAGCACACCCTTCGCGGAACGCGAATGGTTGTCCTGCACGAACTCGACGCCCGCCTCGACCTTCTCTGCAAATTCCCGTGCGTTGAAGCTTTCCAGGAAAAAACCGCGCGCATCACCGAACACCTTCGGCTCGATGAGCTTGACTTCAGGAAGCGCCGTTGCAGTTACGCTGATGGCCATGCGACTTGGTCCGTAAGAAGGTTTTGCAGATACTGCCCGTATGCGTTCTTCGACAACGGCTTGGCGAGCGCAAGCAATTGCTCGGCGCCGATCCACTTACGCCGGTACGCAATCTCTTCCGGACACGCAACCACAAGACCCTGCCGCTTCTGCAGCGTCGCGATGAACGTCGCCGCTTCAATCAGCGAATCGTGCGTACCCGTATCGAGCCAGGCATAGCCGCGGCCCATGATTTCCACATCGAGCGTCTTCTGCGAAAGGTAACGCGAATTCACGTCCGTGATTTCGAGCTCACCACGGGCTGAAGGCTTGATATCGGCAGCAATATCGCAAACTTGATTGTCGTAGAAGTACAGACCCGTCACCGCGTAGTTCGAACGCGGCTTAGCGGGCTTCTCTTCGATCGACAGCGCGCGGAAGTCCTTGTCGAACTCGACCACGCCATAGCGCTCGGGATCGTGCACGTGATAGGCGAAAACCGTTGCGCCATCCGTGCGCGCATTCGCGCGTTCCAGCTGCTTCGCCAGATCGTGACCGTAGAAAATGTTGTCGCCGAGAATCAGCGCCGACGGATCGTTGCCGACGAAGTCCTTGCCGATGATGAACGCCTGCGCGAGGCCATCCGGCGACGGCTGCACCGCATACTGGATGTTCATCCCCCACTGGCTGCCGTCGCCGAGCATCGCTTCGAAGCGCGGCGTATCTTGCGGCGTCGAGATGATCAGCACGTCGCGGATGCCCGAGATCATCAGCGTCGACAGCGGGTAATAGATCATCGGCTTGTCGTACACGGGAAGCAGCTGCTTCGATACGACATGCGTTATAGGATACAGCCGGGTGCCCGAGCCGCCCGCCAGAATAATGCCCTTGCGCGCCATCGTTCCGCCCTTACGCGCGTTGCGCGTAGTTCGTTTCGACCCACTTGCGGTACTCGCCCGAAGCGACTTCGTCGACCCATTCCTGGTTGTCGAGATACCACTGCACCGTCTTCGCGAGGCCCGTTTCGAACGTTTCCGCCGGCAGCCAGCCCAGCTCGCGCTCGAGCTTGCGCGCATCGATGGCATAACGGCGGTCGTGGCCCGGACGGTCGGTCACATACGTGATCTGGTCGCGATACGAGCCCTGCACCTTCGGACGCTTCTGATCCAGCAGGTCGCACAGCGTATGCACGACTTCGAGGTTCTTCTTCTCGTTCCAGCCGCCGACGTTGTACGTCTCGCCCGGCACGCCGCGCGAGAGCACTTCGCGGATCGCGCTGCAATGGTCGCCGACGTACAGCCAGTCGCGCACGTTCTGACCGTCGCCATACACGGGCAGCGGCTTGCCCGCGAGCGCGTTCGCGATCATCAGCGGGATGAGCTTTTCGGGGAACTGGTAGGGGCCGTAGTTGTTCGAGCAGTTGGTCGTCAACACGGGCAGACCATACGTGTGGTGATACGCACGCACGAGATGGTCGGAGCCTGCCTTGGTCGCCGAATACGGGCTGTTCGGCGCGTAAGGCGTCGTTTCGGAGAATTGCGGATCGGTCGCCGACAGCGAGCCGAACACTTCATCCGTCGATACGTGCAGGAAGCGGAAGGCTGCCTTGTCTGCGGCATTCAGCGTGTTCCAGTACGATCGGGCTGCTTCGAGCAGCGTGAAGGTACCGACGACGTTGGTCTGCACGAAGTCCGCCGGTCCGTGAATGGAGCGGTCGACGTGGCTTTCGGCGGCGAAGTGCAGCACCGCACGCGGCTTGTGCTCGGCGAAGAGTTTGTCGAGCGCGTCGCGATCGCAGATGTCTGCGCGCACGAACACGTGACGGGGGTTGTCCTGTTGCGATTTCAACGTGCCCAGATTGCCGGCGTAGGTGAGCTTGTCCAGATTCAGGACCGGCTCGTCCGAGGCGTTCAACCATTCAAGCACGAAATTGGCGCCGATAAAGCCGGCACCGCCCGTTACCAGGATCATGGGATTCCTTCTTGAGATTTTCTTGGCCGAGTGGACCGGGTGCCGTGGCGGCAGCCGTCTGGCAATTATTACCTGACTGTCGATGCCGCCGGCAAAACTGACCGGGCGTCACACGGGCGCACGTGGGTACGTAACCGGCCATTATAAAGGTGTCGAAGAGAAACACCAGCGCACTAACAAACTGATGCAGTTTGAAAATCAGGCGATGGAAAGCATCCAGCCGATGGTGTCTTCGAGGTCGATGGCGGGCATGTCGGGCACGACGCGATTGAGCCGCCTGGCCGATCCGACCAGCACCTTGACCTCATTTTGACGGACGAAGGCGGGATTTACGCGAATTTCGAGATCATGCCCGGACGCCTCGCGCGCGATGTCGATGATATCCGTCAGGGTGCGCGGGCTGCCGCTGCACACATTGAGCGTCTCCCCGGCGACGGGCGATTCCAGCAGCGCCCGATAGGCCTGCGACACCATCCGGACGTCCGAGAAATCGCGTGCGACATTGAGGTTTCCCAGCTCGATAAACGGCCGCCGACGGACGAAATGGGAAACGATTTTGGGAACCAGGAAACGCTCGGATTGCCCTCGTCCGGTGTAGTTGAAGGGCCGTGTGACAACGATCGGCAGCCGGTCGAACCAGGTCCGCACCAGATGCTCCATCGCCAGCTTGCTCGCCGCGTAGTGGTTGACGGGCGCGGCGGGCGTGTTCTCGTCGACGACGCCTTCCGCGTTGCCGTAGATGTTCGCGCTGCTCGCAATCAGGATCTTGCGCGGCTCGTGTCCGACGTCGACGCAGGCCTGCAGCAGATTCGTCGTGCCGATCACGTTGACGTTGTACATTTCCAACGGATCGTCATGCGCGACGAAGCTGATCGCCGCAAGATGCACGATGAACGCCGGCTTCAGCTCGCCGATCAGACGGCGGCAATCCGACAGGGAAGTAATGTCGAGCGTCCGCTCGCCGGCCGCCGGCTCGCCCGCCGTCGTACCGATGACCTCGTAACCCGCGTCGGCGAGTTCTTCGCGGACGTAGGCCCCAGTGAAACCGTTCGCTCCCGTGATGAGAACGCGATGGATGACTGGTTGAGACGGATGCCGCAAATCACTTCCTCCCTCGATCTGAGTGCGCCAGGTGCACCTTAAGCGCGCATCGGCCGATTATGTCGGACGAATGAATCGACCCTGTTCATTCCCAATGGGCGTGGAAGCGTAGTTTGACCGCCAGAAAATCCTCAAAAAATCCGAAAAAAATCAAAATAATTCCGTGCTTGCGTCGGGATCGCGGCAATGACGGCGTGGCCGCCGTCCGGACCCGTTTTCGTTGCCGGACACCGCTGGGCACGCGCGCTATCATGTCGCGTTGTGCAATGCAGCTCAGCTGCCAGCGCGTCGAATTCAATGCCGGGCGCATCGTGACAGCGCGAAAACCGCTCGCGACTGTCCCCCTTCGGACCACCACTTCTTGCCGATGACCGCTTCCACCGCTTCCGCTCCCCTCGCTTTCGGCGATCTGCAGGGCTGCCGTACCCAATTCCAGCAATTGCTCGCGAAGGCCGCACCGCCCGCCGACGCGCGACTCTGGTTCGCGGGCGACCTGATCAACCGCGGCGGCGAGTCGCTCGCGACGCTGCGCGACATCATCGCGCTAGGCGACCGCGCGGTGCCCGTGCTGGGCAATCACGATTTGCATCTGCTGTCGGTGTCGGCGGGAATCAGAAAGTCGAAGAAAGGCGACACGATCGAAGAAATCCTCGCCGCGCCCGACGCAGACGATCTGCTGCACTGGATTCGTCACCGGCCGCTCGTTCACTACGAGAACGGCATGCTGCTCGTGCATGCGGGCGTGCTGCCGCAATGGGATGTCGCCCTGACGCTGGAACTCGCCGACGAACTGCAACGTGCGTTGCGCGCGCCGGGCTGGAAGGAAACGCTCGCCGGCCTGTACGGCAACGAGCCGAACCGCTGGAAGCCGGGCCTCAAGGGCATCGACCGGCTGCGCCTCACGTGCACGGCGCTCACCCGCATGCGCTTCTGCAATGCCGACGGCGTGATGGACTTCTCGTCGAGCGGCGGTGTCGGGTCGGCGCCCGCGGGCTTCATGCCGTGGTTCGATGTGCCGGACCGCAAGACCGACGACATCACGGTTGTCTTCGGACACTGGGCCGCACTCGGCCTGATGGTCCGCGACAACCTGATCGGTCTCGATTCGGGCTGCGTGTGGGGCGAACAGTTGTCGGCCGTCCGGCTGGCCCAGTCGCCCGCCGAACGCACCGTCACGCAAGTGGAATGCGAAGGCTGCCGCGCCGATGTGAACTGAACGCGGCCGACACGCTACGCGTGGCGCGTCATGTCGACGTCCGGACCCGGCAGCGACTCCTGCGGGCTCTTTGAAGCGGCGTCGATGAACTCCTGCGTGCGATCCGCGATCTGTCCCGAGCGGCGCGCTTCGGGGTCTTGCAGCGCGGCGAGCGCCGCGCCCACGGCGGCTTGTGCTTCGGCCGCCAGTAAACGCCGGTCGGCACCCGGTGCGAGCGGCGCGCCGACATACACATGCGCCGTCAGCGGGCCGCCGCGCAGCAACGCATCGAGCGACTGACCGAGCGACATCTCACCGATATACGCAGGCGCCGTCGACTGCCCTCCCTGCGCATCCTCGTACATCATGCACACGGGCTGGACGGGCCGCGACGCCGATACGGCCGCCTGAAACATGTTCGCGTGAAACGGCAGCAGTTGCACGCCATCGGTCGTAGTGCCCTCCGGGAACACGCACATCAGTTCCCCTGCGTTCAGCCGGCTAGCGAGATCATGCATGATGCGCTTCGCGTCGCTGCGCTTCTCGCGCTGAATGAATACGGTGCCGAGCTGCTCCGCACACCAGCCGACCACGGGCCACTTGCGGATCTCGGCCTTCGACAGGAACGGCGTCGGCCGCCACGCGTTGATCACGTAAATGTCGATCCACGAAATGTGGTTCGCGACGACGAGCACGCCTTCGTCGAGCCGCGCGCCGTCGTTGTGCACGACGAGGCGCATGCCGCACAGCTGCAGCATGCGCACCGACCAGGCGCGGTTCAGTTCCAGACGCTGTTGTGCGCTTGCGCGCGGAAAACGTGTCGAGAGCAGCCACATGCCCTGGAGTAGATGCACCACCAGTCGAACCTTGCGAAACGCGAGCTTCATGTTGCGAGTCTTCCGCTTATCTTTGCATTCTTTGCCGGGTGTCGTACGAGTACGGACGCACTCAGTGCTGCTCGAACGCGATCTGCCCTGACACGACCGTCGCGCGCACGCGAGCCGGCAGTTCATAGCCGAGGAACGGCGTGTTGTGCCCTTGGCTCTTCAGCGCGCGCGGCTCGATGCGCCAATGGCCGTTACGGTCGAATACGCATAGATCAGCGGTTGCGCCCGCTTCGATGCGCCCAGCGGGCAGCTTCAATACGTTGGCGGGCGCAGCCGTAATACGGTTCAGCGCCTTCGCGAGCGGAATGCCCGCCTCGTCGGCCCACTTGACCGTAAGCGAGAACAGCAATTCGAGCCCCGTCGCGCCGGGCGTCGCTTCGGCGAACGGCAGCAGCTTTTCGTCGTCGTCGACGGGCGTGTGGTCCGAACAGATCGCGTCGATCGTTCCGTCCAGCAGGCCCGCACGGATCGCTTCGCGATCGCGCTGCGAACGCAGCGGAGGATCGAGCCGGAACTGGGCATCGAAGTAGCCGATGTCGAGATCGATCAGATGCACATGATTGATCGTGACGTCGCAGCTCACAGGCAGCCCTTCCGCCTTCGCCGCGCGCATCAGCTCGACGCCCGTCGCCGACGACACATGCGACAGATGCACACGCGCACCCGTCACACGTACGAGTTCGAAGATCGTATGCAGCGCGATCGTTTCGGCCGACACGGGCACGCCCGACAGACCCAGCCGCGACGCGAGCGGGCCGCTCGCCGCCACGCCGCCCTTCGCGAGATACGCATCCTGCGGGCGCAGCCACACGGTGTAGCCGTAGGTGTTCGCGTACTGCAGCGCGCGCAGCAGAACCTGCGTGTCGACGATAGGCGTATCGGCCTGCGAAAAACCGACGCAGCCCGACTCCGTCAGCGCGACCATTTCGGTGATGACTTGCCCCTTGAGTCCGACTGTCAGCGCGCCGAGCGGATACACATGCGTGCGGTTGAGATTGCGCGCCCGGAATTTGAGCATTTCTATGAGGCCCGGCTCGTCGAGTACAGGATCGGTGTCGGGCGGACACACGAGACTCGTCACGCCGCCGGCGAGCGCGGCGGCCATTTCGGATTCGAGCGTCGCCTTGTGCTCGTAGCCGGGTTCGCGCAGCCGCGCCGATAGATCGACGAAGCCCGGCGCCACACACAGGCCTCTCGCGTCGATGGTTTTCGCCGCGTTGAAATCGGCGGGCGCGTTGCCGAGCGCGACGATCTTGCCCGCCGCGATGAATACGTCCTGTTGCTGCTCGGTGCCCGCTACCGGATCGATCAGCGTGCCGCCTTGAATATGAATCTTCATGCGCTGCCTTTTTTGCCTGCTTGCCTGCTGTCTCTGAGACGGATGTGAGTCAGTCGTTATTGCCCGCGACGATACCCATCACCGCCATGCGCACCGCGATGCCGAACGTCACCTGATTGAGGATCACCGATTGCGGACCGTCCGCCACCTGCGAATCAATCTCGACGCCACGGTTCATCGGTCCCGGATGCATCACGATTGCGTCGGGCTTCGCGAGTGCGAGGCGCTCCGGCGTCAGCCCCCAGCTCTTGAAGTATTCCTGCGCCGACGGCAGCAATGCGCCGCTCATCCGCTCGTTCTGCAGACGCAGCATGATGATCACGTCGACGTCCTTCAGCCCTTCGTCGAGATTGTGGAACACGCGCACGCCCATCTGCTCAAGACCGCCCGGCAACAGCGTGCGCGGACCGATCGCGCGCACCTCCGGCACGCCGAGCGTGGTGAGTGCATGAATGTCCGAACGCGCGACGCGCGAATGCAGAATGTCGCCGACGATCGCCACACGCAGATTCGTGAAATCGCGCTTGTAATGGCGGATCGTGTACATGTCCAGCAGGCCCTGCGTCGGGTGCGCGTGACGGCCGTCGCCGGCGTTGATCACGTGCACGTGCGGCGCGCAATGCTCGGCGATCAGATACGGCGCACCGCTCGACGCGTGGCGCACGACGAACATGTCGGCATGCATCGCCGACAGGTTGTTGATCGTGTCGAGCAGCGACTCGCCCTTGCTCGTCGACGATGCGTTGATGTTCAGGTTGATCACGTCCGCAGACAGCCGTTTCGCGGCGATTTCGAACGTGGTGCGCGTGCGCGTCGAGTTTTCGAAGAACAGGTTAAATACCGATTTGCCGCGCAGCAGCGGCACCTTCTTCACTTCTCGATCAGTCACGCTGACGAATTGCTCGGCCGTGTCGAGAATGTGCGTGACGATTGCACGCGGCAGGCCTTCGATGGTCAGCAGATGCTTCAGTTCGCCGTTCTTTGTGAGCTGCGGATTGCCCTTCAGGAAACCGTAGCGAAAACGGTCCGTTGACGCGGCGTTGTCGGCGGAAGCGGTGGAACCTTGGGGAACCAGGTTGGGCGTGTTCATGGTCTTCCTGAATCAGACTCGGGACTGCGTGTGCTGCCCGTATTGCTTTCGATGCCGAAGTGCCGCGCTCAATCCGCGCGCGGCTCGGTGTGAAACGTGAAGCGCTCGCCGTCGCGCGACAGCACGAGCGTCGCATCGGCCGGCACGTCGATCGTGCCGCCGACGAAGCGCGCCGCCACCGGCAGCTCGCGCCCGCCGCGATCGGCCAGCACCGCAAGTTCGACCGATGCGGGACGCCCGTAGTCGTAGAGTTCGTTCAACGCGGCGCGCACGGTGCGGCCGGTGTACAGCACGTCGTCGACGAGCACGATGCGCCGGCCTTCGACTTCGAACGGCAACGAAGTCGGATTGGCCTGCGTGTGCAAACCCTTCTTCGCGTAGTCGTCGCGATGCAGCGCGACGTTGACGACACCGAACGTCGACACGTTCAGATCTTTCGCGAGACGTTCGGCAAGCCACGCGCCGCCGCTGTAGATGCCGGCGAACACTGCGCCGCCGGAACCGCCCAGCGCGTCGCCGTATGCGGCGCGAATCTGTTCGAGCACGGCGCGGTAGAGCGCCTCGGCGTCAATGGAACTCATGATCGTCGGTCAGTCCGTCCAGGTATTGCTGAAGGATGATGCACGCGGCTTCGGCGTCGAGCATGCCCGCCTGCCGCGTTCCGCTGCGGATGCCCGCTTCCGCCTCGACCGACGAATAGCGTTCGTCGACCCATGAGACGGGAAGATTGAAGCGTCCGTTCAGCTGGTTGCCGAACCGCTTCGCGAGCTGGGTTCGTTCGTGTGGTGTGCCGTCGGGGTGCATGGGCAGGCCGACGACGAGCGCGTCCGGCTTCCATTCGTCGATCAGCTTGCCGACGGCTTCGAAGCGATATTCGCGGTTGCGATTTTGTAGAACGACGAGCGGTCGCGCGCTGCGGGTGAGCGAATTGCCGACCGCAACGCCGATCCGCTTTTCACCGTAGTCGAACGCGAGCAGCGTCGCCTCACGTCCGGCCACACCGCTCATGCGTGACCTGCTTCGCCGGAGAGCATCGAAGACGAAATGCCGAGCAGCGCGAGCGCCGCTTCGAAACGGTCTTCGGCGGGTACGTCGAAGACGATCTTCGGGTCGGCCTGAACCGTGAGCCAGCCGTTCTTCGAAATTTCGTCTTCCAGTTGCCCCGCGCCCCAGCCGGCGTGGCCGAGCGTCAGCAGAAAACGCTCCGGGCCCTTACCGCTCGCGACGGCTTCCAGCACGTCTTTCGAGGTCGTCATTTCGAGGCCGCCGGGCACCTGCATCGACGAGGTATACGTACTTTCCGATGCGTCGTGCAACACGAAGCCGCGCTCGGTTTGCACCGGGCCGCCGAAATACACAGGGACATGCAGAAGAGGCTCGATCTCGAGCTTGAGATCGATGCGATTGAAGAGCGCCTGAAGGTCGATATCCGTCGGCCTGTTGATGACGAGGCCGAGCGCGCCGCGCTCGCTGTGATCGCAAAGGTAGACCACCGTTCCTGAAAACGTCGGGTCCGCCATGTTCGGCATGGCGATCAGGAACTGGTTGGTCAGATTGATGCGATCGTTACTCTTGGGCATAGGTGGAAGTTTAGCAAAGACAATGCGCGACTGCGGGGCTCGCTCCTTGCGCCAGAATCGTGCAGCAGGCTGGTTGCCGGCGTTGCTGGCAGGCAGTCTGCAATGGCGCCGCCGGAAAACCGCAGTCCATGAAACTGCACTCTATCACGCGCCTCTACCTTGCCGGGGACGACGCGCGTGCGCTATCGCGCGGCGGATGGCATAGGACGAAGGACCGTCCCCATGTGATGTGGGCCGGGTTCGCCTGTGCCCGTTTTTATGCGCCGCCCTGCTCGATCGATCGCGTCAGCGCAGCCAGCACGTTCGCAGCCGACTGCGGCGCGACGCCAGCGGCAACTTTATGCAGCATCGCGCGCAATGCTTCGGCGGCGGCTTCGAGCGAACGCGCGTCGGGCGCGTCGACCACCACATGCGCCCGCACGGCAGGCGTCGACACGCCGGCGTGTGCGCGGCGGCGCCACGCGAGGCCCAGCGCATCCGCGAGCAGCGCCACCTGACCAAGGCCGAGCGCCGACGCCGCCGCGCCGAGACGGTACGCGGCATCGCCCGCCTGCAACGCGGCGCTGGGATCCGCCTTCTGCGGATTGTCAGCGGCGCGCGCGTGATCCGTTAGCGCGGAGATCGCGACATCGGCGGTTTGTAGAAAGTCTTCGTACGCGTTGGCGTTGACGGTCAGCATGCCGAGTTCGCGCGACTTGCCGACGTGCGCCGCGAGCGTTTCCGCCTGGTGCGCGCCTGCCTCCCACAGTGCTTCGGATGCCTGGGTGCCGGCAATATGCCAGTCGACCGTCAAGCCATAGTCGCGCAGCAGTTCGACGTTCTCCGTGTCTTCGGCAGCCGCGCCGAACAGCGCATAGTCGCGCCACAGCAACGCAAGCGTCGCACGCACCAGCGAGCGCGGCGCGAGCGGAATGCCGCGCTGCTCGTCGGCGAGCGCCAAGTTGCAACGGGCATAGAAACGCCGTGTTTCGATGTCTTCGACGGTGTGCCCGTTCGCGCGCATCGACCGCGTGCACGCCAGCGCCAGCCGCCAGAAATCATAGGGATCGGGACCTGCCAGTTCGACGAGGCAGGCATCGAGATCGTCGAGCGCGGCATTGACGAGGCCCGCGACCGCGCTCGTGCTGACGTGCCCTTTCGAGCGCAGCACAGGCAGCAAGGCCTGCTCGTAGCGCGCGCGCAAATGCGCGAGCCGCGCCGCCGATTGCGAACGCAGCGAAACGGGAGGTATGGGCCGACCGGCCAGAGCGATGTCTTCGAAGGCCACGCTGTAGCCCGGCGTGTGCTGCGCGATATGCGTGCTGAGCGAGCGATAGTGCTCGAAAAGCGCAGCCGAGCAGCCGAGTTCGCGCAGATTGCGGCGCTCGAGCGCCGTGCGGAACGCCCGCAGCGCCGCGCCGAATGCAGCGCGCGCGGAGGCTTCGTCGGCGAGGCCGCTCGCGGCCATCGGCGAGACGAGCAGCAGCGCGTCGGTGAAACGTTGCGCGGCGATCCAGCCCGCCTCGCGCAACGCGCGTCCGGCGACGAGCAGTTGCCCGTTCATGTCGCGGCGCTGCTCGAACGCGTCGAGCGCGTCGGCAATGGCCTGCTCCGCGGGGCGCACGGCACCGCCACGGGGATTCGGTAGAGCGTCGAGCGTATCGGGCGATGCGGATCGAAGAGTCATGAGCAGGCTTCGGGAACGCCGGCACTGTCAGGCGGCATCGAAACTGCGCCACCGGAACCGCCGGTATGGCGAAAGTAGTGCAATTGCCGGGCCACCGACTGCATGGCTCCAAAACGGCGCCGCCAGCCCAAACCAACGCGCGGACTGCGGCGCGGCTGCGAGCGGCCGCTCACGGCGGCATCGGCGCGCAAAAAGCGCCACGCACACGAAACGGCACCTGCTGGACTAAAGGACTAAAACGCGATCAACCGCATGGAAAGCTCAGTCACGCGTTAACCTGCGACATCGCGTGTGCGCGGATGTTCCATCCCGCGCGAAAACGATTCGTTTCGAATCGACCGGCCTTGCATGGCGGGCAAGAAACAGCCCGCCACCATCACGCGTATCGATCAGATCTGCACCATCTCGAAGTCTTCCTTGCGCGCGCCGCACTCGGGACAGGTCCAATTGATGGGAACATCTTCCCATCGCGTGCCCGGCGCGATTCCTTCCTCTGGCAGACCGGCTTCTTCATCGTAGATCCAGCCGCAGATCAGGCACATCCAGCTCTTATATTCCATTCTTGAGTCGCGTCGAAAAGTCCGTGGAAACGGGAGCCATGATGGTACCGTGTTGCCGCCCCCATGCCTAGCGGATGCGGGGTCCGAGCGATCGGACGCGACATTTTGCGGCGTTATGTGTGACACGGCGCGCCGACAGATGCGAAAAAGTGCCCCGCAATCGTATATGGCCGCATAATTGAGCCGTCTGTGTGGGCCGCACGGACGCGCGCGAGCGCCGTACGGCCTGCGAATGTTCCGCTCAACGACCCCACCACAATTTCATGGCCAGCGACACCCCTCCGATCGTTCTCACCTTCGGCCTGTCCGACCCGACCGGCGGCGGCGGGCTGCAAGCCGACCTGATGACGCTTGCCAGCATGGGCTGCCACGGCGTCTCCGTGCTGACGGGCTACACGGTGCGCGACTCGGCGAGCTGCGACGAAGTCACCGGCCTCGACCCGGAAGTCGTCGCGACGCAAGCGCGGATGCTGCTGGAAGACATGCCGATCGCCGCCTTCAAGGTCGGCGCGGCGACACGCGCGGAAGTGGTCAGCGCGATCGCCGAAGTCGTCGCGGATTACGACGACATCCCGCTCATCCTGGCGCCCGACTTCACGCTCGACGACGAGCACGTACTCGCCGCCGACGAACTACGCGAAGCGATCGCGGATCTGCTCGCGCCGCAAACCACGTTGCTGGTCGCGGATACCGCTGCCCTCCTTGCGCTCGCGCAACCGGACGGCGACGCCGAAGCGCCGACACTCGATGCCGCGATTTCCCATTTGCTGTCGCAGGGTTGTGAATACATCCTGTCGACGGAAACGGGCACGCACCGGCTCGTCAATACGCTGTTCAGCGAGGACGGCCAGTTGCGGCAAGACATGTGGGATCGCACACAGCAACGGATCATGGGCGTCACCGATACGCTCGGCGCCGCGATCGCCGCGCTGCTGGCGAATGGCCAGGAACCGGCCGAAGCCGTGCGAGAAGCCCAGGAATATCTGTTCCAGGCGACCCAGGCCGCCTTCCGTCCGGGTATGGGTGCTTACCTTCCCGATCGTTTCTTCTGGGCGCGAAGCAGTGATGACGAGGTGCCGCTGGCGGGCGGGACGGACGCGTCGCCGGGCGAGGCTCGTCATTAGTTTCCGCAGTTGATCGGCTGCTGGTCGAGTGTTGGCTAAGCGAAAGAAATCGCTTCAGTCAAGCGCGAATTCGCAAACCACATATTACAGCCGTAATTATCTGTTACAGCAGGGCGAACGCTTAAATAGTACAATTACGAACTGTAATATTCCTTGCCCTGCTGTCCGGTTGACACCTCGTTTGATGCCTGCGCCGTGCGTTTCACTCCAACGCACACCGCGCCACATTTAGGCCAAGCCAACGGCAGACTGCCGGTTTCTACGGCGGAAAACGAACGGATAACCGAATTGGAAGATCTCCGCCCTGGCGCCGCTGCTGCTGCCGTTCCCGACGCGCGCGCACGCTGCGCTCAAAGCAGCGCGCCGAACAGTCGCGCCGCTCGCGATGAGCCGGAAAACCGCGCGCCCGCCGAACGCATACAACCTCACGTCCAACGTTTCAACGGCACGATCACGGGCCGCGACCGCGCCGTGTTGCTCGGCCATAAGCCCGTCACTGTCTGGCTCACCGGTTTGTCGGGCGCCGGCAAGTCGACCATCGCGTTTCATCTGGAGCGCGAACTGATGTCCATGGGGCACGCGTGCTACGTGCTCGACGGCGACAACATCCGTCACGGCTTGACGAGCGACCTTGGCTTTTCGAAGGAAGACCGCCGGGAGAACATCCGCCGGGTTGCGCACGTCGCGCGACTGATGAACGACGCCGGGCTCATCGTGATTGCCGCCCTGATTTCGCCGATGCGCGAAGACCGGGACATGGCGCGCGCGATCATCGGCAATGACAGCTTTGTCGAGACTTATGTAGCCGCTTCAGCAAACGATTGCGCGAAACGCGACCCCAAAGGGCTCTATGCGAAGGCGCAGGCGGGCGTCATCAAGTCGTTCACGGGTGTGACCGCGCCGTACGAAGCGCCCGAGAACCCCGAACTGCTCGTCGATACGGCGGCGCTGAGTGAGGCTTCCAGCGTATCGTGTGTGCTCGAACATCTGCGCGAACGCTTTCTGGTGCTACAGCGCTGAAGACTAAAACCAGAAACATCAAAAGAAAAAACCCGCGACTGCGGGTTTTTTCTTTTGGCACGGGAAGCACGCTTCACAGCGCGCCTCCCTCATGCATTCCAGTGACCTGGAATTACATGTCCATGCCCATGCCGCCCATGCCGCCGGGCATGCCGCCAGCCATCGGTGCATCTTCCTTCGGCAGTTCGCAGACAGCGGCGTCCGTCGTCAGCAGCAGGCCAGCAACCGAAGCTGCGTTCTGCAGTGCCGTACGCGTCACCTTCGTCGGGTCGACGACACCGGCTTCCACCAGGTCACCGTACTCACCCGTTGCTGCGTTGTAGCCGTAGTTGCCCGTGCCGGCTGCAACTGCTGCCACCACGACGCTGGCTTCTTCGCCGCCGTTCGTGACGATCTGGCGCAGCGGCTCTTCCATTGCGCGCAGGACGATCTTGATACCTGCGTCCTGGTCAGCGTTGTCACCCTTCACGCCACCGATCGCGCTGCGTGCGCGGATCAGCGCGACGCCGCCGCCGGCCACGATGCCTTCTTCCACAGCTGCGCGCGTTGCGTGCAGAGCGTCTTCGACACGTGCCTTCTTTTCCTTCATTTCGACTTCGGTCGCAGCACCGACCTTGATCACTGCAACGCCGCCGGCCAGCTTGGCCACGCGCTCTTGCAGCTTTTCACGGTCGTAGTCCGACGTCGCTTCTTCGATCTGCGTGCGCACTTGCTTGACGCGCGCTTCGATGCTTGCTGCTTCGCCGGCGCCGTCGATGATCGTCGTGTTTTCCTTGCCCACTTCGATGCGCTTCGCTTGACCCAGTTCAGCCAGCGTCGCCTTTTCCAGCGTCAGGCCGGTTTCTTCGGCGATGACCTGGCCACCCGTCAGGATCGCGATGTCTTCCAGCATTGCCTTGCGGCGGTCGCCGAAGCCCGGAGCCTTCACGGCAACCGTCTTCAGGATGCCACGGATGTTGTTGACGACCAGCGTAGCCAGCGCTTCGCCTTCGACGTCTTCAGCGATGATCAGCAGCGGACGGCCAGCCTTGGCGACTTGCTCGAGAACCGGCAGCAGATCACGGATGTTCGACACCTTCTTGTCGTGCAGCAGCACGAACGGGTTGTCCAGAACGGCGACTTGCTTGTCCGGGTTGTTGATGAAGTACGGCGACAGGTAGCCGCGGTCGAATTGCATACCTTCGACAACGTCCAGCTCGTCTTGCAGCGACTTGCCGTCTTCGACGGTGATGACGCCTTCCTTGCCGACCTTGTCCATTGCTTCAGCGATGCGATCGCCGATCGACGTGTCGCTGTTCGCCGAGATCGCGCCGACTTGCGCGATTTCCTTGTTGGTCGTGCAGGGCTTGCTGATCTTGCGCAGCTCTTCGATTGCTGCTGCGACGGCCTTGTCGATACCGCGCTTCAGGTCCATCGGGTTCATGCCCGATGCGACGTACTTCATGCCTTCGCGAACGATCGACTGGGCCAGAACCGTTGCCGTCGTCGTGCCGTCACCGGCGTTGTCGCTGGTCTTGGAAGCAACTTCCTTGACCATTTGCGCGCCCATGTTCTGGAGCTTGTCCTTCAGCTCGATTTCCTTCGCGACCGACACACCGTCCTTGGTGACCGTCGGGCCGCCGAAGCTGCGCTCGAGCACAACGTTACGGCCCTTCGGACCGAGCGTGACCTTCACTGCGTTGGCGAGAATGTTCACGCCTTCAACCATCTTGGCACGGGCGGAATCGCCGAACACGACGTCTTTAGCTGCCATCTTCTAACTCCTTGAATTCTTGAGAATGAACCGGGAACAAGTGCTTACTTGTTGACAACGGCCATGATGTCTTCTTCGCGCATCACCAGCAGTTCGTTGCCGTCGACCTTGACGGTCTGGCCTGCGTACTTGCCGAACAGGACGCGGTCGCCGACCTTCACGTCGAGCGCGATGGGAGCGCCCTTGTCGTCACGCTTGCCCGGGCCGATAGCCAGCACTTCGCCTTGATCCGGCTTTTCTGCGGCTGCGTCGGGGATCACGATGCCCGATGCGGTCTTGGTTTCCTGATCCAGACGCTTGACGATCACGCGATCATGCAAAGGACGAAGGTTCATGGATAGATCCTCTCTTGATTGGGACTGAAGAACGCTGAGGTATGCCGGCTGGCACCGCCAACCAGCGATGTTGTTAGCACTCTCGTGCGGTGAGTGCTAATTATATGGACGGGGAATTACAAATTCAAGAAGGCGATGGATGATGATTGTCGGCTTGCAAAAAGAGCCGGACGGCGCGCCTGCCGGTACCGCTGCGGCCGCCGAAAAACCTAGCAGATACAGCAGCTTAGGGAAGATAGACAAGCGTCCACCCGCTCGCAGCCGATGCAATTCCGGGCCTCGCAAGCGGGAATTTTGCGACCAGGAGCATCGTACCCTAGTTGAAAACCCTGGGAAGCCGGCTTGAATTCGCGACGGTGACGCGGCCAGGCAAGCTGTCGCGAGCCTGGCGAGGTTGGAGTGGGAGTATCGCGCGTGAGTTCAGGATTTTTCGTAGATGGCCTGAACGAGCGCTGCACGCCCTTCACGCAGATTGCGTGCGAGGTTCGCCGTCATTTCGGCGAAGCCCGGTCCCATCGCGAGATGCAGGCCGAGCGCGGGCGGCGTCGTTTGCTGCGCGCGGGCCTTTTCCCGTTCCGAGAACCAGGTGAGCGCCGCCTGAGTGGTATCGATTTGCGAAACCGGCCGGAATCCCTGCTCGACCAGCAACGCACGCATGCGATCCGCCGTGACGAGAAAACTCGCTTCGGGTCCACGTGCCCACGGCACGGGGAAATGCAAAGGCGTGTCGGAGGCCGCGACGACATCGAAGATCGCAAAGCGGCCGCCCGCACGCAAAACACGTGACGTCTCGCGATAGAGCGCAACGCGATCGGCAATATTCATCGCGACATGCTGGGTCCATGCCACGTCGAACTCACCGGCGTCGAACGGAAGATGAAGCGCATCGGCGCGTCGATAGCTGACGAGGCCGGAGAGTCCCGTTCGCTCCGCGAGGAAAGTCGCCGCTTCGACGAACGGCAGACTCAGGTCGACGCCATGCACGGTACAGCCATAGGTCGCCGCAAGATAACGTGACGGGCCGCCCAGACCCGATCCGATATCGAGCACCCTCATCGAACTGTCGAGCGAGAGTGCACGTGCAAGTTCGACCGTCGCCGCCAGGCCGCGCGAGTGGAACTGATCGAGCGGCGCAAGCTCTTCCATCCGCAGCGGGCCTGCGTCGCGCCCCATCGTGGACAGCGCAGCCGTCAGGCGATCGAGCAAACCTTCCGGCCCGTAGTGCTGCGCTATCCCTGCTGCGTCGACCATCTCTTCCTCCGATCCATCGTGCTGTCCATGCGGTGAAGTCTAGAGTTCAAGCACGACGGACGGGAGGGTCATACACGACAACTTCAGCATCGTTTGCGCCGCAAGGCACGAGACGGAGACGAAACCCTCAAGCCCCGCTGTCCACGCTCACGCCTGCGCGAATCGGCTCGACAACCATGGCGCTTTCCTTCGGCAGCGCCCATTCCAGCCACCGCGCGCGATGCAGCACCACCAGACCGAACGCGAGCGCCGACAGCACGCCGAACGTCGCGAAGCCCATCTGATAGCTGCCCGTGCCTTCCTTAGCAATGCCCATGATCACAGGCAGATAGAATCCACCGATGCCGCCCGCCGCGCCGACGATGCCCGACATCAGGCCCGTCTTGCCCTTCCAGCGCTGCGGCACGAGCTGGAACGTCGCGCCATTGCCGAGACCGAAGCACACGTACATCGCGATCAGCAACGCGATGCCCGCCGACACAGGCGGCATCCACGCGGCGAACAGGAAGTCGCACAGCGAGATCGCCGCCAGCAGAATCACCAGCGCACGCACACCCGAAATACGATCCGCGACCAGCCCGCCGATGGGACGCACCAGCGCACCGATACACGCCAGCAGCGACATGAAGAGACCCGCTTCGAGGCGCGGCATCTGATACAGCGAGATCAGCAGCGTCGTCACATACGACGACATGCCGACAAAGCCACCGAACGTAATGCTGTAGACCAGCATCACGACCCACGTGTCGCCCTCGACGAGCACGCTGCGATAGTGCTTGGGCAGCACGGCGATCGCGAGCAGCGCGCCGAGCACGGGCAGCAGCAGCACGCCCGTCTTGCCCGCACCGAACACGCCCGCATGCACGGCGACGACGAGCGCGACGAGACCCACGAGCGTCACGATGAAGCTGCGCAGCGCCTGTGCACCGCTGCCCGTCTTCTGTCCGAGATCCTTGGCCCAGAAGAACAGCGCGACGGCAGCGAGACCCAGCAGCGGCAACGCTGCGCCCGCAGCCTTCGCCCAGCCGAACTGATCGGCGAGTGCCGGGAACATGAAGCCGTCCAGCACTGCGCCGATGTTGCCGGCGGCCGCGAGGCCGAGCACCAGGCCCTGCACTTTCGGCGGATAGTTGCTGCCCGCCATCGGCAGCGCGACCGCGAAGCTCGCGCCGCCGACGCCGAGGAACACGCCGAGAATCAGCAGCAACGTGTATGACGGCGTGCCCGGCATCAGCAGCAGCACGACGGAAGGAATCGCCGACAGCGCGACGCCCATCAGCGCCACGCGTCGACCGTCGCAAGCCTGATAGAGATTGCCGAGCGTCACGCGCAGGATCGCCGCGCCGAGCACGGGCACCGCGACGAGAAAGCCCAGTTCGGCGGGCGACATCGCGATGCTCTTGTTGATGAACGGCGCCAGCGGCCCGAACATGACCCAGACGGTGAAGCCGGTATCGAAGTAAAGGAAGCACGCGAGCAGCGCGCGCCAGTTACCGCTCGCAAGCGAATTCAACAGGTTTTTCATGGGTCTCTCTCATTGAACGAAAGCAGGCTGGTGCGTGGGTCCGGCAAACAAAGAAGAACTAAGGGGATATGCGTTGGGTACTGCGTGCGGTGACGTGCGGGCGTGAGGACAATTGCGCTGCTCCATGCGACGCCTTGCGCGACACATCGCGGCGCGAAGCCGGCTCGTCCGCGCCGCGATCGACGACGCTATAAATGAGCGCGTCCATCTCCTTGATGATGTCGGCGAGCACTTGCGTGATGACGGCGAACTCACGTCCGTAAGCGCCGGCGCGTGCTGCCGAAATGCGTGCGTTCAAGGCGACGATGTTCGCCTGCATCGAAATGCTCGACAGCTGTTCTGCTATCGCAGACTGACGGCGCTGCGTCGCCGCTTCGATGCCGCGCATCTCGTTCTGATACGCGAGCGTGATCTCCTGCAGCAGTTCGAGCAGCGGCGTCGCTTGTGCGACGAGCGCATCGACATATTCGCTTGTCGCGTCATCGTTAGCATCGACGCGCGTCACCGTTTCATCCGTGAGCGCGATGAATCGCTGCACCCGCTCGTCGGCCTTGCGCGTGCCGTAGTAGAGCTGCTGCAACGCCTCCGAAAACGCGCCGGGCAGACGCTCGTCGCCATGCACCAGCACGCGATGCGTCGACGCGAACGTCACGAGGCATTCGCGCACGACCGCCAGCGCCGCCGCATCGCCGTGCGATGCAAGCAGCACATGCAGCACGATGCGTTGCGACAGCATCCGCTGACGGCCCGACAGATTGATCAGCTCGCCGATCGTCTGTCCGGAAACTTCCATACGTTGCGTGGTGATCTGCTCGTTCATAGCGCTGGTCGCGTCGATGCGCGTGTTTCGGTTGCGCAAAAAAAAACGTCCCGAAGCGCATGTGCGTCGCCCGATCGCATGGATCGAACGCTCCTCGCACGTTGCACTTCGGGACGCCGTTGCCCCATGGGACCGCTCGCGTCGCGAGCGTGCCCGAAAATTCGTCGATACGTCGAAGCCGCCGTTGGCTTCGCGACGGATTAACGCAATAGGTATGCCATCGGCCTGTTTCGGGCCAGCGGATGCGGGTAGAAAGGGACCTGAAGGCGCAGAAGAAAACCGCGCAATCGCTTGCTGGGCATGACCTGCGCGACGCCTCTGATTTTTTTGCGCGCGTCCTTTCGCCGTTGCAGCCCACCAGGAAAAAGCGCCCGTTTCAGGGCGCCTGCGCGCGCCTCAACGAAGCGCGCGGATGCTGTGCAGTGGTGCAGCGCACCACCGCCGTGCGCTCTGCGCTACCGCCGGTCGGACCCCGAGATCACGTCGATCCACACGGCCAGCACGAGAATGCCGCCCTTCACGATCATCTGCCAGTACGAGTCGACATCGAGCATCGACATGCCGTTGTCGAGGCTCGCCATCACGAGCGCGCCGATCAACGCGCCGTAGACGGTGCCCGAACCGCCGCGCATCGATGTGCCGCCGATGAAGCACGCCGCGATTGCATCGAGTTCGCCCATCGATCCCGCCGACGGCGAGCCCGCCGCGAGCCGGGCGGTATTGATGAGGCCGCCGAATGCGCACATCAGCCCCATCAGTGCGAAGATCGCGAGCTTCACGCGGTTCGTGTTGACGCCCGACAGACGCGTCGCTTCGAGATTCGAGCCGACGGCATAAATGCGCCGGCCGAACACCGTCTGCGTCGCGATGTACGTGAAGACGCCGAGCAGCGCAAGCAACAGCAGCACGGGCACGGGAATACCGCCGTAACGGTTGAGCGTCGCGACGAACGCGAGCAGGATCAGCCCCGCCGCGACGATCTTCGCCGCGTCCTGCCACACCGGCACGACGCTCAACTTGTAGTGCTGACGCTTTTGCCGCTGCCGCACGGTCAGCGCCGCGAGCAGCACGAACAGCACGACGGCGAGCGTGTCGCCCGCAATACGCGGCAAGTAGCCCTGACCGATGAAGACGAAATTGTCGGACACCGGCGCGATCGTCGACCCGCCCGTGATGCCGAGCAGCACGCCGCGATACGCGAGCATGCCGCCCAGTCCGACGATGAACGACGGCACGCGCCGATACGTCGACCACCACCCGTTGAAGAGCCCGACGACCACGCCGAGCAGCATCACGACGGGCAGCGTTGCCGCGAGCGGCCAGTGATACGTGACGTCGAGTATCGCCGCGACGCCGCCGAGCAATCCAAGCAGCGAACCGACGGACAGGTCGATCTCGCCCGCGATGATGACGAACACCATCCCGCATGCGAGCATCCCCGTGATCGACATCTGCCGCAGCAGGTTCGACAGATTGCGCGGCGTGACGAATGCGCCTTCCGTGAGGAACGAGAAGAACACCCAGATGACGGCGACGGCCAGCAGCAACGCGAGCAGCTTGTAGCGCGCGAACAGCAGCTTGATACGTTGCCCCGAGGCAAGCGCGGTACCGTGCCTGGTCTGGCTATCGGAAGAAGTGAGATCAGGAGTCATGCGACGCTCGCCAGTTGAGTGGGGTCGTTGCCGTGGATGTTCGCGCCTTTCGGATTCGTCGCGATGGCAGCCGTGAGAATGTGTTCCTGCGTGAGCCCTTCATTGACGAAGTCGCCGCGCAGTTCGCCTTCGCCGATCACGAGCACGCGATCGCTCACGCCGAGCACTTCCGGCAATTCCGACGACACCATGATGATCGACACGCCGCGCTTCGCGAGCGCGAACATCAGCTTGTAGATTTCGTACTTCGCGCCGACATCGACACCGCGTGTCGGCTCGTCGAGTATCAGCACGGAGGGATGGGTGAGCAGCATGCGGGTGAGCACCGCCTTCTGCTGGTTGCCGCCCGACAGACTCGCGATCGACAGCATCGGCGACGCCGCGCGCACCGACAGGCGCTTCATCTCCGAGTTGATCGTATCGAGTTCGGATGCCGTATCGATGCGCCCGCCCTTCGCGAAGCGTTGCAGCACCGCGAGCGTGATGTTGTGACCCACGCCCAGTTGCGGCACGATGCCGTGACGCTTGCGATCTTCGGGCACCATCGCAATGCCTGCGGAAATCGCATCGGCGGGCGCGCGGATTTTCAGGCGCTTGCCGTCCATCCACACTTCGGCTTCGCTCATGCCCGGATACGCGCCGAAGATCGCCTGCATCAACTCCGTGCGCCCCGCGCCGACCAGACCCGCCACGCCGAGTATTTCGCCCTTGCGCAACGCGAACGACACATTGTCGACGCGCTTGCGGTTGGTGTTCGTCACGTCGTAGCAGGTGACGTTGCGTGCCTCGAAGATCACATCGCCGATGTCATGCGGCTCGTGCGGAAAGAGATTCGCGATCTCGCGCCCGACCATCATCGCGATGATGCGATCCGTGGTGAGCTGCTTCATCGGCTGCGTGCCGACGTGCTTGCCGTCGCGTATCACGGTGATCGTGTCGCATACGGCTTCCACTTCGTCGAGCTTGTGCGAGATGTACACGCAGGCGACGCCGCGCTTCTTCAGATCGCGCACGATATCGAGCAGGATTGTCGTCTCAGCAGCAGTGAGCGATGAAGAAGGCTCGTCGAGTATCAGCAGCTTTGCCTGCTTGTTCAGCGCCTTGGCGATTTCGATCAGTTGCTGATGCCCGCCGCCGTAGTTCATCACCGGCTGCGCGACATTGATGCCGGTGATGTTGAGTTCGCGCAATAACTCATCGGCGCGCTGGTACATCGCCGCGTAATTCATGCGACCGCCGGGCAGCGTGATTTCGTTACCGAGGAAAATGTTCTCGGCCACCGACAGTTGCGGCACGAGCATCAGTTCCTGGTGGATGATGACGATGCCCGCGCGTTCGGTATCGCGGATGTTCTGCGCGACGAGCGGCTTGCCGTCCCAAAGAATCTCGCCCGACCAGTCGCCGTGCGGATAGACGCCGGAGACGATCTTCATCAGCGTCGATTTGCCTGCGCCGTTCTCGCCGCATAGTCCGACGCATTCGCCGGGGGCGACGACGAGATCGATACCGTCGAGCGCCTTCACCCCGGCAAACGATTTGGCGATGCCGCGCAGCTCCAGAAGCGCTTGTGCCATGCGTAATGTCCTGGATGGATGAAAGATGCGCGGGCGCTTTCCCGTCATGAAGACGAGGAAGCGCCCGTGCCCGCAATCAGTTGCCAGCCAGTTGCGCTTGCGTGTAAAAGCCGTCCTTGATCACGACGTCGACGTTGCTCTTCGTGAGCAGTGTCGGTTGCAGCAGCACGGTATCGACCTGCTTCTTGCCGTTGTCGTACTTCGCGTTGTATGCGGGTTTGTCGCCCTTCGCGAGATCGACGGCGAGCTTGGCTGCTTCGCCGGCGATCAGCTTCAGCGGCTTGTAGACAGTCATCGTCTGCGTACCCGCTACAACACGCTTGACGGCCGCAAGATCCGCATCCTGGCCGGACACGGGCACCTTGCCCGCCATCTTCTGTGCGGCCAGCGCCTGAATCGCGCCGCCTGCCGTACCGTCGTTCGACGCGACGATCGCGTCGATCTTGTTGTTGTTCGCGGTCAACGCATCTTCCGTGATGCGCAGCGCCGTCGCGGCACTCCATTCCGGCACCCACTGCTGACCGACGATCTTCACATCGCCGCGATCGATCGCGGGCTTGAGCACCTTCATCTGCCCTTCGCGCAGCATCTTCGCGTTGTTGTCGGTCGGCGCGCCGCCGAGCAGGAAGTAGTTGCCCTTCGGCTGCGCGTTATAGACGCCTTGCGCCTGCAGTTCGCCGACCTTCTCGTTGTCGAACGAGATATAGGCGTCGACATCGGCATCGAGAATCAGGCGGTCATACGACACGACCTTGATGCCCGCCTTGTGCGCTTCGGCGACGACATTGCCGAGCGTCTTCGAATTGAACGGCACGATCACGATCACATCGACGCCGCGCGAAATCAGATTCTCGATCTGCGAGATTTGCCGCGCTTCGCTCGCATCGGCCGATTGCACGGAAACTTTCGCGCCGAGCTTCGTCGCAGCCGCAACGAAATAGTCACGATCGCGCGACCAGCGCTCGACGCGCAGATCGTCGATACAGAAGCCGATTTCGGGCTTGTCCTTGCTCGCGTGCGCGAGCGGCGCAATCATCGTCAGGCCGGCGGCCATCGCGGCGCAAACGAGGGAACTCAATACGGAACGGCGCATTGCAGATTTCATGTCTCACTCCATTTAGGGTTGCGTGCGGTTTCGAATGCGAGAAATCGAACCGCCGTCTTAACCTCAGGATGCGCCGCGAATACCTGTTCGCGAGCGTCGATTGTCGAAAGCTGCCCCAGTTTTGGTTGCACGTCAGCGTGTGCCGTGCGCGCCGGCGGAGCAATTGCGAAATCTACCGGCGCTGCTAACGATTTTTCGTGCTGCGTGGATGCGTTATTTCGCGGATGAGTAGATCGCCTGATTGACGATGTTCTCCAGACGCTCCTGTTGTCCGCTCACATGACGAGGCGCGATGTTCCGCGCTACGGCATCGCTTGCCAGCGACTCGAGCGAATAGCCGCCCGCCAGCACCTTGCGTCCGAAGTCGCTGTCCCAGCCCGCGTAGCGTTGCTGCTTGAACGCGGCAAGCCGGTCGTTCTCGATCAGATGCGCAGCACGCTCGAGCGCCACCGCGAGTACGTCGATCGCTCCGATATGGCCATGCACGATGTCTTCGGGATCGATGCTCTGACGTCGGACCTTCGCATCGAAGTTCATGCCGCCCGTCGTGAAGCCGCCATTGCGCAGGATCTCGTAGAACGCGAGCGTCAGTTCTTCCACACTATTTGGGAACTGGTCCGTGTCCCAGCCGTTCTGCGCGTCGCCGCGATTCGCGTCGATACTGCCGAAGATGCCGAGCGCAAACGCATTGGCGATTTCGTGATGAAACGAGTGACCGGCGAGCGTCGCGTGATTCGCTTCGATGTTCACGCGAATTTCGTCCTGCAAGCCGAACTGGGTGAGAAAGCCATGCACCGTCGCAACGTCGTAGTCGTACTGATGCTTGGTCGGCTCCTGCGGCTTCGGCTCGATCAGCAGCGCGCCCTTGAAACCCATCTTGTGCTTGTGCTCGACCACCATGCTCATGAAGAGGCCAAGCTGCTCGCGCTCGCGCTTGAGATCCGTATTGAGCAGCGTCTCGTAGCCTTCGCGTCCGCCCCACAGCACGTAGTTCGCGCCGGATAGACGCTGCGTCGCTTCGAGCGCGTTAAAGACCTGAGTGGCGGCAAACGCGAACACATCGGGATTCGGATTGGTCGCCGCGCCCGCCGCATAGCGCGGATGCGAGAACAGATTCGCCGTGCCCCACAACAGCTTGATGCCCGTCTGCTCCTGCTTGAGCGCGAGCACATCCGTCATCGCCTTGACGTTGTTCACGTAGCTCTTGATGCTGTCGCCTTCGGGCGCGACATCGATGTCATGGAACGTGTAGTACGGCGTACCCAGTTTCGAGAACAGTTCGAACGCATTGTCGGCCTTCGCACGCGCCATTTCGAGCGCATCGCCGGCACGGTGCCACGGACGCTCGAACGTGCCGGGGCCGAACATGTCCGCGCCGTGCCATCCAAACGTGTGCCAGTAGCACACGGCAACGCGCAGATGGTCTTCCATGCGCTTGCCGAGCACCAGCTTGTCCTTGTCGTAGTGGCGATAAGCGAACGGGTTGTCCGTCTGCGGGCCTTCGTAGCGCACAGCGGGCAAGTGTTCGAAGTAAGACATGCGCGTCTCCTGTATGTGTCGGCCGATGCACTCGCATCGAACCGTGCGTGATGTGACGCCATGCTGACGCTTGTGCGTTGGCGCGGCAATTGCGAAATCCGCCAGCGCGACTGGTGATTCTTGTTACCGGGAAAAATCCATTGGCGGGCCAGGGCGAGTGACGCCTAGAATAAGCAGAACACTTAAATGTGCGGCTGCCTTGCGGCGCAGCACGCGTAGATATCACGGAGACAACGGCGCAACAGCGCGCGCCGGGAGACTCGATGACACGACAGCACACCGCTCAACGCACGCATCGGATCGCACTGCTCTTCAATGCGAACAAGGTGTACGACCGCGAGATCATCACGGGTATCGGCAATTACCTGCTGTCGACGCGCGTCGCATGGGATCTGTTTCTCGAAGAAGACTTCCGCGCACGGCTCAACGGCATCGAGCACTTCGAAGGCGATGGCTTCATCGCCGATTTCGACGATCCCGCCGTGTGCGAAGCACTCGCCGATTCGCCTCTGCCCGTCGTAGCCGTGGGTGGATCGTATGAAGACGCATCCGCGTATCCGCCGAATCTGCCGTACATCGCGACCGACAACATGCAGCTCGTGTCGCTCGCCTACAAGCATCTGATCGGCGCGGGGCTGCAACGCTTCGCGCTGTACAGCCTGCCCGAATCGCCGACGAACCGCTGGGCGCAGGAACGCGAACTCGCGTTCAACGCGCTATTGAAAGCGGACGGACTCGAAGGCGACGTGCATCGCGGGTTGCCCACCAGCGCACCCGTTTGGCACCAGGCAAGCGTGCAACTCACTGAATGGCTGCAAAGCCTGCCGAAGCCCGTCGGCATCATCGCGGTGACGGATGCGCGCGCGCGTCAGCTATTGCAGGCGTGTCTGATCAGCGGGATTCCCGTGCCCGAACAGGTTGCGATCATCGGCATCGACAACGATCCGTTGACGCGTTCGCTCACGCGCATTCCGCTTTCATCGGTGATTCAAGGCACCGAGGAAATGGGCCGCACGGCCGCGCACCTGCTGCATCAGATGCTGGGCGGTGCGCGTTTTGCAGGCCGCCGCATTCTCGTGCCGCCCGTCGGTATCAACGTATGCGAATCGACCAAGCACGAGCCGCTCGCCAGCCCGTATGTGATGCGGGCGCGTCACTACATCCGCCAGTACGCCTGCCAGGGCATCAAGACGGAACAGGTCGCCGATTACGTGGGCGTATCGCGTTCGTCGCTCGAAGACTACTTCCGGCGCGAACTCGGCTGCACCGTGCATCAGGAAATCCTCAAACACAAGCTCGACGTCGCGAAGCAACTGCTCGCGCAGCAGGACATGTCGAGCGCGGAGGTCGCGATACGCTGCGGCTTCACTTCGTTGCAGTACATGTATGCCGTGTTCCGACGCGAACTCGACTGCACGCCGCGCGAGTATCAAGAGCGCCTGCAAGCGGCGCAGTCCGAACAATCCGCGCCCGATGCGCCCTCCGCTCAAATGCCTTAAGCTGGTTCGATCCGCGACCGCCATGAATTTCGCCGACATGCAAAGCACCGACACCCCTCTTTCATCCAGCGTCCAGGTCGAACGCTGGGGCACGTTGCCCGGCCTCGGCGACATCCGTCTGTTCACGCTGCGCAACGCGCACGGCATGCGCGCGGCGATCAGCGACCTGGGCGCGACGCTCGTCTCGTGGCATGCGCCCGACCGCGCGGGCCGCGTCGCCGATGTGCTGCTCGGCCACGACACGCCCGCCGACTATCTCGCGAGCCGCTGGTTCTTCGGCTCGACAATCGGCCGCTGGGCGAACCGCATTGCGCAGGCGCGCTTTACGCTCGACGGCGTGACCTATCAGCTCGATCGCAACGACGGCGACAATCTGCTGCACGGCGGCGCGAGCGGTTTTCATAAGGCGTTGTGGCAGGCGCGCGAAGTGGACGGCGCGCTCGTGCTGTCGCATGAATCGCCCGAAGGCGACGCCGGCTTTCCCGGTGCGGTGACGGCGACCGTTCGCTATGCGCTCGACGACAACGGCGCGCTCACGATCGACTACGACGCCACCGCCGATGCGCCCACGCCTGTCAGCCTGACGAATCACGCGTACTTCAACCTGTCGGGCGATGCACTCGCCGAGGCACCGGAAATTCGCGGCCATGTGATTTCGATCGATGCCGACGCGTTCTTCACCGTCGACGAAACGATGATCCCCATCGAACGCAAGGACGTCGCCGGCAGCGTGTTCGACTTTCGCGCGGGCGCGCCCATCGGCGCACGCCTAGACTGGCCCGATGCGCAACTCGCGCGCGCAGGCGGCTTCGATCACTGCTACGTGCTGCGCGACGGCGCTGGCGCAGTGCGACCGGCTGCCACGCTCTACGATCCCGCGAGCGGACGCGAACTGACGGTGTCGACGGACGCGAAAGGCATGCAGTTCTACTCGGGCAACTTTCTCGCTGGCGTCAACGGGCGCAACGGCAAGACGTATGGCAAGCACGCCGCGTTGTGCCTTGAAACAGGGGCGTTTCCGAATCAGGTGAACATGCCCGATGCCGAAGATGTCGTGCTGCGGCCCGGCGCGCGTTATCGCCACACGACGGTCTACCGCCTCGGCGTGCGCTGAGCTTGCATACTCCTTACGTAATCTGTCGAAACATTGCCATTGTTGTAAATCGCGCCCGGCGATTGCGGCATTCATTACGCCGTGAAATCATAGGCAGCCTTATCTGATCGCAAAGCCAGCCCACTGCGCGCGCCATTGAAGCGACGCGGCCAGCCAGCCAACGCCATCGCATCCCCCCGTCGATGGTCATTCCGTCTCGAAGCATCACGCGCGTCGCAAGCCTTCGCGGCCCGACGCGTGCGCCGCCATGTCGACGACGGTTGAGGTCAGGTGCAACCTGGAGCGACCTGTGAACACACCCGAAATCATTGCCGT
Organism: Paraburkholderia sp. Tr-20389; assembly: GCF_017104565.1. Classification (GTDB taxonomy): domain Bacteria; phylum Pseudomonadota; class Gammaproteobacteria; order Burkholderiales; family Burkholderiaceae; genus Paraburkholderia. The sequence continues at coordinate 94,218 of NZ_JAAGPD010000009.1, read as the reverse complement.
CGATCGCCCCCCGCGCACCGACAGCAAGAACAAGAGCGCCGGCAATGGCGCACCGCCTTCCGGCTCGCGCCGCATCACGTTCATCCGCTGGCTGCGCAAGGTACATAGCTGGATCGGCCTGTGGGGCGCGGCGCTCGGTCTGCTGATGGGCACCAGCGGCTTTCTGCTGAACCATCGCGGCGGGCCGCTGCGCGTATCGACGGGCGAGCCGCAAGTCGAGTCGCTGCAAGTGAAGTTGCCGCAGCCTGCGCCCGAAACCCCACGCGATCTCGCGAAATGGCTGAAGCAGGAACTCAAGGTGCAAGGCAAGCCCGGACGCATGCAGAAAGAGCCGCCGCATCCCGTCGCATGGGGCGACCGCACGGCCGTGCAGCCGGAACACTGGCAGGTGTCGTTTGCCACGCCGAACGAAAACACGCAGGCCGAATACTGGGTCGGCAATGACTATGTGACCGTCAAGCGTAGCGCGAACACCTTCCTCGCGGCACTGACGAATCTGCACAAGGGCGTTGGGCTCAGCATCGGCTGGGTGCTGCTGATCGACACGTTCGCGGGCGGCGTGATCCTGCTGTCGCTGACGGGCGTGCTGCTGTGGACGCAGTTGAACAAGCGCCGCACGATCGGCGCCGTGCTGGTGCTCGGATCGATCGTGGCGGCGATCGTCGCGGGGATGGCCTGACGGTTCGCGCCGCTGCAAACATCGAAGGGCGATGCGCGATGGCGCATCGCCCTTCTTCTTTGTACTGCTAGCTGACGCTTAACGGCGGAACGCCGGCGCACCCATCGGCGCACCCGTGTTGCCGCCGTCGACGACGATCTCAGCGGCCGTCATGCCCGACGCCGCATCCGACGCGAGGAACACGGCCGCCTGCGCCACTTCTTCGGCGAGTGCGAAACGGTTCATCGGGATCATCGGGCTGAGCGCGGCTTCCGTTGCATCGAGCGTCGCGCCTTCGCGATCGCCGCGCGTCCAGATCGATGTGCGGGTGCCGCCGGGGATCACGGTGTTCACGCGGATGCCGCGCGTGACGAGCTCCGATGCGAGCACACGCGCCATGCCGGAAATGGCCGCCTTCGATGCCGAATACGCCGACGAACCCGGCGCGCCCAACTGACGCATCACCGAACCGTTCAGCACGATCGCGCCACCCTCGCCCATCAGCGGCACGGCGGCCTGCACGGTCAGGAACACGGACGTCACGTTGGTACGCATGATCGACTCGAACTTCTCCGCCGTCGTCTCGCCGACGGGCGTCGCACCGCTCACGCCCGCATTCGCGAACACGATATCGAGCTTGCCGAACTTGTCGGCGATCGTTTTCATCACGTCGTCGATGGCGGCGGGATCGTTGATGTCGGCGCGGATCGCCAGCGCATTCGGGCCGAGTTCGGCCGCCGCTTCGTCGAGCTTTTTCTGGTCGCGGCCCGTGATGGCGACCCGCGCGCCCTGCTCGATCAGGATGCGCGCAGCCGCAAAACCGATGCCGCCGTTGCCGCCCGTGATGAGCGCCGTCTTGTTTGCGAATGACATGATCAATTCTCCAAAAGTTGAGGTTCGAGGCGGACATCCGCCGGCAGCTGCCTTATAATTGCAACTGCAATCTTAAATTAATGATAGTGATCGCAATCAATGCGTGTCAAGCATTTTTTCGCGATCGCGTTTCATTGGCGTATGTCGGACAAGGTAGGTCAGTGATGAAAGTCAGCAAGGAAAAGGCGGCGCAAAACCGCGCGGCCCTCGTCGAAACGGCCGCGCGCCTTTTCCGTGAACGCGGCATCGACGGCGTCGGCGTGGCCGAAATCGGCAAGGCGGCGGGGCTCACGCATGGCGCGCTGTACGCGCACTTCCCGTCGAAGGAAGCGCTCGCGGCCGAAGCGCTCGCGCACGGGCTGGCAATCAGCCACTCGCGGATGGTCTCTGCGCACGACGGCCGTTTGCCTACTCTGAGCGAACTGCTCGATAGCTATTTATCGGAAGAAAGACGCGACGACATTGCGAACGGCTGCGCGCTGGCCGCGACGGCAAGCGAAATCGGCCGGCAGGATGAGGCGATCAGCGCGCGCTACAGCGACGGCTTCGAGAAGATGTCCGCCGTGTTCGAAAAGCACCTGCACGCGCACAAGGCGAAGGGCAACCACCGCGAGAAAGCGATTGCGATTTCGGCGGCGCTGATCGGCGCGATCTCGGCGTCGCGTGCGGCGCTGAAGGCGCAGCCGGAATTCGCGAATGAAATACTGCGCGCGGTACGGCGCACGGTCGGCGAGATCGCGGGGGAATAAGTCGAGCGCTGAGCCGGTTTAACGAAGAACCGCAACAAAAGCGCGACGCGACCCGCGCGCACCCGTCACGCACAAGCGCTGCGCCTTGAACTCGCGAAGGCGATGTCCAATAGTTAAAGCGTCTCAGCGGCGTGCGCCCGGTGCCCGTTCATCACGCGCGCCCTTTCTTCGAGCAAGGAGTTCATCGTGCGCAAGACCACCGCTTTTCTTCAACTGACTGCTGCCCTCGCGCTTTCGATGAGCGCGGCGCTGACGCATGCGCAAGGGCTTTCCGTATATGACGACGTCAACGCGCCCGCCAACAGCACGCGCCTGATGCCCAACGCCCCACGCGGCAGCGAGTATCCGACGCACGGCAACCAGCAGGCGGGCGAACTCAATCTGAATCCGACCGATCCGCGCGCACAACTCGTCAACGGCACGCCGAACAATGCGCAGTCGGGCGGCTATGGTTCGCCGCTCGCGGGCGTGCACACTGCCGTGATGCCGGGCCAGTAACAGGCCGTCGATAGAAAAAAGCCCGCTTACGCGGGCAACCTTCTACCAGGAGACATCGACGAAACACGGTTAGCCTTTCGTGGCGCCGAACGTAAGCCCTGCCACGAAGTGCTTTTGCATCGCAAAGAACATTGCGACGGAAGGCAGCGCGGCCAGTATCGATCCCGCCGATACGAGATTCCAGGCTGTCGTCCATTGACCCTTGAGCGCCGCGACACCGACCGTGATCGGCGCGGCCTCGTCGCCCTGTGTCAGACACAGCGCCCAGAAGTAATCGTTCCATACGAACGTGAAGACAAGAATGGCGAGCGCGGCAAGCGCCGGGCGAATCAGCGGCAGCACGATCTTGAAGAACACGGTCCACTCGCCCGCGCCTTCGATACGCGCCGCTTCGACGAGTTCATACGGCAACTGCTTGATGAAGTTGCGCAGAAAAAGCGCGCAAAAACCCGTCTGAAACGCCACGTGAAAAAGAATCAGGGCGCTGAGCGTATTGAAGATGCCGAGGCTCAGCGACAGATCGCGCACGGGAATCATCAGGATCTGGATCGGCACGAAATTGCCCGCGACGAACGTGGCGAACAGCGTCGTGTTGCCGCGGAACTTGTAGATGGCGAGTGCGAAGCCTGCCATCGCCGCCAGCGCAATCGAACCGATCACGGACGGCACCGTGATCAGCACGCTGTTCCAGAAGTAATGCAGCATCGGCGACGTGGTGAGCGCTTCGCGATAGTTGTCGATCAGCGCGATGTGCTTCGGCCAGCCCCAGTAATTGCCTTCGCTGAGTTCTTCCGTCGAACGCACCGAGGTGACGAGCACGGCGATCATCGGCAGCAGCCAGATCAGCAGCGCAACCGGCAACGAGAGTTTGTACAGCCGCCGGTTGACCGGTTTCCATTTGGCGACGGGCATCGGATACATGAGTCGCTCCTTGCTTTACTGTTCGTTGCGCAGCATGCGGCGCAGGTGATAGACGATGTAGACGAGCATGATCGCGAACAGCACGACGGCAATCGATGCCGAGTAGCCGATGCGGTAATACTTGATCGCCTGGTCGTACATGTAGTACGCGAGCACCGTCGAGCTTTCGAACGGACCGCCGCCCGTCATCACCGAAATCAGGTCGAAACTGCGCAGCGCGCCGATCACCGTGACGACGATCGCCATGAACGTGACGGGCCGCAATTGCGGCAGCACCACATGCCATAGCATCGCCCAGCCCTTCGCGCCTTCCATGCGCGCGGCTTCGAGCTGCTCGCTGTTGAGCGACGTCAGACCCGTCAGATACAGAATCATGCAGTACGCGGTTTGCGGCCACAGCGCGGCGAAGATGATGCCGAAAGTCGCGTAGTGCGCATCGCCGAGCACGGGTATGCCGTGGCCGAGTATCACCGCGAACAGGCCGAAGGTCGGATCGTAGAACCATGAAAAGATCAGCCCGACCACCACGCCCGACAACACGAACGGCGCAAAGAACAGCGACTTCACAACGCGAATGCCCGACACCGCCTGGTTCAGGTACAGCGCGACGGCAAGACCCATCGGCGGCGCGAGCAGGAACAGCACGAGCCAGATGAGGTTGTTCTTCAGCGCGGTATAGAAGGTCGGCGCCTGAAACAGCTCGATGTAATTCGCGAGACCGACGAAGACCTTGTCGGTCATGCCGTCCCAGTTAAAGAAGCTCAGCCAGATCGACGACAGGATTGGCCAGACGACATAAACGGCAACCATGAAGCACGCGGGCGCGAGAAACAGCAACGCGGCCTTGCGCTGGCGCCGCGCGGTGGGCGACGGCCCGCGCTTTTTGCCGGCGGCGCGGGGCAACGGCGACGCCTGCGGCTGCGAAGGCGGCGTGCCGTTGATGTCCTGACGTGTGACGGAGTGCGACACGACGATTCTCCAAGTGGTGCTGCGCGCCGGACCGCGATGCAAACGGCCCGACGGCATTGCTTCACAAGCTTACTTCTTGTAGATGCGCTTACGCGTCTGCTCGAGTTGCGCGAGGATCGCATCGAGCTTGGTCGGATCGGCGATGAACTGCTGCATGCCCTTCATCCCTTCGTCGGCCATTTCCTTCGTCATGTCGCGATCGTAGAACTGCGCAATGCCGCCCTTCGTGTTCGACAGGATCTGGAAACCGATCTTCGAAATGGGATCTTCCGGTTCCGGCGACTTGCTGTTCGCCGACAGCGAGCCGAGACCCGTTGCGAGCTTCGCGCCCTGCTCAGGCGTTTCGACGAACGCGAGGAACGTATGCGCGTCCGCCTTGTTCTTTGCCTTCGCCGGAATATGCAGCGATTCGACGGGACCATCTTCCGCCGTCGGCACATTCGAGTCGATGATCGGGAACTGGAAGTAGCTCATGTTCGGCTTCACGTTCGGCGGGAAGCCGCCCGTGATGAACGTGCCCATCAGCATCATCGCGGCCTTGCCCTGGAACAGGAACGGCTGCGCGGCATCCAGATCGTACGAGAGCGAGTTGTCGATGAAATCCTTGTCGTCGAGCAGTTGCTTCCACGTCGTGTAGACCTTCTTCACGCGCGGATCGGTGTACGGCACTTCGCCCGCCATCAGCTTCTGGTGGAATGCATTGCCGTTGATGCGCAGGTCGAGATAATCGAACCAGCCCGCCAGCGTCCATGCATCGCGGCCGCCGACCGCGAACGGCGTGATGCCCGCCGCCTTCAGCTTCTTGCATGCGTCCATCAGCTGATCCCACGTCTTCGGCTCAGACGCGATGCCCGCTTTCTGGAACAGATCCTTGCGGTAGAACAGGCCCCACGAGTAGTACACGGTCGGCGCCGCGTACTGCTTGCCGTTGTAGGTCGACGATTCCTTGGTCGACGCATACATCGTGTCCCAGCCGTTCTTCTTCCAGTCGCCGCTCAGGTCCTCGAACAGGCCGCGGCGCGCGTAGTACGCCATGCGCTCGCCGTTGTGCCAGTTGAGCACGTCGGGCGGCACCGTCGACAGCCAGCCCGGCAACTGCACCTTGTACGCCTCTTCATCGATGAACGACGCCTTCACGTCGATGTCGGGATGCGCTTTCTTGAAGTCGTCGATCACCGACTGCCACACCGCACGCTGGCTTGCGCCCTTGAACGCGATGTTCATCGTCAGCGTGCCGGCTTCCGCCGTGCTTGCCGCGAACGGCGCAACGGCCGCCGCCACTGCGAGGGCAGCCGCTGCAATCGCGGTGCGCGCATTGAATCGTTTTGCTGTCATGCTCCTGTCTCCTTTTGCGTCCTGGTTCTTACATGCTGGATCACTGCTGCGTTGCGAAGTAAATGGGTTACTCCAACCGGTATGCCGATACGCCTTGCGGCTCGACTTCACGCGTGCCGATCACGAAGCGCGATGCATCGACGCCTTCGATCGTATGCCGTGCATTCGCGTAGTTGAAGACATACGCGAGCTTGCCACGCCGGCTGATGCGCAGGCTGTCGCCGAGCGGCGTCGGCGTGAGGCCGGCTTCCGTCGCGATGCGCGCGAACAGCGATTGCGTGAGCGCATCGTCGAACAGGCTCGCGAAGTAATGCACGGAACCATGCTGCACGTAGGCGGGATGGCCGTCGGCGAAACGCGCGCGCACGCCGAAGCTGCGTTCGTCGGCGGCATCGATCAGATCGCGCCAGTGACGTGCATGGCCTTCACGCAGTCCGTCGCCCGCGCCGTTGATCTGCACCGGCTCGGTCACGTTGGGCCGCATCGATTCGACGCGCCACACGCGAATGGGCAGCAGCGACGCGAGCGCGCCGGGCGGCAGGTTCGCGGGAATCTGCAAGTCAGGCGTCTTCGAACCCGTACGCGGACCGAGCACGATCTGCGCGCCCGATGCCGCGAGCCGCACGGCGAAATCGCCGGGCACGACGGGCAGCGGCGGCACGACGATCATCTTGTAGCCGTCGAGCGGCGCATCGGCGGAAATCACGTCGACGTCGAAGCCGAGCGCACGCAGCGCCGAGTAGTATTCGAACGCGAAACGCGGATAGTGAAAGTCGGCGCCCTGCGGATGAATCTCGAAGAGCCACTTCGCTTCGTAGTCGTAGATCAACGCGATCTTGCTGCGCACGTTCGCGTCAGCATCGGCACCTGCGGACGACACCTGCGCGATTTCATGCGCGACCTTTTCCGCTTCGCTGCCGCCGATATCGAGGCGATTGTCCGGCGTGTTCAGGCCCGCGTGCATCTGCTCCTGCGCGAACGGCGCCTGACGCCATCTGAAGTACGACACGCAGCCCGCGCCGTGCGCGAACGCTTCCCAGCTCCACAGACGCACCATGCCTGGCAGCGGCGACGGATTCCAGTGCGCCCAGTTCACCGGTCCGGGCTGCTGCTCCATCACCCAGAACGGCAGCTTCGACATGCCGCGATACACGTCGTGATTGAACGATGCGAAGTCGGGATGCCCCGTGCGCAGGAACTTCGCCTTGATCTCCGGTGCGTACCACTGCTCTTCGAGCGCACCGAGCGGATAGCTGTCCCACGTCGCCACGTCGAGATCGCGCGCGACCTTGTAGTGATCGAACTCGGTGAACAGCTGCATGAAGTTGTGCGCGACGGGACGACCCGGCGAATGCGCGCGAATGATCTCGACCTGCATGCGGTTGTAGCGCGCGACTTCATCCGATGCAAAACGGCGATAGTCGAGCCGATGCGAAGGATGCGCTTCCGTCACGGTCGCAACGGGCGCATCGATTTCGTCGAAGCTGCGATACTCCATGCTCCAGAACACGGTGCCCCATGCGCGGTTCAACGCGTCGATGGTCTGATAGCGCTCCTTGAGCCACTCGCGAAACCGCGCGACGGCAGCAGGCGAATAGCTGACTACCGTGTTGTGGCAACCGAACTCGTTATCCGTCTGCCAGTAAGCGACGGCGGGATGCTTGCCGTAGCGCTCGGCCACCGCCGTGCAGATCTTGCGCGACGCTTCGAAATACGACGGCGACGAGAAATCGTAGTGACGGCGCGAGCCGAACGCACGCGGACGTCCATCGGCACCGACAGGCAGAATGTCGGGATGACGGTCGATCAGCCACTTCGGCGGCGTGGCCGTCGGCGTGCACATCACCACTTGCAGGCCCGCCTTGCCGAGCACGTCGATCGAACGATCGAGCCAGCCCCAGTCGTATTCGCCGGGCGTCGGCTCCATGCGGCTCCACGCGAACTCCGCGATTCGCACCTGCTCGATGCCGAGCGCCTTCATGCGGCGCGCGTCGTCTTCCCACATCGATTCCGGCCAGTGCTCCGGGTAATAACAGACTCCTAGGCGCATGCGCGTGTCCCTTAAATGTAGTGTTCGACGGTATCGAGCGCCTTCACGGCGAATCCGTCTTCGGTGAAAAGATGGCAGGCACGGACGGGCGCGGCGAAGACCACGCGATCGCCCTGTTCGATGCGGGCATTGCCCGGCACCTTGGCGATCAGTACGTTGCCGCCGGGCTGTTCGAGATGCACGTAGCTGTGCTCGCCCAGACGCTCGATCAGCGAGATGGTGCGCGTGAGCGTTGCATCATGTCGTGATGCATCGTCCGTCACGAGTTCGAGATGCTCGGGACGCACGCCGAGCGTGACGGGTTGTCCGCCTTGCAAGGTGCTGCCGTCGACAGCGACGCGCAGGACTTCGTTCGTGTGATCGAGCGTGACGTCGACGCCTTGCGCATCGAGCGCCGTCACTCTGCCGGGCAGGAAGTTCATGCGCGGCGAGCCGATGAAGCCCGCGACGAAGCGGCTGTTCGGCCGGTGATACAACTCGAGCGGCGCGCCGATCTGCGCGATGCTGCCGTAGCGTTCCGTGTCCTTGCCCGAGTGCAGCAGCACGATCTTGTCGGCGAGCGTCATCGCTTCCGTCTGATCGTGCGTCACATAGACGACGCTCGCCGTAGCGAACTGCTTGTGCAGGCGCGCGATCTCGATGCGCGTCTGGCCACGCAGCGTCGCATCGAGGTTGGACAGGGGTTCATCGAACAGAAACACGCCGGGCTCGCGTACGATCGCGCGGCCGATCGCGACACGCTGCCGCTGGCCGCCCGACAACGCGCGCGGCTTGCGGTCGAGCAGCGCTTCGAGTTGCAGGATGCGCGCTGCTTCCTGCACCTTGCGGTCGATTTCCGCTTTCGGTTTCTTCGCGAGCTTGAGGCCGAAGGCCATGTTCTCGTACACGCTCATATGCGGAAACAGCGCGTAACTCTGGAACACCATCGCGACACCCCGCTCGGCAGCGGGCACGTCGTTGACGATGCGACCGCCGATCGACAGGTCGCCGTCCGTCACGTCCTCCAGCCCTGCAATCATGCGCAGCAGCGTGGACTTGCCGCAGCCCGACGGACCGAGGAACACGCAAAACTCGTTTTCGCCGATCTCAAGATCGACGTTGCGGATCACGGGCGCGTTGTCTCCATACGCTTTTTGCACGCCCTTCAACGAAATGCTCGCCATCGCTTCGACTCCGTGATTTAATCAGCCCGAAGCGGAGATTAAGCGCTTAATCTGAATGACCGAAAAAACGACCGCTATGCGATCGCTGGTCCTTCTGAAGGCCTTCTGTCAGACAGTAAGGCTTGTCTCCGTGAATCGTTCTGTCGTTTTGCGCATGGTGCCCCGCCTTCGTAGCCAATGCAAATGATGAACGCATGTCCCACATATTGAGGATACGCTACGAACCATGTCCACCTTGAGCGAAGTCGCGCGGCGCGCCGGCGTCACGTCGGCCACCGTTTCGAACGTGCTGCGCAATCGCGGACGCGTCGGAGAACAGACACGCCAGCGCGTGCTCGAAGCCGTCGAGGCGCTCAACTATCGTCCGCATCTCGCAGCCCGCGCGCTCGCCGAAGGCCGCGCGCCGACCATCGCGCTGATGGTGTCGAGTATCGCGAATCCGTTCTATCCCGAGTTCGCGCTCGCCGCCGAACGCGCGGCGCGCACGAGCGGGCACTTCGTCATCATCTGCAACACGAACGAAGACCCGCACGCGGGTCGCACCTATCTCGACCAGCTCGCGGGCTCGCTTTCCGAGGGCGTGCTCGTGATGAACGCCAACCTCGACTTCGACGATCTGCGCAAGGCCGAAGCGCGCGGAACGCCCGTGGTGTTGTGCATGTGGGAACGCCCCGACGATCCGCCCGGCTTGCCGTGTGTTGCCGTCGACTTCCGGCTCGCAGGCCGGCTCGCCGCGCGGCATCTGATCGAACTCGGTCACACGCGGATCGGCGCGGTGGTCGGCAGCAAACCGTCCGGCATCCACGGATCGCGTTACGAAGGCTTCGTCGACGCGATGCGCGAAGCTGGTTTGAAAGTGCCCGCGAAAAACGTGCGCTACGCGCCCGATACGATCGAAGGGGGCTACACGGCCGCGCGCGATCTGCTGGAGCGCGACGCAAAGCTCACAGCCATCTTCGCGACCAACGACCTGCCCGCACTCGGCACGATTCACGCAGCCGCCGATCTCGGGCGCGATGTGCCGCACGATCTCTCCGTAGTCGGCATCACCGACATTCAACTCGCGCAGCAATCGCGCCCGCCTCTCACGACCGTCGCGGTGCCGACGGTCGAAGCCGCCGAACTCGCCGTGTCGCTGCTGCGCGAGCTGATCGAACGGCCCGCGCGCGCGCATGGCTCGCATCAGAAAGCACCGCGCATCTGCGTGACGTCCGAACCGAAACTGATCGTGCGCGGCTCTACGCTCAAGCACGCACGCTAGATGCCTTCGGCGCACGCGCGTCCATACATCGCATGAATGCGTAGCACAAGCTCCGAATCGTTCGATCCTGGTCAAAAGCGGTACAAGCACCTTTTCCGCACGCACGCGCAACAGGCAGGACAGAATGCGTGCAAGAACCCTCGAAACGCTTGCGATTCAAAGGGTCGCGCCCCGCGAAACGTTTGTGCATGCGGCTTTGCGGCATCATTGAACAAAAAAATCCGCCTCAAAACATCGTCGCGCTTGTTAGACTCGAATCGACTTCTCCAAGGGTTTTCGATTCATGAACAACACAGTGGATGATCCCGAAGTCGTGCCGCGCTATCGCATCGGGGCTGTCGCTCGCATGGCGAATCTCCCCGTGGGCACGCTGCGCATCTGGGAGCGCCGCTATGGCGTCGTTGCGCCGCCTACCACGCAGTCCGGCCACCGCCTCTATAGCGAAGCCGACGTGCGGCGCGTGGCGATGATCAAGGGGCTCGTCGATCGCGGCTATTCGATCGGCTCGATCGCCACCTTGCAGACGGGCGAACTCGAACGCCTCGCGTTCATGCATGTCGACAAGACGCCCGTGTCGCCGCTCACGGAAGGCCGGCCGGGCTTGCGTCTGCGCATCGTCGGCACGGCGCTCGCCAATACGATCCGCCAGCACCTGCACGCGATGCAGGCCGAACTCGCCGGCGAGCCGAAGGTCTTCGAAAACATGACGGCCGCGTTCACCGAGCGCATGAATCAGCCTGCCGACGTGCTGATCATTCATCTGCCGTCGCTGCACACCGACGATGTCGAACGCGTGCTTGCCTTGAGCGCATCGACGCATGCGGAAAACATCGTCGTCGTGTACTCGTTCGCCGCAGCCAACACGATCAACCTGCTGGAACGCGTCGGCGTACGCACGATACGCGAGCCGCTCGACCAGCCGTCGGTCTCGCAGATGCTGGGCGACTTTCAGCGCAAGACGGGCACGAAGGCCGCGCAGCCCGACATGCGCGAGCCCGCGCCGCAACGCCACTACACCGATGAAGCATTGATGGCGATGGCGCATGCGTCGACCACCATCGCATGCGAGTGCCCCAAGCATCTGGCAAACATCATCATGCAGTTGAGCGCGTTCGAGCAGTACAGCGTCAGTTGCGCTTCGCGCACGCCCGCCGATGCACTGTTGCATGTCTATCTCTCGAATATCTCGGGCCGCGCGCGTGCGATGTTCGAGCATGCGCTGCTCAGGCTGGAGCGCGAAGAAAGGTGGGTGCTGGAAAACCGCTGAACGACGATGAAGCGAACGCGCGGCGGGCGGCTGCGCGAACGTTTGCGCAGTCGCCCAGTATTTAGCGTTGTGCGCGCTTGTTCGCGTACATCGCGACGTCGGCTTGCGCCAGCAGGTCGTCGATAGTCTGCGGACTGTCGGGCTCGCAGGTCGCCGTGCCCACGCTGCAATGCAGCTGATAAGGCGTTTGCGCCGCCTGGTTGTGCAGATCCAGCTGATGCCGCAGCCGCTCGACGGTCTGCAGCGTGCCTTCGTGGTCCGACTCGGTCAGCAGCACGACGAACTCGTCGCCGCCTAGCCGGCCGATCACATCGCTGTCGCGCAGCGCCGTGCGCAACACCGTCGCAAATGCAATCAACGCACGGTCGCCTTCCGCGTGACCATACACGTCGTTGATCTGCTTGAAGCCGTTCAGGTCGAAGAACAGCAACGAGGCAGCCTTCTGCGCGCGCTTGCAGAGTTTGATCGCATGCTGCGCGAGTGCTTCGAAGCCTCGGCGGTTCGACAGGCCCGTCAGCTCGTCGGTGGTCGCGAGCTGCACGGCGGCGATTTCCTGCTCGGCCATGCGTGCGAGATCGCGCAACAGCACGCGCTCCTCGTCGTCGAGCGCACGCGGCTTCACGTCGATCAGGCATAGCGTGCCGAGCCGGCTGCCGTTGTCGACGGTAAGCGGATAACCCGCATAGAAACGGATGTTCGGATCGCCCGTCACGAGCGGATTGTCGGCGAAACGCACATCGAGCGATGCGTCGTTCACGAGAAACAGGTCGCCGTCGAGAATGGCATGGCCGCAAAACGATACATCGCGCGGCGTTTCAGACGCTTCGAGGCCGGGATGCGACTTGAACCACTGGCGATGACTGTCGACCAGCGTCACGGCTGCAATGGGCACGCCGAACAGGCGTCGCGCGAGGCGCGTTAGACGGTCGAACCGCTCTTCTGGCGGTGTATCGAGGATATGGAACGAACGCAATGTCTCCACGCGCTCGCTTTCGTTGTCTGGTATAGGTGGTCGCAACATTCGAGGTCCGGTTAAAACACGAACGCGCGATGCTGTTTTAGCACCCCGCGTGTCGCCGCAGGTTGAACGGAACCGAACATAAATTTTATCCGCGAGTGGCAACAAATGAAAAGGATCACAACGTGTTCATTCGATAACCGCGCTGATCGACCTGAACTGCATTGAAAGTTATCCGACCCCTGTCGGTCCGTTGAGAACGATCCGCACCTTGCGCGCCAGTTCGGCGCGCCTGTATGGTTTGTGAATCATGTCGAACTCGCTGCCGTTCGTATCGGTTCGCTCCAACGACGCGTCGGCGTAGCCTGTCGTCAGCAGCACCTTGATCTTCGGATGCAGACGCCGCGCCTCGCGCGCGAGCATCACGCCGTTCATGTTGCCGGGCATGATGAGGTCGGTGAACAGCAGATCGAGGTGCGTGCCTTCCTGCAGGATGTCCATCGCTTCCTTCGTGTTCAGCACGACGCGCGTGCGATAGCCGATCTGCTCGAGCATCGCTTGTGCGACCTCGGCCACTTCCACACGATCGTCGACGATCAGGATCATTTCGTTGCCCGCCTTTTCGATCGCTTTCGGTGCGGACGGCCGGCGTTGCGCATTGCCTCCGACAGCGGGGAAATAAAGCCGCAGCGTCGTGCCGACGCCGGGCTCCGAATAAAGGTTCACCGCGCCGCCCGACTGCTTTGCAAAGCCATACACCATCGACAGCCCCAGACCCGTACCCTTGCCTTCGTCCTTGGTCGTGAAGAACGGGTCCATCACGCGGTCGAGTATTTCAGGCGGGATACCGCAGCCGTTGTCGGAAATCGCGATGGTCACATAGCAACCCGCGCGCAAGTCGGCGAACCCGACCGTCTCCTGCTGCTCCAGTTCGACGGTCTCCGTGCGCACCGTCACCACGCCATCGCGCCGCGACGTGAGCGCATCGCGCGCATTGAGCAGTACGTTGAGCAGCGCGACTTCGAGCTGGGTCGAATCGACGCGGCAATTGCCGAGTCCTTCCTCGTATTCCGTTCTCAACGAAATGTTGCCACCGAGCGTGCGCCGCGCAAGCTCGACCATGCTGTCCGCCAGCGTGTTCAGATTGACCGTGCGGCCCACGAGCTTCTGCTTGCGCGCGAACGCGAGCAACTGCTGCGTGAGCGTCGTCGCCTTCGCAACCGCGCCGCGGATGCGATCGAGGCTTTGCGCCATCACGCTGCTTTGCGCATTGCCTTCGATGCCCATTTGCAGCACGTCCACATAGCCCGCCATCACCTGCAACAGGTTGTTGAAGTCGTGCGCAATGCCGCCCGTCAACTGGCCGAGCGCCTCCATCTTCTGCGCCTGATGCAATGCGTCCTCCGCGTCGCGGCGGCGGCTGACGTCCAGCTGCGAGCCGAAGAAATAGACGAGTTCGCCCTGTTCGTTGAACACGGGCGAAATGAACAGCGCGTTCCAGAACGTCGAACCATCCTTGCGATAGTTGAGCACCTCCGTCGCGAGTTCGCGGCGATCCGCAACCGCGGCGCGCACTTCGTCGATGGTCGCGCGATCGGTCTCCGGTCCTTGCAGAAAGCGGCAGTTGCTGCCGATGATCTCCGTCAGCTCGTAACCCGTCATGCGCAGGAACGCATGGTTCGCGAAGATCACCGGGTTGTCGGGCAGATTGGGATCGGTGACGACCATCGGCATGCGGGTCGTCGATACGGCGGCGAAGAAGATATCGTCCCGATGGTCGGTGATACGGTGCGCGCCGCTCCGGATGGTCGTGACAGTAGAGTTGGTATCCATGACATTTGACGCAGTATGGTGCGACAAGCCACGGTTCCTTCACTCGATGCTTTACGTGGGCAGGTCACACTCCGGTTCGAAAGGCCACATCGATCAGCGCGGATCGATGCGGAGTCGCAATATGACCTGCGATGCGAAATTCATGCCGATGCGAAAAAGCGGAAGTAATTGCGCGAAAGCGCGCGAACCGAAGGGAAGTATTACCGCGTTGAGCGTGGTTTCCGGCCGCAATTGAAGGATGTGCGGGGCTCGCTTGCGCAAAAGGAAAGAGCGGTAGAAAAAATTTCAATCGGCAATCGAGGGCACCCTCAATGCTGCGTACGCCGCAGCATCGACAGGTCATAGCCCAATGCGCGCACGCGTTCCAGCAGCGCGTGTTGCAGTTCGACTGGGGGTTTTGCTTCGCGCGTGAGGATCCAGAGATAGGTTCCACCCGGCTCGCCGACGATCGACCAGCGGTAATCGTCGTCATGATCGAGCACCCAGTAGTCGCCGACATAGAACGGACCGAAGAACGACACCTTCAGCTTTGCGTTGTTCGAGCCGGGCGTCACGCGCGCCTTGCCGCGCGCGATGCGCCGCGGTCCGTTCGCGCCGCCTTCGCGCCCCGTGTTGATCACGCTGATCAATCCGTCATCGCGTTTCGCATAGTCGGCCGTGACGTAATCGCGGCCGCGTTCGAAGCGATTGTCGTAGCGCGCATATTCGTACCAGTGCCCCGCATAGCGGTCCAGATCGACGCGCTTCGCCGGCTCGGGCACTCGCGCATTACCTCGCTGTCTTTTGATGGCGACGGCGCACGCGACCAGCAAACCTACCGCGACGACAGCTGCGCCCGCAAGCACTGCGCGTGCCGGCAAACCGCCGTGTTTGAGATGCTCACTTCTTTCGACACTCATCGGAGAAGAACCTCGACGCGCGACAAAGCCGTTTAGACCCGACGCCGATAAAAAGTTTTCTGAGCACAGCCCACGCCGTTGTCAGCACAATGTATGCGCGATGGCAGCGCCGCGACGCCGACTCGCAATAGCCGCTATGCTCTATCTTCTGCATCTCAACCTGCTGCACACAACCCTTACCCTTCTCGCGGAGTCGATCATGCAATACCGCAAATTCGGCCATACGGGCCTGACTGTCTCGCGTTTGTGTCTCGGAACGATGACGTTCGGTTTGCAAACTGAAGAAGACGTATCGCGCGGCATTCTCGACAAGGCGACGGATGCCGGCGTGAATTTCATCGATACCGCCGACGTCTACCCGCTCGGCGGCGGCGAAGATCTCGCAGGCCGCACCGAGGAGATCATTGGGCGCTGGCTCAAGGGCAAGCGCGAGCGCTTCATCCTCGCGACGAAAGCCGTCGGCAAGGTGGGCCCGCATCCGTGGAATCAGGGTGCATCGCGCAAACATCTGCTCGATGCCATCGACGATTCATTGCGGCGCCTGAACACCGACTACGTCGACCTCTACCAGTTGCACTCCGACGACCGCGACACACCGCTCGACGAAACACTCGAAGCGCTCGACGTGATCGTGCGCTCGGGCAAGGCACGCTATATCGGCGTGTCGAACTATCTCGCATACCGGCTCGCGCGCATGCTGGGACGTTCGGACGTGCTGCGCGCCGCGCGCTTCGTGTCAGTGCAGCCGCGCTACAACCTGCTGTTCCGGCAGATCGAACGCGAACTGCTGCCGCTCGCCGACGAAGAAGGCCTGGCCGTGATCCCCTACAACCCGCTCGCGGGCGGACTGTTGACAGGCAAGCATCGTCACGACGCGAAGCCCACGGACGGACGCTTCACCGAAACGGTCGGCAAGGCTGGCGCAATGTACTCGGAGCGCTATTGGCACGAGCGCGAGTTCAAGACCATCGACACGCTGCGCGACATCAACGCGAAAACGGGCGAGCCGATGACGAAGACGGCCATCGCATGGGTGCTAGCGAATCCCACCATTACCTCGGCGATCATCGGTGCGAGCCGCGTCGAACAGTTGAACGACTCGCTCGCTGCCGTCGACTATGCGCTCGATCCCGAGATCAAGAAGCAACTCGACGAAGCGACCGTCGAGTATCGCTGGGGCGATGCGCAGCGCTGAACACGCAGCTCAGTTCATCGCTAGCGTCCATAGCGCAGCACGGTGCTACTCGCGGCCAGCACGTGGTTGGTGACGGCTGCGAGAAACGCATCGTGATTGAGATTGGCCGGGAGCGCATCGGGCGCGAGGTCGAGCGCATAGACCTGCAGCACATAGTGATGCGGCACATCGCCGACGGGCGGACACGGTCCGTAATAGCCGGGCTGCCCCGTGCGATTGATGCCGCTCACGCTTCCCGAGGGAGCCGGCGCGCCATGCGCCATCGCGTTCATCGACGCGGGTATCCCGTACAACACCCAATGAATCACGCCGAGGCCCTTGGCGCCGTCGGGATCGAACAACGTCACCGCGAAGCTGCGCGTGCCCGAAGGCCCGTTGCGCCATTGCACGGCGGGCGACTGGTTGCCGCCGCCGCAATTGTTCGCGCTAGCTGCGTGGCTCGAATCGATGGTGCCGCCATCGGCCGTGCCCGGCGACGTGACTTCGAAAGGCTCCGCCGCGACGGCATGTGTGAAGTCTGTCGACAGGCACGCGCCAGCCAACGCTGCGAGCCGGGCGTAATACAGAAGCGTTTTCATCGTGCGGCTCCGTCGAAAGAGATGCAGCCGCACGTTGCGGCTGCATGGAACGAAACGAACGGGCATGCCGTTTTATTCCGCACGTGTGGTCAGAGTCATTTTCCGGAGGCCCCTGTCTTCCCGTTCGCTTGCGGCAATTGCCTCGTCTCGCGAACCGACTGCGGATGCCACAGCTTCGCACCGCCTTCGATGCCCGCCGCGTTCGACACGATCGCCGCATCGGGCGGCAATTCGAATGCCAGACGCTCTGCATTGCCGCCACCGATCCACAGCTTGTCGTAATTCACGAGCGAAGCCAGGATGCCGATCACCTTCTCGACACGCCGGTTCCAGCGCTTGTTGCCCGCTTTCTCGCGCGCCGCATTGCCGATGTACTCGTCATACGTGCGCCCCTTGCTGACGGGATGATGCGCGAGTTCGAGATGCGGCATCAACTCGCCGTCGCGAAAGAGCGCGGTGCCCGCACCCGTTCCGAGCGTCAGCACGAATTCGAGGCCGTGCCCTTCGATCGCCGCGAAGCCCTGCATCTCGGCGTCGTTGATCATGCGTACGGGCAAACCACCGACTCGCGCGGCAAGCTGGTCCGCAAGCGGAAAGCCGCGCCAGCTCGGGTCGCCGATATTCGGTGCGGTGAGCACGCGGTTGTCGCGCACGACGCCCGGAAAGCCGATCGACATCCGTGTCGGATGATGTGTGTCGACGAGCGGCTGCACGAGGGTCGCCAGCGTATCGACCAGTTGCTCCGCTTTGCACGGATGCGGTGTCGCCACGCGCACGCGCTCGCTTTTCATCTCGCCGCCTGCGTCGATCACGGCCGCCTTCAGGCCCGTTCCGCCGATGTCGATTGCGAGTATCCGTTCGCCGCTGCTCGCGGCCTTGCGTTGCCGCGCTTCTTTAGTCTTGGCCAAGTCGTCCCCTCCATTCGTCTTCGTGTTCACAGGTCTATTCCGCGTCTTGCAACGGGCGCCACGCGCGGCCATCGCGCGCGAGCAGTTCGTCGGCTTGCACCGGCCCATTGCCGCCCGCCGCATAGCCATGCACGGGCAGCGCGCCGCCTTCGGGATGCAATACGCGATCGACCGCACACCAGCTCGACTCGATGCTGTCGGCCCGCTGGAACAGTGTCTCGTCACCGAGCATGCAGTCGTACAGCAGCGTTTCATAGCCGACGTTCGCGCGCTCCGCGAAGAAGTCGTTGTAGTTGAAGGCCGAACGCACCGCGCCCATCTGCATCGTCGGTCCCGGTACTTTCACGTTGAAGTCGAACCGCGTGCCGTGAGCGGGATCGATGCGCAGCGTGAAGACGTTCGGCGTCAACGCTTCGACAGGTGTGTCGCGAAACAGCAGGAACGGCACGCGCTTCAGTTGCACGGCGATTTCCGTGCGCCGCGCGGCCATGCGTTTGCCCGTGCGCAAATAGAACGGCACGCCGGCCCAGCGCCAGTTGTCGATGAACACGCGCGCAGCCGCATAGGTCTCCGTCGTGCTGTCGCGCGCGACATCGGGTTCGTCGCGATAGCCCACGCCCGCATCGCCCTTTTCGTATTGGCCGAGCACGACGTCCGATGGCTTGAGCGGCTCGATCGCGTCGAACAGTTCAGCCTTCTTATCGCGCACCGCTTCGGCATCGAACGAATTGGGGGGCTCCAGCGCGACCATCGCCAGCAGCTGGAACAGATGGTTCGGCACCATGTCGCGGAACGCGCCCGTCTGCTCGTAGAACTTGCCGCGCCCTTCCACGCCGAGCGTTTCGGACGCCGTGATCTGTACGTTGTCGATGTATTCGCGCCGCCACACCGGCTCGAACATCGCATTGGCGAAGCGCACGGCCAGAACGCTTTGCACGGTGTCCTTGCCGAGAAAGTGGTCGATGCGAAACACCTGCGATTCGCTTGCATAGCGCAGGATGTGTGCGTTCAAATCGCGCGCAGAAGCGAGGTCCGTGCCGAACGGCTTCTCGATCACGAGACGCCGGAAGCGGACCTGCTGTTGCGCGTCTTCTTTCAGCAAGCCATGCTTGCCGAGCCGCTCGACGATCGGCTTGAAGAAGCGCGCGCCCACGGCCAGATAGAAGATCGCATTGCCATGCGAGGTTTGATCGATGCGTTGTTTGAGCGCTTCGAAAACGTCATCCGCTTCGAATTCGCCCGCCATGTACTCCATGCGCGACGACAGCCGCTTCCAGGCTTTCTCGTCGACCTTGCCGGTGTGAGCTTCGCTGGCCTTGTCGGCGGCGAACTGCTTCAGCGACTGGCCGAGATCGTCGATCCACTCTTTCGTTTCGCGTTCGCCGTGATTGACGCCGATGATGTTCATGCCGTCGTCGAGCAGGCCGTCTACGCTCAGGTTATAGAGCGACGGTGTCAGCAGCCGTTTGGTGAGATCGCCGCCCGCGCCGAAAATGACGAGCGTGCACGGCGGCGCGGGCTGCTTGCCTGCGGGGCCGCCCGCTGCATGCGGCCCCGCGCCGATCTTGCAGCTTGCGGGCTGGGAGTGTGAAGCGTCGGTATGTTTCGCGTCATTGGACATGGCACGCTTTCCGTCGATGAGCCACGAGTGGCGATATCTGAAAGACCTGCCGCGATGCCGCGTGGTTCAATCGAACAGCAGCATGGGCGGCATGCAGTGCGATCTATTTCACGGAAGCCGCGACCCGTTCGGATTCCGGCACCTCGCCCGTCGCGGGCAAGATCCCCGAGCTTGCGTGTTTGCGCGGCTGCAGCAGCAACGCGACAAGGCCCGTCCATCCCGTCTGATGCGACGCGCCGACACCGCGCCCGTTATCGCCGTGAAAGTATTCATGAAAGAGGACGAGATCCTGCGAGCGCGGGTCCGCCTGCAACAATGGATACGCGGCCATCACGGGACGCTCGTTGTTCCTGTCCTTCAGGAAGAGCGTCGTGGTGCGCTGCGCGAGCGCATCGGCGATTTCGGACAGCGAGAGCTTGTTGCCCGAGCCCGTCGGATACTCGACGCGAAAATCGTCGCCGTAATAGCGGTGAAATTCGTACAACGACTCGATCAGCAGATAGTTCACGGGCATCCACACGGGCCCGCGCCAGTTCGAATTGCCGCCGAACACACGCGAATCCGATTCGGCAGGCAAATACTTCACGCAGAAGCTCTGACCGTTGTGACGATAGACATACGGCTCGTCGCGATGCACACGCGACAGTGCACGTATGCCGTGATCGGACAGGAACTCCGCTTCGTCGAGCGCGCGTTTGAGCAGCGCCTTCATCCGATGCCCGCGCAATAGCGACAGCAGCAGGTTGTTGCCGCGCCCCGGTTCATTCCAGCGCGACACGAGGCTCGCGAGATCGGGCCGGTTGCGCAGGAACCAGACGAGACGATCGCGCAGGCCCGGCAGCGAGCCATGCAAACGCTCTTCGAGCACATGAACGGCGAGCAGCGGAATCAGGCCGACGATCGAGCGCACGCGCATCGGCACGCTGGTGCCGTCGGGCAGGCGCAGTTTGTCGTAGAAGAACTCGTCTTCCGAGTCCCACAAGCCTGTATCGCAACCGTCTTCGCAGCTCACCGCCTGCGCGATATACAGAAAGTGTTCGAAGAACTTCACGCCGATATCGACGAACACGTGATTCGCGAAGGCGAGTTCCAGCGCGATACGCATCAGGTCCAGCGCATAGGCGGCCATCCATGCGGTGCCGTCGGCCTGATCGATATGACCGCCCGTCGGCAGCGGCGACGAGCGGTCGAAAATGCCGACGTTGTCGAGCCCGAGAAAGCCGCCCTGGAAGATATTGCGGCCATCAGCGTCTTTGCGGTTCACCCACCACGAGAAGTTGAGCAGCAGCTTGTGAAAGACGAGTTCCAGAAAATCGCGGTCGCCCTTGCCCGTCAGCGCGCGATCGATTTCGTAGACACGCCATGCCGCCCATGCATGCACGGGCGGATTCGCATCGCTGAACGCCCACTCGTAGGCGGGAATCTGCCCGTTCGGATGCATGTAGCGGTCCTTCACCAGCAGCAGCAACTGGCGCTTCGCAAACGCGGGATCGATCAACGCGAATGCCGCCGCATGAAAGGCGAGGTCCCACGACGCGTACCACGGGTACTCCCACTTGTCGGGCATCGACACGATGTCGGCATTGCACAGATGCCGCCAGTCGCGGTTGCGGCCGTTCTTGCGCGACGCGGGCGGCGTCGGCTGCAAAGGGTCGCCGTCCATCCAGCGCTGCACGTCGAACTGGTAGTACTGCTTCGACCACAACATGCCCGCGAGCGCCTGACGCTGCACAAGCCGTTCGTCGGCGCCTGCGATATCGTGCTGCAACGCGGCATAGAAAGCGTCGGCCTCGGCGATGCGCTGCGTAAAAAGATCGTCTGCGCAAAGCGGCGTTTCGTCGACCGCGAACTCCGGCCGCCAGCGCAGATAGACCACGGCCTTGCCCTGCGGCGGCAGATTCAGCGGCACGTGCAGAGCCGCCTTGGTGCCGCCGTCGCGCCGGATCGCGTCGGCGTCGTCATGCACGAGGTAATCGTTGAAGCCGTCCTTGAACGGACCTTGCGCGTCCATGTTGAAATGGCGCCTGACGTTCGTATCGTTCTCGCAGAACAGCCATTCGAGCACGGTCGTGTCAGGCGACCATGCCGTCACGATGATCGGCTCATGGCCCGGATGCGTGCCGAGCAGACGCGTGACGCCATGCACGGTTTCCTTCGTGAGCTTCGGACGCTGGTCCGTCTCTTTCCACGACCACTTGTTGCGCGCCCAGATTTGCGGCAGCAGATCGAGCGATGCCGATTCGTCCGCGCGATTCTCGACGGTCACGCGCATCACGATGTCTTCGGGTGTGTTCTTCGCGTATTCGACCGTCACGTCGAAATAGCACAGGTCGTCGAATACGCCCGTATCGAGCACTTCGTATTCGGGCTGGTCCGCGCCGCGCCGCGCGTTTTCTTCAAGGAGATCCTGATACGGAAACGCGGCATGCGGATATTTGTAAAGCATCCGCATATACGAATGCGTCGGCGTACCGTCGAGATAGAAGTACAGTTCCTTGACGTCTTCGCCGTGGTTGCCTTCCTGGTTCGTGAGACCGAACAGGCGCTCCTTGAGGATGGGATCGGCGCGATTCCACATGGCGATCGACACGCACCAGTTCAATGTGTCGTCGCCGAAACCGGCGATACCGTCTTCGCCCCATCGGTAGGCGCGGCTGCGCGCGTGATCGTGTGGGAAGTAGTCCCACGCGGTGCCGTTGGGACTGTAGTCTTCGCGCACCGTGCCCCACTGACGCTCGCTCAGGTACGGGCCCCAACGCTGCCATCGCGCGCACTCGCTGGAATGCAGGCGGATCCCTTCGACCGTGGCAAGCAGATTTCCAGCGCGCAGCGGAGGCATGACGGCGTCCTCGTCTCTCGGGTGACGGTGGGAGTCACATCGTAGCGCGGAATGGGTGAGTCGCGTTGCGGAACGGGCAGTTCCGCCTGCACGCTGCCTTCGTGTTATTCGCCCAGCAATACGCCGATCCGCAACCGTTCCCCCAGCGACCACGCCTGAAACGGCGTACCGCCGGGCGCATGCGGCGCATCGCCGTCCGCGACTTCCGACAGATGATCGAGGCCCGCCCGATCCAGATGCGCATCGAGCGGCGCGAGAAAGCGTGCACGCGCCGCGCGGCGTGCTGCATCGTCCGGACGCTGCACGCGCAGCCATGCTTCGACGAACGGTCCGAGCAGCCATGGCCACACCGTCCCCTGGTGATAGGCGCCGTCGCGCTCGAGCGGCGAGCCGCCATAACGCCCGCGATACCCAGGAGCTTCCGGCGACAGCGTACGCAATCCGAGCGGTGTCAGCAGGTGCGCCTCAACCTGCGCGACGACCGCGCGTGCCGTCTCTCCTTCGACCAGTGCAAACGGCAAACCGCCCGCGGCAAAAATCTGATTGGGCCGGATCGAGCGATCGACGCTGCCTTGCACATGATCGACATCGACGTTGTCGAACAGCGCGCCCGATTGCAGATCGACGAAGCGCTGCACAAATGAAGCTGCTGCGCGCCCAGCCGCTTCATTCCATCGCGCGTTCCACTGCGCCGCGATGCACAACGCGTTGAACCACAGCGCCTGCACTTCGACCGGCTTGCCGATACGCGGCGTCACGACCCAGTCGCCGACCTTGGCGTCCATCCACGTCAGTTGCACGCCCGGCACGCCGGCGCGCAGCAGGCCGTCGCCGTCGGCGCGTATGCCGTAGCGCGTGCCCTGCGTGTAGCCGGACAGAATCGTCTCGACGGCTTCATGCAGGCGGTCGCGCGTCGCGTTCGACACATGTCCCGTCGCCAGATAGTCGTGCACGGCGATGACGAACCACAGCGACGCATCCACCGAGTTGTATTCAGGCTCGTCGCCGTAATCGGGAAAGCGGTTTGGGCACATGCCCTGCGATATCGTGCCTGCCCACGCGAGCAGGATCGCTTCGGCTTCCGCGTGCCGCCCCGTCGCGATCAGCAGGCCGCGCATCGCGATGAACGTGTCTCGGCCCCAATCCGTGAACCACGGAAAGCCCGCGACGATCGTGCGGCCCGCCGAACGCGCGACGACATAGGCATCGGCCGAGCGATGCAAACGGGAAGCGAACGTCGCTCGGCGGGTGGCTTCTTTCTCTGCGAGCGCGTTTGCATGATCGATCGCCGCTTGCGCAGGAACACGCACGGCGTCGTTCGATACGCTCGCGTTCAGGATCATCGCCGCATCGCCGGCGAGCAGGTCGAACGTGAAGACACCCGGTGTCGCGAGGTCTTCCGTAAAGTCGAGGCCGCGCTCACGTTCGCGCACATAGCAGAAGTTGCGATACCAGTCGGGCGCATGCTCGTAGGCGCCGTTCGTCACGACGCGAACGGCGGGCAGATCGCGATACGGCTGCCACTGAACGCGTCCGCCGTCGATCGCGGCAGCGAAATCGAACGCGCCGTTTTCATGATGCAGCGCGTGATAGTCACGGCCCGACATCAATGGACGGACATGCAATGTGAGAGGCACATCGCGGGGTGCATCGTTATCGAACGCGATACGCCAGCGCAGTACCGTCTCGCATGTTTCCTTCACGACGAAGATTTCGGCGATCACGCACGTTGTGTCGTCGATACGAAATCGCCATGTCGGCCAAGGCGCCGTCTCGAACGAGACCAGACTCGCGGCGATGTCGGGATAGATGATATCGGGCGCATAACGCTGCATCGTCAGCGGATAACGCGCGCCATTCGCTTCGACCCACGCTTCGATCCCATTGACGAGCACCACGCGGCCCGACGGCGGGCGCGTCGCCGTCAGCAGCAGCGCGTGGTAACGGCGCGTGCGCAGCATGCCGACAGTGCCGGACGCGAAGCCGCCCACACCATCGGCTTCGAGCCACTCGTCTTCCAGATGTTCGATATCGAAGGGAGAGTCGACGCGTGTCATCGCTGTTGCCGCCGAGCGCCGGCGGGCGGAATCCGGACAGCCGACAGATTAGCGGCTCACACGCGAATTGTCTTGCACGCGTGAGCGGCTCGACCGGCTCACGCGGCCGGCTGTGCCGCGGACGGCTCGCCCGAAGCCGACGGCGCGCCCGCCGCACGCGCGGCGATCTGGATCGGCAGCACGGCCCACACTTCGAGCCCGCCGCCTTCGCGCGCATGAAACTCCAGCGTGCCGCCATGCAGGCGCGCAATGCGTTCGACGATGGCGAGCCCGAGCCCCGTGCCGCCCGTTTTCCCATGCGCGTTCTTGCCGCGCTGAAACGGCGCCTTGAGTCGTTCGAGTTCTTCCGCGCTCAAGCCCTTGCCGCGATCGCCGACGGCCACGTATATCGCCTGCGCATCCGCCCATGTCCTGACGGCGAGTCCCGTTTGCCCATAGACGACGGCGTTCTGCATCAGGTTCATCACGAGCCGCATCATCGTGATCGGCCTGAACGCGTGTTCGGGCAACTCGCCCGGCTGCAAGTCGAACTCGTGCCCCAGCCCCGCGAAGTCCGCGGCCAGCTGGCTGATGAGCGCGTTCAGATCGCCCCGTTGCGGCGTTTCGCGCTCGCCGCTGCCCGCATAGTCCATGAACTGCTGAAGGATCGTATCGATCTGGTCGAGATAGGACTCCGCAGCGCCTACGAACGCTTCGTCGCCGTTCGTGTCGTTGGCCATCGCCATCGCGAGACGCAGCTTCGTCAGCGGCGTGCGGATGTCGTGCGAAATGCCCGCGAGCATCAACGCGCGCGTCGCTTCCGCCTGCTGCAGCGCCTGCGTCATCTGATTGAACGCGCCGCTCACCTGCGCGATTTCCGTCGGACCGTCGACGGGCAGCGGCGGCGGTGTCTCGCCCGCGCTCACGCGCCGCGCCGCGTGCGCCAGTTCGCGCAGCGGACGGTTCAGGTACGCCTGCAGCGCGAAACCCGTCAGCGCGGCGAGCAGGCCGAGGCCGATCGACAGCAGCACCGCCGTCAGCATGCCGCCGCCCTGCGCTTCCTCCGGCACCTGCAAGCCGAT
Organism: Paraburkholderia sp. Tr-20389; assembly: GCF_017104565.1. Lineage (GTDB taxonomy): Bacteria > Pseudomonadota > Gammaproteobacteria > Burkholderiales > Burkholderiaceae > Paraburkholderia. The sequence goes on along the minus strand of NZ_JAAGPD010000009.1, from coordinate 68,525 downwards.
CCAGTACGGCGTCGCGGCCACGTGCATGCGTATCCACATGCGCGGATGCGGCACGCCTTGCCAGCGCACTTCCGTGCCGGGCGGCAGATAGCGATGCAGCGTCTCCAGAAACGTCACCAGCTGATACGTGCGATAGAACGCCAGCAAGCGAACGCTCGGCTCGGACACGGCTTCTGCGGGCGGCTCGCTGCGCGCATCGAGCCGCGCGACGAGCGTCTCGCGCGCGTTCTCCGGGGATGCCGTCAGTGCGTTATCCAGCGTCTTGATGTACGCGCCGAACACGGCAGCCGCGCGTTCGACGCGCGGCTTCTGCACGTAGTGAACCAGCACGCTCAATGCGCAGATCTGGCTGAATGCCACCAGCACGATCAGCAGCGCGATGTTGCGCCCGAGCACGCTGCGCGGCAACAGATACCGCAGCATGCGCGCGCTCATGCTTCGACGTCGGCGACGAGCATATAGCCGACGCCCCACACGGTCTTGATGAAACGCGGCTTCGATGGATCGTGTTCGATCGCTTGCCGCAGCCGCAGAATCTGCACGTCGATGCTGCGATCGAGCGCATCGTGATCGCGGCCTCGCGCGCGCGCAATCAGGTTGTCGCGGCTCACCGCCCGATTTGGCGATGCCGCGAGCGCCGTCAGCAGCAACATCTGCGCCGAGTGCAGTTCGAGCGGATCGTCCTGCCGGTACAGACACTGCTTGCCGACATCGAGCCGGAAGTCGCCGAAACGCAGCGTCTGCGTGGTGACGGTCGGATCGTTCGATGCGATTTTCTGGCGGCGCAGCAGCGAATTGATGCGCGCCACCAGTTCGCGCGGCAGGAAGGGCTTGGCGAGGTAATCGTCGGCACCCGTTTCGAGCCCGATCACACGGTCAAGCGGATCGCCCTTGGCCGTCAGCATCAGGATGGGCAGCGTGTGCCCTTCCGCACGCAGTTTTGCGCAGATCTGCAGGCCGTCTTCTTCGCCGATCATCAGATCGAGCACGAGCAGGTCATAGGGCTCGCGCTGCAGATAGCGTTCGAGCCGCTTGCTGTTTTCGACGGCACGCACTTCGAAGCCGTGTCCGCTCAGGAAGCGCTGCAACATGTTGCGGAGTTCCGCTTCGTCGTCGAGCACGATGATGCGGGCGGGTCGGTCCATGAAGACTCCTTCGTCGCTCATGCGATTGGCCGTACTGCAAACAGTGTAGCTTCATGCCGACCCGTTTTTAGGTCAGTGCGATCCCGCTCGCTGCGCCATGAACGCCTCGATCTGCGCGAGCGTCACGTAGCCCTGCTTCTGCGTGTCGATCTCGCTGAAATACTGCGCCACACGTGGCATGCCCGTCTGCGCCTGGGCCAGCGTCAGCTTGCCGTCGTGCGTCGTGTTGGCGGCCGCAAAGCGCTCCTGCAACTGGGACATCATGCGCTCCATGCGCGGCGAGGCCGACATCTGTTGCGGCGCCGTCTGCGCCATGGCGGCCGTCGATGCAATGCACAAAGCAAGGATAGCGATCAGCTTCTTCATTTCCCATCTCCATCGTTTCATTCAACTTCTTCGCTACGCGGTGTTGCGATTCGTCGTTGGCGAAGCGAATTCTGGTAGCCGGACGGGGAGAAGGCAATTTCAAAGTTATGTCGAAATATGTCGTCGCTTTGCGCGTTGTTCGCCGCATGTTCGCGAACGATGCATCGTTCGCCCCGAAGCATGCGCTTCATATATGAGCGTGCTTTTTCCGACATCGAATGAAACAAGTTATCGCTGCCCTTCGACGGACCCGATGCGTATCGTTTGCACGTCGGCGGCAACGTCAGGACTTCACCTCGCATCCGCCGACGATGTCCGCTTCAGGAGTTTCATGTGAACATTCGCTCTGCTTATACGTCCGCGATCGCCGCAATGGGGATCGCCTGTTCGACCAGCGCCTTCGCCGGCACCGTCTTCGTTCACGCGGCCTATGTGCCCGCCGCGCTGTATGTGCCGGCGCGTACACTCTATTACGTGCCGCCGCAACCGCATTACGCCGTGCCCGTCGTGCCCGCTGCGCCTGTCGTGCCCTACGTGGCCGTCGTGCCGCCACCCGCGCCCGCGAAGCCTTTGCCCTACGCGACGGTCGCCGTTCCCATCGCCGCGGCACCCGCGTATGCCGTCGTGCCCGGCAACCGCATCGTCTATGCGCAGCCGGTTGCAGCGGTGCCCGTCGTCGTCACGCGCTGATGTGTCGTTGGTTTCCATACGGCGATTCACTTGATCTTTGCAGAGGTGCGTCCAACAATGAAACCTCTGCTCTCGCAACATCCACCGACTTTCGACGAGCACCACGGAGGGCCACATGCCGGAGATCGAAAAGGACAAGGTCATCGCCGTACTGAACCAGATTCTCGAATCCGAGCTGGCAGGCGTGGTTCGCTATACGCACTACTCTTTCCTCGTGTTCGGCTTTGGCCGTATTCCCATCGTGTCGTGGCTTCGCCAGCAGGCTGACGAATCGCTCACGCATGCGCATCTGGCGGGCGAATGGATCACGACGCTCGGCGAGTATCCGTCGCTCGGCATCGGGCCGCTGCTCGATTCGCATACGACGGATATCGCCTCCATCCTGCGCGAGTCGCTGACGGCCGAAGAGGTCGCGCTCGGCCTCTATCGCGATCTGCTCGCGCTGGTGAAAGACCGCTCCGTCGCGCTCGAAGAATATGCTCGGCAGATGATCGCCACCGAAGAGATGCATGCAGGCGAAGTCGACAAGATGCTGCGCAAGCCGGGTACGGTCGCGACATCGGGCGAGCGCGGCGCGACGCATTGAATCCTTCGTTGCTGTAAGGGCGCGAACGCATCTTTTGAATGTGCCCGCATTCGATTGTCAAATCACCTGGTGCAGCGATATTCGATCGCTCACCGAATCGTTCATCTACCTGCCCTTCGACAAACGCCGCATGCATCGACACAGGATGCCTGCGGCGTTTTCGCTGCTGCATTTAACGTTTGTCGATCGTCATGCGCGTCTAATCCCCTAAAGCTTCTGCATGCATGATTGCGTTTGTAACGACCCATGCTAGGCTATGCGCGGCATCAGGCTGTTGAATGCTGCATCCGCTGTTTCGTTCGTAGTCCGCGCAGGCAAGCCAGGGTGGATAGATGATCGATGACGTCAATGGCAGTTTCAGTCGCAGTCGCTCGCACAGACTTTCATGCCTGGCGTCATGCCGCCATCCTCTTCGTGCGTGCGGCACGCATTCCGCTTCGATCACAGCTTCGATCACAGCTTCGATCACAGCTTCGATCACCGTATCGTTCAGCATCTTCGCCATCGTCAGCACGTCCGTGATGCCGCTGTCCGGCTGCACGGTCGGCCCCGATTACCGCACGCCTGCCCCGCCCGCCACCGAAACCTATACACCCACGCCCTTGCCCGATCAGACGGCGTCCTCGCCGGGCGCAACGGGCGTGCCGCAGCAATTCGTCGGCGGGCAGGACATCCCCGCGCAATGGTGGACGCTCTTTCATTGCGAGCCGCTCGATGCGCTGATCCGCGAAGCGCTCGCCAACAGCCCGAACGTCGCGGCTGCGCAGGCTGCACTGCGGCAGGCGAGCGAGAACTATCGCGCGGAAGTGGGCAGCGCGCTTTATCCCTCAGTGGATGCGAAGCTCAATGCGACGCGCGAGAAGTTCAACGGCGTCACGTTCGGCCAGCCGGGGCTTACGGAAGTGCTGAATCTGTATAACGCGTCGGTGAACGTCTCGTACAACCTCGACGTGTTCGGCGGCTCGCGGCGCGAACTCGAATCGCTGCGCTCGCAGATCGACTACCAGGGCTATCAGTTGCAGGCCGCGTATCTGGCGCTGTCGGCGAACATCGTCACGGCGGCCGTCAAGGAAGCGTCGTTGCGCGAACAGATCGACGCAACCGAACGCATTGCCCACGACGAGGCATCGCAGCTCGACGTATTGCACAAGCAGTTCGATCTGGGCGGCGTGGGCCGCACGGCTGTACTCTCGCAGGAAACGTTGCTCGCGCAAACACGGGCGACCTTGCCGCCGCTGCGTCAATCGCTCGACCAGACGCGGCATCAGCTCGCCGTGCTTGCCGGCAAGCCGCCGAGCGACACGGGTGTGCCCGAATTCAGGCTGTCGATGTTCACGCTGCCGCAAAGCCTGCCTGTGAGCTTGCCCTCTTCGCTCGTCAGGCAGCGGCCCGACATTCTCGCCGCCGACGCGACGCTGCATCAGGCCAGCGCACAGGTTGGCGTGGCGACGGCCAATATGTATCCGCAGATCACCTTGTCCGCGAGCTACGGTCCGCAAGCGCTGACGCCTGCCGGCCTGCTCAAGTACGCCGACATGATCTGGAGCATCGGCGCAGGCATCACGCAGCCGATCTTTCACGGCGGCCAGTTGAGCGCGCAAAAACGCGCGGCCGAGGCCGCCTTCGATCAGGCCAACGCGCAGTATCGCCAGACCGTGCTGCTCGCGTTCCAGAACGTCGCCGATACGCTGCGCGCGCTCGAACACGATGCGACGGGACTTGCCGCGCAAACGGACGCGTGGCGTTCGGCCAGCGATTCGCTCGACCTGACGCGCGGCCAGTTTCGTGTCGGCGGCGTCAGCTATCTGGCGCTGCTCGATGCGCAGCGCCAGTACCAGCAGACCGTCGTGAATCTCGCGCAGGCGCAGGCCGCGCGCTACGCGGACACGGCGGCGCTGTTCCAGGCCCTCGGCGGCGGCTGGTGGAACGACGCGGCGACGGGCGCAGCACCGCCCGTCGCTACATCGCAGTGATTCCGCAGTGATTCTTCATGCAGTCACCGGGCAGCGCAGGCGATGAAACGCAGCGCCGCCGGACAGGTTTGTGCCTCAGTTTGCCGTGCAAGGACATGACGATGACGACGAAAAGACCGATGGCAAAGCGGATGATCATCATGCTGATCTGCGTGGGTGTACTGCTCGGCGCACTGATCGGTTTCAATCTGTTCAAGGCGCACATGATCCGCAAGTTCATGGCGAGCAACGCGGTGCCCTCCGCGACCGTCACGTCCGCCGTCGCGCGCTATCAGCAGTGGCAGCCGCAACTGATTGCCGTGGGCAGCCTGCGCGCCGTGCGCGGCGTCGACGTGACGACGGAAGTGCCTGGGCTCGTGCGTGAGATTGCGTTCAACTCGGGGCAGGAAGTGAAGGCAGGCCAGGTGCTCCTGCGCCTGAACGACGATTCGGACCGCGCGCAACTCGCGTCGCTGCAAGCGGCCGCCGACCTCGCGCAAACTGTCTACAAGCGCGACAAAGCTCAGTTCGACATTCAGGCCATCGCCAAGGCGCAACTCGATGCCGATGCCGCCGACCTCAAGAGCAAGCGTGCGCAGGTCGATCAGCAGGCCGCGCTCGTCGACAAGAAAACGATCCGCGCGCCGTTCGCAGGACGCGTCGGCATCACGACGGTCAATCCCGGCCAGTACATGAACCCCGGCGATGCCATCGTCACGTTGCAGGCCATCGATCCCATCTACGCCGACTTTTATCTGCCGCAGCAGCAACTCGGGCAATTGCAGGTGGGACAAACCGTCGTCGTGGATACGAATGCGTACAGCAGCCGCACCTTCGACGGCAGGATCCGCTCGATCAATCCGCGCGTCGACAGCACGACGCGCAACGTGCAGATCGAAGCCACCGTCGACAACCGCGAACGCAAGCTGCTGCCCGGCATGTACGCGAACGTGAAGATCGATGCGGGCGGCGAAGAGCGCTATCTGACACTGCCGCAGACGGCCATCACGTACAACCCGTACGGCGCGACCGTGTTCGTCGTCAAACCCGGCGAACACAAGGACGCGCAAGGCAAGATCATGCCCGTCGCGCAGCAGGTGTTCGTCACGCCGGGACCGACGCGCGGCGATCAGGTCGCGATACTCAAGGGCATTGCCGAAGGCACGCAGGTCGTGACGAGCGGCCAGTTGAAGCTGAAGAACGGCACGCCGCTCGTGATCGACAATCGCGTACAGCCTGCGGACAGCCCGAATCCGACGCCTCAGGAACAATAAGGGGCCGCCGATGAAATTCACCGACATCTTTATCGAACGGCCGGTGCTCGCATCGGTTGTGAGCCTGCTGATTCTCGTGCTCGGCCTGCGAGCGCTGTCGACGCTGAAGGTCAGCGAATATCCGCAGACCGAGAACGGCGTCGTCACGATCACGACCTCGTACTACGGCGCAAGCGCGGACACGATGGCCGGCTTCATCACGCAGCCGCTCGAAGCGGCGATCGCGCAGGCGCAGGGCATCGACTACATGTCGTCGACGAGCACGACGGGCGTATCGACGATCACCGCGACGCTGCGCCTGAACTACGACTCGAATCGCGCGCTGACGGAGATCAACACGCAGATCGCGTCGGTGCGCAACCAGTTGCCGCCGCAGGCGCAGCAGCCCGTGCTCACCGTGCAGGTCGGTCAGACTACCGATGCGATGTACATGGGCTTCTACAGCACCGTGCTGCCAAGCAACAACGTCACCGACTATCTTCTGCGCGTCGTGAAGCCGAAGCTCGATTCGGTTCAGGGCGTGCAGACGGCGGAAATTCTCGGCGGCCGCCAGTTCGCGTTGCGCGCGTGGCTCGACTCGGCGAAGCTCGCCGCGCACAACGTGACGGCATCCGATGTCTTCACGGCGCTCGGCAGCAACAACTATCTGGCGACGCTGGGCACGACCAAAGGCCAGATGATCAGCGTCGACCTGAACGCGGGCACCGATCTGCACTCCGTCGACGACTTCAAGAAGCTGGTCGTCAAGCAGAAGAACGGCGCGATCGTGCGGCTCGAAGATGTCGGCAATGTCGTGCTCGGCGCGGACAGCTACGACTTCAACGTGGCATTCAGCGGCAAGCGCTCGGTATTCATCGGCATCAAGGTCGCGCCGGATGCGAACGTGCTCGATGTCGCGAAGCGTGTGAAAGCGATCTTTCCCGATCTGCAGAAGCAGTTCCCGACGGGCATGACGGGCGACATCGTCTACGACGCGACCGACTTCATCAACACCGCTATCGAAGAAGTGGTGAAGACGCTCGTCGAAGCGCTGCTGATCGTGACGGTCGTGATCTTCCTGTTCCTCGGCAGCTTCCGCGCGGTGATCGTGCCCGTGATCGCGATGCCGCTGTCGCTGATCGGCACGTTCTTCGTGATGCAACTGCTCGGCTACTCGATCAATCTGCTGACGCTGCTCGCGCTCGTGCTCGCGATCGGGCTCGTGGTGGACGATGCGATCATCGTGGTCGAGAACGTCGACCGGCATATGAAGGAAGAAGGCAAGCAGCCATTCGAAGCGGCGTTGATCGCCGCGCGCGAGTTGGGCGGGCCGATTCTCGCGATGACGGTCGTGCTGATCGCGGTGTATCTGCCCATCGGTTTTCAGGGCGGACTGACGGGCGCGCTGTTCACCGAGTTCGCATTCACGCTGGCGGGCGCGGTGGCCGTGTCGGGCGTGATCGCGCTGAGCCTGTCGCCAATGATGTGCTCGCGTTTTTTCCGCATGGATCAGGAGTCGGGGCGCTTCGCGCGTTTCGTCGACCGGCAGTTCGAGCGCGTGCACCACGGCTATGCGCGGCTTCTGCATGCGATGCTCGACACGTGGCCCGTGTTCATCGTGATGGGCGCGCTGCTGTTGTGCGGCACCGTCTATCTGTTCATGACTTCGCAATCGGAACTCGCGCCGCAAGAGGACCAGGGCATCGTGCTGTCGCAGATCCAGGGGCCGCCCAACGCGACGATCCAGCAGATGCAGACTTACGCGGATCAGGTGTTCGACATCTCGAAGGGCTTGCCCGAGTATTCGCAGATGTTCCAGTTGACGGGCGCGCCGACGTTGAATCAGGGTATCGGCGGCGTGCTGTTCAAGACCTGGGACAAGCGCAAGAAGAACGCCACGCAGTTGCAGCAGGAGTTGCAGGCGAAGTGGAACGGTATCGCGGGCGCGCGCGTGGCCGCGTTCCAGTTTCCTCCGTTGCCGGGCGCGCAGGGCTTGCCCGTGCAGTTCGTGATCAGCACGACGGAACCGTTCGAGAACCTCAACGAAGTGTCGCAGACGGTGCTGCAGAAGGCGCGCGAGAGCGGCATGTTCTTCTTCGTCGACAGCGATCTGAAGATCGACAAGCCGGAGAGCGTGCTGGTGGTGGATCGCGACAAGGTGGCGACGCTCGGGCTCACGCAAAGCGATGTCGGGCAGACGCTGGGCGCGGCGCTTGGCGGCAACTACGTGAATTACTTTTCGATTGCGGGCCGTTCGTACAAGGTGATTCCGCAAGTGTTGCAAACGGACCGGCTGAATCCGTCGCAGGTGCTCGACTACTATTTGCGCACGCCGGATGGCAGCGTGATTCCTGCATCGACGGTCACGCATCTGAAGCAGAACGTCGTGCCCGAATCGATCAATCACTTCCAGCAGTTGAACTCGGCGACGATCTCGGGCGTGATCGCGCCGGGCATTTCGCAGGGCGAGGTGCTCGACTTCCTGCGCAAGGCGACGACGGATGCCGCGCCGACCGGCTATAGCGCGGACTACTCGGGATTGTCGAGGCAGTTCGTGCAGGAATCGGGGGGCTTCGTCGTTACGCTGATGTTCGCGACGATCATCGTGTTTCTTGCGCTGGCCGCGCAGTTCGAGAGTTTTCGCGATCCTGTCGTGATTCTTGTTTCTGTGCCGATGGCGTTGTTTGGAGCGCTCATTTTTATCAACATGGGGCTGTCGACGCTCAACATCTATACGCAGGTCGGGCTTGTTACGCTGATGGGTCTGGTCAGCAAGCACGGCATTCTGATCGTGCAGTTTGCTAATGAGTTGCAGCGGGCGGGTCGCGGTAAGCGCGAGGCTCTCGAAGAGGCTGCCGCTGTGCGGTTGCGGCCTATTCTTATGACCACTGCCGCGATGGTGCTCGGGGTTTTGCCACTCGTTATCGCCTCTGGTGCCGGCGCGGCAGGGCGTAATGCTATGGGGCTCGTTATTTTTTCCGGGCTTTCTATTGGGACTTTGTTTACGCTCTTTGTTGTGCCGGCTATGTATATGTTTCTTGCTGCTGAGCATCGTGGGCGTGCGGCGGTTGCTTGATTTTTGTATGCTGGTGGTTGTTGCTGGCATCCGCGGTTTGTTTCGCGGGCCTCCGCGGTTTGTTTCGCGGGCATCCGCGGTTTGTCTCTGGTTTGCTGGCGTTGCCCCTGTGCGGGGCGGCACTTACTTTCTTTGCCGCCGCAAAGAAAGTAAGCAAAGAAAGCGGGCTAACACCGCCAGCCCGTGTCCCTGCCTGCGGGCCCCCAACGGGTCCCACACTTCACACGGCAACTCATCGTTTTGCGCCCGTAGCCAACGCTTTGAACAGGTGCATCCCCCACTCCAGCCACCCATAGCGCGGCCAGCGGCGGCGGTCCGTTTGCGCCGCCCAGGTGGCAAACTGTGTGTAGGTTGTCGCGCCATATGCGTTCGCGCTTCTACGACACCGATCCCGCTTTTCAGTCCGGAGTGGTGCACTTCGATCGCGACGGCCTACACAGAGTTTGCCACCTGGGCGGCCGTGGACTTCTGGTAACGTGGTCTGTAACCCGGGAGTTTGAAGTGGGTGATGAGAATCCAGGAGCGCTGGCAACGAGCATGGATTAGCGCGCTGCCGCATGAAGCGTAAGAACTGTTGAGGGCCCGCAGGCAACAACTAGCACTGGCGGTGTGAGCCCGCTTTCTTTGCTTACTTTCTTTGCGGCGGCAAAGAAAGTAAGTGCCGCCCCGCACAGGGGCAACGCCAGCAAACCAGAAGCAAAACGCGGATGCCAGCGCGGAAACACAACGCGGATGCCAGCGAAACAAAACCGCAGCGACGAGCAAAAAAGGCAAAATACCCAACCAGCGTCGCAGACAAAAAACCAAAGGAACCCCAAATGTTCAGCACCACCTTATTTCTGACAGCGGCAGGCGTAGGCCTCGCAGTGGCCGCCCCGGTCGGCCCGATGGGCATGCTATGCATTCGCCGAACGCTAACGGAAGGCCCACGCGCGGGGCTGGCGATCGGCCTGGGCATCGCGGGCGGCGACGCGATCTACGGCCTGGTGGCAGCACTAGGCCTCGTCAGTGTGTCGCAATTCATGCTTGCCTACGACAAACCGCTGCACATCATCGCAGGACTCTTCCTGCTGTATCTCGGCATCCGCACGATGCTGCAAAAAGTCCCCGCCGACAACGGCAGTAATGGCAATGGCAACAGCGACAAAAACAGCAAACTCGCAGCCATCGGCCACGCAGGGGCCCTAAAAGCATTCGCGAGCGCGTTGCTCCTCACCCTCACCAATCCGCAGACGGTCATCATGTTCGCGGCCCTCTTCACGACCCTCGCGCCGCGCGGGCCGTTTTCGTCGGGCGTCGCACTCACGACGGTGTTCGGCGTGTTCTGCGGATCGATCGCGTGGTGGTGCTTCCTCGTGACAGCCGTGTCGCTCGCGCGGCATGCCATCGGTCACAAACTGCGGGTGATCATCGACCGTATCGCAGGCTTCGCGCTCGCCGCGTTCGGCGTCGTCGAGATCAAACGCGCGATCTGATCATCGGCCCCTAGGCGCGCGCAAAACGCGCGCGCCACAAGCCATCGAGCGAATACAGCGCGAGCGCAATCCAGATCGCGCCATAGCCGATCAGCTGCGTCTGCCCGAACGGCTCGCGATAGATCAGCACGCCAATCAGCAGTTGCAGCGAAGGCGTCACGTACTGAATCAAGCCGAGCATCGACAGCGGAATGCGCCGCGCACCCGCCGCGAACAGCAGCAGCGGCACGGCCGTGATCGGTCCCGCGAGCGCAAGCAATACCTTCACCCCGACGGACGCCGCGCCAAACCCGCTCTCCCCGTGCGACGACGCGAAGAACAGATACAGCACCGCCACAGGAAACAGCAGCACCGTTTCGAGTGTCAGCCCTTCGAGCGCGCCGAGTTGCGCCGTCTTGCGCAACAAGCCATAACCCGCAAAGCTGAAGGCAAGCGCAAGGCTGATCCACGGCGGATGGCCGTTTTGCCAGGTGAGCCACAGCACACCCGACGTGGCGATCGCGACGGACACCCACTGCACGCGCCGCAGACGCTCGCCGAGAAACGCAAGGCCGAACAGCACATTGATCAGCGGATTGACGAAGTAACCAAGGCTCGCCTCGACGATATGCCCCGCGTTGACGGCCCAGATATAGATGCCCCAGTTCGTCGACAGCAACAGCGCACTCGCGGCGAAGCGCGCCAGCAGCCGCCGATCGCGCAGCACGGGCGCAAGCCACCGCCACTGCTGCCGCACCGTCAACACGATGAAGAGAAACAGCATCGACCACACCATCCGGTGCGCGAGCATCTCCACGGGTGAAATCTGATGCAGCGACTTGAAGTAGACGGGAAACAGTCCCCACAGAGTGAACGCGAGCAATGCGTAGGCGACGCCGGGATTCATTTTTATCGGTCTGCGGATGGAAAAACGCGCGAAAAACACACGGGGAAAGCACCAGCCGAAGTGGCGGGAGCAAGACGCAGCCAGCCTGGCGGACGTCGCCATGAGCGCGCTGTCCGGCACACCGTGGCGCCCGAAACAGTTATTGTAAGCCGACTGTCGGGACAACCCCGATAACGGTATCGCCTCGGATTCGTACGCGGCAGCGCCGGTTTTGCGACAATAGCGGTCTTTCGCCGCGCCGCTCAGCGTCGTTCGCCCGACGCGCAAGCCCGGGCGCGGCGCTCTGGCGACAGTACCGGCAAGCTTGCCCGCAACCTTTTACGACCGTCCGCGGTCCGCGCAATGGCACTTCCCCATATCGATCTCCTGTATTCCGCGTCCGGTCTCTTCGTCGGCTTTCTGGTCGGACTGACGGGCGTCGGCGGCGGCTCGCTGATGACGCCGATCCTCGTGCTGCTCTTCAACGTCCATCCCGCGACGGCCGTCGGCACGGATCTGCTGTACGCCGCCGCGACCAAGGCGACGGGCACGCTCGTACATGGGGTGAAGGGGTCGATCGACTGGCAGGTGACGTTGCGTCTCGCCGCGGGCAGTGTGCCCGCCGCCACGATCACGCTGATCCTGTTGCACCGCTACGGCATGACGTCCTCGCGCGGCGGCCATCTGATCTCCGTCGTGCTCGGCGTGGCGCTGCTCATCACGGCCGTTGCGCTGGTGTTCCGGCCGCAGCTGACCGCGTTCGCGGCGTCGCGCACGCGCGGGACGGGCCAGGGCAGCACGCTCGCGCTGACCATGCTGACGGGCGCCGTCCTCGGGGTGCTGGTGTCGCTGACGTCGGTCGGCGCAGGCGCGATCGGCGTCACGGTGCTCCTGCTGCTCTATCCGCTGCTGCCGACCACGCGCATCGTCGGCTCCGATATCGCGCACGCCGTGCCGCTCACGCTGCTCGCGGGCGCGGGCCACTGGCTGCTCGGCTCTATCGACTGGTCAATGCTGATCTCGCTCCTGGTCGGCTCGCTGCCGGGCATCGTGCTCGGCAGCTACCTGTCGACAAAGGCGCCCGAAAAGCTGCTGCGCAACCTCCTCGCCGCCACGTTGACGCTCGTCGGCGTGAGGCTGGTGATTGCCTGAGCGCGAACGCGCGCACACGTCCGCCGCGTGCGGGCGATCACATCGACGGTTACTTGAAGAAGCGGCAGTTCAGATCGGTCTCGAACTGACGCACCCAATGCCCCGCCGTATCCTCGTGATACGACTGCGCCCAGCCGCCGCGCCGTATCGTCAGAAGACGCGATTGATGCGAGTTGTCATCGGGATCGTCGCTTGCGCTGATGTCGAAATGCACCGGCGCGAAACCATGCCGCGCGCACACCAGCTCGAACGCCGCGCGCTCGCCGATGGGCAAATCGGTGTAAGTGAAACGGGTCGTGTCCATAGCGGTCCCCGGCGAAGATCGATAGCTTCACAGTACCGCACCCGGCGGGTAAAAAGTATGTCACGGCGTGCAAGAGCGAAGGTCCGTCGCGTTTGGCCGGTGGCTGCCACAATCGGCTGCACGCATGCGCGCTGAGCGTGCATGGTTGTCACGCGCTCGTCACACGGGCCGCCGCTTTATATCGCTCGTCCTGAAGCGCAACGGCATGCAAAATGAAGCGGGCTCCCGTCTCGGACGGGAGCCCGCTTGTCATGTCGACCGCCAGGCACGCCGCGATCTGCAGCGTGCCGTCCGGCGGCGACCGGCTGGCCGTTGCCGCACGCGCCGGATCATTCGATCCGCCCTGCGCCGGCGCGGCCTTCGCCGCTTACTGCTGCTTGACGTTGATCTTGTTCGACACCGAAGTGACGCCTTCGACGCCCTTCGCGATTTCGCCGGCCTTCTGGATCTGGTCGTTGTCAGGCGCGGTGCCCGTCAGCGAAATAGCGCCGCCGTGGGCGCGCACGTTGACCTTCGACACGTCGACGCCACCCTTCGTGAGCGCTGAGCGGACCTTCTTGCCGAGTGTGCGGTTTTCCTTCTTGGCGGCCTTCGAGTTCGCGGCGGGCGCGGTTGCCGTCGTGCCGGTTGCCGTGGAGTCGCTTGCCTGGGCATACGTGTGGCATGCGACGACCATTGCGACAACACCACCCACTGCCTTCAGAAAATCGACCGATTTCATAACTTCTCCTTTTTGCTTTGGTTTGGACCGCGTTTCACTTGCGGCTTGGTTACGACTGCGGACGGCCCGCCTGCGCGCGCGCACGAAGGCGCAACGAGGCATGGCGAGCCTGGAGCGTTGTCACGGTCTGCGAGAGGCATTGGAAGTGGTGACGGCCGGCGCGATCCACCTTGCGCGACGATGCATGACGCTTGCCGTGCGCCGCGCGGTTGGCAGCGTGCCCTGTGCTCTTGAGTCTGGCCGGGTCGCGCTGCGCCAACGTCGATTCGCGGCAGCGATGCCAATGTAATCTAGCCGCGCAAGTTCTGCAAAGGATATCGCGCGTGACGCACGGTTTCCGTCGACGGTTCGGCGGATACCTCGCCCGGCCCAGGACGCCGGCTTCCCACATTCTGCAAACGGCCCAAGCCTTTCACGATCGCCCGTCTGGTCACCTTTTGTTACGCGTTTAGGGCGCCGTCGGTCCGCCCGACGTGCCGCCGCGCCGTCAATCTCATGTACCATCGGCGCGAAATCATTCATCCGACCGCCCCGCATTCCCATGAAGCCTTCCGAAGGACGTCGGCCGGAACGCACGGCTGAACACAAGCCGCCCAAGCTCGTCGCCCGTTTCGTGGCGATTTCGTGGCGCGATCTCGCCATCTCGTTCGGACCGATCCTGATCATCAGCGCCATCGCGATCTATATCGCCGTGCGCCTGATCCAGCCGGCCCCGCCCGATACGCTGACGATGGCGGCCGGTCCCAAAGGCAGCACCTTCTGGGTCGCGGCGCAGAAGTACAAGGAAATCCTCGCTCGCAACCGCATCACGCTCAACGTGCTGGAGACGGAAGGCTCGCTCGACAACTACCGTCGTCTGGCCGACCCGCACGCGAACGTCGATGTTGGCTTCGTGCAGGACGGCATCGCGCCGTCCAAACCGACGGACGATCTGATGTCGCTCGGCAGCGTCGCCTATGTGCCCGTCGCGATCTTTTATCGCGGGCCGATGGTCACGCTGCTGTCGGAGTTCAAGGGCAAGCGCATCGCGATCGGCGTCGAAGGCAGCGGCACGCGCGAACTCGCGCTGCAATTGCTGAAAGCGAACGGGATCACGCCCGACGGTACGACGAAACTGTTGCCGCTGTCGGGCGACGACGCCGCCCGCGCGCTGACGGAAGGCAAGATCGATGCGGCGATCCTCACGGGCGATTCCGCGCAGCCGCCCGTAATGGGCAAGCTGTATCGCACGGCGGGCGTGCAGTTCTACGACTTCACCCAGGCGAGCGCGTATGCCAAACGCTTCCCGTATCTGACGCAACTCGACATGCCGATGGGCTCGTTCGATCTCGGCAAGAACCTGCCGTCGACCGCGCTGCACATGATCGCGCCCACAGCCGAACTGGTCGCGCGCGACTCGCTGCATCCCGCGCTGTCCGATCTGCTGATCGAAGCCGCGCGCGAAGTGCATGGCAAGGCGACGGCGCTGCAGAAGGCGGGGGAGTTCCCCGCGCCGCTCGCGCATGATTTCACGATCAGCGACGACGCCGCCCGCTACTACAAGTCGGGCAAGGGCTTCCTCTATCGCATGCTGCCGTTCTGGCTCGCGAGTCTCGCGGACCGGCTGCTGGTCGTCCTCGTCCCGATCATCGTCGTGCTGATACCGGGGCTGCGGCTCGTGCCGTCGCTGTATGCGTGGCGTGTGAAATCTCGCATCTACCGCTGGTACGGCGCGCTGATCGCGATCGAGCGCGAGGCGCTCAGCGACACCTCGGCGGCCGAGCGCGAGGCGCTCATCGTGAGACTCGACAAGATCGAGGAATCGGTGAACGGACTGAAGATGCCGCTTGCGTATGCGGATCAGTTCTACGTGCTGCGCGAGCATATCGGCTTCGTCCGGACGCGCCTCGCGCGCGCGTCGGAAGCGGCTGCGACGCGTGACGCCGGGGGCGCCGCGGGAACGCCGGGTTCGTCGGAGGCAGGCGCCGTCGGCCGCGCCGAAGCGCGCGCGGCCATGCACGAGGGCCACGCGGCGAACGAAGGCCACGAAGACCGCGAAGGCGGAGAGAACCGCTAGGACCGCCCTGTCGAGACCGGGTGCGTCATGACGCACCCTCCGAGCGTCCGCGCAACAAACAATGCCGCAACGGCATTTCGTCAAATGATGCGCACGGGGCTTGCTCCGCGTAAGATCGAAACAATCAGAATGGGCTGACGCGCGGCATCGCCGACAGCCCGCCGATTCAGGCAACCGGGAGACATCATGACCGATGGCATCGACGCCACGCAGCCGTTGTGGTTTTACGACTTTGTCTCACCGTTCTCGTATCTGCTGCTCGAACAGCACGATAAATGGCCTGAACTGCCGTTCGTGCTGACGCCGGTGCTGCTGAACGACCTGTATCGCCACTGGGGCCAGCGGGTCGCCTACGACGTGCCCGCGAAACGCATTTTCACGTACCGGTACGCGCTGTTTCGCGCGGAGCAACTGGGCATTCCGTTCCGCATGCCACCCTCGCATCCGTTCGATTCGACGAGGCCGATGCTACTGTCCGTCGCGCTCGGCTCCGACCTGCACACGGTGCGCGAGATATTCCGCTTCATCTGGCGCGACGGCCGCGATCCGTCGACCGACGAAGGCTTCGCCGCGCTGTGCGAACGCCTGAAGGTGCCGGACGGCCAGGAACTGATCGAACGCGAAGCGACACGCGCACAAATGATGCGCAACGGCGCTGACGCGATCGCGATCGGCGTGTTCGGCGTGCCGACGTTCTGGCTGAACAAGCAGTTGTTCTGGGGTGAAGACGCGCTGCCCATGGTGCTCTATTGCGCGCGCACGCCGAACTGGCTCGAATCGAAGGAAGTGAAGCGGATCACGTCGCTGCCGAAGGGTCTGGCGCAGGCGTGAGTCTCTTCCCGCGTCGCACGGCGGCGGCGCGGCGCGCAAAGCATGAGCGGATCGCCGGCCGTGATGCCCGGCATAGGGCGCGCACTATGCCCGCGCCGGTTAAACGGGCATAAGGTTATGGCTTCGTACGCGTGCGGCACGGCGTCGACTACGAGACGCCGCGCACGCACGATGCACCGCCTGACACAAGCACTCGAAATGCCTTCAACGGGCCTCCCCCGCCCCGCCGATTCATGGATGACGACACCGCCGCTTCACTCGATATCTGGCTCGTGCGCGTGCTGCGCACGCTGCTCGTCGAGCGCAGCGTCACGCAGACGGCACTGCGGCTGAACCAGACGCAGCCCGCCATCAGCACCGCGCTGCGCAAGCTGCGCGAAACGCTGAACGATCCGATCCTCGTGCGCGGCAAGTCAGGCATGGTGCCGACGGAATACGGCGAATCGCTGCTGGCGGCCGCGCAGAAAGTGCTGCGCGATGTCGACTTCGTCGCGACGCCGCACGGCGACTTCGATCCGGCGCGCTCGCGCCGCACGTTCCGCATCGCCGCGCCCGATTATCTGAACGATTTCTTCATGCCGACCGTGATCGCGCAGTTCCGCGAGGCGGCGCCGCATGCGCGGCTCGAGATCGAGTCGCTCGGGCCGCTCTTCGATCACACCTCCGCGCTCGATGCGGGCGAACTCGATCTCGTGATCGGCAACTGGCCGAAGCCCGACGTGCGCTTCGAGCGCAGCGACCTGTTCTCCGATACCGTCGTGTGCATGATGCGCGCCGATCATCCGCTGGCAAAGGCGCCGCTCACGCGCGACGCCTATCTCGCCGCGCCGCATCTCGCGCCCGCGCACTACAGCGGCGCGCGCGGCGGCGCCATCGACACGGGTTTCGCGCGCGCGCAGGCGTCGCGCCGTATCGTCGCGACGCTGCCCTATTTCGGTCTCGTACCGCAGGTGCTGCTGCAATCGGATCTGATCTTCACGACGACACGCCGCTTCGCACTGCACTATGCGGAGATGTTGCCGCTGGCCGTGGTCGATGTGCCGATTCCGTTTCCGCGCATCAAGTGCTATCAGATGTGGCATCCGCAACCGGACCGGCCAAGCGATATCGCATGGCTGCGCAGCCTGATGGCGCAGGTGTCGGAGATGCTGGTGGCAAATAAGCCGCGGCGCGCGCGGGCGGCGGCACGTGAAGAAAAGGCGGAGAAAAAAACGGGCGCCGCGAGTGTGCCCGCTGCGCCCGCTGGAGGAATCGGTCAGTGAATCACGCGCCGACGCAGTCCGCCTGCTGAGCGGATGCGAGATCGGCGAGCGAAATCTGCTGCGAACGCACCTGCAGCAGTTCCGCGCAGACGGCGACGGCAATCGACGGCGGCGCCTTGTCGACGATTCCCGGCACGCCGATCGGACAGGTCATCTCGAACAGACGCTGCGGATCGACGCCACGATCGATCAGACGACGCTCGAACTTCACGCGCTTCGTCTTCGAACCGATCATCCCGAAGTACGTGAAATCGCGCCGCCGCATGATGCGCTCGGCGAGCGCGAAATCGAGCGCGTGGTTGTGCGTCATCACGAGGAAGTACGCGCCGGCGGGCGCTTCGTCGACGATCGCGGCGGGCGTGTCGGTCGCCTCGACCTGCACGTTCGCGGGCACTTCGTCGGGGAACAGCTCGTCGCGTTCGTCGACCCATTGCACCACGCACGGCAGCCGGCCGAGCAGCGAGATCAGCGCATGGCCGACATGGCCCGCGCCGAACAGCACGACGTGCATCGGCGGCGGTAGCTTCGTCGCGTGGCCGCTGCGCCGGCCGATCTGAACGGGCATGTCGACAGAAGACGGAACGTGCATCATGGCGAGCGCCCTCTTATAACGTTCAAGCCGAGCGCGAAGCGCGCACCGCGCGAATCGCCTTGAGGATTTCTTCGCCCGTCGCGGGCGCGTTCAACGGTGGATTCACCTTGTAGTCGCCGACAGCGGCCACGGCATCGCGAATCGCGAAGAACACCGAGAACGGCAACAGCAGCGGCGGCTCGCCCGTCGCCTTCGAGCGATGGATGCTGTCCTCCGCGTTGCGGTTCTTGAAGAGACGCACGCGGAAATCGGGCGGCGTGTCGTTGACGGTCGGAATCTTGTACGTGGACGGCGCGTGCGTCATCAGCTTGCCGCCGGCGTTCCACCACAGTTCTTCCGTCGTGAGCCAGCCCATGCCCTGAATGAAGCCGCCTTCGACCTGGCCCACGTCGATGGCCGGGTTCAGCGACGCGCCCACATCGTGCAGCGCGTCGGCGCGCAGCACGCGCATTTCTCCCGTCAGCGTGTCGATCACGACTTCCGACACGGCCGCGCCGTACGAGTAGTAGAAGAACGGCCGGCCTTGCAGCTTTGCCTGATCCCAGTAGAGCTTCGGCGTCGCGTAGAAACCATCGGACCACAGTTGCACGCGCGCGAGATACGCCTTCGCGATCACTTCCTCGAACGGCACGACAGCATCGCCGATCAGCGCGCAGTCGCCCGCGAAGCGCACCTCCGCCGCCGTCACTTCGCCCGCGCCGAACTTGTCGGCGGCGAACGCGGCAAGGCGCTCGCGCAATTGACGCGCGGCGTCCTGCGCGGCCTTGCCGTTCAGGTCCGAGCCCGTCGATGCCGCCGTCGCCGACGTATTCGCGACCTTCGACGTATCCGTCGCCGTGACGCGCACGCGGTTGAAGCTCACGCCGAGTTCATGCGCGACCACCTGCGCGACCTTCGTGTTCAAGCCCTGGCCCATTTCCGTGCCGCCGTGATTCACGAGCACCGAGCCATCGGTATAGATATGTACGAGCGCGCCCGCCTGGTTGAAGTGCGTGACGTTGAACGCGATGCCGAACTTGACGGGCGTGAGCGCGAGGCCCTTCTTCAGCACGTCGTTGTTGCGGTTGAACTCGAACACTTCGGCACGGCGCCGGCGATAGTCGCTCGTCGCTTCGAGTTCGTCGATCAGTTCGTGAATTACGTTGTCTTCGACGACCTGTCCATACGGCGTCTGGTTGCGCTCAGTCTTGCCGTACAGGTTGCGGCGGCGCACGTCGAGCGAATCCTTGCCGAGCGAGCGCGCGATGTCGTCCATGATGTATTCGATCGCGAACGCACCCTGCGGGCCGCCGAAGCCGCGAAACGCGGTGTTCGACTGCGTGTTCGTCTTGCCGCAGAAGCCGTCGATCGCGACGTCCGACAGAAAGTACGCGTTGTCGAAGTGGCACACGGCGCGCGTCATCACAGGACCGGACAGGTCGGCCGAAAAGCCGCAGCGCGAGGTCATGTCGACGGACACGCCCTCGATCACGCCTTCGTCGTCGTAGCCGACGTCATACGTGTAGTGGAAGTCGTGGCGCTTGCCCGTGACCATCATGTCGTCGTCGCGGTCCGGGCGCAGCTTGACGGGACACAGCAGCTTCCATGCGGCCAGCGCCGCGCAGCACGCGAACATGCTCGACTGCGATTCCTTGCCGCCGAAGCCGCCGCCCATGCGGCGGCACTCGACCAGCACGTTGTGCGAATGCACGTTCAGCATGTGCGCGACGAGGTGCTGCATTTCCGTCGGGTGCTGCGTCGAACAATGCACGTGCATGCCGTCGTCGTCCTTCGGCACGGCGTAGGAGATCTGCCCTTCCAGATAGAACTGCTCCTGGCCGCCGAGCAGCATTTCGCCCGCATCGCGATGCACCGCGCGCTGGAGCTTCGACGCGGCATCGCCACGTGCGAGCTTCATCGGCGGAATCACGCTCTGGTTCGCGGCGCGCGCCTGCTGCGCCGTCAGCACGGCGGGCAGTTCCTCGAATTCGATATCCGCGCGACGTGCGCCGAGGCGCGCCGCGTCGTGCGACGTCGCGACCACGATGAACATCGGCTGGCCGACGTACTGGACGAGCCCATCTGCGAGGATCGGATCGTCGCCCTTGACGATCGGCGCGCAATCGTTGTGGCCGGGAATGTCGTCAGCCGTGAAGACGGCGACGACGCCGGGCGTCGCGCGCACCTTGTCGAACGACATCGACAGGATCTTTGCGTGCGCTTTCGGCGACAGGCCGAGCGCGGCGTGCAGCGTGCCCGCGAGTTCCGGGATGTCGTCGGTGTAGGTGGCTCGGCCGCTCACGTGCAGATGCGCGGATTCGTGCGGGCGCGACACATGTACTTGCGTAAAGTCGGCGAGTTCCTTCGCGTCTTTCAGGAACGGTTCGGCTTGCTGGTTCATTCTGCTGGTTCTCCGTATTCGTACCGTTCGCTATCAGGCGTCCGCGCCTGCCGCCAGCACCGCGCGCACATCGAGCGCGCTCTTTTGCAGCGGATTGTTCGGGCGCGTTTCGAGCCAGAAGCGGTACAGCGTGTTCTTCGCGGCTTCGAGGCGGTAGTCGCTGGTCGCGCGCATGTCGGACAGCGGCTGATAGTCCTTCGCGAGCGCGAGCATCGCGATCTGCGCGGTGGCTTCGTGCCAGTCGTTGTCGGCGAGCACGGCTTCGGCGTGCGTTGCGCGCTTCGGCGTCGCGGCCATCCCGCCGAACGCGATGCGCGGCTCGCGGATCGTCTCGCCGTCGGCGATGAACGAAAACGCGGCGCATACGGCGGAAATATCCGAGTCGAAGCGCTTCGAAATCTTGTACGTGCGGAACTGGAAGTGCTTACGCGCCGCATTGCGCGCGGGCACCTTCAGACCGACGACGAACTCGTGCGCGGCCATGTCCTTCTTCTGATACGCGAGGTACAGGTCTTCGAGCGCCAGTTCGCGTTCGACGTCGGCGCCGCGCAGCACGACCCGCGCGCCCAGCGCGATCAGGCCCGGCATCGAATCGCCGATGGGCGAGCCGTTCGCCACGTTGCCGCCGAGCGTGCCCGCGTTGCGGATGGGAAGCGACGCGAAGCGCTGCCACATCTCCGTCAGTTCGGGATACTGCTTCGCGAGTTCGGCGTACGCGCGCTCGACGGTGACACCGGCGCCGATTTCGATCCAGTCTTCGGTGACGTCGATCTTCTGCATTTCGGCGATCTGGCCGACGTACACGATATGACCGAGGTCGCGCATCATCTTCGTGACCCACAGGCCGATGTCGGTGCTGCCCGCGAGAATCCGCGTGTCGGGTGCGGCGGCCTTGATCTGCGCGAGCGCGGCGACGGTGCGCGGCGCGTCGAACTGCTGGCCGTTGTGTTCGTAGTGGAAGGTTTCGCCGCGTTCGAGCGTCGCAAGCTTCGCTGCGAGCGCCTTCACGTCGACGGGCGCTTTCGGCGCGGGCAGCTGGAACATGCGCTCGGCCGCGTCGATGATCGGGCGATAGCCGGTGCAGCGGCACAGATTGCCCGTCAGCGCGTTGGCGATGTCAGCGCGGTCTGGCACCGTCTTGTTTCTGCAGGCGTGCTCGTGGCCGTGCTTTTCATACATCGACCACATCGACATCACGAAGCCCGGCGTGCAGAAGCCGCATTGCGAGCCGTGGCATTCGACCATCGCTTCCTGCACGGGATGGAGGCTGCCGTCCGGCTGGCGCAGGTCTTCGACGGTGAAGAGCGCCTTGCCGTCGAGCGTCGGCAGAAACTGGATGCACGCGTTGACCGCCTTGAAGCTGACGCCGCCCGCGTCGTTGCGCTCGCCGACCACGACCGTGCACGCGCCGCAGTCGCCTTCCGCGCAGCCTTCCTTGGTGCCCGTGCAGCGCGCGTCTTCGCGCAGGTATTGAAGAACGGTGCGGGTGACGGGCGCGTCGGTGATTTCACGGATCGCGTTGCGATGGTAGAAGCGGATCGGCTGGCTCATGTCTCGTGCTCGTTTCGGTTGTTCGCGTCCGCGTGGGGCTGCGGACGGTGCGGCTGATGGTCGAAAAGTAGCATCATCAATATTCACAACCCATAGGCCCGATCGCATGGGGGACATACAGCTGGAGCGATAAATTGAGACAGCGGACGGTAGCTCGGCTTATATCTGGATGTCCGTTTCAAGCTGTTTTGGTAATTTTTAACGAGATTAGGACAATCGGATTGATTCGTACGGGCGACGCGATGCCGAAAAATTTGATGGGAAGCCGTCAGAAGGCCGTTTCAGCGCGTTGTTTCGACGAGAAAATTTTTAAGCGGAGCCTGCAGGGGAATCGGTTCCATGGGAAAATCATGGCTCCCCGCCAAATTCAAGTCTCGTTTTCCCCATGTCCGCCGACTCCGCTACACCGCGCAGCGAATTTGCGACCACTTTGCAGATCATTCCGGTCGTTTTCTTCACGTTTCTTTGTTATCTGACGATCGGCGTGCCGCTTGCCGTGCTGCCTGGCTACGTCCATGACGACCTTGGCTACAGCGCGGTGATCGCGGGCCTGGCGATCAGCGTCCAGTATTTCGCGACGCTCGCGTCGCGTCCGATTGCCGGCCGTTCGGCGGACACGCTCGGGCCGAAGAAGACGGTGACGATTGGTCTGCTCGGCTGCGGCGCGAGCGGCATTATGTTGTTGCTGGCCGTCTTGCTGGGCCGCTGGCCGACGTTGAGCCTGAGCCTGCTGGTGCTGAGCCGGCTGGTGCTCGGTTTCGGCGAAAGCCTGTGCGGCACGGGTGCGATCCTGTGGGGCATCGGACGGGTCGGCACGACGAACAATGCGCGCGTGATTTCGTGGAACGGTATCGCCACGTATGGCGCGCTCGCGATCGGCGCGCCGGTGGGCGTATGGATTTCGCGCAGCGTGGGCTTTTTCGCGCTTGGCGTCGTGGTGATCGCACTGGCGGCGATTGGCTATACGCTCGCGCAGCGAATTGCGCCTGTGCCGGTCGTGCATGGCGAGCGGATGTCGTATCGCAGCGTGTTCACGCGCGTGCTGCCGCACGGCATTGGCCTCGCGCTCGGCTCGGCGGGCTTCGGTTCGATTGCGACGTTCATCACGCTGTTCTATGCGGCCAATCATTGGCCTAATGCTGCGTTGTCGCTGACGGTGTTCGGCACGCTGTTCATCGGTGCGCGTCTGCTGTTTGCCAACACGATCAAGACGTATGGCGGGTTTCGCGTCGCGATTGCTTCGTTTTCGTTTGAATGCGCTGGCTTGCTGTTGTTGTGGCTCGCGCCGGAGCCGCATGTTGCGCTTGCGGGCGCTGCGTTGACGGGGTTTGGATTTGCGTTGGTGTTTCCGGCGCTGGGCGTCGAGGCGGTTGGGCTCGTGCCGCCTGCCAGCCGTGGCGCGGCGTTGTCGGCGTATTCGGTGTTCCTCGATTTGTCGCTCGGGATTACTGGGCCGCTGGCCGGATATATTGCCGGTGAGTTTGGATACGGATCGGTGTTTCTGTTTGCAGCTGTTGCCGCTGCGGCGGCTGTCGGTCTGTCCACCATGCTGTATTTGCGCAATGCGCGAACGCCGAATGCGCCTGCTGCTGCTTGACGTTTACTGCTGGTGCTTTTCGCGGCGCGGCGGTTTTCCTTCCGGTTCTTGACTTAGCGCTGGCGTCCGCGTTTTGCTTCTGGTTTGCTGGCGTTGCCCCTGTGCGGGGCGGCACTTACTTTCTTTGCCGCCGCAAAGAAAGTAAGCAAAGAAAGCGGGCTCACACCGCCAGCCGGTGTGTTTGCCTGCGGGCCCTCAACAGTTCTTACGCTTCATGCGGCAGCGCGCTAATCCATGCTCGTTGCCAGCGCTCTTGGATTCTCATCACCCATTCCACGCTCCCACGTCACGGCCTGCTCTACCAGAAAGTCCACCGCCGCCCAGGTGGCAAACTGTGTGTAGGCGATCGCGACGGACGTGCATCACTCCGGACGGAAAAGCGGATCGGTGTCGTAGGATCGCCAACGCATATGGTGCGACAAGCTACACACAGTTTGCCACCTGGGCGGCGCAGACGAGTCGCTGCCGCTGGCTGCCTGCGGGTGACTGGAGTGGGTGATGCGCCTGCTCAAGGCGCTGGCAACGGGCGCAAAACAAAGTGTTGCCGAGTGGAGTGCGGGACCCGTTGGGGGCCCGCAGGCAGGAACAAGGGCTGGCGGTGTGAGCGGCTTTCTTTTGCCTACTTTTCTTTGCCGCTGCAAAGAAAAGTAGGTGCCGCCCCGCACAGGGGCAACGCATGAACAACCACTACGAAAGCGCGGATGCCAGCGAAAGCGCGGAGCAAAAACCAAAAGGCGAAGCCCGCGCCGAGAAGGCAAGAATGGCGACTACGTCGCAGACAGACAAACAAACAAACAAACCAAAACTCAATCCCTTCCAGCGGCGAGAGCCCGCTCCAAAGCCGCCACGCCAGCTGGCAAGTCAACCCTGACATCAAGCTCGGACATCGTCCGCCCAAACGCATGGAGCGTGCGAAACAGATTATGAGCGCGAGCCTGCTCGCCCATCTGCCCGATCCGCACGATCGGCAACCCGAACGATCCCGAAATCTCCACCTGGTGATACCGCGAAATATGCCCGCAAATATCGGCAGGTGTGAGCGACGGCCTGGCAGGCACCTCGATCCCCACCACCGAATTCAACCGGCACTCAGCCGGCGCATACAGTTGCAAGCCCATTGCGCTGATCCCCGCCTGCAACGCAAGCGAGCACCGCAGATGCCGCGCGAAGCGCTTCTCCAGCGTCTCCGCGCACACGAGCCGCAACGCCTCGTGCAGCGCCAGCACACCCGACACAGGCGCCGTGTAGTGATACCCCGCGTTGTGCCAGAAGTTCTCCGCCAGCGACGCATCCAGACACCAGTGCGGGCTAGCATCCTTGCGCCCCTTCACCCGCTCCCACGCCGCATCCGAAAACGCGATCAGCGATACGCCCGGAATCGACGACAAACCCTTCTGCCCGCCCGTGATCACCGCGTCGATGCCCCAGGCATCCATGTCGAGCGGCATCGTCGACAGCGTGCAGACGGCATCCACGACGACCAGCGCCCCCGCCTTCTTCGCGAGCGCCGCGATGTCCTTCAGGTGGTAGTTCCAGACGGTGTTCGACGTCTCGCCCTGCACGATCGTCACGATCTCAGGACGCGTGCGGCGGATCGCCTCTTCGATCTGCTCGAGCGTCGCAACCGCGCGGTCCTCGACTTCGAGCAGCGTCACGTCCGCACCGACGCGCCGCCCCATCTCCGCCATCCGCGCGCTGAAAAAGCCATTCTTGATGCTCAGCACACGTGTGCCCCGCCACGCGAGATTGGAAATCGCCATTTCCATCGCGGCCGAGCCCGGCCCCGCGACGCCTAGCACCCACTTCGAGTTCGTCTGGAACACGTAGCGCGCCATCGTCTTCACCTGTCCGACCACTTTGGCCATCGTGTTGCCCAGATGGTTGATGACGATCGCATTGGCCTTCGCGACGGCGGCGGGGATCGGCACAGGGCCGGCGCCCATCATCAGGAGCGGTTCTTCGGGAAGAATCGCATCGAGCGATTCGACTTCAGGACAGGGAACGACGTTGGACGTTGTAATGGTCATGATCGGTACGCATGAAACGGAAGTGAACGTTGCAGGAAAAACGGCCCGCCGCGCGCAGCAGCACCTGCGGGCGGCGGGCCGTCGTTCGATCATTCACCCATATGTCCGTTTGCGCAAGGGATGCATCCCCGTCTTCGCATGCCGGATTGTCACTTGACCTCGATTGTCACTTCACCTGTCACTTCACCTCTTTCCGCACGAGGTTCTTGCCCGTCTCCTTGCGATACCGCTCGACGTAGTCTTCCGTCAGCTTGCGTATCGCGCGCCCGATCTTGCGGTAGTCGGACTCGTTGAGATTCGCGAGCGACACGCGTCCCGACGGATGCTTCGTGCCGAAGCCCATGCCCGGCAGCAGCACGACCCGCGCCTCGGCAGCAAGCCGGAACAGCATTTCCGACGCCTCGGTATTCTTCAGCAGCCAGTCGACGAACTCCCGGCCGTACGCGCGCTCGCCGAAATACTCCATGTCGAGGATCGTGTAGTAATCGACCTGGTTCGCATCCTTCTCGTCGAAGGCAATGCCGATCTCTTCGTAAAGCGCACGCTTGCGGCTGCGGATCAGCCGCTTCAGCGCGTTCTTGTACGCATCCGGCGTATCCATCAGCGAGAACAGCGAGAACAGCACCATCTGCACCTGCTGCGGCGTCGACAGCCCGGCCGTATGATTCAGCGCGACGGTGCGGCTGTCGGCGACCAGCCGGTCGATGAACTTCAGCTTGTCCGGCTCCGTCGTGATCGACTCGTAACGTTTGTGCAGAATCTTCTTCGTGTCCTTCGGCAGTTCGGCGATCAGCTTGTCGAGGATGTTGTCCTTGTGCGTCGCGATCGTGCCGAGGCGCCAGCCCGTCGCGCCGAAATACTTCGAATAAGAATACACGAGGATCGTGTTCTTCGGCGCAAGCGCGAACAGCGACACGAAGTCGTCGGCGAAGGTGCCGTACACGTCGTCCGTCAGCAGGATCAGGTCCGGGCGCTCCTTGACGATCTGCGCGATGTATTCGAGGCTCTCGTCGCTGATACGCACGGAAGGCGGATTGCTCGGGTTCACAAGGAAGAACGCCTTCACCTTCGGATCACGCAGCTTGTCGAGTTCGGCCTTCGAGTACTGCCAGTTGTTCTCGACGTCCGCGTCCAGATTGACGACGTTCAGCTCGTAGTCGTTGAGCGTCGGAATCTCGATGTACGGCGTGAAGATCGGGCGGCCGAGCGCGATCGTGTCGCCCGCCTTGATCAGGTGGTTCTGCTTCATCGTGTTGAAGATGTACGTCATCGCCGCCGTGCCGCCTTCGACCGCGAAGATGTCGAACTCGCCGACGAACGGATACTTGCCGATCATCTCGCGCCGCAGATACTGCCCGACAATGGTCTCCGACAGCTTCAGCATGCGGTCGGGCACGGGGTAGTTCGACGCGAGAATGCCTTCGCACATCTCATAGAGAAAGTCGGTGCCCGACAGACCCAGCTGGTCGCGCACGTACGACACGCAGCCCGCGAGAAACGAAATGCCCGGCAGCCCCTTGTTCTCGCGCAGGAAAAGTTCGAAGCGCTCGGACAGCCCTTCGCGTTTCGGAAAGCCGCCGACGCCCTCTGGCATATACGCGAACGAACGCTCGGACTCGCGCATCGCGAACAGACCGAGTTGCCAGAAGCCGTAGCGCGGAATCGTCGCGAGAAAGTTCGGGTTGCCGCGGCCCGCGTTCAGCATCGACGCGTTGGCCGGGCGCTCGACGGCGCCGCCGCCTGCCGCCTTGATCAGCTCGTCCTTCAGTTCGAACGGGCTGAGCGCCTGCAGCGCTGCCTTGTCGTTGCCTTTGTCCTTTGCCATGATGCGTTCTCCAGTAGAAGAGGAAATGCGCCGACGCGACGCGGGCATTGGCCCGCTCGCTGCACCGGCTACAGTCCTGACGATCGTATGAATCGGTTCGATCGAGTCAGCGTGTTCAAACCAGCCCGACGACAAGCGGCCCCAGCAAGGTCAGCAGCACGTTCGCAATCGCATACGTGATCGCGAACGGCACGGTCGGCACCGCGCTTTCGGCCTTGTCCAGCACGCCGCCGAACGCCGGATTCGCGCTGCGCGAGCCGGACAGCGCGCCCGCGAGAATCGCCGCGTTGTCGTAGCGCAGCACGTAGCGGCCGAACAGCATCGTGAGGATCAGCGGCAGTATCGTGACGAGCACGCCGAGCAGGAAGATCGTGAGGCCAAGCTGCTTGACCGTCGTGACGGCCTGCAAGCCCGAGTTCAGCCCGACCACGGCGACGAACGCGGCCAGCCCGAAGTCCTGCAACAGACGCGACGCGGCGGGCGGCATCACGCCGTACATCGGATGCTTGCCGCGCAGCCAGCCGAACACGAGGCCCGCGAGCAGACAGCCGCCGCCCGAGCCGAGCGTGAGCGGCACCCCGCCCACGTTGACGACGATCAGCCCGATCAGCAGGCCGATCACGAGGCCGATGCCCATGTAGATGAAGTCCGTCTTGATCGAATACGGCAGCTCGTAGCCCGTCGCCTGCACCGCACGCTTCGTGTCCTTCGCGGAGCCGAAATAGGTGATGACGTCGCCGTGTTCGAGCTGCGTCTCGGGCAGGATCGGCACCGGCTGGCCGACGCGCGTGATGCTTTCGAGAAACACGCCGTGGCGCAGATCACGGTCGACCGTTTCGCGCACGGCCCTGATCGTCGTGTGGTTCAGGCCCTTCGCGGTGAACACGGCCTGGCGCGTCTGCATGACGGCGCTGACGTCGGTCACGTCCGAGACCTCGGGGCCGATCATCGGCGCGACGGGCACCATGCCTTCGCGCCGCCCGACGAGCAGCACGACGTCGTCGGCATTCAGCACGACGTTCGGCCCGGGCTCGATTTCCTTGCCGCCGCGCCGGATCTTCTCGATCGAAATGAAGTCCTGCCCCGCCATTTCGATCTCGGACACCTTGCGCCCCGCCGCAGGCCCGACCTTGAACGCGCGGCCCACCAGATCCGGCAACGCGGGCAACTGCCCCGGCGCGCGCGACGGCGTGCCTCCCGCGAGTTTCGCCTCGGCGTCGAGCGCGGCCGAGCGCAGGTCGCGGCCCATGAACTTGGGCAGGATGTTGACGCACACGATGATCGCGCCGAGAGAGCCGAACACGTAGGTCACCGCGTACGCAATCGCGACGTCGGACTGCAGCGACTTCACCTCTTCGGGCGGCAGTCCGAGCCGGGCGATCGCATCGCCCGCCGTGCCGATGATGGCCGACTGCGTCAGCGCGCCCCCCGCCAGCCCGGCGGCGAGCCCCTTGTTCAGATGGAAAATCTTCGCGCAAATGATCACCGTGATCAGCGCGGAGATGGCGAGAAACAGCGCCATCGCGATCTCGCGCAGCGTCCTGCGATTGAGCGAGTTGAAGAAGCCCGGCCCCGAGTCGTACCCGACCGCATAGATGAACACGGCGAACATCACCGCCTTTACGCCGCTGTCGATCGACACGCCCGCCTGGCTGATGACGACGGCCGCCAGCAGCGAGCCACCGACGCCGCCTAGCTGGAACTTGCCGAAATTGATCTGGCCGATGTAGTAACCGACGGCCAGCGACAGGAACAGCGCTATCTCCGGTGATTTGTGAAAGATGTTGTGTATCCAGTCCATCGTGCCCTCTCATTGAAAAGGCGGGCGCGTGACCCGCGAACGAAACGCAGCGGACGACGTGGCACTACCGTCCGCCGCTCCTGCCCGCGCGACGCTGTCCGGCCGCGCGAATCCCGATGTCGTCGTTACCATTGCCGTCAGTGCCCGAACTGCGCCGTCAGCCCGACGACAACGGGCCCCATCAGCGGCAGCAGGATGTTCGACAGCGCGTAGGTGATCGTGTAGCCGATGACGGGCGTCGAATTGCCCGTCACGCCGACGAGTGCGCTGATCGCGGGCGTGCTGCACTGCTGGCCGGCAATCGCGCCGAGCAGCATCGGCGCGTCGAGCTTGAGAAACATGCGGCCGATCCACAGCGACAACAGACCAGGCACCAGCACCATCAGAATCCCGGCGACGGGCAGCGCGAGCCCGTACTCGCGCACGAGCTTGATCGCATCCGGACCGGCGGAAAGGCCGACGGCGGCAATGAAGGTAGCGAGTCCGAAATCCTTGAGAATCTGCGCGGCGGCGGGCGGCAGCGAGCCGACGATGGGATGCCGCGAGCGGATCCAGCCGAACAGCAGTCCCGACAGCAGACACCCGCCGCCCGTGCCGAGCGCGAGCGTGACGCCGCCGAAGGTGCCCGACAGACGCCCGATCCCCATACCGATCAGCACGCCGAGCCCGAGATAGACGAAGTCGGTCTTGAGCGTCGCGGGCAGCACGTAGCCGAGCCGCTGCGCACCGCGCATCACGCCTTCCTTCATGCCGACCAGCGTCAGCACGTCGCCGCGATTCAGTTCCGTGCCGGGCAGCGCCGGCACGCGCGTCTCCAGCCGCGTGACGGCCGCGATGTAGATGCCGCGCCCCTGCACCGGGTCCGCGCGCTCGCGCAACTGGCGGATCGTCGCGCCGTGCGCATCCTTGCGCGTGAGCACGACGTCGATGGAGTCGGCGAGTGCCGTCGAGAAATGGTGCCCGGCCGCGACTTCCTCGCCGAGCGAAGGCGCGGCGGTCACGAGCGCCTCGCGCCGACCGCCGACCAGCACCAGGTCTCCGGGCGCGAGCGCGAGTTCGGGCGCAACGGCCAGCCGCGCGCCGCCGCGCTCGATCTGCTCGATGGTCAGGTTGTGTCCGTATCGGGCTTCGAACGCGCCGACGGCAACGCCCGCCGCCGGGCCGATCCGGAACGCGCGTCCGACCAGCGCGGGCGCGGCGAGCCGCTCCCCTTCGCCGAGCGACTCGCCGCCGCCCAGCTTCCGCCAGAGGCGTTCGGCTTCCTCGCGCAGATTCACCCGCAACAGCAGCGCGGCGAACTGGCTGGTGAACAGCACGATCGTGATAAGCCCGAACAGATAGCTGACGCTGTACGCAGTGACGATGTTCGCCTCGAGGCGCAGCGTCTCGGCGTCGGACAGGCCGAGCTTCGCAACGGCTTCCGACGCCGTGCCGATCACGGCAGATTCCGTCGCCGCGCCCGCCAGCAGTCCCGCCGCCGTACCCGGATCGAGATGCAGCAGCGCGACCGCGATCATCACGAGCGTGAGCACCGAGACGATCTCGACGACGGACAGCAGCCCGTAGCGCCAGCCGCGCCCGACGTTGGCAAAGAATTGGGGGCCGCCCGTGAAGCCGAGCGCGAAGATGAACAGCGCGAACGCGATGTTCTTCAGGTCGGGCGCGATGCGCGCGCCCGTCTGGCCGAGCAGCAGCGACACGATCAGCGTGCCGCACACGCCGCCCAACTGGATCGGCCCCAGCTTGAACGAACCAATCAGATAGCCGAGCGCAAGGCTCGCGAACAGCGCAATCTCCGGCTGAGACTTAAGCAATTCGGCGACCATGTTCGGATTTCCCGGCAAGGCGGATCTTGTACGAATTTTTTTAAAAATTTTGCGCGCGCGATTATCCCCACGGACATTAGTCGCGTTAAATGAAAATGTGCGCGTATATTCGCCCGAATTAATCGGCTATATTCGAAGCGAAATGTGCTGCGCCGCACTGACGGGCATGCGTCAGTCCGGAATGGCGCGGCGGTGAGAAAGCTGAAAATCAGCTCGTGTTGGTTCCGTTGACAGGCATCGTTCCCTCGTAAAGTTGTTGAACAACAGAGGACAGCGTTCTGCAGCCTGATGGCTTTTTTATGTCCGTATTTGAAGCGAGCGGGAATCGTATCGCCGGATTGCGTCAAATCACGGGATGAGGCATTTTTACATTTGCGAAATGTCCTCATCGTTTTTATAGATATTGTAATCGTCGGCGACTGTCAATATTATTTTTAAGCCGGATCTGCAAAATTCCTGTGCGGGCAAATTGCATTCAATATGCCCGTATTACACCCGCCAAAGGCCGACGCAGAACTATCTGCCGCACGCCACCACCGGGTCAACGACGCGCGGCAGCATCGCGCTTTAGAGGGCGCCACCATGAATCAGATCTACGCAATGCGGGTCTTTGTCCGGGTCGCCGAAACACAGAGCTTCAGACGCGCGGCCCAGCAACTGAAGGTATCGAACGCACTGGTCACTCGCTCGATCGCCACACTCGAGGCGCATCTGCACGCGCGCCTCATCAACCGCACCACGCGCAACCTTTCGCTGACGGAAGCCGGCACGCATTATCTGGAAGGCTGCCGTGGGCTGCTGGAGGAACTCGACCATCTGGAGGGCTCGGTCGCGGGCACGGAGCGCGAGCCGGGCGGCACGCTGCGCGTCGTCGCAACGGGCGCGCTATCGGCCCAGGCGCTCACGCAGCTGCTAGACGGCTACCGGCGGCATTATCCGAAGGTGCGGATCCGGCTCACACTCGCCGAGCGCATGCCGCACCTGCTGGAAGACGGCTATGACGTCGGGCTCTTCATCGCGAGTCCGGCGCCGACACCGGGCGCGGCGGCCGAGATCGACAGCATCGAACTGTCGTTTGCAACGCAGCGACTCGTCGCGTGCGCGGCGCCGTCCTATCTGGCGACGCGCGAGGAGCCGCGCCACCCTGAGCAGCTGGCGCTGCATTCGTGTATTGCGACACCCGCCGAGCAGCGCGGCCCCACCGTCTGGCATTTCATCGACAACGACGGCGACGCGCAACCCGTCACGCTCGAACCTTCATACACGGTCAACAGTCCGCTGCTCGTGCGGCTCGCGGCGATCGCGGGCATGGGCATCGCCGTGCTGCCCGAGTCGCTGGTCGCCGACGACTTCGCAACGGGCGCGTTGAAGCGCATCATGCAGGATTACACCGTCGACGAATCGCAGGCCAAGGTGTCGCTCGTGTATCCGCGCCGCCGTCATTTGCCCGCGAAAACGCGCGCGTTCGTCGATTACACCGTCGAGCATGCGGGCTGTCCGGCAACCGTCCTGCCCGTCGCCGCGCATGCGATCGTGGCGCACGACCTGCATCTCGCGCAGCACGCTTCGTGAGGTGCGCGCCGTGGCCCACGCACCGCCGACGCCGCACAGGAAGCCCATGAGGAGAGCCGTGACATGCGCATGATCCTGTTCAGCAGCCGCCAGTACGACATCGACACGTTCACCGAGGCGAATGCCGCGTCAGGCTTCGAGTTGCACTTTCAGGAGTCGCATCTCGACGCGGACACGGCCGTTCTCGCCGAGGGTTACGAGGTCGTGTGTCCGTTCGTCAACGACAGCGTCGACGCCGCGACGCTCGAAACTCTGCACGCGGGCGGCACGCGGCTCATCGCACTGCGTTCGGCGGGCTTCAATCACGTCGATCTCGCGGCGGCGCAACGGCTCGGCATCGGGGTCGTGCGCGTGCCGGCCTATTCGCCGTACGCGGTCGCCGAGCATGCGGTCGGGCTGATCC
This sequence comes from Paraburkholderia sp. Tr-20389, assembly GCF_017104565.1. Classification (GTDB taxonomy): domain Bacteria; phylum Pseudomonadota; class Gammaproteobacteria; order Burkholderiales; family Burkholderiaceae; genus Paraburkholderia. Next base: position 35,217 of record NZ_JAAGPD010000009.1, on the reverse strand, counting down.
TCGCGCTGAACCGCAAGCTCGCGCGCGCGGTCGCGCGTACGCGCGAAGGCGACTTCTCGCTGAACGGCCTGCTCGGTTTCGATCTGCATGGCAAGACGGTCGGCGTGATCGGCACGGGCATCATCGGCCGCTGCTTCGCGCGCATCATGGCGGGCTTCGGCATGCAGGTGCTCGCGCACGATCCCGGTCCGCCCGCCACCGAGCTGATCGCGCTCGGCGGACGCTACGTGCCGCTCGATACGCTGCTCGCGGATTCGGACATCGTCAGCCTGCACTGCCCGCTGCTGCCGTCCACGTATCACCTGATCGACAGCCACGCGCTCGCGAAGATGAAACGCGGCGCGATGCTGATCAACACGGGGCGCGGCGGGCTGGTCGAAAGCAATGCGCTGGTCGGCGCGCTCAAGAGCGGCCAGTTGGGACATCTCGGGCTGGATGTGTACGAGGAAGAAGGCGGGATCTTCTTCGAGGATCATTCGAATCTGCCGCTGCAGGACGACGTGCTCGCGCGGCTGTTGATGTTCCCCAACGTGATCGTCACCGCGCACCAGGCGTTCTTCACGCGCGAGGCGATGACGGAAATCGCGCAGACGACACTTGGCAATGTCGAGGCGTGGCGGGACGGCACGCCTCGCAACGTCGTCGAGGCGCCGCCCGCGAGCGGTTGAAGCGGCGCGGCGTCGAATGACGACGCGTCGCTCGTCAGACGCTCATGGCGTCGAGTGCGGGCCGCCGCTCGCATTGGCCGGCGTGGGCCGCAATGCCGTGCGGGCATCGTCGGACGCGCCGCAGTACTGACGCAGCAGCGCAGCTTCGCGCTCGTGCACTTCCACGGGAAACCACACGGCGCCCGCCGCCATCATGTAGCGCGCGCGATGCTGGCCGTTGCGGAACGCGACCACGCCCTCGTGTTCGAGCCTGAGCAGGCCGAGCACACCCGGCGCCCGGCGCGTCGTGATCGTCACATAGGGCATCTGCGGAATGCGCGTGTTCGATGGATCGAGAAACTCGCGGATGCCGCGCAGCTTCCCTTGATGCCATTCCTGCACGGGACGCAATACGTAATCGGTGTCGTCACGATCGGCGCACGCGACCAGCTTGCGTGCATCGACGAGCACGACCTGATGCCGCGTGCCGTCCGTCGAGAAGACGCGCTTCAGGCGCACGTGTCCGTACGGTGGATGATCGTGCAGCGGCACGATCCAGACGGGTTCGCTGCCGGACGACGGCGACGCCGCAGGTGATGCGATCGGTGATTCCATCAAGGTGGACATGGGCGTGCTCCTTGCGCCGGTGCGTGCGCGCGCCCTGGCTGTTCAAAATTCGCCTAAGCTACGAGTCGATTGTTAAAACCGCGTGACGTGCGAACAAGCGATTCGCGCTGCATCGCCATCCGTTCGCCACGCATCGTCGCGTCGGCGATGCTTCTCGAGTTGTTTCCCGTTTAGCGGTCGTTTTGCGCGCTTCTTAAGGGTGTCGGCATGCGCGCGGCCGCTTTTAAACGATGCTTTTCATTCAGTCCAGGTCTTTGCGAAAGCTTCTCAACGGAGCGAACGATGGCTAGCGAACAGTTCGGCGAACACGTGCGAATTGAAACTGCACAAAAAAACCCAATTGCACAGAATCAGCAAGTTGCGCGCCCGCTTGATGCCGTCGCGACGATCGTCATCGACCGGCCCGCGCGCCGCAATGCCGTCGACCGCCCAACAGCGGAAGCGCTGTGCGCCGCATTCCGCCGCTTCGAAGCAAACGACGCATGGCGCGTCGCGGTGCTGACGGGCGCGGGCGGCACGTTCTGCGCGGGCGCAGACCTCACTGCTCTACAAGACGACGCGCGGCGCAATGAATTGCACGCCGACGGCAGCGGCCCCGGACCGATGGGACCGACGCGCATGATGTTCACGAAGCCGGTGATCGCCGCGATTGCTGGCCATGCGGTGGCGGGCGGTCTGGAACTGGCGGCGATGTGCGATCTGCGCGTGGTCGAGGAAGACGCCGTGCTGGGCGTGTTCTGCCGGCGCGTGGGCATTCCGCTGATCGACGGAGGCACGATCCGGCTGCCGCGCCTGATCGGGCAATCTCGCGCGCTCGATCTGATCCTGACGGGCCGCGCCGTGACGGCTGATGAAGCGCTCGCGTTCGGTCTTGCGAACCGCGTCGTGCCGAAGGGCCACGCGCGCGCCGCCGCCGAGCAACTGGCCGCCGAACTGGCCGCATTTCCGCAGGCGGCGCTGCTCGCCGACCGCCGCTCCGTCTACGAGAATTCGTTACTCGACGATCTGCCAGAAGCCCTGCGCCGCGAGGGCGCAGGCGGCTACGAGGCCGTGTTCGAGCAAGGGCTGACGGGCGCCGCCGCATTCGCTGCGGGTGCGGGCCGCCACGGCGGCGTACTGGACGCCGGACCACATCATTCACCTGACAAAAAAGTCCCTTGAAATAAGGGCTTTTCGCTACGCAATCGCATCCGGATCGACGAAATACAACAGTGCGCAACGCAGACTGCACGGCCGATATGGCTTAGGTACAATCCCCTACTGATTTACCCCTGCCGACGTCTGCGCACTCGTCCCGAAAGCGCGCGACGGCAACGCGCACGGCGCTTCCGTCCGCCGCCGCGACCCTCCCGTAAAAGTCCCATCATGCCTTTGCCCCTGCTTGCGCTTGCTATCGCGGCGTTTGGAATCGGTACCACCGAGTTCGTCATCATGGGGCTGCTGCCCGATGTCGCGCGCGATCTGAGCGTGTCGATTCCAGCCGCGGGAATGCTGGTATCGGCGTATGCGCTCGGCGTGACGATCGGCGCACCTATCGTCGCGATCGCGGTCGCCAACATGCCGCGCAAGAAGGCGCTGATGAGCCTGATCGGCATCTTCATTCTCGGCAATCTGCTGTGCGCGATCGCACCGGGCTACGCGGTGCTGATGGCCGCGCGCATCGTGACCGCGTTCTGCCACGGCGCGTTCTTCGGCATCGGCTCCGTCGTCGCGGCCGGGCTCGTTGCGCCGAACCGCCGCGCACAGGCGATCGCGCTGATGTTCACGGGCCTGACGCTCGCCAACGTGCTCGGCGTGCCGCTCGGCACGGCGCTCGGCCAGGCCGTCGGCTGGCGCGCGACGTTTTGGGCCGTGACAGCCATCGGCGTGCTCGCGGCTGTCGCGCTGGCGCTGTGCCTGCCGTCGAAGATCGAGATGCAGAAAGCCAGCCTCGTCCACGAATTCACGGTGCTGAAGAACCCGCAGGTGCTGATGGTGCTCGGCACGAGCGTGCTCGCCTCCGCGAGCCTGTTCTCGACCTTCACCTACATCACGCCGATCCTCGAAGACGTGACGGGCTTCACGCCGCACGCCGTGACGATGGTGCTGCTGCTGTTCGGCCTCGGCCTGACCGTGGGCAGCACGCTCGGCGGCAAGCTCGCCGACTGGCGTCCCGTGCAGTCGCTGCTATCGTTCCTGCTCGCGATCGTCGCGATCCTGTCGATCTTCGCAATGACGATGCACAGCGAAATCCCCGCGATGATCACGATCTTCCTGTGGGGCGTGCTCGCGTTCGCGATCGTGCCGCCGCTGCAAATGCTGATCGTCGATCGTGCAAGCAGTGCACCGAATCTGGCCTCGACGCTCAATCAGGGTGCGTTCAACCTCGGCAATGCGACGGGCGCGTGGCTCGGCGGCATGGCGATCGGCGCGGGCGCGCCGCTCACCTCGCTGCCGTGGGTCGGCGTCGCGACGGCGGCGGGCGCGGTGGCGCTCACGTGGTGGTCGGTGTCGCTCGATCGGCGTGTGCCTGTGGCGGGCTGAGCGACAGCCGCCCATACCCGGCATCACAGGGTGCGCGTGACACAGTGGCGGTGTAGCATCTCGCCCGATGAAAGTCGTCTTCTCACGTGATTTCCTCGCGCTGATCCTGAGCGTCGCCGTCGTCGGCCTCGGCAGCGGCGCGACCCTTCCTCTCACTGCCCTCGCGCTGACGCAAGCGGGCTACGGCACCGACGTCGTCGGCCTGCTGACGGCTGCGCAGGCGGGCGGCGGGCTGCTGGTGGTGCCCGTCGCCGGCTGGATCGCCGCGCGCTGCGGCGGCCGCCACGCAATCATCGGCTCGGTGCTGATCGTCGCGATCGCCACCGCGCTGATGCAGCTGACCGCCAATCTGTTCGTCTGGGCCGTGCTGCGCGTGCTGTGCGGCGCGGCGCTGATGCTGCTCTTCACGATCGGCGAAGCATGGGTCAACCAGCTCGCCGACGACGCATCGCGTGGCCGCGTCGTCGCGATCTACGCAACCAACTTCACGCTGTTCCAGATGGCGGGCCCCGTGCTCGTCAGTCAGATCGCGCAGCACGACGCGTCGCGTTTCCTGATCTGCGGCGCGATCTTTCTGATCGCACTGCCCGTGCTGTCGATGATCCGCTCGGCGCCTCACGCATCCGACGAACACGAGCCGCACGGCAGCTGGCGTCGCGTGCTGCCGCAGATGCCTGCGCTGGTGCTCGGCACGGGTTTTTTCGCGCTGTTCGATACGATCGCGCTCTCGCTGATGCCGCTCTTCGCGATGGCGCATGGCATTTCGAGCGAAGTAGCGGTGCTGTTCGCGTCGGCGCTGCTGCTCGGCGATACGACGATGCAGTTTCCGATCGGCTGGCTCGCGGATCACCTCGGACGCGAGCGCGTGCATATCGGCTGCGCCGTGCTCGTCGTCGTGTTGCTGCCGCTGCTGCCGTGGGCCGTGCAGTCGCCCTGGCTGTGCTGGCCGCTGCTGTATGTGCTGGGCGCGGCGGCGGGCGCGATCTACACGCTGTCACTCGTCGCATGTGGTGAACGCTTTCGCGGCGTGGCGCTGGTGTCGGCGAGTTCGCTCGTCGGCGCTTCATGGAGCATCGCGAGTTTCGGCGGGCCGCTGGTCGCGGGCGCCTTGATGAAGAGTGTCGGCAACGACGCGATGATCGGCGTCGTGCTCGTGAGCGCGTTGGCGTTTCTCGCCGCGGCGCTGTGGGAAAAAAGACGCGGCGTGGCGAGCGCCGCGTCCTGATCTCGCTGATGATTCAGCGCTGCGCCGGTACGACCTCGCCGACGCAGGTACCGAAGCCGACGCGATATCCGTCGCCCTGGCACCATCCGGCGAGCGTCAGTTCGTCACCGTCTTCGATGAACGCGCGCGTGCCGCCGCCCTTAAGCTGCAGCGGATTCTTGCCGTTCCACGTCAGTTCGAGCAGGCTGCCGAACGAATCGTCCGTCGGTCCGCTGATCGTGCCCGAACCCATCAGATCGCCGACACGCGTATTGCAGCCCGACACCGTGTGATGTGCGAGCTGCTGCGCCATCGTCCAGTACATGTGACGGAAGCTGGTGCGCGAGATCGTCGTCGCTTCCTTCGCGGCCTTTGGCTTCAGCAGCACTTCGAGCGAGATATCGAAGCCATGTTCGCCGCCGTGACGCAGATAGTCGAGCGGCTGCGGATCCTGCACAGGCTGCGCGACGCGGAACGGTTCAAGCGCATCGAGCGTGACGATCCACGGCGAGATCGTGGTCGCGAAGCCTTTGGAATTGAACGGCCCGAGCGGCACGTATTCCCATTGCTGGATGTCGCGGGCGCTCCAGTCGTTCAGCAGCACCATGCCGAAGATATGATCCTCCGCCTGCTCGCAGGGGATAGGTTCGCCCAGCACATTGCCGCGTCCGACGAAGAAACCCGTCTCCAGTTCGATATCGAGCTTGCGGCACGCGCCGAACACCGGCCGCTCCTGATCGGGCAGCTTCAACTGCCCGTTGGGACGGCGCACGGGCGTGCCGCTCACCACCACTGACGACGCCCGTCCGTTGTACCCGATCGGAATCTCCAGCCAGTTGGGCAGCAGCGCATTCTTCGGATCGCGGAACATCGAGCCGACGTTCGTCGCGTGTTCCTTCGACGAATAGAAATCCGTGTAGCCCGGAATCTGTACGGGCAGATGCAGCGTCGCGTCGGCCTGGCGGATCAGCGCGCGGTTGCGCAGTTCGGCGTCGTCGCGCAGCGTGGCGTTATCGCGCGACAACAGCTTGCTCAACTGGATTCGCACGCTGCGCCACGTATCGCGGCCCAGTGCGATGAAGTCGTTCAACGCGTCGCGCACGAACACGCTGTCGCCGGCGCCCGACGACGGCACCGTCAGCAGGCCCGCGCTTTCGAGCGCAGCCAGATCGACGATGTCATCGCCAATCGCGACGCCGACCCGGCGAGTCGCGTTCAGTCCGTTGGTGAAGATGCCGAACGGCAGGTTCTGGATCGAAAAATCACAGGACGGATCGTTCGCCGATTCGATCCAACTCTTGCGCGACGCGTCGAGCGTCGCCTGAAGATCGCTCAATGCGTTCATCGTTGCTCCGGGTTGAAGTGTTTCTTGAGACCTTGCCAGCATTCGAAGTAATGCGCCTGAAGCTGCGCCGTTTCGAGCGCGAAGCGGGTCGGTTTGATGAGCGTGCGCGTTTCGAACATGAAGGCCATCGTGTTGTCGACCTTGTTCGGCTTGCTCGTGTCGATGTTCGACGCCTTCTCGAACGTGTCGGCGTCCGGGCCGTGGCCCGACATGCAGTTGTGCAGGCTCGCGCCGCCGGGCACGAAGCCTTCCGCCTTCGCGTCGTACGCGCCATGCACGAGCCCCATGAACTCGCTCGCGACATTGCGGTGAAACCAGGGCGGACGGAACGTATCTTCGGCGGCGAGCCAGCGCGGCGGGAAGATCACGAAGTCGATCGAATCGACGCCCGGCGTGTCGCTCTGCGATTGCAGCACGAGGAAGATCGACGGGTCCGGATGGTCGTAGCTGATCGAGCCGATCGTGTTGAAGTGGCGCAGATCGTATTTGCACGGCGCGAAGTTGCCATGCCATGCGACCACGTCGAGCGGCGAGTGGCCGATGTCCGCGCGCCACAAGTGACCGTTCATCTTCGCGACCAGTTCGAAGTCGCCTTCGCGGTCTTCATAGGCGGCGTGCGGCGTGAGGAAGTCGCGCGGATTCGCGAGTCCGTTCGAGCCGATCGGCCCGAGGTCGGGTAAGCGCAGCAGCGCGCCGAAGTTTTCGCAGATGTAGCCGCTCGCGCGACCGTCCGGCAGCGCCACCGAAAAACGCACGCCGCGCGGAATCACCGCGATCTCGAACGGCTCGATATCGAGCTTGCCCATTTCCGTGAAGATCGACAGGCGCCCAGCCTGCGGCACGATCAGCAGTTCGCCGTCGGCGTTGTAGAAGAAGCGGTCTTGCATCGACTGGTTGGCCGCATACACGTGGATCGCGCAGCCGCTCATCGCTTCCGCCGAGCCGTTGCCCGCCATCGTCACCCAGCCGTCGATGAAATCGGTCGGCTCGGTCGGCATCGGCAGCGGATCCCAGCGTAGCTGGTTGGGCGGCGTCGGCGGGACCTCGGCGAAATTCGCCACGAGCCGGTGCGACGGCAACGCCGTGAACGGCTGATGCACGGCCGCCGGCCGGATGCGGTACAGCCACGAGCGCCGGTTGTGGCCTCGCGGCGCGGTGAACGCGGTGCCCGACAGTTGCTCCGCGTAGAGCCCGTACGGCGCGCGCTGCGGCGAATTGCGGCCTTGCGGCAGCGCGCCGGGTAACGCCTCGGTGGCGAATTCATTGGCGAAGCCCGACTGGTAGCCCGGCTGTATTTCGCGTCGTGTGCTCGATTCCATGCAGTGATCTCCGTGAATGCTTTGGCCGCGTGCTCGCGCATCGCCGCCGACGTTTTACGAATAGTAAAACAGATTATGATTAGTGAAATTAACGTTAACCCCGAGTTGGGCCACGAGCGCCACACGAACGGCGAAATCCATATCAGTATTTGGTGCATGAAAGAGCGGCCGCCGCTGCTACCATCGAATCATGCGGCGTCCGCCGCGATCCCAGTCCGCTCCCCACGTATTCATGATTCCGCTGACCATCCCCGAACTCGTCGAACGCGCCTCCACTCACCCGTTTCTCGGGGAGCATCTAAGAATGGGCGCTGGCCCGCGCAGCGGCGAGGCCATCGCGACTTACGGCGACGTCGAAATCGGCAGCAGCTACGAACCGATCTTCGACATCTCGGTGCATGCGCTTGCGCAGTCGTTATCGTCGTCGCCGGACAGCGCGGACCGTTTCGGCGACGAACTCGGCGTCCAGGCGGTCACACAACTGGTCGACGGCACGCCGCTCGACGCGTTCGACCCGTTCGATCACGTACCCGACGACCAGCAACTGGTGGCGCTCGACCGCATGTCGCGCGCAATGCACTCCATCAACTTCTTCGGCCCGCAGCGGCACGGCCTGCTGTTCCTGCGCGTGCACGAGCGGTTGCTGAAAAGCGTGCGCTACGATCACGGCCGACATTTCTCGACCGTGCTCATGTCGTTTGGGTTGAATCCGTCGCGGGTGGTGATCGAATTGCCGCCCGCTGCGGTCGCGCATCGGACGTTTCTTGGTTATCTGACCAAGAGCTATCAGCACTATGGATTCAAGGTGGCCGGCAACCTGCCGAACGCGGGGCAGATCCTGTCCGTGTCGGACATGGCGAGACTGGATTTCGTCAAGATGGACGCCGCTTCGGCGTTGCGCGATTCGATGGTGAAGCCGCTGGTCAGCTATGCGAATCGGCTCAAGATTCCGTTGATCTTCAATCGCGTGGCGACGGAAGCGCAGTTCGATCTTCTGCAGCAGTACGACGTGCGATTCGTGCAGGGACCGCTATTCGTCGTGCACGAGAACCGGACGGCTTGAGATTATTCAAGGACTGTCGCCCAGCCGGCGCGCGAGCGCCTTCAATCGTGGCGCGACCATTTCCCGAAACACGCTCTCCCCCATCGACGACGCCGGCCCGCTGCAACTCAACACGAGCAGGCGGCCGTCGCGCGGATCGCTGAACGGCACGGCCACGGCGTTCACATCGTCGTGCCAGTCGCGGAACGAATAGCAGCATCCTTCGCTCGCGTAGGCGTCGATTTCCTTTTGCGCCTGCGCGACCAACGCCGCGCCTTCGTCGCCCGCTGCGCGCTCCAATTCGTCGAGCAATGCGGCCCGCACGTCGGCGGGCTGGACGGCGAGATACGCGCGCCCCATCGAACTCGTCAGCATCGACAACTTCGAACCCGATGCGAGGCCGAGCGTCAGCGCCGTCTCGCTGCGGATCGTCTCCAGATAAATCATGTCGAGTCCGTCGCGACAGCCGAGCGACACCGCCGCGCCGACCTCGCGCGCGAAATTGCGCATGTGCGGGCGCGCGAGTTCGAGCGTGTCGGTGCCCGACAGCAGCGCGAAGCCGAGCGACAGCACGCCGGCGTCGAGCGCGTACTTGCCGAGCGCCTCGTCGAAGCGCAGATAGCCGAGCACCGTCAGCGTGTACGCGAGCCGGTTCACCGTCGCCTTCGGCAGGCCCGTGCGCTCGACGAAGTCGCGATTGCCGAGCAGCGTCTCGCCAGGCCGGAACGCGCGCAGCAAATCGAGCCCGCGAGCCAGCGCGACGACGAACTTGCGCTCGTCGACGGCATCGGACGTGCGTGCGGACACGGACATCGCGGAACTTGGGGATGTTGTGGATGCAGGTTTCGACATCGGGTGCTACACTCAATCGTCGTTTTGCAAAACATTGTTTCGCAGAGCGGAACTCAAGTCAAGCATTCGGACGGGAATCTGGACGAAAGCGCCCCTTCTCGTCGACAAGGAGATACGTCATGGCAGCCGCCGCGCAATTTCACTGGGAAGACCCGCTGCTCCTGAACCAGCAGCTCACGGAAGAAGAACGCATGGTGCGCGACGCCGCAGAGGCTTACGCGCAGGACAAGCTCGCGCCTCGCGTGCTCGACGCGTTCCGCAACGAGAAGACGGACATCGCGATCTTCCGCGAAATGGGCGAACTCGGTCTGCTCGGCCCGACCATTCCCGAGCAATACGGCGGCCCCGGCCTGAACTATGTGAGCTACGGGCTGATCGCACGCGAAGTCGAGCGCGTGGATTCGGGCTATCGCTCGATGATGTCGGTGCAGTCGTCGCTGGTGATGGTCCCGATCTTCGAGTTCGGCTCCGACGCGCAGAAGGACAAATACCTGCCGAAGCTCGCTTCGGGCGAGTGGATCGGCTGCTTCGGCCTGACCGAGCCGAACCATGGCTCCGATCCGGGCAGCATGGTCACGCGCGCGAAGAAAGTCGACGGCGGCTATTCGCTGTCCGGCGCGAAGATGTGGATCACCAATTCGCCGATCGCGGACGTGTTCGTCGTCTGGGCGCAGCTCGAAACGGACGGCAAGGACGAGATTCGCGGCTTCATTCTTGAGAAAGGCTGGAAGGGTTTGAGCGCGCCCGCGATCCACGGCAAGGTCGGCCTGCGTGCGTCGATCACGGGTGAGATCGTTCTCGATGAAGTGTTCGTGCCTGAAGAAAATCTGATGCCGGGCGTGAAAGGTCTGCGTGGACCGTTCACCTGTCTGAACTCGGCGCGTTATGGCATCGCGTGGGGCGCGCTCGGCGCGGCGGAATCCTGCTGGCACACGGCGCGTCAGTACACGCTCGACCGCAAGCAGTTTGGCCGCCCGCTCGCCGCCAACCAGCTGATCCAGAAGAAGCTCGCCGACATGCAGACGGAAATCACACTCGGCCTGCAAGGCGTGCTGCGCCTTGGCCGGATGAAGGACGAAGGCACGGCGGCCGTCGAAATCACGTCGATCATGAAGCGCAATTCATGCGGCAAGGCGCTCGACATCGCGCGCATGGCGCGTGACATGCTGGGCGGCAACGGCATTTCGGACGAATTCGGCGTCGCGCGGCATCTGGTGAATCTGGAAGTGGTCAACACGTACGAAGGGACGCACGATATTCACGCGCTGATTCTCGGACGCGCACAGACGGGCATTCAGGCGTTCTTCTGACACCTCCGCCCGCCTCGGACAGCGCCAAAATAACAAGCCCGCGTTCTCAACAAACGCGGGCTTTTCTTTTCGCCTCGTAAGAAGCCGTCGCTTACTTGTTCGGTTGCGGCGTCAAACGCAGATACGGACGCAGCGCCTTGTAGCCCTTCGGGAACTTGCGCTTGATCTCTTCTTCGTCCTTGAGCGACGGCACGATCACGACATCGTCGCCATGTTTCCAATTGCCGGGCGTGGCGACCTGATAGTTATCCGTCAGCTGCAGCGAGTCGATCACGCGCAGCACTTCGTCGAAGTTACGGCCCGTGCTGGCCGGGTACGTGATGATCAGTCGCACCTTCTTTTTCGGGTCGATGATGAACAGCGAACGCACGGTCAGCGTTTCGTTCGCGTTCGGATGGATCATGTCGTACAGCTGCGAAACCTTGCGGTCGCCGTCGGCGAGAATCGGAAAGCCAACGTTCGCGGCCTGCGTCTCGTTGATGTCCTTGATCCATTCGCCGTGCGATTCCTTGCTGTCGACGGACAGCGCGATCGTCTTCACGTTGCGCTTCTCGAATTCGCTCGCGAGCTTTGCGGTCAGGCCCAGTTCCGTCGTGCAGACGGGCGTGAAGTCGGCCGGGTGCGAAAACAGAACGCCCCAGCTGTCACCCAGCCATTCGTGGAAACTGATGCGGCCAATGCTCGACTCCTGCTCGAAATCGGGTGCGACGTCGCCAAGACGTAGACTCATAGTGCAGCTCCTAGAAGTGTTCGAATGTTTCGCCAGGCTCGGCCCGGTCGAGGGGTACAAATTAGAGCATAAGGGACGGGAGCATGCACTTCTAACGAACATTCGCTAAAACGCTTATCAGTTTTTGTAATTTTCTCGCCGATGTACGAAACTTAGCGGGACAGATCAGCTCCATCAAACGGTGGAGTGCTCTGCACGGCCATGAGCGTAAACGTTCGAAACGGGCGATATGAAACGCACGCGATGTTCGGGAACGCTTCATGCGACCGCGTTCGGGAAATTGCGCGCGATTTGCGCGTAACCCATGCGCACGGCCCGCTGGCTCGCCAGCGGCCGTTTCTTTGGTTACGATTCACGCGTAGCGTGCACGAAGGGAGCAGTCAATGTCGGAAGTCAACAAGGAGAGATTGATGTCGGATATCAAAACCGTACTCGCAGACGCGGAAGATCTGCTGAAGCAGGCCGCGAGCGCCACCGGCGAACGCGCTTCTGAACTGCGCGAGACGGCGCTCTCGCGTCTCAAGCAGGCGAAGGAAAAGGCAGCCGACGTGCAGGTCGTGGTCGTCGAGAAAGGCAAGAAAGCCGCTCGCGCCACCGACGACTATGTCCACGAACACCCGTGGGCGTCGATCGGCATCGCAGCCGGAGTGGGCGTGCTGGTTGGCCTGCTGATCAATCGCAAGTAATGCGAGTGGAGCCGCCGGCCGTGCATTCGGCGGCCGGCGCGCTTCGCTGACAGGCGGACGGGCGCGCGCGCCCTGTCCGCGCCTTCTTCGCGCATCCTCGCGCGCAACACGCTGACGCCATGATCGATACACAATCGCAGAGCGGGGACCGCGGACCACTGCGGCGCATTCTCAGTTCGTTCTTTTCGATCCTGCAGACACGGCTCGAACTCATCGGCATCGAACTGGCCGAAGAGAAGGACCGACTGCTGATGGTTCTGTTCATGGGCCTCGCTGCCATGATGCTCGCGACGATGGCCTTGATCGCGCTCACCGCGCTGGTCGCAATCGCGTTCTGGGACACCTACCGTTGGCAGGCACTCGCCGGCATCACGCTCGTCTATGCGATCCTGGCGATCGTCTGCGCGTTGAAAGCGCGCAGCGGCTTGCACAACGCACCGATGATCTTCGAAGCCACGCTTCACGAGTTTGAGAAAGATCGCGACATTTTCCGCAAACGCTGAACGCAGCGTCCTTCTCTCCCTTGTCCAACGCCATCGATCAACTTCATGAGCCAGGTCCATTCCGATAACGAATTTCGCAGCCGCCGACCGACCGCCAAAGACCTCAGCGCGCCGCATCTGCGCGCGCTGCGCAAGGAACTGCTGATCGTGCGCGCGGACGTCGAGCGCATGGAACTCGCGCAGGCGACCTACGAACTCCGTAATGCGGTCACGCATTTCAGCTGGCTCAAGTTCATCCTGCCGGGCTTCGGCGCGATGAGTTCGATGCCATGGGGACGCCGGCGCGGCGGCGCCGCGAGCGGGATTGGCGCGTTGCTCAAGGAATATCCGCTGATCAGCTCGATCGTGTCGCTGGTGCTCGCCAAGCCGATTCGCAACAGCGTGCTCGGCGTGGCGAAGCCCACGCTCAAGTGGGGCAGCCTCGGCCTCGCGGCCTGGGAAGCGTTTCGCATCTATCAGCAGGTGAAGCGCGAATCGCGCAAACCGGCGGCCTCCACGGCGTCGGACGACGCCGATATGAACCCGCCCTGACGGGACGCGCGTCGTCGATATCTTTCCCATCTAGCGCGCGCTCCAGCAGTCGTCAGGGGCGGCGCCTGCTGCACCCCGATTGTTCCTCAAGCCCGTTGCATCGAGTATGAATGTGCCGCACGCGTCGCCGGCCATCGGACCGTTTTCGAGCGGCTGGGCTTCGAGCGCATAGCCACCGTTGGTCTCGTCGGCGGGCAGAATGCGCAGCCGGTAGATTGCCCTTCCCGCTTGCGGCGCCTGATCGAAACCGGACGGCAACGGTGCACCATCTGCGCGCACGGCGGACTCGGCGAACTGCGCCGCGCGAAACAGCGCGGACGCGGCATCGGTTCGGTGCGCCTTCGCAATATGGTCGCGATACGACGGCATCGCGAAAGCGGCGAACGTCGCTGCGATCGCCAGTGCGACAACCAGTTCTAGCAGGGAAAAGGCGTGCGTGTTCGGCTTCATGTCGACGCTCATAAGATGTGCACTCAGAAGGGACGCGCGGCAATACGGCGCCAATGTTTTTCCACCACGCTGCCGTCGATTACCAGTTGCAGTTGCAGCCACATCTGCGAATCCGCGCTGCGACCGTAGCCTCTCGCGGTGACGAGAAAGGCCTGTGCGTTAGCGCGATTCGACAATCGCCATGTCTCGATCAGGCATTGCGGAGCGCGGACCGATAGCGACACAGGCCACGATGCGAACGGCGTGATCGCGCTGGATTCGAACGTCGTCTGCGACTTCCATCCAACCGGCTCGCCGCTTGCTCCCTGTACAGGCGATACGCCTGTGAGCGATCCGTTGACGAGATTGCGGGCGCACGCGGTCAGAGCCGAGTCCGCCGCATGCAATGCGATCAGATGATCGCCAATGCCTGCCGCGTTGCGCGCCGCCGCCACCGTCTGCTCGAACCATGCGGCCGACGTCGTCAGCATCATGGCGGCGATCAGCAACACGACGGGTAGCGCAATGCCCTGGCTGCGTGCGCGCAGTCGCCGCGATCTGCATTGAAAAGGGATCATGTTGCGCCTCCCTCGATGTTGCGTATCGCGACGCGCCGCCAGAATGCGCGTCTCACGCGCATGTCCGAACCGACCGCCGACACGCCGTCGCAATCGACGTAGCCAGTTCGCGCGTTCTGCGGCGTGCCCCGAACCAGCACGCAAAGATCGACGGCAACGACGTTGGCCCATTGCGCGGGTGCCAACGCCGCCGCGTCCGCCGCCGACGATGCACCCGCGAGCCAATACCGCAAGCGCACGCGCTCAACGCCTTCGACGAGCGGCTGCGAAGAATTGGCCTTCCCCGTGCCTTCGCAATACAGCTCCGGCTCACCTGTGGAGCTGCTCGTCTTCGCATAGAAGCGGTTGACGACAGGCGCGCCAGGCGCATCGGCGTCCGTCTTCGTGACGCCCTGGCCGAGACAGTCTGTCGCGAGCCCCGTCGTGGACGGCCATGTCGAGACGCTGTCGGCGACATAACGCACTGCGACCCCGTCCGAATGTGTCGCGAGAGACTCGCAGGTCGGATTGTCGTCCGTACCGATCGGCCTTCCACCCGTGCAGCCGAATAGCGCGGGCCGCGCGGAATACGGGCGTGGCATGTCGGCGGAAACGAAACCTGCCATCTGCAACTGCTCGCCGATCAGCGTCAGCGCGCTCATCGCCGCTTCGTGGATCTGCGCTGCGTCGGCCGCCCGTGCAAAGGCGATTCGCTGCGAGCGGTACAGCGACACCACGCCCGCCGTCACGATCAGTCCGAGCGCGAGCGCGATCGTCATCTCAAGAAGCGTGTGACCGCATGCGTGTCCGAAGCGCCTTTGCCAACCGCATGCACGCGTGAAAGAGACACGTGCTTTCATCGTGAGAACGCGATGGCAACGCACTGCATGCCTCGCGGCACATCGACGTCGCCGCACGACGCAGGCGCATCGATTGTGTCACCGGGATTCGCGATGCCGCGCGGCGTGCTTGCCTGCCACGCCCATGTCACTCGGGAGAACGCAAGGTCAATCCCGGCGTTTATGCCGACGTCGCCTTTCGGCAGCAGGCTCGCTGCACGGGTCTTCCATTGACTGGTCGAGGCTTCGTTGGGGCTCGGCGCGCGCGCCGCCTCTGCGATGGCATCCGCAACAAGTGCCGCCTGCGCACGATAAGACATGGCTCGCGCATCGCGTGCGATCGCCAGCTGGACGGCGATCAGGCCAAGCACAGTCACAGCCGTCACGGCCACGGCAACCAGCACTTCGATCAATGTCTGGCCGCGCTGCAATGAGAGAAGCGCGCGCGTCATGCCGTTGCTCCGCATGCGCCGTCAGCGATGCGCGCACGTCCGCCCGCCGCGATGCGAATGCAGCGCCGCCAGTCCTTGCCTTGCGTCGCCTTCGAATCGGCGCGCGGACCGATATCGAAGCTGCGGAAGCTGCCGTTGACCTGGCCTGCGGGCGGCGTGAACGTCAGATTGGTGAGCGCGCCCGCGATGCTGACCGACGCGAGATCGGGCTGCACGCGCAACGGATAGAAGCCGCTCGCGCGCTCGATCATCACGGCCCACCCGCACGACCAGTCGACGACACCCGTCTTGCACGGCTGCGCCGTAGTGAGGCAATGACGCGCGGCGTCGACGCGGCACACGGTCACGCGTGCGCCCCGGCGCAACGCCTCGCCGCGTGCGTAACTGAGCGTGGCCAGCAGCGCGCGTGCGCGAGCGTCGACCTGATCGCGCACGTGCCACGCGACGAACGACGGCACCGTCAACGTCGCGATGATCGCCAGCAGTGCGATCACCACGAGCGTTTCGAACAGCGTGAAGCCACGGCGTGCGCGCCGCGTATGAGCATCCCGTTTCATCAGCATTCCTCGATTTTCGCCAAGAACGCGATGACTCTAACGGCGTGCAGGAACGCCAACAATTAGCCGGATGGCCAGGTGGCGGGCGCGCGAATTCCTGCACGAAAATGCCCGTGCATCAAGTGAATTCGCGGCAGAACTTCAGGGAGAGAAAATGCGGATGCGCGAACAATCAGCGCTTGCGGGTAGGCTTCGCGGGCGCGGCCGGAGGAGCGTTCATCCGGCGAAACTCTTCAATGACGTCTTCGAATTCGGAGACGTCTTCGAAGCGCCGGTAGACGGAAGCAAAGCGCACGTACGCAATGGTGTCGAGCGCGCGCAGTTCGTTCATCACGAGTTCGCCGAGGCGCTCGCTGCGCACTTCGCGCTCGCCGCTGCCAAGCAGCTGATATTCGATGCGCGACGCGGCGGCATCGATGGCGTCGGCAGCAACTGGACGCTTGCGCAGCGCCAGTTGCATGCTAGCCACGATCTTGCGGCGATCGAATTCCGTGCGGCTGCCGTCCTTCTTCACGACCGAGGGCAACGCCAGCTCGACCCGCTCGTACGTCGTAAAACGCTTGTCGCAGGCCGGGCAGCGCCGGCGGCGCCGGATCGCGGCGCCGTCCTCGGACACACGCGAGTCGACAACCTGCGTGTCGTCATGCCGGCAGAAGGGGCAGCGCATGGCGGCTTAGCGGTAAACCGGGAAACGCTGCGTCAGCTCGGCGACCTGCGCGCGCACGCGCTCGATCGTCGCCGTGTCTTCCGGGTTGTCCAGCACGTCGGCGATCAGGAAGCCGACCTGCTCGGCTTCCTTCGTGCCGAAGCCGCGCGTCGTCATCGCGGGCGAACCCAGACGCACGCCGCTCGTCACGAACGGCTTTTCCGGATCGTTCGGAATCGCGTTCTTGTTGACGGTGATGTGCGCCGCGCCGAGCGCCGCTTCCGCTGCCTTGCCCGTGATCTTCTTCGCGCGCAGGTCGACCAGCATCACGTGGCTTTCCGTTCGGCCCGAGACGATGCGCAGGCCGCGCTTGACGAGCGTTTCAGCCAGCACGCGCGCGTTCTCGACCACGCGTTGCTGGTATTCCTTGAATTCGGGCGCCAGCGCTTCCTTGAACGCGACGGCCTTGCCCGCGATCACATGCATCAGCGGACCACCCTGGATGCCCGGGAAGATTGCCGAGTTGATCTGCTTCTCGAATTCGGCCTTCATCAGGATCACGCCGCCGCGCGGGCCGCGCAGGCTCTTGTGGGTGGTCGTGGTGACGAAGTCGGCGAACGGCACCGGGTTCGGGTAGACGCCTGCCGCGATCAGGCCGGCGTAGTGCGCCATGTCGACCATCAGATACGCGCCGACCGACTTCGCGATCTTCGACAGACGCTCGAAGTCGATGCGCAGCGCGAACGCCGATGCGCCCGCGACGATGATCTTCGGCTTGTGTTCCTGGGCGAGCTTCTCGGCCGCTTCGTAGTCGATGTCTTCGGCTTCGTTCAGGCCGTAGCTGACCACGTTGAACCACTTGCCCGACATGTTGACGGGCGAGCCGTGCGTCAGGTGGCCGCCGTGCGCGAGGCTCATGCCCATGATCGTGTCGCCCGGCTTGAGCATCGCGAAGAACACGCCCTGGTTGGCCTGCGAGCCCGAGTTCGGCTGGACGTTCGCGGCTTCCGCGCCGAACAGCTGCTTCACGCGGTCGATCGCGAGCTGCTCGACGACGTCGACGTATTCGCAGCCGCCGTAGTAGCGCTTGCCCGGGTAGCCTTCGGCGTACTTGTTGGTGAGCTGCGAGCCCTGCGCGGCCATCACGGCCGGGCTCGTGTAGTTTTCCGACGCGATCAGTTCGATGTGCTCTTCCTGACGGCGGTTTTCGTCCTGGATGGCGTTCCAGATTTCCGGATCGACGTTGGCGATGGTGCTTTGGGCTCTGTCAAACATGCTGGTTCCGTTAAGTGTGTTCAGGTTGACCGGATCGTGCGCAGGTCGTGTGCCGGGAGCGTAGTAGGTACGCAGCACTGCTGGCCACTGCTGATGGCGGGAGGCTTGACGTGGCGTATGAAGGAGGTGCCGCACACGCGAGTCAGGACAACCACCGGCAGCGCAAACGACGGCGCGCGCGATACATGGCTGCCCAGGCGAACGGCAAAACGGCACCCTGCGCTTCACGGTGGGACGCTCCACCTTGAACCCGTCAGGCTTGACAGCATTGGGTTCTATCGCCAGTCACGCAGGGGTGAGCGCGTTAGTGTATTGGAACCGGGTCGAATAGGCAACCAAGCGGGAGAGCGCCCCGCGCAAGCCGCCCGCAGCCCCGCCATACCGGTGCGGCGACCGCCGGGGGGCCTGCCCGAACGCGCCTTCGCGCGGCGGGGTCATTCTTGCCGCATCGCGCCGTTGGAAGTAGGCTTGTGGCCTTTCTCCACCGACCAGGGAACAGCAATGATCGTGTTCGTCACCGGCGCGTCCGCAGGATTCGGCGCCGCTATCGCCCGGGCTTTCGTCAAAGGCGGCCACCGCGTCGTCGCGACCGCGCGCCGCAAGGACCGTCTTCAGGCGCTCGCCGACGAACTCGGCGACAACCTGCTGCCGTTCGAGCTCGACGTGCGCGACCGCGCGGCCGTCGAAGCCGTCCCCGCCGCGCTGCCCGCCGACTTTGCCGCCGTCGACGTGCTCGTCAACAACGCCGGCCTCGCGCTCGGTCTCGAGCCTGCGCAGCGCGCCGAGCTCGACGACTGGACCACGATGATCGACACCAACTGCACGGGTCTCGTGCAGGTCACGCGCGCGTTCCTGCCGGGCATGATCGAGCGCAATCGCGGACACGTGTTCAATCTGGGCTCGGTGGCGGGCATGTGGCCGTATCCGGGCGGCAACGTGTACGGCGCGACCAAGGCCTTCGTGCGCCAGTTCAGCCTGAATCTGCGCGCGGACCTGCACGGCACGCCCGTCCGCGTGACGGACATCGAGCCGGGACTGTGCGGCGGCACCGAATTTTCGAACGTACGTTTCCGCGGCGACGACGAGAAGGCGGCGAACGTCTACCAGAACGTCCAGCCGCTCACGGCGGAAGACATCGCCGATTCCATCTACTGGATCGCGACGCGTCCCGCGCACGTCAACATCAATACAATCGAGTTGATGCCCGTCGCACAGTCGTTCGCCGGCCTGAACATCCATCGGGGCTAGGCATCGCGAGCGTGCCGCATCGACCGCACAGCCCTGCACAGGGTGGCGTCGATGCGGCGCCTGTCGCGTGCGCAGAACACATTCCGGTACAACAGTGCCCAAAAATGCGGCGCCCTTTTGCGTTCCGGTAAAATGCGCGCCATGAATATGTCTGATAGTCAGTCCGGTGCCGAAATCGGCTTTATCTGGCCGATTCGCGTGTATTACGAAGACACCGACGCCGGCGGCATCGTGTTTTACGCGAACTACCTGAAGTTTTTCGAGCGCGCGCGCACCGAATGGCTGCGCGCGTGCGGCGTCGATCAACGCAAGCTGGCTGAAGAAACGGGTGCGCTCTTCGTCGTGCGCAGCACTGCCCTCGACTATCGCGCGCCTGCCCGGCTCGACGACATGCTGCGCATCGTCAGCCGGATCGAGAAGCTTGGCCGCGCGTCGGTGGATTTCGCCCAGGAAGCCTGGCGTGGCGACACGCTGCTGGCGACGGGGACGATCCGCGTCGGTTGTGTCGACGCACAATCGATGAAGCCGTCAGCCATTCCTCCACCGGTTCACGCCGCCTTGCAGCGCGGACCGGACTCAAGCGGCGCCAGCGTGTCAACGGCGAGTATTTGAACGCGTTGTTACCTGGACAGTGAACTCGTAACGGTCACAACAAGACCAAGTATGGTTCGGCGAAGGACCCGCCGAAGCTTCCGGTTTGCCGACTGAATGCCGACCGAACGCTTCGACCCACCTTGCAGCCGGACGCCCCACCCGGGACGTTACATCGAACCTCTATGAACACTACACAAGATCTGTCGATCATTTCTCTCGTTCTCAATGCGAGCCTGCTGGCGCAGGCAGTGATGGCGCTGCTGTTGCTGCTGTCGCTGATGTCGTGGACTTTCATCTTCCGCAAGTGGTTTGCGATTCGCCGCGCGCGGGCGCAGACTGAACGTTTCGAACGCGATTTCTGGTCGGGCGGCGACCTGCAGGCGCTGTATCAGAGCGCCGCGAACAACCGTCACACGATCGGTGCGCTCGAACGTATTTTCGAGTCGGGCATGCGTGAATTCCTGAAGGGCAAGGAAAAGCGGATCAACGATCCGGGCGCGATTCTCGACGGCGCACGCCGTGCGATGCGCGCTGCCTTCCAGCGCGAAATGGACGTACTCGAAGCGAACCTCGCGTTCCTCGCTTCCGTCGGCTCAGTCAGCCCGTATATCGGTCTGTTCGGCACGGTCTGGGGGATCATGAACGCGTTCCGCGGCCTTGCGAACGTCCAGCAGGCTACCCTTGCGAACGTTGCGCCCGGCATCGCCGAAGCGCTGACGGCAACGGCGATCGGCCTGTTCGCCGCGATCCCCGCCGTGGTCGCCTACAACCGCTACGCGCACGACATCGATCGCCTCGCGATCCGCTTCGAAACCTTCATCGAAGAGTTCTCGAACATCCTGCAGCGTCAGGCCCATTAAGGAGTCCCACGATGGCCGGTTCAGTTCGTTCCAGCATGCGCGGCAGCCGCTCGCGCCGCGCGATGGCCGACATCAACGTCGTGCCGTACATCGACGTGATGCTCGTGCTGCTCGTGATTTTCATGGTGACGGCCCCGCTCGTGGCGCCGTCCATCGTGAATCTGCCGACGGTCGGCGGCGCCGCGCCGCAGCAGCAGACGCCGCCCGTCGTCGTCAACATCAAGGCCGACGGCAACATGAGCGTCAAGTACAAGGACGACTCAGGCGCGACCCAGCAGGAGACGATGACGCAAGCCGACCTGCGCGGCTTCGTCACCGACCGCGAAGCGTCGCATCCCGATCAGCCTGTCGTGATCGCCGCCGACAAAACCGTCAAATATGAAGTCGTGATGAACGTGATGTCCGACCTCAAGGCTCGCGGCGTCAAGCGCGTTGGATTGCTCGTCAAATCGCAATGACCCGCCGACAGAACAACGCCTATCCGCTGCAACCGCCGCGCGAGCGCGGTACAGGCCGCGCCATTGCGCTCGCCGTGGTGATGCACGTGCTGCTCGGATTCTTCCTGTATCACGGCATTCACTGGCAGAACAGCACGCCCGCAGGCGCCGAAGCCGAACTGTGGACGGAAGTGCCCGACGTGCCGACGCCGCGCCCCGCTCCGCCGCCGCCCGCGCCCGCGCCCGTCAAGCCGGCGCCGCAGGTGAACGACGAAGAGGCCGACATCGCGCTGCAGGAGAAGAAGCGCAAGCAGCAGCAGGAAGCCCAGCGTCAGGCCGAACTCGCCGAGCAGCAGCGCCAGCAGAAGCTGCAGGCTCAGCAGGAAGCCGAGGCTAAGCGCCAGAAGCAACTCGCGGCAGACCAGGCCGCCGCAGCCGCCGCCGCGAAGCTCAAGCAGCAGCAACAGCAGCAGCAACAGCAGGCTGAAAAGCTCAAGCAGCAGCAACTCGCCCAGCAGAAGCAGGAGCAGTTGAAGAAGCAGCAGGAAGAACAGCAGAAGGAACAGGAAGCCAAGCAGGCGCAAGCCGACGCGCAGGCGAAGGCTGACGCCGCGAAGGCCGCCAAGGCGAAAGCTCAGGCTCAGGCTCAAGCGCAGGCCGAGGCCGCGAAGAAGCTCGACGCGGAGCGCCGTCAGCGTCTCGCCGCGATGCAGGGTATGGCGGGCGGTGAAGGCTCGACGGGCAACGGCCTCGCGAAGAGCGGCACGGGCACCGGCTCGGGCGGCAACGCCACGTCGCCGGGCTATGCGGACAAGGTTAAGCGTCGCGTGCAACCGAACATCATCTGGTCGGGCGATACGTCGGGTCTCGAAACCGTCGTTTCCGTTCGCTGCTCGCCGACGGGTACGCTGCTGAGCGCGACGGTCACGCGCAGCAGCGGCAACCAGGCGTGGGATGACGCCGCATTGCGCGCCGTCCAGCGCTCCGACCCGATGCCGCAGGACGTCAACGGCAAGACGCCTGAAAGCTTCAAGATCACACTGCGACCGGCCGCCTGATGCTCCGTTCCCGATTCGCCCGCTTACGCGGGCTTACCGGGAACGATTTCTGCTCAAGCCGGTCTGTTTGCAGTTGTGAAGTGTTAGAAATTCGTTTTTTGGGGAATCTATAAACAATGAGTTTGATGACCAAGCTAGGCCTGCGAGCACTCGTAGCGTCGTGTCTGATCGCCGCGGGCGGTGCCGCCCATGCGCAACTCAACGTCCTCGTGACGGGCGTCGGGTCCACCCAGTTCCCGATCGCCACGGCAAATTTTGCCAACGAGGCAAATTCTCCCCAGCAGATCAGCACGATTGTCCGCCAGGATCTTCAGCGCAGCGGTAAATTCACCAACATCGACGCCGGCAGCGCGCCCGTATCGGAAGGCGATTCCGTCGATCTGGGCGCATGGAAGGCGAAAGGCGCGAACGCATTCGTCGCGGGCAGCGTCACCAAGCTGCCGAACGGCCAGTACCAGGTGCGCTTCAAGCTGTACGACACCGTCAACCAGCAAAGCCTCGGCGGCCTCGAGCTGGTCAGCCCGGAGAGCGGCCTGCGCATGAGCGCGCACAAGGTGGCCGACTACATCTACGCGAAGCTGATGGGCGGCCGCGGCGTGTTCGCGACGCGTCTGTCGTACGTGATCAAGACGGGCAACCGCTACCAGTTGCAGATTTCCGATTCCGACGGCCAGGACGCGCACATCGCACTGTCCAGCCCGGAACCGATCATCTCGCCGGCGTGGTCGCCGGACGGCACCAAGGTCGCGTATGTCTCGTTCGAAAAGAAGAAGCCGATCGTCTATATCCACGATCTGCCGACGGGGCGCCGCGTCGTCGTGTCCGACCAGAAGGGCAACAACAGCGCGCCCGCATGGTCGCCCGACGGCCGCACGCTGGCCGTCGCGCTGTCGCGCACGGGCAACACGCAGATTTTCGCCGTCAACGCCGACGGCAGCGGCCTGCGCCGCCTGACGCAAGGCAGCTCGATCGATACCGAACCGTCGTACTCGCCGGATGGCCAGTCGATCTATTTCACGAGCGACCGCGGCGGCCAGCCGCAGGTCTACAAGATGCCCGCCGGCGGCGAGGCATCGGGCGGCGCGCAGCGCGTGACGTTCACGGGCAACTACAATACGAGTCCGCGCGTGAGCCCGGACGGCAAGCAGCTCGCATACATCTCGCGCACGGGCGGGGGCTTCAAGCTGTATATCCAGGATCTGCAGTCGGGCGTCGCGACGGCGCTCACCGATACAACACATGACGAATCGCCGAGCTTCGCGGCGAATGGTCAGTACATTCTTTACGCCACTCAGGTGAACGGCCGTGGCGTGTTGGCCGCAGTATCGACCGATGGTCGGACGCGGCAGGTCCTGTCCGTTCAGGGTGGCAGCGTACGCGAGCCGTCCTGGGGCCCGTTTATGCAATAACACACAAGGAGAGTAAAGCATGATGTCCAAACTTCGTATCGCGTTGGCCGTGGCAATGGTCGGCACGCTGGCTGCCTGTCATTCGGGCGTGAAGCTCGACGAAAACGCCGGCAAGGGCGGCGCGACGGGCGCACAACCCAACCCGAACGATGTCGCCACGGTCAACGTCGATCCGCTGAACGATCCGAACAGCCCGCTGGCAAAGCGCAGCATCTATTTCGATTTCGACAGCTACTCGGTCAAGGACGACTACCAGCCGCTGCTGCAGCAACACGCTCAGTACCTGAAGAGCCACCCGCAACGTCACGTCCTGATCCAGGGCAACACCGACGAGCGCGGCACGAGCGAATACAACCTGGCACTCGGCCAGAAGCGTGCTGAAGCCGTCCGCCGTTCGATGTCGCTGCTGGGCGTGCCGGATTCGGAAATGGAAGCCGTGAGCCTCGGCAAGGAAAAGCCGCAGGCAACGGGTCATGACGAAGCGTCGTGGGCGCAAAACCGCCGCGCGGACCTCGTCTATCAACAGTAATAGGTGACAAGCCGTATGACGCACCGTTTCTCCTGGCTGCGCATGGCCGCAGCCGCCTGCGTCGCGGGGTCGGCCGTGATGGCCCTGCCCGCTCACGCCGGCATGTTCGACGACGATCAGGCTCGCCAGGCGATCCTCGATCTGCGCACCAAGACTGATAGTCTGTCGAGCCAGCTGTCGGCGGCTCAACGCACGATCCTCGATCAGCAAAACCGTCTCGACCAGCTGAACCAGCAGGTCGCGACGCTGCGCGGACAGAACGAGGACCTCACCAATCAGGTCACGACGTTGCAGAAGCAGCAAAAGGACTACTACACCGACCTCGACGGTCGTCTGAAGAAGTTCGAGCCGCAGCAACAGACGGTCGATGGCGTGGAAGGCACCGTGCAGCCGGGTGAAACGGAGGCGTTCAACGCGGCTTCACAGCAGTTCCGCAGCGGTGACTTCAAGAATGCGGCGACGTCGTTCCGCAGCTTCATCGCGAAGTATCCGCAAAGCCCGTATCAGCCTACTGCGCAATACTGGCTAGGCAACGCGCTGTATGCGCTGCGCGACTACAAGGGCTCGACGTCAGTGTGGCAAGGCGTCGTGCAGAAGTATCCGCAGCATCCGCGCGCGCCTGAGGCGCTGCTGGCCATCGCGAACAACCAGCTCGAACAAGGCCAGAAGGCGGCCGCCAAGAAGACGCTCGAACAGATCGTCGCGCAGTACGGCGGCTCGGATGTCGCGCAGTCGGCACAAAGCAAGCTCTCGCAGATCAAATGATTCGTGACACCCGGCT
The DNA here is from genome assembly GCF_017104565.1 of Paraburkholderia sp. Tr-20389. Classification (GTDB taxonomy): domain Bacteria; phylum Pseudomonadota; class Gammaproteobacteria; order Burkholderiales; family Burkholderiaceae; genus Paraburkholderia. The sequence continues at coordinate 10,227 of NZ_JAAGPD010000009.1, read as the reverse complement.
CTCGCCGGACGTCCGTTTGTCATGATGCAGTAAACGCGCAGTGTCGACGCTTCAAGAACCGATACGCGCGCCTCTCGCCGGAAAGCCCGGAACTTCACCGTTCCGGGCTTTTCTTTTGGAGCACGCGCAGGCGATGATTGCCGGCCCGTTTATTGACAGTCTGATGTAGCGTCGCTATAATTTCGCTTCTCTTTTGGGTCGTTAGCTCAGCTGGTAGAGCAGCGGACTTTTAATCCGTTGGTCACAGGTTCGAATCCCGTACGGCCTACCAAAGATATGAAGGGCTCAGCGCAAGCTGAGCCCTTTTCATTTCGCGTCACGCTTTCTGCACGACGCATCCCGATCGCCAATTTCCGCCGTGCCTCGCAAGCGCCGTCATCGCTCGCGAAAAATTTACCCGCGCCCATTCATTTTCATTAAGCTCCGCCAAAATTACTGGCCGCATTCCCAATTGCAAAATCACGATCGGCGCTTTTAAAAAGACACAATTAAATCGAAATACCGCCGCCAAAGAATGCGTTTTTCAGCATAGCCGCCGCACCGCGCCCATCACCGCGAATAGTGCGTCAAACCCTTGCCTGGCATACATCCGGCGCGTGCAATATGTGAAACAGAAAGCCTCGCACCGGTCATATCCCATTCCGGCTTCAGAAAAAATAGTGTTTTCCCGACAATAACCCCTTCGCCGTAGTCAATTTCGGCCATTTAATCTGCGTAAGGGAATTGTCTACTGCATAATTCAAGCGGCCTTCAATCAACAGCGCATCACTAACCTGCAAAGGGTTGATCCGGTGACCGACAAACTGCTTACCGATTGGAGTACTGCGTCGCTGGGCAAAAGCACGACGGCCGACAACAAGCGGACCGTGTTCTATGTGCAGCCGTTGATCGCGCACTATCGGATGGAGGTCATCGAGTCGCTTAACCGGCTCTTTTCCGTCAAGCTCTTCGCCAGTTCCGCGGGTATGGAATCGAACGGATTCTCGCGGGAAAAACCCGCGTGCGCGGAATTCGTCGAAACGCAGATCAGCCATGTGTTTTCGCCGGGCATCAACATGCAGCGCGAGGTCGTCGGACGAATCCTGCGCGAGCGCCCCGCTGCCGTGCTGATGTTCGCCGATATCCGCTACCTGTCGCTCTGGCTCGCGCTGGTGGCCGGCCGCACGATGCGCATTCCCGTCCTGATTCACGGACAGGGCCTGTACCGGCACGAAGAAGACGTCGGCGTGATCCGCGGGCTGTGCTACCGGATCGCCGTCGCGCTGTCGACGCAGTACATCTGCTACACCGACGCATCCAAGCGTTCGCTGGAAGGCGTCGGATGTCCTTCAGGGAAACTGATCGTGGCCGATAACTCGCTGACCGTTGAACACACCGTCGATCCCGCCGAGAAATCCGGCAAGGAGACAGGCATCCTGTTCATCGGGCGGCTGCGCGACGATTCGAACGTCGATGCGCTGATCGAAGCCGTCGGCCGTCTGCGCAGCGAAGATCATGAGATCACGCTGCATCTGGTCGGAGGCGGCAAGCACGGAGCGCAACTCAAGCGCCTGTACGGCGACCGCGAGTATGTCGTCTGGTACGGTCCCGTGTTCGACGAAAGCCGCATCGCCGCGATCAGCCGGCAGTGCCGCATCGGCTGCTATCCGGGCGCGGCGGGCCTGAGCGTCGTGCACATGTTCGGCCTGAGCCTGCCGCCCCTCGTGCACGACGAAATGCAGCGGCACATGGGACCGGAGCCCGGCTATGTCGAGGACGGCAGCACAGGGTTCTTCTATCCGCGCGAAGGCGGCGTCGATGCGCTCGCGGATACGCTGCGCCGCGTGTGGACGATGCCGCCCGACACGATGCGCGCGGCGGCCGCCGCCGCGCATTCGAAGTACCAGCAACTGAATTCGCCGACACTCGGCAGAAAGCTCGCGGAGATCGTCCGCGCAGCGTTGAAGCCTTGAAGGCGCGGCGCACGCCACCGCGAGCCCGAAAGAGCGGGCAACAGACTCAAACCCGCGCGCCGATCACCTGTTGCGCAACGGCCAGATAACGCTGCGCCGTATCCTGCAGCGTCAAACCCGCAAGCGACCTCGGCACCTTGGGCTGCGCCAGCGCCGTCAACAGCGCCGCGGCATAGGCGGACGTATCGTCGGTATCGACGAGTTGAACGCCGGGCAGCGTCTTCGCGAATTGAAACGGTGTAATCGTGCTCGCGACGACGGGAATCCCCGACGCCAGCGCCTCGAGAAACGCAATGCTGTGCCCTTCCGAGCGCGACGGCATCGCGAACACGTTCGACGCGCGCAGCACGCCGCTCACGTCCGAATGCGGACCATCGACCCTGACCCGGTCTTCGATGCCGAGCTTCTTCACCAGGTCCTCAATTGCCGCCAGATAGGCGGGATCCTCGACCACGCCGTACAGTTGCAGCCGCACGTCCTGCACTTGCGCCGCCACCTCGCTGAACGCGTGCACCGTCTGCAACTGGTTCTTCACCGACGTATAACGGCCGATCTGCACGATCTGCTGAGGCGCATCGCCGGAACGCGGACGATCGTCGAATGCGAAGCGCGACATGTCGACGCCATTCGGAATCAACGTCACGAGCGGATGCGAGCCGACGCAGTCGTTGTAGTCCCGCACGTTCGCCGGCGATACGCCGATCACGGCCCGCGCCCGCGATGACAGCAGACGCTCGACGTTGCGAAACAGCTTGCGCTCGAAGTCGTTGACGGCGGAGTGCATCACGTAGATCACGGGCACGCTGGTCGGCAGCGCACGCGCATAGAACGCGGGGATCGTCGCATGCGCGAACAGCACGTCGGGCCTGAAACGCCGCAGCACAGCGGCGAGATGAATCAGCTTGCCGGGCAGACTCGAACGCCTGGCGGGAAACGCACACTCGACGCCGTGGCTCGCCAGCTCGCGCGTGAACGGCGCGAAGTCGGGCCGTTCGGGCAACAACGCCGTCACGCCGACCACGCTGCCCTCGCGCTGCTGATGGATCGCGAGATCCTTCGCCAGCACTTCCGCGCCCGACAGCCGCGGCTCCAGCACGAGATGAAGTATCCGCATCACAGCACCCTCGCGGTCCGGTACATCATCCATGCAGCCGCCGAGCTGAGGCCGACCGTCATCCCCCACGCGATGCCCGTCACGCCCCAGTAGTGCGTCGCGGGCGGCACGCAGGCGAGCAGCACGAGCACCTGGATCACGGACGCCTGAGTCGTCGCCTTCGCGTCGCCGACCGCGCGCAGATACGACACCAGCACCGCGATCAGCGCACCGATCGCCATGTTGATCAGGAAGATCTTGAAGAGCGGCACGGCAGGCAGCCAGGCTGGGCCGAGTATCAGCGCGAACAGCGGCTGCGCCGCCAGCCGCAGCACGATCACGACAAGCACCAGCCCCAGCGCGATCAAGCCGATATAGCGCTTGAAGAGCCGCGCGGCCGCGTGAGGATCGGTGCGATGGCGTGCGGCGAAAGTCGGGAACAGGTACTGCGACATCGCAATCGCGGCATCGGCGAGCAGCATCTGCGCGAGCCGCGACGACATCTGATACGCGCCGAGTTGCGCGGGACCGAGCAGCTTGCCGACCACGACCTTGTCGAACTGGTTGAGGATCAGGTTGACGACACTGCCCGCCCAGATCCAGCGGCTGAAACCGATGTAATGACCGATGCCCGACCAGCGCAACCGGATGGGCGGACGCGGACTCATCGTGATCCACGTGAGCGCCGTCTTCAGCGATTCGCCGACGATCATCCCGAGCAGCACCGAATACGCGCCCGCCCCCGCGAGGGCCAGCGCGAGGCCGCAACAGCAGTCGAGAAAAGCCGCCGAGATCTCGATGAGCGCGACATGCTGAAAGCGCCGCTCGCGCTGCACGACGTAATAGGCGGGTGACGCGACGCCGCGCAGCAACGGCAACAGCGCCGCGAGCTGCAGGAGCAGCAGCGCGCCGCCCAGATGGAACTGACTGTTCATCAGCGGCGCTATCGCGACGAGCGCGGCGCCGATCACGAGACCACGCGTCGCGAGCGTGGTCCACACTGCGCCCAGCTCATCGTGCGTCGGCGCGGCCTGCCCCTGGATCACCGCCTGCGAAAGTCCCGTATCAGACAGCGACTCTGCAATTGCGACGGCGAGCAGCGCGACGCTTACGCTGCCGATCGCCTCCGGCCCGAGAATGCGGCCGATCGCGAGAAACTTGATAGCCACGAGCCCGCGCATCAACACCTGCTGCAACAGCACCCATGTCGCTGCGCTCGAACCCAGGCCTGCCCTGAACGAGAACCCCGGTAGCCTCATCGTCCGCAATCTTTTTCTCCTGTCCCATGCAAGGCTGTCGATCGAAGCCGGCGCTCGAGCGCCCGTTCCCGTGGCAGACACAGCCCGTCCGTCGGCTCACGCACGCCGTCCCTCAAGGTAACTCGCCGTACCCGCACACGGACGCCATCTGTCAGTCAGATTCGGCAACGGCACCATTCAGACTGTCTGTTGTCGCCAAAGAAATGGCGAAATTGTCGGTTCACGGCGAAGGCCTGATGCTAAGGTGAACGCACGGCTGCTCCCTACGATCGCTATGGAACGTGCAACCCATCTCGCCCCCATCGAAGCACCCATCGCCGATGCCGCGAGTCGCGGCTATATCGTCATCATCGAGCCGAATTTCACCGGGCATCGGTGGCGCTATGTCGAATGGATCGCGCAGACCTGCCTCGAAGCAGGTTATCCATGTCTCGTCGTGACCGAGAACTCGAACGAGGATCATCGGCTCGCGCGCGAGATCATGTCCGCGCGGCGCGAGGATCTGCAGATCGCCTTCGTCGATGCTGAAAACCAGCGTCAAGGCCGGGGGCTCAAGCGCATCAGCTATGCGCGGTTTCATGCCTATTTCAAGCTCGCCTACGACTCCGTCAAGCACGCCGAACGCGTCCGTCTCGTCGTCGTGCCGTACGTCGATTACTTCTTCCATGCACTGCCGCTGCTCGGCACGCCGTTCGGCCACGCGCCGTGGATCGCGATTACGATGCGCGCAACCTTCCATCATCGCAAGGTCGGCGTGCGTACGCCGGGGCGGCCGCTCGTCAATACGCTGAAGTCGCTGCTGTTCCGGCGCGCGGTGCATACGAAAGGACTGCGCACACTTCTGTCGATCGATCCGACGCTGCCCGAATGGATCGGCCGGGACAAGCCCAGACATGGGGCGGCCGTGCGCTATGTCGCCGATCCGTTCCCCGATGCGAAGGCGGAAGATCCCCTGGTCGCGCGCGAGCGTCTCGATCTCGACCCCACTGGCCGCTATCTGCTCGTCTACGGTTCGATCAGCGAGCGCAAGGGCATCTGCGAGCTGGCGGAAGCGCTGGCAGGCATGAAGGACGCACCGACGCTGCTGCTCGCGGGCGAACAGGATCAGGAGATCCGTGGCTTCATGCGCGCGTTCATTCCGATTCTCAAGCCCGCACCCGTGATTCTCGACCGCTTCATTTCGAACGAGATGGAGCGCGACCTGTTCTCCGCGTGCGACGTCGTCTGGCTCGGCTACAAGGGCCACTATGGGATGAGCGGCGTGCTCGTGCAGGCCTACCGCTTCGACAAGCCCGTCGTCGCCACGAGCGATGGACTGATCGGCTGGTTCTGCCGCGACGGCCAGCTTGGGCCGTGTCTCGACGATCTGTCAGCGGATTCGATCAAGCGCGCGCTCGATGACGTCGCAGAGCAATGGCGGCGCGGCGAGAAGCATCAGCGGCCGCTCGATCATCTGCTCGCGCGCAACACGCTCGGTCAGTTCAAGGAAACGCTGCGCCAGACGATCACCGCGGCAATCGAAGCGCGCGTCTGAGGTCAGGACGCAACGCGCGTCTGCGTCGTCGCACGGTCAACATGTCAGCGTGCATCCGGAGCGCTCATTCAGGCGTCTCGCCGCTCACCCGCTCGATTCCCTTCGCAGGCGCCACGCGCGGCAGCAGCACCTGCCGCGCCCATTGCGCGCATGGCTTCTCGATGCGTGCCGCGCTGATCCGCGCGGCCACATAGCTCGCGCAGCACGCGAACAGCGCGGCGATCGCGAAACCCAGCACGGGCCCCCGATGATCGAGCGCATCGAGCGGCGTTTTCAACGCGACACGCACCATCAGGATCACGACGAAGCTCCAGATGTACAGCCCATAGCTGTTCTGCCCGAACGCGGCGACGATCCGCGCCCCCGGATAGCGTCGCGGCAATTGCGCGAGCAGCAGCAACAGCGCGGCGGCCGCGCACGCGGCGACGGTAGGCGCGAGCCAGTGCGCGAGACCCAGCCCGGAGCCGGTCGCGTACAGCAGCACGAGAAAAGCGGCGAAGGCAGCCAGCGCACACGCGCTGCCGAACCGCGACAGGTCGATGCCGTCGCGCAGCAGCAGCCGCTTGCCGTAACGCGCGAATATGAAGCCCACGACGAAGCACGGCAGTTGCGTCGGCGGCCAGTAGTAGAGGAACGAATTGTTCTCGACGGTGCAGACGTCGCCGGCACACGCGCCCGCCGTGAGCACGACTGCGCTGCACACCAGCAACGCCAGCGACGTGCGCCATAGTCCCTGCCGCGTGCGCGTGGCGATGAAGATGAGCGGCGCGAACAGATAGAAGCACATCTCCACGCCGATCGACCAGCCGCCCGGCACCACCGTGTTCACCGCACTCGGCAACCACGCGTGAATGAAGAGCAGATTCGCGAGGACATCGGATACATCGTGCGGCGCCGTGACCTGCGTATTGAAGTGTCCCGCAAGAAGATTGCCGAGCGAATAGACGGCAATCGCGAGGTAATACAGCGGTGCGATTCGAAAGAAACGCTTGATGTAGAAGCGCCACGCGATCAGCGCGCGATCGTCGCCGAAGCGCTTCGTTTCCTCTTCGAGCGTCAGCATGATCGTCACGGCGCTGATCACGAAGAACAGTTGCACGCCGTATTGCCCCATGTCCGCAAGGGCCTGCAGCCATGCGGGCAACGCGGGCATGAAGAGCGCGAGATGCACGAGAATCACGCCGACGATCGCGAGCGCGCGGCCGGCATCGAGTGCGGCGACGCGCGCTTCGTCGCGCGCGACCGCCTTCGCGATAACGGCGCCCGACGTCATCGCGGGCGACGGCGCATGCAGAGCGAGCGTTCCTGACACGCTCACGCGCCGTAGGCAACGGCTGCCGATGCGGTCAAGCCATGTCGGCGTTCCTGTGGAGCCCACGCAAGTTCTCCCCTGCGGGCCCGATGGTTCGCCCGCCCGCGCGCACGCGATGCGTGCGGCACTGTGCAGCATGAAATAGTTTTGAATCAGGCTTTGCAGCAGGTTTGAAGCAGCGTTTGTATCAGGACAGCTGCCCGCCAACGGGCATTTCCTCTCGCACCGACGCGTTGCGCTTCGCCGGGAACAGCGCGTTGCGCAGCCGCAGGAACGGATACTCGACCGCACGCGTCATCACGTAGCCCGCGATGATCGCGATGGCAGACTGTGCGGCGAGCGCGACGAACCAGATCGCCGCAGGCGGCAAGCCGAGCGCCGTCGCCTTGCGGATCACGATGTCGCCGGGCGCGAGCGCGAGCGAGTGCCACAGGTAGATCCCATACGAATACACGCCGAGCCACGCGACCGCGCGATACGCGAACGAATCGCGCACCTTGCCCGAGTGCTCGAGCATCAGCACGATGAACGCGCAAAAGCCGATCGCCTGAATCGTGTAGCCGATGCTTTCGTCGAGCGGCTCATGCTTCGTCGCGAGCACGAGCCACGCGACCAGCACGGCCACGACCGCGAGCAGCCAGCCCGTGCGCTTCGCGATGCCTTGATACACGTCGGGCTTCATCCAGTAGATCGCCGCGAGAATCACGCCGTACAGCAAGCTGTCGATCCGGTACTGCGTATAGAAAAACGCTGCTTGCAGGTCGCCGCCCGCGACTTCGAGACAGCGCGCGATCAGCACGACCACGCAGATGCCGCCGAGCACGCTGATGATCGAACCGGCGCGCATCTTCCAGCGCGCAAACAGCAGCAGCACGGCGGGCAGGAACAGATAGAAGTGCTCTTCGACGGCGAGGCTCCACGTCTGCGAAATCGAAGTGCCGAAGTAATTCTGCAAATGCGTCAGGTTCTGCCAGAGGAAGGTATCCAGCGGATGACGGCCGACTATCGAATGAAACAGGATCAGCACGTAATACGCGGGCCAGATCTTGAACATCCGCCGCACGATGAAGCGGCGCGCGTCGACGTGTCCCGTCTCCGCGTATTGCCGCAGCAGCAGCCCGCCGACGAGAAAGCCGCTCAGCGTGAAGAACAGGTTCACGCCTTCGCGGCCGAAGTTCTTCAGCGGATACTCGATGATCGAGATCAGCGCGCTGCCCGTGTGATTCACATGGAAGTGGTAGCCCATTACCGCGAGAATCGCGATGCCGCGCACGAAGTCGAGCTCGACCGACCTGCCCCGCGTCATCGATTGCGCGCTGCCGAATAACTTCATGCCTGTTCCCCTTCGACGTCGTTTGCTGGTCTTTGTTTGTGAGCCGCCACGCGGAGAGCCACTGCGATTTCGTGCCTGCTTTCATGGCCGGACACCATCGACGAGCCACTGCGGGCAGCATCGTCGACACGGCACTTTTTCGCACGATATGTCAGTCATGTTGCTAGCTTGACCGCGCACTCGTGCGCCAAGTTGCTGTCCTTGTCGGACAGCCTGGCGGACCCCGCCAAACCGTCTGACTACGGGCTTTTGCCCGCATCGTGCGACCCCGCCAGAACCCAGGCGTATTACGCCTGCTCCGGACTTGACGCCAGGCCATCCATTTATATTCAGACTGAACAGTGGCGCGCGCCGCTGACACGATAAATGCACCGCACCGGGAAGGGGAGAATCGTCGATGCGCAACAAGTACGCTACGTTGTGGATCTGGATGTGCTTGTGCCCGCTCGCGCTCGACTACAAGGCGCCGGATGCCGATTCGGGCCACGCCGCGCAGATACTGCTCGTCGCCCCGACGCTCGCCGCCGCGCTCGCGCTGATCTTCATCGCGCCGCGCTTTCGCGACGCGTCCCCGCTGCGCCGCTTCGTGACACTCTGCCTCGTGCTCAGCGTGCCGGGCAGCCTGATTTCGCAACTCGTGCAAGGCAACGATTTCGGCAACTATCTGCGCGTGGTGTTGCCGTTTCTGCTGTTTCTGCTCGGCTACGCATTGGCCTGCCATCCGTGGCACGAAAACCGCATCGGCCAGATCGAAAAGGCACTCTTTTGGGCGAATCTGATCTGTCTCGTCTTTACCTTCATCTTCGGCATCGCGACGGGCGGCGGCCTGGGCGGAATCGCCGATGTGCGCTTTCGCATCGTCTCCGTGACGCTGCTCGGACTGCAAGGCGTGCTGCTGCATGAATTCGTGCTGGCGCGGCGCTTTTCGCCTTTCATGCTCGCCGTGTTTCTCGGCACGGTGATGGTCGAGTTGCTGAGCGTGACGCGCAGCCTGCTGGTCGGCACCGTGCTGCTGTTCGTGATGGCCGCGTGGATGAGCGCGCCGTCGCTGCGTTATCTGCTGCGCTCGGCCTTCCGCGTGTTCATCGTGAGCATCGTGCTCGGCGCGATGGCTGCGGCAGCCATCTGGAGCATGCCGTCCGTCAGCGAACACTGGATGCAGCGCTTCACGGTGGCCGCCAACACGCAGACGGGCAAGGATCCGACCACCATCACGCGCCTTGCCGAAATCAAGGATCAGGTCGATCAGGTGACCTCGTCGACACAATCGCTGCTGCTCGGCCAAGGCTACGGTCACTACTATCGCTATTCGCCGCAATACCTGCCCGATCTGGCAGGAACGATCAGCGAGAAGGATTTCTACGCGATCCACGAATGGGCGGCGGGCCATAACTTCTGGATCTATCAGCTGTTCGCAGGCGGCCTGCTGTTCGGGCTCGCGCTGCCGCTGGCGGTGCTGGTGACCTTGTGGCATTGCGCCAACGCGTACCGCCGATGGCGCGCGCGCAGCCCCGGCGCGCCGCTCTTGCCCGTGTTCGGACGCGCGATCCTGCTGCTCGCCGCTCTGCCTGCGACGTCGATCGGCGGCAATCCACTCGGCCCGCGCTTCTCGGGACTCGTATTCGGCGTCGCGCTCGGCCTCGCGGTCGCCACATATTGCCGTCTGCATCGACAGCTCGATTCGAAAGCCCGCTCGCGCGTCGAGCCCGTGGCGCCGCACTCGGCGGCGACTGCCGCCGTCGCA
>NZ_JAAGPD010000113.1 GCF_017104565.1 Paraburkholderia sp. Tr-20389 | reverse complement strand
CCGCATCAGAACCGGTGAATGATGCCTGCACCGACACCGACCATGCTGCGCGACGACGAAGGCGTCGAGTTGAAACCATCGCCGATCGTTGCCGTTGCATTGATGATGCTGCGGCCGTTCGTGCCGAGCGTCTGGCCGTTCGCACGCTGATACGCCTGCAGGGCGTACAGACCCGTGCGCTTGGACAGCGAGTAGTACTCGGACAGGTTGACCTGCGAGTACGACGCGCTGCTCGAGATGCCGTTCGACTTCGTTGCGCGCGTGTAGGCGTAGCCCGTTGCGAAGTCCCACGCTGCCGTCGGCTTCCAGTGCAGCACGATGCCGCCCGAATTCCAGATCGCCAGATTGCGATACGACGAACCGATGCCCGGAATGTACTGCACGTTCGAGTACGTCGCCGTGATGTCGAACTGGCTGTTGAACGTGTAGCCCGCGCCGACTGCGAAGCGCTGCTGCGCACGCGCCGTCTGGTAGCCGTTGGTCACAGCCGACACACCTGCCTGCGCCCCCGCATTCGACGTCGCCGTATCGGTGCCGAAGGTGCCGCCGTTCACGTTCGAGTTGTTGATCTTCGAGAAGCCGACCGCGATACCGATCGGGCCCTGCGCGTATTGCACGGCCGTGCTCCACGTCGAACCCTGATACGCGCTGCCCGGCACGCCTGCAAACGAATACGAGCCGCTGAACTTGAAGCCGTACATCTTCGGCGACATGTACAGCAACGTGTTGTTCGCGCGGTAGATCGTATCGAGACCGTCGACGTCACCCGCGTGCGCGCCGTAGAAACCCGTGAGCCACGTCGTCGGGCTGTACGGCGACAGCAGCTGGTAGTACGACGCGTACTGGCGGCCTGCCGTCAGCGAACCGTAGTTGTCGTTGGTCACGCCGACGAACGCCTGGCGGCTGAACATCAGGTTGGTCGTCGACATCGCGCCGTTGTTCGCGCTGAAGCCTTCTTCCAACGTGAAGATGGCCTTCGTGCCGCCGCCGAGATCTTCCGCGCCCTTCAGGCCGAAACGGCTGCCTGCCCACACGCCCGTGACCATCTTGACGGCCGAATGACCGCCTGCGGTCGAACCGAGCGTCGTCGAACTCGACTGATAACCGAT
>NZ_JAAGPD010000112.1 GCF_017104565.1 Paraburkholderia sp. Tr-20389 | reverse complement strand
AAGGAGAGACAGAGATGGCAGGCGCACGTGGTGGAGGGTTGGGTGCGGAGGGAGTGAAATGAGGGAGTGGAAAGGGAAAGAGAAAGGCGAAGAAAGGAAGGAAGAGCAAGGTAGGGAAATAAGAGACGAGGTTGCAGAGAAGGAGAAAGATTAGCGTGATGAGGGAGAAATGCGAGGAGGAAGAGACGACGATGGGGGGGGGGGGGGGGGGGGAGAGGTGTTTTTTTTTTTTA
>NZ_JAAGPD010000111.1 GCF_017104565.1 Paraburkholderia sp. Tr-20389 | reverse complement strand
CAAGTGCACCTGCCTTGCCACTGCCATTGCCGCCTTCGGCGAGCGTGCCGGCTCCCGCGCTGCCGCCCTTCGCGCCGGAATCGCCGCCGGCCCCATAGCCCTTGCCGCCCGACGCCTTCGACCAGCCACCGTCGCCGCCCGACGCCTTCGCGTAGCCGCCGTCGCCGCCCGATGCCTTCGAGTTGCCGCCGTCGCCGGCAATGGCCTTGCCGCCGTTGCCGCCATCGCCGCCATAGCCACCTCCGGCTCCGGCGCTGCCGCCTTTGCCGCCGATGCCTTTGGCCCCATCGCCGCCCTTGCCGCCATTGACGCTGCCGTAGTTCGTCGCGACATTGCCGATGCCGGTGACGCGGACATGGGACACGCTGCCGTCAAGCTTGCTGACGGCGACGGCCTTGGTGCTATTCCACGAATCCTGCGTGACGCTTCCGTACCCGGTCACTTCGTTCGCGTTGTCGCCCGTGCCGCTCGTCTGCGATGACGAAGCCGTATTCGACAGTGAGTTGTTGCCGCCACTCGCCTTCTGGTTGCAAGACCAGTCGCCGCTGGAGCAGGGATTGGCCATCGCATAGCCGCTGAAGCCCAGCGCGACGATGGCTGCTGATGCCAAGAGAGTCTTACGCATGAAAGCCTCCTGATGAGGATTAGCGACCGACGGTCAGGTTGGCCTGGACCGTGACGGCTTGTTGCACCAGCGAAGCCATACCGCTGTTCTGGTTGGCTACGAGGATGCCCGCTGCCGACTGGGCGACGCTCGTCATGGTGTTGGCCATGTTGAAGTCACCCGTGCCGACGCCGATTGCACCGCCCGCGCCGCCTGCCGCGCCGTTGCCGCA
>NZ_JAAGPD010000110.1 GCF_017104565.1 Paraburkholderia sp. Tr-20389 | reverse complement strand
GTCCTGAGCGCTTCGATCTGTGCGGACGAGTAGCCGAGTTCGGCCATCACTTCGTCGGTGTGTTCGCCGAGCAGCGGCGAACGTGTGACTTCCGTCGGGCTGTCCGACAGCTTGATCGGGTTGCCCACCGTCAGATACTTGCCGCGCACCGGGTGATCGACTTCGACGATCGTGCCTGTCTTACGCAGCGAGTCGTCTTCCATGATTTCCTTCATCGACAGGATCGGGCCGCACGGAATGTCGTACTTGTTGAGGATTTCCATTGCCTCGAACTTGGTCTTCGTCATCGTCCAGCGTTCGACTTCCGCGAAGATTTCCTTCAGGCGCGGCAGGCGGGCATTGGGCGTCGCGTAGTCCGGGTCCGTCGCCCACTCCTCCTTGCCGATCACGTTGCAGATCTTCACCCACACGGGTGCCTGCGTGATGAAGTAGATGTACGCGTTCGGGTCATGCTCCCAGCCCTTGCACTTGAGAATCCAGCCCGGCTGTCCGCCGCCCGATGCATTGCCCGCGCGCGGCACCGCTTCGCCGAAGGTGCCGTTCGGATACTGCGGGTACTCCTTCATCACGCCCGTGCGCTCCAGCCGCTGCTGGTCGCGCAGCTTCACGCGGCACAGGTTCAGCACGCCGTCCTGCATCGCGGCGAGCACCTTCTGGCCGCGGCCCGTCATCGTGCGCTGATAGAGCGCGGTGACGATGCCCAGCGCGAGATGCAGGCCCGTGCCGCTGTCGCCGATCTGCGCGCCCGTCACCACGGGCGGACCGTCGTCGAAGCCCGTCGTCGAGGCCGCGCCGCCCACGCACTGCGCGACGTTCTCGTAGACCTTGCAGTCTTCATAGGGACCGGGACCGAAGCCTTTGACGGACGCGACGATCATCTTCGGATTGAGTTCCTGGATGCGCTCCCAGGTGAAGCCCATGCGGTCGAGCGCGCCGGGCGCGAAGTTCTCCACCATCACGTCGCACTTCTGGATCAGCGCCTCGAGCACGAGCTTGCCTTCGGGGTTCTTCGTGTCGATGGTCACCGAGCGCTTGTTGTGGTTGAGCATCGTGAAGTAGAGGCTGTCCGCGTCGGGGACATCGCGCAGCTGCTCGCGCGTGATGTCGCCGGCGCCGGCGCGCTCCACCTTGATCACATCCGCGCCGAACCACGCGAGCAACTGCGTGCAGGTCGGGCCTGATTGCACATGCGTGAAATCGAGAATGCGCACACCGTCGAGTGCCTTGCCCATG
>NZ_JAAGPD010000109.1 GCF_017104565.1 Paraburkholderia sp. Tr-20389 | reverse complement strand
TAATGCCGTTCAGTTAAGGTCTCTTTTGAGGACTCGAACGGTATAACGAAACGGTCTGGACTTGACGGCCCGAGCGCAAGAGCGCCCGGGCCGTTTTTCGTTGATAAGTTGCTTGAGCCGCTCACGCAGGCGCTTGAGCAGCGCAGGCAGTTTGCCGTACGAGCGTGTCACGGCTGCCCAGGTCATTTCGTACTGAATGGTGTGAAACGCGCGGATGAAGCTCAGTGCGTCGGGTGGCTGCCCGGCGTCGATCGCCGCCTTGGCCATCTCCAGGCGAATCAGGTTATAGGCGATCAGGGCGCCCCAGAATTCCTGATAGACACCCTCCACGGTCTGACTGCGGAGGGTCAACTCCATGCCCAGCATCGACTGCTTCAGCTCATGGTAGCTGGTCTCGATCTGCCAGCGACGCTCGTAGCACGAAACAACGTCGACGGCCTTGAAACGCCTTCGATCAGTCAGCGACGTCAGCAATATCCGCTGCCGGCCCCGTGCATCAACGGCAAGCACGGCGCGCGCTTGCCAGAATTCGGGCAGCTCCGGGCATTTGGTGCGGGCCTGCGGCGACACGCGCATGCGCACGATCTGGTCGCCGTCGTGCCCGCTCACGACCTCCCAGCGCAGATTGGATTTGGCCGGGATGATGTAATGCCGGTTCTCGCCGCCTGAAACCAGATTGCACAGAAGCTGGGCCGACAGGAACCCTCTATCGAATACGGTGATGGAATTGGCCGGCACGCGAGCGATGAGTTCACGCGCCCAGATCATCTCGTTGATATCGTAAGGACCGAACACCGCATCACGCACCAGATGCGTCGCAAGGGCGGTGAGCGTTACCGCGCGCAGTTGGGGATAGCTGCCAACCCGGCCATGAGCGGCGGCCGAGGCGCCAAAATGCCTGCGGTTGGCGGCACTGTCGGCGGTTCGCAGCGTGGTGCCATCCATCGCGAACAGCGAGAGCCCCTTGAAGAGGTGCTGCGCCTGATCCTGCGCGACCCAGTTCCTGGCCGATTCGTGAAACAGCCACGCCAGGGGCGCGGCGCCGATGCGCTGCCGCGCCTGAGCGATGGCGCTCTTGCTGACAAATGACGCATCGGCTGCGGGTAGCGCAAGGTCCAGTTCATCGACGACTTCGCTGATCGACTGGTGCCGGTACAACGCCAGCGCAATCACCAGCCATACGACCTGCTGCGCAGGCAGCCGACGCCGACGCACGCTGGCACTGCCACTGGCCTGCACTGCA
>NZ_JAAGPD010000108.1 GCF_017104565.1 Paraburkholderia sp. Tr-20389 | reverse complement strand
CGGGCATGCGCATCGTCGAGATGGTGTGGGAAGACTTGAAGCCGTCGGACATCCTCACGGAGAAATCGATCGATAACGCCGTGACGACCTGCCTCGCGCTGTCGGGATCGACGAATGCGATCGTGCACATGATCGCGTTGGCGCGTCGCGCGGGCATCCCGTTGACGCTCGATCGCTACGATTCGATTTCGCGCCGCACGCCGGTCCTCGCGAACATCCGGCCGACGGGCGCGTTTCTGATGGAAGACTTCTATTACGCCGGTGGCCTGCCGGCGATGCTCGCGGAACTGGGCGATCTGATCGACCGCTCGCAGAAGACCGTGAATGGCAAGACCCTCGGCGAGAACCTCGAAGGCGCGCAGATTTTCAACGACGACGTGATCCGCCGCCGCAGCAATCCGCTGATGCCGGACAACGGTCTTGCCGTGCTACGCGGCAACATCGCGCCCGATGGTGCAGTCATCAAGCCGGGCGCCGCCGAACCGCATCTGCTGGTGCACACCGGCCGCGCGGTGGTGTTCAGCGATTACAACGACATGGCCGCGCGCATCGACAGCGACGCCCTCGACATCGACGAAACCTGCGTGATCGTGCTGCAGCACGCGGGCCCCGTCGGCGCGCCGGGCATGCCCGAATGGGGCCAGTTGCCGATCCCGCAAAAGCTGCTGAAAAAGGGCGTGCGCGACATGCTGCGCATTTCCGATGCGCGCATGAGCGGCACGAGCTACGGCGCATGCGTGTTGCACGTGGCGCCGGAATCGTTCATCGGCGGGCCGTTTGCGCTGGTGCGCGACGGCGACCTGATCGAACTCGATGTGCCGCAGCGCAGGCTGAACGTGCTGGTATCGAATGAAGAACTCGCGCGGCGCAAGGCCGAGTGGGTTACGCCCGCGCCGCGATTCACGCGCGGCTACGGCGCGATGCATCAGGTACATGTGCTGCAGGCCGACAAGGGCTGCGACTTCGATTTCCTGCAACGCGATGGCGCGAGCGCTTCGGTAGGCGAGCCGGAAATTCACTGAATTCGAAGACGGAAACAGAGCAACAAGAACTCGCACGCTGCACGGCGGATTGCCATGCCGCGCGACGACAACAGGCAACAACATCAATACCACGCCCGAGGAGGGGATACGGATGGAGAAGAAGCAATTGTCAGGCGCCAAGGCGGCGCTGGTGATCGGCGCGTCGCTGGTCACGGCAGCACCGGCTTTCGCGCAAAACAGCGTGACGCTGTACGGCATCGTCGATAACGGCATCGGTTATCAGTCGAGTTCGACGACGCTCGGTTCGACCGCAGGCGGTCATTCGGCCGTCAAGATGGTCACGGGCGTGTGGGCAGGCAGCCGTTTCGGCCTGAAGGGCGCGGAAGATCTCGGCGGCG
>NZ_JAAGPD010000107.1 GCF_017104565.1 Paraburkholderia sp. Tr-20389 | reverse complement strand
CATGGTTCGACCGACTAGGCCTACCCCGTCTCTCCTGACCTCAACTTCCCGAACCGCCCGGTGCGGACCCGCATGCCGGGTGGTGTGGCAGGGGCGTAGCCTGTTGGCTACCCCCTATGCCGATCATTCAGACGCGGGAGGAAGCGATGAACCAGCCTCGATCACACAGCGATGCCGCGGAGCCGCGATTCGAAGGGCTGAGCGCGGTCACGCTTGCGACGCATGATATGGAGCGCGCCGTTGCGTTCTATCTGGCGCTCGGGTTTCCCCTGTCGTATGGCGGACCGCACGAGTCGTTTACGTCGTTCGACTTCGGTGGCACTTATCTGAACCTGATTGTCGACACAAGAGGCCCGGTGCTGTGGTGGGGGCGCGTGATCGTGCATGTGTCCGACGTGGATGCCGTGTATCGCAAGGCGCTTGCGGCGGGATACAGCCCGGAGGCGGCGCCCGCCGATGCAACATGGGGCGAGCGCTATTTTCATATCTGCGATCCCGACGGACACGAAGTGAGCATTGCAAAGCGGCTTTGACGGAGCGTGGAAGGCATGCCGATGCTGCAAGAGAGTAATATGACTGACACCCAGAAAGCTCACAATCACAAGAGCCCACGCGCAGCGTGAACCCTTTCCGTAGAACGGAAGAAACAGGAGCCACTGTGATGAAGGAATCCGAGCAGGAACTTGACGCCGCGTCGCTTGCCGCACGGCAGCGCCGCTTCGAAGAGGATCTCGTCGATGCATACGACGAAGAGCTCGAAATGGAAGTCGACGACCGCATCCTCGACGGCGCGGAAGGCTTTACGCCCGAAGCGCGCGAATTGCGCAAGCACTATTTCCGCGAGCTGTTTCGTCTGCAAGGCGAACTCGTCAAGCTGCAGGACTGGATCGTCAAGACGGGGCATCGCCTCGTCGTGATCTTCGAAGGTCGCGATGCGGCCGGCAAGGGTGGCGCAATCAAGCGCATCACGCAACGCCTGAATCCGCGCGTATGCCGTGTCGCGGCGCTGCCCGCGCCGAACAACCGCGAACGCACGCAGTGGTATTTTCAGCGCTATGTCAGCCATCTGCCCGCAGGCGGCGAAATGGTGCTGTTCGATCGCAGCTGGTACAACCGCGCAGGTGTCGAGCGCGTGATGGGTTTCTGCACCGACGACGAATACGAAGAGTTCTTCCGTTCGGTGCCCGAGTTCGAGAAGATGCTCGTGCGCAGCGGTGTGCAGATCATCAAGTACTGGTTTTCGATCACCGATGAAGAGCAGGAAATCCGCTTCCAGGCGCGCATCCATGATCCGCTCAAGCAATGGAAGCTGAGCCCGATGGACCTGGAAAGCCGTCGCCGCTGGGAGTTGTATACCCAAGCGAAGGAAGTGATGCTGCAGCGTTCGCACATTCCCGAAGCACCGTGGTGGGTCGTGCAGGCCGTCGACAAGAAGCGCGCGCGCCTGAACTGCATCAACCATCTGCTGAGCCAGGTGCCGTATCACGAGATCGAGCATCAGTCGATCGTGCTGCCTGAGCGCGTCTTCCACGAAGAGTACATCCGTCATCCCGTGCCGGATACGATGATCGTGCCGGACGTCTATTGAACGTCGTTTTACAGGCTGTTTGAAGGGTTGAAATGAAAAAGCGCGGCAATCGCCGTAATGCCGTTCAGTTAAGCGACTGAACGGCATTTTGTTTTTGGCGCAAACCGGTTGTAAACGGGACGCGGCGATGTTAACTTTCATC
The DNA here is from genome assembly GCF_017104565.1 of Paraburkholderia sp. Tr-20389. Lineage (GTDB taxonomy): Bacteria > Pseudomonadota > Gammaproteobacteria > Burkholderiales > Burkholderiaceae > Paraburkholderia. The sequence continues at coordinate 36 of NZ_JAAGPD010000107.1, read as the reverse complement.
GCCATGCTGGTCGATGATCTGCGCCTGCTTGTTGAA
>NZ_JAAGPD010000106.1 GCF_017104565.1 Paraburkholderia sp. Tr-20389 | reverse complement strand
TGGGTGCGCCCGGCAGGGCGCACTTACCTGGAGGTGAAAGTCCTCTACCCACCCGGCAAGGGGAAGGGTTAGCTGAACGGCAAGGGTGTCGCGGGCGACCGCGAATCTGGAGGAAGCCGAAGGCAAAGCGCTGGCCTGACGAACAGGAAGCGGATATGAGGCGGCGTAGCGGGGTGAGGTGTCCCTTATCACTAAAGCCCAGTACTTGCACGGGACGCTGCGACGTAAATCCGACAGGCATAAGCGTGAAGGTGGGTGCGCAATACCCGGGGAGATCTGCATGCGTGCCTCGTGCTACCGACATCGAGAGGTGTCGGGATGCGCATGCAGAAGTCAGCAGACGGCATACTAGGTCGGGGCAAAGGCGGAGAGTCGAAGAGCGCCTGACTGAAGGCCTGAACATTGAACATCGCGATTAGGACATCCGACCTCGATGCAGAGCGACGACGCAACAAGGCAGGCAACTGCGCCCGTGACGGAGGGAGGCGAACGGATTTCGCCGAGGACCGACATGGGTGCCGAGCCCTGCACGGCGGCGGGTGGGCAAACGAAAGCGGAAGGGCCACGGCAGATGGAAGCCGTGGTTGAACGAGCCAACCTGTGGCGAGCGTATGAGCGGGTGATGCAGAACAAGGGTGCGGCGGGAGTCGATGGACTCACCGTATTCGACTTCAAGGCATGGCTGCAACAGCACTGGCCGAGCGTCAAGGCAGCGCTACTGGCGGGCGATTATGTACCGGCGGCGATTCGCAAAGTGGAAATACCCAAGCCCAACGGCGGGGTACGGACGCTGGGCATCGCGACGGTACTGGATCGCCTGATTCAGCAGGCGCTGCTGCAAGTTCTCCAACCGGAGTTCGATCCTGAATTCTCCGAGCATAGCTACGGGTTCCGACCGGGCCGCAATGCATGGCAAGCGGTGCAACGAGCGCAAGGCTATATCAGGGAGGGCCACCGCTGGGTGGTTGACCTTGATCTGGAGAAGTTTTTTGACCGGGTGAACCACGACATTCTTATGTCGCGCGTGGCTCGCCGGGTCAAAGATGGACGGGTATTGAAACTGATCCGACGCTACCTGGAAGCGGGCATGATGTCTGACGGGGTTGTCAGCGGGAGGACAGAAGGTACGCCGCAAGGCGGTCCACTGTCACCCCTGTTGTCAAACATCCTGCTGACGGATCTGGACCGCGAACTGGAAGGTCGGGGACACCGGTTCTGCCGCTACGCCGACGATTGCAACATCTACGTCAAAAGCGCAGCGGCAGGACAACATGTCATGGACGCGATCACCGGCTACCTGGAGCAGAAACTGAAGCTTCGGGTCAATCGGGACAAAAGCGCTGTGGCAAGGCCCTGGCAGCGGAAGTTTCTGGGTTACAGCGTGACGTGGCACAAACAGGCACGTCTGAGGATCGCCGAGAGCAGTTTGAAGCGACTGAAAGACCGGGTGCGTGAGATCGTCGTCGGGAACGCTTCACGCAATCTCGGCCAAACGATCGCGGTACTCAACCCGGTGCTACGTGGCTGGGCCTCCTACTTCCGGCTGACCGAGGTCAAGGGCGTGTTGGAGGGTCTGGACGGGTGGATAAGGCGCAAACTTCGCTGCCTGCTATGGCGGCAATGGAAGCGTCCGGCTACCCGTAACAGGAAGCTGCAGGCGCGGGGGCTGGACCCAACGCGGGCATGGAAGTCGGCAAGCAACGGACGCGGTCCCTGGTGGAACGCCGGAGCGAGTCACATGAACGCGGCCTACCCCAAGAGCTTCTTTGACGTATCAGGGTTAGTTTCGCTGC
>NZ_JAAGPD010000105.1 GCF_017104565.1 Paraburkholderia sp. Tr-20389 | reverse complement strand
TTTGTGCGCCCAGCATGGGCGCACTCCTGCGGGTGCAAGTCCCGCCATAAGCTGGTCACAGCGAATGAAGTGAAGCGCAACTGCATGAGGGCGACCGAGTGTGGGGAGGAAGCGTGGAGCGTAAATCGCGAGCCGATGAACAAGAATCGCATAGAAGGCGCTGCCGAGCAGGGCGAGCGGGCAAATCTCCGCGAAGCTCTCGTGACCAAGGCGAAGCGGCGTAGATGCGGCGGTTGTGCGATGAAGGAGTGCGTTCTTACCTGGGGACGCCTCGCCTCATGCCTGAAAGGGCGACGGTGCTGAACCGGAGCGAGGTCTCAGCAGAGGTCATAGTAGCCACAGGACAGGCCGGCGAGGCTGGAGCTGGTGGCGAAGGACCGAATGGAAAGGAGTGTTCAACGACATGCCGACGCAACAGGCAAGGCGTCAGATGCCCGCGCGAGCGGGGCAAGCGGTGGCGGCGCGCGGTGAAGCTGCGCGTGAAGCCGTGAGCGACGAAGCCTGGGGCTCGCGGTGTGAGACGAAGAGCACAGGGTCAGCGCTGCTTGCTGCGGCGCTGACGAGAGAGAACCTGCAGCAGGCACTCAGACGGGTGCGGGCCAACAAGGGTGCGCCGGGCGTTGACGGGCTGGACATTGACCAGACTGCGCGACACCTGACGACAGCCTGGCCGGCAATACGTGAGCAACTGCTGCGGGGGGCCTACCGGCCGATGCCGGTGCGGCGGGTGACGATCCCGAAACCGGACGGTGGCGAGCGCGAGCTGGGCATCCCGACGGTGACGGATCGACTGATCCAGCAGGCGTTGCTGCAGGTGTTGCAACCGGTACTGGACCCCACCTTCAGCGAGCACAGCTACGGCTTCCGGCCCGGGCGGCGTGCGCACGATGCGGTGCTAGCTGCGCAGTCGTACGTGCAGTCGGGGCGGCGGATCGTGGTGGACGTTGACCTGGAAAAGTTCTTTGACCGGGTCAATCACGACATTCTCATCGACCGGCTGCAGAAGCGTATTGGAGATCCGGGCGTCATCCGGCTGATCCGGGCGTACCTGAATGCGGGCGTGATGAACGATGGCGTGGTTCAGGAGCGGCATGAGGGGGCGCCCCAGGGCGGTCCACTCTCACCGTTGCTGGCAAACGTGCTGCTCGATGAGGTGGACAAGGAGCTGGAGCGACGGGGTCATTGCTTCGTGCGCTACGCCGACGATGCGAACGTGTACGTCCGCTCACGCCGTGCGGGCGAACGGGTGATGGCACTGTTGCGACGGCAGTACGAGCGGTTACGCCTGAAGATCAACGAAGCCAAAAGCGCGGTGGCGAGCGCGTTTGGTCGCAAGTTCCTGGGCTACAGCCTGTGGGTAGCTGCGGGTGGCGCGATCAAGCGCAAGGTGGCAGTCAAACCATTGGCCACGTTCAGGCAGCGCGTGCGGGAACTGACGCGTCGGGGCGGACGTAGTCTGAAGCAGGTGGTGGAGAAGCTGCGCCCCTACCTGTTGGGCTGGAAAGGCTACTTCCGTCTGGCGCAGACGCCGGGCGTGATGCGGGAACTGGACAAATGGGTGCGCCATCGCCTGCGCGCGATCCAGTTGAAGCACTGGAAGCGCGGCACGACCATGTATCGTGAGTTGTGCGCACTCGGCGCGGCTCATGACGTGGCGCGACAGGTGGCGGGGAACAGCCGTCGCTGGTGGCGCAACAGCGGCAAGCTGCTCAACGGCGTGCTGCCCATTGCATGGTTCGACCGACTAGGCCTACCCCGTCTCTCCTGACCTCAACTTCCCGAACCGCCCGGTGCGGACCCGCATGCCGGGTGGTGTGGCAGGGGCGTAGCCTGTTGGCTACCCCCTATGCCGAT
>NZ_JAAGPD010000104.1 GCF_017104565.1 Paraburkholderia sp. Tr-20389 | reverse complement strand
AGAAATGTGTGGACCACAGAGAGTATGAAGATGACTAGCACTAGTCATGAGTAAGAGCAAGAGGAGAACGTAGCAGGATGACTAATGTAGGGACATTAGAGGTATTAAGATCGAGTTGATGATGTGTAAAGAGACGTGTAGAGATAGTGGATGGATTATTATGGTTAGGTGTCGCTGTATATGTTGATATTGGCTGGGAGTGTATAATTTTTTTTTTTTTTTTTTTTTTTTTTAATGATCCGCCCA
>NZ_JAAGPD010000103.1 GCF_017104565.1 Paraburkholderia sp. Tr-20389 | reverse complement strand
CGATCCCGCGCTGCTCGACAACCCGCATTTGCAGGCATGGCGCAACCGCCTCACGGGCCTGCGCGAACGCAACCAGATCGCGCGCCCGCTGCGCGCGTGCGGACGCCTGACGCGCGCGGCCGGTCTCGTGCTCGAAGCGGTCGGCCTGCGTCTTGCCGTCGGTTCCGAAGTGATGATCGAACTGCCGCCCGGCAGCACGCGCACGATGGCGGAAGCCGAAGTGGTCGGCTTTCACGGCGACAAGCTGTTTCTGATGCCGACGACGGAAGTTGCCGGTCTCCTGCCCGGCGCGCGCGTGTATCCGCTGGAGACGGCGCCCATCGCCGATCCGATGGCCGGTGCGAAGCGTCTGCCCGTCGGCTGGGAACTGCTCGGCCGCGTGGTCGATGCATCGGGCAAGCCGCTCGACGGCTTCGGCCCGCTCAACTCGCGCAACGATGCGCCGCTCACGGCGCCGACCATCAACCCGCTGCATCGCGAGCCGATTCACAAGGTGCTCGACGTCGGCGTGCGCGCGATCAACTCGCTGCTCACCGTCGGACGCGGCCAGCGCATGGGCCTGTTCGCGGGTTCGGGCGTCGGTAAATCGGTGCTGCTCGGCACGATGGCGCGCTATACCAGCGCCGAAGTGATCGTGATCGGACTGATCGGCGAACGCGGCCGCGAAGTGAAGGAATTCATCGAACAGATTCTCGGCGAGGAAGGTCTCGCGCGCTCGGTCGTGGTGGCCGCGCCCGCCGACGTCTCCCCGCTGCTGCGGATGCAGGGCGCCGCCTACGCGACGTCGCTGGCCGAATATTTCCGCGATCAGGGCAAGCATGTGCTGCTGCTGATGGACTCGCTCACGCGTTACGCGATGGCGCAGCGCGAGATCGCGCTCGCGATCGGCGAGCCGCCCGCGACCAAGGGCTATCCGCCTTCCGTGTTCGCCAAGCTGCCCGCGCTCGTCGAGCGCACGGGCAACGGACCCGAAGGCGGCGGCTCGATCACCGCGTTCTATACGGTGCTGACGGAAGGCGACGACCAGCAGGACCCGATCGCCGACTCGGCGCGCGCGATTCTCGACGGCCATATCGTGCTGTCGCGTGCGCTCGCCGAAGCGGGCCACTATCCCGCCATCGACATCGAAGCGTCGATCAGCCGCGCGATGACGGCGCTCATCAGCGACGCTCATCTGGATCGCACGCGTCAGTTCAAGCAGATGCTGTCGCGCTACCAGCGCAATCGCGACCTGATCAACGTCGGTGCGTATTCGGCGGGACGCGACGCTGTGCTCGACAAGGCCATCGCGTTGTATCCGCGCATGGAAGCATTCCTGCAGCAAGGTTATCGCGAAAGCGCCGGGTTCGAAGCGAGCCTGGCGCACCTCGACTCGTTGTTCGGCTAGGAGTAACAGACGCTTATGAGCAAGCACTTCCCGATCAAGACGCTGATTGGCCTCGCACAGGACGACGTCGACGCTGCCGCGCGCAAGCTCGGCCGCGTGCAGCGCGAGCGCAACGAAGTCGAAGCGCAACTGAACTCGCTCATCGAATACCGCGACGAGTATCACCGCCGCTTCACCGAGACGGCCAAGGCAGGCATGCCTGCCGGCAACATGCGCAACTTTCAGGCATTCATCGACACACTCGATGCCGCCATCGAACAGCAGCGCCAGTTGCTGGAGACGGCGACGGCGCGCGTCGAAGCGGCCAAGCCGGAATGGCAGCGCAGCAAGCAGAAACTCGGCTCTTACGAAGTACTGGAAGCACGCGGCATCGCCGCCGAAGCCAAGGTCGCGGCGCGCCGCGATCAACGGGACGCCGACGAATACGGCGCAAGAATTCTCCGGATGCGCGCGGAAGGCGCGTGATGACGCCGCCCGCCGCATGCAATGCGGCGCGCAACGGGACTGACACGACTACACGAGATCCAGCATGTCGCCTCTTTCACTGATCAACTCGCTGCTCGGCTCTTCGAGCGGCACATCGGGCAGCAGCGCGTCGAACGGCGCGAACGCCGGCAGCGCGCTGCCGTTCTCGACCACGCTGCAGCAAAGCATCAACGCACAGAACCAGGCCGCCGCGCCCACGCCGTCTCCCGCGCCGAGCGCGCCGACGCCGTCGCCCTCGCAGTCGGCATCGAACGGTTCGAGCGTGCACGACGCGCCGCCCGCCGACGATTCGTCGAACGGCACCGATGCGTCGGACAGCTCGAACAGCACCGACAGCACGCAGTCCGCGAGCCAGACCGACAGCACGCAGCAAAGCAGCGCGGCGAACGGCACCAATGGTGCGAACGGCACGAACGGCAAGGACAAGACCGACTCCGCTTCGAAGCAGAACGACGCCGCGCCGACCACGAGCGCCGCCGCGGCTGAGACGGCTGCGGCCGCCGCAGCAGCAGCCGCCGCGGCACAGGCGCAAGCTCAGGCGAGCAGCGCCACGGACGCGGCGAATGCAGCGAACGCGGCGACACAGCCGTCGACGCCCGCTTCGACCGACGTGGCCGGCAACACGACCACGCCTGTGATCCAGACGCCAA
>NZ_JAAGPD010000102.1 GCF_017104565.1 Paraburkholderia sp. Tr-20389 | reverse complement strand
GTCTTCCTTCCGTTCCTGCTGTACCTCTTCGACCAGAGCCTGACCTCGGAACTGAGCTTCGAGGTGTTCAAGGGCTTCCTGTCCAACATCCTCGTCAAGCTGATCACGCTGGTGCTGGCGTGGGCGTTCCTGTTCCACTTCTGCGCGGGCGTGCGCCATCTGCTGATGGACATGAACCACGACGCGGTGTCGAAGGAAAGCGGCAAGCGTACCTCGGTGGTCGTGCTCGTCGTGTCGTCGATCCTGACGATCGCCTTCGCGCTCAAACTGTTCGGAGCTTTCTAAAACATGTCGGCAAATAACCGGGTTGGCTCGAAGCGCCTCGTCGTGGGTGCGCACTACGGTCTGCGCGACTGGCTCGCGCAGCGCATCACGGCGGTCATCATGGCCGTCTACACCGTCATCCTGCTGGGCTGGTTCTTCGGCGCGCAGGCATTCTCTTACGACGGCTGGGCAGGCATCTTCGCCACGCAATGGATGAAGCTCGCCACGTTCGTCACGCTGCTGTCGCTCTTCTATCACGCGTGGGTCGGCGTGCGCGACATCTGGATGGACTACATCAAGCCCGTGGGTGCGCGGCTGCTGCTGCAGGCGCTGACGATCGTCTGGCTGCTCGCGTGTGCGGGCTACGCCGCGCAGATTCTCTGGAGAGTGTAAAAGAATGGTTGCAATCAAGAATTCCCTGCCGCGCCGCAAATTTGACGTGGTCATCGTCGGCGCGGGCGGCTCGGGCATGCGCGCGTCGCTGCAGCTCGCGCGTGCGGGCCTCTCCGTGTGTGTGCTCTCGAAGGTGTTCCCCACGCGTTCGCACACCGTCGCGGCGCAGGGCGGCATCGGCGCGTCGCTCGGCAACATGAGCGAAGACAACTGGCACTACCACTTCTACGACACGATCAAGGGCTCCGACTGGCTCGGCGACCAGGACGCGATCGAGTTCATGTGCCGCGAAGCACCGAACGCCGTCTACGAACTGGAACACTTCGGCATGCCGTTCGACCGCAACGCGGACGGCACGATCTACCAGCGCCCGTTCGGCGGCCACACGGCGAACTACGGCGAGAAGCCGGTGCAGCGCGCGTGCGCTGCGGCTGACCGTACCGGCCACGCGCTGCTGCACACGCTGTACCAGCAGAACGTCGCAGCGAAGACCACGTTCTTCGTCGAATGGATGGCGCTGGACCTGATCCGCGACGCCGAGGGCGACGTGCTCGGCGTGACCGCGCTGGAAATGGAAACGGGCGACGTCTACATCCTCGAAGGCAAGACCACGCTGTTCGCCACGGGCGGCGCGGGCCGGATCTTCGCGGCATCGACCAACGCGTTCATCAACACGGGTGACGGCCTGGGCATGGCCGCACGCGCAGGCATCCCGCTCGAGGACATGGAATTCTGGCAATTCCACCCGACGGGCGTGGCGGGCGCGGGCGTGCTGATCACGGAAGGCGTGCGCGGCGAAGGCGGCATTCTGCGCAACGCGAACGGCGAGCGCTTCATGGAGCGCTACGCGCCGACGCTGAAGGACCTGGCACCGCGCGACTTCGTCTCGCGTTCGATGGACCAGGAAATCAAGGAAGGCCGTGGCGTGGGTCCGAACAAGGACCACGTGCTGCTGGACCTGTCGCACATCGGCGCCGAGACGATCATGAAGCGTCTGCCGTCGATCCGCGAGATCGCGCTGAAGTTCGCGAACGTCGACTGCATCAAGGAGCCGATCCCGGTCGTGCCGACCATCCACTACCAGATGGGCGGCATCCCGACGAACATCCATGGTCAGGTCGTGGGTACGGCGAAGGGTCACGAAGATCCGATCAACGGCTTCTACGCCGTGGGCGAGTGCTCGTGCGTGTCGGTGCACGGCGCGAACCGCCTGGGCACGAACTCGCTGCTCGATCTGGTGGTGTTCGGCCGCGCGGCCGGCAACCACATCGTCAAGCACGTGAAGGAAATCAAGGAGCACAAGCCGCTGCCGGCGGATGCCGCTGATTTCGCGCTGTCGCGTCTGGCGAAGCTCGACAGTTCGAGCTCGGGCGAATACGCGCAGAACGTGGCGAACGACATCCGCTCGACGATGCAGAAGCATGCGGGCGTGTTCCGCACGTCGGCGCTGCTGGCCGAAGGCGTGGAGCGCATTCGCGAAGTGGCCGACCGTGTGGGCAATATCCACCTGAAGGACAAGTCGAAGGTGTTCAACACGGCGCGCGTGGAAGCGCTCGAAGTGGAGAACCTGATCGAAGTGGCGCGCGCGACGATGGTGTCGGCCGAGGCGCGCAAGGAAAGCCGCGGCGCACACGCGCAGAACGACTTCGAGCATCGCGACGACGAGAACTGGCTGCGCCATACGCTGTGGTACAGCGAAGGCGACCGCCTCGACTACAAGCCGGTGCACATGAACCCGCTGACGGTCGAATCGGTGCCGCCCAAAGCGCGTACCTTCTAAGCATAAAGGACCCCACACAATGGCCAAGCGTACATTTGAAATCTACCGCTACGACCCGGACAGGGACGCCGCGCCGCGCATGCAGACGTACGAGATCGAGATCGACTCGCACGAACGCATGCTGCTCGACGCGCTGGTGAAACTGAAGGCACTGGACGAGACGCTGTCGTTCCGTCGCTCGTGCCGTGAAGGCGTGTGCGGCTCGGACGCGATGAACATCAACGGCAAGAACGGTCTCGCCTGCCTGACGAACCTGAACGACCTGCCGCAGAAGATCGTGCTGCGTCCGCTGCCGGGGCTGCCCGTGGTGCGTGATCTGATCTGCGACTTCACGCAGTTCTTCAACCAGTATCACTCGATCAAGCCGTACCTGATCAACGACACGCCGCCGCCGGAGAAGGAGCGTCTGCAGTCGCCGGAAGAGCGCGACGAGCTGGACGGTCTGTACGAGTGCATTCTGTGCGCGAGCTGCTCGACGTCGTGCCCGAGCTTCTGGTGGAATCCGGACAAGTTCGTGGGCCCGGCGGGGCTGCTGCAGGCCTACCGTTTCATCGCGGACAGCCGCGACGAAGCGACGGGCGAGCGGCTGGACAATCTGGAAGATCCGTACCGTCTGTTCCGTTGCCATACGATCATGAACTGCGTCGACGTGTGCCCGAAGGGGCTCAACCCGACGAAGGCGATCGGCAAGATCAAGGAATTGATGGTGCGCCGGACGGTCTAGAATGAACAACCCCGACGCTCTCTCCCGTTCGCTGCCCCCCGAGGGGGCAGTCAGTACGCTTGGGGGCGGCCCTGCGCGTACTGACATGGGTGAAGTCCCACATCAGTCCGACCCCCTTCGCCGCGCACGCCTCCGCTGGCGCGCGCGGCGCGGCCTGCTGGAAAACGATCTGATCTTCGAGCGTTTTTTCAGCCGATATGAGCATGACCTCAGTGATGCAGACGTGGGCGCGCTCACGCGCCTGCTGGAACTGAGCGATAACGACCTGATGGACTTGCTGCTCGCACGCAAGGAACCGGAAGGCGACCTCGCCGACGCAGATGTCAGGCGGGTGCTGGAGATGCTGCG
>NZ_JAAGPD010000008.1 GCF_017104565.1 Paraburkholderia sp. Tr-20389 | reverse complement strand
CAGTTCATCGACGACTTCGCTGATCGACTGGTGCCGGTACAACGCCAGCGCAATCACCAGCCATACGACCTGCTGCGCAGGCAGCCGACGCCGACGCACGCTGGCACTGCCACTGGCCTGCACTGCACACTCGATCCATTCGTACGGCAGATGCTGGCCCAGCCGGTCCCATTCGAGCGGCGGCTGTGATTCAACAAGCAGGCGCAGATCATCGACCAGCATGGCGATGAAAGTTAACATCGCCGCGTCCCGTTTACAACCGGTTTGCGCCAAAAACAAAATGCCGTTCAGTCGCTTAACTGAACGGCATTACGGCCTTGGCCGGCGTTTTCTTTTGTGGCGCGCCGCGCAAGGATCGGGTCTCGCTGCGGAGTTATAAGATGCGTTTTTTTCATCGCCGGTAGTATCTGGGTTTGGCTTGTGCCTTCTCACCTTCCGTCGATGCCTCACACCATGCGCGCAGTTCTCGTCAAATGGCTTTTCATCGTGTATCTGCTGGGCAGCGGGACGCTCTGGTCCACGGTGATGCTGCTGCTGTATCCGTTCATCAGCCGGTCGGCGCGCTACCGGCTCGCGGCGCTCTGGTGCCGGGCGCTCGTCGCCGTGATGCATGCGGCGTTCGGCATCCGTTGCACGATCGAGGGCCTCGAACATCTGCCGCACGAACCGTCGATCATTCTGTGCCGCCACGAGTCGACGTGGGAAACGCTCGCCTTCCTCGCGCTCTTTCCGCGCCGGATCAGTTTCGTGTTCAAGCAGGATCTGTTGAGCATCCCGTTCTTCGGCTGGGTGCTGAAGGGGCTCGACATGGTCAGCCTGGATCGCGGCTCGCCGCGCCAGGCGCACGTCGCCGTGACGCGCGAAGCGGCCGAGCGGCTCGCAAAGGGCGATATGGTTGTGATCTTTCCGGAAGGCACGCGGGTGGCGCATGACGCGCCCGTCAAGCTCACCTCGGGCGGCGTGCGTCTAGCCTGCGCGACGGGCTCGCTGATCGTGCCCGTCGTGCACAATGCGGGCAAGGTGTGGCCCGCAAAAGGATGGCCGACGGGGGCGGGGCATATCCGCGTAGTGGTCGGCCCCACGCTGTCGCCCGTCGAGCGCTCGCCGCAGGAACTCAGCCATCAGGTGCACGACTGGATGCAGGCGGAAATGCACAAGCTCTGATTCAGGCGCCTCGTTTCACGCACCGAGGCGGGTGCGGTGCGCCACGCGCCGCGCTCAGGCGGCGACTGCGTGCGCCAGTTGCTGCTCGGTGCGCATCAACCCTTCGATCATCCGGGCTTCGGCCTTCGCGATGTCTTCCAGCGATGCATCGACAAGCTGGCGCTCGAACGCATCGAGCGCGATGGTCAGCCACGCGTAGTTGTCGCCGTCGACGGTCCACTTGCCGCTCGTCTTTTCGTTTGCGTCGATGTCGGTCATCGCGATCTGCGCTTCCGCGATATCGTCGATTGCATCGGGCACGTGACCGATGCGGCTGAGTTCTTCGGCCACCAGCAGTTGCCGGCCGAGCGTCGTGAACAGTTCGCGCGAACCCTGGCCGCGCCGGAACGCGTCGAGACTCGCGTATGCCTGCAGCAGCATGGCCCTCGTGATCGGCTCGTGCGCCGCACGGCTGAACGTCAGCGCGCGCAGCAGCGGCGACATGGCGGGAGAGGGGCGGGTCTGCTTACGGTTCTTCGACTTCTGCGACATGGTGATGTACCTCTTTTCTTCGTTTCCGGCGCGGACGAATCGGCTTGTTGTCGCGCGGAAAAAGGTGCCGCCGATGCTCTGGCGGCACGACAGGGGATCAATGACAAGCCTGCGAACGGATAATGAGCCGCGACAATTAAGACAGACTTAAATCGCGAGCGCCGTTTGAATCGCTGCGTGCGGCTTGCCTGTATTACTGGTACTGCGCGTGGATCGCCTGACGTTGAGCGGCCTGTTCTTCAGCGTGCTTTTTCGCAAGATGACGTCCGACGATGCAACCGCCTACTGCGCCGACAACGGCGTGATGGCCCGCATAGTGGCCCGCGACGCCGCCGACCACGGCGCCCTTGATGCAGCCTGCCGCATGCGCCGTCCCGCTGACGGCAAGAATGAGCGCTGCGGCGGCGAGTGTGGCTTTCCCGAAAGCTGTCATGCTGTTATCCGATTGTTTTGGTCGAACCGATGTTGCGCCGGCGCTGCCGATTTCAATAGCGTGTTGCATCGAATCTCGCCGGTGACTGTGAGCGCAGTCTACGCGGTGCCCCATGCCGAAGGTGCAACATGTGTGCGAGTTTCGTAACAAGCAGTTAGGCGGCGTGTAGTCCGTGCTCCCTTCAGTACTTCAATGCTTCAAGGTGCAGATGCAGGCGCAGGCGTCGCTTGCAGACGATGCGTCGTCTTCGGCGCAGCGGCCGCCGCCGATGCGGCTTCCGATACGCCCGCGGCGCCCGAAGGCACATCGGCGGGACGCGTCGACGAACCGGCCGCGCCGGGATACATCGCCATCAGCGTACGCAGCACGCCGTTGGTCCAGCCGAAACCATCCTGCAACGGATACTCGCCGCCGCCCGCTGCCGTCGAACCCGCCTTCGCGTCGACGTCGTACTTTTCGACCAGCTTGCCCGTGTGCTGGTAGTACGCGACGTTCGTGCCGATCCAGCGCATCGCGATCTGCTGCGCGAGATCCGCGTGACCGTACCGCCGCAAACCCGTCACGGCGAGATATTGCAGCGGCGCCCAGCCGTTCGGCTCGTCCCACTGCTGGCCCGTCTGCGCCGTCGTGGTCGCGAGTCCGCCGGGACGCAGCAGCCGCGCGCGAATCGTCGCGGCAACGGCGGTTGCCTGCGCTTTCGTCGCGACGCCCGCGTACAGCGGATACACGGTCGCTGCACTGAGCCGGTGCGTGAGCTGATGCCGGACGAAGTCGTAATCGCCGAACGCGTTGAGTTGCGGATCCCACAGCACGCGGCGGATCGCATCGGCGCGCGCGTTGGCGCGCTGTTCGAGGTTTTCCGTGTGCGTCGCGTCGCCCTGCACGCGATACGCCTTTGCCAGCGTGCGTTCGAGATCGACGAGCAGGCTGTTCAGATCGACGGGAATCATCGACGTGACTTCGATCGTCGCGAGCGTCTTGCCGTCCGCAAACCAGCGCGAGCTGAAGTCCCAGCCCGTTTCACCGCCTGCGCGCAGATTGCGCCACAGATCGTCGGCATGACGCTGCGGTGTCGCCTGGGCGGTGGCGACGTCTTCCCGATACGATTCGTCGCGCGGCGTGTCGCGCTCGTCCCAATAGCGGTTCAGGAGCGTGCCGTCGGGCAGGCGCACCAGATGCCGGAAGGCGCCGCCCGGCGCGACCTTGTCGTGACCGTCCATCCAGTACGCGTATTCTTTGCGCAGCGCGGGCAGATAGTGCAGATAAACCTGATCGCCTTCGCGATCGGCGGCGAGCCGCACCATCTGCGCGAAGAACGGCGGCTGCGAGCGGCTCAGGTAATACGTGCGGTTGCCGTTGGGAATATGACCATACCGGTCGATCAACGTCGCGAAGTTATCCAGTTCGTTCTTCAGCAGGTCTTCGCGTCCGCTTTGCCGAAGGCCGAGCATGATGAAGTACGAGTCCCAGTAGTAGATTTCGTCGAAGCGGTCGCCGGGCACGATGTACGGATACGGCAGCGGCAGCAGCGACGACCACGGGCTCGCGCTCGCATCGGGATCGCGCCTGAGCACGGACCAGAGCGTGTCGATGTGCGCTGTCACGCTCTGGTTCGGATCGGACACGTAGTCTTTCGTCTCGCGCGCGGGCAGCGTGAAGTGCTGCTCGACGAACCCTTTCAGGTCGAACTGCGCATCGCCTTTCTGCCTGGCATAATCGGCGACGATTTGTTGCGGCGGCGCGTTGGGCGCCATATCGGCGAAGGTCTTGCTGTCCGGATACAGATGCGCGAGTTCGACATCGCGATACAAGGCGCCATACAGATCGGAAGGCGGCACGGGCACGACGGGCGACACACTGCTCGATGCCGCGGCGGCCGGAGCATCGGCTGGCAGCGCTTGTGCGATGGCGCTCTGCGTATTCGTTGCGAGCAGCGCGGCGGCGCAGAGCGCGATCGAAAGAATGCGGCGGGCATGGACTTGCTGCATCGGCATGATGCTCCTGGGTGAAGGCTTTCAAATACAGGGAGTCGCGGGAGCAGGGCATGTTCCCCAATGAAGGCAATTCATGCGTTTTGATGGAAATACCTGAATGACTGGACAAGATCGAGACTGGCTCATCAACCTGTTGCGCGCGCCCGAAGCGCGACGCTTCGCGCGCACGCTGACGGGCTGTGTGCTCAGCTACGGCGCCGCGAAACTGGCGACCTTGCCCGAAGGCTATTGGGCATTGATCACGACGATGATCGTCGTCACGCAGCCGAGTCTCACGCAGGCGATCACGACCGCGCGCGATCAGATCATCGGCGCGTGCATCGGCGGGATCGTGGGCGGGATCGGCCTCGTCGTGATGGATCACGGCTTCGATCCGCTGCCCGTGTTCTCCGTCGCGCTGCTGCCGCTCGCGGCGCTCGCCGCTGCGCGGCCGGGGTTGCGCCTCGCTTGCGTGACGCTCGTGATCGTGCTGCTCGTACCTGGCGACGCCGGTTCGGCGTTCGTGCGGCCCTTGCATCGCGTGGCCGAGATTCTGATCGGCGCGTCGGCCGCGTTCATCGCGACGGTGATGTGGCCGAATCGCGCGTTGAAGAGCGCGCACCGGAACGCGCACGACTGCCTGGAAGCGCTCGCGCAGATGATCGAGCACAAGCTCGCTTTCTCGCGAGACGACACGGCGCTGGCACTTCTCGAGCAAAACAGCCTTACCGCGCAGACGGCGCTGGCCGAAGCGCTGCAAGAGGCGGGACGCGAGCATGTGTTCGTGCCGATCCTGCGCGACAGTTCCGATGCGATCGACAAGGTGCCGCCGTTTCTGAGCCGCCTGCACCGCGACGTGCTGGTGTTCGGCCAGGCGCTCGCGCACACATGCGCGGACGGCGGCAAGCCGCATGTCGATCAGGTGTGGCAGGCGTTGCCGCGCACGTTGTCCTTGCTCGCCGATGCAGTGAATCAAATACCCGTCAACGGAAACAAGGCGCGGGGAGCCCGCGCGGCGCTCGATCCCTTGCTCAAGCGGATCAACGAACGCGTGGACGGCGCGCACGCGGCGCTTGCGCCGGGCATCGAACTCGTGATGGCGCTGATCGTGAAGGACACGGACGGCCTGCTGCAAGTCCTGACGCCGACTGGCAAGGCCAAATCATTGTGATGCGCGCCCGGCCTTTCTGCCTGACTAACACCTCCGCAAGCCAGCGACTATGCTTTTTAAGTGTTCCGCTTGGTCAGTCACGGTCGGACGCATACGGCTGACCATTCGGTTCACACCCGACCTGAACGTTTGCAAACGATCGTGCGTGGATCGCCGTCGATTGCCGTCGCAACGATCAAACAAGGAGGTGAACAATGAAGACCCTTGCGTTTGTTCTTGCTGTCGTGGGCTTTTCCGGCCTGGCCGCGCCCGTGGCCTCGTTTGCGAAGGCCGATCAGAACGCCGAATACTATCGGGCCGACGACCGCGTGCGTGAAACGGGCGGCGATACGAAAGAAGCGAAGCGGCAAAGTAATTGTCAAAGCCGTGGCAACTGCGCGCCTGTCGATCGATAGTGCGGTTTTTCTGTGGTGAATTGTCGCAGCGCTGTGCGTTCGTGAATGGCGAGCGCACGGCTGAGTGTCGACAGGAACGAACGGCGAACAATCGGCAATCCCCAGCCCGAAAGACTCTATCAACCAGACGGAGTTAATCGCGGCCTTCTCGCGAGCGATAATCGACGCTCGAAACGCAAGTCAATTTTTCCGCATGCAGCATCCCGATCCGCGCAAGCCGACAGCGAAAAGAAAGCTACCGAACGAATGAGCGTTTAAAATCCGGGCTCGCGTTTTTTGTGGACCGGACGCAATCCCACGGTCCCCCCGTCATTCATTCTGTTCAAGCCCCATGTCGACACCCAATCGTGCCAACACTCGCCGTTCGCTGACGCTTCTCGAAACCCTCGGTCTGATCGGTATTGCCGCCGCGCTGTGCAGCGCGCTGCTGCGTCACTTTTTCTGAGCGCAACGGACTTCAGTTCGACTGCGCAGCGAACGGCAGCAGCATGCGTTCGCTCAATGTCACTTCACATGTACAAGAAAGCCACTGCCGTAGAACTCCAGTTTTCGCCCGATCGCCTCAATGATGGCGCCGGCGATCCGTTCTGGATCGACCTGAACCACAACGAAGCCGTCGAACTGCATCAGGCGCTGCAACGCTATCTCGACAGGTCTGCCGCTGAACGGCCCGCACCGTTCGTCGTTTCCGTCGATCAGGACAAGAACGTAGCCGTGGCGGAAACGGCCGGCTCGAATGGCACGTCACACACGCAGGCATCAGCGGACGAGTTCAAACAGTGGGTCTGCGTGATCTGCGGCTGGATCTACGACGAAGCTGCCGGTTTGCCGGAAGAGGGCATTGCGCCCGGCACGCGCTGGGCCGACGTGCCGGAAGACTGGCGCTGTCCGCTGTGCGACGTCGGCAAGGAAGACTTCGCGCTCGTCGAGTTCTGATCTCCGCTCGACGCATCAACCACGCGCGCTCATGAGCGCGTGCACTCCTTGACCATCGCGCGATAGATCGGATCGGCGACGCGGCGCTGGAAATACTCGACCAGCGTGTCGCCGTCGCGGGTCCTGAGCCGTACGCCGATCGCCACGCCATGAAACAGCGATTGCGCCTCGACTCTGACCGCATCGTTCGTATGCACTTCGCGCAAGTGACGCGCGCTGGTTCGCCAGCGCTCGGCGATACACCCGGCGACATCCGTTACCGACTGCACTGTTTGCACCGTGTAGTTCGGCGCCAGCGAAAAGAGACTGTCCTTGGGTGAGCAGGCGACGAGCGTCACGCAGGCCAGCGCGATCACAGCGACTTGAGAGAGGTTCAATTTGCGATCCGTTATGCAGGATTGAAGTCACGCGAACGGCCACGCGGTGAAGCACGCGGACGACGCAAACGATGAAAGCCCGGCGAAGCGGGTATACTTCCGCGCCTTGAACGTTTGCAATACATCTGCACTTCCAGGCGCCACTTCGCAATGAAAAGCATCACTGCCCTATTGGGCATCTTTAGTCTCATCTGGTTCTGCACAAGCGCGTTTTCGCAAACCGAGGCCGACGTGCCCGACGATTACGCCTATCTCGCGCGCCTCCACGTGCGTCCTTCCGTCATCAACTGCATCGCGGAGATCGACCGCTGGATCCGCACTACGTCACGTTATGACATGTTTCTCGCGCCGGACCGCCGCGTGCTGAAGGCGAACGTCGATGAAGGGACCGGCCTGTTTGCGGGCAACAACGGATCGCAGCAGGTCGAGTCGACGGTATCGATGCGCGCCTTTGCTCATGTGCGTGGCCGGCAGTCGTGGATTCCCGTGGTCGCGAAGTGCGGCGTCTGGCGCGAGCATGTGGTCGGCGTTTCCCTGCAGCAGATCGAGGGCCGCACGCCCGTCGTGCACTGATCGTTGTGGCTCACTCTCCGTGGTTGTTGAGCGTGAACCCTGACGGCGAGCCGTATGAAAAGCGGTGTGTCAGCGAGCGCACATCGTACTCGCGCAACGCGGAGAGATACGACGGACCGTGAATGATGGCAGGCGACGGCGTAGACGGCCTGTGCCGGTCGTGATGATCCGGTTGGATGGACGGCGAGTCGAAATCGGAAGAGGGATTGGCGAGCGCGACGATCACCGGGCTGTCCGCGTGAGCCGAATAGATGCCGGCTGCGCTGAACGCGGCCAGCCATGCTGCAAGCAGGACGACGTAAGGCTTCATGTGCGACGGGCAGCCGTTCCGATCTCGGCGTGCCGTTCGCGCACGATGCGCGCAGTTCGCCGCTATGAATCGATATTAGTCACGCAATGACGGCAACGCAAGCCGGGCCGCCGGAGAGCGTCAGGTCAGTTCGTCGATCATCAGCTGCGCGGCGGCCGACAGCGCGGAGCCGCGCCGCGTCACGATGCCGTAAGGCTCGGTGCGGGAACGCACGTCGATTGCAAGCGGCCGCGCGAGGCCGTGATCGGCAAGCAGCGCGGCCATGTCGCGCGGCATCAGCGAAACGAGCGTCGGGTCGCGCTGCAGCATCAGCACGGTGGTCATCGTCGATGCCGTTTCGATGGGATGCGGCGGCACGGAAAGCCCCGCTTCCTTGAACTCGCGTTCGAACAGGCCGCGCAGCGGCATGATGCTCGGATACACGATCCAGCGGCTCGATGCGAGATCGGTGAGCTTCACTTTGCGCGCTTTCGCCAGTCGATGCAGCGGACTCGCGACGATCGCGAGCGGTTCGTCGCTCAGTTCGACATAGTCGTAGTGATCGGGCTGCTGCGCGACGGTCGTGCGGCAGATGGCGAGATCGAGGCGGCCCTGATCGAGCAGTGCCAGCAGCCGCGCGCTGGTGTCTTCGACGACTTCGACGGTCAATGTGGGCTGCCGTTCGCGCAGGCGCGTCAATGCGTCCACCAGTACGCCCGACACGGCACCCGTGATCGCACCGACCGCGAGCCGTCCGCCCGAGCCTTGCAGAATGCCTTCCATTTCTTCGCGCAGATGCGCGACGTCCATATGAATCAGCCGCGCATAGCGGATCACGCAGCGTCCCAGCTCGTTTGGCTGGATGCCCTGTGGCGAACGCATGAAGAGCGTCGCGCCGAAGGTCGCTTCGATCTCGCGCAGCGCCTTGGTGGCGCCGGGCTGTGTCAGCGCCATCTGATCGGCGGCACGGTGCAGCGAGCCGTGCTCGTCGAGCGCGATCAGCAGGCGCAGTTGCTTGAGGCGCAGACGGGCAACGATCGAATCGACGTTCGGCAGCATAGGTCGGGACTAGAGGGAAAGGGCGGACGGCGAGATTCAGCGTGATGGCACCGGGCGTTTCACGCTCTCAGCTTCTCCACCAGAAAGTCGACGAAGCAGCGCACGCGCGACGACAGATGCCGCGCATGCGGATAAAGCAGCACGAAGGGCCGCGTGCGTCCGCCGTACGGCTGAAGCACTTCGCGCAGCGTGCCGTCCTTCAGGTCTTTGTCGACGACGAAGCGATAGGTCTGGAACAGCCCTGCGTCGTGGCGCGCGAGCGTCGCGCCTGCGAGGACATCGCCGGACGTGCCGTATCCGCCGCGCGTCATCATGTCGATCTCTTCGCCCTCGTGCCTGAAGATCCACGGGATGTTGCGGCCCGTGCTCGGCAGCGCGAACTGGATGCATTCGTGGTGGATCAGGTCGTCGGGTGTGTCCAGCTTGCCCGCTGACTTCAAATACGCGGGCGAAGCGACCACCACCAGTTCGGCGTCTTCGAGCTTGCGGGCGATGAGGGCGGAGTCGTCGGGCGCGCGGCCTCGAATGGCGAGGTCGAAGCCTTCGTCGGCGAAATCGATGTTGCGATTGCTGAGGTGCGTTTCGACCGTGACGTCGGGATACAGTGCGCGAAATTCCGCGAGCAGCGGCAGCACGCGATAGTGGCTGTACGGCGTCGGCATGCTGATGCGCAACACACCCGACGGCGTGCTCTGCTGGCCCGTCGCTTCGCGTTCCGCATCGGCGAGCTGGTTGAGCGCCAGACGGCATTGCTCGAAGTAGCGGCGTCCTGCGTCGGTGAGCCTGATTTGCCGCGTGGTGCGCACGAAGAGCCTGACGCCGAGCCGTTCCTCCAGACGCGCAACCGAACGGCTCACGGCCGCGGGCGTCACGCTCGCAGCCGCTGCTGCCATCGTGAAGCTTTCCAGTTCGGCCGCGAGGCAGAACAGTTCGATGCTGCCAAGGAGTAGGTCTTCGAATTGACGCTGCATGGCGTGTCCGTGATCGGCGGAGGTCGTCCGCATGACGTGCAGCAAATGCACACGCTGCGAAGGCGCAGCGCAAGGGGCTGCGCCGCGTGTCCGCAGAGAATAGCAGGTCCGAAGTCCGCGCAGTTGTGGGAGTCTGCGCGGGCGGGCATCGTGCCGATGCCGTATCTTTCCCGTGTGGAATCGATCGGACGCACTGACGCGCAGCGCTCAACAGTCAACGCATGAGATGCAAGGCATGCCGTTGCCTTGCGGACAACGAGCCGTGAACCTTGTTGCTGTTGGTCGCCGTGCCGATTTGCCTGTACGCTTGTCCGGATCGAGCCCGCATTCCGCCTCTGCGGCAGCGGGCTTCGTCTTTCCCCACGACCGACGCGCCACCTTGCGTGCCGCGCGAGGCAGACAACAGGAGTTTCAATGCTTTTACATCTATCGACCTGGGCCGAGATCGAGCAATACCTGAAGCGCAGCCGCGCGATCGTCGTGCCCATCGGCTCGAACGAGCAGCACGGTCCGACGGGCCTGCTGGGCACGGACTGGCTGTGTCCGGAGATCATCGCGCGCGAAGCGGAAAAGGCCGCGGATATTCTCGTCGCGCCGACTTTCAACATCGGCATGGCGCAACATCATCTCGGCTTTCCGGGCACGATATCGCTGCGGCCGTCCACGTTCATTGCCGCTATCGGCGACTGGATCCGCTCGCTGGCGACGCACGGCTTCGAGCAGATCCTGTTTCTGAACGGACATGGCGGCAACATTGCCTCGATCGAGGCGGCGTTTTCCGAGGTCTATGTCGAAGCGAGCTTCGCAAAACGCCACGCCGGTTTTGCGATGAAGCTGTGCAACTGGTGGGATCTGGAAGGCGTCGGCGAACTGGCGCGCAAGCAGTTCCCCGAAGGTCACGGCTCGCACGCGACGCCGTCTGAAATCGCGATCACGCAGTGGGCCTATCCGGACGCCATCAAGTCCGCCGATTACTCGCCGAAGATCGCGCCGTCGGGCCCGATTCGCGAGGCACTGGATTTCCGGGCGCGTTTCCCGGACGGCCGCATGGGTTCGGACCCGGCTCAGGCGTCGCCGGAAAAAGGCGGCGAACTTGTGCGGCTGGCGGCATCGAGCCTCGTACGCGAGTTGAATGCATTCGCCAGCGAGCCGCTGCCCCGGTAACGCACCTGTTCCCGGCGCTCAAGAGTGAATTGCCCGCTTAATGGTTGACCTGTCGTCCGCTGGAAAAGATGATTTGAGGTATAGATAGCATCGCGAGAGCGCCTGCGATCGACGCACGGCGAACCTGTCACGGTTCGCCGTGCGCAGCGTTTGCGACGCGCCGGCATGCGCCAACCGTTTCGATGAGGACATGACATGAGCACGCGTTCCGAAGGCAAACCGCTACTGAGTCTGCTCGGCATCAGCAAGCCGATCATCCAGGCGCCGATGGCAGGCGTCACGACGCCCGCGCTGGCGGCGGCCGTCACCAACGCGGGCGGTCTCGGCTCGCTCGGCGTGGGCGCGATGAAAGCCGACGCCGCGCGCAAGACCATCCGCGATACGCGCGCGTTGACGAACGGGCCGTTCAACATCAACGTCTTCTGTCACACGCCCGCCACGGCCAATGCGAAGATCGAACAGGAATGGCTGAGCTGGCTTGCGCCGCAGTTCGCGAAGTACGGCGCGAGCGCGCCGGAAAAACTCGGCGAGATCTACACGAGCTTCGTCGAAGACAAGGCGATGCTCGACGTGTTTCTGGAAGAGAAGCCGGCCATCGTGAGCTTTCACTTCGGCCTGCCGTCGAAAGAGATCATCCGGGCGATGCAGGAGGCGGGCATCGTGTTGCTTGCATCGGCGACCAATCTGGAAGAAGCGCAGCAGGTCGTCGATGCGGGCGTTGACGCGCTCGTCGCGCAAGGCATCGAAGCGGGCGGCCATCGCGGCATGTTCGACCCGCAAATCTTCGACGAAGGCCTCGGCACATTGGCGCTGACCCGTCTGCTGGTCGAGAAATTCGATCTGCCCGTCATCGCGGCGGGCGGCATCATGGACGGCGCGGGCATCGCAGCGGCGCTCGCGCTCGGCGCGCAGGCCGCGCAGCTCGGCACCGCGTTCGTGCCGTGCCCGGAGACGTCGATCGACGAAGGCTACCGCCGCGCAATTCTCGGCGATGCCGCGCTTCACACTACGCTGACGTCGGCGATTTCCGGGCGTGCCGCGCGCAGCATGGTCAATCGCTTCACGGAACTCGGCCGCGCCGCAGATCGTCCCGCGACGCCGGATTATCCCGTCGCCTACGACGCAGGCAAAGCACTGCACGCCGCCGCGAAAGCGCAGGACGAATTCGGCTTCGGTGCACAATGGGCGGGCCAGGCAGCGGCGCTGGCGCGTTCACTGCCCGCAGCGGAACTGGTCGCGCGGCTCGAAGCGGAACTCGACGAAGCGGTTCGCCGTTTGCAGCGGTTCGCGCGCTGACGCTCACTGAACAACAACCGGCTACCCGATGGACGACACGATCACGTATGCAGAATCCGGCAGCGGCGCGCGCGAGAATGACAAGGGCGCGCGGGTGCTTTCGATCAACATCGGCGTATGCCAGACGCTCGACATCGGACGGGCGTCCGAAGGTCTGACGGTCGAATCGGCGATTCGCAAGCGCTCGGTAAGCAGTGCGAGCGAAGGCGCGGCGGTCGAAGTGCAGAAGCTCGGTCTCGTCGGCGACGAGCATGCGGATCTGAGCGTCCACGGCGGCCTCGACAAGGCCGTCTATCTCTATCCCGTCGAGCATTACCCGTGGTGGCAACAACAGCGCGTCGAAGCGGAGGCAGCCGATGCCGGGAAGCCGCTCGCATTCGGCACGCTCGGCGAGAATCTGACCACACAGGGCTTACTGGAAACGGATCTATGGATCGGCGATACGCTCGTCATCAATCAGGTCAGGCTAAGGGTCGAGGCGCCGCGCAATCCGTGTTTCAAGCTCAATGCCGTGATGGGCTACAGGAAAGCGGTCAAGCATATGTATCTGAGCGGCTTTGCGGGTGTGTATCTGAGCGTCCTGCAAACGGGCTTCATTCAGGCGGGCGCGCGCATCGAAGTTGTGCCGGGAAGCAGACAGGAATCGGTGAGCAACATCCTGGAGTGGCGGCGCGGAAGGGCGCATCGCGAGCCATAAATAGTTGGCGCGGAGACCCGCCGGATTCTCCGCGCCACTTTCATCAATCATGAAACGTCGAGGATGAAGGCGCTCAGTCCTTCTTCTGCGCTATCTGCCGTCGATATTCATCGACAGGCAAACCGCCCCATCCCCAGTTTTCCTTCTCGACTTCCTGAATGACGACGAAGGTCGCTTCCAGCGGCTTGTTCAGCACGTTCAGCAGCAGCTCGCTCGTGCCCTTGATGAGCTGAGCTTTTTCCTCCGGCGTTACTGCGCTTGTGCCGGGCGTGTTCCCCTCGCGGGTCACTTGAATAGTCACGATAGGCATGAGAATCTCCGTGTTGGTGTGGGCGACAGGCGCCGTCGCGGCGCCGTGTCATGCCTTCTTAGTGGCCTGCGCTCTGGCCGCCGTCGACGTGCAGGATCTCGCCCGTCACGAACGGCGCGGAATCGAGGTACAGCACGGCGTTGACGATGTCGCTCATTTCGCCCATGTGACCGACCGGGTGCAGCGCGCCCAGCGCGTCGTGCGTTTCCGGCTCGTGCATCGGCGACTTGATGATGCCGGGCGACACGGCGTTCGCGCGGATGCCCGTTTTCGCATATTCGATGGCAAGCGACTTCGTGGCCGCGTTCAGGCCGCCCTTGGTCAGCGACGCGAGAACCGACGGCACGCCTGCTATCGCGTGATCGACGAGGCTCGTCGTGATCTGCAGCACGTGACCGCTCTTGTTCTTTTCCATCTCCGCGATGGCGAGCTGTGTGATGTGGAAGAAGCCGTTCACGTTCACGTTCAGCACAGCGGCATAATCTTCAGCCGTGTATTGCGTGAACGGCTTCGCGATGAAGATGCCTGCGTTGTTGATTAGCGTGTCGACGCGGCCGAAGCGCTTGACGGCTTCCGATACGGCACGCTGTGCCACGTCGCGGTCGCCGATGTCGCCGGCGATCGTCACGACGTTCGGATCTTCCGAAGGCTTGATCGAGCGTGCTACTGCGACGACGCGATAGCCTTGCTCACGGAAGCCCTTGACGATCTCGGCACCAATGCCTTGCGATGCACCCGTGACGATAGCGACCTTTTGCGAATTGCTCATGATTGACCTCTGAACGATTGTTCGGCTGATGTCGGAATTGACTGTGCCGTTAGGTCGTCAATCTAGGCTTCATCGAGCGGGTTGCGTACACCCGGAGTGGACAAACAGTTGTGATTGACAGGAACAAATGCCGCCGCCGCGCGCGCGGCCCTGCCGACGCGGGATTGGCGCGGTTGCAGGCGCGGGGCGGGAAGCGCTATCTGACGCAAACGGGCCGAGGGCGAGCGCGATTGTTGACGTCGTGTAATAGCGGAATTGACGCGAAGCAGGGCGATGAATGCACGCTTTGTACGTCAGATGAAACGCAGCAGTGCGCGAATTGAATCAACGGTGCGAGCCGCGCGCGCCGACACACGCGAAGCGCACCGGAAGCACATGCGAAAAGCCGCACCGGACTGGCCGGATGCGGCTTTCATGTCTACGCGATGGGATGGCTACGCGTTTGGCGGGAAGTGCGGAAGCACGTCCTCGTGAAGCTCATCGAGTATTTGTCTGTAGTCGCGCGGCGTCACACGCGGATTCAGCGCGACGTGCGACACGCCTTGCTCGCGCGCCTCGTCGAGATAGTCGCGCAACGCCCGGCTGCCGATCGCGAAGCCGCCTCCGATGCGCCTGAACGGATAGTCCCGCCGTGGATGCAGATACAGAAATCCGCCGAACGCGAGGGGCTTCGCATCGTCTTCGCCCGCCTCGCCGTCCTTCGTCTGACGATTCGTTGCCTTCCACTCATCGGCGAAAGACTGCAATTTTGCGGGCTCGGGCACGAACCCGAGATAGCCGTCCATGTTGTTCGCGATCCAGCCGAGCGTTTGCTGCGAGCGCCCGACGGCAATCGTCGGAACCCTGCCGAACAGCGGCTTGGGCAGCATCGTCAGTGAGCCGTCGCCGTGTCCGAAGCGGGGCGAATCGAAGCGCGGAAAGTTCGTTTCGCTGACGTTGCGATACACCTCGTACGCGTCCCTGAAGCGCTCGCCGCGACTGTCGAAGTCGATTCCGAACACGGGGTATTCGGCAGGCCGGTCACCCGATGACATGCCGATCACGATGCGCCCGCCCGTCAGCCGGTCGAGCGAGTTGACCTGCTTCGCGAGCATCAGCGGCTCGCGCATCGGCAGAACGATGCCCGTCGTGCCTAGCGTGATGTGTTCCGTCGCGGTGGCGAGATGCCCGATGTAGATCAGCGGCTCGAAGATCTGCCCGGAATCGCCGTATTGCGGGTCGTAGAACGGAATGTCGCGCGCCCACAAGGCGGCGACGCCCGCCTGCTCGGCACGCTGCGCCATTTGCAGATGATCGGCCATTGAAGGATGCGGTGACGCCGCGTGGGTTTCGAGCGGCAGGATCAGGCCGACAGTGAGCGCTTCGCGCCGAAACACGCGGTCGTAACCGCGATGTCCTTGCAGAGGGAACGGTGCGCGTTCGACTTGCGGTTCGGGAAAGGGGATTTGCATGTCCATGATGTGCCTCCAGTGACGTCAGATTACGGATTGACGTCGACGGGAAAAACACAGCGCCGCTAACAACACTTGATACACGGCGTCATGAGCGGTGGACACGATAATGAAGCGTCTCACTCGCGATGATGGTACGCATCACCAATCATCATTTTACTTGATCGATGCTCGCTTCTATCGTTGGAAAAAACAGAAGAGCGCGTCGGGAAGCCCCCGACATGTGCCCACTTCCAAACGAAATACAGGAGACATCGTGGTTCAAACGACCGCACCTCACGACGTCCGGCTGTCGCCGGCGTTCGTTCGACTCGTCGCGCGCCGGCGCAGGCTGGTGGCATCGCTCACGTTGGGCACCTTGCTGCCCTACTACGCTTTCGTGCTGGTAGCGGGATTCGCGCCGAAGGTACTCGCATTGAAGCTGTACCCAGGCAGTGTGATGACGATCGGCTGGCCGTTGGGCGTCGTGTTGATCGTCGGGACATGGGTGCTGACGGGCATCTACATCCGGCGCGCAAACGGCGAGTTCGACGAACTGACCGCTCGCATTCTGGCGGGAGACGTGCAATGAAACGACCCGTCAAGCTCATCGGTTTCATGTTCGCCGCGTGCATCGCGCGAGAGGCGGCAGCAGCGGCGGAAACGTTCGGCAAGGTGCAAAAGCAGCCGCTCAACACCACGGCCATTGTGATGTTCCTCGCGTTCGTCGTCGCGACGCTCGGCATCACGTATTGGTCCGCGTCGAAGACGAAGTCGATGAAGGACTTCTACAACGCGGGTGGCGGCATTTCCGGTTTTCAGAACGGCCTCGCGCTGGCGGGCGACTACATGTCGGCGGCTGCGCTGCTCGGGCTGACCAGCATGATCTTCTTCAACGGCTACGACGGCATGCTGTACGCAGTGAGCTTCTTCGTCGCGTGGCCGTTGCTGATGTTCCTGTTTGCCGAGCGCATCCGGAATCTGGGGCAGGTCACGATCGCCGATATCGCATCGTTCAGACTCGACCAGCAGAGAATCCGCACGCTGATGGCGTTCGGCTCGCTGACGGTCGTGTGCTTCTATCTCGTGGTGCAGATGGTGGGCGCAGGCCAGTTGATCCAGCTTCTCTTCGGGCTGCAATACAACTACGCGGTCGTGATCGTCGGCGTGTTGATGGCCGTGTATGTGACCTTCGGCGGCATGGTCGCGACGACGTGGGTGCAGATCATCAAGGCCGTGCTGATGCTGTTCGGCGCGAGCCTGCTTGCATTGCTCGCATTGAGCCAGTTCGGTTTCTCGCTGAACGACATGTTCGCGCAGGCGATAGCCACGCATAAGAGCGGCGCCGGCATGATGCTGCCCAGCAAGCTCGTTGCCGATCCGTTCGCGATGTTGTCGTTGTCGGTGGGGCTGGTATTCGGCACGTCGGGTTTGCCGCATATCCTGATGCGCTTCTTCACGGTGCCCGACGCGAAAGCAGCGCGCAAATCGGTGTTCGTCGCCACGGGCTTCATCGGCTACTTCTTTCTCGTCGTGACGGTGCTCGGCACGGCCGCCATCGTGATCGTGGGCCGCAACCCCGCGTTCTTCGAGGGCGGCGTGGCGGGCGGAAAACTGATCGGCGGCGGCAACATGCCCGTCATGCATCTGGCGAAAGCGATGGGCGGTGATCTCGTACTGGGCTTCCTGTCGGCTGTCGCGTTTGCCACGATCCTCGCCGTCGTCGCGGGACTCACGATGGCAGGAACGTCCGCGATTTCGCACGACCTGTATGCGATGGTGCTCAAACGCAATCAGGCCGATCACGCGAAAGAAAAGCGCGTGTCGAGAATCGCATCGGTTGCGATTGCGGGCGTTGCGATCGTGCTCGGCATTCTGTTCAAGGATCAGAACGTCGCGTTTCTCGTTGCGCTCACGTTCAGCGTGGCTGCGTCGGTGAATTTTCCGATTCTCACGCTCTCGATCTACTGGAAAGGATTGACGACGCGCGGCGCTTTGATGGGCGGCATTGCGGGACTCGTCAGCGCAGTCGGTCTTGTCGTGCTGTCGCCCGCCGTCTGGGTCAAGGTGCTCGGTCACGCGACGCCGATCTTCCCCTACGACTACCCCGCCATCATTTCGATGTCGATCGCCTTCTTCTTCACGTGGATCGGGTCGATCACCGATCGGGGTGCGCGCGCGGCGAACGAGCGCGATCAATTCGACGACCAGTTCGTTCGCGCGCAGACGGGTATCGGTGCGTCGCGTGCCGCCAGTCACTAGTGAATAGCTGCTATCGAAAGGGAATGCAAATGTCGAACTCGCAGATGACCTCAATGAACGATGCTCAACCGCACGGCCCACGCGCACAACGCGGGTTTCAATGGCGCGATAACGGCCTGGGCTTTTCGCCCGTCACGATCGCGCTGCACTGGATCGTCGCGGTGCTGGTGCTCGCGATCGTCGCGCTCGAAATCGTGCTGTGGGTCTCGCCCGGCACAGCGCTCACGAGTGTGCTGAACCTGCTCGGCACGGTCCTGTTTCCGGTTTCGATCTATCGATTCTGGGCGCGCGTAACGTCCTGGCATCCGCTACCTGTCGGCACGCCGAATCCTGTCGAGGTGATCGTGAGCAGGTCGGTTGCGACGGCACTAGCGCTTGCGATGGTGCTGCTGCCGATTGCGGCATGGCTCGCGAAGTCGGCCGCCGGCCAGCTCGTCGAATTGCCGGGCGGCTGGATTATTCCTTCGCCAATGCAACCGGATGCGCAAGCCGCGCATGTCTTCGACGTGCTCTTCAGAATCGGCGCGACGCCGTTTCTGCTGGGCCTCGCGCTGCATATCTTCGGTGCCTGCAAGAACCATTTCGTGTTGAAGAACGACGCCCTGAAACGCATGCTTGGCAAACGCGTGGAGCTTTGAATCATGAGCACAACAACCGTTAGTGAGTTTGCTGGAAATGCCGTCACGAAGCTGTGCGGTATCCGATATCCCATCTTCCTCGCCGGCATGGCGGCGATTTCCGGTCCGAAGCTCGTTGCCGCCGTCGCCAATGCGGGCGGTATGGGGACGATCGGAGGATTGCGTTTGCCGCCGCTCGCGTTGAGGCGTTGGATGCGCGAAACGAAGGAACTGACGGACAAGCCGTTCGGCGTGAATCTCGTGCCTTCGTTCGGCGGGCCGGATGTATTCGAAGCCCAGTTTCAGGTCGTGCTGGAGGAACGGCCGCGCATGTTGTCGCTGTTCTATGCGGAGAACTATCCGCAGATGATCGCGCGTGCCAAGGAAGCGGGCATGGTCGTCATGGTTCAGGTCGGCTCCGTCGAGCTTGCGCGCCGGGCCATCGCGCACGGCGCCGACATCATTACCGCGCAGGGCAGCGAGAGCGGCGGTCATCTGAATCGCGGCACGATCGGATTGCTCTCGCTGCTGCCGTCGCTGATCGAGGCTGCCGATGGCCGCCCCGTGCTCGCGGCGGGTGGCATCACGAATCGCGACGACGTGCGCACGGTGATGCAGATGGGCGCGGCCGGCGTGCTGGCGGGCACGGCGTTCGTCGCGTGCGACGAATCGAACGCGCATCCGCTCTACAAGCAGAAAATCGTCGATGCCACCGTCGACGATACCGAATACCGGACCGGCTATTCGTTCGGCTGGAAATACGGCACACCGCATCGGGTCATTCCGAACCGGGACAAGTGGAACCTGTTGCGTTTCATGGGCGGCGGCGCGCGCGCGATCGACAAGCCGAAGATGGCGCAAAAGCTGTCGTTGTACGCGGGGCAGGGTGTCGGCAAGATCGACCGCGTGATGTCGGCGGCCGAACGTGTCGAAGAACTGGCGAAAGGGCTTGCTGAAGAGCGTGAGCGGGATTCGGTGGAGTGCTTCGAGGAACTGCAACTGCGCTACGCGTAGCGCACAGTAGAGCCTCACGAACGAACGGCGGCGCATGAGCGGAAGTGCATGCGCCGCCGTTTTTTAAGCAGCGATCAAACGAACATCAAGCAGTGTCGAAACAGGCAAGTGCGGAAGCCAGCGCGTTTTCAGCGCGTGCGGGCCTTATGTCCGTGTCGATCGCGAACTGTGCATGGGCGAGATCGGTCAGCGCGGTCAATGCTGGTGTGACGATGCTGTCCTTGTTGCGGATGAACACGGTTGTCACGTGCGAGAACTCCGGCGGCAGCGCGTGGCAGTGCACGGAATGCCGCGTGCCATGACCCTCCACCACCGATCGCGGCAACAAGGTCACGCCCATTCCCGCCGCGACACATGACATGATTCCGTCCAGCGTGCCAAGCTCCATCACCTGGCCGGGAATGATGCCTGCCTGATAGAACCAGTGTTCGAGCGTCGAGCGATAAAAGCAACCCGTCCTGAATGCGAGCACCGTTTGACCGGGCATCTGGCGGGCGAGGGCGTCGAGCGATTCGAACTCCGTCCCGCTGACGAGAACCAGTTCTTCCTGAAAAACCTCGTCCTGATGAAGGGACGCATTCTGATGGAAGCCGCCGACGAATGCGCCGTCCAGCCGATGACATTCGACGGCCTTGATCAACTCGGCCGTGGTGCCCGTCATCAGTGACAGCTGAACCTGCGGATACCGCTCGTGATACTTCGCGAGCACTTTCGGCAAGCGGATGGCCGCCGTCGTTTCCATCGATCCGAGCCGCAGCAGCCCACGCGGCGAAGCATTGTCGAGCAGCGCGTTGCGGCTCTCGTCCGTCAACTGGAGGATGCGTTGCGCGTAGCCGAGAAAGATCTGCCCGGCCGACGTGAGCATCACGCCGTTCTTTTGCCGGATGAAAAGTTGCTGATTCAACTCACCTTCGAGTTCCTTGATCCGCATGGTGACGTTCGACTGAACGTTGTGGATTTTTTCAGCCGCTGCCGTGAAGCTGCCGCATTCGGCCACCGCACAAAACATTCTCAAATGCCGCAGTTCCATCGTGCGCCTCGCCGGATCACTTCGGATGATGAAGATTCAGGCTAGCACATCGGACCTGGTGATTGACCTGCGTACGAAGACACAAACGCGGGCATCGTTGACGCGGTGGAAAAGGAGCGGAGCGGGTATCCTGCATGAAGGCTTCTGGCAAGGGATGCCATGATCCGGCTAGCCGACGCAGTACTCGTGTTGCATGCACTGATCGTGCTGTTCATCGTCGGCGGGCTGCTGGCGATCTGGGCGGGCGCGGCGTTGCAGTACGCGTGGGTACGCAATCGTGCATTTCGCGTCGTGCATCTCGCGGCAATCGGCATCGTCGCGCTGCTTGCAGCACTCGATGTGCCCTGTCCGCTCACTGTCCTGGAAGACCGGTTGCGCACAGGCGCGGCGAGCGGGCAAGGTTTCCTTCAGTGTTGGGTGAGTGCATGGATGTACTACGATCTGCCGCTGTGGGTGTTCGCTGTCGCCTATGTCGCGTTTCTGCTGATCGTCGCGCTCACGTGGTTTCGCATCCCGCCTCGCGGCAGGTGAGCGCAGTGTATCGAATCATTCCCGCAGCGCTTCGCGGGCGATACGCGGCCTGGCTTGCATCATCAGCGACAGGCAGCCGAGCGCGAGACCGACCGCGCACACACCAGGCCATTGCCAGACGCTCCACGCCCAGATCCCCAGCGAGGAACCAAGCGCGCCGCCTGCGAAACGGATCGTCATATAGAGCGTGTTGATGCGGCTCATCGCATCGCTTTTGATGCTCATATTGCGCGCCATGTTCGCGACGTGTCCGCTCTGCAAACCGAGATCGAGAACGATCACGCCCGCCACGAGTCCGGCGATGGTATGGCCCGAGCCTGCGAGGATCGCGAACGCCAGCACGAAGATGACGCTGCTTGCCAGCACGACGAGCCGCGGATTGCGCCGGTCGATCAGCTTGCCTGCTTTCGTCGACGCAAGCGCGCCGACCACGCCGACGAGGCCGAACAGCCCGGCGACTTCGCTTCCATAGTGCGCATCCATTGCGCGCAGATGGAAGGCCAGCGTCGCCCAGAACGCGCTGAATGCGGCGAACTGCAATGCCGCGATCGCCGAGGTCTGACGGATGAGCGGCTCTTCGCGGAGGAGCGTCCACAGCGAGCCCATCAGGCGTCCGTATGTGCCTTGGTACGTCGGTTGCGCGCGCGGCAAGGCCCGCGACAGCACGGCCGCCATGACGAGCATCGCTGCCGCCGCGAGCCAGTACACGCTGCGCCAGCCGAAATGCTGCGCGATCGATCCGGAGATCGTGCGCGATACGAGGATGCCGCACAACAAGCCGAACATCACGATGCCGACGGCTTCGCCCCGTTGCTGCGGGCCCGCGAGTTGCGCCGCGAACGGCGTGAGCAATTGCGGCGCGACGCTTGCGAGACCCGTCAGAAAACTGGCTGCCACGAGCCAGTTCAGTGTCGGCGATAGCGCAATCGCGGCGAGGGCCAGGCTCGCGATGCACAACAGCGTGCGCAGCATCGAACGGCGTTCGAGCTTGTCGCCGAGCGGCACGAAGAGCAGCAGGCCAAGCGCATAACCTGTCTGCGCCGCGACCGACACCGTCCCCGCTTGCCGCTCGCTGGTATGAAACGCCAGCGCGAAGTCCGCGAGCAAGGGCTGGTTGTAGTAGTTGTTCGCGACCACGATGCCGGCCGCGCCGGCCATGAGCCAGTAGATCGATCGTTTCATCTGCATTGGGTTCCGTGACTTCGCCGTGCGTCGGGCAGGCGGATGTTGACGTCGATTTCGTCTCCAGTTCGATGAATGTAGACTATTCCGAAAATCGCCGGTATCCCTGTCGAACGGCAAGTACCCTTGCCAAATTCGGAAGAGTCGAACCATGGACCGTTTTGAAGCAATGAGCGTCTACGTGCGGGTCGTGGAGGCGGGAAGCCTGTCCGCGGCGGCGCGGGCGATTCCGATGTCGTTGACCTCGGTCAGCCGGCATATCGCGGCGCTCGAAGAGCAGTTCAGCGCGCAACTGCTTCGGCGCACCACGCGCAATCTGGCGATGACAGACGAAGGGCGCATTCTCTACGATCGCGCGAAGTCGATTCTCGGCGACGTTGACGAGCTTGGCAGCGCGCTGTCGGCGGGCCGGGGGAAATTGTCGGGACGGCTGCGGATCGCCGCGCCGAACCTGCTCGGTCGGCTGCTGATCGCGCCGCTGTTGCCGCGCTTTCTCGCGATGCATCCGGAGGTGGCCGTCGATCTGATGCTCGTCGATCGCGTCGTCAATGTCGTCGAGGAAGGCTTGCATCTCGCCGTGCGCGTGGGGCGTCTGCCGGATTCGAGCCTCGTCGCGCGCAAGCTCGACGACATCGAAATGGTGGTGTGCGCGGCGCCGTCGTATCTTGCGCAGCGCGGCACGCCCGGCAAGCCCGACGAGTTGCGCCAGCACGACTGCCTGGTTTTCTCCGATGCGGCCGGGCCCGTGGACTGGCGTTTCCAGTCGGGCGCGACGCGCACGCGGGTCAGCGTGACAGGGCGTCTGTGGATGAACAGCCTCGACGCGCTGGTGTCGGCGGCGCTCGAAGGGGCGGGCATCGTGCGTGCGCCGGCGTGGCAGGTGGCGGCGCATATCGATGCAGGGCGCCTGCAGCGTGTGCTCGACAGGTTTGCGCCGCCCGCGACGCCCGTGCATGTTCTGTTCGAGCGCACGAAGCTGGCGTCGCCGAAGATCAGGACCTTCGTCGACTATCTCGTCGATCGATGGGGCCGCGTGTGAATCGGGTCCGCGCGACGGCGTGCGCTATTCAGGTTCGCCCAGTGCATCTGGTGCGGGAATAATGACATTCAAATTGAATAGATCCGATTTGCTCTGCATTGAAACCCGTGAAATCGGAAATCATTTCTTATTTAAAATTAATTGCGTTCTATTGAAGTGTTCGTTAAAAACAAATGGCCGCGTGCGGAGTCTCTTCATACAATTCGCTCAATGCCTCGCGTGCGCCATGCAGCGCGGCGAATAGAAAAAATCAAAATCGCATACAGGTGGAAATAGCGGGGAAGCATTCAGGGACTTCGGAGCTAAAAAAATGGACCGTAGCAGCGAAGTGATCGAGCAAATCCGCGAAATCAATCTCTCATACATCATGCTTGCGCAACGGATGCTCCGCGAGGACAAGGCTATCGGCATGTTCCGCCTGGGCCTCTCGTCGGATGTGGCCGATATTCTCGCCCGGCTGTCGCTCGCGCAGATCGTCAAGCTGGCCAGTTCCGAGCAGCTGCTTTGCTCGTTCCGCTTCAACGATCAGGCGATACTGGCGGCCCTGACACACACATCGAGGCACGCAGAAGTGGCCTCCACGCATGCTGCCCTGCTGCTGGCTGGTCAGCCGGCAACGCAGTTCGGTTGAGCCAGGGGGCGGCCATGTCGAAGAAGAGCCTCAGCGAAGACGCACAAGAAGTGTTCCGCGCGATTGCGTTGATCGAACTCGGCGCGCGCATGCAGGTACTCGAAAGCGAACTGACACTGTCGCGTGACCGCATGATCCGCCTGTACCGCGAAGTCAAGGGCGTATCGCCGCCCAAAGGCATGCTGCCGTTTTCGGCCGACTGGTACACGACGTGGCTCGCGAACATCCACGCTTCGCTGTTCTACAACACCTACCGCTTTCTAAGGGACGAGGCGCGTTGCTCGCATCTGGACGCGCTGACCAAGGGCTATCGCCTGTATCTCGAACATTGCCGTCACAACCAGACGGAACCCGTACTCGATTTGACGCGTGCGTGGACGCTGGTCCGCTTCTTTGACGCCAACATCTTGCAACTGACGCCCTGTTGCCGTTGCAGCGGCAAGTTCATCGGGCACAAGCACGATTTGCAGCACAACGTCGTGTGCGATGCCTGCCAGCCGCCGTCGCGTGCCGGCAAGACGAAGAAGGCCGCTGCCGCGAAACGCGAAAACCAGCCGCAGCTTGTCGAAGTGCATCACGCCGCCAACGACGTTGAAACCATCGCTGCCGTGGAAAGCATCGCAGCCGTCGAGACCGTTGCGCCTGGCGTCTTCGAGGAAGCCGTGCTGGCAGCGTGATATGTGGGATCTCGCCTGAGACTCAGGCGGCGGCAGGATCGCTGATAAGGTTGCGCCCGTTCTCCAGTCGGCCCGCCAGGCGCCGCAGGAATGCCGGTCGCCCAACGACTCTCACCGACAGGTCGTACCAGTTGCCGCTCGTCGAGACCTGCCAGCGGGTAACCGTTTCCCCGTTGGCTGGGACCAGGAACGTCCAGGGACCGTCCGAACGATAAGCATTCGCCGTGACCACGAATGTGCACGCTGTGCTGCCTGGATTCATCAGTCTCAGGCAGACGTCATTGCTTGCACGTTCGTATGTGATCCTGATCCCGGGATCAACCGTTGCCGTATCCGACGTGTTGGAGACTTCACCCGCGAACGTACGCAGAAAACCATTCGGGCCGCGCAACGCGAGATGGTACTGGGTGCCCTTCAGCCTGGTATGACTCCAGCTGTCGGACAGTGTCGTGCCCGGTGCGAGTGCATAGCGACTCGGTGGATTGGTCCGGGTCTGAAGATCGTAGACAGATAGCGCGATGCCTCCCGGCCCGGCGTTCGTCATCACGAGGCGAAGCATCCCGTCACGCACGTCCACATTGGCCTCGATATCGTAGGGCAGTGCCCGCGACACGCGGATGCCTCGCTCCTGTTCCGGCATCGATTGCGTTACAGGCACAGTCGGCTCCGGCAACGAGCTGCACTGACGGTTGGCTTCCGATACATACTTGCTCGTATCGGGCAGCGACGGCCACGTCACGTCCCGAGTGCGGAAGTCGAACGCCGACATGAGGTTGCCGCATATCGCGCGACGCCACGTGCTGATGTTCGGGCAGTGGATCCCAAAGCGCCGCTCGATGAACTGAATGACCGACGTGTGATCGAAGATCTCCGAACACACGTAGCCGCCTCTCGACCACGGTGAGATGACGGTCATCGGCACGCGGAAACCGAGACCCAGCGGCAGCCCCTCGAAGATTTCTCCCGTCGTGGCAATCGTCGTCCTGCCGTCTGCGTCTGTCGCAGGCGGTGTCGGTGGCGGCTCGTGATCGAAGTAGCCGCCCTGCTCGTCATAGTTCAGCAGGAACACGGTCTTCGACCAGACATCAGGATTGGCGACAAGACCCGCAAGCAGACGCGCCGTGAGGTCTTCTCCCGCCTGCGGATGGTAGCTGGCGTGTTCGGATAACGCCGCTGGTGCGATGATCCATGAAACCTGCGGCAGCGTGCCGGCGGCGACATCGGCAGCGAAAGCGCGCACGACATCGTCGACTCTTGCCATGCCTTTCCGGTAAAGCG
This sequence comes from Paraburkholderia sp. Tr-20389, assembly GCF_017104565.1. GTDB lineage: Bacteria > Pseudomonadota > Gammaproteobacteria > Burkholderiales > Burkholderiaceae > Paraburkholderia. Next base: position 249,214 of record NZ_JAAGPD010000008.1, on the reverse strand, counting down.
CGCTGGATAACGACGCAGACCGGAAGTTACGAAACAGCGCCAGCGCGTTATCGTCGAAGTTATCTGCCTGCTGATACACGCGCCAGCTTACGCCCGCCGCTTCGAGCGTTTCGGCGACCGTCGGCCATTCGAAGCCGGGGGCCGGCTCGGCGTTGTCCAGTATCGGTAGAAAACCGGCTGACAGTCCGTTGCTGCCGCTGAAGAGATGCAGGCGGTTCGGGTTCGTCTGTGTGAAAGTCGATGCATAGTACTGGTCGCAAATCGTGAAAGCATCGGCCAGTGCGTAGTAAAACGGCAGATCGCGCCGGTCGAAATAGCTCATCCCGAGTCCAGTGGAACGAACCTTGTTCCATTCGTCGCATCGGCCCTTGTCCCACATCGCAATGTCGACCGGATAGTTCATCGCGGGCGCCGGCGCACATGTCGCCCGCGTGGCGGCGGTGTCTGCATGGAACGGCAGGATCGGGCCGGTGTCGGTGGGCTGCATCCATACGGGGTCGCCGTTGGGCAGCGCGATCGCCATCCGGTCGTTGAAGCCGCGCACGCCTCGCAGCATGCCGAAGTAGTGGTCGAATGAGCGATTCTCTTGCGTGAAGATCACGATGTGCGCGACGTCGTTGACCGTGCCCGTCTGGGTGGCGGGACGCGTCGCGAGTGCCTTCTGTATGAGCCGTGGCATCACGACCGCCGCAATCGATGCCCCTAGGCCGCCCACAGCCGTTCGCAGAAACGCACGCCGCCGCGTGCGAGCCTTGCTTTGCTCTGCATCGCGCAGACCGTGCTGGTTTTTGCGAGTGGTTTTCATCGCTGCGATCGCTGTTGGATGCGCATGGCCTTGGCGATAGCCTGTCGCCAGGACAAATCAGATCTGATTCGTTGGCAATGCTACATGAGTGGCCTTAACGAAACATTAAGAGGAGTATGTTATGGCAGCTCCGTGTCATTGCTCTGGTTCGGGATGGCGTTAGCTTTCAGATTGGTTCGCTTGCCTCAGCTTATCGAAAGCTACGGTAAACCTGCGTAACAGTCGCTTAACGTCTTCTTCAGATTTGCCCCATTACGATCACATGAATCGGGCTAAATACACGAGAGTTGCCGGCGGCCGTCAATCGATGACACCTCTGTCGAGCGATCGTCGATGAGAACGCGAATGAATCGCACAATGGTTAGATCAATCCGGGCGCATCTGATGACCGCGTCGATTGCCGCAACGGGCATCGAAGTGGTCGTCCTCGTGCTGATGTTTTTCTTCAACATCGATGAGGCCACGTTTGAAACGACAGGTTTCAGGCTGGCAGTTGTCGCTGCGATCGTCGTTGTCACTGTGTTGACACGGCTGTTCGCGCTTGACGCATACCGCCTTGCGTTGCGGGAGTGGGGCATGGACGCGATCGTGGGCGAGCCCTACTATGTGCACCAAGGGTGTCGTTTTCGGGCCCTCGTGTCGCTGCATCTTCGTTTTGCCGGCGCAACCAAAGACTGCGGCGCTGCCGAACGCCGTTTCATTTGACGAGACACCACATGGCGCCAGATGCACTCGCTAACGCAGCGTCATTCCTGTCATTCGATGGGGCCCGGCTTGCGTTGACATACTTCTTCGGCTTGTGCTCTGCCTTTGGCGTCATCTATACGATAGTTGCCGCGGCACTGATCGGTTCTTTCTTCGCTCGCCGTTCTCCGCCATGTACCCGCTATCCCGCGGTGACCGTCATCAAGCCGCTGAGCGGAATGGAAGCGGCGCTCCTGTCGAATCTGCGCAGCTTTTGCGAGCAGGATTATCCGGGAGAAGTGCAGTACCTGTTTGGTGTGCATGACGCGCGCGACCCCGCGCTCGAAGCCGTCAGGGAATTGCAGCGCCTCTATCCCGCTGCGCACATCACCACGATCGCCAACAGTGCGCTGCATGGCTGTAACCGAAAGGTCAGCAATCTCATCAACATGCTGCCGGCCGCCGCTCATGATGTCTTCGTGTTCGCCGACAGCGACGTCACAGTTGATAACGACTATCTTTCGCGTGTGGTCGGAGAACTTCAGGCTGAGGGCGTGGGACTCGTGACATGCGCGTATGTGGGCGTACCCGATCCAGGCTTCTGGCCGCAGCTCTCCGCGCGTGCAGTCGACTATCAATTTTTGCCGGGTGTGGTGACAGCGCTCAGAGCGGGCCTCGCACAACCTTGCTTCGGCCAGACGATCGCAATGCGGCGTCAGACGCTCGATACCATCGGAGGTCTTGGCCAGTTTGCCGGTCTGTTAGCGGAAGACCACGCGATCGGGGTCGCCGTGCGAGCCACCGGACAGAAGGTAGTGGTGCCGGGTTTCGTGATCGGGCATGCATGTCCAGAGACCACGGCGGTACGCCTGATGGAACACGAGTTGCGATGGAGCCGGACCATCCGGCGTGTCGATCCCGTTGGCCACGCAGGATCCGCGCTGAGCTATCCCATCGCGTGGGCGACGCTTGCGCTCGTGACGGGAGGGGCGCCTGTCTGGGCGGTGGCGCAGTTCCTGATCGCGCTTGGCGCGAGGGCACTGCTTCAGTCGCGCATCGACATGCTCCTGAAGCGGCCCGTTCGTAGCTTGTGGCTCCTGCCGTTTTGGGACCTCGTCGCATTCGCCATACTCTGTCTGAGTTTTTCTTCCTCGCATGTGGTCTGGCGTGGGGTCAGCTTCCGGGTGGATGGCCGTGGGTTGCTGACGGTCGAGCCGGAGCGCTCGTCCGCCGATCGCACCAGCTGACCGGCATCCCCGGTTTCGCCGATCGAACACATCTGCAAGTACTTCATACCCAGCCTTCTCGCGCGGCATGTCTCCGTGCACGACAAGACGATTCAATCGCATCGGATCCTTCCTGACCGACGGATGCGCTGCGTCCTTCATTTCCACCTTCGAATGGATATGCCCGGGCCCATTTTCTGCTGCGGTGATTGCGCACTTCGCAAGTGTTTAACCAGTTAAGAAATGGAGCTTTCGGATGAACAGAATCGTACTCCTGGCCGTTACAGCCACTGTGTCTCTTGCTTTCGCCAACGTCAGCTATGCGGAAGGCTGTACGAAAGGTGCGGCGGTGGGCGGCGTGACGGGACACGTCGCGGGCAAACACGGCGTCGCCGGCGCAGCAGCAGGGTGCGCGATCGGGCACCACGAAGCGAAGAAGAAAGACAAGGCGGCGAGCGATGCTGCTGCGAAAGGCGCCGCGAACAAGTGACCAACGTCGATAAGTGACCATTGCATTCGCCCGGACCGGCCAGTCGCCGGGCCGGGTTAGAGCGTCCCAGAGCGGACGAGTCGAACCAGGCGAATCTTCGAAACCGTCTCCGGTTCCAGGTCTTGTGGCATGCGACAAAATGCGCGTCGACAGGTTTGGATGCGCATCTATCCTTGAGAAAAGACCTTGATACATGGAACATTCGAATCAACGGAGACGACGATGCTCAGCCTTCATGAGATCGCAGCGCTCATGCTGCTCGAGACGGATTCACAGTCAGAAGATCTCGATCTTGGCGATCTGCACGCGCTGTGCGAGCGCCAACTTGTCTTGCTGGAAAACCTCGCATCGGGACACGCGCAAAGGCGATTGACCGCGCAAGGCCGTTCGGTATTGAAGTCCGTCGGAAGGATTCACTAGCCGCTCTGGCTGTGCAATACCCAAAGATCCGACCTGCTGGAGAACTCACATGCAGCAGCCAATTGCACGGAGAGCGGTACACACCATCGTCCGCGAACATCAACAGCTTTCGGCTGTGATCAACGGCATGAGCCGGTTTGTCGAGTCCTTGTCTGAAGGTGCGCATGCGCCGCCAGCGATCGTCATGCGGGCCATGCTTTACTACATTCGGGAATATCCGGAGCAGGTTCATCATCCAAAGGAAGACAAATATCTGTTCACGCGCTTGCGATCGCGCACCGATGAACTGGACGACGTCATCGAAGAACTGGAGGCGCAGCATGTCGAAGGCGAAGCGCGGGTGCGGGATCTCGAACGCGCGCTGACCCGCTATGAACTGATCGGGCAATCCGCGGCGCCGGCATTGCGGACGATGGTCGCTCAATACGCGGCGTTCTACAGCCGTCACAGGCTGCTGGAGGAGGAAGTGATCTTGCCGGCGGCGTTGCGGTTGCTTTCTGCTGCAGACTGGATGGAGCTGGACGAAGCGTTCGGCGACAATCGCGATCCATTCAACGGCAGCGAGCTTCAAGGCGAACTGGACCGTTTGTACGCGTTGATCGTCAGTGCGGTTCCGGCATCTTGACGCCGGCACGCGTGCGCCTAAACTGCACGCTTGTCCGTGAGCGCCATCGTGGCGCTCGCATCTCATCCGCGAGTTCGATCAATGAACGACATGCAAGAGCAACTGCGCTTTCTCACAGCCTGCGCAGTTGCGCGTGAGGCCGGCGCACTTATCCGCAAGCGCTTCATGGAGCGTGACGACACGCTTGCGCTTCAGTTCAAGGGACCGCAGGACTATCTCACCGAAACGGACGGCGAAGCGGAGCGCCTGATCGCGCAGAGACTGCGCGCCGCGTTCCCGGACGATGGCTTCTTCGGAGAAGAGGGTGGTGGCGCATACGGCCCGCGCGCCTGGGTCGTCGATCCCATCGACGGGACGTCCGAGTTCGCACGCGGCGTACCGTACTTCTGCGTGTCAATTGCTTTTTTGCTCGACGGGCAGGCGCAGATCGGCGTGCTCTACGATCCGATGCGCGATGAGCTGTTCGCGGCCTGCCGTGGCGGCGGGGCGACGCTGAACGGTCAGCCGATAAAGGTAAGCACGATCGACGACATCGCACGGTCGGCAGTGGAGCTGGGCTGGTCCGCACGCGTGCCTTACGAGCGCTATGCGATCGTGCACGGCCGCCTGCATGCGCTGGGTGCGGGCGTGAAGCGGCGCGGCTCGGGCGCGCTCGGTCTCGCGTATGTCGCGATGGGGCGCCAGGATGCCTACTGCGAACTGCACATCAACGCGTGGGACGCCGCCGCGGCCGTGCTGATCGTCGCGGAGGCGGGCGGCTGGGTCAACGACTTCCTCACGCCGGAGTGTCTGGCGCACGGCAATCGTGTGATCGCCTGTACGCCTGCATTGCGCGCGGCGCTCGAGGACGCCATGGACGCCTGAGCGCACCTCGCGGCGCCGCAAACCTCGCCCGACACACATTCGTCACGATCTGTCGCCAGAATCTGGGCTGCCGTCAATCGGCACTTATTTTTGCGCGGCGTTGCACACGTGTGCAACGCTCGACAAAGGGTCCGCTGCCTGTGGTGCGCGGACGTCGTTTCCCATCGAATGGATCGAGATTCATGGCTGCCATGAAAAAGCGAATGAACGTGTTCACCTGTTTGCGCGCCGTTTCGGCGATGCTCGCGCTGTCCGCTGCGGCGTGCGCGGCGCACGCCGCTGATCTGGTGATCGCGGGCCGCGACGACATATACGGCCGTGGTCTCGCACAGGCGGTCGCGGGCTACGAGAAACTGCATCCGGGCGTCGATATCGAACTGCTCAAGCTGCCGAACAACGATCTCTATCAGAAGCTCAAGCTGTCGATGCGCGAGAGCACGGGCGCCTACGACGTCGTGATGATGGACGACACGTGGTCGCCCGAATTCATCGGCAACGGCTGGCTGCAGCAGTTGCCGGCGACGCTCGCCGACGCGGACATGGTGGCCTCCACCGTCGCGTTGGGCCGTGCCTCGTCGGGCGCGCTGTACGCGCTGCCGGTTGTCGGCAACGTCGAGATGTTCGCGTATCGCAAGGACCTGCTCGCGTCCCACGGCCTTCAGCCGCCGCGCAACTGGGACGATGTGCTGAAGATCGCGCGCACGCTCGGCGCGGCGGACAAGGGCCAGGCCGGCGTGGTGTTTCGCGGCGTGAAGGGCAACCCCGTCGTCACCGGCTTTCTGCCGATCCTCTGGGCCTATGGCGGCGACGTGCTGGACGCGGGCGGCAAGGTGACGATCGATTCGCCCCAGGCGCTGGCTGCGCTGAAGATGTTGATGCAACTGAAGGCCTACGCGCCGAAGGACGTGGACGTGTACGGCGCGGCCGAAGTGCGCGATTCGCTTCAGAAGGGTGCGGCCGCGCAGGCCATCGAGGTCTGGCCCGCCTGGATCCCGGCGCTCGACGATCCGTCCAGGTCGCGCGTGGTCGGCCAGATCGCGTTGCAGTCGCCGCCGGGTCAGGTGCAGGGGCCGGCGCCGATGCTCGGCATCTGGCAGATGGGGATTCCGAAGGATGCGGCGCACGCGAAGACTGCGGCGGATTTCCTTGCATACCTGACCTCGCCCGCCGTGCAGACGCAACTCGCCGTGCTCGGCATTCCGCCGACGCGCGCGAGTGTGTTTGGCAATGCCGCGCTCGTGAAGCAATACCGCTGGTATCCCGATCAGCTGAAAGCGCTCGAAGCAGGGCGTGCACGGCCGCGCGTGAACGACTGGCAGCAGATCGAAGCGATTCTCGGCGACTCGCTGCAATTGGCGCTGACCGGTCAGGTTGCGCCCGATGCTGCGCTCCATCAGGCCGCGCAAAAGATTGCGCAGGCTATGCCTCGCGCCGTGAAGTAACTTGCGCGAGTGCACTGGAGACGCCTGATGAATGCGCTGCGCCGTAACCTGCCGCTGATCGTGCTGATGAGTCCGGCCGTGCTCGTGCTCGGCGTGCTCGCGCTCTATCCGATGGCGCGCGTGATGATCGACTCGTTCTTCGATGTCGATTTCGCCTCTGGGCGGCGCATCTTCACCGGGTTCGCCAACTATCGCGCGGTGATCGCGGACAGCGCGTTCGGCACGAGCTTCTTCAACACGTTGCAGTTCATGATCGTCGCGTCGCTTGCCGAGGTGCTGCTCGGGCTCGGCTTCGCACTGCTCTTTGCGCGTTCGTTTCCGGGCCGCAAGATTGCGTTGCCGTTGGCGGTGCTGCCAATGATGCTCTCCACGCTTGTATGTTCCGCGATCTGGCGCAACTGGCTCAACTACAGCGGCTTTCTGAACGCATTGCTGACGACGATCGGCGTGGAGCCGGTGCAGTGGCTTTCCGATCCCCATCTGGCGCTGTGGTCGCTGATGCTCGTCGACGTGTGGCAGTGGACGCCGATGGCGTTCCTCGTGATTCTCGCGGGGCTGCAATCGATCGCGCCTGAAATTCTTGAGGCGGCGCGCACGGATGGCGCGAGCGAATGGCAGTGTCTGCGTCACATCACGCTGCCGCTTGTCGCGCCGCACATCATGCTCGCGCTGCTGCTGCGCTCCATCGACACCTTCAAGCTGTTCGACAAGGTGTACGCGCTCACGGGCGGCGGTCCGGGCAACGCGACGCAGACGCTGTCCACCTACATCTACGACACGGGTTTTCGCTTCTTCAACGTCGGGCCTGCCAGCGCCGCGTCGGTGCTGATGCTGGTCACGTGTGCCGTGCTCGTCTCGGGATACATATGGAAATCAGCCGTCAAGCGGGGCCGTTGATGCAGGTTGCACGAAGCGGCTCTCGCTTGCTGCGCCGGCGCGGTGCGATCGCGCGCGGACTGCTGCGCGGCGGCGCATTGGTGTTCGTGCTGCTGCCCTGCGTGTGGATGGCGGGCACCGCGTTCATGCCGACGCTGGAGCGTCTCGATCATCCGCTCGCCTTGTGGCCCGCTGCGCCGACGCTCGAGCATCTCAAGGTGGTGTGGGAGAGCGGCATCGGGCGGCCCGTGCTGAATTCCGTGCTCGTCGCGCTCGGCGCCACGCTGCTGGCGCTGGCCCTTGCCTTTCCAGCCGCCTATGCGCTCGCGCGGCTCGCGTTTCCGGCGCGGCTTGATGTGCTCTTCCTCGTGGTCGTGCTGGCGCTCAAGCTGATGCCGCCGATCACGGTTGCCGTGCCGCTTTTCTCGCTCGCGAGGTGGCTCCATCTGCTCAATTCGTCGCTGGGTCTGATCTTCGTCTATCAGATCTACACGCTGCCGATGGCGATCTGGATGCTCTTGCCATTCGTGCGTGAGGTCCCGCTGGAGTGCGAAGAGGCCGCGAGGCTGGATGGCGCGAACTTCGCGCAGTGCATCGTGTATATCGTGTTGCCGCTGTGCATGCCGGGGCTCGTGGCAACTGCCATTTTCGTGTTCATCACGGCGTGGAACGAGTTTCTGCTGGCGCTGCTGTTCGTGTCGTCGCCGAGTCATTTCACGCTGCCGCTCGCGATTGCGGGCTATGTCACCGAGAACGGCATCGACTGGGGCGAACTCATGAGCGCCGGGCTGATCGCCTCATTGCCCACGCTCGCGTTGGCGGGTTACGTGCAACGCTACCTGGTGCGGGGCTTCACGGGTGGTTTGAAATAAGAAGAAAGCGCGCGCCGCCCACGCGGTGACGGCGTGCACGCAGGAGACGGAAGTGACGGGAAGGCATCTGCGAATACAAATATTTTAGGAGTCCAATTCGAATGAAAAAGCACTACACATTGAGCGTCGCACTGGCGGGGCTGACCGTTGCATCCGTGTCCAACGCGCAGACCAGCGTCACGCTGTACGGCGTGGTGGACAACGGCATCGCGTGGCAGAACAGCAGCACGTCGAAAGGCTCGACGTCGGGCGGCCATTCGGCCGTCACGATGACGAACGGCGCATGGGCGGGCAGCCGCTTCGGCCTGAAGGGATCGGAGGATCTGGGTGGCGGCACATCGACGATCTTCCAGCTGGAGGCGGGGTTCAACAGCGAAAACGGACAGTCGCAGTTCACCGGCGGTCTTTTCACGCGTCAGGCCTTCGCGGGCCTCGCGAACGCGAACTACGGCACCCTCACACTCGGTCGACAATACACGGCCTACTATCTGATGCTCTCGCCGTATAGCCCGACTACGTATCTCACGGGCTTCTTCGGCGCGCATCCTGGCGATATCGATTCGCTCGACACGACGTACCGCGTCAACAACGCGGTCATGTATACGTCGCCGAAGATCGCGGGCTTCACATTCAGCGCGTCGTATGCGCTTGGTGGCGTAGCAGGCGACTTCAATCGCGGTTCCACCTGGAGCGTCGCGGCACAGTACCTGAACGGTCCGTTCGGGATCGCGGCGGGCGTGCAGCGTATCAACAACTCCACGCCGGGCGGCGGCACGTGGGGCACCGATTCGACCACGAACTCGGGTGGTCAGCCCGGTCTTTCGGCGCTCAACAACGGGTATCAGACGGCGCAGGCGCAGCAGCGAATCGCGGTGACGGGTGGCTATCGCTTCACGCCCGCGTGGGACGTCTCGTTCTCGTATTCGAACGTGCAATACGTGCCGGGCATCGGGTCGGCGTTCCATCAGGAAGCGATCTTCAACACGGGCGGCCTCGCGTTGCACTGGAAGCCCGGCCCTGCGCTCGATCTCGCGGCCGGCTACAGCTACACGTGGGCCACCGAAGCGAACGGCATCCATCATGCCGCGCAGTATCACCAGATTTCGCTCACGCAGTACTACGCGCTCTCGAAGCGCACGGGCGTGTACACGGGTGAGGCCTTCACGCGCGCGAACGGCCAGACGCTCGGCTCGAACGGCGTGCAGATCATCAACGCTACGGCAACGGTTGGCGACGGTTTCAACAGTACGCCGTCGTCGTCGGGCAGCCAGGTGGTGGTCGGCGCGGGCATCCTGCATCGCTTCTGATCTCGACAACCCATCCCGGCCCGCTCCGCTCTTCGCGCCGCCGACGGTTGCGCGGCGGGGCGGCGCCGGTGCGATTCTCTTTTCCAGTCTGGAGAGTGCTTACGTGTCCACACTCGCATTTCGTTCGGTTGGCAAGACCAGAAAGCCGGCGCATCGTGTGCTGCACGAGATCGATCTCGACGTGGCCGATGGCGAGTTCGTCGTGCTGGTCGGCCCGTCGGGCTGCGGGAAATCGACGCTGCTGAGGATGACAGCAGGGCTCGAGTCTGTGACGTCGGGCGAGATCTTGATCGGCTCGCGCGTGGTGAACGACGTGCCTTCGCAGGCGCGCGACATCGCGATGGTGTTTCAAAACTATGCGCTGTATCCGCACATGAGCGTCGCAAACAATATCGCGTTCGGTATGAGAATGCGCGGTATGGGCGAAGCGGCGCTGCGCGAACGCGTTCAGGCTACCGCGCGATTGCTCGCGCTCGAAGCGCTGCTGGAGCGCCGTCCCGGCGAACTCTCCGGTGGCCAACGGCAGCGCGTGGCGATGGGCCGTGCGATCGTACGCGAGCCGAAACTCTTTCTGTTCGACGAACCGCTATCCAATCTCGACGCACGGCTGCGTTCGCAGATGCGCGTGGAAATGCGTGGCCTGCACGCGCGGCTCGGCACGACGACGCTCTATGTCACGCACGATCAGGTCGAGGCGATGACGCTGGCGCAGCGCATCGTCGTGCTGAACCAGGGGCGCATCGAGCAGATCGGCACGCCTGCGCAGATCTACGAGCGGCCGCAGACGGCTTTCGTCGCGAGCTTCATGGGGGCGCCCGCGATGAATCTACTCAAGGGACGGCTGAGCGCGAATGGCGATAACTTCGTGCTCGATGGTGAGACCGAAGATGCGATCGATCTGACTGGCGCATCGGAGCGTCACGCGTTGATGCCGGGTCGTGCGTATCTGTTGGGTATCCGTCCGGAGCACGTGGTCACGGGTGGTGCCGATGGAATGCGTGCGACCCGCACCACACGCCTTGCCGTTGGACTGTGCGAAATGCTCGGTGCCGACAACCTGGCGTTTTGCACATGGGCGGGCCAGCAGATGATCGTGCGCCTGCCTCACGGGCAGCGTGCTGCGACCGGCGAGGGACTCGATATTCACGTGCCGTCCGAGCGCATGCACTTCTTCGACGCCGAGTCCGGCCGCCGCGTCGACTGATGGCCGCGCGACTAGCCGCAGGTCTTGCGCATCACGTACTCGACGGGCACGACGCGTGTGCGCGAACCCGCCGAGGGCGCATCGATGCGATCCAGCAGCATGTCGATCGCCGCGTCGGCAAGCCCTTTCGCGTCCTGGCGGATCGTCGTGAGCTGGTAGTTCTCATAGCCGGACGCAGGAATGTCGTCGAAGCCGATCACCGAAAGATCGCCGGGCACGTGCAGCCCGTAGTGCAGCCGCGCGGTATCGATGAAACCGAGTGCGAGCAGGTCCGACGAGCAGAACACGCCATCGGGCCGCGTCTTTCCTTCAAGCAGCGCGTGCGCGGCGGCCACGCCGCATTCATACGTGTCCGACGTGCTGACGTGCGTCGCCGTGTTCAGCGCGCTACCCTTGCCGAGACGTTTCCCCGCTCGCGTAAAGCCTTCGTTGCGCGCACGTGCGCTATAGCTCGTTTTCGTGGGACCGACGAATACGAGGCGTTTCGCGCCGGAGTCCGCGAGCGCGCGGACGGCTGCCGTGGCGCCCGCGGCGTTGTCGCTGACGATCAGGTCGGCGCCCGGCAGATCTTCCGCGCGGTTGATCAGCATCACGGGGACACGGGAATCCAGATACTGGCGCGCGAGCCCGACGGGCGGCGACGCCGACGTCATGATGACGCCCGCGATGCGATAGCTCAGCAGCATTTCGAGGGACTGCCCGATCTGTCGCGGGTCTTCGGCGTTGACGACGAGCGGCGTGAGCGAATGACGGCTCAGGGCGGTGATGATCTGCGCGAGCAGCTTCGCGCGAAAGGGATTCTCGAAGCCAGCGGTGACGACGCCCACCGTGGTGCTGCGCTGCATGATCATCTCGCGCGCAATCATGTTCACCTGATAGCCGAGCGCGCGGGCCGTTTCCATGACGAGCTCGCGCGTTTCCGGCGCGATGCTGGCCGTGGGCGAAAACGCGCGGGAGACGGCGGAGCGCGAGACGCCTGCGCGACGCGCGACGTCGGCGGCGGTGACCCAATGCTTCTTCTCTTTCTCTGTCATGCGGTGAGGGACGAAAGTGCGGGGTGACGGGCCGTTCGCTATGGCCGGTGAAGTCGTTGGCGCACATGATACGGCCTCTACCAGCCAAATTTCGTGACGAACCGGGCGAGCTGTTTACCGGATGTTTAATCGCGTGGAGTGAAATGACTCCGAACGCGGCATTTCCATCTTCCTATCTCACTCACTCATGCATGCCTTCACGACCGATGCGATGACGCCGATGACCGACTGGATGTCGACGCTCGATTCCAACGCTTTGCTTTCCACGCTGACGCTGCCGGGCAGCCACGACACCTGCGCCTACACGGTCGACGACCGCCTCGCACGTACGCAGCGCGCGTCACTCGACGAACAGTTGCACAACGGTGTGCGCGTCCTCGACATTCGCTGCCGCCACGAACGGGATACGTTCGCGATTCATCATGGCGGCATCGCGCTCGGCCTTGCGTTCGACGCAGTGCTCGAGACATGCAGCCGCTTTCTTGACCATCACCCTGGCGAGTGCATCGTCATGTCGGTGAAGGACGAGTGGGCGCCTGATGCATGCAGCCGGACCTTTTCGCAGACGTTCGAGTGGTACGTCGCCCGGTATGCGGGCGTGCGCTGGCACCTCGGCAACGAGATTCCGACGGTGGGAGCCGCGCGTGGCACGATCGTGCTGCTGAGGCGCTTCGCCAGCGCACGGCCACTCGGCATCGACCTGACGGCCTGGCCCGACAACGCCACGTTCGAACTCGACGAAGGACCCGCGCGGTTCTCCATTCAGGACGAATTCCGCGTGCCGGTGGCGGCATCGATCGACTTCAAATGGCGCGCAATCGAAGCGCAACTCGATGTCGCGAGCGCGGGTATGCGGGAGCGCTGGCGTATCAACTTCTGCAGCGGCACGGGCATGGCGGCGCCGCCCGTGGTCGTGGCATGCGGCGACGCGCACGTACGCGGCATTCATGCGCGTCTCGCCGCGAAACTCGCCGCAAGTCGGCGCCCGTGCGGGACCGTGTTACTCGACTTTTGCGACTGGCAGAACTGGGAACTCGTGCGCGCGCTGGTCGCGTGCAATTTTGCGGCAGGTGTCTAGCCTGTTTCGAACTGCACGCATTGCTATCTGTTTTGTTTATCGCATGGCTTTGGTAGCGTTACCGAAGCATGCTGTGCCGTAGCATCGGAAATCCCCCGTCGCGCCGCAAGCGAGCGGCTTCCCTCGCGAATCGCAATCCGTCACTTATATGAGCCGGCTTCCGGGTCACCGGAAGTGATGCGTATTCATATGGTTTACCCGGCCCTTCCGATCGTTCCTCGATCCGCTTAACGTGCGCCGATGCAAGGAACGATGGCCGCTACCCCACGCGGCGTATATCCATCGTCTCCGGCACACGGTCCAGGGCTTGCTCACATTCGAGGCCAGATCACATTCAATCAGATGAAGAGGGAAGTATGCGTTTGGGTTGGTACTCTGGCCTCACGCCTGTCGAGCGGCGCACTTTTTGGGCTTGTTTTGCGGGCTTCGGCCTCGATTCGATGGATGCGACGATTTTCTCGCTGGTCATTCCGGCGCTTATCGCAACCTTGGGCCTGACGCATCCTCAGGTGGGCTACCTCGCCACGGCTGCACTGATAGGGACGGCCATCGGCGGATGGGGGGCCGGCATTCTCGCCGACAAGATCGGGCGTGTGCGTATCTTGCAGTTCACCATCTTGTGGGTCGCCATTTCCACCATCGCCGCAGCTTTCGCAAGCTCGTTCCCGATGCTGTTTGGCATCAGGTTCCTGCAAGGCCTGGGATACGGTGGAGAGGCAGCCGTCGGCGGGGTCCTGATAAGCGAGGTCATCCGGCCTGCGCTGCGCGGCCGGGTTGCTGCCGCTGTTCAGAGCGGCTACGCGCTTGGCTATGCGATATCGGTTGCGTTGCTGCCGATCATCGCTTCATTGTTTCCCGAGCAGATCGGCTGGCGTGTGTTCTTCGCACTCGGTGTGGTGCCTGCCGGCCTGGTCTTCTTCATTCGCCGGCTGGTGCCCGAGTCGGGTGTCTACGCCGAGGCAAAGGTCGCGAGTCGCAGCGGCGTAGCGGCAACACCGTTTTGGGCAATCTTCGCGCGGGGTCATCTGCGTCGTACCGTGGCGGCGGTCATCATGGCGACGGGAATCTTCGGCGGGGCCTATGTGATGATCACCTGGCTGCCGACTTATCTGCGCACCACGTTGCACCTGTCGGTTGGTTCGAGTGCAGGCTATCTCGCGTGCAACATCCTTGGCTCGCTGGTTGGGCCGCTGCTATACGGCTTGTTGTCCGACCGTCTTGGCCGCCGACCTGCGTTCATGACGTTCCTCGTTCTGCAGGCCGGCAACGTAGCCATCTATCTGCTCGCGCCGATCGGACCCAGCGTGACCGTGGTACTCAGTTTCTTCCTCGGCGCGTTCCAAGGGGCTTTGGCGTCCGGCATGCTTCCTACGTTTGCCGAACTATTTCCGACCAATATCCGGGCAAGCGGTCAAGGCTTCTGCCTGGGCGGCGGCCGCGGCTTTGGCTCGATCGTTCCGGCAACCGTTGGCTTGCTCGCAGCGGCTTTGCCGCTCGGAACCGCGATGGGCACGTGCGCCCTGTGTGCTTACGGCGTTGCTTTCTGTGCAGCGGTGTTCCTGCCCGAGACCAGCGGCACTGAACTCCATGAGACGACGCACGATCGCACTGAGCACGCCGATGGCTGCGCGGACACGCATACGAATCAGCTGGAGGTTCGAGGCTGAACCTTCAGCGCGTCGCTCTTCGACGCTGAAACGAAAGCTGCACGAGCACGCGCATGCAGAGCACTCGTCGCTGACTTTGCGGCGAGAAAGATCGGTCTGGCCGACGCGTTGGCTATCCTCGGCGGTACGCACCGAGTCCGGGCAGGTGATGCCCGGAGATCACACGGCGGGTCGACCGATCTGCTGGCCCTCAAGAGCATGAGGAAGGCCGAGGCTCTTCCTCGCTATTCTCGAACCGGCCAACTCTCGACTGGCTAGTGCCCGTGCGCCTCGCGCAATTCGGCGGCCGTTCTCCGTCGTTCACTGGGGCGGACGTGGAACGCCGCGCCGACGACAAAGAGGATTCCGGCTACAGGCCAGACATAGATGGCGGCCGCGATGGCAAGCCAACATGCATATTCAGGTGGGTAGGCGTGGAGTGCCCATAAAAAGCAGGCAACTGGTGACATCAGTGCGGACAGAGCCGACCAATTAAGAAAAGCTGCGACCTTCGCTTTCTTTTGCGTCTCAGATTGCATGCCTGTCTCCATGAGGAATGGCACTGGCTATAGCGTCGCACAGTAGTCCCTTCACGAATACTTGGCGAAATCCCTGAGATATGCAGATTTTATGTCAGCTTATTGAAAGCATGGCGAGGACAAACATGCGTATAAAAAGGGGTGCTCTTCAAGGACGCTCCATGCATAAAGCGTAAAGGCCGTGACAACTCAGCTATGGCAGAATCGCGCTTGACCGAGTCCCGATTCAAAAAAATAAAACAGAGTTCACATCCGCCATGTCTTTGAGTTTTCCGAAGCGATATACGACCTTCAGGGTGGTCGTTTGCACGATGATGCTGCAAAGCCTTCACTCGCTGCAGTTATTCTCTTATTTGGGTTTTCTGTATTCACACTCGTGGTCTACGTTCAAGGCGGCAATGCCGTCGCAACTATTGATGTGTGAAGCGGTATGGCTTGCATCTACCATTACGAGCCTGGTCGCCAGTATCGCTTTGTTTGACCGACGCAAATGGGGGCGAACGCTGTACGTCTGGACGCTCATTGCGAATCACGCCATTGGGCTCTTGACGCCGTTTCGGCTTTTTTCGCTGATTTCGCTACCGTTCTCGGGCGCGTTGATTGCCATACTGTACAGTCGGCAGAGCCGCGACTTCCTGGAAGAGCACCGTACCCCGCGCGAACGATCCCTGCGAGATTGCATCCGGATTGGCGCTCTCGCTGTTTCGTGTTCGCTTCACTATCTGGCGATGTCGTTTTCGGTAAGCCGCACAGGGTGGCTCGCCATGCTAATGCCGAATGGGCGCCCGTTGGATCTTCTTGTCGTCGCAGCGGTCGCACTCGTCATTGGTCTCGCACTTTCTCAGCAGGGGCGGCGAGCCTGGAATTGTGGCGTCACGCTGATGGTCTTTTCGGTGTCGATGACGGGTCAGTTGATCGTGAACGTCGCGACAAGCACGCCGCTCGTCAGATATCTGCCGCCGCCGTTCCGCTTCATCGCGTATCCGTGGTCAGTCATGATTCCGTACACGGGAATGGTGGCCCTCGTGGCTTTTACGTTGCTTCAGTCGAACCGCCCGCATACGCCGGGACCTGCTCTCAAGATGCCAGACTTCACCTGACGCATTGATTGGCTTCGTGTTCGATGCCGATCGGGGAAACGTCACATACGTTCCTCTTTTCGCCGCCGCTTGGCCGCGTACATGGCCTGATCAGCCCGATCGATGAGCGTCGTCATCTCGACGCCGTCATCGGGGAGCACGGCCGCGCCGACGCTGATGTCGAGATCCAGCGCCCGTCCTTCGAACTCGAACGGCTCACGAATCTGCTCGACGATGCGCATGCCGAGTGTTTCGGCGTCTGCCTTCGAACTGATGCCGGGCAGAATGAAGGCAAACTCGTCGCCGCCGACACGCGCCACCGTATCCGAGCGTCGCGCTGCTCTGTTCATGCGTATGGCAGCTTCCTTGAGTGCTGCGTCTCCCGCGCGATGGCCATAGCGGTCATTGATCGGCTTCAGGTCGTTGAGGTCGAGATTGAGAATGCCGAGCCTTTCCGACGACCGTTGCGCCAGATGAATGGCCTGTCGCAGCCGGTCGTAAAACAGCGCCCGGTTAGGCAGCCCCGTCAGCGCATCGCGCGTGGCCAGCAAGTAAAGCTCGCTTGTTTCGTATCTGGCAGCATGAAACATGGCTGCGGCGATCAGTTCCGACATCAACTCCAGAGCGCGAATGTTGTCGTCGGTGAATGCGTCGGCGGCCTTGCCCACGACCTTCAGTACGCCTACTGTCGTATCGAGATGCCTGAGCGGCGTCACGATCATCGAGCGCAGGCCCACGCGCCGGCATGCCTCGCGATCGACGCGAGGATCGGTTTCCGAATCTTCGCAGCGCAGAATGTCGCCCGACTCGACGCACAGACCCGACAGGCTGCCGCTACGCTTGAGACGCAAGCCCAGCAGATTCGCAGCGATGCCCGAGCTCGCGCGGTAGACCATCTCATCGCCCTCCGCAAGCTCGACGACCGCGCCGTCTGCCGTCGTCAATTGCTGGACCCGCTCGGCGACGAAGCTCATGACACCGCCCAGGTCGAGTCCGAGTTTGGCGATCTCCGTCTGCGCTCTCACGATTGCGAGTAGCGTCTCGCTGCTGGGTACAGCATTGCTGAAAACTGTCTGCAAGATTCTCTCCACGAGCACGTTGCCCCGCATTTTACGGAACAAAGATTCATGAAGGACATCTGCATGTTCTCGATCGGGAGCAGGAGCGAGTGGATCACGAGAGTCGTGTCAATCAGTTGCGCGATCCATTAACGCCTTGCTGCACCGCATGAGAATCTCGACGATGTGCGCTGCCAACGCAGGCGATTGCCAGGTGTGCGGCGAAAGCAGGATTTCCTGACATCATTTTCAGCGCAACCTTACGGCGCCTGATTTCCCGCTTTCGCATGCGCGAGCGCAGCCACGTTCCGAGACGGTCGACATACAGATACACGACAGGCGTCGCGTCGCGTTACGGTCTGTGTGGGTCGAAATAGATGTCAGGTTTGTATTCGGCGTCGCATCTGAGAGACATACGAGACATCGCCTACCGTAATGTTGCCTGGAAAAACTGCACTACAGCGGCGTTGAACTGTTCATGGAACGCCGCGCGGTCGAAACCCGGCAAGCTGTTGCACAGTTCCGGCCGCTTGTGGGCGAGGCGGACATCGCAGGGTGGAAGGAAGTCGTAGTGGCCCGCGCCCGCGACTACGTGATAGTCAGGCGCGTGGGGCAGGGCGGCGCGTACTGCTTCGTCGTAGTAGGGATGCTGCTGATGACGATCGTCGGCTGCGCGCCAGAGTTGAACGGGGACATGCACGTTGGCCAGCCCCGCGCGGCCGAATGTGAAGCCGAATGCGGGCGCGGCGATGACTGCGGCCTTGATGCGCGGATCGTGGACCCACGCGCTGGCAGGAACGTCCGCGCCAATGCGAGGATCGACGCCCATATGCTTCAGGGCCTCGCACAGGTCATCGTCCGGATGGGCTTCACAATGCGGAGCGATCGACGAAAGGTCCGGAGTCCCGCCCGCTGCCACGAGCACGGTAAATCCGCCGTTGGAAAAGCCGAATGCGCCGACACGGGACGCATCGAGCCGCCCGTGCCAACGCCACTCATCGAGCATGTAGTCCACCATACGATGAAGCTGGGCGGGCCGGCGCCATAGTTCCAGGACGCGGCTCTGGTCATCGAACGTGTCGCCGGCGTGACTGACCGCGGCCGCCACGAAGCCCGCGTGAGCCAGGGCGATGGCCGTGTCGTAATGGCCGTCGTACCATCCGCCGCCGCCATGAGACATCACCACTAGCGGCAGATCATGGCCGGTCACAGGAGCGCCCGGCGCGACCATCTGAGTGACATTGCCCAAGGTGTGCGGCGTCGCCGGCGCATCGGTTGGATACCAGATTCCGGCCGTTAGCGGCGGCTCCGCGCCGTTCGTAATCTTGATCTCTTCGAACCCGACGTCGGCGGCGTGAGCAGGCGCGGAGACCAACGCAAAGACGATAGTGAACATGACCATCAATCTCACGATGATCTCCTTGTTATCGTTGATCTGATCGAATGGCATCGAGTGATGCGTTGCCGAGGCGAAGCGTATTAATGTGTCGTCTTCACGCTGGATAAACAGGCGCTGGCGCCGATCATACTCCCGCATGTTTGCGAGGGGTCCACGCTGCTCCATATTGCCTTCAGACCTTCAACCGGATAACAACGACAATGCGAACCGACGACGAGTCCCTTACATCATCATCGATATGGGCCGGGATCCGCACTGACTTTGCAATGGCTTTCGAAGGGTCGCAGGTGGAGATCACCGGGTGGATGATTCCACTCGATCAGACCGCAAGCGCTGTCGATTATTTCCTGCTTGCCGCGCAAGAACCCTGCTGCGGCGGGTGCGTGCCACGCGATGCTTTCCGTTGCATCGAAGTGATGTCACATCAGGCGATTGCATTCGACACGGGCCCCGTTCGTATTCGAGGCCGTCTGGTAAGGCTGGTCGACGATCCCGCAGGCTGGCGCTACCGGCTCGAATCGGCGGAGCGGTTGTTCGGCGCGACTGGCGTGAGCAGGCGAGCGTTCCTTGCGTCGGGGACCGCACTAGGGCTTGCGGCATGCATGCCTGGTCGCTTTGCGGGCTACACCGATACGCGTGCGGAGAGCGAGTCGGCTAACAGCGAACCAACGCGGTGGCAGGCATCCGCAGGCGTATTGACAATCGACATGCACAGCCATGCTGGCCACGTCATCGTCTCGCGTGATCCGGCTATCGGCGCAACCAGGCCGTTGACGCCCGTGAGCGCACCGATGCGCGCAGGCGGCATGAATGTGATCTGCCTCGCGATTGTGACGGATACGGTGGTGACGCGTGTGTCAGCCGACCGAAAGCGCTTTGAAGCGTGGCGCACGCCGCAACCCGGGGAACTGTATCAGCTGGGTCAGACCGAGTTTGTCCGCGCGAAAGAACTGGTCGATCGCGAGCAGTTGGAAATCGTGACGAGTGCCGCCATGCTCGCGTCGACCGATCGACAGAAACCACGCGCGATCGTCGCGGCAGAGGGCGCCGATTTTCTGGAGGGCCAACTGGACCGTGTTGACGAAGCACATTCGCTCCATCAGCTTCGGCATCTTCAATTGACGCATTATCGGGTCAATGAACTCGGCGACATCCAGACAGAACCGCCTGTTCATGGCGGACTGACTGACTTTGGTGCAGACGTCATTCGCCGCTGCAATGCGCTTGGAATCGTCGTGGACGTGGCCCACGGCACCTACGATCTCGTGAAACGGGCGGCGTCCGTGACGACGAAGCCGCTGGTGCTTTCCCATACGGCGCTGGCAGGGCATCCAGGTGCGCGCAGCCGGCTGATCACGGTCGACCATGCACGCATCATCGCGGAGACGGGCGGCGTTATCGGCGTCTGGCCGAGTTCGGGGTCGTTCCACAATCTGGATGAGATGGCGCACGGCTTCAGACGCATGGCGGATGCGGTCGGCGTCGAACACGTAGGACTGGGAACGGATATGCTCGGCTTCATCTCTCCTCCCGTTTTCCGCAGCTATGAACAGTTGCCGGCGCTCGGGGCAGCATTGCTTGCTGCGGGGTTCTCGCAGTCGGAGATTGAGCAGATTCTTGGGGGCAATTATCGGCGGGTGTTCGAGGTGTCGGTGGGTTGAGGGTGGATATCATGATGTGGATTCGACGCGGGCGCTGGAACCGGAATTTGCGCAGCAACCTGCGTCATAATCGACGTGGTTTCATCTCTGCACGCGGCTGGACAAGGTAGTCGAACTCGAGTCCACGCCGTTCAAACACCGATATGTCGGGCAGCTCAACTTCCAGCTCTCCGCCGTTTAAAGCACAAGCATCATGGAAACATACAATCCTGAGCGCGCACCCGAACCTTCTTCATGGCTGGAACTGGGCGAACAGGAACGCATTGCTCTGGTCGAAGCCTGGCATCGCGCCGCACATGTCAAACTTCCGAACGTCACACTGCACGCCGTGTTCCACGCCATCGTCGAAAACCAGATAGCGATGAATGTCGAACCAGTGGTCCGAGCCATGCATCGCCTTACAGGAGGAGGGTTGACGCGACACGACGCTGTTCACGCGATCGGCTCCGTGGTCGCTACCCATCTGTTCGATACGCCGAAGAAGGCTCGGAAGGATAGTGTCGAGGCTTCGCATGCGCAGTACTTTGCCGCAGTGGATCGCCTCACCGTCACGAGCTGGAATCAGGGAGCGAAGTAGTGGACGTGACCAAAACTGCGGCTCAGTGACGGCTTTGGATTCATAGGTCGTCAATACGGCCGCCCGCCATCCGACCGCACAAACGCACTTGAGCAAAACGCGCGGCGACTCGAACTAACGCCTCACGGCGTCAGCATGTTTCATCAACGCTTCTAGAAATCGAAACCGTGACCGCCATCCGCGCGCGATCGCATCCGTAGTCAACAACTGGCGGGACGTGCCACGGACGCCTACGAGAACGCACGCGAGATCGTGCATCGCTTCATCGGCACGGCATCGCCGGAAGAGATCGTGATCGTGCGAGGAACGACGGAGGCGATCAACCCGATCGCGAAGACGTGGGGCGTCGCCAACGTCGGCGTAGGTGACGAGATCATCGTGTCGCATCTCGAACATCACGCGAACATCGTGCCGTGGCAGCAACTGGTCGCGCAAACCGGTGCGAAGCTGCGCGTGATTCCCGTCGACGATTCGGGCGAGGTGCTGCTCGACCAGTACCGCAAAAGCCACCGTGCGTCCATCGCTGGCGTTCTACAACACCTGCGATGAGGTCGATGCAATGGTGTCCGTCATCAGGTCTCTTGCAACCCGGAGCGGCCGCTGATCGGGCGACGGAGCAGTTGGGCGTAAAATCCCGCCTGTTCCGTCGCTTTCGGCGCTAACCGTCACCTCCGCTACTTCGCACCGTAATGAGCAAATTCGACACCGCTATCGTCCAGTCTGTCCATCACTGGACCGAAACCCTCTTCAGTTTCACCTGTACCCGTGAACCGGGCATGCGCTTCCAGAACGGCGAGTTCACGATGGTCGGCCTCGAAGTCGATGGCAAGCCGCTGAGCCGCGCCTACAGCATCGTGAGTCCGAATTACGAAGACCATCTTGAGTTCTTCAGCATCAAGGTGCAGGACGGCCCTTTGACGTCGCGCCTGCAGCATCTGAACGTGGGCGACACGGTGCTGATCGGCAAGAAGCCGACCGGCACGCTGCTGGCCGATAACCTCTTGCCCGGCAAGACACTGTGGCTCCTGTCGACGGGGACGGGCCTCGCACCGTTCATGTCCATCATTCGCGATCCCGACATCTATGAGCGCTTTGGGCGGGTGATTCTGACCCACACGTGCCGTATGAAGGGCGAACTCGCCTACATGGACTACATCAAACACGATCTTCCGGGGCATGAATATCTGGGCGACGTCATCAAGGAAAAGCTCGTCTACTATCCGACCCTGACGCGCGAGGAATTCGAAAACGAAGGCCGGATCACCGACCTGATTGCATCCGGCAAGCTTTTCACGGATCTCGACGTACCGCCGTTCTCTCCCGAGAACGATCGCGTGATGTTGTGCGGCAGCACCGCGATGCTCAAGGATACGACCGTGTTGCTGAAGAACGCGGGGCTTGTCGAAGGCAAGAACAGCGCACCGGGACACTATGTGATCGAGCGCGCTTTCGTCGATTGACCTGACGGGCTTCTGGTCCGCTGGCCTGGGCTCAAAATAAAGTCAGCGGCAACCCGGACCCCGCCGAGGCACTACCTATAATGTGACAGCGACTCGTCCTGTTCCCCATTAGCCCGCGAAATGCGGTATTGGGAGGTAGTGTTTCATGGAGACGCCGACATACGACCCTGGTGCGCAGTCAACTGTGGCGCAGACATTCGCCCGATTCTGCGCCGGACTCGAATACGACGCGCTGTCACCCGTCGTGGTCGAACGGGCCAAGCATTTCTTCATCGACTACATCGCTATCGCGCTGCACGGTTCCACGCTGGATTCGAGCCGACCCGTGCGCATGCTGGCTGCCTCCCGGCCGATCCCGGGCGGCGCTACGCTGCTCGGCCGGTCCGACCCGGTGCACTCCGGCTGGGCCGCACTGGCCAACGGAATGGCCGCGCACAGCATGGAGCTGGATGACACCTATCTTCCCGGTTCGATTCATAACGAGTCATTCGTCTTTTCCCCCGCACTGGCGTTGGCGGAAGAACGGGGTGTCAGCGGAAAACGCTTCATCACCGCCGTCGTTGCTGGATTCGAAGTTGCCTGCCGTGTCGCCGCCGCCCTTAAGCCGGCAGTGACGAACGCGCGCGGCTTCCATCCAACGGGCACCACCGGCGCAGTGGGCGCCGCCGCTACCGCGGCCACGCTCCTCGGGCTGGATTCAGCGCAGACTACGAATGCGCTCGGGGTTGCGTGTAGCCAGGCGGCGGGGTTGCTCGAATTCGTCACCGACGGCGCCTGGACGAAGCGCTTTCACGGCGGCTGGGCCTCGCATGCCGGCATGGTCGCGGCGGAACTGGCGCAGCACGGGATCACAGCGCCGCCTACGTCCGTCGAAGGCAAGTATGGCTACCTGCATGCTTATTCCGGCGATCCGTTGATGCAGGCGCTGCCGGTTGGCGAAGGTGAGACGCTTGCCATTGCGCAGACGGCAATGAAGTACTACCCCTGCAACTACTATATCCAGTCGATCAACGATTCCGTGCTGCAGCTTGCTGTGCGCGCGAATCTGTCTGTTGAAGCAATCGAACGCATCGCCGTTTATACGGTGCGGGCGGCCATGCCACTGGTATGCGAACCAATCGGGCAGAAGCGCCGCCCGAAGCTGATGATCGACGCGCAGTTCAGCGTGCCGTTCAACGTTGCCCTCGGCCTGGTCAAGGGACGCGTCTCTTTCGTGGACTTCACTTCGGCGGAATTCACCAGCCCCGAGATCGAGCGCCTGATGGACAAGGTCACGTGCCACGTCGATCCGGCGCTGGATGCACAGTATCCGGACGCGTGGCCTGCACGTGTCGAAGTCGAACTTGCCGACGGTCGCACGCTTGTCGCGGCCACTCGATATGCCAAGGGCGATCCACGGAATCCGTTGAGCCAGGACGAGGTGATCGCCAAGCACCGCAGCATCGTCGCCGGCGTCGTCGACGAGCGTACCGACGATGAGATCCTCGACTTCATTCTAAGTCTTGAAACCAGAGCGGATTTTAGCGAGCTGACACGCATCTTGAAGAAGTTCGTCTTGCCCGGTTAGTTTCCGGCAGATCGTTGCGGGTGTCGCCGGGTCACAGATGTGTTCGTTTGCTAGCAGAAGGAGAAGCGATGGAATGCATCGAGATTTATACCGGCAGCGACGGACATTCGCACTTCAGACGGATCGAAGCGTTCGAAGTCAGCCCGGTGTCTTTCAACGGTGTTGACGTGTCGTTGTCTTCGCCGCAAGCGTGTGAGAGCGTATTGCTGCACGAGTTCGACAGCGACTATTTCCTCGGCTGGCACAATCCGCCGTCCAGGCAGTACGTATTCGTGCTTGCAGGGGAGCTTGAAATTGCGGTGGGGAATGGGGACGCTGCGCAACGCTTTGCGGCAGGCGCCGTTTTCATTGCAGGTGATTCGCATGGTAAAGGCCATACGACGCGCGCGATCCTTGCAGGCCGCGCATTAGTCGTCAACTTGCGAGGATGAGGCGATGCTACTCGAGCATGCTTTGGCCGTAGTGACGGGCGGCAGCAGCGGCATCGGCTTTGCCACCGCCGAACGATTCGTATCCGAAGGCGCACGCGTGGTCATCAGCGGGCGTCATGCGGACAAGCTCGGCCTGGCTGCGCAGAAGCTCGGCGCGAACGCTTTGGCTGTCGTTGCAGACGCCGCAAGCCCGAAAGACATGCAACGGCTATACGAGAGCGCAGTGGGCCATTTTAAGCGCGACGTGAACGTTGTGATTGCGAATGCCGGCATATCCCGGCAAACACCCGTGCGTGAGACGTCGTGGGAGCAATTTTCCGACGTGTTCAATGTCAATGTCGGCGGAGTCTATGCGACCGTGCGTGAGTCACTGCCGTTTCTCGCTCGACCTGCATCGATCATCCTCGTTGCGTCGCTTGCGGCCAATCAGGGCACGAAGAATTTTTCCGCGTATTGTGCGTCGAAGGCGGCGGTGGTTTCGCTTGCAAAGAGCTTTGCCGCCGAATTCGTCGAACACGATATACGCGTCAACAGCATCTCACCCGGGGTTGCGGAAACGCCGATCTTCGACACATTGGGAATATCCAACGCGCAACTGCTGCAATGGTCGAACGTCATTCCGATGAAGCGGCCGGCTCAGCCCGATGAAATTGCAGCCGCCATCCTGTTTCTCGCATCTGATGCGTCGCGGTATATGACAGGCGCCGATCTTGCCGTAGACGGAGGTATGTCAGGGATCAGCCCGTTTTGATGGTGCTCACGCGCGAACCCTCAAAGCGAGGCCGCGGCGAGCGCCATTTTCGATCAATATCCGTAGCCGCCCTGGCAAGGCACATAGGCGCGTCGATAGCTGTCGTAGCAAGCGGCCGGCGCCGGTTGCGCATAGACCTGTTGCGCATAAGCCGGCTGCTGATAGACCGGTTGCTGATAAGCCGGCTGCGCGTAGACAGGCTGTGCATTCACAACAGACGTCACGAGCGCGCCGAGCACGGCGCCGCCGATGAGCGCGCCGACAATCGCGCCGCCATCGTCGCCACCGCGACCATTACCCCAGCCACCGTGCCCATGCGCGGACGCCTGCTGGGCGACTGACAAACTACCGATTAGCAACAAGACGAGCGCAGTGCGTTTCATGAGACTTCTCCGTTTTCCCGTTTGACGGGTTCATGGAGAACATCGTAAGCAAGCGCTGATGAAATAACCTATGCAATTGGTAACGGCGCATTTCCATGCTTACAAAGTCATGGTTCGGGCCGGCCGCCTGAATGATGGGGGATATGCCGCTCGCGACAGAGCGGCCCGCCGGTCAGCTACGTTTCCCTTTGAGCGTGAAGGGCGCCAGCAAAGCTTCCATGTCGAGCGGATGCCCTTGCAGGAGAAGCAGGCGCGCATGGAGCACCGTGTTTTCCAGAACCAGCTTGGCGGTGCTCAGAAGATACAGCGCATGAACGTCGGAGACTGACATACCGGTCTCCACGGTGTGGTGACGTTCAACGAGCGAACTGACGATGAGGCGCCTGAGTTCCTGTTCTCCAAACGGCAGGTCTGCGTAGTCGATCGGGTCTTCGGCTTCAACTTCACGAAGCATGTCGACAAGCGTTTCCGTACTCACTTCCATGAGTCCTCCCCGGACGAAAGGTCAAGGTCAGCGTGGCCAACAGACATCATCTTGCGCCCACAGACTACGTATTCAATTCAATAAAGTCCAGTCGATATTTAATAACCACTGCCGGTACTTGAAGGAGCCAGGCAGTCAATGATTCCCGAATTTACAGATCGCGTTGCAAGGGCTGTACGGCGGCCAGCCGGCTGCCTGCAAACGGATCCTGACTCCAGTCCACATCCGGACGCGCAGCGGCCCGGGATTGGGTCGCGCCGCGCACGGCGAAGTGTTCCATTGACTGACCGGCACTGATAGCCTGCTTGAGCCATTGAGGCATTTCGCCGTCGCCTGACCAGATCTCGCCGCTGGCGCTGCGATACCGTGCGGACCCTTGCCGAAGCTCGTCTGCGGCAATCGCCGCAGCGAGATCGTCGAGTTCGATGCCGACCTCGGACATTCTGCGGCGCAGGTAGGCGACGATACTGTCGCGTTTTCGTTCATCCATGAATTCCCCGTTTACGAATTACGCCTTGAGGCGCGTCTTTGTCAGCGCAAGCGTCATGCCTTGAGATTAACATTATCGGCGCAATGCCACCTGAAAGATCTGTCGTTAAATGGTCGATATGCACGGTTATATGGCATAGTGCGGCCATTACTAACGACGGGGGGGAATATAAATGGCAACACTCGAAAAGCTTCACACACAGATTGCGAAGCTTCAGGCACGGGCGGAAGTGCTGGTTGCAAAACAGTCGTCCGGCGTCGTCGCGAAGATTCACAGCATCATGGAAAAGCACGGTTTGACGACGGCCGATATCGAAGCGCACATCGGCGGATCGAAGAAACGCGGACGCAAGCCGGGCATCAAGGCTGCCGTCAAAACTTCCACATCGGCTGCAAAATATCGCGACCCGAAAAGTGGCGCTACCTGGACAGGTCATGGCCGGGCGCCCGCATGGATTGCCAATGCGAAGAATCGCAACAGGTTTCTCATTGACGGCAATTCTGACGCTTCGACGCCTGCGGGCCGCAAGGTCGCCACGGTCGCCAAGGTCGGGAACTATGTTCGAGGCCCGCAGGCACCGAAGTACCGCGACCCCAAAACCGGTGCGACATGGAGTGGCCGTGGCCCCGCACCCGCATGGCTGGC
Organism: Paraburkholderia sp. Tr-20389; assembly: GCF_017104565.1. Classification (GTDB taxonomy): domain Bacteria; phylum Pseudomonadota; class Gammaproteobacteria; order Burkholderiales; family Burkholderiaceae; genus Paraburkholderia. The sequence continues at coordinate 222,117 of NZ_JAAGPD010000008.1, read as the reverse complement.
GAGTGCAAACGACCGTACGAAATTTCTGATTGCCGGGGCGACGGAGAGTGCGACGCAGTCGAAGTCTCCCGCAGCGAAGAAAGCATCGGCACCGGCCAGGAAGGCTGCGAGAAAGAAAGGATAACCACCTCATCGATCACCCGGTAATGAGTCGCGCGAACGCCGCCGCCAGTCTCTCGTTACCGGGTTGCACGCTTGTCGCTTTACGTTGGCACAGGGTCACTGTTCATGCTCGCGAATGGCATCGCTTACAGCCGGTTCGATGTTGCCGGGCTGCCACCGCAACAGCAGCTTCTGGCTTATTGGGAGCAGCTTGGCCATATCATCGAATTAGTGCCGTCGCGTGAGCAAGTCCGACAGTCCTTTATTTGCGTCAACGACCGCTACGATATCGGCGAATTCCGTATGAGCGACACCTATACGGATCACGTTGTTATCGAGCGCACCATCGCCCGCATTTCGCGCGATACCGCGCGCGGCATCGGATTCACCATTTTCATGGATGGTGAAACTCACTCGGCAATGACGCACGCCACGAAGCGTGAGTACACCGTGTATGGGGGCAGCGTATTTGCGACGGACCTCGATCAACCCATACGCCTTCAACGTCAGGCGTGCCGATACATCACGCTTGTCGTACCCCGCAATCAACTGGGGCACGTGTTCCCGGATCCGGGAGCGATACACGGCCGCATGCTCGACCCGAACAAGCCTGGCACGCGGCTCGTCGTCCGGCGTGCCAGGAGCCTTGTCGAGAATTTCCGGTACGTGCCGCTCGAGGACGCTCGTCGCGGGGTCGCCGACCTCGTGCAACTGATCGTCGATGCATTCGGAGAGGACGCCGGCTTGAGCGGCAGCAAGCGAGCCGTCTCACGCGCGCTGATGTTCGAAAGCGCCCGACGACATGTCCGCGCCAATCTGCATGAATGCGGACTTTCACCTGAGAGCGTGATCGAATCGTTGAGGCTTCCGCGCAGCACGATTTATCGGCTGTTCGAGCATGAAGGCGGTCTTGGTGCCTACATCCGTCACCTCCGCTTGCGCGCCGCGGCAGACGATCTCGTTCGATTTCCGACGGTCTCGATCAAAGACATCGGCTATTCAGTCGGCTTCAAAAGCGCATCCGACTTTACGCGTGCTTTTCGGCGCGTCTATGAGACGACACCGCAGGAAATGCGTCTGAACGACTACCGATATCTCCCTGCTGAACAGCGGTAACCCGCCGTTTTGGCGGCTACCCGGAAGGCACGGCGGAAACGATGGCTGGTGTCACGTTCAGATCCGCCGTGCAGACGTCAACGAAAGACGCGCAGTTCAAAGCCAGGTGCCGCCCTGACGTTCGGTCGGTTCTTGGGCGAGGGCGTCGAAATCGTGAATCCAGTCAAGATGGTGCAGCAGGCTGTCGCGTGCGCGAAGGCGGGCGTTGCGCGCCTGCGCCTCGGGTCCGTCCGGCAGATGCAACACATCAGCCGTCGATATCGACGCGTATTGCACTTTGCGCGTGCGGCCCCGCCGCAGCCGTTCATAGGCCTCCTGCGCCTCGCGCCACCGACCCGGGCCCGCTTTGGCCAGTTGCGCGGCCAGTACGACGGCATCTTCGATCGACTGATTGGCGCCCTGGCCATGGTGCGGCACGAGCGCATGCGCGGCATCGCCGATGAGCGTCACGCGGCCCTTGCTCCAGCGCCCGAGCGGAGGACGATGGAACAGACCCCAACGCTGGCTGATCGGCACCGCCGAAATCATTTGCACCACCGCCGGATGCCAGTCCTTGAACAGACGTAGCTGCTCGCCCTCGCTCGCAGGTGCGACCCACTCGCGCGAGGGCCACGGCGAAGGATGGCGCTCGACGAGCAGGAAGTTCTGGTCGCCTTTGTCGCCGATCGGATAGTGAAGCAGATGGCCTTGTGGTCCGACCCAGAACTGGATGGCCTCGGGATCGGGCAGCAGATCCATGCGTTCGGCCGGCACCACGCCACGAAAACCTGAGCAACCCGAATACAGCGCGTCGTCGTAGCCGAGCATCCAGCGCCGCGTGATCGAGCGTGCCCCGTCCGCGCCGATGACCAGATCGGCGTCGATGCGCTGACCGTTTGCGAAACTCAGACTCACACGATCCGGATGCTGCACGAGATCGGTCAGCCGATGACTGAGATTGATGCGATCGAGGCCGACCGCGTTCGACAGCACGGCTTGCAGGTCCGCGCGGTGCACGCCCCAATAGGACCCGCCGAACTGCTGGCGATAGCTGGGTTCGCCACGATGCTGTCCAATCACTTCGCCGTTGCGCCCGTCCCGGTAGATCAGCGCGGGAATTTCGGCGCACACCGCATCGAAGGGTGCACGCAGTCCCATGCGCTCGTAAAACCGCGTTGCATTCGCCGACAGTGCGACTGCCGCTCCGACCTCGCGGAGTTCGTCGGTCTGCTCGTAGAGCTGCGCGTCGATACCGTGTTCTTGCAATGCGAGCGCGAGCGTGAGGCCTCCGATGCCTGCACCAATGATTGCAATCTTCAGATCAAGCCGTTCCATGCAGTGTCTCCAGTTTTCAGACTGTGTGTTTGAGCCGGCGCAGCACGCATACTCTGCTGAAGCGGGATGCGTGGGCCTTGTCTGAATTCTCGGCACTCGTTGTCCATTTCACAATAAAATGGGCTGAATCTGCATCATCACTGAAATCAATGAGCCCGGGATACCCGTGTCATGAATCTGAGTGAAGTCGATCTCAATCTGTTGCTGCTTTTCCAACGGTTGATGCAGGAGCGGCGAGTATCGACCGTGGCCGAGCAGATGAACATGAGTCAACCTGGCGTGAGCAACGCCCTCGCCAAACTGCGTCGACGGCTGGGAGACCCGCTGTTCGTGCGTGGGCCGGGCGGAGTCGTGCCCACGCCGTTCGCGTTGAGCCTGGCAGAGCCGGTTTCACAGGCGCTAGCAATCCTGCACGCCGCACTCAATCCCGAGACCGGTTTCGATCCATTGCGCGTCATGCGCACGATAACGATCGGCATGACCGATATCGGCGAGGTCGTCTTTCTGCCCGCACTTGTCGAACGGCTATCGCGCGAGGCGCCGGGTATTTCGCTCAATACCGTCCGCGACACGAGCGTCAATCTGAGCAACGAGATGGCAGAGGGTAGGGTCGATCTCGCCATCGGCTTGCTGCCGCAACTCAAGGGCGGGTTCTATCAGCGCCGCCTGTTCGATCAGCGGTATGTCTGCCTTTTCAGGCGTGGCCATGCGTTGGAAGATGCGCCGCTCACGCTCGCTGCCTGGCGTGAAGCCGAGCATCTGGTGGTGGTGGCCGCGGGCACCGGACACGGTCAGGTGGACGATTGGTTGAAGCAGCGGGGCGTGCAGCGCCGGGTGCGATTGACGGTGCCGCACTTCATGAGTGTCGGCTATATCCTGCAACGCACCGATCTGATTGCCACTGTGCCGGAGCGTTTAGCCTTGCAACTGGCGGCACCATTCTCACTGAGCCTGCGCGCCTTGCCCTCGACGTTGCCCGCCGCGCCGATCCATTTGCTCTGGCACGCGCGAGTCCATCACGACGAAGGCAATCGCTGGCTGCGTGAGATGGTGATCGACCTGTTCGCAGACTCGGCGACGCAAACGCGCAAAACGAAGACTGTGCAGAAGAGATCGTAGTTCGAAACAGGATCTTAGGTCGGGTGGCCGGATCGGGGCAGTCTGGGGCCACCGCGTGCAACCGATGGAAAGCATGTGTCTGGCTCGTTTTGTCAGGATTAAACTTCCTGGAATTGATTTAACAAGCTCACGGAGCGACTCGATGATTTTCCGCAGTTTGATGAAGCCGGTTTTCCTTCTGCTGTGGTGTCTGGCAGCTGCTGGCGCATATGCCGACGCTTCCAAAGTGGTCAAGATCGGCATCGTCGCGCCTTTGACAGGCTTCTCGGCATCGTATGGTAAAGATGAAGAGAATGGCGCCCGTCTTGCGTTTGAAGAAGCGAATCAGGCCGGTATCGTGATCGCCGGTCAGAAGGTCCGATTTGAAGTCGACGCTCAGGACGACGCGGCAGACCCGAAAACGGCGGTACTGATTGCGCAGCGGTTTGTCGACGAAGGAGTGAGCGGTGTAATTGGTCACCATAACTCTGGATGTTCCATCGCTGCGTCGTCCATCTATCAACGGGCTGGTATTCCGCAAATATCGCCAGGCTCCAGCTCTCCTCTGTACACCGCACGGGGTCTCAATACAACGTTCCGCACGATCAGCAACGACGACCAGATGGCTGTCGTCGCTGCGAACTATTCGGTCAGGCAACTTGGCGCGAAACGGATTGCGGTGATTGACGACAGCACGGACTACGGGACGAATCTCGTGACGGAGTATGTGAAAGCTGTCCAGAAAGCGGGCGGCGACATCGTTTCGTGGCAATACACGACGACGCGATCAATCGATTTCCGAGCGATTCTCACGACGATTAAAGGTTTTAGGCCCGACCTTATTTTTTACGTCGGCCAGGATGTGCAGGCCGCGGGCCTTGTACGACAGATTTACCAGCTTGGGATCAAGGCCAGGTTCATGGGCGAAGGCGGGTTCACCAACGAGAACTTTCTTCGGCTTGCAGGGAGCAGTGCGCAAGGCATGTATAGCTGGGAATACGGATTGCCACTCGAGCGGATGCCGCGTGCTGCCGAATTGGACCGGAAGATGAAGGCGCGGTTTGGTGTCGGCATTGTGCAGTACGCGCCGCTTGCATACGACGCGTCGTGGGCACTCATTCATGCAATGCAGAAAGCCAATTCGACAGACCCGAAGATCTACACCGACGCATTGCGGACCAATACGTTCGACGGCGTGACGGGCAGTATCGGCTTTACCCGAAGCGGAGATCTGAAAAATGCTTCGGCAACCTTGTATCAGGAGCAGGGTGGCAAGTGGGCAGTACTGGCGGTCGAGCATACCCACTCTAACTGACACGTCAGCCGTTTGAGCGACTACGGTGCAAGAAGACGCAATATCGTATCGATGTTGAACGCAAGCCGCTCCGCACGTCTGTCCTTGTCAACGAAGCTGAATCCGAAAATCACCTCATTCGTGTAGCGGTTGTTGAGGTAGTAGTAGGCGATCGCGGCCAGTGTGATATGAAGTTGGCGAGCATCCACGCCCGCACGAAACTCACCCGTCGCGACGCCGCGATCGAGGATGTCCTGCAGCATGTCGATGAAGCCGACATGCAGTTCCTTGAACCGTTCCGAATGGGCGACGTGGCGCGCATGATGAAGGTTCGCGCTATTCACCAATGACATGAAGTCCGGGTTCTTCAGATAGAAATCCCATGTGAATGTCATCAGCTTTTTGATGGCTTCAGTCGGGCTCAGATGTTTCAGATCGAGCTCCGCTTCAGCTTCCCGAATCCCTCCCCAGGCTTCTTCGAGAACCGACTGGAACAACTGGTCCTTGTTCTCGAAATATTCGTAGATCAGCCGCTTGTTGACCCCAGCCCTTTCGGCAATGGAGTCGACTCGCGCACCGCCCAGCCCCTCCGCAGAAAACTCTTCCTTGGCGGCGGCAAGAATCTTTTCCTTGGTGAGCGCGGGGTTACGGACCTGCTTGGCTCGCGGCTCGGCTTGCTCACCGGCAGCACGCAGTTTTCTGGCTCGTATCGCTGCGGAAGTAGACATCTCAGAGGTTCTATTTGGGGGAATGACCAGTTTAAGGGAGGTGGACGGAGTCAAACCTATCGTTTACCCCATCCCCGATATCTTCGCTTGACATGCATTTTCGACCAGAGCACGATAATTCACAAGTAACGATCCAGTTCGGTATTTAACCAAACACTGAGTAATCCTGCTAGGAGGTAGCGTGGCTCAATGGAAAAAAATCGAGGAGGCTGTCGCTGACATCCCCGACGGGGCAACCATCGCGATCACGGGTTCGGGTGGTGGGCTGCTCGAAGCGGATGCCGTGCTGGCCGCAATCGAAGCGCGTTTTTTGCGCACCGGACATCCGCGCAATCTCACGCTCGTGCATGCGCTGGGTATCGGCGACGGTAAAGGAAGTGGTGTCGGACGCTTTGCGCATCCGGGCCTGGTGAAGCGGGTAATCGGCGGTCACTGGAGCTGGTCTCGCACGATGCAAGACCTGGCGAAGGAAGACCGGATCGAAGCGTACAGTTTCCCGGCCGGCGTGATCGCCACGTTGTTCCGGGAAATCGGAGCTGGGCGTCCGGGCGTGATCACCCGAGTAGGGTTGCGTACGTTTGTCGATCCGCGTTTTGGCGGTGGCAAGATCAACCGGTCCGCAACGGAAGATCTGGTGGAAGTCATCGAACTGGATGGAGAAGAGTTCCTGCGCTTCAAGCCGTTCAAGATCGATTTCGCGATCGTCAAAGCCTCGTCGTCCGATACCCGAGGCAATCTCACGGTTCGTCATGAGCCGGCCGACCTCGACATCTATGCCGTATGTCTGGCGGCACACAACTCCGGCGGGAAGGTTATTGCGCAGGTCAAGAAGAGGACCGAGGGCCACGTCCCGGCTCGCCTGGTTCGCGTACCGGGCATTCTGGTCGACACGCTGGTTGAAGTCGCGTCCCAGCGTCAGTGCGCGATCACTGAATACGATCCGACGCTGAGCGGCGAACAGCCGACCACGGAAGGCCAAGGAGAATTCGAATCGCCCGAAGGTATTCGCCGGATCGTTGCCGAACGGGCGGCGCGCGAAATGCAAGCGGGGCAGTCAGTCAATTTCGGCTTCGGCTTTCCTGGCGCTATCCCGGCCATTCTGGCCGACCAGAACCTCCATGGTCGCTACTGGGGATCTGTCGAACAGGGCATCCACAACGGCGACATGCTCGATGGTGTGATGTTCGGCGCTGCACGCAATGCGGACGCGATCATCCCCAGCATCGATCAGTTCGATTTTTACAGCGGTGGCGGAATCGATGTGACCTTCCTGGGAATGGGTGAGCTGGACCGGGAAGGCAATGTGAACGTATCCAAGCTGGGCAGCACGGTAGTCGGACCCGGCGGCTTCATGGACATCACGCGCGGTTCGAAGAAGGTTGTGTTTTGCGGCGCTTTCGAAACGAAGGGGCTTCAGGTCGACCGTGGACAAGACGGCGATTTGCAGATTCTGAACCCGGGCCAGGTGCCGAAACTCGTCGAGAAGGTTGCGCATATTACGTTCAGTGGCCTGCAGGCGCTCCATGAGGGCAAGGAAGTGCTGTACATCACCGAACGTGCTGTGTTCAGGCTATCGGAGGACGGCGTCCACCTGGTCGAAGTCGCCAGGGGAGTCGATCTGCAACGCGACGTCCTGGACAGAATGGCCTTCATTCCAATCATGGATGAGCAATTCACGGGAATGTCGGCGCAATAGTTTGCGCATTTGATCTTCGAGTATTCCAGGGACGTCAATCGAAATGAATGCTGAAAATGCCGTGTTGTTTCACCGTACAGAAACAACAGCAATCCTAACTTTGAACCGGCCGGCGAGACTGAATGCGCTGACGCTGGAGATGCTGCAACACATCGACCAGATACTCGAGGAGGTCGAAACCAATAACGAGATCTCGGTACTCGTGCTCAGGTCAGCAAGCCAACGCTTCTTTTGCGCCGGCGCCGACGTGAATGAGTGGGGTGCAATCGATCCGGAAAAAATGGGCAGCAGGTTCATTCGCGCGGGTAACCGCGTGATGCGAAGAATCGCTGAACTGGACAAGCCGACTATCGCTGTTCTGAATGGAAGCGCTCTTGGCGGCGGTCTCGAACTGGCGCTCTCGTGCGACCTGCGATACGCGCTGTCGTCCATTCAGATTGGATTTCCGGAGGCGGCAGTTGGCGCGATCCCCGGCTGGATGGGCTGCCAGCGCCTGGCCAATCTCGTGGGCCCTGCACGTGCGAGGGAGATGATCCTGCTGGGTACGTCGATCCCGGCCGCAACGGCGCTGGATTGGGGCGTGGTCAACGGCGTCAGCGAGACACTCGAACAACTGGATGAGCAGGTACGTGATGTCTGTGCATTGCTCGGCAAGCGCTCGGGCGTATCGATGTCGGTCGCCAAGCGGCTGCTTCGGTTAATTGAACCGTCGGGAACTGAAGCAGCGCACGAGTTTGCCGCGTCTGTCTGCAAAGCGACTCCCGATGCGGAGGAAGGCGTCGCTGCCTTTCGCGAAAAGCGAGCGGCGATTTTTCGCTAACACACGGCAACTGAGGTTCTGTCATGCACTATCAATTCGACTTCAGTGCGATAGCACAATACCGGCAACTCCTGGTCGACGGGACGGTCGAGACGCTAAAGATGTCGCTGGTCTCGATGGGCCTCGCATTGGTCGCCGGAATCGTCGTGATGCTCGCAAAGAAGAGCACCGTTCCACCCATCAGGTGGTTCGGTACCGCGTTCATCGAGATCATCCGCAACACGCCGTTTCTGGTGCAACTGCTCTTCATCTACTTCGGTCTTGCGTCGCTCAACGTCAAGCTCAGCGTGACCGAGGCGGCAGTCACGGCGCTGACCGTCAATGCGGCGGCATATGTAGCGGAGATCGTGCGCGGCGGTGTCGAAGCCATCCATAAAGGACAGTTGGAAGCGGGCGCCGCGCTCGGTCTCAAACCCTACCAGATCTTCTGGAACGTCGTCTTGCGACCTTCGATCCGATCGGTGTATCCGGCGTTGTGTAGCCAGTTCATCCTGCTCGTGCTGAGTTCGAGCATTGTCTCGTCAATCTCGGCGCCCGAATTGACTTCGGCAGCTCAGCAGGTTGAATCCGCTTCGTTCAGAAGCTTCGAGGTCTACCTCGTCGTAACAGCTATCTATCTGATGCTGTCGATCATCCTGTCCAGCATCTTCAAGATGTTCGGCCGGGTCTACTTCGCTTATCCGACCAAGTGAGGCACGAATGATTCCGGAATTTGGCATCAGCGACGTCTTCCTGCTTTTGCAGGGGCTGAAATGGACGATCGCACTGGCTGCAATTGCAGTGATTGGTGGCGGAGTGATGGGGCTGGGCATCGCGCTTCTGCGTACGTCTGAATACCCGTTCGTCCGCTGGCTGACGACGGGCTATATCGAAGTGTTTCAAGGCACCCCGCTGTTGATGCAGCTGTTCGTCGTCTACTACGGTGTTTCGCTGCTGAATCTCGACATCAGTGCCTGGGCCGCGGCGGCACTGGGGCTGACGGCACATGCGAGTGCGTTCCTTGGCGAGATCTGGCGCGGCGGGATCGAGGCTGTCGCAAAAGGGCAAAGCGAGGCGAGCAAGGCTCTCGGCCTGAAGTATTTCGATCGTATGCAAGCGATTGTGTTGCCACAGGCATTCCGTGTTTCCTTACCCGCGACGGTGGGATTCATCGTTGGCCTGATCAAAGGCACGTCGCTGTGCGCCATTATCGGTTTCACGGAACTGACGCGGGCGGGACAGGTTGTTGCCAACACCACGTTTGAACCGTTCATGGTGTTCGGGATTGTCGGTGCACTCTATTTCGGTTTGTGCTGGCCGCTCTCGAATTTTGGAACCCGGATCGAGCGGAAGTTGGCTACGGGACGGTGAATCACTGTTGTTTTAACTGTTATTGACTTTACATGCCGCGAAGGCAGATTGGGGAACGCGAAATGAAGAGCTCATTGAAGGTAGACCGCCGTAAATGCATCAAGGCACTGTGTGCTGCTCTTGCCGGCGTCATGTTGCCGCTCGCGGCCGTACATGCTGGCGAGATCGACACGTTGAAGTCGAAAGGGAAAATGGTCTTTGGCATCGTCACCGACCAGAATCCGTTTGGCTTCATCAATAGCAGTGGCAACAATGACGGCTACGACATCGAACTGGCCCGCGACATGGCCAAGAAACTGGGCCTCACGGCCGAGTTCGTGCCCGTGACTGCGGCCAACCGCATTCCGCTGCTTCTGACGGGCAAGGTCGACGCGCTGATTTGCGTCCTGGGTATGTATCCGGACCGGGCCAAGGTCGTGCAGTACACGGAGCCGTATGCCGTCATCAACGCGTCGCTGTATGCGAAAAAGGACGACAAGATCTCCGCAGTCAATGATCTGTCCGGTCAAAGCATTGCCGTCGCACGCGCCAGTTCGATGGACAAGGCGATTTCAGAGGTGGCGCCGAAGACCGCGACGATCCGGCGCTATGACGACGATTCGTCGGCAATTCAGGCGCTGCTCTCTGGGCAGGCTCAGGTGCTTTCGGGCTACAGCCACTATTTTCCGGTCTTGAACAAGGCCGCGCCCAACCAGTACGAACAGAAGATCGTACTCAGTCAGGAGTTCCTTGGCATTGCCGTGCGACCTTCCGATAAGGATCTCGCGGTCTGGATCAATACGTATCTGGACAAATCCGAAAAGGATGGCAGCTGGAACACGCTGTACAAGAAGTGGTTTGGCGTCGAGAAGCCGTCGTTGCCGAAGTCGCTGCCCAACATTCCGATGGCATCTAACTGAACCCAATACTTGTTTGGCGATTCTGTTTTTCTTGGTTCCGGAGACATCATGGATGACGTAATCCAAATGGTAGGCGTGGAGAAATGGTATGACAAAGCGCATATCCTCAAGGGAGTGAATCTGACGGTAAAGCGCGGCGAACACCTGGTGCTCTGCGGACCGTCCGGATCGGGGAAGTCAACCCTGATCCGGTGCATCAACTACCTTGAAAAGACACAGGGCGGCAAGATCATGGTCAACGGCGTCGAACTCGGCACGCACGGAAAGGGTGCGGAGAAAGTCCGGAACGACGTGGGCATGGTTTTCCAGCAGTTCAACCTGTTTCCGCATCTGACGGTGCTCGAGAACTGTATGCTCGCGCCCCGGCGCGTGCAGAAGGTCAAAGCTAGCGAGGCGAAAGAACGGGCGATGAGGTATCTGTCGCGTGTGAAAGTAGCTGACCAGGCGCACAAGTACCCTGCACAACTCTCCGGCGGTCAGCAGCAACGTGTCGCGATTGCGCGTGCGCTGTGCATGGACCCGAAGATCATGCTTTTCGATGAGCCGACGTCGGCGCTCGACCCGGAAATGGTCAAGGAAGTACTGGACACGATGATCGGACTCGCTGACGACGGCATCACGATGATTTGCGTCACCCATGAAATGGGCTTCGCCAAATCGGTAGCGCATCGCGTTCTGTTCATGGACGGAGGTCAGATCATCGAAAGCAGCCCGCCGAAGGAGTTTTTCAGCGCGCCGAGTCACCCGCGCACACAGGCGTTTCTTGCGCAAATTCTCGCGCACTGAGCGGCCGCTATATGGTCTGGCGCAACGCCTCCGGGCCTTGGTTGGCCCTTGGCTGTTTTCAGCTTTCTCCACGGACACGCGATGGTCGATTTCCCGGTTAGCGCCGGCGAGCGCTTCGAATTCCGCAAGACGATTTCCGAATCGGATGTCTATCTGTTCGCGGGAATCACGGGCGATCTATCACCCAACCACGTCGATGAAGAACAGATGAAACGGTCCCGATACGGCGGGCGCATTGCACACGGAGGCCTGCTGGTGGGCTACATGTCCGCGTGCTCGACCATGGCATCCGAGCGTTTCCGCAACTGGAACGGCAAGGTCGCGGTATCCCTTGGATACGACCGTATCCGATTTTTGCAGGGCGTCAGGATTGGAGAAACGATCGCGGTACATTACGAAGTCACGAGCATTGATCGCTATCGTCTCCGGTCAACCGCTGATGTAAAGATCACCACGTCGGATGGATGTCTTGCAGCCGTTGCCCAGCACATTCTCAAATGGGTGAATGCTGAAGAATGACTCTGCGCGGATGACTCGGCGCATGGTGGTTACACAACTATACAGGCTTGACACTTGAGGGCTTCGAGTGCGCTGCCTTACGCAAGGTAGTGCAATTTCAACCAGACACGAAGTTGACTATCTGCATCTGCGATAGGTTGCAACATATAAATAGTATTACATATGAATGTTTGGAGAAAACAATGAAGAAAGTTGTAAAAACAGGAATCGCTTTGACAGTGACCTGCCTCGCATATCAGGCGCATGCTCAGAATACGGTCACCCTGTACGGCGTCGTCGACACGGGCCTGATGTACATCCATAACAGCGGTGGCCACTCCACGCAGGTCTTGATGACGAGCGGTTCCGAATCGGGATCCCGTTTTGGTCTCAAAGGTAGCGAAGACCTTGGCGGTGGACTGAGGGCAATTTTCCAGATCGAGAACGGATTCAATTCGACCAATGGCAAGCTGGGTCAGGGCAGCCGCATGTTCGGCCGTCAGGCGTATGTCGGGCTGACCGGTAACGGCTGGGGCACCGTGACGCTGGGCCGCCAGTACGACCCTGTGGTCGACCTCGTGCAGCCCATTCAGGGCGACAACTGGCTCGGCGGCTTTTTCACGAGCCCCGGTGACATCGACAACGCGGATAACAGCGTCCGTTTTAACAACGCCGTGAAATGGGCCAGTCCAAACTGGTCAGGCCTGCAACTGGAGGCGATGTACTCGTTCGGTGGCGTTGCAGGTTCGGTTGGCTCGGGCCAAACGTACAGCGGCGCGGCGTCATACAGCAACGGTGCGCTCTCACTGGCTGCGGGCTATCTGCATATCGACAACGGCAACACGTCGCTTTCGACTCGCGGGACGACATCCGCAGACTCGCTGTTCAACAGTTCGGTCAACAATGCGTACGCCTCGTCGCGCTCAATCAATATTGCACGCGCCGGCGGCAACTATGTGCTGGGAAGTGTGACGTTGGGTGGCTACTACAGCTTCTCGCAATACAACCCCGACGCGAGTTCGACATTCACGAAGGCGGAGAAATATCACAATGGCGAAGTGTATGCAGTGTGGCAGATTACGCCTGCGCTGCTGACACAGGCCGGCTACGACTATTTGAAGTCGTCAGGCGATTCGTCCGCCAAGCAGAATCAATTTTCGATTGGTGTGGACTATTTCCTGAGCAAGCGGACGGATGTGTACGGTGTTGCCGCTTACGCACTTGCCAGCGGCCAGAACGGTGCGGGCGCAGCTCAGGCGGTGATCGGCTCGAACGATGTCGATTCGGGGTCGAACAAGCAGGCGCTCATCACGGTTGGCTTAAGGCACAAGTTCTAAGTCCGAGTATTAACCGTACGGCGTGATACATCGCCAGACGACGCGATCTTTCACTCACAGCTGGATCTCCACGGGATGATGCCCGTTTCATCCCGTACCGTCACATACCCACGGTACGGGATTTTTTTCACGCGCGATATCAGACGGCGAACTTGCCGTCCGTTAGTCATCGGCGGACATAGAGGAATGCGATTGTGCGGATGGACGAGGTTGCGCGCCAGAATGCAGCGCCTGTCGATCATTCAGTTTGGCTGCGCGTATTCGCATGACGGACGCAGCATCTATTGCAATAGCGACTTGCTCGACGCTAGATCCCACGGAGAAAGAGAATTCAAGCTACGGCTTTCTTCGTGTAATGGGATGTTGCGCCGGACAACAAGCTTATCAGTGTCGTGGGCAGCGATACGCCCAGGTTTCGACAAACGTCACGTCATCACAGTCAGGCCGCTGAGGTAGGAACGGGCGCCGCCCGGGGGGCGTCTCGTCAGCGATGACGACCAGTTTTGCCGAAATCATTCGACTGGTTCTTAATATCCGCAGGATAGTTCCCGGTATCCACATTTCAGCGTAACGACGGATGAATTTGTTCCAGGCATATGACTGCATCGCTATCTCCGACTGAATCTAAAGGTAGAGCCGATTTCAAAAGAAAGGATATCTAATGGCGGGGAACCCATCGTGATAGAGACAGAATTGCGTGTCAATCTATAACGACGCCGACGCTCGCGTCGAATCGGGATGGGAACATATGGCTGACCGATCATGTTTAGAACATCCCGCGCAGCAGAACTGTCGATTGCGTTCTATGTGATTCCAATCTGACTTGAGATCTTAGATGAGGCCGCCGTTGACATGGAGTGATTGACCTGTGATGTAGCCGGCATCGCGGGACAGGAGGAACTCGATAGCCGCTGCAATCTCCGTCGGCTGTCCCAGCCGCTGCAGCGGAATCCGTGCAGCAGTCTCGGCCATCTGTTCGTCTGTGAGCCTGTGATCCGTGCCGGGATCTTTGTGCACAAACCCCGGCACAACACAGTTGATCGTGACGCCACTGCCGCCAAAATACAGGGCGAGACTCCGCACGGCCGTTTCAAGCGCACCTTTGGATGCTGCCGACAGCGGAGCCTGGAAAAGGTCGGTGCGAAAGACGTGAGCATTGATGCTTCCAACTGCGACCATGCGTCCGGCCGGTGATTGCACAAGCAGCGGTGCGGCGGTTCGCGCAAGCGCGAAGAAGCTGTACACGTTTCCCTTGAACGCGTAGTCGAGGTCAGCAAAGCTCCCCTCATCGAAGCTCTTCATCACCGGAAATCCAGCGTTTGCGACGATCGCATCGAGTCGGCCGAATTCCTCTCGTGCTGCACCGATCAACCGGTCGGGAAGCCTTTCGTCCGACAGATCGCCCAATACTGTAACGACCCTACACCCTGTCGAAGCTACGGCAGCGGCAACTTTCTCCAACTGATCGCGCGATTTCCGGGCGTGCAGGACAAGGCCCTGGTAAGCGCCCGCAAGTCGTAAGGCAGTCGCAGCACCAATGCCCGACGAGGCACCAGTGACTAGTACGGTTCTTTCGTCCATTCATCCGGTCCTGATCAAGTCTTGTCAACTTGCCCACGTCAGAACAAATACGTCCACGCGGACGAGGGGATTCCGTCAATGATGTTCTTTCACGACGTCGACTGTGCGACACCGTTTCCGACGATACGGCCGCCGACGGCCCAGTTGGTTGGCGCGACCTCGGCGAATACGATCTGCACGTCTTTTGGCGCGCATTCGGCAATACGAGCCGTTTCCCTCGTGAGGGCTTCGGCCAGTGCAACTTTCTGCTCGGGGGTTCTTCCCGAAAGCATTTCGAGTCGAATAATTGGCATTGAGTCTTCTCCTGCTGAACTCGTGGGTGATCTTTAACAGGCACCGCTGCGGCATAGGGCCGTTCGATTGTCGCAAGCAGCTAGCTGCAACCGTACGGAACGGTCACACCATCCGTCTCTCCGGCAATAGGACGACCTAATGTCGACAATCGTTGCATTTCAACGTGCATCATGTCAAGAAAATGGGTTGTCCTGGCTACCTGACGTTTACCCCTGGAATTGCTCGAACTCCCTTGTACACGGGCGATACGTCGAGACACGACGTCACCGATCATTTATTTTTGCGTTGACATTGTCGGCATTAGATCGACAAGATGCCGTACAACGAGTCGACGGAAATTTCTCGACAAAGTTGAGATCGTGTGCCACTTGGAGGCGAACAGGAAACCAGGTGTTACGCATTCCTGGCGGGGACGACGCCACACGAACAGCACGGCGATCTGGACGCCGATTTTTATCAACCGGAATTAGGTAACAGTGTGAGGTTCAAGATGATTCGGATGACTGAGCTGGTTCGTAATGCGCTTGTATGTGTTGCTGTATCAGGTTCGCTTCTTGTTGCCGCAACATCTGCTAACGCTCAGGATGCCAATACATGGCAGAGCGTCAAGAAGGCGGGTGTCTTGCGCTGCGGCGCCGCGGTTTCCCCGCCGTATGTCATGCGAAATCCGAGTACCGGTGAATACAGTGGAGCCTTTTCCGAGTTGTGTCGGAATTTCGGCGAGAAGGTGCTGAAGGTAAAGGTCGAGTTCGTCGATACGAACTGGGACAACATTGTCGCGGGATTGCAGTCCGACAAGTGGGATCTGTCTCTGGCTCTCAACGACACTCTGGAACGCCGGAAAGCCATTTCGTTTTCGACCGCTGTCACTCCATACAATGTGACGCTCGTCTACAACAAAAACAACCCGAAGGTGCCGAAGGACATTCACACCTATTCTGATTTCGACAAGCCGGGATTTACAGTGGCGGTAATGTCGGGGACCGCTCAGGACAAGGCCATCTCGGGGGTGCTGAAACAGTCGCAGATTCTGCGTTTGCCCGGTGTGGATGAAACGCGTCTTGCGCTGATGTCGAAACGTGCCGACATGGTGGCGGATGACGTCTCGACCAACATGCTCCTGACGACGGCACATCCAGATTGGGCGGTCGTCTTTCGTCCTAATCCGCCGCTTGCACAGCAACAGATCTGTTTTGGTGTCCACAAAGATATTTCGGCAGCCGATCTCGACGTCCTCAACAATTACATCAATCAGCAGGTCAAATCCGGCAACGTCGATCGCCTGATCGACACCTCGGTTAAAGCGGTACTTGCACAGAGCAAGTAGGCCATTACAGCGTGTGGAGAGGTGGCGGAAGCTAGCGCCATCTCCTGCCCGGTCCGCTTCAGCGACTGGGAAGTCGCCGGCATCCGGGCAGGGCATTGCAACCTTGAGCGCGCTCCCCACGCGCGTCGCGGGAGAAACGTTGATGTTATCGTCTCAGATCAAGATCGTTGAGTCATACACCGCACCGGATAATCGCCCGGCAGTTGGCACGGCGCCTTCCCACTTTGTCAGGTTGCGTGACGTTTATAAATCGTACGGTGAAAAACTTGTTGTGATGAACCGTATGAGTCTCGATATGCGCGCCGACGACCGTCTGGTCATTATCGGCCCGAGTGGCAGCGGCAAAAGCACGCTGCTTCGCGTCATGATGGGCCTGGAAAGCATCCAGGGCGGAGAGATCGGCTTTCTCGGCAAGCCGTACATTCACGGCACCGACTCGGCCAGAGCACGCAAGATCGACCTGAAACTGCAGAAGCAGATCGGGATGGTGTTCCAGCACTACACGCTATTTCCGCATCTGTCCGTGCTCAGCAACCTGATCCTCGCGCCTGTGAAGGTGGGGGGCCTTTCCCGGACGGAAGCGACGGAGCGCGCGAGGATGTATTTGGCGCGTCTTGGACTTGAAAGCAAGCTGCACGCGTATCCGAGCCAACTCTCGGGCGGGCAGAAGCAGCGCGTCGCCATTGCTCGAGCATTGATGCTGGAACCGAAGCTTATGCTCTTCGACGAGGTCACTTCGGCACTCGATCCGGAAATGGTCGTCGAAGTGCAAAACGTGATGCTTCAGCTTGCCGAGCAAAAAATGGCGATGATGATCGTCACGCATGATATGCATTTCGCCCGTGATATCGCTACGCGCGTCGTTTTCTGTGCCGACGGTAACGTCGTGGAAGAAGGCGCGCCCGCGGAAATGTTCAAATGCCCGAAGGAAACCCGGACACGCGATTTTCTGCAGAAAGTTCTTCACCTTGAGTGAGGTCGAAACCATGAACTATCACTTCGACTTCGACTTCCTCGCGGGCAGTGCCGGGAAACTCCTTGAGGGACTGCGTGTGACGCTGGAGCTCGCTGTTGCGGCGAATGCGATGGGCGTTGTGCTCGGCTTCCTCCTGTGCCTAGTCGTCATGAGCCGTTCGGCATTCCTGCGCTGGCCTGCGCAACTCTTCATTGAGTTCTTCCGCTGCACGCCGCAACTTTTGCAGATCGTCTGGTTCTTCTACTGCATCCCGATGATGGTCGACGTGTTTATCGATCCCATCACGCTAGGTGTACTGGCGCTTGGCCTGAACCTGACCGCGTTCAATGCGGAAGCCTATCGCGCCGGCGTGCAGGCCGTGCCGAAGGAGCATCTGGACGCATGTGTCGCGCTCGGGCTGAAATCATGGCAGCGCACTATCTACGTAGTACTTCCGCAAGCGCTGCGCAGTGCGATGCCCGTGATGATGACGAACGGCATCGGCACGCTACAGCAAAGTGCGCTTGTCGCGATCGTCGCTGTCGCGGACCTGATGTACGTTGGCAAGAGTCTCGCAACGGAGGCGTACCGGCCGCTCGAGACCTACACGGTGGTCGCGTTCATCTATTTTGCGCTGTCTTTGCCTATCGCGCGGCTGGTCCATATCATCGAGCGCCGGCAAGACACTGCAATGCAGCGCTAAGAGGAACATCATGCATCTCGATTTCTCGGTGGTTCTGCCTTACTGGCTGGTTCTCATTAAAGGGCTTGGACTCACGTTGGCCTTCACGTCAACCAGCGCGGTACTTGGCGGCGTGGGGGGCTTCGTGCTCAGTTTATTGCGAATGTCCCCTGGGCGTTTGATGACGCTGGCGACGACCTTATACGTAGAGTTCTACCGCGGCACGCCGCTACTGATCCAGTTGTTCTGGGTGTACTTCTGTTTTCCGATCGTGTTCAGAGTGAACATTCCGCCGTACGTTTGCGTGGTCATCGCTCTGGTGCTTTACATGACGGCGATTACCAGCGAGACATTTCGCGGGGCTCTCAAATCGATTTCGGCCGAGCAGCACGATGCCTGTATTGCGTTGAGTCTGACACCGCATGCGAAGATTCTCTACGTCATCTTTCCGCAGGCTCTGCTGCGGGCCATCCCGCCATTGCTCTCGAACATCGTGAGCCTGTTCAAAGAGAGCGCGCTTATTTCGTCGGTGGGCGTCGCCGACCTGATGTTTGTCGGCGAGAACATTTCGAACAGCACGGCGAGGCCAATCGAATTTCTGACCATTGTCGGCATTATCTATTTTCTCGTGGCCTTTCCATTGACCCGGCTGGTAGGCGTGGTCGAAACGCGCTTCCTGAGGCGGTTCGCCTATTGACGAAGCCTTGGCGTGCTTAGGTCACGCATTTCGCCGATCAGGATCGAAGCCGGCAACAGCCTGATGGATGATCGCCTGTCCATCGCGACATTCGCGTTAGACAGCAGGGTAAAACAGCTATTTCAAAGAGGTACATAAATATGTCCAGGTACACGTTCAAATGCATCGAGGGTCATACGGAAGGTATGCCGGTACGCATGGTGATTGAAGGCGGCCCGGAACTCCACGGCGCAACCATGAACGACAGACGCCTCTATTTCATTGAAAAGCATGACTGGGTCCGCCGTTCGCTGTCGCTTGAGCCGCGCGGTCATGGTCATATGTCGGGCACGATCTTTTATCCGCCGCTTACGGCCGATGCCGATTTCAGCCTGCTCTTTATCGAATCCTCCGGCAGCCTGCCGATGTGCGGACATGCAACGATCGGCTCGGTCTCGTTTGCACTGGAGACGGGGCTCATTGTTCCGAAGCAGCCCGGACAGGTCATAGTCGATGTCCCGGCGGGCAAGGTGAAAGCGAATTACACGATGGCGGACGGTCGGGTCACATCCGTTCGTTTCACGAATGTCGCCAGCTTCCTGCTTCATCGGGACATTGAAATCACGCACTCGCATTTTGGCAAGCTGCGGGTCGATATTGCGTATGGGGGCAACTTCTATCCGATCGTCGAAGTGCAGGACACGTACCCGGGATGCGAGCATTTTTCTCCGGACCAGTTGCTGAAGTGGGGGCGTGAGACGCAGCGACTCGTCAACAAAGCGCTGGATGTGGTTCATCCGGACAATCCGCTTATCCGTGGCGTTAAGCACTGCATGTGGACGGGAAAACCAGTGGCGGCCGATTCCGACGGTCGTTCGGTGGTCATTGCAGGCGACACGATCGTTGACCGCTCGCCGTGCGGCACGGGCACGTCTGCGCGCGTGGCGCAGCGATTCGCCCGCGGTCTGCTCGGAGAAAGCCAGCCGTTCAGGCATGAAAGCCTGATCTGCAGTCGGTTCACTGGCCGTGTCGAAGGACGGACGCGACTGGAGAGCGGGCTGGAGGCCGTGTTTCCGAGCATTGAAGGCCGCGCGTGGATCACGGGACGCGGCGAGCATTACGTCGAGGATGGCGAACCGTATGCACACGGCTTCAGCCTGCAGGAGTTCACGAAGTGAGCGCCGTACCTGTCCAGGGAGCGGTTTCCAACGCGGCCGTCGCGCGAACCGTTGTGATCGGCGGCGGCATTGTAGGGGTGTGTTGTGCGCTTTATCTCCAGCGAAATGGTTTTGCCGTCACGCTGGTCGATCCTGCGGCGCCCGGCGATAGCACGGCGAAGTGGAGTTGTGGGCAGATGGCGGTCAGTGAAATCATTCCGCTGTCGAAGCCTGGAATTCTGATGAAAGTGCCAGGGTGGCTCATGGATCAGAATGGCCCACTCGCCATGCGGCCGGGGGCGTTGCCCGGCATTTTGCCCTGGTTCTTTCGGTTCATGTCCTGCGCGCGGCAATCGAAGATCGTGGATATCGCGCAATCGCTGTCATCGCTCACGCGAAACATCTACGCCGACTACGCACCTCTGCTGAGTGAGTGCAGTGACAAGGCGCTGATGGGTGAGCGACCGATCATCGAGGTCTTCAACGACTCTGCCTACTTTGAGCGCGAACAGCCGCATCTCGAACTGCGCGCATCACTCGGATTCAAGGCACAGCGCCTCTCGCCCGCCGAGATCGGCGATCTGGAGCCTGCATTGAAAGGCCGCTTTGCGCATGGCCTGCTGTTTCCGGACTGGCGCTCGGTGGGCGACACAGAAGGCTTCGTTGCGGCGTTGACCGAGAGTTTTCTTGCGCGGGGTGGCCGTCGTATCCGCTCGGAGGCCAGGCGCATCGATGAGCAGGGTGGACGAGCGTGTGGCGTGACGCTCGGCGACGGCGACGCTGTTGCTGCCGATCACGTTGTGGTGGCTGCCGGCACCGGGTCGCGTCGCTTTTTCGATGCGCTTGGCGTACGCGTTCCGCTCGAAGGCATTGCAGGCTATCAGGCGCTTTTGCCGGATTCTGGTGTCGAGATCAGACATTCCATCATCTATGCCGATGGCGGGTTCTGTTTTACTCCCATGACGCGCGGACTGCAGATTGGCGGAACGATTGAAATCGCCGGCCGGGGAGCGCAGCCGAATTTCCGGCGTGCGGAAATCATCCTTGA
This sequence comes from Paraburkholderia sp. Tr-20389, assembly GCF_017104565.1. Taxonomy (GTDB): domain Bacteria; phylum Pseudomonadota; class Gammaproteobacteria; order Burkholderiales; family Burkholderiaceae; genus Paraburkholderia. Next base: position 201,359 of record NZ_JAAGPD010000008.1, on the reverse strand, counting down.
GAAAGCGAGGCGGATCTTGCCGCAACTTCGTACCGATGGCGTCGAGTTTGGAGTGGGTTATCGCCCATTCCTGCCGGACACGAAGCCGATTATTGATCGTTCGCGACGACTCGAAAATGTCGTGATGGCCTTCGGACACGGGCAATTGGGTTTGACGCTCGGTGCGACCACGGGACGACTCGTCGCTGATCTGGTGAGTGCACGCACGCCGGAACTCAATATGACGCCGTTTAGCGCTTACCGTTATGCATGAAATTCGCGGTGGTGCCACGTCGCCATTTGCGCACTGAAATTCGCGGTCCTTCTCCGTCCGGCTTGACGAAATGACGGCGAGAGAAGAATCAGGTCTGGAAGGTCAATACAGGTAGGCAATCATGCGCTGGAAGAAGACGCTGCAACTCGTCGACGTACACTGCGAAGGTGAAATCGGCAAGGTCATCACAGGGGGTGTCATTGATATTCCCGGTAAGACGATGCTCGACAAGATGAACTATATCAACGAAGTCGACGACAGCTTGCGGCGACTGGTTGTCCTCGAGCCTCGGGGTTGTCTGCAGATGTCGGTGAACCTGCTGCTACCGCCGACCCGTCCCGAAGCGGATGCCGGTTTCTTCGTGTTGCAGTCGGACAAGGCGCATCCGATGTCAGGCAGCAATTCGATCTGCGTCGTTACCGCGCTGCTGGAACTGGGCATGGTGCAGATGCAGGAGCCGCAGACGACGGTGGTGCTCGACACGCCCGCGGGACTCGTGACGGCTCGGGCGACGTGCCGCGACGGACGCTGCATCAGCGTTTCGCTGGACATGGTCCCGGCATTCGTCGAATACCTCGATTTCGAGGTCGACACGCCGGAGTTCGGGAGAATTCGCGCAGACATTGCATTCGGCGGGGTTTATTACGCCCTTGTCGACGTCGACCAGGTTGGGTTGACCATTGCGCCAGAAAACGCACGACAACTGGCCGAGCGTGGCGTGCAATTGAAGGACATCATCAACGGGCAGGTCCATATCGAACATCCGCTGTATCCGCAGATCAACGAGATTGCGTACGTGATGTTCCGTAATCGCGTCAGCGACGATATCTACCAGACCTGCACGACACTGCCGCCGGGCCGCGTGGACCGCTCCCCGTGCGGTACCGGCAGCTCGGCAAACCTGGCCACGCTCGCAGCTCGTGGTCAGGTACGCGTCGGAAGCGTCTTGACTTCGCGATCGACAATCGGCGGGGAGTTCCAGGTCGAGATGCTCGGCACGACCGAAGTCGGCGCTAAAGCGGCAGTCTTGCCGCGCGTTCAGGGACGAGCCTGGATCTATGGCATTCAGCAACTGGGCGTCGACCCGGATGATCCCCTCGCGGCGGGATTCATGCTCAGCGATACATGGGGCGAAGGAATCGGCTCGAAGTGAGAGGTTACCGGGGTTTATATGACATCTCATCGACGGGGTGTCGGAACGACGTATGAAATTTTGGAGTACAAACGATATGACTATCACTGGAAAGACTCGCGTTTTCTATACGATTGCTGATCCAATCTCGCAGGTTCGTACGCCTGAAGTATTCAACGAGGTACTGCCTTTGTGCGGTATCGACGCCGTCATGGTGCCGCTGCAGGTCGCGGCATCGGACCTGTCGGACGTTGTGCGAGCGCTGTTCCGTTCGCCGACTACGGCCGGAATCGTGCTGTCGATCCCGCACAAGCCGGGTGCAGCGGCGCTTGTCGATCATTGTTCAAAGGCTGCGGCAACCGCGAATGCTGTCAACGCGATTCGCAAAAATGCCGCCGGGGAACTCGAGGGCGATCTGTTCGATGGGCTGGGCTTCGTCAAGTCCCTTGAGCGGTATGCGATGACATATCGCGGCAAGCGAATTCTGCTGATCGGCGCGGGCGGCGCCGCCTCGGCTATTGCGACTGCGCTCGCCTCTGCGGGGCCGTCGGTGCTGGCTATGTTCGATCCAGATACGACCAGGGCCGACCAACTCGCTCATTCAATCGAGGCACAGTATGGCGTCCAGACGATGGTGCCGCCTTCCAACGATCCCGCCGGTTTCGACCTGGTGATCAACGCCTCTCCGTTGGGACTGAAGTCAGACGATCCCCTGCCCGTGCCGCCCGAACGGCTTGATCGTTCTGCGCAGGTTTGCGACATCCTGATGAAGAATCAGCCCACCCCATTGCTACGCGCTGCAATGGCAAGGGGTAACGCGGTCCAGCCGGGCTTCGACATGCTGATCCTCCAGACGCCTTTCTTTTTCGATTTCTTCGGCTTTCCGGAGGCTGGCAACATGTTGCGTCGCGACGATTCCGTCGTGCGAACGCTGCTCTTCCCCGATGAGGTGCTTGAGATGATGAAGCCCGCGGCCTGAAAGGCCAGTCGCGATGCATGTCTCAGGTAGTCAGAGATGCGACCAGGGTGGGCATGTTTTCTCGCGCTGGTTGCGTAGAGTGGGCAGCGGACAGGCAAGTGTGTGCGGTCATGCTGCCTGCACAATATCGTGCGGTTGCGGATACAGAGGCTGTGTCGCCTATTCGGTCTCAGCCAACTGAATGTTCAAGGGCATTCCAGCAGTCAGATTGCGATTCAGGAAATTCATAAAGCGCCCTCGAAACTGCATCGCATGGTCATGGGCGTATTCCTCTGCACGGTCTGCATCGCGCGCCTCAATCGCGTTGACGATATCGGCGTGACCGGCCGCCATCTTTTCTACGCTCAACTCTGAACCCAGCGCTTCGTACTCAAAGTGAAGATGAAGCATTCGTCTTCCTTCATCCAGCAGTCGACGATACAGATCGGCAAAGTAAATGTTGCGCCCCGCCTTGGCGATGGCCATATGAAACTCATAATTTTTGTCGATCATCGATAGACTGTCGTACGTCTTGATACTGGCGGCGACTGCCTTCTCGTATGCCTTCTGCTTTTCACGTATCACTGCGAGATCCGAGGCCGTCCGGTGTAAAGCCGCGAGGCGCGTAGTCACCCGTTGGAGCAGATCGAGGGCATCGAGAAACTCCGGGATACGCCGGTAATCCATGGGCGTCACTACCGTGCTCCGATTCGGCAGGATCTGAACCAGACCATCGCCCGAGAGGCGCACCAGCGCTTCCCGTATCGGCGAGCGGGAGAGGTTGAACCTTTCCGCGAGACCAATTTCATCGAGCGGCGTGCCCGGAGCGAGCTGCATTCTAAGAATCTCGTCGCGCAGTATTCCGTAGACACGGACCGCGCCCGTTTCTTTCACCGGCTGAGTTTCAGTTGATGCCTTTGCCATGGTTCGTCCCAATCATTTCGTGCGGTACTGGCAAAAGTTCATGCCTTCCCGGTTCCGGTTATTTATTGTCGACGATATGCCGACAATGTCAATGCCAACGCTGAAAGGGCTGCATCAATTCCGCGCCCTCACGTTGACTGACGGCGTTCAACGGGCGTGCCAATGCCGACATGATGCCTTGAACCATTCTACATGTTGCTTTAGTGTGACGATTTCCAATCGCTGGAGCTGATCATGCCGTTTCCGCTGCGATCGGGGCCGGTCGCTGCCTTGTTCGGCGCCTAGCAGCATGTGCGCTAGAACGGACGTCGCAGCGGCGCGGCGTTACCGCTGCTGCCCACGAGAAAGTCGAAGTCGAGCCCCTTGTCCGCCTGCAGCACGTGCTCAATGAACAGCCTTTCATAACCGCGAGCGCTGGATGCCGGCGACAGTCGGAGTTCAGTGCGCCGGCGCTCCAGTTCCTGATCCGGAACCTGCAACTCCACGACACCGTGTTCGACGTCGAGGGAAATCAAGTCACCGTCCTGGACGAGCGCAAGCGGTCCGCCGATGGACGATTCGGGCGAAACGTGCAACACGACAGTTCCATAAGCCGTTCCGCTCATTCGTCCATCCGAAATTCGCACCATATCGGTGACACCCGCAGCTAGCAATTTAGCCGGCAGCCGGATATTGCCCAGTTCGGGCATGCCGGGATAGCCCCGCGGCCCGATTCCCTTCAGTACGAGGACGCTGTCGGCGTCGACGTCGAGGTTCGGATCGTCGATCCGCGCATCCAGATCTTCGACGTCGTTGAAAACAACCGCACGTCCCGTATGCTTGAGCAGCCGTGGGCTGGCCGCGGATGGCTTGATCACCGCGCCACCCGGCGCGAGATTGCCGCGCAGAATGCGCAATGCGTTTTGTGGCTTGACCGGCTCGTCGAGGCGTGAGATCACAGCCGTATCAGTCGACTGGATGCCTTCGAGGTTTTCGCCAACGGTCGTTCCCGAGACAGTGAATGCGTCGAGGTGCAGTTTGCTTCGCAGTTCGCCCATGAGTGCACGTACGCCGCCAGCGCCGTAAAATTCCTCCGCGAGAAACTTGCCGTTCGGCAGCACGTTCGCCATCAGCGGAATGCCGGCGCAGTTCTTTTCGAAATCATCGAGCGTCAGTTCGATGCCGACGCGTCCGGCGAGCGCGATCAGGTGAATGATCGCGTTTGTGCTCCCGCCGAGCGCGGCGTTGACGCGGATCGCGTTTTCGAGTGCGCGACGGTCGACGACTTTTGAAAAGGTCAAATCCTCGCGGACCATTTCGACAATCCGGCGGCCGGCCAGTTGCGAAGAGCTGTAGCGCCGGCTGTCTACAGCCGGAATAGCCGCAGTACCGGTCAGACTGAGGCCAAGGGCTTCGGCAATCGAACCCATCGTCGATGCCGTACCCATCGTGTTGCAGTGTCCATTGCTGCGCGACATGCCGTATTCGGCGTCGAGAAACGCTGCCTTAGACATCCTGCCGCCGCGATAGTCGGCATGCATTCTGAAGATGTCGGTACCGGAACCCACGGTCCGGGCTCCGACGCGTCCGCTGATCATCGCGCCGCCATGCACGAGAATGGTCGGCAGGTCGATGCTGGCAGCACCCATCATGTAGGCCGGCGCCGTGTTGTCACATCCGGACAGTAAGACCACGGCGTCTAGCGGATTTGCGCGAAGTGTTGCCTCGAGTTCCATGCTCATCAGGTTTCGGAAGAGCATGCCGCTTGGCCGCATCAACATGTCACCGATGGACATGGTCGGAAATACCAACGGATATCCTCCCGCCTCGAGCACGCCCTTGACGACCGCGTCGGCGATGCCCGTTAGATGTGCGTTGCATGGAACCAGATCAGACGCTGAATTGGCGATCCCAATGACGGGACGCCCTTCGAACATGTCGGGAGGGGCACCGCGGGCCTTCAAATGAGTTCGGTGTTCGAAGCCCGTGTTATCGATGCGTTTGAACCATGCTTCACTGCGAAGCGACCGCACTATGCTAGTCATGCTGACCTCATCAAATATCGGAAACAACGGGGCGAACAGCGCCCTGTACCCAAGAAGAAAATCCCGTGAATAAGATGAAAGAACTCATTCGCTCGTCTGGATGCGTATTCGCACCGGATCAGGCTGGCTCGCGAAGCGATGATTCGACCTTGTCTGCCGGATACGAAAGGGCCAGGATGCATCCGATCAGCATGCACACTCCGAACCCGTAAAGCCCCGCACTCTGGGAGTGAAACTGGTCTCTCAGCCAACCGAGAACAGAGGTGCCGATAAATCCGCCCAGGTTTGCGAGCGAGGTGATCATGGCGATGCCCGCGGCTGCCCCGGTTCCCTTGAGAAAGGTCGGCGGTAGCGTCCAGATCACCGGTATAGTCGCAGCGGCACCCGCGTTGATCAGCGAGAACAGTAGTACCGTCATACCCGTGGTGTGCGGCATGACTGCCGCCAGAAACAGCCCGCAGCCTGCCACGAGGCACGGAACGGCCATATGCCATCGACGCTCGCTCGCGCGATCGGAACTCCATCCACAGAGCAGCATGCTGATCACGGCCGCCGCGTTGGGAATTCCCATCCACAGGCCGATCTCGAATGGATCACGTACGCCTGTATCGCGAAGTATCGACGGTAGCCAGAAGCTGGTGGCGTATACGCCGATCATGATGCATACGTCGATAAGGCCGAGGATCCATAGCCTTTTGTCAGTGAACACGTGGGGCAACGACGACAGTCTCTCTCCGCCCACGTGGTCATCGAGGCTTGCAAGCAGCGTTTGTTTCTCGCCGGTATCGAGCCATGGGGTTTTTTCAATGCTGTTTGGAAGCCACCAGAGGACGAATCCGCCGAGCACTACCGGGGGCAGCGCTTCCAGAAGGAATAGCCACTGCCAGCCACCGAGTCCGCGCACGCCATCCATGACATTCATGAGCCAGCCGGAGATCGGGTTGCCGATCAGGCTCGACAGCGGAATCCCGATCATGAACAAGGCCACGACGCGAGCCCGTCGATTGTAGGGAAACCACTGTGAGAGATACAGCAGGACACCCGGGACAAATCCCGCCTCGGCGACACCGAGCAGGAAGCGGACGACGTAAAACTGGACCGGCGTTTTCACCAGCATCGTCGCGCCCGACAGGATTCCCCATGTGATCATCACGCGCGCGATCCAGACTTTGGCGCCGACCTTTTGCAGGATCAGATTGCTCGGTATCTCGAACGCAATGTATCCAGCGAAAAAGAGTCCCGCTCCAAGGCCGTAGATGCTGTCGCTGAAGCCAAGCGCGTCAAGCATCTGAAGCTTTGCCAGACCTATGTTGATCCGGTCCAGATAGGCGGCAAAGTAGCAGAGAAAGAACAGGGTGATCAGGCGTACGGTGACCTTTCGATACAGACCATCGTGATTGGCCTCGCCGAGCGCGAACGTGCCTGTCTGATTTGCGTGGTCGATTGACATGGAGTGGATGCGATAAGGATAGCGGTCGTTAGTGAGTCGAAACGTGATGGGTAGTGGTCCTGCTGCGACTTCCGTTTCGACTGAAGCAGCCGCAATCCGCGCAGGACCGACCGCGCGGATTGCGGGCTGCGTTAGCAGACACATGCAGGCAAACCAATCGAGACGACGCGCGGCCAGATCCGAGAAAGTGAGCCCACGGTAAGCCCGCACGTCATCTCGGCGAGTTCCATCACATGCTGGGCTTTTCCCACAGATTCAACGACTGGCCGATGCCCTTCTGTTGCGCGATCTGGTACATCTCGAAGCCCCAGCTGATATCGAAGACAGCCATCCCGCAGGCAATGAAGATCACGCGCTCTTTCGCGTTTTCACGGCCCGGCTTGTCACCGTTCACGACGTCACCCAGACCGGTCGAATCCGTCAGTGCCGGCAGTTTCCCTGCGTCGATCAGGCGGTAGAACGGGCCGCCGATCACCCCGCCGTAGTACGCGTCCTTGTTGCCGGACGCGATAGCGTCTTCAACATACGCTTCTTGCAAAGGCGTGTGATCGAAGACGATCTTGCAGTTCGTCAGGAAGGACTCGTCGGTATTGAACGGACCGGACACCAGTAGCGTGGCGCCTTCCTTGATCCATTCGTCCTTGAAGTAAAGCGGCTTCAGGCGTGACGCTGCGATCGTGATGACGTCCGCATCGCGGAAGCCCTTTTCGGCCTCATCGACGCCGATGGCCTGGATGCCGTACGTTTTCTCGACCCAGCCGGCGAATTCATTCGCCTTGTCGAGGAAGACGTCGAAGCAGATGACCTTCTTCACCGAGCCGAGCTGGGTCATGATCGCAGTGAAACACGCCTTGTTGATCGGACCACAACCGATGACCGAAACGGTTTGCGCATCCCTGTTCGCGAGGTGCTTCGCGGCGACGCCCGGCACCGCGCCCGTGCGTGCGGCGCTCAGGAGATTGGCCGACATCAGGGCCAGCGGTGCGCCTGTGTCTTTGTCGTTGAGCATCATGGTCAGGATCGAACGCGGCAATCCCTTCTCCGCATTGGCGTGGTTCGATCCGTACCATTTGTTTCCGCAGATATCGAACCGCCCGCCCAGATATCCCGGCATGGCCGCAAAGCGGCGGTCCGGGCCCGCCACGGGCATGTTGGGGAATCGGGTTTCTTTCGGGAAGACGATATTCATGCCGTGGTTGTTGTGATTGGGCCCCCCCATCAGATAATCGCCTTTGCCGAGAAGGCTAAAGGTTTCCTCGCAGACGGACACGCAACGCGCGGCATCCAGCACACCGGCTTCGATCATGTCGGGCTCTGAAAGATAGACGAAGTCAATTTTCGGGTACATATGGCTAACCTTTCTTCAAAAGGAGAGTGAGTGATAGACAGTGCGTCTGCGCGGATTCGCCGCTTCAGAATCTGAGAAGTGGAGCGATGTCGTAAAGGCGGCAACCTGGGCTTCGAGCGTTTGCCCGCATCAGGAAATTGAGCTTTTCAATGCGCTCTCCTGAGCGCGGCGCGCCGTTCTTCTGGAACGGAACCTCCAGACCCACCGAGAAATCCATCACGACATCGTCGACCACGCCACCCGAGCGGCCCGACGGGACCGCAATCATTCCGTGAGCGGTGGCATAGCGGTAGGCATCCATTGCTTCGGTGATCGTCCCCACCTGATTGGGCTTGAGGATGAAGCCATCGACGGCGCGCGTTTCGTGTGCTTTACGGAGGAGTTCGCGGTTAGTCACCGTGAGGTCGTCGCCCAGAACGATGGTGCGGGTAAGCTGCTTTACCGCTTTGATGTAACCCGTCCAGTCGTTTTCATCGAGCAGATCCTCGATGAAAACCAGATCGAACTTTTCAGTCAGGAGTTGCGCATAGTCGATCAGTTCGTCGGATGACACCTGCTTACCCTTCAACAGGTAGGTGCGTGATTCCTTGTCGTACATCTCGCTTGAAGCACAGTCGAGCGCGAAGGCGATCTTGCCGGTATAACCACAGTCATCGATCGCTTTCTGCATCAGCGTCAGAACGACCTCGGGATCGTCGGATGGCGCGGCATAGCCATAGGAACTGGCCACCTGTGGCTTGTGTCCCAGATACGCGGTCAGTACGTCGGCGAGTTTCTGGAACACCGCGACGGCCATTTCGATCGATGTATCGACACTACCGGTTCCGTACGGCACGATCAGAAACTCGTTGAACGCCTGAGTGAACCCCTCGTATCGTCCGCCGTTGACGACGTTGAAGCAGGGAACAGGTACCGTCCAGATGTCGCGACCTGCAATGTGCTTGTAAAGAGGAATCGAAAGCGCATCCGCTGCCGCCCGAAACGCCGCAATGGATACCGAATAGATCGTGTTGCCGCCCAAGCGTCGCTTGTCCGGCGTGCCATCCAGAGCAATCATCTTGTCATCGATGGCGCGCTGATCGAACACGTTCATGCCGATCAGTGCCGGTCCGATGACATTCACCGCGTTGTCGACGGCCTTGTGAACACTGAGCCCCTTGTATGTGGACGGGTTGCCGTCGCGCAGGACGAACGACTCGTGCATGCCTACCGATGTACCCGTGGGCGCCGCGCCGAGACCGATTGCACCGCCTTCGGTGCGAATCTCCACTTCCACAGCTGGGCGGCACTTGCAGTCTATGATCTGCTGTGCCCGAACCGATGCGATCCGGTCTTCCATGTTACTCACCCTCCTTCAATGCCGGAACGTAAAGGATGTTCAGGTCACACAGATTGGTGCCTGTGTTACCCGTAAAGACGGTAGAGCGGATCGCTTCGAGCGCTTCAAAGCAGCTGTGCTCGCGCAGGGCCTGATACAGGCTGATGCCTTTGTCCGACGCGGCCTTCAGACTGGTGGAATCGGTGATGCCGCCCGCAACTTTGGCGGTGCCGTCCGTGCCTTCGCTGTCGATGGACAACAGGCACGCACCTTTGGTCTTCGCCGCCGTGATGGCGAAACTGACGGCCATTTCCTGGCCAGGACCGCCGTGCCCGCGGATCACGCTGTTGTCCTCGATAAGCGTCGTTACCTCGCCGGAACTGAGCAACACACACGGGGCCTTGACCGGATTTCCATAGGTCTGGATTTCTCGCGCGATCGATGCGAAAAAGGTGCCGGCGTCACGGCTTTCACCTTCGAGGAAGGACGACACGATCACTGCGGGAATGCCCATCTCTTCACACACGTGCTTCGCGTAAATGCACGAGTCGGGCAGCGTGTTGAGAAGGAAGTATGTGTTGTCGGGAAACGCTTTGGGCGTCTCTGACTCAGGTCCGGCGTTCATCAGATAGTCGACAACGCTTTTCGGCAGCCGATCGGCGACGTTGCGATTGATGATCGTCGCGCGAGCGTCGTCCAGCGTCGTCATGTCGGGGCCGATCGGTGTGCTCTTGTAAGCTGAATAGGGCACGGCGATATCGCCGGTGGCGGGCGAGCCTACGGCATCGCTGATACCGAAGCCGATCAGTTCGGCGCCCACGGCCTGGATGCGCTTTGCCAGCATCCCGCCGTTCAAGGCCGAGATATGGCGGCGCACCGCATTGATTTCGTAAATGCCCGCACCCGATTTAAGCAGCACGTCCGTCGTATCGATCTCATCCTGCAGACTGATGCCGTCGATAGGACACGACATGAGCGCCGAACTGCCGCCGCTGATCACCGCGATGAACAGATCCTCGGGTCCGGCCTGGTCGACGATCTCGATGATCCTCTTCGATGCCCGATGGCCTTCTTCGTTTGGTAGAGGATGCCCGCCAACGTACACTTCCGTCCTGTTGAACCGGTCTGATTCTTCGTGGATCTTCACGATGGCGATGCCCTGGGTCAGGCGGTCGCCCAGCACGTGATCCACCGCCATCGCCATATGATTGCAAGCCTTGCCGGCACCGATCAGGTAGACGTTGCGCTTGCGCGATAGATCCCATGAGCGCGTCCCGATGTGCAACACGCTGCCTTCCATGCGCATGATGTTCCGGATCCGCTGATAGCTGTCGAGCTTCTCCAGTGTCCGGTCTGCGATCTCAAGCACAACGCGCCTTGAGTCCAGGTCGCCTTGTGAGAGGACTTCATCTGAATTTCGGATTTTCTTCATGGCACTCGATGTGTTTCTTTGAAAATCAACGTCGTACTACTAACCGATAGATATACCGCTTGCTTCATTCGCTACGGTGAGAGTGGAGCCGGATTGAACCCGCTCCACTCGCTGCACGCTATCGGGTAGACAGTTCGAAAATGGCGTCGACCTCTACGGCTACGTTACGCGGCAGGGAATTGCATCCGACTGCCGCACGCGTGTGACGGCCTGCGTCACCGAGGATTGCAATCATCAGATCCGACGCACCGTTGAGAACCTTCGGATGGTCCTTGAATTCAGGTGCGGCATTGACGAATCCGCCAAGCCTGACGCAACCGACAACCTGATCAAAGTCTCCGCCGACCGCCTGATTTACCTGAGTCAGAATGTTGACCGCGCATAACTTTGCAGCAGCCTGCCCGTCCTCAAGAGAAAGATCCGTACCAAGCTTGCCGACGTATCGATCAACCCCTCCGGAGACGGGAACCTGACCCGATACATAGAGCAGGTTTCCAACGCGCTTTGTCGCAGAGAAATTCGCGCCCGGTGTCACGGGAGGCGGAAGCTCGATACCGGCTTCGCGCAACCGTTGCTCAAGACTTGCACCCATCATGCACCTCCACGTGAACGGGAACCCAGCGTCTGAACGTACGGGCCGCATCGCTCGACAGCGACACGCGTCGTCTCCTCGGGCGGGCGTTCCCACCAGTCGAGTTCGGAAAAGATCTCAAGCTCGAACGGGCCCGTGTAGCCGATGTCATCGAGCCATCCCTTGATTCGCGGAATATCGACGACACCATCGCCGACCATGCCGCGATCGCGCAGATTGCGCGTCGGTACCAGCCAGTCGCAGTAGTGGAACGTGAGGATCCGTTCGGGGCCTGCACGTCTCAACTCGGCCTCGAATACAGGATCCCACCAGCAGTGGTACACGTCGGGCACCAGGCCGGCTGCGTCGCCGAGTTCATCGCACAGGTCGTTCGCGACCCTGATCGAATTGAGGACGCTGCGATCGCCCGCGTACATCGGGTGCAGGGGTTCGAGACCGAGCTTGACGCCGACTTCCCGTGCGTGTGGCGCGAGTGCGAAGAGCGCATCGCGAACTCGCGCGCGCTGGCCTGCGATGTCCTTGCTGTCGAGCGGCATCCCGCCGACGACCATCATCAGGCAGCCCGCGCCGATTTCGGCAGCTGCGTCGAGCAATCGACGGTTGGTGTCGATCGCTCCGTTCATATTGCTGTGAACCGAAACGTTCAGCCATTCGCTCGTGCACAAAGACGGTACCCACATTTCCGCTTCGCGGAGATGCTTGCGGGTCTGCGCGACGCCATAGTCTTCAAGGAATTGCCGCCACACGGCGATGCCGTTCACACCCTGTTGCCTGTACCCTTCGATGGCCTGAGGCATCGACCATTTTGGTGTCGTGATCTGGTTGATCGCGAATCGCGAAAGATCATAGTTCATGTCAGTCCCCGTCATACCTGAGTGCCGCGTAGTTTCGCGGACGCGTCGCGATCGAGCTGCTCGCCCTTGAAAGCAACCTTGTGGAAGGCCTGGGCGTAGTCGCGTGTGATCTTTCCATTGGCAAGGTCCGCCTCGATCAGATCGAGTGAGCGCTTCACCGGATCGCCGTAGCCACCACCGCCGGCCTGTTCATGACGGACGGTCGCGCCTCGATGCAGCGTCATCGTGAACTTGCTCGGCAGCGGCTTGGTTTCTCCGTCGGTCTTCAGATAGTTCGACGACGGTGCGCCCGCGCATCCACCAAAAAGACCATAAGGGGCATGGTCGCTGCGATCGGAACGAACCTGCGCGACGACTTCTTCGGCGAGAATCCGGTATTCGCGCACGAGGCCGAGACCGCCGCGATATTCGCCTGCTCCGCCCGAGTCCTGAGCGAAGCCATACGCTTCCATGACGATCGGGTAGCGCGCTTCGAGCGTCTCGATCGGCATGTTCGACATGTTCTGGGATGGATTGGTCACACCCTCGATACCGTCCTTGTTGAAGCGTCCACCCCACGCGCCGTTGATCATGTCCACCAGAATGAACGGCTCGCTGGCCTCCTTGTCATAGCCGCTCAATGCGATCACCGTGTTGCCGCCTTCTCCGGCGGCCATGACCTTGGTAGGCGCGATTTGCGCAAGCGCGCCGAACACGGTGTCGACCACACGGTAGCCAGTGAGCGCGCGAGCAGCGACGGGAGCGGGCAGGCGCGGATTGAGAATGGAGCCTTCGGGCGCCGTGATGTCGATGCATCGATAGACGCCGGCGTTGTTCGGGACATCCGCTTCGAGAACGCAGCGGATCGCCAGGTAGGTCGCCGACTTCACGAACGACAGCGTCGAGTTGATCGCACCTCGCACCTGCGGCGAAGAGCCGGCAAAGTCGACGGACACGCCCGAACCCTTCACCGTGATCGCACATTTGATCGGGATGGCATCCGCGGTAAAGCCGTCGTTGTCGATATAGTCCGTGAACTCGTAGACGCCGTCGGGCCATGCCGCGATCGCCTGACGGGTCAGACGCTCACCATAGTCCAGCAGCTCGTCGAAATACTCGCGAAGTTCTTCCTCGCCGTAGCGGCGGATCATCTTCACGAGCTCGCGCTCGCCGATGTTGCACGTGGCCAGTTGCGCGTCCAGGTCGCCCATGACGAGGTCAGGCAGACGGACATTCTTCTTGATGATGTTCACCAGGGTCTCGTTTGCTTCGCCTCGCGTGTACAGCTTCGTCGGCGGAATACGCAGGCCTTCCTGGAAAATTTCGGTGGAATCGGCAGCGTTGGAGCCCGGAACGCGGCCGCCCACATCGCAATGGTGTGCAATGACGACGGAGAAGCCCTGCAGCCTGTCTTCGAAGAAGATCGGCTTGAACATGAAGATGTCCGGCAAGTGCATGCCGCCTTCGTACGGATCATTGAAGATGATCACGTCGCCGGGTTGGACATTGTTCGAATACTTTTTGATGACGACATCGACGGCGTCCGGCACCGCACCGAGGTGCAGTGCGACGGTCTTGGCCTGGGCGAGGATGCGGCCGGCCGCGTCGCACATCGTCACGGAATAGTCGAGGACGTCGCGGATGATCGGTGAGCGTGCAGTACGCATCACGGCAAATGCCATGTCGTCGACGATCGTATCGAGCGCGTTCTTGACGACAGCAAAGGTAATGGGATCGACTTTACGTTGTGCCATGTTCTACTCCGTTGGGTTTCAGTCAAGCGACGCGATGACGCTGCCGACCTTGTCAGTGCTGACGCGCCAGCCTGGCGGAATGACGATCGTCGTATCCGAGCTTTCGAGAATGACGGGACCGACGATTTCCTTGTCCAGCAGAGCGCGCGGGACGATCGGCGTATCGACCCAGCCGGATTCGCGGTTGAAATAGACCTGTCGATTGCTTCGCTTGTGGACTTCCGTCGAGTTAGCGGCGCTACGAATGTCGCGGAAATCAAGCGTTTTGGTTGCAATGCCGCGTGCGAGCAGTCGAACGTTCGCGCATTCGATCGCATCATTCGATGCATAGCCATAGATCGCCGTGTAGGCTTCCCGGAAGCCTTTCCGCAACGACTCGCGGCCTGCTTCGTCCAGCGTGTCGGGAATCGCGACGGGGATTTCATAGTCCTGGCCGCGGAACCTCATATCGAGTTCGAACACGTACTGGATACGGTCGGCCGTATAGCCTTCACCCGCAAGAGCCGCGGCGGCATCGTCACGCATGGACGTGATGTGCTGGGCAAGGGCGTCGAGGTCGAACGTGTCGAGAGGATGGAGGAACGGGCGGACAAAGTATCGCTCCACTGCGCCTGCGAGCATCCCCATGGCCGTGAAGACGCCGGGCGCCGCAGGGAACACGACACGCTTCATTTCCAGCGTACGGGCAAGATCGCAGGCGTGAACGGGACCCGAACCGCCGAACGCCATCAGCGTGAAGTCGCGTGGATCGACTCCGCGTTCCACCGTCACCGCCTTGATGGTGCGCGCCATGTTCACGTTGACGACTTCGCGGATGCCGACCGCGGCCTGTTCGATCGAGATCCCGAGCGGCTTGGCGAGCGTTTCTTCAATTGCGCCGCGAGCAGCCTTCAGATTGAGTTCCATTGTGCCGCCGGCAAGCTTCTGCGGCAGGAACCCAAGTACGGCGTTCGCGTCGGTCACGGTCGGGCGTTCGCCGCCGATGCCGTAACAGACGGGACCAGGATAGGCGCCAGCCGAAATCGGACCCACGTTGAGCAGACCCCCTGCGTCGATCCATGCAATCGAGCCCGCACCGCTGCCCACCTCGGCGACGTCGATCGTCGGGACGCGCATCATGTAACCGCCGGCCTTGATGAAGCGGCTCGGCGTCGAGATACCTGCGCGGAACTCGTATTCATTCGTGCGTGCCAGCTGCCCGTCATGAATCAGGGATGCCGAGGCCGTGGTGCCGCCCATGTCGAACACGACGAGGTCGGTATCGTGGCGCGCTTCGCCGAGGCGTCCGGCGCCGACGACACCAGCAGACCGGCCGGACGAGATGAAGAAGACGGGTGTGTCTTGCGCGATGCGAGCGCTGGAAAGACCACCGTTCGAATTGCTGACGAGGAGCGGTGCGTTCACGCCGATACGCTTGAGGCCGCTTTCAAGACGCTGGAGATAGGTGCGCAATGCTGGCAGGACATAGGCATTGACGACGGTCGTCGACGTACGCTCATACTCGCGAAGTTCCGGCAGCACCTGGATGGACGCAGTGACGCTGATCTCCGGAAACTTGTCCTGGAAGGCGGCGAGGGCGGCGGCCTCGTTCTCCGCGTTCTTGTATGAGTTGATGAAGCAGATCGCCACGGACTCTACGCCTTCGCTCCTGAAAAACTCGCCGGCTTTGAGCACCTCATCGATCGGCGTTGGGCGATGTACTTCGCCGGATGCCAGTGTGCGTTCGTCGACTTCGAGCCGATAGCGGCGTTCGACGAGGGGAACAGGTTTATCCCATGTCAGATCGAACATGGTCGGCGTGCGAACGCGGCCAATTTCGAGCACGTCGCGAAATCCCTTCGTGGTGATCAGACCGGACTTCGCTCCGACTTTCTGGAGCATGGTGTTCGATCCGACTGTGGTGCCGTGCAGAACTTCGGTGACATCGTCGGTCTTGAGACCCGCCTGCTTCAGGATGCGTTCGACCCCTGTCAGTACCGCTTCCTCAGGTGCAGCGGGAGTTGAAGAAACCTTTGTGAAGGTAACTTGACCTTTGTCGTCGAGAAGCACGAGGTCAGTGAAAGTGCCGCCGATATCGACGCCGATGCGTGCGCTTGCCATAGTTTCATCCGTCCAATATTTGCCGAATTGATGCCTTTGGTGACCGGTATCCGCGTCAGGAGGTCAAGGTGAAATTCCCCTGAATGCGTCGTCGGCCACCGCCGCGTTTCGCGATTACCTCGAGAGATTCACTGCCACGTACGACTGCGCAACGCCAAGCCGCGGCGCCTTGCCATGTGTTGCCATGGCCAACCGGTAGCCGGGCGTGTAGGGCGGGGCGAACTCGGTGTGCCCCTCATCAGCGAGCGCTGCGGCAAGTGCGGTAAGAATCCACTTAAAAAACTTCACGACGGTCCTCCATGCGTTAGTCATCGCTGTGGACTTATTGTCGATCAAATGCCGACAATGTCAACCTGTCAGAAATCGGAAAGCATGGGGATATCTGCTGGAAGGCTTGTGTGGTAAGGGATTGAAGGCGAAATAGTGGAAAACACCAGGGCTTTTTTCTCGTTAATTCACCAAATCGTTACTTGACTTTTGATGGTTCGAGTGGAACGATTGTCGACATGTAGTCGACGTGTGATCGGCAAATTTTCCGAAGCAAAGCGGCTGCTGCGCTATCGATCGAAGGCATCGATGGCAGCCTGCACCAGCCCGTTTGAAAGCGGTGACAACCATTAATTGAGGTTCAGACATGGCAACGAATTCGAAGCTGGTCGTTGTAACGGGTGGCGCGAGTGGAATCGGTGAGGCGACGGCACGCCGCTTCGCAGCTTCTGGCGCGAAGGTCGTCATTGGCGATCTCAACGCGGAGCGAGGCAAGAAGGTCGCTGCAGATCTGTGTGAGTCGGGAATGAAGGCCGCTTTTTACCCGTTGGATCTCGGCGTCGATGAATCGATCCAGCTGTTTGCGGAGAATGTCCTCAGAACTCACGGCGTTCCCGATGCGCTGGTCAACTCGGGCGGCATTCTTCAAAACGCGGTGCGTTTGCTTGAGATGAACGTCGCTGAATTCGATCGGCTCTTCGACGTCAATGTGCGAGGCACTTTGATGATGTCGCGGGCATTTGGCGCGGCGATGTGCGATGCGGGAGCGGGCACGATCATCAACCTGTGTTCGTTGACGACATTCAGGGCATCGGCGCAGATCGGCTACGCGGTCGGGAAAGCGGGCCTGAAAATGCTGACGGAAGTCATGGCGGCCGAATGGGGTCCTAAGGGCGTTCGCGTCAATGCAGTGGCGCCTGGCTACACATTGACGCCTGCAATGCAGGCTCGAATTGATTCGGGAGAACGTGATCCGGACGCCGTCGTGCAAAAGTCCGCGCTGCGGCGATTCGTCCGCCCGGACGAAGTTGCGGAAACGATCTTTTTTCTGTGCTCCGAGAACGCGTCCGCGATTACAGGCGTGACGCTTCCCATCGATTGCGGCTGGCTTGTCACGACCGCTTACTCGTCGTACGCCGCACAGCCATAGACGAGCGAGGGAAGTATTGCTCGGACTCTCTCTCGAAGCAGTTCTTCTGGCGACGTTGGACGTTGGACGTCGGCGTCTAAGGCAATTTCTGGAGTAGTTGAAAGATGACCATAACGGGACACACGCGCGTCTTCTACACCATTGCGGATCCGATTACACAAGTGCGCACGCCAGAGGTATTCAATGCAGTTCTGCCGCTTTGTAATATCGATGCAGTGATGGTCCCACTTCACGTCGGTGTAGAAGACCTCGATATAGTGGTTCGATCGCTGTTTCGTTCCCCGACTACGGGCGGAATCATTCTGTCGATTCCTCACAAGCCGGCAGCGGCGGCACTGGTGGACCACTGCTCCAAAGCAGCAGCCACCGCAAATGCGGTGAATGCGATCAGGAGAAATGCGTCGGGTCAACTCGAGGGAGAGTTGTTTGATGGGCTTGGGTTTCTTAAGTCTCTCGACCGCCACGGAATGAAGTATCGCGGCCAGCATATTCTGCTGATCGGCGCGGGCGGAGCGGCGTCGGCGATAGCGACCGCTCTCGCCGTTGAAGAGCCAGCTCGACTGGCGTTATTCGACCCGGATACAAGCAAAGCGGAACAGCTCGCGCATTCGATTGAAACTCAATATGGAGTCGACACAACGGTTCAGTCCTGTAACGACCCGGCCGGCTTCGATCTGGTGATAAACGCTTCCCCGCTCGGGTTGAAACCCGACGACCCTCTACCCGTGCCGGTGGATCGACTCGAACCATCCGCCCAGGTCTGCGACATTCTGATGAAGAATCAGCCGACTCCACTGCTTCGCGCGGCCATGGCGCGAGACATCGCGGTGCAGCCTGGCTTTGACATGTTGATCCTGCAGACGCCGTTCTTCTTCGACTTCTTCGGCCTCACGGAAGCCGCTGCGCTGCTGCGCCAGGACGATTCCGTCGTGCGCAATCTTCTCTTCCCCACGAACAGCACACCGGCGGCGGTTTGAACGGATGAGATCATCGAAGCGCGCCATCGGCATGGGCGTCATGTCTTCGACAGCCTGAAATTTTCCCTAGGTTGTGCCACGAACCCGTCGGCGCGGCGATAATTCGTCTCGCTGGTTTTCCTGCGCCGCCGGTGACCTCGACAGGTCGCCGGGTCTGGTATGGCGTAGAAGAATCAGAGCTGGGAGCCTTGCTCCGCAACGCGTTCAATATAAGGATCGTGAACCTGATGGCAACCTTGGATGACAACGCGGGCGGTCGGATAAACACCGACAGCACCGGCGCAGGCATCGCGATCATGATCGGCATGACGGCACTATTTGCAGCAAGCGATTCGACCGTCAAAGTCATCGGTGCAGCGGTCCCGCTGCTGGCTTTGCTCTGGGTGCGTTATCTGTTTCAGATGATCGTGCTGGGCGTCTGGCAAGCGCGCCGCGACGCGTCGCGCCTATTGCGCACCGGCAGCATAAAGCTGCAGATTGCCCGCGCTGTACTGTTACTCACCAATTCCGCTTGCACATTCGCGGGGCTAAGGCATTTGCCGCTTCCTGTCAGCACTTCACTCGCGATGCTCGCACCACTTATTTCCACGTTGCTCGCGGCGCTCGTGCTCAAGGACGATGTGCCGATGAGCAAATGGGCGATGGTCGTGCTCGGCTTCATTGGCATGTTGCTGGTCGTTCGTCCGGGTGGCAGCCAGTTCACCTGGACAGTCGTCTTCCCGATAGGCTCGGCCGCGACCTTCGCGTGTTATCAGGTCGTGTCGAGTCATCTGTCGAAGATCGATGACGTCAATACGACCAACTTCCTGACTGCATTCGGGGCGACAGTCGTGCTTTGCGTGCTTGTGTGGATGGATCAGGCGGAGACGCTTCCGGCACTTGCTAGTGTGCAACTGCGGAGCTGGCTGCTTGTTGTATTTATGGCGACCATGGCGACTCTTGGTCATTTGCTGATGCTTCAGGCACTCAAGCGCGCGCCGTTATCGTTACTCACGCCATTCGCTTATGCGCAGCTAGCGTTCGCAGCACTGTTTAGCTGGCTGTTGTTTGGTCAGGTACCTGATATGTGGACGACCATAGGCATGTGCGTGATAGCGGCGAGCGGTATTGGTACAGTGCTCATGCACAATAGAAAGCTTCAGGTGGGCGGGGGCTGACGTTTTATGGGCGCTCCACTAAACACATGATTCCATGGCATCGGACTGTCACACGCTACGCTTTCCGACGGCTCAGGACGGTGCCCAGCGTGTCGATCGCCTTTTCTGCGGTATCGAGCGAACTTAGCAAGTCCTTGTCCGCTCCGCTGCCGAAGTCTCTTCTCAGCTGTTGAATCGACTGCACGCTCTGATTCAGCGCGGAGAGCGCCTGTGACAGCTCCGTGAGGCTCAGTTTTTTCGCGGTGTCGTTCGCCTGCATCGCCGCCGCGTCGAACTGTTTGCTCGCTTTCGCGAGTGCCACGTTGCACGCGGCGATGTCCTGCAAACATTGGTCGATGTTTTGCCGGAGCAGCGCAATCGCCGCCTGTCCCGCAATCTCGTCCAGACCTTGAATGAACTCGTTGTTCGGACTCGACGAGCTGATGAAGTCTCTCAGCGAAAGGCTCGCTGCGCTGCGCTTGTCCGCGTCGCCATTCTGCGCCGCATCTTGGGCGGTGCTCAGCAGTGCCTTGAGCGTGTCTGCGCAGCCTTCCGGATCCTGATCATTGGTCATGATGCCCTCGCTTTTTCGATAAGCGCGCGCAGTTCGACAATCGACTCGTTCAGCGCCGCGAGATCCAGGGTGCCGCCGCTCTGCACCGCGGCCTGCAGGTCGCGATGCGCCTGTGCCCAGTTCGAAACAGCCTGTTTCGCGGTGTTGATGAGTTCCCGGCGGGTCTGGAGCCGCGTATTGCGCAAGTCGTATTTCTGCTGTCGTTCAGCGAGCACAGGTGCGATCACCTGTTCACGGTGAACGATCTCGTCAAGTTGCCGGGTCGTGTCCGTCGTAAGCGCTTTTTGATAAAGAGCTTGTCTGTTTTTGGTTAGTGTCTGCTCGTAATCGACTTCGGCTTTGTAGCTGAGCCTGAGTTTCGTGTCGACAATGCCGTCCGCGTTGCGCAGAATGTCGCCAGCGGCATCGAGTTCACGGTTCATCACTATCGCGACATTATCGACGGCAGGCTGCATGCGCGAGAGCGCATCCTCCAGCGAGCGAGCAGCGACGACGTTCGCGACCTCGCGATCGATGGTCTTGAGCAGAGCGAGCACTTCGCCCGCGGCGAGCGCTGGCGGCACGGCGATGCCGAGGCTATCGGCGAGCTTCGTGCCCGCGTCGAACACCTGCTGCACCGCTTCGTCGCCGTTATGGGTCGCCTGCACGATGTTTGCGAGCGCGTTGCCATAGCGCATCATTGCGAGCGTGCATTGATCGGGTACCTGCCACAGCGTCGAAAAGCTCTGCGCCTCATTGGCGAGTTCCGCCTCGTTCAGTCCGCTCGTGACGACGATGCCCGCCGACATCACTGCCGAATGGAGTTGTGATCCGGCGACAGCGAACGGGCTCGCGTCCGGCACGCTCTTGCACGCAGCGAACATCGAAAGGACAGCCGCCGCGATCATGCCGCGCGCGACCGCATGCTTGATCAAAAGTCTCATGTCAAACGCCTCGGTAAATCGCACAGGACCGTTCCCGGCTACGGTTATCGGCTTCAAGGCACCGTTCCACGTCAGATCCTTGCCCGCGTCGTGCCTCGGCCGTAGTGGCAGGCACGCTCCTCCATCGCAGCGCGTCGAGATCGCGAAACACACGCTGCGATCGACGCTTCAGGGGATCTATGGTTCTGCCGCTCAATGCTGTCTCTCTTCATCTAATCTGCCGCGAAGCAGCTCGAGCACGGACCATCATGTAGCTCTGCCGGCTGGCGTTGCTCCGCTTTGTGACGATATCTTGTCAACAATCGTAGGCACGAGTCGCTCTGAGAAACCGGCTGCGAAGCCAATCACCAAAATAACTTGCCATCCCATCGCCGGGCCCACGAGCGTCGCATTCCCGAAGTTCGCGAGTGGAGTGATTCCGCTTTGCAAAAGACAGAGCAGCGCACCCGCACCGATAGCGCCAACAGTAATTCGCAGCGCAGCATCGGCGATGTTGTCGCGCGTAAGCAAGTCGGTCAGAACCTTTCGCTGCTGGATGTTCATGGCAATCGAAAAGAAGGCGCCTATCGTTCCAGCTCGCGCAGCGAGCCAGAGCGCTGCTGTCGGATGCGTGGGGCCGAACAGATACGCCTTGATGATCCAAAAGGCAACGCAAAACAACGCGGCGACAGCGAGCGCGGACAGCAGATAAAGAAAACGTCCCCACGACGCACGCTCCGCGACAATCTCGTCGCGGACCTCGGTGAGCGCCTGCATCGGACTCGTCGAGTCGCCTTCGAGACATTGGTTCAAAGCGGCCGCCACGCGTGCGTTATAACGCCGTGCGCGCTCTGCTATGCGCGGCTTCCTGCTCTTCTCCCAGCCGTCGATAAGTCCCGTGATCTGACTGCGTAGAGGATTCAGGCACGCCATCTTCGCGCGCTGCACGTCGGCAAGCGGCGCGTTGGATGGATCCATTACGCGGTCGTCCGCATATTGCACGATCACTCGCTCCGAACTACGGTAAATCGCATAGCGCGGTGGCGCCTTATAGTAGATCTCGCAGATCACTCGCTCCGATAGATCCTCCTTGCCTCGCTCGACATCGTTAATCGCGCCGCCACGACGTGGCATCAGGCGAAGCAATATCGGGGAAGGTGCCTCATGCGAGAGATAGTAACCAAGCAGCTTACGAAGCAGCGGCTCATCGAGAGATGTCAGTGGCGCGTCGTGGTTCCTGGCGACAAGGCAGCTTGCCTGAATCGTCTGGTCGACACAGCCTGCGACATCGAACGTCGCGTTCGCTGCTCCTGTCAGAGGTTTGACGATTCGCACATCACGAATCACGCATGTTCGCGCGATATCGAAGTGCTGGCAAAGCGCTCGGAGCGTGTTGTCGGAGACTTCGAACAGCACGCCCCAGGTATGCCCGCTCGCCTCCTCGAGCAAGTCCGGAATGGGACTTCCCACGCGTTCGGTGCGCTCGCGAAACACCATCATGGCGCCTTCGATGTATCCCGATGCAATGGGTTGCCGCGTCGCGTACTCGTCATAGGATTCGTTGGGGGTATCCGCGCTCGCATTTTCCGCTTGGGCGCCGGCGCCTTCGCCGTGGAGGGCTTCAGTCATGCGAGGCGCAACTGTCTTGCTGGTCAGTGCGCGCGCAAGGAGGCTTGCACGGTCGAGTTCGGTGCCGTAAGCGAAGAAGAAAGCCATGATGTGTCCTCGCTCAAGCAATGTCGCTCGCATGCTAAGCGTGTGAGTAGTCCAAAAAGCCCGTCAACACGGAATCCGACGGCTTGCGCCGCTGTAAGCGAAACACCCCGACGCCGTTGCGAGAGCCGTCCGTGTTGGTGTTCCCCTCGATCGTCTGGAGCGCTCCACCCGGAAGCACCGATTCAACGATTCCCGTATGTCCCATCCCGCCACCGAAGTCGAGGATGAAGATGAGTCCGGGCTGGATCAGGCTCCGGGTATCAAGGGCTTGCTGCTGCGTGATTCGTTTGACGTTCGGAAGGTTCGCCGCCGCGACCCAATGCTGATGACAGCTCGCCGTCTTCGGCAGAGGTGTTGTCCGGTTCAGGTGTTGCGCGGCCTGTAAAAACACCCAGTACATGAAGCACATGCACCACGGTCTCGAGTTAGGACTGCCTTGGGTAGGATCGATACCGGTCGCGCGCAGATACTCATCGACCATCGGCCCTCGGTTCGAGCCAGGCGGCACTTCCATTTGATGATCCTGCGATGTAGCCACGGCAAGCGCCTGCGCCAATAGTTGCGCGATGGGCTGGACGACCGTGGGTACCACGCCGAACAACGCGGTCCAGGTATGGAACCCGACCTCGCCATCAATCTTCAGCGGCAGCCCGCTGTCATCC
The DNA here is from genome assembly GCF_017104565.1 of Paraburkholderia sp. Tr-20389. GTDB lineage: Bacteria > Pseudomonadota > Gammaproteobacteria > Burkholderiales > Burkholderiaceae > Paraburkholderia. Next base: position 177,857 of record NZ_JAAGPD010000008.1, on the reverse strand, counting down.
GAGTGTTGAGCCTGGAACAGCTTCACGACAGACTCTGTCTGCGCGTCGAAGATTCCGCTCTCAGGCGCGGCATAGCCCAATTCGCGAAGCCTATTCTGCACCAGTGTGACTTTTTCGGATGCGTTGGAGCCCAATTTAAGAATCACGCCATCGAACGGTTTGATATCCATGTTCATACCCTCGCTGAAGTGAGGACTTCGTGATCGTGGATTCGCTCACATCGCAAGACGATGCAGGAATTCGCTATTTGAAATGCATTCAGCCGTTGAGATTTTGTTTTTTGTCTTAGGACAACGTAGTTACGTACTAAGACTACGAATTCGGAAAATCATGTGTGAAATGCTTAGGGACTACGCACGCCAATAAGTGGCGCCTCATTGGCTAAGTGGCGATACAGATTGATACTCCGCACAATGAAGCCGAAGCGGCGACGAGCGGTTTCCCCGCCGTTCATCTTCGCATATGCGTCGATTTCGCGTTGTATCCGCTTTGTCGGTGTATCGGTGTCTCTTGATTCCGCGAGCGCTTCATCGGCCAGGACGGGCGACGAGTTACGAACACGAGCATTGGCCAACGCTTGGTCGATTGAACCCCGTGTGCTCAACACCTTCTCTACCGACTTCATCCAGGTTCTGTCGAGCCAGCTGTTGAAAATCCATTCTTGACCCGACTCGGTGCGTAATGCCTTGCGAACATAGGTTCGAAACAATTGCCAGTCGGCGGGACCGAACTGACTATTGTTCCAGTCCGCGCAGTTTTTGTCGGAAACGCCACCATGTCCATTCTCAGCGAACGGCACTCCCATGAGGTCTTCGTGAAGGGTGGGCGTCTGGCACAGACCCGAAGCGCGGATCTGATCGAACTGGATTCGCGAGTGGCGATACGAGGCGGGATTGGCTAACACGAGAAAGCGCTCACGATGAGCGTCTTGATCGATGAAACGCTTTGCGACGAACTCGATGAAGCGGCCAAGCTCGTCTGAGTCGACATGAGATATACCGACGCCGCCAAGGTCATAGCTCATCACGTGCTTGCCCTGTTTCGGCCCGCTATTGCTCTTCCAGTCATCTTGCCTCGGATCGTCCGGCAGGTCGTCGCCGCTCACCCCCCATTCGCTGACGCCGACCGTGAGCGCTAGCAGTCCGAGGTTGCGCAGCGCCACGGCGTCGTCGGGATCGGCGAGATGCGCTCGCACCAGCGCCTTGTAAAACGACGACGGCACGGTTTCGTTCGTGGCGTTGTCATCGGCCGTTCTCGACCATTGAGCGAAGCGCATCAGTTCGCCCAGTACCGGGTTGGTCCAGCTCATACCGTTATCGCTTTCACTCATTTCAGGACTCCCTGACGAATGAGACCGATTGCCCTGGCATTCTGATGGTCCGATCCTGGACGATCGGCAGGCGTTCTGCTAGTTGAATAGAAGGTGACGGAAGGGATTTTGTAAACCAGCAGCGAGAACTTATGTTGTCTACCACACATAGATATCGATCTAGTCGACCGTGATTTCGGTACGTTCGCATTCTGAGTTCGCAATCGAGGTCATGGTCGACCCCACCCTTGCATGGTTGTCTGCCGTCAATAATCGAATGTCAGTTTGGTGCGCGCCAACCTCGACATGAGGCTTCTCCGATCTTCAATGCTCGTCGAGTCGAGTGTATCAAGGACTTAAGCAATTGACGGCGTCGCTTCGGTATCTCTATCTGAGAGAACTTGACGGTCCACCAGAGATCTAATGGAGTACATAGATCGTACGCTGTGTATCTGGATCGATTCGTCCTGAAGTTCCTCTGAGGAGGCAGTAGTACTTTGGACGCAAACGACCAGAACGAAACACTCGTCATATTTGTTTCATTTTTTTGCTCACATTGCTTTTACCGCTAACGTGACTGGAAGTAGACACAATGCAGTGAAGGGGCTAGCGTATCCAGATCACAATGGAGGAAACATAATGGAAACGCCGGAAAAGCAAGAATTCTTGATTCGCTTCGAGGAACTATCGCCTGCAGAAGCAGGGGCGCAAGCGCAGATTCTAAAAGATGCTCTCTTGGATACCACGCCGCACGTTGAAGCAAGGATAGAACGTGATCGCACCGAATCGATGGACCTTGGTGCGACGTTGGTTCTGGTTTTAGGAACTCCGGCGGTTATAGCCATAGCGAAAGGACTCGCGGCTTTCATGGCCCGTGAGCGGGAGGCCACGTTAGTGATTGAATGTGACGGCAGAGTTATATTTAAAGGAAACTCCAGTGATGCAGCAAAAATCGCTAAAGCACTGCAGTCAAGTGACCATCCTGGCCGGTAACACATGAACACTGAGCGGCCAGTCCCCGAGCGCACTCTGGTAGTGATCCTCGGAGCAAGCGTTTATCCGGACAATGATGCGTTGTCGAATGAACGCTTCAAGAACTCGGCCGAAGAGATCAGGCGATACCTTTTGGATGCGTCGAAATTCAATCTGCCGCAAGGCAATCTTTTGTGGTTATTTGACGATGATCGTCGTCCAACAGACCTCAATGATCAACTTGAATTATTTCTTCAGTCCGCCATGCGGAAACCGGAGGATTGCCGTCCCCTTGATGTTATCGTCTACTACGTAGGCCATGGTTTCTTCGGGGACAGGAGAGATTACTACCTCGCCCTACGTAGTCTGAAACCGGACGCGCCTGAGTATTCGTATCGATTCCAGGCACTTCAGCGAACGGTCAAAAAGATTGCTCGATTTGCTCGTAAGTTCTACATAATCGATGCGTGCTTCTCAGCGGCTGCCGCAAAGGAATTAATGGCCGTTGAGGCGGTTGTGACCCGCGTTATCTCCGAGATCGAACTCGAGGCACGGGACGATTTGCCCGCGCGCGGGACCGCGGTTCTGTGTGCGGCGGGCCCTGACGACTACGCGGAGGCCCCGAGCGTCGAAACATATACGATGTTCACGGGCGCATTGCTCGATGTATTGAACAATCCTTCAGAGTCGCCCAGTGTTTTGTCTCTGAGGCAGGTTCACGGCCTCGCTGATCATGTAATTCGGCAACGGTTCGGCGACACCGGCGTGCGACCGCAAATCCATGTTCCAGAGCAAAAAGAGGGGGACATCGGGTCTATCCCTATGTTCCCGGTTTGCGCTGGAGACGATCAAAGGGATGAGGCCGCGGCATCAGTTCTGACAGTGGAACATGGTGCACTGGATCCAATCTCGTTCGGCGATCAAGGAGCGATACATGCGCTTATCGTTGGCCGCCTGGTTGAACTGTCCAGTACGCAATCGCCATTGACCGACGAGGTCCGGATCGCATGGGAAAATTTCAGTCCGCAAATAATGGCAGCGGCGAATAACTACCGAGCCAGCCGTGGCCTCCCTCAAGTATCAGCGGAGAGGCCAGATGGGGGCTTCATACAGTCGAACTTGGTCGTTGACCGGGCGTTCAAGTCCGAGGCGTCGTTGTGCCAAGCGGTGTTAGCCCTTTGCCGGGCTGAGGTCGCGGTTTTTGACCTAACCGACTGGGACCCCGGAACGATGATGTTGCTTGGTATTCGAGCTGTTGCGCGTCGCGGACTAACTATCGCCAGCATTGGCGGTGACTTCACGATCGGTGCTGACCTGGCGGTACCGTTTAATCTGCAATTGCTGAACCTGGCGTCGCATTCTGAAGCCCAACAAGAGAAAGGGGTAGGACGGCGACCGTGGGAACTGATCGGGGGGAAGATCGTCACCGGATTCCGCGACCTCGCAAATCTCCCTCACTACCTCGATCTACCAGCATTTGACTCGGTGCGTCAGCTCGGAGTGGAATCGGCAGCGTATCGCCCGGTTCAGTACAGCGAGCGGATCCTGGTGCTCTGCCCGTTCGGGCACGAGTACACGAAAAGCAACTGGCGGCGGTTAGAAAAGGAATTGCCGGGTAAGGTCATGCAGAGGGTGCTGAAGGCCACTGGTCGTGCGAGTGAAAGCCCCGCTCTTGTTCGTCTATTGGATTTGAAAACTCCCCGACTTGTTGCTCAGACACTTTTTGAATCGATCCGTACTGTCGACATGTGTTTGGTCGATTGGACAAATCTTCGTGCTAACGTCTCGTTCGAGGCCGGTGTCAGAATGGCTACCAATCCTCTTGGTGCCGTGCATGTAATGGATTCCAAAGCCAATTCGCTTCAAAACTCTGAGAGCTTGCCTTCCCATGTACGTGACATGCTGAAACTTTTCAATCCCGTGATGTACAACCCGATTCCCGGCAACACGTCTGTCTACGACGAGATGATTACTCGTTTTGAGACGAGCTTGGAATTGAACCGTAAAGGTAGCACCAACTTCATCTATGCTGCCGTGGGCTCTGAGTTGGACTATCACGCACAGCCGGCCGCGCTGCCATTGGTTGATGAGCTTGTTCGAAGCGCCAACATTCTGGAAAGCGACGATCAGGAGAGTACCGGTATCTCTCCAGTGCTTTTCCATGAAGTCAATCCCGACCTGGTTGTAGCGGCTCGCGAGGCTGCTGCAGACCGGCGTCTGGCTGCGTGGTTATATATTTCGCGGCGATGGCGTCCTGAGGAAATTGTGGAAAACACGCGATTGCTGGACCAGTTCGAGCTTTTGTCATCGCAGGTTCGACGTTGGGCACGTAAAGTCAAGCGTGACGATTTGTTAGAGGAGATCAAGGCGACGTCAAAGATGGTGAAGGATTTGGCGGCAGCTAAGAAGGCACTACCATGAGCGAGTTAAACACCGAGATTGAGATCGCACGGCTGGTGGGGCGTGCGAAGCTTCGCAAAGAAGAAGCGAAGGATAGTCGGGACGAAGGCGACATTGAAAGTGCTATTGAGTTCTTGCAAGACGCAATCGCCGTCATGGATGACTCGCCGCTCTCTGCGCAATTGCACGATAACGGAGCGGCCTCCGCTGCGGTTAAAACACTGGCGTATCACCTGGCGGACTGCCTGGGGATGTTAGGTGGCAACTATCGTCGACTCGATCGATTCGACGAAGCCCAGGCCTGCTTCGAACGAGGACGAATTTATGAAGATTCACCAAGACTGGAAGTTGCGAGTTCGTACAATCTGGTGAACGCAATCACTTTGCCGTTGGAGAGAAGATCATCTCGGCTCGACGAGCAAACGGAAGAATTGCGTCGGGCAGTGGGAGCAATCAGTCGACAGATACAAGGTGAACGGAGAAACGATCGTTGGGCGTGGGCCGATCTTGCAGAATGTCAATTGCTCCTAGGGCTGGGCGATGAAGCTTGGCGGAGCTACCGGCGAGCAAGAGACCTTGGCGATGAAGATACGGTAAATTCAATCGTCTCCGTCTTGCAACGGCTAGAGGCAGTTCTGCATAACGGCGAGCAGGAGGCTGCAAAAAATATCAATGAAGCAATCCAGGCTCTGCGTGGATAGAGATGTTGTCGGTTCATATCACCGATCAGCGCCCCCGGCGTTGATGGGCGAACGTCGGCGAATGCCGATATCCAACGAGTGGGGCACGGTCGTGCTGGTCCGTTCGTTCATTTTTGAGGCGCCAGTTCGGAGACCTCCTGGATAGGTGCTACCTCATAAGGTTTTCGATTGCGTGCGCGCTACCGATGCGTGCAACTGCCTGTCCCCTGGTCGCCACGATCAACGCGGTTCGTCGCCTCAACTCATGTCACGTCTAGTGCAGATCCACGTTGTGTGATGCCCCTTTAGATTGACGAAGAATCGCGCTGACACCGAAACCGGTAACGCGCGGGTGCCGCTTGTGAATATTGGTAAGCGTGCTGAAAGGGATGTGGGCGATAAGTCGGGTCTCGCAGTGCCGTTGTGAAATGTCGCCGGATTGTGTGTGCCAGCGAACATATCTCCGTCCATTCGACGTGACAGATTCTTCAGATAACAACTCACAACGAATACCGGATAGCCGGTTAGAAACACGAGAGAAACGGGGTATCAGACGAAGAGGGCACCATGGCACAACCACGTCCTGTCGATCTCGACACCATCAACCTCGTCAAATGCTTCGAGGGCATTCCCGGCCTCGCGGTCGGCGACATTCATCCGTACATGGACCCCGTCGGAATATGGACGATAGGGTGGGGTCACGCAATTTCCGTCGACGGGCAATTTCTGCGCGGGAGCACCAATCTGAACAGAGTCAAGGCACTCTACCCCGACGGAATCAGTCTTAATCAGGCAGACGCGCTGCTCGCCACGGATCTGATGCAGGCCGGAAGCGGTGTGCTGTCGGTGGTGACGGTTGCGCTAAACAATTTTCAGTATGGCGCGTTGTCGAGCTTCGTGATGAATTTAGGGTTGGCTAACCTCCGATCGTCTACGTTGCTCAAAGAGATCAACGCAAACCAGATGCAGGCGGCCGCCAATCAGTTTCCACGGTGGTGTTACGCGCAGGGGAAGTTTCTAAAAGGTCTTCTCGATAGAAGAAACGCCGAACGCGCACTGTTTCTCAAATGACAACGGAGGAGATCATGAGAGCGATCACGCGTTGGTTCGCGATGCTTGTCATCGTGTCGGTTTCGTCTTCTATGCATGCAGTCGCGACACCCGCTGCCGGTTCACCCGACTCGACGGCACTGGGCGACATAGTCTCCGTTCCCATTGGTACCCCTTGCCCACCACTTTCTGTTGTTACGAAGTACAAGCTTCTTGTCGACGGCGCCTATACGGGCATCGCGGCGCAGGGTTGCAGAAACTATAAAGATCATGTCGCAGCCGGCACGCCCGATCAGGAGATCGGGCACATACAATTTCTATTGCGAAAGGACTCGGATCCTCCTGCGCCTGAAACGGCCGTCGCGTGGCGCACGTTGATCGGCTCGCCCTGGGCCGGACCGGGTACGGCCAGGGTCCGGCAGATCGATGTCGGCGTATCCGACGAAAGCGACAAGGACATCGCTGTGAGCGGCGCCTCCGCGCAGTTCGTCTGGTCGCCGTTATGGAAGTTATGGGCGGGTGTGTTTGCGTTTGTCGTGGTGGTCGCGCTGTTCGTTTATCTGGGTGCGAAGACGTCGCTATTGCGTGACGTCGGGAGCAGTACGAGTGTTGACTTCAACAAGAGAACATTCAGTCTTGCGCGCACGCAGATGGCGTGGTGGACCGTGATCATAGTGGGTTCATACATTTTCGAATGGATCGCGTCAGGAACGATGCCACCGCTTTCGGCGCAGGCACTTGCACTCATGGGTATCTATAGCGTGCTGACTGTCGGTTCTCGCGGCGTCGATCTGGCGCGGGAAACGAGCTTTCCCAGTGAAAAGATGCCGCGCTTTTTCCGAGATCTCGTCAGCGATGAAAGCGGTGTCGCAATACATCGCGTGCAGATGCTGGTGTTCACGGTTGTCGTCGGTGTGATGTTCATCTATCAGGTGGTCGCGACTGCGTCGATGCCGGCTCTCGAACCCTATACGCTGATCATGATTGGCATCAGCGGGGCGACGTATATCGGTTTGAAATCGACTGAACCACAGCCAAAAAGCGACAACGAAACGGACGCTGCTGCAGGATCGGGGCCGCCGGCAGGCAACGACATCAAATCTGGCTACTCAACGGTCGAATCGACTCCTTGAGCGCGACGCATTCGCCTGTCGTTGAGTCATACAGCGCCGGGTCTTGTACCGTACTCACCACATTAAAGAGTGTGACATGGCTAACCTTTCCAACATAAAGCACATCGTTGTTCTGATGCTGGAGAACCGCTCCTTTGACAACGTCTTTGGATTTTTGCAGCCCGCATCAAGTCAGTTTGACGGGCTCAAGGATAACGCAACTGCAGGAAACGACGGTGTGGCGCCATGGACCAGAAAGAATGGTATGACCGACTACAGCAAGATTCCGAGCCCCGATCCCGGCGAGAGCTTCAAAGATATCCAGCAGCAGATTTTCAATGGGGGCGCTACTCCAACCATGGGCGGTTTCAGGGCGAATTACGCGGCAAATGACGGCGCGGCGGACGACATCATGCATTGCTTCCAACCGGATGATCTTCCCGTGCTGAGTCAACTTGCCACCAGTTACGCCGTCTCGGACCGATGGTTCGCCTCTGCACCATGTCAGACATGGCCGAATCGCTTCTTTGCTCATGCCGGCACCGCGCACGGCTATGAGAACAATGCCGTCGAAGGTTTTCCCTTTCCGATGCAAACCATCTTCAATGAACTGGATGGCATCGTTCCATGGAAGATCTATTTCCACGATTTTCCTCAAGCTGCATTGCTGTCGCGCCTATGGCCGCACTTCGATCATTTCAGGCAATTCAGCGAGTTTCTCAACGATGCGGCGCAAGGACACCTGCCCGGATATTCCTTTATCGAGCCGATGTACTATCCGAATCTCGGTGTGCCGCCAAACGACATGCATCCGCCGCACGATGTCGAGATGGCGGAAGCGCTGGTCGCGAAGGTCTACAACGCTGTGCGTGCATCTCCGAACTGGACATCCACGTTGCTGGTTATCACATTCGACGAGCACGGCGGGTGCTTCGACCACGTGCCTCCTCCTGCGGCAACCATGCCCGAGCCGCCGCGAGAAGGGCATTTTGCGTTCAACACGTTCGGTGTACGCGTACCTGCTGTGGTGATATCTCCATACACGAAGAGTGGCACGGTACTGAGACCGCAAGGGAGCACGCCATTCGACCATACGTCGATTATTCGCACGGTGCGCAACTGCTTCGGTATAGCAGGACCGCTTTCCGCACGTGAAGCCGCCGCGCCGGATCTCTCCTGCGCGCTCAACGACGAGTTCGATGCCAATCGGAGTCCCGTAGCGGTGACGCCTCCCAATCCCGGACAACTGGATGTGTCGGCTGTGCTGCAAAAGCAGGTCAACGATCTGCAAGATCTCCTGCAGATCGTTGCAGTCAACCTGAAGCGATACGCCGATGAACCGACCATTGAAGGCTTGCTGCAACGCATTCTCGAGTCGAAAGATCCGGATCCGCCACGGGCGAATACGGCGGGTAAGGCAAGCGAGACCGTGCGCAGCGCCATGGAGGCCGTACTTGCGAAATTTTCCGCGCCGGGTACGCCCGGGGCGAGCGGCAATGGAGCGAACAACATCTATCGCGGACATTGAAGCAGGGGCGTCGTCACCAGAGGAAAGGGGGACGCAATGACGGAGATTGGATACGACAGCAGGATTTCCAGGCGGATCCTCCCACGTGCGCGCAGAAGGCGTTGCACGGCTTGTATGCGCGCGGCCGGGGTTGTGGTGATGCTGACGCTTCCCCTTTCGACGTCCGTTCGGCTTGCAGTCGCGGCAGAGGTGTTGATGCAGGGAGCGCAGCAAGCATGCGTCGACACCGGACGACGCTCGGATACGCATTCGTCGCGCGCTGCATCGAGCCGGTATAAGCACATCGACAACCTGAACGTCACGTTGGATTGCGTATACCCGATGGCGGCGGCGTCCGACGTGATGCCACATCGTCCTGTTGACGAACTCGTAATCGCGAAGCCAGGTGTGGCTGACGTCATTGTGGTTGCTGCATCCAATGTGGCGGGTTCCAGCGCGAGTGCGAAACCTGCGGAATCGAGCGGTGCAAGTCGCGTCGATAGCGCGGCCAGTCACGGTGCTGATGCGGCCAGCCAGGCAGACGAAGGCGCCGGCGGTCGGGCCGTTGCACCGCAGACTGACTGGGCGCATCTGGTTTCGCTTCTGTTCACCGGCGTCGTACAGGTGATCCCACTTATGGCGACGGGGCTGGTCAGGCTGATCGCGATTGGGGCGGTCGCTGCCGCGACGGTGATCCTGGCACGCGGCGCACTCGGTATTTTTACCGTCATGCTTGGCGAGCGAGCCGATTCCTTTTCGTTCCGACGCCACTGGGGCGGCTTCGGCGGTGCATCGTCTTCGGGCTGGTATGTTTCGCCGGCGCTGATCCGGCTTATCGTGGCTCTGGCGCTGACCGGCGGCGCGGTGCTGTTAGGGATCGTTGTGCTGGAGATGGCCTTCGCGCCTGCTGCGGGGCAGGACGGGCGGCACGGCGCGGCAGCGTCCGAGGCATCGTCGGCGGCGTCCGCGCCACACGCATCGCGGCCGGCGCACACCTCAAGTGAGTGATGATCATGGTGATCCGGATCAGACCGACGTGCGACCCGCTGAACCCGAGCGAGGACGAGTCGGTAATCACGGCCCGCTCTGAAGCGGGACGGATTCTCGAGCACGAACTTCGACGGTATTGCAACGGACAGATTCAGGGGCGCTCGTTCCTGATTGCAGGGCACCGGGGCGCGGGCAAGACGACGATGGTGTCCGACGTCATCCACCGGATGACGCTGGAGTGCAAGGCGACTAATGCGCGAATGCGGCCACTGGCAGTCTATCTGCATGGGCCGAGCCTGTTCCTGTCGTTGAGTGAAGTGTCCGACGACGACGATCTGGAAGGTGATGAGCCGTCTGGGTTCGAAGATAGACCCGATCAACCCGTTGGAGCCCGGGTTGGATCCGGCGCAGAGGCTGCGGATAACGAAGATGAAAGAGACGCTGTAGTCCGACCCGCCGCGATAAACCGTGCAGAAGGGCCCACCAACGAGTCATTGGGCAACACGCTTCAACCGAACGGCGAAAAGCCCGCTTTCGAGCAGGTCGTACGCGGACTCTACGACGCCGTCACTACCGCGCAAAACAAAGAGAAGGCGGAGAAAAAGAAGGAAGTGGGTGACGGAGTCGAGGCGCACGCGCAACATGCATTAGAGCAGGTGATACTGGGTTTGCATCGGGCGGTGGTCGGGGAGTACGCGGAAGCATACCGTCGATGGATACTCGAAGCGATGACTCCCGTCATACCGCCCGCCGATCCATTGACCACCGCGCCGCTCCCGGTGCAGCCGCCCGCGTCTTCCTCGTCGGACGGCGCACTGGTTCAGGACAGTCAGGAATGGCCTGAGCTCGCCGCCCAGTTCGAAATCGAACTGATGGAAGACCCGACCGCTGTCCGTCTGCGGGAGTTCTACGCGGGTATCGGCGCGCTTTCGACGGGTATCCTGCACGGGCCGGCGCGGTCGGGAGGCACCGTACACGCGCCCGCGGATCAAGGCGCGCGCGAACTGGTCGCGCTCAACGGCATCTGTATGGCGCATCAGCGGATATCGGGCGAACTCAACGAGCGCAGTCGAGATGCCGCACGCGCTGAACAGGAGACGCGCACGGAGTTGAGATCCACGTGGCAGAACGGCAACGTCGTCAAACCGCTCACGTCGGTGCTCTCCGGTGTGCTCGTCATGGGCGGCGCCGCTGCGGGACAACACGCGCTATGGTCGTCAGCGTTGCTGGGCCTCGCGACTGCAATCGGAGCCTCGTTTGTCTTCAAACACTCGTCTTCGCATATGACCCGGCGCGAGCGCGAAGTCGATCGTACCTTCATCCCCGATCTTTCGTTGCGAACGCTGGATCGCGTGCTGCCGACGTTATTGAAACGGTTGATAAGCGCCGGGCTTGCGCCCGTGCTGGTGATCGATGAGCTGGACAAGCTGGGTGAAGTGTCGTGGCGGCTCGAGTCGATGGTGCGTCATCTGAAGAAGTTGATGGCCGAAAATGTGTTTTCGTGTTTCCTGACCGATCGCGGCTATCTCGAACTCGTTTCGCTGGCTGAGCGCAACAAGGCTTATGCGAAGACCTATTCGTACTTCTCGCATCAGCTTTTCGTCACTTACGAACCGGGTGATCTGGACGTGTACATGTCCAATCTGTTCGATACGTCGGGCGATACATCCGCGATGATCGACTGCGAAGTGTTGAAATGGATGCTGCGGCATCGGTCGCAAATGCATGCACTCGCGTTGAACCGGGAAATTGCAGCGATCCGCAGTGATATGGGCATGGTGTCGATTGCCGATGGCGATGTTCGTTCGTTGCCCGTATACAAGATCGACGTGACCCTGCAGGTTGCCATCGAGCATCGTTTGAATAAGGACGACGTGACTGGCTGGCTGATGCAGCGAGGCAAGATGCGCCTGACGCTGCTGGATGCGCTCTATTACATTTCGCGTGAATGGCGGCGCGGCGCGGCAAACATCGATCTCTGCGAAGAGGGGATCAAATCGCTCTGGAAGGACCTGGAAAAGCGCATGAATCTTGGCGAAGTGCGTAAATCGTCGACCCAGCACGCGTATGCCGCCAATGGGCGCACCGCTGTGTTGACGGACGACGACAAGCGGATACTCTCTACCGTCGTCCGGGATCTCGCGATAGCGTTGTCGGATTTGTTTCCGGAGTTCATGCAGATCAGTGTGCAACCCACCCCTCAAACCGGCGGTCAGGCACGATGGGTTCCCGTACCCGATCAACGGGTTCTCGATGCGGTACTGTCAGGTCCCGATTCCGTTCTGATCAGGCTCGATGAGGCCGGCACCTGCTTCGGCTTCCGGTACTGGCAATCGGGCAAGATGCGCGACAGTGCCGATATAAAGATGTGCAAGCGGGAAGCAGGTGATCAGGTGCCGCCGGAAGGCCCGGTGCCGCCGACCTCCGTGGCAGAGCCTGTGCCTTCACCCGTGCCTCCACCTGTGTCTGCGCCGCCGCCTGCGCCGAAAGTAGAGCAGCTTCGTGCATTGCGCGATCAGTCGCTGGCATCTGCGACGTATCTGGACAGTTTTGAAAGGGAGCTTTGGCCGGTTCTTTTTGATGAGCCTCTTCCCGCATCGACAGGTGGACGCCTTTATCAGTTTCTCGCCGACCAGCTGAGTGTACTGCCCACGACACCGGCGTGGTCGCATGTTCAAGCGGGGAAGGTGCGTCTCGATCAGGCGGTCTACGGGCAAGGTGTTCCTGCCGATCTGCAACTCGATCTCAACACGCTAGATCAATTTGCCGCCATCGTCCGTGCAAACACGGATCTGATCGCACTCGTCCTCGGCACTGCGGCGCAACTCACAGCATTTGGAGACATCGCCAGGACGCCGAATGAAATGTATAGAAGTCTCAATTCACTTTCCGAAGGACTCAAGTTCCGGCAACTGGATTCTGCGGGGGTACGTCTCGTCGTCGCCGAGTTTCGGAAGGATTTGCGTGTGAGAGTCCCGAATCTCATCGAGTCGACGAACTGGGCCGAACGCGATCAAGCGGGAGCAGTTGAAGATGTTACGCGTACTATCAACGATTCGTACAACAACGGAATCACGGCAAGAAAACAGGTGGACTGGGTCGCGATTGCTGACCGGGCGTGGACGAATTTCATCATGGGTCACGGAGGTGAACTTTTATCGGATCTGAATCGGCCCGCACAGGTCGATCTGATCATATGCGGGGCCCTGGCCAAGGGACCTGCCCGGTTCTTCATGTTCAGTGTGTTCGCGCCACCGTTGGAGGACTGGACGAATGTTGTCATGGCCGGCTTATCGGGGCCGCAAAACGTGGCAAAGGAAGACATGCTGCCGCCTGAAAAATTCGCGCTTGCCTTGCGGGTGCTCGGCTTTCATCTTCTGCGCCGTGATCTGTTGCAGCCATTCCTTGATGCTTGCGGACCGCAAGCTGCGATGGCATTCGATGACCTGATGCGCACGACGGGCGAAGGAGAAGGGAAGGAGCGGTCAGCGAGCGAATCGTATGTTGACGCGATCGTGCTAGTCTTGGGCTCTTTTCCCTACAACGCAACGCTCAGTTGGACTGCGCCTCAGCGGCGTGCAACGATGTTGGTCATGGGGTCCTGGAAGCTTTCTTCTTTGCCGCCACTTGGTATGAGCTTGCTTGCGGTGACAGGAAAAATTCGTCTGTGGTGGGACGGAAGTCCGACCCAGATGGAGCGTGAGAGCGTGCGGAGCTTCCTCTCAGATAACCTGGGGAAGGTAACTGTTGAAATCGCGGCAACCGAGCCGTCCGCATTCGGATGATCTTTTTGCCGCAATGACCTGCCTGTTTCAAATCTTCGCGCAAGCCCCCACGTTCTTGTCGTCCGGACAAAAGAGCCGTTATTTTTTGCCCTTGGCTGCTTTATCGTCAACGGCATCACAGGCCTCTTCCACGGCACCTTCCGGCAATGACATATCCGATCCAGGCGCGTAAGGAAATTCCGGCACGTTCTTGATGAGTTCTTTCTTCGACGCTCCTTCCGGATCCCGCTTCCATTGTTCGGGCGGCTTGTTCGCGTTCGGTTTGAGTTGATACCACTCGCAATCGAAGCCCCGCGTCAATATGGTTTCCGCCGGGGCCACGCTTTCAGGGACTGTCCCGCCCTCGGGCGGAAGAACCTTGACCGTGTAATTGACGTAGATGACATTCGACTGCTTACCTTTGGCCATCAGATCCTTGAGGGGCTGTTCGATTTGCTTGAGGTGATTGCTGTTGGCCCTGTAGGTGATCGGCCGGAGATTCTTGTTCGTGCCCGGGCCGCCCAGATTGTGGTTGAGCAGATGTCCCCTGACATATAGCCGAACGCATCCGCCGCCCGGGCGCCGGCGTTTCAGCACGCCAGGTTTCACGCCTTGCCACTCGCTCGACTCCTCTTGCGGCGTCGCTCCACCGCCCAGATCATTCGATGCAAGCGGCGTCGCGGTCATCGTCGTTTCACCGTTTTCGCTCTCTGGAGTCCAGCGGACCATCGATTTGACTTTCCCGGGCGCAACGTTCTTTTCCGTTTTGGATTCGCTCGGACTGGCGCCCGCAGTGAGCACGAACGTACCGTCGTCCTGGGGTGTCAGAGATAGCTGGTTGAGCCGATGCTGCTTTTGAATAACAGGAAGCTGCTTCGTAACGGTATCGGCGTCGGCATTTTCCGCATTACACAACTTGTCCGCCTCTATCAGCCCCTGATGCACATCGCTAGCCTTCTGCTCAGGTGTCCGCTTATCCGGTTCCTCGCCTAACCCTAACGCGCCGGCCAATCCCTTCGCGGCGGCGATGGCCTGTCCAACCAGCCAGTCGAGCGCCGAATCGATCCGCGCCTGAATTCCCAGCACGATCTCACGAATCTTGGGCCCGGGATCGCTAAACCCCAGCCACTGGGCAAAAAAACCAATCAGCGACGAAACACTGCCCGCCAGCGCTTTTTCAATCGCGTTGGCCGCTGCATCGATCTTGCCCGCTGCGATGTTCGCAATCGAATTGACCACGCTGTCGACCAGCGCAAGAATCTGATTGACCTTCGACGCAATGAAGGTGAGCGCCTCATAGATGGTATGCAGCGCCTCGATGATCGCGCCCGCGGGATTCGACATCTCGACGAGCTTGACGATGCCCGCCTTGATCAGACTGGTGGACACCCATTCCGCTATCCCGCCGATGATGCTCGTCCACAGGTCGGACAGTTTTCCCTTGAGCTTTTCCCACAAGCCACCCCAACCGCCCGTGATCAGTGCGGACAGCCACTCCCACGCTTTGTCGAAGATGCCCATCGCCTTTTCGCCGATCACCTCCTTCGCCTTCTTGCGCAGTTTGTCCCGCGTGATACCCAGAATCTGCATCGCGAGATCGAGCAGGCCGGACAGCGTGAGCGGCGCGCGCGGCGGCGTGACGCCGAGATCCTTGACGGACCCCAGCAACCAGCCGAGCAGTCCGTTCATCAGATGATCGCCAAGCGCACCCAGAAACTGCCCCGTGCCTTTCTTGAGCGCGCCGAACAGATTCTTCAGAAATTCGACCGGATGCATCATCACGTCGTCGAGGGTATCGATCGCGTTGGCGAAGACACGCAGCATCAGGTCGACATCGACGCCGATGGCTTCGAGCACGAAACGGATCACCTTCATCACGGCGCCGCCCAGATCGCCTTTGACGAACACGGACTCGAGAAAGCTCATCACGAGCTTTTCGATCTTCTTCCAGATGTCCGGTACCTTTACGAACGTGCTGATGACAGGAATCGCGCCCAATATGTGCTCGATGATGAAATCCTTGACGGGATTGCGGATGCAGGCGGGAATCGCATTCCAGAACCTGCCGAGCACCAGGCTCGGCAACTCCTTCACGACATTGGCGAGCACGCTCACCAGTTTTTGCAGCATGCCGTAAAGCGGATCGACGAAATCCGAGAGCTTCGCGACGGCCTGTCCCGCCACGCCGAATACAGCTTTTACACCGCCGCCCACCCATTGCGCCAGTTGCGTGGCGCGCTCGCCGAGCCAGTTGACGGCCCCCGCAATCCTGCCGATCATCGGGTTGTTGGCGAGCGACGCGAGCATGCCCGTGAAGTCGGTAGCGAGCGTGCCGATGCCGTCCGCGATCCAGGCGCCCGCACCCGTGATCGCAGCGCCCAGCGAAACGATGCGCGCCTTCACGGCGGGCAGGATTTTCTCGCGCAGCGACACTTGTTCTTCTGCGGCGCCTTTTGGCTTTTGCAGCGCCGTGACCATCGATTTGACGTGCTGCAGCCACTCGTGAACCGTTTCCCGCATGTGCAGGATCTTGTCGAGCGGAATGATCGAGAGCACCTTGTTCGCCACCTGCTTGATCGGCGCGATGATGGGCGCGATCTGGGCCTGCACCCATGTCCACGCGTCGGCGATCTTGCCTTCGGCCCATTGCAGCAGGCCGTCCTGCGAATCCGGCGTATCGCCGATGCCGAGCTCTTTCTTGATCCAGTTCCAGAACGGCGAGAACACCGACGATAGCGCGTCTTTCGCTGCCACGAACAGGCTCCAGATGCCGTTGCCGATCGTCTTGATCTGATCCCAGACATCGCTTGCGTAGCTTTGCAGAAAATCGACTGCGGGCGCGCCGAATTTCTTCCAGAGATCGGAGAAGAAGTCGCCAACGGGCGCAAGAAAGGCTTTGATCTTGTCCCATGCTGCGCCCGCCATGTTCTGCAGCATGTCGCCGAGCTGGCCGAGTGCGTCGAAGAGCGGCTTGCAGTCCTGATGGCCGAGTGCGGCCAGGATTTCGTGCGCTTTGCCCGACAGCTTTTCAAAGCCGTCGATCAGTGTGGGGATGAACCCTTCGCCCTCGCGAAGCCGGCTGAA
Source organism: Paraburkholderia sp. Tr-20389 (assembly GCF_017104565.1). GTDB lineage: Bacteria > Pseudomonadota > Gammaproteobacteria > Burkholderiales > Burkholderiaceae > Paraburkholderia. Next base: position 160,989 of record NZ_JAAGPD010000008.1, on the reverse strand, counting down.
TATTCCACCCAATGCGCGGCTCAACGTGCTGCGCAAATAATTCAGAATGCCACCCTGTTGCCGGATTCCGTCGACGATAGCCGCGACGGGAGCGGGCATTAGGCGATGCACCGCCGAGACGAAGAAGTCGCTGCCTACGCTGATTGCACCGGATGCGGCGTCCTTGACGCGATCCCAGAAGCCCGGCTCGCCCTGGGCGGCTTGCGCTTCGTCGGCGGGCGCACGCTGCACGCTTGCCGTCTGTGCATGCGTGGCGGGCGCTTGCGCGTGAGCATGTGAGCGGCTGCCGAGCGAATCGGCGGCTGCATCGGCGGCCTGTTCGAACGCATCGTTCGCCGGGCCGATGTGCAGCGGCGAGTCGGTCCTTGCGCCTTCTTGCTGGACGACGTGCGCGAGTTCGTGACCGAGCAGTTTCTGACCTGCGGGCGTGTCGGGAGCGAACCGGCCGCTGCCGAACACGATGTGATCGCCCACGGTATAGGCACGCGCGTTGATGGCGTGCGCCGATTGCTGCGCGGCGCTGTCGGTGTGGACGCGCACGCCGCTGAAATCGTGCGAAAAATGCGACTCCATATCGCCGCGCACCGACGCGGGCAGCGGCGAGCCAGGTGTCCTCAGCGTCGCGTGGACGCTGGCGGGAACCTCGCTTGCGGCGGGCGCGCCGGGGATACGCTGTGGCAGTAGCCGGGTGCTGGCGCAAGCGGCGCACTCGCCCGACACGCCCGCCGCCTGTCCGCATGCGCAGGTTCGCTGGATCAGCCGCGCCGCACTGCGCGCCAGATACGGAGCGGGCGCCGCACTCGTACTTTTCGAGGTGGAGGCCTGGCAGGGCGCGATGTTTGTTCTGGCTTCGCCGCTCATCATGGCATCCCCGTTTCGGCGATGGTCAGCGGCCGCTCGAGCTTCGCATATTCGGCTCGCGCGGCACTGAGCACGTGATCCATGCCGATCGCTTCGCCCGCGTGCGCTGCGAGGAATGCCGCGTTCATCGCGATGTTGCGGATGTTGCCGCCCGCCAGCTTCATGCCGCCGAGCCGTGCCAGATCGAGTTGACCGATCGGCGCGGAGGAAGGAAACACGTCGCGCCAGATGGCGACGCGCTGCGCCGCATCGGGGAATGGAAACTGAACCACGAACCGCAGGCGCCGCATGAAGGCGGAATCGAGTGCCTGTTTCTGGTTGGTGGTCAGGATCGCGAGACCGCGATAGGCTTCCATGCGTTGCAGCAGATAGCTGACTTCGATATTTGCGTAGCGGTCGTGGCTGTCGCGCACGGTACTGCGCGCACCGAACAGCGCATCGGCCTCGTCGAACAGCAAGATCGCGCCGCTGTCTTCGGCTGCGTCGAATACGCGGCGCAGTTCCTTCTCGGTTTCGCCGATGTACTTGCTGACCACCGACGACAGATCGATGCGGTAGAGATCCAGACGCAACACGTTGGCCAGCACTTGGGCGGCGAGCGTCTTCCCCGTACCGCTGACGCCGTGAAAGAGCACGCTGATGCCCAGTCCCTGCGTGCCGCGTGCGCCAAAACCCCAGCGTTCGTAGACTGTGCGGCGTTGGCCGACCTGTGCGGCGATCGTGCGCAGGATATTCAGCTGATCGTCGGGAAGCACCAGGTTGCACCAGTCGACTCGCGATTCGAGCCGATGCGCGAGACCGTCCATGCGGTCGCGCAAGTACAACCGGCACAGATCCCAGGCAGCTTCGGCGGCCGCGCGTCCAGACCCAGCGCCTGCGACGGCTTGCGCCGCAATCGTACGGATGCCGTTCAGGCTCAGGTCGAACTGGAACGCGAGTGCATCGAGCGTATCGTCGGGTGGAAGTTCTGGGGGCGATGTTTGCGCTGCCGCTTGAGCGCCGCTCGCGGCGGAAGCCGTCAAAGGTCCAACCGCTTCGCCTGTGTTTGCTTCGGCGGATGGCATCGGTTCAGCCGTCGCGTCAGCGGGTCGCTCGTCTGTGGCGGCATCCGCCGCGTCGGCCTGTGTGCCGGGCGCGGGTGGCCGCGACAATGCCGCTTTCCACGCTAGCCGCTGTTCTGCTGAATCCGGATGGTGTACATCGAATGTGACGGTGATCTGCCCCTGCACGTGCACGCGCTCTCGGCCCGCGACGACGATGCGGCCACGCGCGTGACCCAGCAGATACGCGACATGCGGCGAGATGGCATTGCGTTGCTCGGAGGCAGCCGTCATGTCGTTGCGCTCGACGATGAGCACGCCGCCCATATCGAGGACGACTTCGCGGTCCCACAGCCGCACGAATGCGTCGAGCTCCATGCCGTTCGATGGAACGCGATCCGCACCCGTGAGCGCGGCCCGTACGCCCTGAACGGCGGCCGCTGCCGACACGATCGGCAGATAGTCATCCGGGTCACCGCAAAGCTGCACCACGGGCGCGGTATCGAGCGTCCCGGCGGTGCGCCACAGCGCGACGATCTGGCTGAGAGTCAGCACGTGCGACGGCGGCAGGCGCTGCGCGGTAGCGATGGGCAAGATGCTGACCAGATGGGCGATACGCTCGTCGATATCGTCGATACCCAGCAGGTAATGCAGGATCCGTTCGTCGAGCCTCATGCCCGCCGACGCGACGCGTGCCGTGTTGTCCAGTTCGATGATGCGCCAGCGGCGCAGCGCGCCGTTCGGTGCGATCGCGTTCCAATATGCATGCGGCAAAAACGCGAGGGCCATGCCGAACGTCGGGCGCGTCAACTGCTCGTCGCCTTGCAGGCTTGCGTACAGCGCCGCGAACTCGGGTTTCAGTTCGGGCGCCATGCACATCAGCACGATGTCCCGTTCGAACGGCGAGAGATCGAATGCTTCGCATAGCGTATCGAGCGCGGGAGGATGGTCGTCGAAGGCATCCTGCATGTCGGAGTGCTTCGCGGCGTCGGCTGTATCCTGCAGGGGCGTGGCGTCGGGCGGCAGGACGATCCCGGTGCCGGGCGCGGCGGGTTCCTGAGGGCGTAGCAGCGCGCGCAGGCGGGCAAGCTGCTGCATGAGATACGCGTGGTTGGCTTCGAGCCACTCCTGTTCGGTTGCCATCGCGATCGCTCCGTCAGAGGGAGACGAAAGGGCCGGCGGGCGAACCGCCCGCGCCCGGCTGCAACGGCGTTTCGGCGCCGTCGACCCGCAGCCTCACCAGATAGTCGCCCGTCGCAGGGCGCGTGAAGGTGACACTGACAAAGTCGCTTGCCACGGTCATGGCGCCGCCGTCGAACAGTTGCACGGCCGTTGGCTTGCTGAGGGGAATCAGCTCCAGCAGAACCCGTTGTCCAACCTGGACGGTCGGACTGAGTCTGGCCGTCAAGGTAACCCGGTCGGGAGAGCCTGCGGACTCGACGGCGATCTGCGCCGGGCTGCCCGCTTCCCCATCCTGGATGACGGGGTGAAGCACGAAGGCCGCCAGGCCCGACTGGATCGTTCCTGGAGGCCCGCCCGCAATGGGGCCGAGCACCACTTCCGCCGTGTTGGCGCCGGCGCGCAGCCCGGCGGGCAGCGGTACGCGCAGCTGCATCGGCGTGACGCTGCCGGGCGTGGCGGTCACACCGCTGATCAGCACCTGCACCGGCGCAGTTGCGTTCACGCCGTTCACCCGTTCCTGTCGCACGAAGTTCCGGCCGGACACGATCAGCGTCGAAGACGGCAAGATCAAGGTTCCGGTGTCAGGCAATATCTGTTCGATCGACGGCTGGGCGAACGACGTTGCGTACACATTGAAGTTCAGGATGGGCAGCGGCGGCGGCGGCTCCGTATCGTCGGTTTCGAGCAGAACGACGCTGGCTAGATACGCGGTCGAGAGCACGTAGTCGGTCTTCAGAAGGAACGACCACAGCTTCGAGAGCTCTTCGAGTGAAAAATTGATGGGCGTGAAACGCACGAGTTCCGCCTGTGCGTCGAGATCCGCGCTGTTCAGGAACGGCACCGAACCCTGCACGGTGCCGATCGTGTCACGGCTCAAGCCGGGAAACGCATGCATCTGCGTGGCGACGGCGCCGAGCAGCCGCTGCTGCTGCAGCGTCAGGTCTTCCCCGTAGAACGTGAACAGGTAGTGCAGATCGAGGGCCGCTTGCGGACGGCGCAGCAGCGTGCCGTCCGGTGAGCGTGTCGGCAGATCGGCGTTGCGCAGCGCCACGTTCGGCGAGACCTGATAAAGAAAAATATTGACGCCGGGATTTGGCAACTGCGACGGCTGATCCGGGCGCACGGCCGTCACGGTCGCGCCGCTCACGCCCGAGCGGTCGAGGCAGCCGGTGAGCACGTGAAGCAGCGTCTCAGTGACGCTTGCGATGGCGAGTGCATTGCTCATGGTGATCTCGCATGGAGGGGCGGCCCGGATCAGTTGCGCATCGCATTGAACGGCATCCACGTGTTCAATGGCGCCGTCTGGTTTGAGCGTGTCAGCGAAGCGAGATTGGTCGCACGCTGAATGACATTGCCCGTTATCGCCGTCGCGTCGCCGGAATTACCGGCAGTTCCTTTTCCGGCAACTTGCGCAACGGACGCGTAAGTGGGCTGCAGTCTCAAGCTGTAGCCACCGTCGTTGTTGCCATTCGCGATGTGATTGGCCGTGAACGTGCAACTGCCCGTGTACAACGCACTGACAGCCGGAAGCCAGTCGACGGGATTCGTATTGAGCCGGTTGTCCGTGATGGAGAGCGTGCTCTCCGAGGGGCCGCTTTGGGCCGACGGGTCGGCGAAAACAGCGAGCGCGGCGGAGCATTGCGGCAACGGACTGCCGTGCCGCAGAGTGCAGTCGATGTCGTTGCCGCTCACGTGAACCGCCGAAGCTGTGAACGCTCCGGTCGCGGGTCGGACCCGCACGGGCGGTTTCAGCAACATCGGTGCGAAGAGGGCAAGCAGCGTTTCTTCGAACATCAGTGCATAGAGCAACATTTGCTCTGCGCCGCGTGTGTGTGGATCGGGACTGCGCAGATCGAGTTGCAGGTAGTTCGACGACTGCGCGTAGATCCAGAAGCCAGCCGCACAATTCGTTACCTGATTGTTTTCGATGCGTACCACTCCCGTCGACGCGATGCTGAGCGCCGCACAGGTCAGTCCTTCGAACCGGTTGCCGCGGATTTGCACGCCGTCCACGATACCTTGCAATCCGAACTGTAGTCGTAGCAGATTTTCTGGCACATCGGCCTTGGGCTGTACTACGGCAGGGTCCATCGCTTTCGCCCCTGCAGTGATATAGGGGGTGATCAGGATGCCCGCGTTGATGACGAGGGGCGGTGCGTCCGCCATGGTTGGCCGCCGGACGAAATCGGCGAGGCTCGGCAGATTGCGGATCAATTCGTTCTGGTCCGGAACGAGTTGCAATGCGCGTACGGTTGCGACGCCCGCTGCGCCGGCGAGTGGTTCTTTCACGTCGGCATTCGGCTTTTGTGCGCCGTCGGCTTCGTTTATGGGCTCTTTCGCGGGTTCCTTCGCAGCTTCATCGAGGACGGCCGGTTTTGGCGTCAAGCGCCTGGTGGTTTTGCTCGCGCCGCGCGCCGCTTCCTCGACAGCCGTTTGCAAAGTTTTCGAAACGTCCAGTGAACCCGCTAGCGTCGGGCCAGGCGTTAGCGTCGGCGTTGTTCCCTCGAACGTGCAGTCGTCGATTGAAAAACCGGTGCAGTCGCCTTGAGCGAGCACGCCGATCGACAAGGCGTTGCTCAACTGACCGGGCGACGCCGGCGTCGCGCCGACGAAGTTGCAGGCGTCGATGGTGAGGTTGCTCGCGCTGACGGCGCGCACGCATACGTGCAGAGCCAGACGAGCGATCTGGCTGGTCAGCGTTTCGACCGGCGACTCCCACAGCGGATTGGACGTGACGACGCCATTACGCGTGAGCGCCATGATCTCGACGCTGAGCGCCTGAGTGAGCCATGTCATCCCCGAACGCACGTCTGCCGATGGCGGGTGCGCGACACTCGCAAACGCAAGTCCGCGCAGCGTCACGTTGGTCGCTCCCTCGATGACGATCAGTCCGTCTGCAAAGAAGCTCGCGTCTGCGCCCGGAGCCGGAGTGAGCAGGGCGCCGCCGTTGCAGGCTTCGAGCACGATGCCCGCATGCAGCGGCGTCAGGCGCAATGCATCGCGCAGCGCGAAGGTTCCCGGTTCGAAACATACCCGGATGTGGCTCGCGGTGTGGGCCGCTGTGTCGATCAGCGTTTGCAGCGTCGTTGCGTCGAGGTCGGGGGGGCTGACGCTGAGCGTGCAGCAGCCCGCCTTGCGGCGGCTCAACTCGACGAGATTCTGGAATGTCGAACGACAGCCTGTGACGCTGGGACTGCCCGCGTCGGTCCAGTCGATCACGGCAAGCGGACATGCCCACCGATGCGGGCCATCGGGCGGCTGCGGGCTGTCGACGAACCGTGCGGGGTAAACGGTTTGCGGTGTGGCGGGCCGCAGGGCGATCATCCAGTACGCGCCCGCGGCGGGCGCGCCGCCGGCCATCCCGGAGAACGTCAGCACCACGCCGTTCGCACTGCCGTTCGTGGCGTCTTGCAACGCACTGCTGCCGCCGTCGGCGGGCAGTGTCTGCCTCGCTTGCCAGATTCGCACGAAGAGCGGATTCGGGTCGTCTAGATAGTCGGCCGGCAACGCCTCGCTCAGCGATAGATAGTTCGCCGGGCCGCCCTGCACGATCGCGCCATACGCCGCGCTCAACGAGCGCACCACGCCCGTGGCTTCGGCCACGCAACGTACCGTGGCGTCGCCGCCGTCAGCGGATGGTGCCGCGTCGTTGAGAAAGTGCGCCGTCCGCAAGACTTCGATCGCCTGGCCGCTTTGCGGCCGGTGATAGGCGTCGGGCGGCGTGTCGGCGAGTTGCAGTTGAGTCCCCTCGCCGCTTATATCCGACACGCGGTAGAGGAAGCTCGCGTTGTCATAGCCCCAGACGAACGTATCCGGCGATGCGGACGTCTCGGACGGCACGATCTTGATCCTGATCAGCTGGTTATCAGCGTACAGATAGCCGCCTTTGACGATGGGGTCGCAGGGATTGGGCGGAGCCGGGTCCTGTTCGAACGAGACCTGAAGGCGGACGGCGGGCTCGAGCCGCATGGTATCGGGGTCGAACATGAGCCCCTGCGATGACCATGACGCGGTGGCGTCCAGCCATGCCCGGGTGCAGTCGGCGTGGCTCACGGGCGTGCGCCGCACGCGGCGCGCGGTGCGCACGCGGCCCGTGGTGTCCGGGCCGCCGAGCGCGACCTCCTTGAGGTCGGGGTCTTCCGTTGCGCTGACTTCCTGGTCGAACACATCGAGCCAGATGGCCTCGATGCCTCCATGCCGGGCAGACGGCTCGGCCACTACGCGAGCAGGGCTGGTCAACACGGGCAGGGGATCGTCCGGTGCAAGCCAGTCAGGCTGCGTGAAATACGACCACGGCGCCGACGCATCCGGTGCGGTCGGCGGCCACGTGACGCGCTGGCCGCCCACATACATCGTGCCCGCGGCGACGGCGAAGTCCCAGGCCTGCGTGAGTCGTGTGCCGCCGGAAGGCGGGGACGCGGGCGACACGGGAAGCGGCGGAGAAGCGGGCAAGGCAGGGGATGCCGGAGACACAGGTGATGCAGGCGGCGCGGGGCTCACGACGGGCACGCTGATCGCAAAGCCATCGTCGGGCGAGCCGGACGGGCCGACTATCGCCAGCACGTCTTCGTCGGTGCGCTCATGCAGGATGTCCTGCAATGCGTTCAAGTCGCGTTCGACAAAGACGCGACCTTGTTGTGCCGATACTTTTCGATAGCCATATCGGCGATCGTCTGAGGTTCGACTGAGGTCGGCTGACATGGTCTCCCCTTCTCGTCGCGTTCAGGTGACGTTGATAACGACGGGCATCAAACCCGCCGGCATATATTCCTGATATTTGATAAGCAGTGCGTCTGTTTTGATGGGAATGTCTTCGCGCGCGAACGCACCCATTTCCGTGCCGTTTTGCGCGCCTCGGGAAATCGTGTTGAGAGGCACGCCTGTTTCGGCCGGGGCAATGACCGCCGCGTCCACGCGCGGCAGAAGCTGGCCGTAATCAGGCATGCCGAAGCGGTCCGACGCGAAGAGCGGGGCGAGCGGCGCGATGCGCACGCTCTCGTACTGACGCGGCAATACGCTGCCGTTGGCCCACGCGCTGAACCGGACGCAGCCGTCCTGCGTGTTCGCCGTCAAGGCGAGGTCCTGAAGAATCGATTCGCTTGCCTCGATCGTTCTCACGACGATCCTGCCCATCACGGTCGTGCGTATCAATGTCGCGTTCGTTTCGGCTAGAGCAAGACACGCGTCCGCGACTTCCTGCGGATAACTGTCTTCCAGCAGATGCAGGTTGAGACTCAGCGTCGCAGCCGACGGCGGACTCGAAAGCGGCGGACTCGAAGGCGGACTCGAAGGCGAACTCGAAGGCGGACTCGAAGGCGGACTCGAAGGCGGACTCGAAGGCGAACTCGAAGGCGGACTCGAAGGCGAACCCGAAGGCGAACCCGAAGGCGTACTCGCGCTATCGCCGTCGAGCAGGTTGCGCGTCGCCGTGCTGAGCACGACATCGGCAAATGCAACAGGGTCGTAGATCGAGCGGCTTGTCACGAGATCGTTCAATGCCGCCGCTATGGCAGTGACGTTAGCCGGCGGCGAGGCGGGCGCGGCGACGAGCGCATCGAGTGCGGGCGACAGCACGCGCAAATGACGCGACACCGGGTCGTCTGCCTGCGTGAGCACGCGCAGCAACCGCACTGGATCCTTGATGCTGTCGACCGTCAAAACGCCCGTTGAGGTCGGGATCGCATGCAGGATACTGTTGGAAACCGAGAGCGTCTCGATCAGCCCACCCGCGCGTGTACGCACGCCCGCCAGAATCGAGCGGTCGATCGTCATGGTTTGCACGACGCCTTCGACCCATAGGCGAACCGGCACGAGTGGCCGTCCGTCGGCGGCGCGATCGAACGGGTCGAAGGGCGGCGGGGCTTCCGGCACTGCGCCCGACGTGTTGCCCGGATCGAACGTTGCGCACGAGATGGTGACGCTACCGAACGAGCCTTTCAGCACGATATCGGCACCGGACACGAACAGGCCGTCGACGGCGAGGTCCGCTGCGAGCCCTGTGATCGTCCAGTCGCGATCAAGCCGCAGCACGGGACGGGTCTGCTGCCCGGCGCGCAGCGTCAGCGCACCGTCGACGCCCAGGTCGGGCGCTTTCGTGTAGGTGAGGGAATCGGCGATCGTCACCGTGCCGCTCGACTGCATGCCGGTCGCGAGGGTCTCACCGCCGTTCGACATGATTTGCGCGGGTTGAGGCGTCGCGATATCGATCGTATCCAGCCGGCGATCATAGGCTCCTGCGCCAATGGCAGACGAGAAACCATAGCGGTACTCGACCGTCAGGGCGGCGCTGGGCGAGCCCGCTGCCGCATTGCCCGTGACGGCGAAACGGCCGCGTTCGGGACGCACGGTCAGATTGCTTGCCGGGACGATCTCGGGCGGCGACGTCGTCGTATAGACGACCGCTGAGTTGGGATAGAGTGGCGCGGTGGCATTGAGGCTCGTATCGAACAGGGTCTGGCTGATCGGGCCTGCTACTTCGGCGAGGCCGGGCGACTGCCAGGACTCGCATGACGTGAGTACGCGCGAAGCGGCGAACAACGGCACGTCGCGCCCCGTCGGATCGAAGGTGTACCAGCCCGGGCAGCCTGCGACGGCGACAGGCGTTGAATGGCCCGTTGCGAAACTGTGCAGCCGCCAGAGATAGACGCCGAGTTTCGGGATGGCATGCCAGCCCGAGAGGCCGGCAGGCGCACGCACGTCGGCCGTATAGAAGTACTCGTCGAAGGCCGTGCGGACCTGCTGTGCGCCCTTCACGTTGCGGAGGTCCGCAAAACCACCGATCGCCGTTCGCGTCTGCGGGCCGCGCAAGCCTTCCGCGAACTGAAGGCGTTCCGTATCGTCGCCGGGTGTGAGGGCGACGCCGAGCGCCGGGTCGAGACCGTGGCGCGTGCGGCCAAGCCGGCGGAAGAACTCGACGACACGTGCATCCCATCCGGTGATGTCATGTGCGATCTCTTCGAGCACGCCGACTGTGCCTTTTCTGCGCCGGTAGTAGATGGTTTTGCGCACATCGAGCCGCTGGCCGCGTGCGTCGAGGGCAGCGACCAGATTCGTCGCCACCAGGTCGCCGATATACGGGATCACCCAGTCGTCGCAGGTTTCGATCGACTGATTTGCCCAGAGCCGGTCGAGGTCCCGCCGCACGATGGCAGCCTGCCTGCCGATGCGGTTGACGAGCTCGCGCAGCGGGCCGTTGGTGCCGAACTGGTCGGTGTCTTCCGTCCGGTAGATGGCGGGCAGCAGGTTCCACAGCTTATCCGCGTAGTAGACGTCATAGTGGTCGGACAGGCTCATGACGCTGCCTCCCCATGCAACTTCAGATGCACGCTGTCATCGGGCACCCGGTAATAGCGTCCATCGCCGGGCGCATAGCGCGCGGGACGGCATTGGGTGCGCAACGCGGCGACAGGTGCGCCCGAGGTCTTCGGCGCCGCGGGCTTGCGCAACGGCGCAAGTGCGCTGGTAGAGACATGGGCGGCGCTGCCCAGGCGGCTCGCGAGCGTCGATCCGGGGATCGACACATGCATCGGTACGGCGGCCCTGCGCGACGCCGCCACGTCGATGCGGGAAACGCCGCGCGCGAACAGGATGCGCCGTGGAAACGGAACACGCCGTGGAAGCGGGATACGCAGCGCGGGAGCCGGTGCGAAAGACAGATCATGCACGGCGACGACACCCGGCACCGCGAGGCAGGCTGCATAGATGTCGCTGTCGTACAGCGGCGCGCCGATCACGACGCGCTGTGCGCCGAACAGCCCGCTCTGGGGGGCGACCAGCGCGTCGTGCAATGCCTGTTGCACGGCACTGTCGAGATAGCGGGCATCGCGCACATACGACAGGCTCAGCACCATGTCGACGGGGACGGCAGCCTGCACATTGAAGGGCCGGTTGCTGTCCGCTGCGCCTGCCAGAGCGTTGCGCGCCGCGTCCGCTGCACCTGCGTCGCCCGCCACCCACACATGGACGGCGGGACGCTGCGTCTGCTCATCGAACGCAAAGGCGGCTTGGGCCGCTGTGACGCCCGGCGCGGCGGCCGCGATCGCCTGGAAGTCGAACAGCGAAACGGCGCGGCCAAAACTCAACACGGAGTTGGGGGCCAGCGTCCGGACGCGTTCAGGCGGGTCCGCGTCCGCGCCACCTGTCGGCGCAACGGGATTCACAAAGGACGCGAGCCCCGGCTGCGTTTGCAGAATCGAGACGAGGGTGGCAGGCGGTGGCGCGTCAGCACCCGCGCCATAGCGATACGATGCGCTGACGTTGTTGACCCCGGTCGGCAGGCGCGCGCCCTGACGTCCGTCGCCGAACACGACATGCGTGTTGCCCGCTTCGTCTTCACGCGTGGTGAATACTTGTGCGTCTCCCGGCTGGCCGAAGAAGTCGGGCACTTCGCTCCACTGGATACCGTTGACCCAGATCCGGACGGTGCTGCTGAATCCGTCGCCAGAACGTCCCGCAGGGTCCGCGAAGTAGGTCACCGGTTTTTTCTGGAGCGTGAAGTTCTGGTTCAGGATGGTGCCGTCGCCGCTCCCCAGTGTTTCGTCGACGGATTGGCCGCGCGAGACGGGCACACGATTGAACAGCACCGACAGCGGCGGCGACAAAGCGGGCGCGGCGGGGTCAAGGGTGATGTTGCCGTTTGCGTCGACGCTCGCGGCGCTCCCTGTGCCGTCGCTATCGACCACGAACGCCGACGTGACGGCGGGCGCGGCTGCGCCATCGCCGCTCGACGTTGAGGATACCGATGCAATGGCCTGTGCCGTCGACGTGGGCGCCGCTGTACTCAATGCAACCCCCGGTGCCGACGACCCGGCTGCGGTGGCAGGCAGATTGACCAGCGTGCCGACATCGCGCCATCCGTAACGCATCACGACGGTCGTGGCATCCCCGGAAGGGCTGACAGGCATCTGCACGGTGAGCACCGTGTGCGGGACAGGCACGGCGGGTACGGGTGTATTGGCGTCTTTGGATGACGGCGGGTTGCCGGGGTCGCCCGGGTTGTTCGCGTAGAAGATGTTTTCGGTGCATGCGGTCACCACGCCCGCGCAGCGCGCCGCCGCGCGCGGCACCGTCATGTTGTCCACCACCACGATGTCGCCCGGCTGGATCTGACGGAAGATCGACGCGAGGCGCAGCGAGACGATATACGGGCCGCCGCCAGTCGGCGCGAGATGCGTGTCCGGCAGATATGGGTACAACGTCGCGCTGCCCGTGCTTCTCAGCAGGCGCCAGTGTGTTGCGTCGACATCGGCGAAGCTGGCGTCCGGCAACGCGTCAGCGTCGAGCGCGATGCTGGTATTGCGCGAGCCATCGGGTGCGCGGACTTGCACGAGACTCTGCAGCGTGCCCGTCACGTATTGCGCGGACGTGCCGTCGAATCCGTTCCTGATGAACATCACGCCATCGCCTGGCTTGACCGTGCTAACCGCGCCGGCGACCAGCAGCGTCGCGCTGGCGCTGCCATCGCTGGCGGCGTTGACGAGAGAAGCGGCGAACTGAGGTGCCGCGGTGACGGGCTGAATGTCGGGTTGTCCGACCGTCGTATCCACGTCGACCTCGAACACTTGCGGCGGCTGGCCTGGGCCCGGCTTGTTCTGCACCTGCAGACCGGCCGGAACGAGCGTCGGGCGCGCGCGGTTGACGAGGGCGCACAGTTCGCCCCGCGCGCCCAGCGCGGGCTTTGGGCGATAACCGAGCAGCCTGACCAGCCGGTTGACGTTCTCGGGCAGTATCGCCGTACGTAAGTACGATTCGTTTGCGCAGCGCTCGCTATAGAACGTCACGATGTCCGATACGTACGCCCACCATTCGATCATCTGCAGCGCGAGATCGCCCGTGGCCGGCCGCCATAGCAGCGAGGCGCCGCTCGTATCGGTGCGGCTGAGCGACATCTCGCCTGCGAGGGCCATCAGCAGTGCGCGGCGGAACGCGGCATAGTCGCCGGCGCGATACACCAGCGCGGACAGGCCAGGCGCGTTGTCCGGCACGGCGGGATGTTCGAAGGTCCCGCATGGGCATGCCGGCTTGCCGGATGCGTTGTCGGTCATTTTCCCCCCATCACGGATAGCTTGATGGCGCCGCGCTCGGGGCGGGACGGATCGTTGTCGCAACGAATGATTTCGTCGACGGCAACGGTGATTTCGTCGGGCATAGGCAGGAATACGAATGACCGGCCCCGCACGCGGGCTTCGATGCACAGCACGCCGGCCACGCCCGGTACGCTTTGCAGCACGGCCTCGAGTCGGCTGCGTTCGAGCGGTGCGCCGAAGGAGAATTTGTCGAATGCGAAGAATCCGCCGTTTGTCGACAGCGCCTCGCCGAGGCGGCGTTCCACGTCGGCGCGAAACGCACTTGCCTGAGCGCAGATCTCGATTAGCAGATCGATGGATACATAGCGCGGATCAGGCACATACGATTCATATCCCGCCATCCGATAGCGGTTGAGCAGGGCGACCAGGGCAGTGCGCTCGTCAACGGTGATGTCGTCGCTGTTGTGCGGATCTGGGGTCGTGAAAGCGGTCAGCCAACTGCCCGTCCAGCGGAACACGCAACCCGCGCGCTGCACCCAAGGCAGCGTTTGCGCGGCCGCCGCGTAGTCGTCGGGTTTGACGGCCCGGAACTGAACGGCGCGGAACGCCGCTGGCGCCAGCCGGCGCACCGAGTCCAGCGACTGCGCGTCGGCGCCGCCGCTCGCCGCGAGCGGATTGGTGACGCCTTGAACGCCCGCAAACCTGACGGGATCGAACCGGGTGATGGTATCGGCCGATACATTGCCGCCTGTGCCGCGCGTGACGCGATAGGTCACGGTGAACGTCGTGCCGTCGGGCGGAATGAGCCCGAACACGCCGTCGCCGAAGCGCAGCGTGCTGCTCGCGTCGCCGTCGTAGTCGAACTGGTCTGTCCCGTCCGAATTGCGCACGAGTTTGCTATAGCGCGCATCGTCCAGCGTGAACGACAGATCGAAATTGCCCCCGTCGAGCAGCGAAGCGCGCCAGTTCCATACGGGATGCTCCGTCGCCGTGGTGGCCGAACTCACGACGATCTCCGGACTGGCAGGCGTGTTGAACGGCTGCCCGGCGCCAGCGCCGATGCCCGTGTCGGCACAGCCGGGCTGGGCAAGCCAGGCGAGCGAGCCGTTGCGCAAGGTGTACAGGTGGATGGGCGGCGCTTCCGGCGTTTCATCGACAGATTGCGCTGCGGACGGATACGGCCCGTCGCGCACGGTCGTCACTGTCATTCCGAAGACGGGTAAGCCATCCGTGCGCGCTACGAAAGTTTCGTCGGCGCACGTCTCGCCTTGCGTGGCGGCGAGCAGATTGCCGACGACACAGGTCTTGCTCAGATCGCGGGCCTGCGACAACGCATCGTTGCTCTGCCAGCGCAGAATCGTCACAGGCGTGGGCTGCGGGCCGGCCGCAGGCGAGGCAGGCGCCGCGCCCGCGCCGGGGAGCAGGTTCGTTTGCGGATCGGTCAGGAACACGTCATCGAAAATAGCCTCGGCAAACGGACCGGCCGGGCTGTTGGCGGGCAGCAGATGCACGATCTGGCGCACGGGTGGATCGGCTGGCGTGAGCGGCGCGGTTTCGATCAGCAGCGCCTGTCCGGCGATGAAGCCGAACCCGTGGCCGAGCACCATCATCGACGTGGCGCCTGCAGGCAGGCATACGCGGCTGTCGTCGAACCAGTACGGATTGATCCGGCCGCGATTCCACAGCGCGTTGACGGGTTGGTTCGGCGGCTGGATCAGCAGCGTCGCACTGTCGTCCGCGACTCTTCTCGCAGCGAGCGATGGTCCCGTCTCGAAGACGACACGATTGCCGGCCGGATCGCTCGCGTACGCCGCAAATCCGTACGGCAATTCGGTGCACGCGGAGTCGACATCCACCTGAAGCATCACGGTGGCGGCCAGCGCAGGCTGCGGCTGGTAGTCGACAAGGCGCGCGTGACGCACGACGGACGCGCGCTGCGTCGCCGTGTCGAGCGATGCTTCGGCGAATACACGGTCCTGCGTATAGCTCAGGTCGTCGCCCAGCGCGCTCAGGGCTTCGAGAAACATGACGCCGAAGTCCGCCTCCGAACGCTCCTGCCAGTTCGGATAGCGCAGCGCGGAGAAGTCGAGCAGTGCCTGCCGAAACGACAGAAAGTCTTTTGCGAGGTAGTCGATGGGCGGCGCGTCGGCGGGCACTGCGGGGCAAGGCGGTGCGGCGTTTTCGCAGTCGAGGTCGGATGGGCAGCCCGCCTTGAACGAGAAGGGCACGCTGTCATAGAAGTTGTCGAGTACCGGGCTTGACAGCGTCAGCGTGTAGGTGGAGAAATCGCCGGGCGCGGCAGTGTGCAGCGTCAGGCTCACGTGGCCGTCAGCGTTAGACCAGTCGGTGTCTGAGACGGGCAGTACCGCGACGCTCGGGATCGTTTCGCCGCCAGTGATCGACGGAGCCGACGTCAGGGTTCCCTTGACGGCCACCTCGTTCAGAAAGTGGACCTTCAAGGTGGTCTGGGCCGCATCGGCAATCTCGACGAAGTCGATACCGTTGTAGTGATCGGAAGTGATGACGGCGGCGCGCCGGTCGCGAGACGACATGTCAGTTCACCCGTACTTCGGTGCGTTGCAGCGACTGTGTTTCGAGCAGCGTGTAACCGATCTGGATCAGCATGGTCGCGTCGTCGCCGTCGGGCCCATTCGTCACGTTGACGTACTGCACCGTGATCTGATCGCCCAGCCACCGCTTGAGGCTTTGCAGAACGAGCAGGCGGGCCGACGCTTGAAGTGCGTCGGAGTTCGGCGCGAACAGCATCTGCCGTACACCACAGCCGAACTCGGGCAGGTCGGCGCGTTCGCCGGGCGCGGTCAGCAGGATCTGGCGGATCATCTGGTCGACATGGTCCGTGTAGGGCGCCTGCGCAGCTTGTCCCGAGCCCGGATCGAGGTGGAAGGGAAAGGCATAGTCGGCTCGTTGCGCCATGATCCGGCTCCTCAGAGACCTGTTACCTGCTGTTGCGCCATGTTGATCAGCACGGTGCCCTGCACCGCCTGATCGGGTGCGATACACAGGCCCACGCTCGATTGCGTCAGCAGGAAATCTCCGTCCGCCTGGCTTTTTGCGGCCGGCTGGACCCATTTGACCTGTACGCACGGATGCGGCGCCGGGCCGAGCATGTACGGGCAGCCCGTGATGATGAAGGTATCCGTCGACCGCGCGGCAACGGCGCCGCCTATCATCACGTTCTGGTTACCTGGGATGGTCTGCACCGTGCCGCCGTGCGGGCACATCAGCATGCTTTGCGTATTCAGCAATGCGGGCATCAGATCACCTCCAGCGCGCCGTCGTTGACGTTCACAGCCGAATCGCTGATCTCGATGCTGTGCGCGCCACGCGTCAGCGTGATGCCGCTCGCGGACAGTTCGACGGAATTCTGATTCGGGTCCGAGATGGTGATGGTCCCGGCGCTGTCGTCCAGCACGATCTTGTGACCCGAGCGGGTCACGATGACCTTGACGTCGGGTGCAGCGTCGGCGGGCAGCTCTCCGTCTCGCCAGTAGCAGCCGGTGAAGATCGGAAAGGACACGTCGCCGCCTTCGAATTCGATCCAGACGCCCGCGCCCTTTTCGGGCAGAAACGTCATGCCCATGCCCGCGCCCGCGAAGGGCACGCAGCACACGCACCAGCCCGTTTCCTGATCGGTCAGCACCGAGGGCACTTTTGCCTTGATGCGCAGCGTCTTGCTGTCGACCTCGGTGACCGTGCCGCGATACTTGCCGTAAAAGCGGTTGCGCAGCCGGTCGATGACATCGGTGAGCGTGGTGTCCTGCATGGCCAGTCTCCTAAAGACCCGGCAAGGCCGGTAGCGACGCACCGGCGCTTGCCGCACCGACGGCATTGCGGACCAGGGTGAATTTCATCGTGTGCGCATCAGGTGTGATCGAATGACGCACGCTCCAGACGAGATACTTGCCCGAGTACAGCGAGCCGACGCCGGCAAGGGCGACGATCATGCCGGCACGCAATATCACGCCGAGCCGTTCGAGATCCGAGTCGCCTTCGCAGCGCAGGAACCAGAGCGCATCGCGCAACAGCGCTTTGGCGCGCAAGGCCAGTTCGCCGGCGTCGTCGACGGGCGTCGTCAGCAGCACGCTCATGCTCTTGCCGGTGAAGTCCGCGAGGCCTTTGGCGCCCAGCAATTTGAGGCCGGAGTCCGAGGTGTCGGCGGATACGCCGGATGGATCGGCGTCAACAAACGTGCTTTGCCGCGCGACCACGGATGTCGCCCGTGTGGCGTCCCATTCGATATTCAGGGAGCCGACCGTCCAGTTGTCCTTGTCATTGAGCGTGAGCGTGGCGACGGGATCGCCGTCGAGATTGGGTTTGGCGAAGTAGCCAGTGCGCTGCCCCGGCTTGTCGGCGCAGGCTACCCGGCAGACCTTGCCGTTGCGCCGCGCGAGCATGCGCAGGAACTGGATATCGGAGCCACGCTGCATCAGGCTGTGTCCGGCTTCCGTATGCGACGCCGAATCGTCGTCGAGGTTCTGGTCCGAAGGCGTAATGCCGTAGTCCCCAAAAATGCTGTTGGCGACGGCTCCGTCGGTCACGTCGACCCACTCCTTCGTTTTTTCGCTCATGTTCATGAGCCAGCTTGCGTCCTGTCCCCACACGTCGAGCGTGGACGAGGTCGCGCCCCGTTCCAGATGTAGACGTTGCGACAGCACGTAGCCGTCGAACAGGCATTGCATGCCGGGCGAGCCGGCATTGCCGATCAAACTCGCTGCCGCAGAGAGTGCACCGCCTGCCGCACCCGCCGGCGCACCGCTGCCCGTCTGAGCGACGACGGCGATATTCGCCAGCGGCGCGAGGCGCGCATCGTCGACAAAGAGCAGACCGCCCGACGCGCTGCGCGACACGGGCAGGGTCAGTTGCAGCGCTGCCGGCATGTCCATGCTTTCCTCGACTTCGACGGTCGATACGCTCGTATAGAAGTCGGAGTCGGGCGACTGGCCGTTCAGCAGGATCTGGTAGCCGCCGGGCATCAGGAGGTCACCGGTGCGTTGCGTGGAATGCCGATCAGCTCGCGCTGGGCGAGTGCGTCGGGCACGACGCTGTTGTTGGCGTCGCACAGTGTCCAGAATTTCGTCGCATCGGCCATGTAGTGGCTGGCGATGAGGTCGAGGCGCTGTGACGCGTCGCGATGGAAGTAGCCGAGTACCAGCGCCGGGCCCGGCAGCGGTAGACGTGTGAGCTGGATGTGCGCGCCGTCGCTGCGCGTGAACGTGTAGGCTGACTGGCCTGCATAGCGGCTGCCTGGGAAAAACATCGTCGTCTCCTAAAAGGGCGTGGGCAGCATGCCCACGATCGACGCAGCCGCATCGCCAAGGTTCGCGAGTGCCTGCGTTTGCCGCAGTCCTTGTGTGTAGACGTACGCGATCTTCGCGACATCGGCCATGGGCGCGCTCAGTGCAAGCAGCTCATCCGGGGTCAGCACACGCAAGGTGATCTGCGCCTCGGCATGCGTCGGGTTGAGCATCGCGTCATAGAGGCGTTCGTTTATCGTCAGTCCCGTCAGACGCACGGGCACGATGCGCTGCGGTCCCCAGACGAACAGTACGGTAGGCATCTCGAGGCGCGGCACCGGTTCGTTGTTTCCGCTCGCCGCGGCCGTCGCGCTGCCTATGACCGGCGCGGCCCCGATCGACGCGGACACGGTGCCGATCAGACTTGAACTGCCCGCCGAGGGCATCGGATATTGCAGCATTTCCAGCGCCGCCAGCCGCGTATACACGCCACTTGCCTGTGCCAGTCCGGAGGCAATGGGGTTGGCGCTGCCGTCCGCAATCATGTCGTTCGCGTCAAGGTAAAGCGTGAAGCTGAAGGTCTCGCCGGGTGTGCCTTTGACCGCCTGCGGATTGCGTCCCGCCTGCGAATCGGCTCCGCTGTCGCCACCGGCCGCTGTCCAGGTGTGTGTGATGGTTTCGGGGTTGTACTGGAAGACGATGACATCGGGCGTCACGCTGATGAAGCCAGGTGTGAAAGAGATCAACGCGCCCTTCAGGAAATCGGCGGCCATAACTGTTACTCCAGTGCGCGCAACAGCGATGCGACGATACGCCGGGCCAGTTCGGACTGCGTTTCATCGGCCTTGCCTTGCAGTTGCAGCTCGACGTGCGGCAGATCGACACGATGTGGCATCGCCGACGACTGCCCTAGCAGCGTGGCGATAGCACGCGCAAGCTCGCGCGTGTCGTGCTCGCTGTAGCCTGGCACCCCAAGCGCGAGGCGTTCGATGTTCCACTCGTCGGGGCGATCGTCGGCCATTTAACTCTGCCTGAATCCGAAGATGGAAAAACCTCTCGCAAGCGCAGCCGCGGGACGCGGCTGGAGCGCGGCGGGCGCCGCAGCAGGGGCCGGCTGGGCGAGGGGAGGAGGAACGAGCCTGACTTCGAGCGTGCCGATGCGCACTTGCGTCTGCGCATGCGGTGCGGTAACGGGAGAGGCGGGCGACGCTTGCCGAGGCAACCACGTCGGCTCTTCGGCGGGAGCCTGATGGCGCAAGCTGGACGGCGGGTCGCCAGGCGATACGCGACGCAGCTGCACGCTGCCTTCATCTGCCCTGCCGGCCGTTTCCGGCTGGCGCGGTGGTCGCGGCACATTCACATCGGGTTCACTTGCAGCCATGCGAGGTTCAAACGAGGCACGGTGTGTTTCGCGCGATGGGCCGAACGCCGACGCCGCCGGTTCAATAGCCGGAGGCTGCGGGCGGAGAAGATCGGCCGGATTGCCGTTGTCTACGCGTCGTCGGTCGCGGACGGGTTCGAGGCGGTCGGCGGGCGCGTGCGTCGCAGGCGGTGTGATGTGCGTGACGGTAGCCGATTCGACCCGCGTGTGCGGCGCCGCGCGCTGTGCGGACGGCCGCGACTCCGTGACGCTCGCATCGGGCCTCGTGGCCTCGTCGGACAACGTGCGCTGGCCGCGCTGGCCCGATGGATTCCGAAGGTTCGGCAAGTGTGCCGACGGGCTCATCGGCGCGATGCTGCTGGAGCGCGTCCTCGCGCCGCGCTTCCCGTCCAAGGCTGAAACGGGCACGCTGGTGTGCTCTTCGATCCCCGCAAAGCCGGCTGGATCAGGCAGCGCACGAAACAGCAGGCGCGGCGGCACAAGAGTGGCCTGAGGCACCTGCGCAGTGGCGCCTCCGACCAGCTGGGTGAGGTAGCCTCGGCGCGTCATCATGTCACCACGTGCGAGTGGCGTGCCAGTTCCGCATAAGCGACACGTCTGCGATTGGGCATCGCGAGAATTTCGCTTTCACTCCAGTGATAATGCTCGGCCAGCAGATGGACATCTTCCAGAACGAATTGCGCCCGCTCGCGCAGTTCGGCGAGAAAGTATTGACGCGGCTCGAACAGAACCGAGATGGGTGCGCCGCAAGCAGGACAGTAGCCGCTCAGATTTCCGGACAGACAGGGCGCGATCAAGTGCATTGCACCTTCTATGACGCGCCGCTCATTGTGTCCCCGGCCGCGCGGCCGGATGCAACGCTCGGCGAGGCGTTCACTCGCGCCTCGCGTATGCTGCAGTTCGACGAGGTCGCGTGCCGTGGGAAGCCGGAACAGCCCCAGTTCTGTGCCGTCGGCTCGGCGCATCAGCCGGTACCAGTGCAGTTCGGCCTCGACGGCTTCCCACGTGCGCGATTTCCACGGCTGTCCAAGCGGCCTGTGATGACGCAGGTAATCGTCGATGCCGAACGAAATGTCGACGCGCGCCGCGCATCCGGGGGCCTGGCACGCGGTATCCGTCGCAATGCGGTCGCCGAGCAGTTGCTGACGCACGCGAAACAGCAGGAACTCGAGATCGTAGAAAGGTATGGCGGCTGCGTCGAATTGCTCGCCCTGCCCGGCATTGACCAGGCGTTCGATGAAGCGCAGCGCCACGGAGAGCGCCTGATCCGTTTCTTCGATCAGCATGAGATCCTCCGCGCCGGTTGGGGGCGCGACACTCACGGCGGTGCCGCTCAACGGCAAGCATAAGGACATCGAGCGCCCCCCCGGTAGGCTCATGTCGAGCGTCGCGCTCATCTAGATTTCCGGTATTTCGAAGACGCTCGAGTCGCGTTCCCAGCCTTCGTTCTCGAGCTTCACATGTTCGAGAGCGATAGCGGAACCGTTCGCGTCGAAATCGTGTACCTGATATTCCGATACCCAGCACCGGTGCACGATGTACGCGATCACGGGTTGCCCCGCCTCGTTGAGCAACTGGATATGAATGTCCTGGCGCAGATTAGCGAGACTCGTTTGCGCCTGGCCTTTGATGATCTGCTGGGACATGTCCGCCCAGTGGATGAAATCCATGCCCTGCGTGATCCCGCGTTCGAGCGTGATCGATTCGTACTTGGTGCGGCCCAGACCTTTGCGGATGATCGGGTCACCGCCTTCCTTGTAGTCGATCACGTCGGACGAGCGTTTCAGACCGGTCACCTTGTTGACGCCGAGGATCGGGTCGGTGCCAGTGCCAAAGAACACCAAAAAGCGAAACGACTTGTACGGATCGTACCGGTTGATGTTGACGCTAAAGCCCTTGGTTGGCATGGTGGAACCTCAGCACATGAAGTGGGTTCGTGGCGGATACCCGGGCTGGATCAGGTTGTCTGTGTCTGTCCGGCGATCTGCGCGATCGTGATTACGACGAATTCGGCAGGCTTGAGCGGCGCGAAGGAGACAACGATGTTGACGATGCCGTTATTGATGTCGTCCTGCGTCGTGGTCTGGCTGTTGCACTGGACATCGAAGGCCGTGGTGGTGGTCGTGCCGGCGAATGCACCCTGGCGAAACAGTCCGTACATGAACCCCGTCACTTCCAGCGTGATCGCTTTCCATGTCGGATCGGCATTCGGCTCGAAGACGACCCAGCCTAGGCTCGCGTACAGGCTCTGCTCCAGAAAGAGCGCCATCCGCCGCACGGGCACGTATCGCCATTGCTCGTTGGTCAGTGTCACGAGCGTGCGAGCGCCGAAAACGACAGTCGGGATATTCGGAAAGTCGCGCAGACAGTTCACGCCGATCGGATTGAGCACACCCTGGCGCGGGTCCGTCATGCGGCCGCGCTCCACGACGCCCGTGACGTTTCTTGCCGTCGTCTGGAAGCCAGCCGGTGCTTTCCATACTCCGCGTGCGAGGTCGGTGGCCGCAAACAGGCCCGCGACCGTGGCGCCCGGGGGAATCTCGTTCAATTTTCTCGTCGATGAATTGATTGTCGCGCCAGTAAAGGGGTCAGGCGAATAGAGATAGGGAAAATACAGCGCGCCGTTCGCGCTTTGCGGAATCTGGCCTGCACCGACGGTGTCCTGTATCCGGTCCGAAAAGCCTTCGAGCGTGCCGTCGGCGGAATCCGTGACCGGCGGATCAACGATCAGGAACGCTCGTTTGCGCTCGCAGAATGCCTCGGCGGTGCTCAGCACGGAGACATCGACGACGCCCGGAATGTTCATCAGGTTGAAGACGGGGAGTTTGTCGAGCGCGAAGTCGTCCTGCATGACCCGCTTGAAATCGTCCGAAGCGAATAGCGGCGTTGGGAGGGTCGCTTTGGTTACCGTGAGCGTACTTGCAGCCGCAGGAAATCCGGTGGGGGCGGGAGAGCCTGAACTCACGGTCACCAGGTTCGATACGGGCGAATCTTGCGTGCCGAATCGCGTGAAGATGTAGTTGGGATTGAGCGTGCCGTCCGACTGGTGTGTATCGAGCGATACGCGACGATAGGTCTCCGTAATGGCGGGTGCCGGCTGCTGTCCCTGACTCACGCCTTTCTGCCGATACGTGATCACGATGTCGGCCACCTTGGGCAGCTTGGGTGACACTACGGGCGGCGAGCCAACGGGTGGCGAGACGACAGGCGGAGAGGCCACAGGTGGCGATGCAACGGGTGGCGATGCCGCGGGCGGAGATGCCACGGGTGGTGATGCGACAGGTGGCGATGCTACGGGAGGCGAAGGCTTCACGTCGGTCGGTACAGGCACGATTGCTATCTGCATTTCCCACACGTCATCGGTGATTTCCCGTGCGGTGAACGTGATCCCGGCAACCGTTGCGGTGCCCGCCGTTACCTTGGTGTGGTCGAGCGACACCACATAGGCATTGGTGCCCCCGTTCAAAAAAAACTGATTGACGGCCTGCGCCATGTCGCCGAACGACTGCCCGGCAGGCGCCGCGACCGAACCGGCGTTCGCGTACGCCTGGCTGTGCAGAAACCCGCCGAACTGCCGTTGATAGTCAGCAAACCCGAATATCTGATAAGGCTGATCAAGGTTCTTGGGCACCGTTTTCAGCGGATGCGTATAGCCGATGAACACGGCGATATTGGTAGGCGCTGCGGTGACCGTATGAATCAGGCTCTGCCGCTCCTGAATGTAGATGCCGGGGTACGACGTGGTCACGGGCATGGCCATCTCCATTGCGAATCGATCGATCCGGCACACCCAGCAAGGCGTGACGGGTGTTCCCTATGCGGTTGGTCCCGTGATGAGGCGAGGTTGCACACATTGGGATTGCCTGCATGATCAAGTCTTGGTTGCGCATGGACATGCGTCAATCATCCAAAGGGATGAGCGGTATCCTCCCGGGCTGTCATCCCTATGGATGAGGGATGACGTCGCGGATGATACGGCTGCGATCCAAGCCGGTCGCGTCGTCGGGCCTGCAGCGCGCCGCAGGCGGTTGCCGCTCGCGTGGTTCGATTGCGGTGAGGTTTTGCCGGCTGCGTGCGGTGTTCTATGCTGAGTCCAGCTTGTCATGCGCAGCGATGACAGCAGCCGCACGAGGGAATCACTGTCATGACGACGACCGCGCGACACGCAGGCAAGACTTCAGCCCTTTCGCTTTCCGATTTTCGGAATTGCCACCGCGATGAAACGATCATCGTCTGCGGTTGCGGCACGTCGTTGCATGAACTGATCGAGCCTCGCCGCACGATCACCATCGGCGTGAACGATGTGGGGCGATTGTTCACGCCGGATTATCTGGTCGTGTTGAATCCGCCGGCGCAGTTTGGCGGCGACCGTTACCGCTATGTGGAGGAGTCCGGCGCTCGGACGTTGTTCACCCAGCTCGATCTGGGCCGAGTGCGCCCGCCCATCGCGTCGATCCGGTTAGGGCATTTCGCCGGCATCGATATCGAGCAGATGAATCGCGAGAACGTGTTGCACTATACGCAGAATTCGCCGTATGTCGCGTTGTGTCTGGCGGTGTAC
Organism: Paraburkholderia sp. Tr-20389; assembly: GCF_017104565.1. Lineage (GTDB taxonomy): Bacteria > Pseudomonadota > Gammaproteobacteria > Burkholderiales > Burkholderiaceae > Paraburkholderia. Next base: position 136,684 of record NZ_JAAGPD010000008.1, on the reverse strand, counting down.
ATGGGCGCACGCCGCATCGGGATCATCGGCGTCGATTTCACCGAGCATCATTTCTTCAGCCGGACGAACGCACATCCGTTGTCAGTGCGGCTGGCGGATATCGACGCGCAATACCGTAACCTCTACGGAGCGCTGCAGAGGGGCGGCATCGAAGTGTTCAATCTGAGCAGCGCGAGTCGTTTGACGGCTTTTCCGAAGACGGCCTGCAGTGCGTTCACAGAACCTCGCGCCGCTTCCGCTGGATCACGGAAGACCGCCCGGTCGCTTTCGATCGTTTCCTATGCAACGACGCCGGTCGTCGGCGTCCCCGCTGTGCTCGCCCGGTGCATTCGCGAGCGGACCGGTCACGACGCTCAATGCGTCTGGCAGACGCGCGCATATGGAAATGGTGTGCGCTTCGATGGCGACGATACGATCGAGTGGTCAGTCGACCCGCTGGCGGCTGAGGCGGCACTGCACAAGGCCGACGTGATCATCGTTCACAACGGCAAGGTGGACGCGCGGCATCGCACGCTCGTGGACAGCAAGCCGGTTGTCACGATGGCGCACAACTACATGTCGAATGTCGATCCGGCTTTTGTGAAGCGTGGATTTCCCGGCATGGTCGTCGGGCAGTATCAGGCCACGCTGGCGGAATTCGAAGGATGGTTCATCGTGCCCAATCCGGTTCCATGGTGGCAGGCGTCCTGGCAGGTTCGGCCGAAGCCTGACATCGTGACGATCGCGTATACGCCGTCGGGAAAGCATGAGAGCTACCCTCAAGGGCATCAGCTGTATTGGCATGGGAAGGGCTATGAGAGCACGATGCGCGTGCTGGAGCGCGTGGCGAGCCGGTGGCCCGTACAGATAGAAACGGTGCGTGACCGTTTCCTGACTCACGCAGAATCGCTGAGCGCGAAGCAGAAGGCCCATATCCTGATTGACGAGTGCGTCACGGGCAGTTATCACCGCAACAGTCTCGAAGGCCTCACGCTAGGGTGTGTCGTCGTCAATGGCGTTGGGCTTCTGCAGGGTGTGAAAGAGGTGATCAGGGCGTGCAGCACCCATGCGCAGGATGCGCCGTTCGTCTTCGCCACACGCGAGTCGCTGGAAGCCGAACTGACATCCCTGATTGAGGCGGGCCCCGCGAAACTTGCGTCGAGAGGACAATCCTGCCGATTGTGGATGGAGCAGAACTGGGATTTCACGCACCAGTGGGAGCGGTTCTGGCAACCGGTTATCGAGCGCGCGATTGCGCAAACGGAACCTCGGCGCGGCAGTGCGGCGCGGCTCTGCCAGCCGGTTCCGCAAGAGGCGGGTGTTCTCGAGAAGAGATTCGAGGCGGCGTTTCTTCGCGGAGTGAAACATAGTGACGAATCCGTTTCTGGGCCGGGTTCATGCCTCGTTCAGACGGAAGAACTCCGCCGCAATCTTCCGGATCTGATACAGGGCATCGGCGTGAAATCGCTTCTTGACGTCGGATGTGGCGACGTGAACTGGGTGAGGCGCGTCGAGCTCGGCATCCAGGAATATGTCGGGATCGACATTGTCCAGCGCCTGGTTGACGAAAACCAGCGCCTGCATGCGCGCGACGGCTGGCGGTTCATACGGCGCGACATCACGCGCGATGATCTGCCCGCTGCCGATCTGATCCTGTGCAGAGATCTTCTGGTTCATCTGTCGTTCGCCGATGTAGGCCGAGCCTTGGCGGCTTTCGCGCAAAGCGGATCGCGGTACTTGCTGACAACGACTTTCCCGGCTCGACGGGAGAATATCGATATCGCGACGGGCGGCTGGCGGACGTTGAATTTTCAACTGTCGCCGTTCGACTTTCCTGAGCCGCTAAGAATAATCAACGAGAAATGCACTGAAGTTGGCGGGCGTTTCGCGGATAAGAGCCTCGCACTGTGGCGAATGGATCAGATCGAGCGGTTCACGCGAACCGTTCGCTGATCACGGTATCAATTGCGCGATTGAGTTGTCTGGCGTACAGAACCATGCAGCGTTTTATGCCTCTCTCAAACGGAGGGGACAGTGCGTCCGATTGTGATGGAATGAAGAACAAGCACCAGTTTTGACAATAGATATCGGGATTGTTTAACGCTATCGTCCGCGAGATGAACGGCCAGCGGATGAAAAGCGGAACCTTGAATTTGGCTGATGTAATGCATAGTCTGTTAAGGCAAACCGATCACCCTGCCATGTGCATTTTTCGGGTTGATCTGAATGGCATGCCAAAACGAGAATGACCATGCGCGTTCTACTCGTCGAAGATCACCCCTTGTTTGCTCGTGCGCTCCGGGACGAGATAGTACGCCTGGCGCCGGGTTGTCATGTCACGCTCGTAGGGAGCGTATCGGAAGTCGTCAAGGCGCTTGTGTCGACATCTTTCGATCTGGTACTGGCGGATCTGAATGTGCCCGGCGCGACGGGACTGTCTCTACTAAGAACTATCCGCAATCAGTGCGATACACGCGTCGCCGTCATATCGGCAACGGATAGCCCCGAAGTGGTGCGCGAAATCTTCGACGAGCGCGCAGTGGGATTCATTTCCAAAGCGACCAGCAACGAAGGGTTTTCACACGCGCTTTATTTGATCCTTGCGGGCGGCTCGCATTTCCCGGATCTCGTGTACACGAAGGTTGAAACGCGGAAAGAAGGGCGAGCATTGACGAGCCGTGAGCGGTCCGTCATGCGGCTGATCGTCGAGGGAAAACAGAACAAGGAAATAGCAAAAGAACTGGCGCTCGGCATTCCGACGGTAAAAAGCCACGTGAAGCATATTTACGCCAAACTCGGCGTACGGTCGCGTGTCGCTGCTTCGATCAAGGCGGGAGAAGCGGGCATCGTCCCGGATGTGCGGAACGGCCGATGAGCAGCATCGCAACCGGTCCGTCGCGGACTGAGCGCCCGCATCATACGCCGATACGCGAGCATGTCATGGCAGCGTTCTGCCACGACGTGCGTCAACCGCTCAAGGCGGCCATGCTGCGCATTACATCGCTCAGACGCAGCGAGCCGGATGGCCAGCGTCAGGAAATGTTCGACGAGCTGGAATCGAATCTCGACGAAATCGCCAACATGAGCGAGACGGTGCTCGATGCGCTCAGAGTGACTGGCACGGCGGCGACGCCGGCCGCGAGCGTAATCGAAGTTGGAGATCTGCTTGCGAGGGTGTGCGGAGATTTCTCGTCCGTCGCGGATCGACGCGGATTGAGACTGCGGGCGCGGCCTTCACCGTATGTCATCGTATCTGACGCAGCGCTGATCCGGCGGATCCTGTCGAACCTCGTGATGAACGCGCTTCAATACACGCGCACGGGTGGCGTAATGGTCGCAGCGCGGCGTATCGGCCGTGACCTTTCCATCGAGGTATGGGACACCGGGCCGGGCATACTCCACGCGGAACTCGAGGATATCTTCTCGCTATATCGGCGCGGCGATCGCGACTGCGGCACGGGATCTTACGATAGTCACTGCGGTATTGGCTTATGGAGCGGTCGCGAATTCGCGCGCCTGCTGGGTGGTACGCTGACGGCGGCGTCGAGAAGCGGACGCGGCAGCGTCTTTCGTCTTCGCTTGCCTGCTGACGCGATCAGGCTCACACGGGCTACGCCGCGCCTGAGGCGCTTCAGGGCACGCGTCGCGCTGCTCGGCCCGGACGCCGGAAGCATGCTTCCTCTCGTGCATGACATACACGCCGCTGCGCTGGTCGCGTTCTCCGATCCGCTTCAGCTGCTTGAGGCGCTCGGCGATCGATCGAGCCGGCCACACATTGTGTTGATTGACATCGGGACAGGCGAGGCAGAGGTCGATTTGCTCGTGAAGTTTTTGCGCGCACGATGCCAGGAATTGTGTGTAGGGATTCTCGCCGGCAATGCGATCGACTGCACGGCGTCTGTCGTCGCGAAACTCGGTGTGCCTGTCTGGTCGAAACCTTTGAGCCTTGCGCATCTCCGCGACTTATGCGAGACGGTGGCGTTGCGAAAGCCCGTTCGGACGAGGCCTTGACGAGCGCCGGAACGGCTTTCGGAGCACGCTATTCATCGAAGGCAATCGAATCCATGGCGCCATGTACGATCGCGCTACCTTCGATGGGCGGCTCAAAGCCCCTCCCTTCAGCCCGGCGTTACAGATACCACCGATACTCCCGCCCGCTGATCTCGTTTCTGAAATCGAGTTCCTCGTTTCGCTTGTTCTCGCAATACACCATGACGAACTCGCTGCCCATCCCTTCTCGAACGGCCGCATGATCCTGCATCGCGGCGACGGCCGACAGCATGTCCTTCGGGAAGCCGATGCCGCTGCCGCGATCCTCGTTCAATGGTGCGATCGGCTCGATGCCGGCGTCGAGGCCCTGTTCCATGCCGGTCAGAATCGCCGCGAGCACCAGGTACGGGTTCGCGTCCGCACTAGCAAGACGATGTTCGATCCGCAGGTTCTTTGCATCGGATTCGGGAATCCGTATGCACGCGTCGCGATCCTCGAAACCCCAGCTTGCGCGGCTCGCCGCGTTCACCATCGAGCCATACCGCCGGTACGCGTTGTGGTTGGGCGCGAACACCGGCATGCAGTGCGGCAACAACCCGAGACAACCCGCCACCGCATGACGCAGCGGGCGCTGGCTATCGAGCGCGAGCAGATTGCGGCCGCCCTCGTCGTAGAGGCTCACGTGCACATGCATTCCGCTGCCCGGTGCGTGCAGGTACGGCTTGCCCATGAAGCTCGCGCGATAGCCGTGCTTCAACGCGACACCGCGCGTGCTGCGGCAGAACATGGCTGACCAGTCTGCGGCGCGTAGCCCGTCGTCGCAATGGCCGAAGTTGATCTCGAACTGCCCTGGCCCGAGTTCGGCGGTAATCACGGTGGCGTCGATGCCCTGCTCGCAGGCGACGTCGACCGTCTCGTGCAGCACGTCGGAGAAACGCGTCAGCCGCTCGATATGCATGTTCGGCTGATCGTCGGGATCGTCGCTCAGGCGATCGCGCGGATAGCGGGGCATGCCGTGCTCCAGCTGCGCATCGAACAGATAGAACTCGAGTTCAAATGCGACGACGGGCCGGATGCCGCGCTGCGCGAGACGTCCCAGCACACGTGCAAGCACCTCGCGCGGCTCGAACACGACTGGCGCGTCGGTGCCGTCGGTCGTGATCAGCATCTGGCCGAGCGGCTGCTTTTCCCAGCTCACTCGCTTCAGCGTGCCTGGAATCAGGCGGCGCACCGCGTCCGGGTCGCCGTCGTTGAAGCAGTAGTCGCCGATCTTGTAGAGCCCACCCTGCGTGCCGAGCAGGATGCAGTTCTGCGGCAGCTTGAGCAGCGAGCCCGCTGCAACCTGTTCGAGCGCGTCAACGGGATAGCGCTTGCCGTAGAAGTGCCCCGGCAGATCGAGGCAGATCAGATCGACGTAGTGGATCTCCGGATGCGCGGCGCGAAACGCGCGGACTTCAGCGAGCAGATCGGCAGTGGCGGCATGCATGATTCTCTTCCTCGGCGTGCTGGAGCGACGGTGTGTGACGACGTTGAGACGAACTCGAACGGCGAACGTTCGCGATGCGGCAGTCCGCCGAAGCTGCGTGGTATGCGAGCTGATCTGCGCGGACGAGCGATACGCCGCCCGTGCGAACTCAGGTGAAGACCCAGATGACCCGTGTCGGCTGGTCGGTGAGATTCGCGTAGCGGAAGCGTGCGCGCGCGGGCACCTGGAAAGCGTCGTTCGGTCCGAGCGTGACGGGTTCATCGTTGTCGAGCCAAACGGTGAGTTCGCCTTCGAGCACGAAGCCGCCCTGTTCGTCGCGGTCGTCGACGGGGCGCTCGCCGCTGCTTGCACCTGGTGCGAGATGGCTTTCGAGCATCGAGAAGCGCGCGCGCATGTTCGGCGACACGAGGATGTCCGTGATGCCCTCGGCGTAGTACAACGTGCGACGCTCTCCGGGACGCGTGACCCACGGCACCGAGCGAGGTTTGCTCAAGCTATAGAAATAGGTGTGCGGCGTGTCGAGCGCGTCGCAGATCGCAGTCAGGTCGGCGACCGTCGGTCGTGACAGCCCGCGCTCGACCTGCGACAGAAAGCCCACCGAGCGCCCCATCTTGTCGGCCAGTTCGCTCAGCGTGACCTTGCGATGCTTGCGCAGATCCCGGATCAGGATCGCGAGGCCTTCTATTTCTTCCTGCTCGTTCATGAAGCGGTTCCTTGTTCAGACTGTGTCGCGCAATCGGTACCAGGCCTTACCGATTGCTTCGAGCGGTGCGGCTAGCCGCTCGCCGCCAGGAAAGCTTGGGTTGCGGATGCCCTGATACAGCGCGAGCAGCCTGTCGTCGCCGAGGATTGCATCGGCGACGGCGCGCGCGCCCGCGAGCGTGGGCAGCACGCCGTGACCCGAATAGCCTTGCAGCCAGTAACGCTGAGCGTGACGGCCGATGTCAGGCGTGCGGCGCATGCTGATGTCAAGGTGTCCGCCCCATGCGAACTCGACCTTCACACCGCGTAGCTGCGGGAATGCGCGTTCGAGCGGACGGCGCGTGGCCTCTGCGATGTTCGCGGGAATACCGCCGAGATACGTGCAGCCGCCGCCGAACAGCAGCCGGTTGTCGGGGCTCAGCCGGAAGTAGTCGGGCACGAACTGATTGTCGATCACGCAGCTGTTGCGCGGCAGCAGCGAGCGGGCCTGTTCGGGATCGAGCGGTTCGGTCGCCACCTGGTAGGTGCCGACGGGCAGCAGGCGCCTCGCAAGTTCTTGATCCAGCCGGTCGATGTAGGCATTGCACGCAAGTACGAGCACGTCCGCCCGCACTTCTCCGCTCGTGGCGCGCGCGACGTAGCCAGACGACGTCTCGCGATAGTCGAGCACACGGCTCTGTTCGAAGATCCGGCCGCCTGCGCGCACGAATGCCTGCGCGAGGCCTAGTGCGAGCTTGAGCGGATTCAGATGACCGGCTTCCGGATCGTAGAGCGCGCCGAGATATCGCGGGCTGCCGATCCATTCGGACATCTCGTCGCGCGCAATCACGCGCAGGCGATCGTAGCCCCAGCGCTCGGCCGCCTCGTCGCGCGCCCGTTCGAGCAACGCGGCACGGCGGGAACGGACAGCGGCCCACAAACTGCCCGGACGATAGTCGATGTCGAAACCATGCCGTACCGGCAGATCGCGAATTTCGGCGGCGGCCCAGCGCATGCTGTCCCAGAGTTCACGGGCACGCGCACGACCCAGTGAATCCTCGAGCGGCTGCATGTCGCACGACCAGCCCAGCAGCGCCTGCCCACCGTTGCGCCCGGACGCGGCCCACGCGACGCGGCTCGCCTCGAGCACGATCACGCGCTTGCCCGCCGACGCGAGCCGCAACGCGGTGTGCAGCCCGCTGAAACCCGCGCCGACGACCAGCACATCGGCCTCCAGACGCTCGTGCAGCGCGGGATGCAGCGGGATTGGCGCGGACAGCGTACCGGCGTAGTAGCTCGTCACGTGTTGGGCCGACTGCGCGAACATGGGCGCTCCCGTGAAAATTCATTCGTGAAATTTCATGAAAAAATAACACTGAATTTTCATGCGGGCAAGGAGGGGAATTGCCGACGAGCACGCATTGCACGAACGCTTATGCCGATTCGCGTCCGATCCGTTCATCGACCACGTCGACAAATGCACGCTTCGTCGCGCTGTCGAGTTGCGTGTACGCGAGACCAATACCCGTACGAAGATTGCGAAGGTCGAGCGGTCTCGCCGTGACTTTGGGCGGCAGCGCGATTGCCGCTTGCGCGGGAATTACCCCGATTCCAAGTCCCGCCGCGACGAGTGCGAGCATCGTCGTGTATTCGCCGAGTTCCTTTTCGATCTGAAGGGTCACGCCTTGCTGTTTGAAGGCAACGAGAACTTCGTCGTAGAAGCCGGGCGCGTATCGGCGTGCGAGCATGAAGACGGGACGCTCACGCAGATCCGTTGGCCGTATCAGCTTCAATCGGGAAAGCGCATGACGTGCCGGTACAGCAACGACAAAAGATTCCTTCAGCACGACGCGTGTTTCGACGCCTGTGCCATGCACGGGGAGGCGGATGAGGCCGAAGTCGAGCTTGTTGTCGTGCAGTGCTGCAATCTGGTCGGGCGTCGGCATGTCCTTGAGTTCCAGCGTGATGCGCGGATAGCGCTCATGCATCGCGCGCATGAGAGCGGGCAGCAACTCGGGCAGCACGGACGACACGAACGCAATCCGCAGCGTGCCGATTTCCCCCTGGGACGAAAGGCGCGCGGTTTGTTCCGCGCGTTGTGCCTGATGCAGCGTCGCGCGCGCTTCGGGCAGGAATAGCGCACCCGTCTGCGACAGTGCCACCTTGTGGCGGTCGCGCTCGAACAGCTTGGCCTGCAGTTCTTCTTCGAGCGACTTGATCTGCATGCTGAGCGCGGGCTGCACGATGCACAGGCGCTCTGCGGCGCGACCGAAATGCAACTCTTCCGCCAGGGCGACGAATGCGCGCAGATGTTTCAGTTCCATTGTCGTCTCCAACCGTCCGTCCGGGTCGTGTGTTCGCAAGCGGCGCCAGCGTTCTGCGGTCATCACGATTCATGATAACAGCGTCACGAAAGACTATTGGCGCGGCGGCTGCCGTTGCGGTGAACTAGACGTCATGGAGGAACGGCGCGGAACCGACGATCTCACGCGCTACGCACGCAATGACGAATAGAGCACTCGAACGATTCAATCTGACCGGCCGGCGCGCCCTGATCACAGGATCTTCTCGCGGCATCGGGCTGGCGCTCGCACGCGGACTTGCCGAGGCGGGTGCGGCTGTTGTCATCAATGCACGTGACCAAGACGGTGCACGAGATGCACTGAGCCGCCTGCACGAAGAAGGACTGGACGCAACGGTTGCGCCTTTCGATGTGACGAAAGCCGATGATGTCGCGGCTGCGATCGATGCGTTGGAAGCGCATACAGGGCCCATCGACATTCTCGTGAACAACGCCGGTATCCAGCGCCGCGCGCCGCTTGAGTCCTTTTCATCGCAGGACTGGAACGAACTGATGAGCGTGAATCTCGACGGCGTGTTCCATGTCTCGCAGGCCGTGGCGCGTCACATGCTGCCGCGAGGGCGCGGCAAGATCATCAACATCTGCTCGGTGCAGAGCGAACTGGCCAGGCCGACCATCGCGCCGTATGCCGCTTCGAAGGGCGCCGTGCGCATGCTGACCAAAGGAATGTGCGCCGACTGGGCGCGCCACGGCATTCAGGTCAACGCGATCGCGCCGGGTTACTTCGCGACCGATCTGAATCGCGCACTCGTCGACGATCCGGAATTCTCTGCATGGCTCTGCAAGCGGACGCCGGCTGGACGCTGGGGAAATGTCGACGAACTGTGCGGGGCTGCTGTGTTTCTCGCATCCGATGCATCGAGCTTCGTCAACGGGCAAACGCTCTTTGTCGACGGCGGCCTTACCAGCGTGGTCTGACGCGCACGCCTGAACGACATCGACAACGAACAGGAGACATCGATCATGTATTGCCAAGCGACGCGCCATCGTCGTATCCGCATGCTGACGGGCATTGCCTTCGCATTCACGGCCTGCTGTGCCCACGCTTCCGACTGGATCGTGTCGGGCAATGACGGCAAGTATCAGCGCGTCGAGGGACGCGACACCTATCCCGCCGATCCTCGCCCCGACACGCTGACGCTGCTCGACGCAAGCCACTTCCCGCCCAACGTGACGGTCGAGGTCGAGGTCGAAAACGGCATCCAGGGGCCGCCGCAAGCCGTCGCCATCACGCCCGATGCATCGCTCGCATTCGTCGGCGCACCGACGCGCTACGACAGGGACGCGAAGAAACTGCTGATGGATTCGTTCGTGCAGATCGTCGACATGCGGGCTTCGCCGCCTGCCGTCACGCGGCTCGACATAGGAAGTCATCCGCAAGGTATCGCAATCGATCGCAGTGGCCGTCTCGCGCTCGTCGCATGTGTCGACGGCAGCGTGGTGGTGCTCGGCATCGACGGTAATCACGCGGCGATCGTCGATACGCTGAAGATCGCGAAAAAGCGTCTTGCGGGTGTGAGCTTCACCCACGACGGCCGACACGCACTCGTCGCACTGCGCGACGAACAGGGCGTGGCCGTGCTCGACGTAACGCAAGGACATGTGACCGACAGCGGCATGCGTCTTTCGAGCGGCGTGGCGCCCTATACCGTCGACGTCTCCAGCGACGGCAAGTGGGCAGTCGTCAGCGATGTCGGCCTCGCCGGACTGCCGTCGTACGAGGGCAAGCTCGCAGGCGATGCAGACACGGTGACGCTCATCGACGTATCGCACGAGCCGTTTCGCGCCGTTCAGCATGTGAGCGTTCCATCCCTGCCGGAAGGTGTCGCGATCTCGCCCGACGGCAAGTGGATCGGCGTGCAGGCAATGGACGGCTCGAATCTCACGCCCGACAACCCCGGCCGTCACGCGCGCGGCAAGGTCGTGCTGTTCGCCATCCGCAACGGGCAGGCGGCGAAGGTGGCGGAAGTCCCAGGCGGCGAAGCGGCGCAAGGCATCGTGTTCACGGCGGACAGCAAGTATCTGATCGTCCAGTTCAATGTCGAGAAACAGCTTGCGCTGTATGCGGTGGACGGTGGCCATTTGCATGATACGGGTACGCGAATCGCACTCACGGGCGGTCCTTCGTCGCTACGCACGACTCCGCGCTAACCCTTCCTCAACTTCATGAATGAGCGAGTCAACATTCGTATGGGCACTTCACGCAAGCACGTAGTTGTATTCCGCAAGATTCCCGACGATCTGCTCGGGCGCATCGCTGAACGTCACGACGTGGTCGTCGCCGATCCGAGGCGCGCCGACGAGTTGCCGCGCTTTCGCGACGCGCTGCGCGATGCATGCGGCCTGATCGGTTCGAGCTACAAGCTCGGCGCCTCCGAGCTTGCCGAAGCGGTTAACCTGCGCGTCATTTCGAGCATCTCGGTCGGTGTCGACAACTACGAGCTGCCGTTTCTCAAACAGCGCGGCATCACGCTCTGTCACACGCCGGGCGTGCTGACGGAGACCACGGCCGACACGGTATTCGCGCTCATCATCGCGACGTCGCGACGGCTGGTCGAACTGTCGAATCATGTGCGCGAAGGCCGCTGGACGCGCAACATCGGCGACGACCTGTTCGGATGGGATGTGCACGGCAAGACGCTCGGTGTGCTGGGCTTCGGACGCATCGGCCAGGCTGTGGCGCGGCGCGCTGCGCTCGGCTTCGAGATGCCTGTGATCTATCACGATCCGTTCGACGTGCCCGTGCCCGCCGTTCTCGACGGGCGCGTGCAGCGCGCATCGTTCGACGACGTGCTGGCGCGCGCCGATATCGTCGCGCTGACGCTGCCGCTCTCCGACGAGACACGCGGCCTGATGGACGCCAGGGCCTTCGCGACGATGAAACCCGGCGCGATCTTCGTCAACGGTTCGCGGGGCGCGATCGTGCGTGAAGACGCGCTTCTGGCGGCGCTCGACAGCGGTCACTTGCGTGCGGCCGGGCTCGATGTGTTCGCCGTCGAACCGCTGCCGCACGATTCGCCGCTGCGCAGCCACCCGAAGGTCACGCCGCTGCCTCACATCGGCTCGGCCACTCACGAAACGCGGCGGGCCATGGCCGAACTCGCAACGGAAAACCTGCTGCGCGTGCTCGACGGCGCAGCGCCCGTGTCGGCATTCGACCTGTCCAGGATCTGACGGAGAAGCCACCATGCCCCATTCGATTCCCACGCTATGCGGCTCATTGGCGGGCCAGCCGTTCACGTTCAACGTGAAAGTGCATAACGCAGCCTATCGGGCAATCGGCATCGACTACACGTTCGTGAGCTTCGGCGCGGACGACGCGGCGCTCGCCGTTCAGGCGATACGTACGCTCGGCATACGCGGCATGAACGTGACGATGCCGCACAAGCAGGCGGTCATTGCGCACCTCGATGCCCTCGACGAGACCGCGCGCGAGATCGGCGCAGTCAATACGATCGACAACCGCGATGGCTATCTCACGGGCTACAACACGGACTGCACGGGGGCCGTGCGTGCACTCGAAGAGGTGACGGCGCTTGCGGGTCAGCGCATCGCGCTGCTTGGCGCGGGCGGTGCGGCGCGCGCGATTGCCTGGGGCGCGAAACGCGCGGGTGCACAGGTCACGGTGTTCAACCGGACAGCGTCGCGCGGCGAGGCGCTCGCTCGCGATTTCGACATCGCATTCGGCGGCGTGCTCGACGATTTTCGACCTGGAGATTTCGACGGCGTGGTGAATGCGACAGCCGCGGGCTTTCGTGCACCGGACGTCAATCCGCTGGCGGGGCGGCAACTGCAGTCGCATCTGTTCGTGATGGACGCAGCGTTCCTGCCTGTGCGCACAAAACTGGTTCGCGATGCCACCGCGATCGGATGCCGTGTCGTCGACGGAACGCGAATGCTGCTGCATCAGTTCTGCGGACAGATCGAGCTTTATACCGGCAAGCCGGCACCGCTCGACGTCATGAGTATCGCGCTGCTCGACGAGATAGCGCGGGTGGAAGCAGGCGAAGCACGACAGTGCTCGACAAGCGAAGCCTAGGGCGAGACTGCATCGAGAGCCTCCCGTCAGAGGAGGCCTGGCAGATTGGAAGGGTAACGACCCGCGCGTCCGCAAGGTACGGCTGCGGCATCGAGATCTGAAGGAGACGACATGAAGCATCAGCACACCGTTGCAGCCAATCCTGACATTGGCGCGGGCATCACGACGACCAGCGAGAGCGCGAGCCGTCACAACGTGACGAACGCGGATCTATATCGGGCGGCGTGGGCCGCCTCGCTCGGCAGCGCGCTCGAGTACTACGACTTCGCGCTCTACAACCTCGCGTCCGCATTGATATTCGGGCCGCTGTTCTTTCCGTCGAGCGATCCGGCGATGGGGCTGATCGCGAGCTTCGGTGCGTACTTTCTCGGCTTTGCGATCCGGCCGGTGGGCGGGATCGTGTTCGGTGCGCTCGGTGACCGTTACGGGCGAAAGTTCGTGCTCACGGCGACGATTCTGCTGATGGGCATTGCCAGTACGATGATCGGCGTTCTGCCCACTTACGCGAGCGCGGGCATCTGGGCGCCCATTCTGCTGGTCGGCTGCCGCCTGCTGCAAGGACTCGGTGCCGGCGCGGAGCAGGCGGGCGCGGCCGTGCTGATGGCGGAATACGCACCTGCAAAGCGACGTGGCTACTTTGCGGCGCTGCCGTTCATGGGTGTGCTGCTGGGAACCGTAATGGCGGCGGCGATCTACTTCGCGCTCGTGCGCGTCGACGACTTGTCGCAGTCGTGGCTGTGGCGCGTGCCGTTCCTGTTGAGCGTGGTGATCATCGCGATTGCGATCTGGATTCGCCTGCGGCTCAAGGAATCGCCGTCGTTCTCGAAGCTCGAAGCGCGTCAGCAGGTGAAGGACAGCCCGTTGACGCACCTGATGCGGCATTCGAAGCCGATGGTGCTGAAGGTGATCGGCCTGCGCATGGCGGAGAACGGCGGCTCGTCGATCTATCAGTCGCTCGCGATCAGCTATATCGCGACTGCAACAGGCCTGAAAGGGCAGATCGGCCCGGTCGCGCTGTTGCTGGCCGGTGCATCGGGTGCCGTCATCATTCCGTTGGCAGGCGTGCTGAGCGATCGCTTCGGACGCGTGCCCGTCTATCGCGCTTTCGCGCTTTATCAATTGCTGCTCGCGTTTCCGACCTGGTGGGTGCTGAGTCTGGGCAATCCGGGCGCAAGCATCGCGATGCTGTGTGTGGCGCTTGCGGGTGTCTGGGGCATGTTCGCGACGCAGGGCGCACTGCTTCCCGAACTCTTCGGCGCACAGCATCGGTATGCCGGCGTGGCCGTTGGACGTGAGTTGTCGGCTGTCGTCGCCGGCGGAGTGGCGCCGCTCATCGGCGCGTCGATTATCGCGTGGACTACGAGCCATTGGGGTGGAAGGGACGGGACGATCCTCGCGTGGATTCCGCTCGCCGCGTACGTGGTGATACTGAGCGTGATCGGTGTGGTCACGACCTTCTATCTGCCGGAGACTCGGGGACGTGATCTCGATGACCTGGAGGATGCCGGCGTTGTCGAGCCAGGCAATCGATGAAGGTGTAGATGGACTCGTCCGGCTCGAACCCGTGTCGGACGAGATGAACACACAAAAAACGCGTGAGCGTTGCATTCGAACTGCCACGAATCCATATACGTCCGGGCGCGTCTCATTTCGGACAAAAAAGCCTGCGATACTCGGTCGGCGAACATCCTTTCATCGCCTTGAATTGACGGGCGAAGTAAGTCGGGTCCGAGTAACCCACTCTCGCGCCGACTTGCGCAACAGGGAGTTCGCCTTGGGCGAGCAGGGCGCACGCGTGACCGATTCGCCGCTGCATGATGTATTCGCTCACCGACAAGCGCGTGCTGCGCTTGAACAAGCGCTGAAGCTGGCTGGTGCTGAGGTGCGCAATTTCGGCCAGGCTGTCCAGCGCCACCTGCTCCGTGTAGTGCTCATTGAGCCAATCGAGCACACGGGTTAGCCGCGTTCTTTCGCGCGCCCCTCCAACCGGCTTGATCTCATTCGATGCGAGTGTCGATCGCTCGATGTCGCCGCACAATTCGAGGAGTATCTCCAGGAGTCCGAGCCAATGTCGTGCGGGCGGCGCTCCGACCAATGCCTGTAGGCGTGTACGGATGTTCGCGCTCGCCGTGGAACTGAATGAAATCCCTCGGCCTGCCTCGACCAGCAGCCCATGCACCGGTCGCAATTCCGGCGAGTGATCGATGAGTGCGGTAATCCAGGGCTCTGTAAACCAGCATACGAGCGCCTGGTGTCGAGGCCCCTTCAGCGTCGCGCGTGACTGCCACGCGTGAGGCAAATTAGGCCCGAGCATCACGAGGTCGCCGTCCCCATAGTTCTCTACGTGATCGCCCACGAATCGCATCCCGACGCTGTTCAGCGTCAGCGTGAGTTCAAACTCGGGGTGGTAGTGCCAGTTGAATGGGAACTCGGGGAGTTGTCGGTCGAATAGCAACCAGGACCGGTCCGGCGGAATCACCACGGTTTCAAGCCAGGGGCGCACGACTAGACTCCTTCACGCATCGGACCACGCTCGGAATGCGGTAATTCTACAAGATCACGCCGCGGCGGTGACACTCCGCAAAGCCGATTCGCGACATCATCCCCTCACGAACAAGGGAGACGGCAATGACGGCAAGCAGTCTGAATCTGAAGGTCCGAGGAAGCGATCGGCGCAAGCGCGTCGACGGCCAGAGCGGCGGATGGCCGGTGAGTGAGTTCGGCGCAAAGGCCCTGGCATCATGAAGTGTCCCGACGTCGTCATCATAGGATCGGGTGTTGGAGGGGGAGCGGTCGCACGCCAGCTCGCGCCGACTGGCGCACGCATCCTGATCCTCGAGCGAGGGCCGCGGCTTCCCGCGGAACCAGAGAACTCGAGTGCGGAGGCCGTTTTCATTCAGCAACGCTATCGAGCCAAGGAGGAGTGGCAGACGGAGGCAGGCCGACGGTTCACTCCGGGCCAGTTCTACTATGTCGGCGGCCACACCAGGTTCTATGGCACCGCGATGTTTCGGTTCCGGGAAAAGGACTTTGAGGAG
Organism: Paraburkholderia sp. Tr-20389; assembly: GCF_017104565.1. Classification (GTDB taxonomy): domain Bacteria; phylum Pseudomonadota; class Gammaproteobacteria; order Burkholderiales; family Burkholderiaceae; genus Paraburkholderia. Next base: position 121,109 of record NZ_JAAGPD010000008.1, on the reverse strand, counting down.
ATCGTCTTCCGGGATGGAGTGTCTCCTGCATGGCCCTTCTCTTATACCGAACTGGAACCCTGGTATGCCGAAGCGGAGCGAATCTTTGGTGTTCATGGCCGCGCCGGCGACGATCCAACGGAGCCCTGGCGATCCGGGCCGTATCCGCATCTGCCCATACCGCATGAGCCTGTGATCGGGGAACTGGCGCAACGCATGGCAGCGATCGGTCTCAGACCATTCCACATGCCCTCGGCCATCGACCTTCATCCCGGAGGCACTTGCGTAAGGTGCGGTACGTGCGATGCATTTCCTTGCCGGATACGCGCCAAGGGCGACGCAGAGACTCGGTTGATCGACCCTGCATTGCAGTATCCGAATGTGTCGCTGTTGACGGAGTGCCGCGTGACGCGTCTCATCGCCGACGACGCCGGAAAGAACATCATTGGCGTCGAAATAGTCAGACAGGGCGAGAGAGAGGTCATTCATGCGCCGCTGTTTGTTCTGAGTGCAGGCGCGATCAATTCTGCATTGTTGCTCCAGCGTTCGGCGGATTCGCGTAACCCACGCGGACTTGCAAACAGTTCGGACTGTGTCGGCCGCTATTACATGAACCACAACACGACAGGCCTGATGGCGCTGATGCCCGGTGTCAATGAAACGCGGTTTCCAAAGACCTTGAGTGTGAACGACTTCTACTTCGGAGCCGATGACGACCGCGAGCCACTCGGCAATCTGCAGATGCTCGGGAAAATACAGGAACCCATGATCCGCGCGAAACATGCGTCGATACCACGCTGGGTTGGACGTGCCATGGCACACCATAGTATCGACATGTTAGTCATGTCCGAGGATCTGCCGCACGCACAAAGCACGATCCGTCCGCTGGCCAACGACGCCGTTCAGGTCAACTGGACACGAACGAACCAGGACAATCATCGACGCTTCGTGGATCGCACAAAGAAGCTCTTGCGTCGCCTCGGCGCTGTCGCCGTGTTGTCTCACCCATTCGGCGTCGAGACTCCGTCTCACCAGTGCGGCACTGTTCGCATGGGAGCGGACCCGGTCCATGCGGCTCTCGATCCTCTTTGTCGTACATACGATCATCCAAACCTCTACGTCGTCGATGCGAGCTTCTTTCCGTCATCTGCGGCGCTAAATCCCGCGCTCACTATAGCCGCACAGGCGTTGCGAGTCGGAGACCATATTGCGAGGAACTGGTTTGGAAGAGAGCGCGAGAACGTACGTCCCATCGAAATGTAAAGGAGGAACCTGGATATGCAACGGACTTTTCTTCAACCCTTGACTGGCTCATTTGCTCAGCCCGCGGCCGAGAATCCGACCGTGATCATGATCGAGGCAGCGTATCGGCAGTTGGGCATCGACTGGCGATACATCAATTGCGAAGTGCAGCCCGAAAATCTGGCCGACGCAGTGCGAGGCGCTCGCGCAATGGGGTGGCGCGGCTTCAACTGCTCGATTCCTCATAAAGTCGCCGTAATCGAGCATCTGGACGGACTAGGGGAATCCGCAAAAATCATCGGCGCTGTCAATACCGTAGTACTGCGCGGGGATGCGCTCATTGGCGAGAACACCGATGGAAAAGGATTTGTGAAGGCGTTGGAAGCGATCGCATCGCCTGCCAACCAGTCGATTGTCATTTTCGGCGCGGGTGGTGCAGCACGAGCGGTCGCCGTCGAACTGGCAATGGCCGGAGCGGCGAAAATCACAGTAGTCAATCGCGGCCGGGAACGCGGCGAAGCTCTCGTCGATCTGCTGAATCATCGAACGAAGGCTGATGCAAGCTACTACGCTTGGGAAACCACATATTCAATTCCTCCCGAGACCGACATCGTCATCAACGCCACCTCGATCGGCTTATATCCCGATGTCGACAAAACCTTGGACATCGATCTCGAAACGCTTGATAGTCGGATGATCGTGGCAGACGGCATTCACAACCCGCCGCTCACACAACTATTGCGTGCTGCACAGTCGCGTGGTTGTCGAATCGCGGACGGGCTCGGCATGCTGATCAATCAAGGCGTGATCGGCATCAAGTATTGGACCGGCCTGGATGCCGACGCCGATGTGATGCGGCAGGCACTGTTGGACCTCAAACTTTAGGATGTGTACGCCGCCCCATCCACCATGATATATTACATATCAACGTATAACCTCTGACCGGAGGACAGCGGCCGAAGCGCTCTGCACCGGCGATCAAGGATCACAGCGGGCACGTAGTCGCTTGCCGGCAGGAAGATTCGTTCATGCGCGACACGCGCTCAACCGGGTTCCACCATGTTCGATCCATCACTGCTTGGCCGCCTGTCCTTCACCCCCGCCGATGCGGTCAAAGGTCCGTTACCGCCCGGCCGCAACCGGCTCGGCATCGCCGGCGAACGCGACGCGATCCTGTACGTGCCGCCCGGACTCGAACCGCACAAACCCGTACCGCTCTTCGTGATGTTTCATGGCGCGGGCGGCTTTCCGGAAAAAGTGCTGCCCTTCATCGAGGAGCACGCGGATCGCGACAAATTCCTGGTGCTCGCGCCGCATTCGCTGTATCCGACCTGGGACATCGTGATCGGCGGCAGCGGGCCGGATCTTGAGCGGCTCGATCGTGCGCTCGTCGAAGTGACGTCGCGCTATGCGATCGATCGCAATCGTCTTGCCTTCGCGGGTTTCTCCGACGGTGCGAGTTACGCGCTGTCGATGGGCATCACGAACGGCGACATCGCGAGCCACGTGATCGCGTTCTCCGGCGGCTTCATGTCCGTCTTCACGCAGGAAGGCGCGCCCAAAGTCTTCATCGCGCACGGCATGCGCGACGAACAACTACCCATCGAAACCAGCGGCCGCGCGAACGCTGCCAAGCTGAAAGCGGCGGGCTATGACGTGCAATACGTCGAATTCAACGGACTGCATGCAATCCAGCCTGCCGTCGTCGGCATGGCCGTGCAGTTCTTCCTCGGTTAGCGGGCGGCCCGTCGCCGGCCACGAAGCCCCGCCATCATCAGATACGAGTGCGTCTATGGACTTTGAAATACCGGAATCACTGGTGCATCCGCTGCTCGCGATGATCGAAGCGGGCTCGCCGCTCGCGCGGCAGCTCAATCAGCACGGCACATGTCATGGCAGCATGGTGGTGTCGAGCAAACTGTTCGATGCCCGCTCGCTGAATACGCTCTATTCGCTGAGCAAGGCGAACAACGAACGCGCGCTGATGTTCCAGATGCTCGCGCTCGACAACATCTACAACGCGCCGCAAGCGCGCACGATTCCGAGCCTCGAACAACTCGTCGCGGGGCTGATTGCGTATCTGGCGCGTGACGCGATTGACGGCTGGCTGTACAGCCGCGCGAAGGACGGCACGCTGCTGCCGTGGCTCGTGCGCCGCATGCGGCTGGTGGAGCCCGATCAGGGCACGCCGTATGTCGTCGTCGATATGCTCGCGAACACGATGCAATCCGCGAACTCCGAGCGCACCGAACATCACTTGCGGCTCTCGGGCATGACGACATCGCTCGTGATCAACCGGCACGACATCGTCGACCGCACGATTCCCGAGTTGCTTGCCGAGTTCGGTTTCTACAAGGAATGCGCCGAGTTCAAGCGCGAATACGAGGGACATGCGCAGCGCTTTCTGCAATTTCAGCCGCGTTTTGGCGCGCAGTTCGTAGTATCGAAAGCGGCCTATACAGTCGATGCAAAAACCGGCGCGGAGCTGATCCGCATTCCCGACGGCGTGAGCGCGAAGTGCGTGAACGATGAAGAGACGCTGGAGCGGCGCTTCCAGTCGACGGCCGATGCCGCGTTCTGGCGTGCCGCGAGCGTCGACAGCGGCTTCGACAAGGTGCCGCTGCATTGCTACGTGTGCCTGTTTCATCTGGAATGGCACAGCGCGATCTGGGTGCACGTGCAGCACATGAGCGAGTATCGCTACCAGCCGGAGTTGCGCGACAAGCTCGTGCTGCCGAGCCATCATCGCGATCTGATCGACATTCTGACGTCGAGGACGAATGTGTTCGTGCAGGACTTCGTGCCGGGCAAGTCGGGCGGCACGACGATTCTTTGCCAGGGGGCACCGGGGCTGGGCAAGACGCTGACCGCCGAGGTCTATTCGGAAGTGGTCGGCAAGCCGCTGTATCGCGTGCATTCGGGGCAGCTCGGGACCACGGCGGCGTCCGTGGGGGCAGCGCTGTCCGGCATCCTGCAGCGCGCGACGCGTTGGGATGCGATCCTGCTGCTCGATGAAGCCGACGTCTACATCCGTCGCCGGGACAACGACCTGGAGCACAACGCGATCGTCGCGGAGTTCTTGCGCACGCTCGAGTACTTCAACGGCCTGCTGTTCATGACGACCAACCGCATCGACGATGTCGACGATGCGATCCTGTCGCGCTGCATCGCGAAGATTCACTACGAAACGCCGCCGAAGGCCGACGCGATACGCCTGTGGAGGCTGCTCGCCGACCAGCTGGGCGCCGATCTCGACGATGACCTGATCGAAGCCCTGACGAACGCGTGGCCGCATTCGAGCGGGCGAGACATCAAGGAACTGCTGAAGCTGACCACGCGCTACTGCCGCGCCAAGGAGATCCCTCTCTCGCAGGAAGCGTTCAGAACCTGCGCGCTGTTTCGCGGACACGCGTGATGCTGCGAGCGCGTGTCCTGCGTGCGGCGCGCGTAAGCGATCAGCTTGCTCGCACTTTCACGTAACGGCCCGGCGCGGGCTCGATCGGCTTGTGCTTCGCGCTGCCCAGCGTCGTGCGAGCCTTCACCTCGTCGCCCGCATGCTGCTTCGCCCAGCGTATCCAGTGATTCCACCAGCTGCCTGATTGCTGCGTAGCGCCTTCGAGCCATTGCCCCGCATCGCTGCCCGGCGTACCGCCCGTATAGTAGCTGCGCTTGTTCTTCGAAGCAGGATTGATGACGCCGGCGATATGGCCGCTTGCGCCGAGCACGAACTCCGTTGGTCCGCCGAGCAGTTGCGTCGACTGATACGCGGATTGCCACGGAACGATGTGGTCTTCCTCGGTCGCAAGAAGATAGGCAGGGATATCGACGCGCCCGAGATCCACGGGCGTGCCGCACATGGTCAGGCGGTTCGGCACGCGCAGGTTGTTCTCCAGATACATGTTGCGCAGATACCAGGCGTACATCGGACCGGGCAGATTCGTCGTGTCCGCGTTCCAGTACAGCAGATCGAACGCGGCGGGTGTCTTGCCCTTCAGATAGTTGTTCACGACGTACGGCCAGATCAGATCGTTGGCACGCAGCGTCTGAAAGACGAAACCGAGTTCGCGTCCCGGATACAGACCGCCGCGACCCAGTGTGTGTTCGCGCATCGACACACCGGCTTCGTCGATGAACACGCCCAGATCGCCGGGTTCGCTGAAGTCGAGCAGTGCCGTCAGCAGCGTCGCGCTGGCGACGGTATCGTCACCGTTCGCGCGCATCACGGCGAGCGCCGACGACAGCAGCGTGCCGCCGACACACCAGCCCAACGCATTCACCTTGTCCGCGCGAGCGATGGCGCGCGAGACTTCGATCGCCTTCATCACGCCGCTTTCCACATAGTCGTCCCATTGTGTGTGGGACATGCTCTCGTCCGGATTGCGCCAGGACACCAGAAACACCGTCAGCCCCTGTTCGCATGCGAAGCGCACGAACGAGTTGTCCGGTTGCAGATCCAGAATGTAGAACTTGTTGATGCAGGGCGGAATGATCAGAAGAGGCCGTTGCGCGACGGTCGTTGTGAGCGGCGCATACTGGATCAGCTGGAACAGCTCGTTTTCGAACACGACCGAGCCTTCGGATGCGGCCACGCTGCGGCCCACTTCGAACGCGCTGCGATCGGTGATCGAAATGCAGCCGTCCTTCATGTCTTCGAACAAACGGGTCGCGCCCGACACGAGACTGGTGCCGCTCGACTCGATCGCGTGACGGATGACGTCGGGGTTGGTCGCGGCGCAATTCGTCGGGCTCGCGAGGTCGATGAACTGGCGGGTGTAGAAGCGCAGCTTGTGCTTTTCCTTCTCGTCCAGCGTGCTCGCCTCGACCATGTCTTCGAGCATGCGCGCATTGATCAGATAGTTCTGCTTGAGCAGGCTGTACCAGCCGTTGCTGGACCAGTCGTCCGCGTGGAAGCGGCGGTCGCCTTGCGGCGCCTGGATCACGGGCTCCGAAGCGGACTTGAGACCCGCCATGCCGGTGAACACGCTGGTGTAGAGCGCGGCTTGCTGACGCCAGTAATCGGTGCTCGCCTGTGTGAGGGTTTTTCGCGTGCTGTGCGTTTCGTTCGACAGCGGCAGCGAACGCCAGAAGTTGAACCCGGCTTTGACCCAGCCCGACGCAAACTCGTCCGGCATGCTAAACGGCATTTTCATATCGAATCCTGATTCACGCGTTGACGGCCGAACGATCGGCGCTTGCCTTGGCCTGCGCATCGCGCGAGGTCGGCATGACGATCGCGTCGCCATCGATCACCACCTTGCCGTCGACCGTGCATACGGTCGACAACACCACACGGCGTTTGTCGGCGATCAGTTCCTTGATCGTGACTTCGGCCTGTACGGTATCGCCGGGACGAACGGGCGCCTTGAAGCGCAGGTTTTGTCCGAGATACACGGTGCCGGGACCGGGCAGGCGTCCGGCGATCGTCGCGGAGATGATGCTTGCGGTCAGCATCCCGTGCGCAATGCGTCCCTTGAACGGCGTGGTGCGCGCGAACTGCTCGTTGATGTGGACGGCGTTGATGTCGCCCGATGCGCCTGCGAACAACAGGATGTCCGCTTCCGTGATGGTCTTGGCAAATGTGGCGCTCATGCCAGGTTGCAGGTCTTCGAAGTCGAAGCCGTTCAGCTCGTTCATGGTGTTCCCTTGCTATCGTACGGTTACAGCAGAGCAAGGTAGCATGGCGAAAACGGCCCGCTCCCCCCACGGACGGGGGGTATGCCTACGGGCGCTCGCGCACCGGGATCACGCGGTTCTGCGCGACGGCGTAAATCGCCGCGTCGTCGGCGGACTGGTTGACGACGAAGCCGCCCGTGAACGCGCCGAACGCGGGCAGCACACCACAGCGCGCGGCGAAACGAAAGCAGGGCACGCGCACGGAATCCGCCCGGCTCGCGATCACGTAGACAGGGTGCTGATGGCCCGCGAGCACATACGCGCCATCGACGACCTGCGGATAGTGGCACAACGCCCACGGCCCGAATAACCACGGCTCGAGCACCGTTTCGACAGCGAGCGACGGCGGCAGCATCCCGGCGTGGCGATCGTGATTCCCTTCGACCATCACGACGCGAACGGTCGCATGCCGCTCACGCCACGCAATGAGCGCCTGCATCGTTTCGTTGGCGAGCGATTCGCGGCCGTGCAGCAGATCGCCGAGAAATGCGATCGACTCGGGCCGATGCGCGGCGATCAGCGCATCGAGCCGCGCGAGATCGCCGGTCGTCGCACCGGCGGGCACGGGCACGCCATGCGCGCGGAACACGGCGTCCTTGCCGAAATGCGCATCGGCAATCAACAGACACTTCAAATGCGGATCGAACGCGGCACGCTCTGCAGACAATTGCAGCGGATGACCACCCGCTTCGACGGTGATGGTTTCGAATGTCATCAGCGCGCGGCCTTGTCGAGTTCGGCGAGCATCCGTTCGATGCGATCCGCGAGCTTCTCTGTGCTGACCTTTTCGCGGACACGCCCGACGATCAGCGGAAACGCGAACGGCGTCGGTTTTTTCGGGTGCGTCAGCGCGAGGCGGCTCGTGCACATCGCGTCGAGCGCGCGCTTCATGCGATCGAGTTCCAGTTCTTGCAGCATCACTTCCGAATCGGCCTGCGCGAGCAGCAGGTTGTCGCTGTCGTGCTTGCGAAAGACCTCATAAAAAAGACCACTCGATGCCTGCAACTGTCGCGCGCTTTTCTGCTGTCCAGGATGCGCCTGATAAACGAGCCCGGCCACGCGTGCGATTTCGCGGAAGCGTCGCATCGCGAGTTCCGATGCGTTGAGGCTGTCCATGATGTCGCCGGCGAGACGCGTCGAAGAAAAGAGACCTTCCGCGATCAGCGCCGCCCAGTCGAAAGGCTGCGACGACAATAGCTCGAAGCCGTAGTCGTTGGCGGAGATCGAGAACGTGCCGGGGCGCTCACGTGCCGCGCGCCAGGCGAGCAGCGACGCGAGGCCGATATGCGCAACACGCCCTGCGAACGGGTAGCAGAAGAAGTGATGGCCTTCGCGCGAACGCAGTATCTCGGCGACCAGCACGCCTGCTTCCGGCAATGCCGACCAGCTTGCCTGCAACTCCAGCAAGGGCCGCACGGCGATCATTTCCGGTTCCACGTAGACGCCGCGCCCGGCTTCAGCGAGGATCGCGAGCGTCGCGTCCGCCAGCTCCGACGACAACGGCATCTTGCTGCCCGCCCACTGCGGCATCGCGCCCCTCGACGAACTCGCGCGACGCACATAGGCGGTCATGTCGCGCACGCGCACGAGTTCGAGCGCACGGCCGCCGAACGTGAACACGTCGCCGGGTTTGAGCCGCGAGATGAACGACTCTTCCATCGAACCGATCCGGCCGCCCGCGAGCCACGCAACGTGCAGCGTCGCGTTGGCCACGATGGTGCCGACGTTGTTGCGATGGCGGCGGATCAGATCGTCACGCTGCACGCGATACACGCCGTCCTCGTCTTGCACGACGCGGTGAAAGTCGGGATAAGCACCCAACGACGGACCGCCGCGCTCGACGAACGCGAGCGCCCAGTCGAATTCCTGTTGTGTCAGATCGCGATACGCGAAGGTCGTGCGGATTTCGTCGTAAACTTCGATCGCGTTGAAGCCACCGCCGATCGCGACCGTGACGAGATGCTGAACGAGCACGTCGAACGGCTTGCGCGGCGTCTCGCGGCCTTCGATGCGTCGCGCCTCTACCGCACGCCGCGCGGCTGCGGCTTCGACGAGTTCGAGCGCATGCGTCGGCACGATCGTGATGCGCGATGCGCGGCCCGGCGCATGCCCGGAGCGCCCCGCGCGCTGCATCAGCCGCGCGACGCCTTTCGGCGAGCCGATCTGGAACACGCGCTCGACAGGCAGAAAGTCGACGCCGAGATCGAGGCTCGACGTGCAGACGACGGCCTTCAGCTTGCCGCTCTTCAGTCCGTCCTCGACCCACTCGCGCACTTCCTGCGCGAGCGAGCCATGATGGAGCGCAATCAGTCCTGCCCAGTCGGGCCGCAACGCGAGCAGCGCCTGATACCAGATTTCGGCCTGCGAACGCGTATTGGTGAACACCAGCGACGTGCGCGCTTCGTCGATGCCTGCGGCCACGGCGCCGACCTGACGCGTGCCGAGATGGCCGCCCCAGGGGAAGCGTTCGATCGTTGCGGGAATGAGCGTGTCGATGATCAGCGTCTTCGGCTGCATGCCGCTCACGGAGAGGCGCGGCGTGCGCACGGGCGTGAGCAGCACGTCGGCGGCGAACGCGAGGTTGCCGAGTGTCGCCGACAGTCCCCATACCTGAAGATCGACGCGCCAGCGTGCGAGATGCGCAATCGCGAGCTGCGTTTGCGTGCCGCGCTTATTGCCGAGCAGTTCATGCCATTCGTCGACGACGACGATGCGCACATGCTTCAGCGCGTCGCGCGCATCGCTGCGCGTGAGCATCAGCGAGAGGCTTTCGGGCGTCGTGACAAGTGCGCTCGGCATACGGCGGCTCTGGCGCGCGCGTTCGGTGGAACTCGTATCGCCTGTGCGCAGGCCGATCGTCCACGGCACCGCGAGTTCGCGCACCGAGCTTTGCAACGCGCGCGCGGTGTCGGCGGCGAGTGCGCGCATCGGCGTGATCCATAGGACGGTCAATGGATCGGCGAGTGCGCCGGGCGCGTGATCGCCATATGCAGCCATCGCGCCGAACCATACGGCCCAGGTCTTGCCCGCGCCCGTCATCGCATGCAGCAGGCCGCTCGAACCGGCCGCGACTGCGCGCCAGACTTCGCGCTGGAAATCGAACGGCTGCCATAGGCGTGCATCGAACCACTTCTGCAAGCGCTCGGCAAACGGAGCGCCGGCCTTGTCGGGCTCGGGCGCATAGGCAGCCGATGTGAACGCTTCCGGCGCTTGCGCGGCGGGTGCTTTCGGTATCGGCCGAGGTCGTGGTGCGCGGCGGTGTGTAGTCCCGCCGGCAGTGTCGTCGTCGATGCACGATGCATCCGGCGAATCGGCGTCGGAATTTTTACCGATCGCGGCTCCGGCTCGCTCGGTGTTGCGCTCGGGATCGATCGGATCGGTCATGGGATCCTTCACATGAACGGGCGTCGCCCGCTTCCAGGCAATCTGCATGGCGGAGCATCGCGCATGCCCGCATTTGCACGCGCTGTGAAGCAAGCGGAATGAAGCGGCTGCCGACCGGCATGATGCAGCCTTATTTTCAGCGTAAAATGCGATGGCCGCCGCGATGTACCGGCGTAGTGCCCTTACGTCTGCGATGCATGTCGATCTTATTACGCTTTATCTCCTTGCGATTGGAACGCTTCTAGCCAGCTCAGCGATGACGCTGTGGGAGTGTCGCGTTCATCCCAAGCGAAGCAGGGAATTGAGAATACTGGCCACGGGATACGCCACGCTCGCCATCGGCTGCGCGGTGGCGGCGTGGCGTCGCGATCTCCCGGGTGTGCTCGGCTCGGCGCTGAGCAATCTCATCATCGTTTCCGGTTATCTGCTGATCCTGCACGGTGTCGCCGTGCTGAACGGCCGCAAGCACGTGCGGACATCGGCGGGTGTGCTCGTATTGCTCGCGCTCGCGTGGGCGATTGCCGGCGTGGGCGGCCAGGACCTGATGTGGATGTACCTCAGCGCGATTCCGATTGCGGTCGCGTGCGGTCTCACCGCGCGCGAACTGGCGCGTTGCGACGGCGGCCTGAAACGGCTGCAATCGCTGCATATCGCGATGCTGGTGTCGGGCGGTCATGCGGTCTTCTACGCGTATCGTGCATGCGTGCTGCCCTGGCTGACGACGCTGTTCGGTCATCGATTCCTGATGGCCATGAGCGAGATTACGATGTACGAGGGCGTGCTGTATTCCGTCGTCCTGCCGATGACCCTGCTGCGGTTGGTTCGCGAAGAAACACATGGGCAGCTGCTGCAGGAATCGCAGACGGACTATCTGACGGGCCTCGGCAATCGCCGATGGTTCTTCGAAGAGGGCGCACGCATCATCCGCAGCAGCAGCGGCGCAGAGCGCCCTGTTTCGCTTCTGGCCATCGACCTCGATCACTTCAAGAAGATCAACGACCGATACGGTCACGAGACGGGCGACCGCGTGCTCAAGTCATTCGCCGATATCGCACGCAGTGTGCTGGGGCGGGATGCGATTCTCGCGCGCATCGGCGGCGAAGAGTTCGCGGTCTTGCTGCCGGAGTACGACGGCCTTCGTGCGAAAGAAGCAGGCGAAGCCGTTGTGAAGAGTTTCGGCGAGACGATCACCCTCGGCGGCAACGGAGCGGGCGTTCAGGCCACGGTCAGCATCGGTCTTGCGCAGTCGGGTAGCGAGGCTTCGTCGCTCGGCGATCTGCTGGGGGCCGCCGATCAGGCGCTCTATCGCGCGAAATCGCTCGGCGGCAATCGGCTCGAACTGGCTCACGCCACGGCGAGTTCAGCCGCCGCCTGATAACCAATGTACTCAATGCGATAGCGGCGGGTCGGTCAGCCGTTCGTGCGGGAACATGCGCATTGGATGTCAAGGCGGCACGCTCGTTTGACGGGCGACGCACCGCGAATGCGGCGCGTGCTATTGGAGACAAAGGCAGGGCAGGACCGCCGTCGGCGACGGTCCGCGAAGCAATCACATCAGGCGTGCGCGAGTGCGCGATCGACGCGGAACACCGACACGGCGCCCTTCAGCGCGACGGTCTGTTCCTCCAGCGCGAGCGCTGCCGCCGACGCCTGCTCGACGAGCGCGGCGTTCTGCTGCGTGACCTGATCCATCTGCGTGATCGCGCGATTCACCTGCTCGATGCCTTCCGACTGCTCTTCCGAAGCGGCCGCGATCTCGCCCATCAGATCGCTGACACGGTTCACGGAGGTCAGAATTTCGCCCATCACCTGGCTGGCCTTCTCGACCTGGTGAGCGCCCGCTTCCACGCGGCTGAGCGAATCGGTGATGCGCTCCTTGATCTCTTTCGCGGCGCTCGCGCTGCGTTGCGCGAGCGAGCGGACCTCGCTCGCCACCACCGCGAAGCCGCGGCCTTCGTCGCCGGCGCGGGCGGCTTCGACGGCTGCGTTCAGCGAAAGAATGTTGGTCTGGAACGCAATGCTTTCGATCACGTTCGTGATATCGGCAATCTTGCCCGATAGATCGGACAGGCCTTGCATCGTCAACACGACTTCTTGCGCAGCGCGGTTGCCCTGCTCCGTGATGGCCGCCGTGCTCATCACGAGCTGCGTCGCCTGTTTTGCGTTGTCGGCGTTCTGACGCACGGTGCTGGTCAGCTCTTCCATCGACGACGCCGTTTCCTGCAATGCCGCGGCCTGTTCCTCGGTACGCTGGGACAGGTCGGTGTTGCCGCTCGCCATCTGATGCACGCCCGTTGCGATCGTGTCCGTGCCGCCGTACACCGAATGCACGATGCCCGCGAGACTGCGCTTCATTTCCTTCATCGAGTCGAACAGCTTGCCGATTTCGTTCGTGGATTCGTGGCGGATCTGGACCGTCAGATCGCCGCGTGCGACGTGGTCGAGCACGCTCTCCGCTTCCTTCAGCGGCCGCACGATGGTTTGTTCGAGCGTGTAGTACACGAGCAGAATCAATGCGCAGGACAGCACGAGCAAGCCGATGGCCATGCCCGTCAGCATCGATTTGGTGCGCGCCTTGTCGGCCTTCAGCTGGTCGGTTTCATCCGAAGCCACCGCGAAGAACGCGTCCGCGGACTTGCCGAAAGCCGCGCTCGTCTTCGTCATCGGGCCCTCGTTCGTCGCTGCATACGCGGTGACGTCGCCGGAGCCGATTGCGGCGAACAGCAGGTCGATCGCGTCGGCGTGCGCATGGAACGTTTCGCCGACGTGCTTCGCCGTCTCCTGTTGCTCCGCCGTTTCCTTGGGGATGCCGTCGAATGCAGCGAACGCCTTCTTCGCTTCGTTGTAGTAGCCCCTTGCTGCGGCAACGGCGGAATCTTTGTCGGCGGGATTCGAGGACAGTGCGATGAAGGCCCGGCTCAACGCGCTGCGGGCTTTCAGGTTGTTGATGTAGACATCTTTCAGATCGACCGTCTGCGCATTGAGCGTGCTGATCTGCTCTGACAAGCGGTTGTTCTTCGAAAGCGAGTAGAGCCCGAGCAATGCGGTGACCAGGACCAGCATTCCAAACAGTGCGAGAACCGCGATAAAGCCCGTCCGAACGGGCAGATTCTTCAGTTTCATAGTTTTCGTTTGCAAAATGAGCCGCGATGTTGTCCCCGCTGGCGGGGGCGAGAGCTGAGGCCGCAGGACGAAGCTTCGGCTGTGTTAACGGTCACTTAATTGAGAACTTGACGGTCGAAAAAACGAACGCACGTGCGTGCCGGCGCGGTGTCGGTCGGCAAACCGTTGTGTGGCGGCGGAAGGAAGAGGGTGGGGAAATGAAGTGCTGAGTGCTGCGGCAACGTATGAAGCGGCCGCAGCACCCGCCGAGTTTGCGCGAACTAGGCGTGGTGCGCGTTGCTCGCGTCGGCATGGCCGATCCGCGAGTGGACGAACACGCGGCGCAACTCGAAACCAAGGCGTTCGTACAGATGGATCGCGGTCGTGTTGTGGCTGAACACGTGAAGGAAGGGCGTGTCTCCGCGCTGCGCGATCTCCGTGCGCAGGATGTCGATGAGGCGGGCCGCCAGGCCCTTGCCGCGCCACGCATCGTCGACGCAGACGGCGCTGATCTCGACGTAGCCGTCGATGCACATCCGTTCGCCTGCCATCGCGATCAGGCGTCCGCGATCGCGTATCCCGATGTAGTGCCCCATTTCATGCGTACGCGGGCCGAACGGGCCCGGTTTGGTTCTTTGCGCGAGATCGAGCATGTCGGGCGAATCGGCGCTGTTCAGTCGGATAACGTCGAGATTGTCCGGCGTTTCGGCAACCGGGCGTGTGGCCACCATTTGATGAATCGTGCCGACGTTTTCTACGCGTAACGTTTCGATGCCGTCGAGAGGCTCCAGCGACAGCAGAGCCACGTGTTCGTGCGGCCGCAGAAGCCGGCGCAGCGCTTCGTACGCGGCGGGCGTTTCGGTCGACAGCGCGGCAAAAGGGGCAACATCGGCGTGATATCGGCGCGCCTGTGCATCGCCGTGCCCAAGATGCGCTTGTCGCGTCGTGAGCGCGGTCCAGATTGCGCGGTCGAGGTCGGCGTGCGTCGAACGATGCGCCACGGTGTTCATGATGTCTCCAGCTGCGAAGTTGATCGGGAAGGATCAATGTAGATGGAAAGCGGCGTTTCGCATATCGTCGTAAATGACATTTTTGGTTTCATTTGCGCCAATCTGGCAGGGCGCTCGAAGCGGATCGGGCGGACCGCTCCATTGCGCGTGCAACCAGTTCCGCTTGCCTCATGAGACAAGCGGAGCTGGATACACAGCAAGCTTTGCTATTCGGCCAACAACGGAATGCCGGTTCTCGCAGCCGGCATGTCGCTTTTCGGTGTCAGCCGATAACCGCGTCCCGGTATGTTCTGGATCAGCCGTCTGTCTTCGCCGAGTGCTTTGCGTAAAGCGCAGACCTGCACGCGTATGTTCGATTCCTCGACGACCGTGTCGGGCCACACCTTGCGAAGAATATCTTCGATCGATACCACCTGACCTCGAGCCGCCATCAGCACGGCAAGAATGTCGAATGCACGGCTGCCGACGGGGACGGACATTCCCCGCACCTGGATCTCCCGGGTCGACAGATTGACGTCGATGCTAGTGACCATCATGTTCGATTCTCACGAGTAGGCATGCACCAGGGTTGATGAAACCGCATGTGAACCAGTGAGTCGATAGCACATTTGTATCGGTCACTATACTTTGGTATTAGCGTGTCCCTTCGTTTGTCGACGCTACGGGCAGCGACTATAGTGCTCTTGCCACTTTACGTGGATCGTCCCGTTCAATCGGCAGGTACATCGTCCTTTCATCATGCGAGTGTGACAATGAAGATCCTGATGGTGTTGACGTCTCACGATCAACTCGGCAATACCGGGAAGAAGACAGGTTTCTGGTTGGAGGAATTCGCAGCTCCCTATTTCACGTTTCTCGATGCGGGCGCGACCTTGACAGTCAGCTCACCTAAGGGTGGGCAGCCACCGCTCGATCCCAAGAGCGACACGCCGGAAGGCAAAACGGAGCTGACGGAGCGCTTCAAGAGCGATCCCGCTGCGCAAAAGGTGCTGGCCAATACGGTCGAGCTTGCCACGGTCAAAGCCGACGACTACGACGCCGTCTTCTACCCCGGCGGACACGGCCCGTTGTGGGATCTCGCAGAAGACCCGCTATCCATCGCGTTGATCGAAAACTTCTACAACGCCGGCAAGCCGGTAGCGTTTGTCTGCCACGCGCCAGGCGTTTTACGTCATGTGAAGGTGAACGGCGAGCCGCTCGTCAAAGGCAAGCGCGTGACAGGCTTTACGAATTCGGAAGAAGAAGCCGTGCAACTGACGAAGGTCGTACCGTTTCTCGTCGAAGACGAACTGAAGCGGCTTGGCGGGCAATTCGAAAAGGTCGACGACTGGCAGCCTCTGTCGATCGTCGATGGCCGTCTGGTCACGGGGCAGAATCCTGCGTCGTCGACGGCCGGCGCGCGCGATCTGCTCAAAGTACTCGATCAGCTGAAAACCAGCCGATGAGTCGTGTCTTCCGTTGAACCTTGCCGCCGCGATGATTCGCACCTTCGAGCGAGACGCGCTGCAACATCTGTGTATTTACACGGTGTAACGAGTGATGTGAGGCGCACGCCGTTCATGCGCCTTCACCTCGCACGTATAGTCGGCTGAGTCGCGCGACCCGTCGGGTCGCGCATCATCAGACGAAGATGGAACAGCGTATGAAACTGATATTTGTCGGCGACCCGATGTGCTCGTGGTGCTATGGCTTCGGCAAGGAGATGAGCGCGATTGCGCAGAGCATGCCGGACCTGGAAGTACAGGTCGTCGTGGGCGGCATGGCGGCGGGATCGACACAGGTGCTCGACGACGCAGCAAAGCAGTTCAGGCTCACGCACTGGGCGCGCGTCGAGCAGATGAGCGGTGCCGTCTTCAACCGCGACGCGCTGATGGCGCGCAAGAACTTCGTGTACGACACGGAGCCCGTTTGCCGGGCAGTCGTATCCGCGCGGACGGTTGCGCCCAATGTCGACGTGCTGAAGGTGTTTCGCGCGTTTCAGCTGGCGTTTTACGTCGACGGACTCGATACGACGGATGGCAACGTGCTCGCTGAAATCGGCGCACGGGCAATCGCGGAGCAAGGTATCGCGACGACAGCCAATGCCTTCTTCGAAGCCTTCACTTCCGATGAAGTGATCGACGCTACCCAGCGTGATTTCGAACTGACGCGCCGCCTGGGCGTGCGCGGGTTTCCGTCGCTGTTCGTCGAGATCGATGGGAAGATCGGTCAGCTCAGCTCGGGCTATACGACGGCCGCGCAAGTCACGCAGGCGCTCAAGCCGCTTGCGGCATAGCGGCCGCTAGATCCAGTAGAGCCAGGCGAGCAGCGTCACGATCGAAAAGAGCGTCGTCATCGAAATGGCGGCACCTGTCGAGGTCTTTTCGATGTCGTACTCGCTTGCAAGCACGTAGGCGCTCTTGGCCGTCGGCACGGCGGCGCAGATCACGGCGGCGAGCGTGAGCGTGTGGTTCAATCCTGCCGCGACGCACAGTCCATACACGACGAAGGGCATCGCAACCAGCTTGAGCGCCGCGAGCAGCGCATAGCGGCTCAGATGACCGCGCAACTCGCCGATCGACAGATCAAGGCCGATGGCGAACAACGCACAGGGCGTCAGCGCTTCGCCGAGTATGCCCAGGCAGGTCCCGACGGGCGCGGGCAGCGCGGCGCCGCTGACGGACCACAGCAAGCCGAGAAGGGTGGCGAGTATCACGGGGTTCGTGCCGATCTGCCGGGCGAGCGCGCTTGCGCGCATCGTGCGTGAACTGCTCTGCTGGTCGATTTCGAGCAGAACGACGAGCGCGGGAAACATGATTGCGCCGACGAAGACCGTCGCGACAGCGGCGGCGAGCACGCCGTGCTGACCTTGCAGCGCTCTGAGAATTGGCAGCGCGACAAAGCCCGTGTTGGTCATCGAAGCCACGGCGCCCAGCATCGCGCTCTTTCCAAGGCTTGCATGCAACGCGATACGTGCGGCCAGCAGGACGGCGACGAAGCAGATCAGCGAGCCGCCGCCGAACGCCGCGAGAAAGCGCCACTCCAGCAGCGAATCGAGCGGCTCTTTCGCGACGGTCAGGAACACGAGCGCGGGCATCGCGACGTAGTAGGCGAACTGCATCAGCGGCCCGGCGACGGTGCGCGCGAGATAGCCCGTCGTGCCCGCGAGCCAGCCCGTGAGGATGATGGCGAAGATCGGCAGGATCAAACTCGCGACATGCATGATGGCGCTCCGTCGGCAGAGGGGACGTCCGGATGCAGCTGTGTGAGGATTTCGCGAGTGGTGTGCCGGGCCAGCTTTCGGCCGGAAGAAGCGGTCTCGCCAGTAAAGAGTAGGCGATATGCGCGCGGATGCGCTGCCATCCGCGTAGCGCCCGGACTGTGCGCCGGACTGCGAGCGTCCCGCGCGGGACGCTCATGTCACGCGGCATGCCAAAGTGGCTGCCGATGCAACCGATTTACAACGAACGCTGAATGGCCTGACCGAGCAGATCCAGCCCGAGGTCGATTTCTTCTTCGCTCACCGTCAGCGGCGGCGCGATCCGGAATACGCCGCCCATGCCGGGCAACTGCACGATGTTCATGCTCAGGCCCAGATTCATGCACTCGCGGGTGATCTTTGCGCCCAGGCCGTCGGCGGGTTCTTTCGTGCGGCGGTCCTTGACGATTTCCATGCCGAGCAGCAGGCCGCGCCCGCGCACGTCGCCGATACATTCGAAGCGTTCCATCAGATCCAGCAGGCCGCGCCTGAGCCGTGCGCCCATCACGTTCGCACGTTCGACGAGCCCTTCGCGCTCGACGACGTCCAGCACGCGCAGACCGACGGCGGCAGGCAGCGGATCGGACACGTGCGTCGTGTAGAACAGATAGCCGAGTTCATGCGCGCGCTCCTCGATCTGCGCCGACGTCACGACGGCCGCGAGCGGCAAGCCTGCACCTAGCGTCTTCGATAGCGTGAGGATGTCGGGCGTGACGCCATCGCGCTGGCAGGCGAACATCGTGCCCGTACGGCCGACGCCCGTTTGCGCTTCGTCGAGTATCAGCAGCATGCCGCGCTCTTCGCATTTGCGCTTGAGGGCGGCCATATAGCCCTCCGGCAATTCGATGATGCCGCCCGAACTGAGGATCGGCTCCGCGATGAACGCAGCGAGATTGCCGCTCGACTGGCGATCGATGAGATCGAACGCATAGTCCAGTTCCGCGAGGTAATCGTAGTGCCCGCTGCGCTCGAAACGCGGCCGGTACGTGAACGGCGCGGGAATCGCAAACGAGCCGACGGCAGCGGGACCGACGCCCTTGCGGCCCGCGCTATACGTTGCCGATGCAGCGGCGCCCGTCATGCCGTGCCACGACTGCGCAAAGCCTACGATTTCGTACTTCCCGGTGACGAGCTTCGCCATGCGGATGGCGGCTTCGTTCGATTCCGCACCCGTGCTGAGCAGCAGCGCACGGTCGAGTCCGTCGGGCGTGATGTCGGCCAGCCGGGTCGCGAGATCGACGACCGGGCGCGAGAGCATGCCGCTGAACAGGTGATCCAGCTTCCCCGCGTATTCGTTGATGACCGAGACGATTTCAGGGTGACTGTGGCCGAGCACGGCGCTCATCTGCCCGGAGGTGAAGTCGAGGATCGCGCGGCCATCCGCGTCGTAGACGAAACTGCCCTGTGCGCGCTCGATGATCATCGGCTCGAACGTGCCGCCGTAGCGGATCAGGTGCTGCCTGGCGTTCTGCCAGAAGGCTGCGTCGTTGTTTCGGGACACCGTACTCTCCTCGCGGGTGATGGGCTGGGTGATGGATCAGCTTGCAGTCTAGGCGGCTCTCTGGTTTTATAGAAACGAATAGTATTAATGTGAGATAGAAGAGGATCTAATATCTTGAGTCTCTCGCTCGAAATCGATCTGTTGCGGTCGTTTGCCGTGATCGCCGAGGTGCGGGCGCTCAGCCGCGCGGCGGGCCGTGTCGGCCGGACGCAATCCGCGTTGAGCCAGCAGATGAAGCGGCTGGAGGAAATCGTCGATCAGCCGCTTTTTCAGCGCACGGGGCGCGGCGTGGTGCTGACGAACCCCGGCGAGCGTCTGCTGATCCACGCGCAACGCATTTTGCGGCTGCACGACGAGGCGATGGCCGATCTGTGCGGCACGGGGCTGTCGGGCAGCATCCGCTTCGGCTGTCCGGACGATTATGCCGCTGTGTTCCTGCCGCCGTTGCTGCGGCAGTTCTCGAGCCAGCATCCGCATGCGCTCGTCGAGGTGGTCTGCGGGCCGACGCCGCGGCTGCTCGAACGGCTGGAGAAACGCGCGGTCGATCTCGCGATGATTTCATTGCCCGAAGGCAGCCCGAGCGACGACATCATCCGGCGCGAGCAACTGGTCTGGATCGGCTATCCCGGGCTGGATTCGGCGCATTTCGATCCGCTGCCGCTGGCGCTCTCCGACCCGGACACGCTCGATCACATCGCCGCGTGCGACGCGCTTCAGCGTGCCGGCAGGGCTTACCGGATCGCGTATGCGAGCAGCAGCCTGTCGGGCCTCACCGCGTTGGTGCGCTCGGGGCAGGCGTTCGCCGTGATGACGCAGACGGCCGTGCCGCCCGATCTGTGCGTGCTCAGTGCGGATCATGAGTTGCCGGCGTTGCCGGCAGTGGGCGTTTCGCTGAGATTTGCGCGGGCGCGTCCGTCGCTGTTGACTGCGGCTTTCGCGGAGCACATCAGGGCGATGCTTCCGCTGCTGTGAGCATGGGTGACAAACGTTGGGCCTACACTACGCGGACACTGTCAGCTTCCTGAACTCATGCGCTCTCGCCAGGATTCGAACCGCGGATCGATGGACGCCGTCCCGCAAGATCCGGCGCTGCTGCGCCGTCTGCTGCGCGCCAAAGACCGGATGGATGCCGCCTCGCACGAGGCCTGGCCCGTCGAGCGTCTGGCGGCGATCAGCGGTGTGTCCACTGCCCATTTCGCGCGCTCTTTCAAGCAGGCTTTTGGCGTTCCGCCGCACCGGTATCTGCTGACGCGGCGTATCGAACAGGCCACCACGCTGCTGCGCGATACGGACCTGAGCATCACCGATATCGCCTTTGCCACGGGTTGGGAGAGTCTCGGCACGTTCGGACGCACTTTCCACGACGTGACGGGCCGAAGCCCCAGCGCGATGCGCATCGAGGCGCGGGCCAACGGGCATCAACTGGCGCTCGTGCCTGCCTGCGTGCTGAAGGCCGCGCAGAGGCCGGACCTCACGACCGCAGTTTTGGAGAAGCGCCGCCGCAAGTCCAAAGGTACAGTCCGCTCATCAATCGAGGAGGTGTCGTGATGACCCAAGGTATCAACGTGGTGGGCTTGTACGTCGACGATCAGGATGAGGCGCTCGCGTTCTATGTCGACAAGCTCGGATTTCAGGTTCATACGGATGTGCGCAACGGTGCGTATCGCTGGCTGACGGTCCAGCATCCGGAACAGCCTTCGTTTCAGCTTGGCCTGTTCACGCCCGGGCCGCCGGTCCACGATGAAGCCACCGCTCAAACGCTGCGTGCGATGGTCGCCAAAGGCGCGATGCCGCCGCTCGTCCTCTCCGTCGCCGATTGCCGCGCGAGCTACGAACGGCTCAAAGCGAAGGGTGTCGAGTTTACGCAGGAGCCGGTGGATCGCTTCGGCAGCGTCGATGCGGGTTTCCGCGATCCAGCCGGTAATGGGTGGAAGATGATTCAGGCGGCGGGTTAGAAGAAACGCTTCGAGAGCGCGAAACAGTGAAGCGCAGCGGCGATCCTGCCGCTGCATCTTCCAATGCCATCGTCTACTACGAGAGAGGACGACTCACGCACCGATAAGCGGTTCGAGTTCCTCGGCATCGAAAGGCTTCGAGAAAATGGGCACGCCGGTATGCCTCGCTCTTTCCAGTTCATCCGCATAGCCGGTCATTAGCGCCAGCCGCTGCTCGGGACGGTGGGTTAGCAGCCACTCGGCGAGATCGATGCCGCTCATCTTTCCAGGCATCTGTACGTCGGACAGCACGAGCTCGAATGCCTGTCCTTCCTGCAAGGCGATCAGCGCATCGTCGGCGCTGGGCAGATGCGTGACCTCATGGCCCATCAACTGAAGCACGGCCGACAGACTGGCCGCGACCTCGTCATTGTCTTCTATCAGCAGGACGTGATGGTTCGCCGTTTCAGTCGATGCCGCCGCCGGCAGGTTGTCAGTTGCATCGGCAGCCGGCTCGACGCGGACACTGCTCCTGGGAAGATAGAGGCGCACAGTCGTACCCACGCCGCGCTCGCTCGTGAGTTTCGCCGTGCCTCCGCTCATCTCGCACACTGCCAGTACCTGAACGAGTCCAAGACCGGGATGCGAGGTTCCTCCTTTGGTGGTGAAGAGCGGTTCGAATGCTTTGTCTGCAACCTCGCGGGACATCCCTTCGCCATCGTCCGAAATGGAGAGCAGCACATAGTCGCCCGCAGGCACGCCCACGACGTGGGACGCGACCTCGATATTCTGCGCACGGACGGCGAACTTGCCGCCGTGATGAATCGCATCGCGTGCATTGAGCGCGAGATTGACGATGGCCAGTTCCAGTTCTGCCGTATCGCTCCGTACAGGCCAGATGTCCGGCGCAACGTCGATGCTCGCAGACACGGAATCGCCCACGGTTGCCTGCACGACCTGCAGCATGCCGGGGAGGAGCTGCGTCAGGTCGACGGGTGTCAGCTTCAAGGGCTGCTTTCTCGCCGAGCCCATCAAGGTCCGTACGAGTCCTTCGACAGTGCCCGTCGCCCGCTCGATCGCGATGATCTCACTGTGCGCGTCGTCGTGTTCTTTAGCCTTGGCTATTGCCACATTCGACTTCACTACCATGAGGTAATTGTTGAAGTCGTGCGCGACGCTTGCGACGAGGTTGCCCAATGCGCTCGCACGCTGCAGATGTCTCGCCGATTCCTCTGCATCGAGACGTCTGCCTGCCTCGTCGCGCCATTGCTCCCAAGCGCTTTCCTCGGTCGACAACTGCTTTAGCGAAAAGCCGATGAGGAGCCAGATAATCAGGCAGGGCAGGCCCGTCAGCGTGCAAATCAGAAGAAAGTGATGCAGCCAGACTGCGTAAAGCTGCGCGACCTGGAAGCCGACGGCAACATACAGCCCGTAGTTGTCGACCCGACGATAAGTGACGACGCGCTTCTGTCCATCCGCAAACGTCGTCGACACGAGATGGCCGATGGACTCATTGCGTGAAAACGCCTGAGCGAACATGTTGGCTTCCTGCGGCGTTGTACCCGGCGAATCAGCGGGGAAGCTTGTCAGCAACGAGCCATCGCTTCGATAGAGTCCAATGAACGTCGCGGCGTGCGCATCGATGAGCTTCTGATAGAAGCTCGAAAAATAATCGCGTCGTAGTGCGACTGAGACGACACCGAGAAATCGGCCGTCAGCGGCAACGCGCGCGTCAGTGACGTTGAATACGCTCGCCTTCGAGACGCTGGCCTGCATGGGCAGCGACACGTAAGACTCGGGCTGATACTGCCGCGCGTTGAGGAAATCGTCGCGGTTCCGGATGTTGACGGCAGGGGCCGGGAAAAAGCGGCTGCTGACCAGTAGCCTTCCTGACGGGCCGAACGACGAGATGGCTGCGACCTGAGGAAACCCGCCCGCGATCCGGCTGAGTCGTTGATGAAGCGCGGACTCGTCGGCTGCAATTCGAGCGTCCGTCATGTCACCCAGCAGCTCTTCCACGCGCGACACCAGTTCGGCGTTCAGGTCCATGACCTTGAGCGCCTGTTCTTCGCCGACCCGGCTCATCCGTTCGCTCGATTCGACTGCATCGTTGTAGCGCTGCTGGTAGTTGTAGTAGCCGTACCCGGCCAGACCGGCGATTGGAACAATCACCGTGACCACCAGCATGAAAAGCAGCACTCTTCGCGTCCGGGCGAAGTTCCTTGAGGGCAACGCGTGTCCCGACCCTGTCGGATAACCGGAATCCACGCGAATGGGCTTGATCAGCTTACTCATCGTATGAGAATGCGTTATGCGGCTGGCATTGATGTCGAAGTGTCATCACAGCCGAATACAGCACATTTCATACCGCTTTGCCGATCGTGAACAGCTGAAAAATCAGTCGATCTCAATCGCCGCTTCGCATTCCACAGGCACGCCGATCGGCAACACCGCGCCGACGCCGAGCGGACTCGCGAGAGTGAGTCCGTTAATGTATCCGGGCAAGCGTTCCGCCGGTTGCGAGCGCCTTGGCGGCGAGGATGCCGCGAATCGTTGCCAGCGCCTCCTCGCCAGTCGCGGTTGGGGCCGGACGGCTCGCTGAAGCCAGATATTCGGGCGGCCGCACGCCGATCTGCCGGCAAACGGACGACAGGAAAGGCTTGCCGCCGGCGCACCGTTTGACGGCGGCCGCAATGGTCGCGTCGCCGACGTGCTTGCGAAGCCACTCCAGCGTCCGACGATCCTTTTCGTTGTACACCCTGACCAGATGCTCCATGACGCCTCCGATACTGTATGCAAACACAGTACTGTGAATATATACAGCATTTGGAGATAGAGCAAGGACCCGGCGATTTCAGCGTGGGGCGCGAAGTTCGTTCAGGCGCCGCGCCTACTGGAACCCCACCACGTCGTGCGACACGTACGGCGTTTCGAGCGAGGCGATTTCATCGGGTGTGAGCTTCACATCGAGCGCCGCGTCAAAAATGAGCGCAGTGAAGGCGGCCAAGGCGACCGCAAAGAAGGCGCCCGCGAAGAAGGCCGCAGCCAAAACGCTCGTGGTCCGGGAGCCAGCGAAGACTTGGGGAATCCGGTTCGACGTCGCACGGGCGACCGTAGTTCGATCGGGGTACCATGAAGGACGTAGAGGAGTATTGGTATGTCGTTGCAGTCATTGCATCGGTCGGCGGACAAGACGCTATATTCAATCACCATGAGCAGCGAGTTTCGAGTCCTCTTTGTTGGCAATAGCTATACAACGAGAAATGATATGCCAACGATGCTTGCCAGCCTCCTTGAGGCAAGCTTTCCCGGTACGCAGGTGAAGGCCGATGTAATTGCATTTGGCGGAGCATCGCTTGCGGCGCATTGGAACCGAGGCGAAGTCCAAAAGCGCCTGACTGCCCAGAAATGGAATGCGGTCGTGTTGCAGGACCAAAGCACTCGACCACTCCGTGCATTGAAAAGCATGCAAGAGCATGTGCGAAGATTCGTCGATACGATTCAAGTCGCCGGTGCGCAGCCATATTTGTACATGACATGGGCTCGGAAGAATGATCCGGCGTCGCAGGCAAATATCGTTACCGCGTTTCGGGGTTTGGCTGAAACGACCGGGGCCAGAGTTATCCCAGTCGGCCTGGCCTGGGATCAATTTCGCAGACTCCGGCCTGAAATCGACTTGTATGAACCCGATGGAAGTCATCCAACAGTGATCGGGTCATATTTAGCGGCGTGCACTCATTTTTTTTCGTTTGCCGACATTGAGGTAGTCCCTGCTACGTCAGCCGAATATAAATTGAGTGCTATCGACCTGAATTTGCTCCATGAGGTATGTAGGACAACCGCAAGCCATGCCGGTCGCTAATTAGCTCAAAGACGGTGTCCCCGCAACACCAATCGAGACCAAGTGACTCATGAAGCAATTCATTGAAGGCGATGACCGCAAGCAGGTCGCACTACTTCCCTCCCGAATGCGTCGATGACTACGTCGGCCAGGACAACCCGTCAGGATCGTAGACGTCTTCGTGGATGAGCTAGACCTCACAACGCTCGGCTTCAACGGCACGACACACGCCACCACAGGCCGCCCGTCTTACCATCCGGGCGTGATGCTGAAGATCTACTACGGGTATCTCAACCGGATTCCATCTAGCCGGACTCCCCCTCCATGACCAGCGGAGGCGAAAGAACCGAATCGGTCGGCTACAACGTGCGGGCCGCCGTAGACACGAAGCATCAGGTGATGAACACGGGTAATTAAGGGTTTCCCCTGAAAGGCGGTCAACGTAGTTGACGGCGAAATATGGAGGCCTTAGATTCGCCACATCGGTTGTCGACGTGAAGTCGGCAACCTCGCGGCAACGATGCCGTGCTACACATGGAAGGCTACGTAGCCCCCGAACTTGCGTGAAAACGCTGGTTCGGGGGCTTTTTGCATTTGGAGAACCAATTTGGAAACGAGGCAACTCCGCCCTGCCGAGCAGGGCATCCATCATCCCATCGTCGCATGCGTGCAGATGGAACCGCGCGTCGGTGAGAAATCCATGAACGTGCAGACGTCGATCCGGCATATCGAGGAAGCCGCGAAGAACGGTGCCTCGCTTGTCGTGTTACCCGAGTTGGCCAATAGCGGTTACGTATTCGCAGATCGCGATGAGGCATTTTCGCTGGCGGAAGAGCTGTCAGGCGGCAAGACGGTGGGGATATGGACGGACGCGGCTCGCAGGCTCGACGTGCATATCGTCGCGGGCATCGCCGAGCGAGACGGGCAACGCCTGTACAACTCGGCTGTACTGATTGGACCGTCGGGTCTCGTCGGCACCTATCGCAAACTGCACCTCTGGAATCACGAACACGTCTTCTTCGAACCCGGTAACCGCGGCGTTCCGGTCTTTGAGCTTCCGCTGGGGCGCGTCGCGATTGCCATCTGTTACGACGGCTGGTTTCCCGAGGTGTACCGACGAGCATTGGCGCAAGGCGCGGACATCGTCTGCGTGCCGACGAACTGGGTCCCCATGCCTGCTCAGCCCTCCGATCGTCCCGCGATGGCGACGACGCTCACGATGGCGGCTGCGCACAGCAACGGCTTGATGGTCGCCTGTGCAAACCGCATTGGCACCGAGCGAGGCCAGCCGTTCATCGGACAAAGCCTGATCGTCGGCGGCGACGGATGGCCGCTTGCCGGTCCGGCGCCGCAGGACCGCGAGGTCATTCTCTACGCGCCGATCGACGTACAGCGCATCCGTTCCGGTCGTTCGCTCAACGCATTCAACCACGTCGTGCGCGATCGGCGTCCCGAAGCATACGACTCGAACACGGGCAATGGCGGCATCAAACCCGCTTGTGAGCGATAGGTCCACTCTGCCCAGAACCCGCATTTCTTGAACTCATAGCAATCAACCGCAAAGGAGATTCTGACCATGCAGTCGATCAAACCGTGTTTGCTTGCCGGTGCCCTCGCGGCGACGGCCATCATTTCCGCCAGCGCCCATGCCTCCGATCCGATCAGGATCGGCGTTGCCGTCGGCCTATCCGGCGCCAACAGCGTGGTCGCGCCAGCTGTCATACAGTCGTCCCAGCTCGCGGTCGACGAGATCAACGCTGCCGGCGGCATCCTTGGGCGCAAGGTCGAACTGGAAATTGCCGACGACGCGTCCGGCGCAGTCGGTGCACAGAAAGCCTACGACTCGCTCGTGTTCCAGAAGAACGTGGATGCGATCATCTCGATGGAAACCAGCGCGGCACGGAATGCCGCGCTGCCTGCCATCACGCGTGGTCGCAAGCCGCTTATCTATACGTCGTTCTACGAGGGCCGGTCGTGTAATCCGTGGATGTACGTCAACGGCTGGGTACCCGAACAGCAGGTCGCGCCAGTGGTCGATTACTTCGAAAAGAGCAAGGGTGCGAAGACCTTCTATCTGGTCGGCAACGACTACGCGTTCGGCCGCGGCATGCTCGATTTCACGAAGAAGTACATCGAGCAGCATGGCGGCAAGGTCGTTGGCGAGGAATATCTGCCAATCGACGGTACGGACTGGACGCCGATTCTGTCGAAGATCCGCTCCGTTCATCCCGATGCGCTGATCAGCGCTACCGCCGGCGGTGCGCCTAACGTCGCGCTTGCGAAACAGCTGAAGGGATCGGGGATGACGCTGCCCTACGGCAATCTCGCCATTGACGAAGCGACGGCAAAGAGCATGGGTGACTTCGCGACCGGCATCTATATGTCCGGCTCGTACTTTACGAGTATCAGCACGCCCGAAAACGGCAAGTTCCTCGCGGCCGCGCAAAAGCGCTTCAGTCATGATCTGAAGACCCCGAACGAGTTGTCCGAGCCGCAGTACGAAGCGTTCTACCTTTACAAGGCCGCAGTCGAAAAGGCGGGCTCAGTGGAGCCGGGAAAGGTGATCAAGGCGCTTGGCGAAGTGTCGTACGACGGGCCGCGCGGACCGGTCAGGATGGACAAGAGCAGGCATACGCCGCTGTCCATGAGGCTCGGCCAGATTCAGGCCGATGGTTCGGTGAAGATCCTCCAGACCTTCCAGGGCGTCGATCCGGGCGCACAGTGTCCAAATATCAAGTGAACGTGTGATGCAATGCATCCGCGTGCGCTAGCAGGCGGATGCGATTGGAGAGGACCATGGTTCTGACATTGGATGTACTGACGAGTGCAGCGTTGCTGTTCATCGTCACTGCGGGACTGATGATGATTTTCGGCGTTATGAAGATCGTCAATTTTGCGCATGGCGCGCTGCTGACGATGGGCGCCTATGCCAGCTTCGTCGTCACGCAGCTGAAATTGAATCCGTGGCTCGGTGTGCCCCTGTCGCTCGTAGTTGGCGTTGTAGTGGGGATGGTGGTCGAGCAGATGATCGTGCGTCCGCTGTACAAGCGACCGCTCGATGCCATTCTCGCGACGTGGGGGCTCGGCATCGTGATTGGTCAGATCATCGTATTGGTGTTCGGGCGCGAAGTGCAGTTTGTGGAAACGCCGTTAAAAGGAGCGCTCTCTGTTGCGGGCACCGACTATTCCGCTTACCGGTTGCTGCTGATTCCGATTGCCGTCGGGTTGTGCACGCTGCTGACCGCACTGCTGTCCGGCACGCGCTTCGGCGTGAAAACCCGAGCGGTCATCATGAATGAAGATCTCGCGCGTGGTCTCGGCATTCACTCCGGACGCATCCGCTTTATTACGTTCAGCCTGGGCGCCTCGCTTGGCTCGCTTGCCGGCATGCTGATCACGCCGCTGTCGAGCGTCGATCCGAACATGGGGCTGCCATACCTGGTCAACGCATTCATGCTCGTCATGGTATCCGGCTATTCGATGGTCGGCCTGCTGCTCACGTGCCTTGTCTTTGGCGCTTGCCAGGTGCTCGTCAGTACATTTGTCAGTCCGGTGCTGGGCGGGTTGACCATCGCGGTACTCGCCGCGCTGACGTTGCGCGTATTTCCGAAGGGGTTCTCTCATGGCTAACGTGAAGTCTTCGCCCGATGTCGCAGAGATTCACCGCGAGCTGCCATTCGGGCGCAATGGCGCAAGGGCGCGCGGACCGCTCGTCATCGCAGGGCTGATGGTCCTGCTTCTGGCTGCCGGACCGCTGTTGTTCAGCACATATCTCCTGAATGTGCTGATCCAGGCGTTCTTCTTCGCGATCGTTGCGGTGACGGTGGATATCCTCTGGGGCTATACGGGATATCTGACATTCGGCCAGTCAGCTTTCTTCGGGATCGGCGCTTACGCTGCGGCGCTAGTCTTTACGCATGGCGGATTCTCAGCAGGTTATGCGCTGCTCGCCGTCGGTCTTGCGGTTGTCGGCTCAGCCTTGGTGGCCGCGTTGCTAGGCTGGCTGTCGTTCTATCGCGGAGCGTCCCCGTTCTTCGCGACAGTGATGTCGCTCGTGTTGCCGATCGTGCTAAGCCAGTTGCTGCTGTCCGGCGGCGAGTGGACGGGGTCGAGTTCGGGCTTGACCGGCTATTCGACGTTCGATTTGCCGCTTCAGGCATGGTATTGGGTCGCAGGGGCAGGGCTGGCTCTCGTTGCCGCGTTGGCCTGGTACTTCGTGCGCAGCGACGGTGGACGCGTACTCGTCGCGATTCGCGACAATGAAGCACGTTGTGCGTACCTGGGCATCAACACATCGCTCGTGAAGATCGCGTTGCTGGTCGCGGCTGCGATTGTCGCCGGTCTCGCGGGCTTCGGCTACGGCGCGTTCAGCGGCGTGGTCGCGCCTGAACTGACCGGGTTCGTGCTGGGCACGCAACTTATCATCTGGGTGGCACTCGGCGGCCGCGGCACACTGTGGGGACCAGTCGCCGGTGCGTTGCTGATCAACGTTGCGACCTCGTATCTGAGCGGCAGCATGCCGTTCGCGTGGCAACTGATTCTCGGCGCGGCGTTCGTGCTCGTGATCGTGCTGCTGCCGCAAGGGCTCGTGCCGCTGCTCATCAAGCCGTTCAGCCGTGTGACCCATGGCGATGCACAGCCGATCCTGGTGGAGCGGGAAATCGACGTGCAGCGGCAGCCGGCGGGCAATGAGGCTGCACTGAAGATGCAAGGCGTCGCAAAGCATTTCGGCAGTCTCAAGGTGTTGCAGGGGATTGATCTCGAAGCGAACGCGGGCGAGCTGGTCGGCCTGATTGGTCCGAATGGGGCGGGCAAGACCACGCTGATGCGCTGCATGAGCGATGGCGCCGCGCGCTCTGCTGGCACGGTGATGCTGTGCGGGCACGATATACGTCAGTTGCCGCCCGAGCGGTGCGTGCAATACGGGCTGGGCCGCAAATTCCAGAACGCGAATATCTTCGACACGTTGACCGTGGCGCAATGTCTGCGCATCGCCAGCACTATCGTCGAAAGGCCATCCATGTTCCGACGCTCTCGCTCGCTTGCTTTACCGACCTACGCACTCGAAGTGATGCGCGCCACGCGCCTTAATGAAAAACTGGGCGAGGCCGCGAAAAACCTCTCTCATGGCGAACAGCAGGCGCTCGAACTGGCCATGGTGCTGGCGCTGGAACCGCGCATCGTGCTCCTCGACGAGCCCACGGCCGGCCTGACGAAGACTGAACGAACGCAAATCGGCGATGTACTCGCTTCGCTTGCGCATCGCTACAGGCTGTGCTGCCTGCTCGTGGAACACGATCTCGACTTCGTGGAAGAGATCGCGACACGAATCGTCGTTCTGCATCAGGGCCGCATCGTGATGCAGGGCAGCTTCAGGGAAGTCGTCAATTCGGAACTGGTCAAGACGATCTACGCAGGAACGGCGCAGCCGGCTGGAAACAGTGACGCAATCGTACAAGGAGACGCACGATGAGCCAGACTGCTTTACATATCGAGCGCGTGACGAGCGGATATAAGGCATCGGTCGTGCTTCGCGACCTGTCGCTTTCGATCGGGAGCGGCGAGGCTGTGGCTTTGCTCGGCAAAAACGGCATGGGCAAAACGACCTTGCTCAAAACGATCATGGGCTATCTGCCGGCGAAGACCGGTGCGATTCATGTCAACGGGCTCGACATTACCCGGCTGCCGCCGCACCGGATTGCTCGCAGCGGTATCGCGTACGCGCCGCAGGAACATGCGCTGTTTCAGGATCTGTCGATTCGCGACAATCTTCGCCTGGGTCTCCACAAGGTATCCGTGTTCAATGAGCGATTCGCTGAAATCGAACCGATCTTTCCGGTGTTCAAGAGTCGGCTGAAGCAGGATGCAGGCACGCTGTCGGGCGGCGAGCAGAAAATGCTGCTCGTCGCGCGTGCCTTGATGATGAGACCTTCAGTCATCCTGCTCGACGAGATCACCGAAGGCCTCCAGCCTTCCGTGATCGATCGTCTGGCCGATGCGCTGCTCTGGGAGCGAGGCCGTCACGGTACGACGATCCTTCTCATCGAACAGAATGTGCCGTTCGCGCTGAAGGTAGCCGATCGTTACGCGGTGTTGAAACAAGGGGAGGTGATCGAGCAGGGCGATGCGAAGCATCCCGGAGCGGCAGCCTCGATCTTCGAGCATCTGCGCGTTTGATCTCGACGACAGGAAAGATCTTCAACCATGACGCGGCATGATCTATGACAACCGATACGCTTCCCCGGCTTCCTCTTTGCGCGTATATCGCGACAGGCGGAACGATTGCGATGAAGACCGATCCGGATACGGGCGCTGCCGTTCCTGCGCTGTCCGGCGAAGATCTGCTTGGGACAGTTCCGGAGATGGCGAACATCGCCAGACTCGAAGTGGGCAATCCGTTCAACCTGCCGTCGCCCTACATGGGACCGTCACACTGGGTGACGCTACGCGAGTCGGTCGCGATGGCTCTTGCGCATGACGACGTCACTGGCGTGATCGTCTCTCATGGCACGGATACGCTCGAAGAGACTGCATGGTTTCTCGATCTGACTATCGATTCGTCGAAACCGGTCGTGATGATCGGCGCGCAGCGTAACGCGTCATCGCCGCATTTCGACGGACCCCGCAACCTGCTCAATGCAGCGCGTGTGTGCGTGTCGCCTGACGCGCGAGGCAAGGGCGTGCTGGTCGTCTTGAACAATCAGATCAATGCGGCCCGAGAGGTGACCAAGACGCATACTTCGGACGTTGAGTCGTTCAAGTCCGGCGATTCCGGTTTCCTTGGCACGGTCGACGACGATCGCGTCATGTTTGCCCGAGCCGCGTTGCGGCGGCAATTCATCGTACTGTCCAGGCACGACCTGCCCTATGTAGAGATCGTGCCGATGCACGGCGGCGCCGATGGTGGCCTCGTGCGTGCCGCGGTCGCGCTCGGGGCGAAGGGGATCGTCATCCAGGCGCTCGGTCTCGGTAACGTGAATGCTGAGATGTTCGATGCGATCCGTGACGCCATAGCCGCGCGCGTGGTGATCGTCATTTCGACGCGCGTGCCGACCGGCCGCGTGCGCCCGGTCTACGGCTTTACGGGCGGAGGGAGTACGCTAAAGGCCGCCGGCGCGGTTTTCGCGGACAACCTGAGTCCGCAGAAGGCGAGGATTCTGCTGATGCTGGTAATGCAGACGACGGCGAATCCCGACCAGATTCAATCTCTCTTTGATCGATAGGGAACGCTCATGAACACAAGCCCCGACTTGACCAGCGAGCCCGGTTGGCGCATCGGCGTGCTGTTTTCGCGCGCGGGTGCAACGGCCGCGACCGAAACCGAGCATTTCTACGGAACGGTACTGGCAATCGAGGAGATCAATGCGTCGGGCGGCATCGCAGGCGGCTTGCTCGATCCGGTTGTCTACGATCCAAAATGCGACGTGGACGAATACCGGCGTCTCGCGACGCGCATGCTGCAGGAAGACGATGTCACCGTGATCTTCGGATGCTCGACCTCGTCGAGCCGGAAGGCCGTGCTGCCGGTGATCGAACGCAACAACGCGTTGCTGTGGTACTGCTCGATCTACGAAGGGTTCGAATATTCGCCAAACATCATTTATACCGGAGCCGTGCCGAACCAGAACAGCATGCAGCTCGCGGCTTGGCTGCTTCGTCACTGTGGTCGAAGATTTTTTCTCGTCGGTGCCGACTACATCTATCCGCGCGAATCGAATCGCATCATGCGTGATATGGTCGAACACAATGGCGGGGAAATCGTCGAGGAACTCTATCTGCCAATCGACGCCGACGCTTCTGCACTGGCGGCGGTTGTCGACGAAATCAAGACGGTCGAGCCGGACGTCGTGTTCTCGACGCTGGTCGGGCGAAGCGCGCGCGCGTTCTACCAGTTGTACCGCGAACGAGGCATCGATCCGGCTCATATCCCGATTGCCAGCCTGACGATGACGGAGGGCGAGACGCGAATGATCGGCTCCGAGCTTTGCGGCGGGCATATTCTTTCGTCCAGCTACGTCAACACCGTGGATTACGACGGCAACCGGCGCTTCCTTGAAGCGTGGCGTGCGCGTTTCGGCGACCAGCCTGCCAGCATGTGGTCCGAAATGGCTTACAACCAGGTCCATCTGTTTGCAGGGGCACTCGCGCGCACGCGCAGCCTCAACACGGCGAAACTCGTCGAAGCGGTGCACGAAGTCGAGTTTGATTCACCGGAAGGCGTGCTCAAGATCGACCGTGAAAACAATCATGCGATCCTCACGCCTCGTATTGCCGTCTGTCAGCCAGACGGTTCGTTCAAGGTGGTTTGGGAAAGCCGTCAGCCGGTGCGACCGGATCCGTATCTCACCGCGTACGGCTTTGCAGAGTTCTGGCTGGATGGAGAAACAGCATGAACTCGGGCGCGCGACGACTCTTCGACGATTTGCGTACGTTGCAGGTTGTCGTGATTCATCCACCCGGCGAGGACCGAACCGTCCTTGAAGAGCAACTGCGCCGGATCGGCTGTCCGGTCAGGTTGGTCTGGCCGTTCCCGGCGCTACTGCCCAAAGATGTGGACGTGATTTTCTTTCTGGTTGGGCCTGAGCTTCGCAGCGCGGGTAACTGGAGCGCAGCCGATACCGATGCAACGCTCATCGCATTGTCCGACTACGAAAACCCTACCGCCCTGAAAATGCTCGTCGACACGCAGGCGCATGGCGTGATCACGAAGCCTTACCGTTCTAACGGGATTCTCAGCACGCTGGTGCTGGCGCGCGCGTCCTGCGGGTATCAGCAGCGTCTGCAAGGAAAGGTCGGCAAGCTCGAGGAGGCAATCAAGGCTCGGCGCCTCATCGAGAAAGCGATCCGCATTCTGATGGATGCGCATCGACTCGCTGAAAACGATGCATATGAGCACATGCGTTCGCGAGCAACAAGTTTGCGTGTGACAGTAGGCGAAATCGCAACCATGGTGATCGACGCACACGAAGCAATGGAAAAATTGGGTTTCGGAAAGGCGCCGAAATCCTGATTCGGGGCACATTCATGCACGGAGTCGGGGAACGTCCGGTCTGTTGACGTTTTGCTGATGATAAGTCGATGGATGGGTGCAGCAGGACTTGATCCGACAGTCTACGGCACGCATGCGATGCGCCGGACGAAGGCGATCTTGATCTACAAACGCACGAAGAATCTGCGAGCTTGGCATCGAAGTCGATGACGCGCTGGAGAGTTCGGAACAGACTGAACGCTAGTATGGTCAGTGTTGGCCGCACGACATGATGGTTCATGCGAATTCGTGCGGCCGTTTTCATGTCGCGGCGCTTTTCGGGCGAAGCGGTCAAGGTGTTACCGCCGTGTTATCCGACTAGCTGAGAGACGCAATTCCTTCATGGCCTCACACCTTTGCCGAAAGTGCCACGACATGCTTCGAAGCGCACATATCGGCAACACCAAGAT
The DNA here is from genome assembly GCF_017104565.1 of Paraburkholderia sp. Tr-20389. Lineage (GTDB taxonomy): Bacteria > Pseudomonadota > Gammaproteobacteria > Burkholderiales > Burkholderiaceae > Paraburkholderia. The sequence goes on along the minus strand of NZ_JAAGPD010000008.1, from coordinate 86,767 downwards.
AGGCTCGTACCCGTCGACCTGCAAGCTCGCGCTAAGCATCGTCCCTCGCCCGTTGGAATACATCGACAATGGCATCGAGCGTCATACGAGCCTTTTCGCGGCGTCTGCGCGCGAGTCGCTCCGCGCCGGCACTCCGTTCGGACTCACCGGCAAGCAAAGCGTGAATGTTGGGGAGCGTATAGATGGCGCCACGACTGCCCCAGGTGCCCTCCGGAATTTCGGTCGGGAAGACCCAGACGCGCGACGCGACTTCTTCAAACGGCCGGTTCTCGGCGCGGGCCACCGCTTCCGTGACTGCCTTAACCAGCGCTCTCCGCGACTCGTCGGTGTATTGCCCCTCAGGAGCCGACGGAATGATCCGGTAGCGCGCCGCTTTCGAGCGTTCCCCACCGACGAATACGGCAGCAGGTCGATGGAGATTGAGAACAGATACGCTCTGTGCAATCGGATTGGCTGGATCATACCCTTCCGCTTTGATCAGAATGTCAGTCAATTCTTTGATCAGATGGGCTTCCGCCTCCCGTGGCAAGGCATCTTCCGGCCAGAGTGCGTCGATCATTGGCATGGTACTGCTCCTTCATCAGGTGTTTTGACGTTGCGGTTTGCACGAGAACTCTTCAACTCGTGCAGGCATGCATAGCGGCTAAATGAGCGCAATTTCGACATCGATGTTGCCGCGTGTAGCCTTGGAATACGGACAGGTCTGATGTGCCCGGTCCACCAGCGCCTGAGCGACATCAAGCGGCAAGCCGGGAAGACTCACGTTCAAACGCGCGCCGAGAAAGTACGCGTCATCAGTAGTCCCAAAGTCAATTTCGGCATCGACACTCGCCTCGGCCGGCAGTATCACCTTCAACGCGCGTGCAGCCCCACCCATTGCCCCAATAAAGCATGCCGACCAGGCGGCACCGAACAGCTGCTCGGGATTCGTCCCGGCGGCGGCGGAACCCGGTCGCGAAAGTTTGATGTCGAGGCGGCCGTCTGAACTGCGCGCGCCCCCTTCGCGGCCGCCCGTCGTACGGACCTTGCCTGTGTACAGGACGTTTTCGATTCGATTCATGATGGTTTGCTTCAGTTGATCAATGGAAGTACTAAAGTGCGCAGATGTATCCCACATGTGTCGGAAAGCGGCGGGCTTGTAGTTTCAGGTATCAACCTGCCTGCAGATACAGCGCATACACGGCCGCGGCGTGCCAGATGCAGCGAGTGCAACGCCGGTTCTGCGCCGTCATATCGATTGTAGGTACAGGTATCGCACGCCTCACCCGGCGCCAAACGGATTACCGCCCGGAAATGTGAGGCCCTCGTAGGGGCTTCTCGGCATGCTCAGTGCCCAGCGCTCTGGCCGCCGTCCACGTGCAGGATTTCACCTGTCACGAACCGCGCGGAGTCGAGATACAGCACGGCGTTGACGACGTCGCTCATTTCACCCATGTGACCGACCGGGTGCAGCGCGCCCAGTGCGTCGTGCGTTTCCGGTGTGTGCATCGGCGACTTGATGGCGCCCGGCGAGACGGCGTTCGCGCGGATACCCGTCTTCGCGTATTCGATGGCAAGCGACTTCGTGGCCGCGTTCAGGCCGCCCTTGGTCAGCGACGCGAGAACCGACGGCACGCCTGCGATCGCGTGATCGACGAGGCTCGTCGTGATCTGCAGCACGTGACCGCTCTTGTTCTTTTCCATCTCCGCGATGGCGAGCTGTGTGATGTGGAAGAAGCCGTTCACATTCACGTTCAGCACAGCGGCATAATCTTCAGCCGTGTATTGCGTGAAGGGCTTCGCGATGAAGATGCCTGCGTTGTTGATCAGCGTGTCGACGCGGCCGAAGCGCTTGACGGCTTCCGATACGGCACGCTGTGCCACTTCCCGGTCACCGATGTCGCCGGCGATCGTCACGACGTTCGGATCTTCCGAAGGCTTGATCGAGCGTGCTACTGCGACGACGCGATAGCCTTGCTCACGGAAGCCCTTGACGATCTCGGCACCAATGCCTTGCGATGCACCCGTGACGATAGCGACCTTTTGCGAATTGCTCATGATTGACCTCTGAACGATTGTTCGGCTGATGTCGGAATTGACAGTGCCGTCAGGTCGTCAATCTAGGGTTCCGCGAGCGACTTGCGTACACCCGCAATGGACAAACAGTTGTGATCGCCAGGAATAAGTGCGGCTGGTTCGTCATCTGTTCACTCGGGCGTGTCAGGATGCAGGCTGGGCGTGTCCAAATGGTCTTTAACTGAAATTCAGTTGTGCGCACGCGGTCACTCGGGTTGATGCCATGCACCGTTCACGACATCACGGTGGCGCATGAGCTGTTGCACGGCGAGGAACAGATTGCCTTCGCCGATGCGGCCTATGTGGGCATCGAGAAGCCGGGCAAACGGGAGCGATTCAGTGGTACGTCGCGATGAGGTCGGGCAAGGGGCGAAAGCTGGACGGGGAGCAAACCGCTCGACAGGATCTATGAGCGGATCGAGCGGCTCAGGGCAGGCGTGAGGGCGAAGGTGGTGCACCCGTTTCACGTGCCGAACTGTCGGTTTTCCTATCTGAAGGGGGCTGGCGGAGACATCCCTTTGTATCACACTGTATCTACGAACAAAGAGGAATACACCCGCTTACACACGCCCAACTCTCGGACACGAACGGGATACGTTGGTCCGCTCAAATGCGCCCATCGCGAGCAGAGCGCCGCGACACAAAAACTGGGCTTACCGAGGTGGCGCATATGCAACACGGATCGAACGAAACCGTTGAACTGGACCGCACCGCGGATGGACCGCTGAGCATCCAGATCGCGCGCAACTGTCTGCTGACGCGCGTGCAGCAGATCTCGCCGATCAACGCCTGGTACCCCACTCTTCATCAAGGAGTTTGTCATGAAAGTCGTCAAAGCCGCCGCCGTCCAGTTCAGTCCGGTGCTTTATAGTCGGGAAGCAACGGTCGCCAAGGTCGTCCAGAAGATCCATGAACTGGGCCAGAAGGGCGTGCAGTTCGCCACGTTTCCCGAAACGGTGGTGCCTTATTACCCTTACTTCGCGGCCGTCCAGACGGGCATCGAATTGTTGTCGGGTAGCGAACATCTGCGCCTGCTCGAACAGTCCGTGACCGTGCCGTCGGCCGTCACCGACGCGATCGGAGAAGCCGCGCGAAAGGCTGGCATGGTCGTGTCCATCGGGGTCAATGAACGCGATGGCGGCACGCTGTACAACACGCAATTGCTTTTCGACGCCGACGGGACTTTGATCCAACGCCGCCGCAAGATCACGCCAACGCATTTTGAACGCATGATCTGGGGCCAGGGAGACGGTTCGGGTCTGCGCGCCGTCGATAGTGCAGTCGGCCGCATCGGCCAGCTCGCATGCTTCGAACATAACAATCCGCTCGCACGCTATGCGATGATCGCCGACGGCGAGCAGATCCATTCGGCGATGTACCCGGGCTCAGCGTTCGGCGAGGGCTTCGCACAGCGGATGGAAATCAACATACGCCAGCATGCACTCGAGTCCGGCGCCTTCGTCGTCAACGCAACGGCGTGGCTGGACGCGGAGCAGCAAGCGCAGATCATGAAGGACACCGGTTGTGGAATCGGACCGATATCGGGCGGCTGCTTCACCACGGTCGTCTCCCCTGACGGCATGTTGATGGCCGATCCACTTCGCTCTGGCGAAGGCGACGTCATCGTGGATCTCGACTTCACACTGATCGACCGCCGCAAGATGTTGATGGACTCGGCCGGCCACTACAACCGCCCTGAATTGCTGAGCCTGATGATCGACCGCACGCCGACCACGCATATTCACGAACGCACTTCACATACGATTGTCGTCACGGAGCAGGGTTCGGACGATCTGTGTTCGCACTATGCATGAACGGACGGATGCTGGATTGCCGCTCTAAAATTCAAGGCGTGTATGCGCATTCCTTTAGATATATATGTGTATATACATACATAAATGCAACGAATCGGCGTTATGGCCGACCGGTACGCGCATTTTGCAGACTTCACGCGCAACGCAATACGCTGATTTGAAGTAGGAGACTGACACCATGTCAAAAAGCACGCCTCAATCTTTATCGCGCCGACACTTTGTCGGCATGACCGCAGCAGCCCTCGCAGCCGGTTCGCTGGGTCGTTTTGCCTTCGCGGACACGAACCCGGCACCCGGCAAGATGATTGAACCCGCGAACGGTGACAGGTCCGCGATTCGTCCTTTCCGCGTTCATGTTCCCGACACGCAACTCGTCGACATGCGGCGTCGCATCAAGGCCACCCGCTGGCCAGATCGCGAGACGGTGTCTGACGAATCGCAGGGCATTCAGCTCGCCGCCATTCAGGGGCTCGCGCAATATTGGGCGACCGGCTACGACTGGCGCAAGTGCGAAGCGCGCCTGAATTCGTATCCGCAGTTCATCACGGAGATCGACGGCCTTGACATCCACTTTATCCACCTTCGGTCGAAGCACGAAAACGCGATGCCGTTGATCGTGACGCACGGCTGGCCCGGGTCAATCGTTGAACAGTTCAAAATCATTGATCCGCTCGTCAATCCGACCGCATACGGCGCCCCGGCCTCGGATGCATTCCATCTCGTGATTCCGTCGTTGCCTGGTTACGGGTTTTCGGCGCGGCCCACTGCCACGGGTTGGGGCCCAGAGCGTACTGCGCGCGCCTGGGTCACCTTGATGAAGCGGCTCGGCTATGAGCGCTTTGCTTCCCAGGGGGGCGATCTCGGTGGCGTTGTCACCAACATCATGGGCAAGCAGGCGCCGCCCGAGCTGATCGGCATCCATGTCAACTTCCCAGCATCCGTTCCGGCTGACATTCTGAAGTCGCTGGCCGCGGGGGACCCAACACCTGCCGGCCTATCTGACGAGGAAAAGCACGCGTATGAACAGCTGAGCGCCAACTTCAAGAAGAAGCGCGGCTACGCGTTCGAAATGGCTACGCGTCCACAGACGCTATACGGGCTCGCCGACTCACCCGTCGCGCTGGCATCCTGGCTGCTCGATCACGGTGATGGGTACGGCCAGCCCGCCGCGGCGTTGAGTGCGGCCGTGCTCGGCCATCCAGTCAACGGTCATTCAGCGGGCGCGTTGACGCGTGACGACATCCTCGACGACATTACCCTTTACTGGTTGACGAACACCGGCATCTCGGCGGCGCGCTTCTATTGGGAGTCGCACGCGAACTTCCTGGTTGCTGCCGACGTGAACGTGCCAGCCGCCGTCAGCGCGTTTCCCGGGGAGAACTACCAGGCGCCGAAAAGCTGGACTGAAAAGGCGTATCACAACCTGATTTACTTCAACAAGCCCGAGACAGGTGGACACTTCGCAGCATGGGAAGAGCCAATGCTTTTCGCGAATGAAGTGCGCACGGGGTTAAGGTCTTTGCGCTCCTAAGAAAGCCACGTCCTTTCTTTCGTAGGAGGCGAACGAGCACGCCGATGCCGGATACGAAACCGTGGCCGTCAGCGTTATGAGACGCTGATGAGGGTCCGTTCCCGGACGCTCAGCGAGGGATGGCTAGCAATTCCGGCAGCGCCACGCAATATGGCGCTCTGGTCTGGTGCATCCAGAATCATCTGAGAGGGGTGCGTTGCGCATGGAGATTCGCAAGCCACGGTCGATGGGCACATTGAACGTTAGCATGGGCCGAAAGGCAGTCTTCACGAACGCGCGAGAATTCAGAGCGTCGCCGCGCACGCATGGCGCCGGCAAACGGGTCGATGCTGATGTCGCGCTGGCGACGAGGCACGCAAAGAGCGCGCATCGGTGTCGTGCACGTGGTGCGCTGAATGGTTGTGTACAAGATTCACATCCGCCAAATCGACGAGTTTCTGCGCGGCCTGTTGCTTCACTCGCCACGTATCCGAGACCGGCACGAAAAGGCGTGGTGTCGACCGCGAGAACGCAAGCGAGTCTGGCATCTGCTCAAATCAACTCCATCTTGGCCGTCAGATATGTTAACTCGATCCGGTTCGACACGCCGAAACGCTTGCGCAACTTGCGCAGATGATAATCGACGTTATGGGCGCTCGTATCGAGTCGCCGTCCGATCTCCTTGTCGGATGCGCCTTCCGCAATCCCCGTCAGCAGCTTCTGTTCGAACGCCGTCAGACTGTTCGCCGTGTGCTCGCGCGCAGCCGTGATCAGCTTCGGAGAAACGAACTTGTGAACTGACAAGCCGATCGATAGAGCCTGTTCGACGGTCGCCGATGTGATCCAGTCGCGACTGCGGCGCGGCGCCGTGAAACTCATGAACGCATGCAGGCGCGTGCCTGGCATCGCCATCGAATACATAATGCCGCTGCACATCGCGTCGTCGCTCATCGTCTGCAGGAAGTCAGCGAAGGTTTCGCGTTCGTCGGGCAGCGCGAGATTGTGACGCGCCCCTTGCTGGCGCAGATTGCGCAGGTCCCACACGATCGGCATGCTGCACATGCGTGCGCCGAATGTGCGCGGATCGACATCAAAGTGATGACGGTGTACGTACTCGCCGCGATACGTGGAAGGCGTGAATGCTTCGTGGAGAAAAAGCCTTTGCACGCGGCCGCCCGTGAATTCGAGCGCGAAATAGGCGAAGGTCGAAAAGCCTGTCAGATGCAGCAGGCTGGATACGATACGCGCACGCTCGGCTTCGCTTTGCGCATTCGACAGGATCTGCGCGACGCCCAGACGCGGCGCACCTTTCTGGTCGACGGCAGCCTGCTTCGAATCGTTGTACCAGACCACGGGAATGCGACCCGCGGCGTCGTCCGGTGTGCACGCGTCGGCGCGGAGGGTGATGTTACGGGATGCAGAACGGGGTCTCGACACAACTTCAGACATTGGCGCAGTCCTTGATGCGGGCAGCATCGGATTTCACGCAGGACCGCGAATCAAGGCCTGTTGCGTAGAGATCGCGCTGGTCGCGTGTAATGACATAAAGGCGAATCTGAGCAGCGAGGGGGAAGTACCAAGGTATTCGAGGGCATTGTACATACGAAAGAATGCACGCGTAATATGTCGTAAGAGAAATCGCTAAAAAAGAAAAAACAATAAGTTCGGTACATATAAAAAGACCAAAGACGTATCGGGGTTCGAAATGAAATCGAACAGAATAAGAGAGCAACCTCCCTATGACAGCACAAGACGGCGAACCCCTTGTCGAGTGGTTCTCGTACGCCGATGTACAGGCGCACCGCGACGCAACTCCGGAACGCAAAGATAACGAACGCAGTATCGACAATGGCGTAATTACCGGATCGCCTGTGACGGTCGGCAAATCCGACCCATTCGAACTCGATTTTTGTCAAATCCACGCACGTATGAGAGCGGCGGGTTTCAGTACATTGAGTTACGGCGCATATGAAATGATTGGCCAGCGTGTATTGCACGCTTATGTATTGCGCGATCTCGCGCCAGTGTCTTTCATGCAGGCCTATTTCGACGGCATGTGGTACGCCTCCGATCCGCGTTTCGCCGAAGTGCAGCAAAGCGGTTTTCCCGTTGCATGGCAGCTCGACCGCATCGACGAGGACGCGCAACGCACGGGTGATCGCCGCGCGCTTGCACTTGCCGCATCGCTGCGAGCGCACGGTATGAACAGCGGCGTGATCTTCAGCCTGTCGGCGCCGCAACTCGATTTGAGCGTAGGCGTAGGGCTTACCTCCGAACTGCACGATGCCGACTGGATCAACGACCGCGTAGTCGGCACGGCGCTCTCCATGAGCCTCGCGGTGCATCGCTTTGCGCAGCCGTACATTGCTGCGCGCGTCCGGCATGTCCGCGCCGTGGTGCTCGACGCCGAGCAGGAAGCGGTGCTGGAACGGCTCGTGCAGGGCTTGCCGGATCAGGATATCGCCGACGCGCTGCATCTTTCGCTGCACAAGGTTGGCACTCACATCCAGACACTCGAACGTCTCTTCAAGGTTCAGAATCGCGCGCAACTTGCCTACCTGGCGGCACGTCGCCTACGCGCATGAGCGTTCGCTGAGCCATTCGCGCGTTTCGTAGTGGTGCGTGCGCTTCACTGTCAAAGTGACGCGCAGCCTACGAGGTACGCGGACTTTTCACCAGACTCGCGCCGCTACACTCGTTCGCATTCGGATACCCCGCTGGGCATCGGAACGCGTGCGCGCTGCGAAAACCGTGCGCCGAAGAACACGATTCAAACAAGATCGAATCTATAAAGACGAGCCTCAACAGCTATCACAAACTGTGTTTCAAACAGGGAGCGGGTACTCGACGATGGCAGATCCAAAAGCGCTTTCGCGCGGCTGGCAGCGGATGTTTTCCGCTGGCGCGAGCGTATCCGGCACACGACGCGCTGCGGCGCCGCGCGCCGATCTGTTTCTCGCGGCATTCATCGTGGCCGTCATCGCGCTGTTCATCCTGCCGCTGCCGCAGGCGGCGCTCGATGGGATGATCTCGCTGAATCTCGCCGTCAGTGTCGTGTTGCTGACGGTATCGACATATGTGCCTTCTGCCGTGAGCTTTTCCTCGTTTCCGGCGCTGCTGCTGTTTACGACGCTGTTCCGGTTGTCGCTGAATATCGCGTCATGCAAGCTGATTTTGCTGCATGCGAATGCAGGCCATGTGATCGACGCATTCGGGCGGCTCGTCGTCGGCAATAACGTCGTCGTGGGCGGTGTGGTCTTTCTGGTGATCGCGGTCGTGCAGTTCATCGTGATAGCGAAGGGTTCGGAACGAGTTGCGGAAGTCGGCGCGCGCTTCTCGCTCGACGCGATGCCCGGCAAGCAGATGAGCATTGACGCCGATCTGCGCGCGGGCATCATCAGCGCCGACGAAGCACGCGAGCGGCGCGAAAAGCTCGAACAGGAATCGCAGCTGCACGGCGCGATGGACGGCGCGATGAAGTTCGTGAAGGGCGACGCAATCGCGGGACTCGTGATCGCGTTCATCAACATCGTCGCGGGCATCGCCGTCGGCACGGTGATGCACGAGATGAGCATCGGCGACGCGTTGCAGCGTTACGCGATCCTGACCGTGGGCGACGGCATGGCTTCGCAGATTCCGTCGCTGCTGGTGTCGATCGCGGCGGGCATCGTGACGACGCGCGTCGCGACACGCGATACGCGTCAGCGCCAACTGGGCGAGCAGCTAGGCGAACAGTTGGGCGCGCATCCGCGTGCGCTGCTGATCGCGGCGCTGGTGCTCGCGGGCTTTCTGATCGTGCCGGGTTTTCCGAAGTGGTCGTTCGCGCTGATCGCGCTGGGGATCGGCGGCATCGCGATTCTCCAAATGCGGCGCCGTACCGCCGCGCCTTCGTTCAACCTGATCAACATCGCCGGCCGCATCGACAGCGTGCAAGGCGAAGGCGAGGCTGCGCGCGTGTCGCATGTCGCGGGCGTGACGTCACTGATCGCCGTCACGCTTGCCGCCGATCTGCGCAGCGCGCTCAATCTCGCGCAACTCCAGTCGGCGCTGTCGAGCGCCAAGGCGCGCGTCGACGCGGACATCGGCACGGTGTTTCCGCGCATCACGCTCAACGACGATGAAGGCGCGCCGGACGGCGGCTATCGCATCTATCTGCAGGACGTACTCGCCGCGCACGGCGCGTTGAAGCCGGGCTGGCTGCTGTGGGACGGCGCATCGCCGCTGCCCGACAGCGCGGAGCGTCAACCGGCGGAAGCATTCGGCCCGTTCGCGACCGCGCTATGGATCAGGGCCGATGCGACGGCGGTGCCCGAAGGCAGGCATCTGTCGAACGAAGCAGTGCTGGCCGCGCACGTCGAGCAGATCGTGCGGCAACACGCGGACGAGCTGCTCGGCATTCAGGAGACGCAGGCGCTCGTGCATCTGGTGCGCCGCGACCATCCCGAACTCGTCGGCGAACTGACGCGCCTCGTGCCGTTGCAGCGGGTGACGGAAGTGTTGCGGCGTCTGCTCGCCGAACAGGTGCCGATCCGCAATCTGCGCGTGATTTTCGAAAGCCTCATCACGTGGGCGCCGAACGAGCCAGATGATGTCATTGCGCTGGTCGAACTGGTGCGGATCGATTTGCGCCGGATGATCACGGACCGGCACGCGGGCGCCACTCGCCAGCTTCGCGTCGTGCTGTTCGAACAGAACCTGCAGGAACGCATCGAAAGCGCTGTGATGCGCACCAAGCAGGGCAATTTCCTCGCGTTGTCGAGCGCGATCAAGCAGGACATCTGCGAACAGGTGCGCGCGATCGTCAATGCGTCGGGCACGTCGCCGGCACAGCACGGCCATGCGCGGCTCGCCGTAATGGTTGCGCTCGGCGCGCGCCGTTACACGAAGTCGATCTTGAAGCCCGTGCTGCCCGATCTGCCCGTACTGTCGTATCAGGAGATCGAAGAGGACGTGCAGTTGCATACGGTCGGCTGGGTGAAGAATCCGCCCGACGACGGCACGACGGGCGCAGGGGCCGACGTGCGTGCGGCGGAGGCGTCGCCATGAGCGCTACGACGATCCTCGATCTGACGCAGCAGGCGCTCGTGCTGGTGCTGCTGCTGTCGCTGCCGATCGTGCTGACCGCGGCGGTGGTCGGTCTCGCCGTGGCGATCCTGCAGGCGGTGACGCAGGTGCAGGACTCGAACATCGGTATCGCCGTGCGGCTGATCGCCGTATTGGTCGCGCTGGTGGTGTTGTCCGGATGGCTGGGTGGCGAGGTGCTGCGCTTCGCGCAGCAGGCGCTGACGCGTTTGTTCGTTTCTTCCACGGGTGTTCTCTGATGGGCCGATGTGCCGTTCCACTTCGCTTCGACACGACGCGCCAAAGAAAGCGCGCCCAGAACGCGCTTGCGATGTTGACTGTGATCGCGCTGCTGTCGGTATCGATGCTCACCGCGCTATCCCAACCCGCGCGCGCAGCCGAGCTGCGCTGGCGTAACCGTCCGTTCACGATCGTCGCGAACGGACGCAAGATCGCGGACTTCATTCGCGAGCTGGCTTCGTCGCAGGGCGTGACGGCCGTGGTCGATCCGAAAGTGGATGGCACGATCAGTGGACGTTTTTCGGGCACGCCGCAGCAGACGCTCGACACAGTCTGCGCGACCTATGGTCTCACCTGGTACTACGACGGCTCGTTCCTCTATGTCGATCCCGCCGATCAGTCGCAAAGCCAGGTCATTCCGATTCCGCCGAGTTCGGCAGGTGAAATCGGCCGTGCGCTGGAGACCATGCAGATCACCGACAAGCGATTTCAACTCGTCATCAACGACCGCTCGAACAGCATCTACGTGTCGGGTCCGCGCCGCTATATCGAACTGGTGAGGCAGGCGGTGAGCACGGTCGGCAACCCGTCGTCGAACGGGCAGCTTGCCGATGTGCGCGCATTCCGGCTCAAGTACGGCTGGGCGTCGGACTTCACGATCAACCGCTCGGGCAAGGAAGTGGTGATTCCGGGCGTCGCGACCATGCTCAAGCGTCTGTACGGCAAAGGCGGCTCGCGGCAGAACATCATGCCGACCAACGCGACGCTCGGCGGCGCGGCGCGGCAGATGAAGCTCGGCTCCGGCGTGACGATCGCGGTCCCGCGCATCGAGTTTCCGGATATCGCGGGCGGCCCGGCGGGCTACGGAGGCTATGGCGCTGCGGGGGCATCGCCGGACAGCCAGTTGCCGTTTTCGGGTGGATCGTCGGGCAGCAGCGATACGCTGCCGCAGATCGAAGCCGATCCCGCCATCAATGCGGTGCTCGTACGCGATCTGCCTGAAAACATGTATCGCTATCAGTCGCTGATCAGTGAACTCGACGTGCGTCCGCGCATCGTCGAGATCAACGTGACGATCATCGATATCGACGAGAACTCGCTGGACAGTCTCGGCATCGACTGGCGTTTGCACACCACGCATGGCGACGTGCAGATCGGCAACGGCTCGAGCCCGCTCAACGGCAACACCCAATACAACGGTAGCGGCAATCCGCCCCTCACGTTCGGCGTCGGTACGACGGAGCCGGGGCAGACGGGCACCTTCATGCCGACGGGCATTGCGCTGACGGCCTCGATCGGCGGCTCGCTGCGCGACTATCTTCTGACGCGCGTGAACGCGCTCGCGCAGACGGGCAAGGCCGAACTTCATTCGAAGCCGAAGGTGCTCGCGCTCGACAACACGGAAGCGATCCTCGAAAACCTCACGCAGTTCTACGTGCAGGTGCAGGGCTTCCAGGACTCGTCGCTGTACAGCGTGACGACGGGCACGAGCATCAAGGTCACGCCGATGATCGTCGACGACGCGGCGGTGCAGGCGGCGGCCGCGCACGCGCCGGATGTGGCGAGCGTGATGATGTCGATCGACATCCAGGACGGCAACGTCGTGCCGGGACAGTCGGTGTCGAACGTGCCCGTGATCCAGCAGCGCAATATCGTCACCAAGACGATGATCGACGAGGGGCGGAGCCTGCTGATCGCGGGCTTCAACAACGATCAGGTGCAACTGAACCAGAGCGGCGTGCCCTGGCTGAAGGACATTCCGCTGATCGGCAACCTCTTCAAGTACACCGACAAGACAGGCGAGCACATGGAGCGCTTCTATCTGCTGACGCCGCGCGTGGTCAGCAGTGCGTCGATGTATGCGCCGGACGGTGCGCCGATCAACCCGAACCTCGGCAGCGCGCCCGATGCGAACGGCTTGACGATGTACCGCCCGCCCGACAACGACGTCGCCGTGCCGCTCACGCCGAAGCCGCTGCCGGGCACGCGCTACGGCCCGCCGCTGCCGCCGCCCGCGCCGCAGGACGCGGCGTCGCAGCCCGCCGTCACACAGACGGGCGCGCCGCAAAACCAGGGAACCCAGGATCATGCCTACGAGCACCCTTGATCCGCACGCGGCCATGTCGAACGCGCCGCCGGCTGCGCCATCGCGGGATGCCCTCGCGTCGCCGTGGAATCTCTGCTTTCTCAGCGGCCCGATGTACGGACGCACGATGTCGCTTGCGCGCGGGGCGAACTGGGTCGGCACGGCGGCCGACTGCGAGGTGATCCTGCCCGACCGCGAGATCGCGGCGAAGCAGGTGTGCCTGCAGGTCGGTGCGCTGGCGGTGACGGTGCAGAACTTCGGCGAAAGCAGCGCGCCCGTGCTGTTCAACGACGAACCGCTCGGCACGGGCCGCCGTTCGCTGACACCCGCCGATGTCGTCACGGTCGGCTCGATACGGCTCGGCATCGCGCGCAATGCCCTGTCGGCGGTGGCCGTACCCGCCGAAAGCGACCAGCCGCAAACGGGCCGCGACGCCGCGTGGCTCGGTTGGCTCGCCGATGCGGGACGGCGCGTCGGCAGCCGGCGCTTCGTGATCGTGCTGGCGGCGTTGTGGATCGGCGTCGCACTGGGCGCGCTCGGCTATGGGCTGGTTGCGTGGTCGGGCGGTTTGCCGTGGCAGCACGAATCGACGCTATCGCGCGTGCATCGGCTGCAACAGGCGCTGCGTGCTTATCCGGAACTGGAGGTCGCGCCGCGCGAAGACGGCGCGCTCGTCACCGGCTATGTGAAGGATGCAGCCGAGCGCGAGAAGGTCGCGCAGATCGTCGCGAGCGTCGATAACGCCGCGCTCGGCAACATCTATGTCGTGAGCGACCTGCTCGCCACCGCGCAAACGTACTTCAGCGACACGCCGCTGAACGTGAGCTACGAGGGGCGCGGGCGGATCGAACTGACGGGCAGCGCGCCGCGCGCGCAGATCGCGCAGCGCATCCAGAACTACATGAAGGATGCGCGGCCCGCGCTCGAAGTCGTCGACCGCGTGCGCTACGACGATCCGCATCCGCCGATGCGCGCGGGCATGCTCGGCGGCACGGCTGGGATTCCCGAGATCGTCACGGTGTTCGCGGGCGACGGCGATCAACGGTACATCGAGACCGTCGATGGCAGCCGCTATTTCGAAGGCGCGAGGATGAAGCAGGGGCCGACGGTCGTCTCGATAGGCCCGGATGAAGTGGTGTTCGATGTGGATGGACGGCGCGTGACGATGCCGCTCGGCGGGAAGACTGCGGGCACGCCGGCGGGTGCGTCGGCGGCAGAGCCCGCCTCGGCGGTGACGGGTGGCGCGGCGGCGGGTGTGGCGATGCCGGTATCGGGCACGGCAGCTTCGTCCGTTGCGGGTACGGCACCAGAAGCGCCGCCCACGGCACAGCCGCGAACGCGCGCGTTACCACCATGAGAAACCGCGACAACCTTATTCGCGCGACGCGTAATCCATCGCATCGCGCATCAGAACGCAAGTCTTCGTGTCGATGCCGATGCGAAGTCTCGCGTAAGCGGCGGCGCACGGCACGATGCCGCGCAGCCGGCATGTCTGTCAACACTTGAAGGAGTGCGAGATGAGCGGAAATACCACGGGTCCTGTGACCGATACGGGCGCTGTCCAGAACCAGGCCAACCAACTGATCCAGGCCCAGGAAAAACTCACCGAAATCCAGTTCATGGTGCAGGGCTCGACCAGCACGTTCCAGACGACGGGCGCCGTGACGTCCGCAGCCGGAACGGCCGCGTCGCAGGCAGCGGAGCATATCGGTTCGGCGGGCCGCTCCTGACGCCGGGCGCTGGCCGCCCGCGCAGCGCCCTTGCGGCAGGAGCCGCTACGCCGATGAAGCGCATCGGCGGCGGCCGGGCGTGCGCGCGTTGCGGCTGGCTTTCCATGCGTCGACTGGATGAGTACAAGGAGGACCGATCATGACAGTCTCAGGTGTCGCGCCGCCTTCGACGGCGGCGCTCGCCAACGTGGCGGCGTCACAGGGCGCCGATGCAGGCTCAGGCGTCAACGCCAATGCCGACAAGGCGCCCGACGCGGCACAGGTCAGGCAATTCGACGGATTGATGCAGGCGTCGCACACGGGCACGGGCGTGCAGAGCATGACGCCGACGGTGCCGTCGCAGCAGACGCAGCAAGCGCAGCGGACGCCGCCCGTATCGGCGGACGTCCGCATGACGCCTGCCGACGCGAACCATTCGTCGCTGGTCGAGCGGTTGCGCACCTTCACCAGCGACCTCGACACGCGCTATTCCGGCTTGCAGAAGCACCAGGAACAGATGCTCACGTCGATGTCGCAAAACTCGAACGACCCGCTGATGTCGATGGCGCAGGCGATGGACTTCCAGTGGAGCGCGACCACGACGATTTCCGAATATCAGTTGAGCCTTGCCGTCGCGCAGGCAACCAACGGCTTGACGCATTCGATTCTCAAGAATCAGGAATGACGGATGACAGCTTCACTCAACGGCCCGCGCGCGCCGGGTCCTGATGCGAGGCCGCGCATGAAGGGATTCGCGCGTGCCGCCGCGGCAGGCGCGCTCGTGTTGCTGCTCGCGGGTTGCCAGAAGGAAGTGTATTCGGGCCTCACGGAAGCGGAAGCGAACCAGATGGTCGCCGTGCTCGGCGACGCAGGCATCGCTGCGTCGAAGGACAACGATGCGCGCGATGCGTCCGACCGCCAGGCGTGGCTCGTCGAAGTCGCCGACGACGACATGCAGTCCGCGCTGACCGTGCTGCACGCGAACGGTCTGCCGAAGCCGCATTTCGCGAGCGTCGGCGAGCTGTTCCAGAAGCAGGGGCTGGTGTCGACGCCCGCCGAGGAACGCATGCGCTACCTGTACGGCGTGTCGCAGGATCTGACGCACACGTTGCAGGATATCGAGGGCGTGGTGGTCGCGCGGGTGCAGGTCGTGATCCCTGAGAACGATCCGCTCGCGGACAAGATCAAGCCTTCGTCGGCGGCTGTGTATATCCGCTACAAACCGGGCGTCGATCTGCGCGCGATGGCGCCGATGGTGAAGGACCTCGTCGCGCATAGCATCGAAGGTTTGCAGTACGACAACGTGTCGCTGTTCCTGCAGCCGGCGGCGGCAAAGTCGGCGCCCGTCAACGGCATCGGCAATGCGTTGACCGACATCGTGCGGCTGCGTTCGCCGCTTGGTTGGCTGGTCGGCGCGCTGCTTCTGCTGACGCTCGCGGTGATCGCGTTGTCGGCCGCGCGGCGCGGCATGTTCGGCGGACGGCTCGCGGGGCTGCTGGGCGGCGGCGCGCGCAGCGAGGGCGCGGTGAACGCGCGCGGCGTGCGCGTGGCCGAGAGCGCGCGCGACAGTGCGTAGCGCATCGGCACGCAACCCTCGCGAGCGCGCATGACGGCGAACCTGCCTTGGACCCACGCGCTCGCGTCGCCCGCGCCGCCGCAGCATGTCGTGTTCTACCGGATGGTGTGCGAGTTCAATTTGAGGCCCGACGTGTATCTGCACGTGACGCGCGTGCCCGTCGACTGGCCGCCCGAGTACCGGCATTTCTCGCGTTTCGGCGAAGCGGGACGGCGGGTGATCGCGCGTCATCTGCTTGAGTTGCACGGCGTGGCGCGGACGGACGAAGCCGATTTCGCCGCCGCGACGCCGCTCGCGCGGCTCGCGTTGCTGCCGGGCGCGGCGCTCGAACAGCTCGCGTCCTATGCCGGCCTGCTGCTGCATCGCGCGTGGCTGCGCGACGCATTGCAGCAGCGACGCGTGCGTGCGGAAGTGGTCGGGAAGCTGGGCGCCGATGCGCTCCAACTGGCGCTCGAGCGCGCGCCCGAGTTCGGCGCACTTGGCGAAACGCTCGAACCGTGGCGCGACGATCCCGCCGCGCTGCCCGCCGTGATCCGCGCGCGCGGCGGACGTTTGCTGGCCGATTTCATCGGCGCGGCGGGCGCGTCCGTCGAGCGGCGTGCAACGCTCAAGTTCAATCTCGCGATCGACAGCGAAGCGCCGTATCTGCTCAACCACGCGCAGCGCGATCAGTTCGGCGAGCTGCTGTTTCTGTATCTGATCCCCGAGAGGTTCGCAGCATGGGACTGGCTTTTCTGATCACGAGCGACAACCTGCAACTGCTGTCCGAGCGCAAGGTGCTCAAGGAGCGCGAATACGCAGCGCTGCTCGACGCGTCGGCCGTGATCGCGACGGCGCGCGAGGAAGCGCAGCGCATCGTCGAAGCGGCGCAGCGTGAGTTCGATACGCGCCGCGACGCGGGCTATGAAGAAGGCTTGCGGCGCGCGCAGCAGGAACATGCGGCGCAGGCGTACACCCAGGCGCTCGCGGCGGCGAAGACGATGGAATCGATGAAGGACGCAATGGCCGAGATCGTCGTGAAAGCCGTGCGCGCGATTGTCGGCGAGATGAACACGCAGCGGCTCTATGAAGCGGCGCTCGCGCGCATTCTGCCGCTCGTGCGGGACGAAGCGTTTCTGATCGTGCATGTGGCGCCTGGCCGGCGTGACGAGATGGAGGCGGCGCTCGCGGGTGCAGCGATGCAACAGGTCCGCTCGCGCATCCGCATCGTCGAAGATGCGCAAGTGGCCGCGCAGGCCTGCACGGTCGAAACGCCTTCGGGACGTATCGACGCAAGCCTCGACTTGCAGATCGATGCGCTGCGCCAGGCGATCCGCCGCGAACCGTTGAAGGGAGTCGCGCGATGAACACGCCCGCACGCGACTCCGGCATTGGCGACGACGCGTTGCCGCTCGACGGCGGCCGTCTCGTCGGCGACCTCGACGCGGGGCTCGCGTTCTTTTCGCCCGTATCGGTGCAGGGGCGCGTGAATCACGCGGTCGGGCAGATTCTCAACGCGACCGGCATCCGCGCTCGGCTCGGCGAAATCTGCGAACTGCACACGCCCGATCAGCCGGTGCGCCTCGCGGAAGTGGTCGGCTTCTCCCGGCAAACGACCTTGCTTACGCCGCTCGGCGACGTCGAAGGGCTGTCGCCGGAAACGACGGTCGTGCCGTCGGGGCGCGCGCATATGTTCGCGGTCGGCACTTCGCTATTCGGGCGCGTGCTCGACGGACTCGGCACGCCGCTCGACGGGCGCGGCCCCGTGACGGGCGGCGTCTGGGTTTCGACGCAGCAGCCGCCGCCGAATCCGCTCGCGCGGCGCATGATCGACACGCCGTTCGTGACGGGCGTGCGCGTAATCGACGGCCTGATGACGCTCGGCGAAGGACAGCGTGTCGGCATCTTCGCGCCCTCCGGTGTCGGCAAGAGCACCTTGCTCGGGATGATCGCGCGCGGCGCGCAGGCCGATGTGAACGTGATCGCGCTGGTCGGCGAGCGCGGCCGCGAAGTGCGCGAGTTCATCGAACACGCGCTGTCGCCGGAGGTGCGCGCGCGTTCGATTCTCGTCGTGTCGACCTCCGACCGTCCCGCGATGGAGCGCGTCAAGTCCGCACTCGTCGCGACGGCGATCGCCGAGCATTTCCGCGACGCCGGGCAGCGCGTGCTGCTGCTGGTCGATTCGCTGACGCGCTTCGCCCGCGCGCAGCGCGAAGTCGGTCTGGCGAGCGGCGAGCCGCCCACGCGCCGCAGCTTTCCGCCGTCGACGTTCGCGGTGCTGCCGCGTCTGCTGGAGCGTGCCGGGCAGGGCGAGCGCGGCTCGATTACGGCGCTCTATACGGTGTTGGTCGAAGGCGACGAGGAGTCGGACCCGATCGCCGAAGAAGTGCGCTCGATTCTCGACGGCCATATCGTGCTGTCGCGCAAGATCGCGCTGGCGAACCGCTATCCCGCGATCGATGTGCTCGCGAGCCTGTCGCGCGTCATGCCGCTCGTCACGAACGCCGCGCACCAGCGCGCGGCGGGGCGCGCGCGCGAACTGCTGGCGAAGTATCAGGAAATCGAGTTGCTGGTGCAGATCGGCGAGTATCGCGAAGGCAGCGATCGTCTCGGCGATCTCGCGCTGCGGGCCCGCGACGCGCTCGCGGCATTCTGCGCACAAAGCGCGGCCGACAACGCGCCGTACGAACCGACGCTCGCGCGTCTCGCGCAACTGGCCGAAGCCCATGTCTGACGCCGACGATGCCGCCGTGCTCGCCACGCTCGCGCGCCTGAAGCGCGTGCGCGAAATGCGTTCGCAACTCGCGCGCGTCGCCGCTGCGCGGCAACAGGGCATTGCCGCGCAAAGCCGGCGCGCGCTCGACGACGCGCAGCAGCGCCTCGATACGCAGCTCGCGGCGAAGGCGGCGATCCAGCAGCGGCTTGCACACGGCGAAGGTGGTGCGGGGCCCCATGAGGCTTCGTCTGCGCGGGTCTACCAGGAAGCCGCCGCCGATGCGCGCACGGCGAACCTGCGGATCGGCAAAGCGACGCATACGGTGATGCAGGCAAGCGTCACGCACGACCACCACGAAGCGGAACTGGCGCAATTGCAGCGCGCGGCACGCCGCGCGAAAGCCGCCGAAGACAAGCTGGAAAAAGCGGGCGAGCGCGCGCTGAAGTCTCGCGCGGCGCGCAGCGAACGCGCTGCCGACGATCTCGCGGACAGCTTCGCGGTGCGCCGTTTCGGCACGGCGTCAACGGATGCGTCCGCGGATCAGGGTGACGCCGCGCACGAACCGCTTCCCTTTACCCGCGACCCGCGATGCTAGACCAGGCGCAGCAGTTCTCCGATATCGCGGGCAGCGCGAAGCCGCTGCTATATGTGATGCCGCGTCTTCTGCCCGTGATGCTGATCGTCCCCGTATTCAACGAGGAGATCGTGACGGGCCTTGTGCGCAACGGCATTGCCGTCGTGATCGCGGCGTTCGTCGCACCCGTGATCGACCCCGCACAGATCGTCGATCTACCTTTTCTCGTCTGGTGTCTGATCGCCGCGAAAGAGGCGCTCGTCGGTGTGCTGCTCGCGGGTGCGATGAGCGCGGTGCTGTTCGCGATCCAGGGTGTCGGCTATCTGATCGACTTTCAGACGGGCAGCGGCAATGCGTCGTTCTTCGATCCGATGGGCGGGCATGAAGGCGGCCCCACGTCCGGCTTTCTCAACTTCGTCTCGATCGCGCTGTTCGTCACGGCGGGCGGCCTGCAGATGATCGTGCAGGTGTTCGCGCAGTCGTACGCGTGGTGGCCGGTCGGCGCGTTGCTGCCGAACCTGTCGCAGGTCCTGTCGACCTTCGTCGTGCAGCAGACGGATGCCATATTCGTCTGGATGGTGAAGCTCGCCGCCCCTGTCGTGATCGTGCTGGTGCTGGTCGAGGCGGGCATCGGTCTGGTCGGGCGCGCGGTGCCGCAGCTCAACGTGTTCACGTTCTCGCAACCGGTCAAAAGCGCGCTCGCGATGCTGATGATGGTGCTGTTCCTGCCTGTCGTGTATGCGTCGCTGCACGACATGCTGAATCCCGACGGCGGCATGGTGGCGCTGCTGCGCGCGTTGCTGCAGGGCACGCACTGAGCGTCGCGCGCGTATGGCAGAAAAGAGCCAGCAGCCCACCGCGAAACGTCTGCGCGAAGCGCGCGAGAAAGGCGAGGTCGCGAAGAGCGCGGAAACGATTTCGACGGCGATGTTCGTCGGCGTATGCATCGCGCTCGCCAGCGGTCTCGCGCAGATTTACGCGCGCGTGCAGGGCCTGTTCCGCCTCGTGTTCGACGCCGTCGGGGCAGCCGATCCCGGCGCGCGCATTGTGTCGCTGATCGGCGCGGCGTCGCACACGGTGATGCTGCCGACGCTCGGCTTCGTCGGCATCGGCCTGGCGGCCGGTCTGCTCGCGGGATTCGTGCAGGTGGGCGGCATCATGGCGTGGAGCCGGCTCGCGCCGTCGCTGTCGCGTATCAATCCCGCAGAAGGGTTGAAGAACATGTGGTCGCTGCGCAATCTCGTCAATCTCGCGAAGATGCTGGTGAAGACGGCGTTGCTCGTCGCGACGCTCGGCTGGCTGATCCGCACCTCGCTCGATCCGGCAGTGCAGGCGGGCTTCACGCAGCCGTTATCGATTCTCGCGCTGATCGTGCATCTGCTGCTGTTGCTGTTCGGTTGGGCTGCGCTCGTGTTCATCGTGATGGCGCTGATCGATATCGTGCATCAGCGGCATGAGTTCAACCAGAAGATGAAGATGTCGGTCGAGGAAGTGCGGCGCGAGCACAAGGAGACGGAAGGCGATCCGCACGTTCAGGGGCAGCGTAAGCAGATCGCGCTCGAAATGCGCATGGCGTCGCTGAACGACCGGATCGGTTATGCGTCGGCTGTCGTGTATTCGCCGCGTGTGGCCATTGCGCTGTTCTACGGCGGCCCCGGTACGCTGCCGTGGGTGCTCGCGCGCGGCGAGGGCGAAGTCGCCGAACGGATCGTGAAGCTCGCGCAGGCGAGCTTACGGCCGACGCTCGCGAATACCGGCCTCGCCGAATCGCTCTATGAAGCCACGCCCGAAAACGGCACGATCGGGCAGCATCACTTCGAGGAAGTGGCGCGGCTGCTGAAATGGGCGAAGGGCGCCGGTTGAACGGCGGCCTATGCTGCGACGCGAGGGTTCGCCTGGCGATCAGCCGATCACGATCGTATCGCCCGGATCGATCGAGCCCGGATGCTTCGCATACTGCGGGTTCAGTTGCAGGATTTCGTCGAACGCGAGTTGCACGAGATGATTGTGCGACATGTGGCGCTGATCGGCATCGGGCACGCGAGCGGCATCGAGCAAGGTACGGCGATGGTCGTCGGCGATCGACCAGAGCGAGTCGCCGTCCGCCGTCACGACGGTGGGCGGCGGGCTCGACGGTTTCGCCGTGGGTTGTGACGACGGCTGCGAACCGGGTTGCGAAGCCGGATTCGACGCCGACGGCTGCTGACCCGACGGCTGGGCAGACGGTTGAGAAGGCGCCGCGGAAGCCGTGATCGATGGTTGCGGCGTGTCTGACGGGCTCGGCTGCGGACTGTTCTGGTGGTTCTTGTTGGGCGTGTTCGGATCGTTCTTGTCGTTTTGTCCCGAACTGCCGCTGAAGAACAGACCCTGCGCGGTCGTCACGACGAACAGCCCGACGGGCAGGAGCGCGATCAGCGTCGGCAGCTTCTCCATGAAGGGCGACGAATTGGGGAACTGCGTATGAAGCCGCGCGCTGCCGAGCAGCAAACCCGATGCCGCCGACAGCGAGCCCGACACGACATCGCCCGACAGTATCTTCGTCGCGCCGCCGATCAGGCTGCCCGACGACGCCAGGTAGTCGCCCGACGCGCTCGCAAAGCGCGCAAAGCGGCTGCGGTTTTCGGCATTCAGATGCCGGATGCTGCCGAGAAACACGAGCGTCGTATAGGTGCCGCCCATCGTCGCGCCAGCCGTGGACAATGCGGTGGCGAGCGTCGGATGATCGATCATCGACGCCATGTTGAGCGTGATGGTCCCCGTATAACCGGCGATGCCGAGGCCGCGTCCCATCAGTCCGACCCAGTGCCGCGGATTGCCATGATGCAGCATCTTCAGTGACGAGCCGCCTACCACGCCCTGCATCTGTGCGAGCATGTCGGCGGCGATGCCCTTCGTGTGCGTGACGGCGTCGTCGAACGAGATCAGGCCCGCGTCGTTGAGCGCGCGCAGCTGGCCCGCTTTCGCCTTGCCTTCGCTCGCCAGCAGTTCGAGTTGTTGCGTGCGCACGTCCACATCGAAACGGTTCGCCTTCAGCTGGCTCTTCAAGCCGTTCGCGAGCCGGTCGACCATCTGGTCGAACACGCGCGGATCGCCGTTCTTCAGGCTCGCGACCGCGCCCTGGTGCATCGCCTGAAATACGCGGCCGACCCGCACGCCCGTATAGAGCGTGTTGGTCGCGTGCAGCGTGCCCTCGGCGCTGAACTGACGCAGCAGGCGGAACGCGCTGGCGGCGGCCACGCCCGTCGTCGTGCCCGCACCGCCGACCAGCAGCGACGTCTTCACGACGCTGCTTCTGTCGGCGTTGCCTTGCTGGACGCGCAGCGCGTTGAGTTCGGAGGCGGCGCGAAGCTGGCTCGTTTCCTCTTCGCTGAGCGGCTGCGCGCCGTCGGGCCCTTCGTGTTCACGGCTCGCGATGCCCAGTTGCGCCGACGCCTTGCGGTTCGCGCTGAGCGGCTTGGTGCCGTCGTTCTTGAGCACCGGGTCTGCGACCACGGAGCGCCAGTATGCAGTCGGAGCGGGATCGTTCGCGGTGGCGCGCGTCGCCGGCCGCGTCGTCGTCAACGCATCGCCCGTGTCTTCCATCCAGCGCTGTGCGAATGCGCGCGCGAGCCGTTCGGTCTTGCCGGCCGGCGCGTTGTCGCCTGTTTGCCATTGCGGCCGCGCATACTCGATCGTCGCCTTGCGCGCGCTGTCGAGGAACGCGGTCGTGTTGCCTTCGTACAGTTGATGACGCAACGCGTCGATCTCGGCCGGTTTCATTCCCTGCGATCCACCGATCCGCTCGATCTCCGCGAACAGCAATTGATGCTGGTCTGCGAGCGTCTGCCGGTCGACACGCTCGAACACGCGCGTGAGCGAGTCGGCGCCATGCAGACGCGCGAGCACATCGGGTGCGTTGCGATAGTCGACGATCATCTGTGCAAGGCGTGTCGTCAGGTCCTGGTTCGCGATGAAGTCGGCGCCGTGCGTGCCGTACGACAGCCCCATGTGCACCCATTCGAGCCCCTTGCGCGCGAGCACGGCTTCCAGCAGTCGCGCGTGGCCCGCACCCGGCACCGATTCCGGCACGGCGTCCCAGCCGTGGAAGGTGACCATCACGTTCGGCGCGGGCGCATCGGGGTTCGCGTTCGCCCACTTCTCCAGCGCACTGAACACGCGCACGTAGTCGTGGTAGTCGTCGTTGGTGCCGGCCTGGAAGCGGTTGTCCTTGCCGACGAGTGCACGCGCGGGCGCCGTTTCCAGGCGGATCGCGAAACCCGATTTCGACGCTTCGTCGAGCCAGCGTCCGAGGTAATCCAGATCGTCGAGTTGCAGCGCGTCGCCTTCCGAGTCCGGACCCGGCTCGATCACGCCTTTTGCGCCGTCGAAGCGCGCATGCTGCTGATCGCCGAGCGCGCGCACGCGTTCGAGAAATTCGGGGTCGTGCGGCTTGCCGAGCGCGGCCTTGAGCGAGTGCGGATCGACGACGAGCGACACCATCGGCATCACGCCGCCATAGCGTTCGATCTGCGCCGTCATCAGCGCGGGATCGTCGCGCAGCGAGAACGAGCGCGCCATCGGTGCGATACGGTCCTGAATCGCCGCATCGTGACGCACGAAGTAGCGGATCATTCGCCGGTCGGCGACCGTCGCCGCGCCGAATTTCCGTCCCAATGACTTGCGCGAAACCGGCAAGAAGCGCGGCGACGACGTCGAGACTTCGCGCGCAACCTTCAGATCGTTGCCGAGGCTCTTCCACATCACCGCGTCGGACATGATGGTCTGCCGTCCGCCAGTGAAAATCAGGCGCTGTCCTTTCGGACCGCCCATGCGCGCGTTGAACGCCTCGATGCGCTCGGACTCGGGAAAGTACTGGTCGAGCTTTGCCGCGCCGCTGCGCAGATTCGATTCGATGACCGTCGTCGATGCAAGCCCCGGCTGATACGGCTCGATCTTCATCGGCGAGCGCACGTGCGCCAGATTCGCGCCGCTCTTGCGACGGTTGCGCGTGCCGAGCGAGTTCTGCATCTCGTGGCGCAGATCGTCGGCCTCGCGGCGCACCGTTTCGTAGCTCGCCTTGATCTGTTCCGCGCGCTGCCTGAACGCGGCGTTCTGCTTGCCCGTTTCCGCCGTGGCGGCCCATTGCCGTCGGAGCGTTTGAGCGCGCGAGGTGAGGGCGGCGAGGCGCGTCGGTTTCGCGACAGCGAGAAATTCGCGCGGCGTCAGACGCGTCAGCAGAAAGTGCACGTTCGCGCCGAAGCGGTCGGTGCCGATCGGCATTTCGTCGAGACTCATGCCTTGATGATTGACGTTGTTCGCCTGCCTGACGTTGTCGAACCAGCGCAGTCCTTCGTCGCGCCACGCAATGATGCCGCGTGGCTTGCCGATCGCTTCGGCGAGCGTGTCCTTCGTGTCGAATACGTAGATCGTGTGGTTTCTGTCGATCGAATCTTGCTGGATCGCGCGCAGAAGATGCAGCGCATTGTGGCCGCTGAAGTCGACGGCATGCAGGTTCCGGCTATCGGTCGAGGGCAGCAGGTTCGGCTCGACGAGGGGATGGTCGGCGCTCGCGGTTTCGCGGCCGCGCACGTGCGCCCAGGTGCGCCGCGCGGCTTCGTCGGCGCGCGCGACCTGCAACTGCACCACGTCGCCCGATTTGCGGCGCGGCTTGGTTTCGGGCTGGTTTGCGCCTTCGCTCGTCGCCGGTACGGAAACTTCGTTTTTTTCAGCGGGCCTGAATCCGCCCACGCGATCGAGCGCCGACGGCGCCGTCTCGCTGACGACGAACGTCACGCCGCGCCGTCCCGCCCGGCCCAGGGGAATCCCGCGCGCACGGCGGCGGAACGCGGCGCTCAGATCCTGCGGGCCGATCTTCGTATCGCCGGCTTTCGCTTTCTCGTAATAGGTCCACGTGTGATCGAGATTGCGTTCGGCGTAGCCGAGCACCTTGCCCGTTTTTTCCTCGACCGCATAGATGCGCTGCTGCGCATCGGCGGCGTGCGCAGCGTGACTCGGGCGCCGGAATCGCAACGCCTCCGACAACTCCGTGATATCGCCGACGATGGCAGTGTCGACGGGCTTGCCGGACGGCGTCACGCGCCACGACGTCTTGCCCATCATCGTCTCGCTTTCGATCTTCGCCGGGCCGCCGAAACGCGCGAGGTCATCGGCGGCAACAGGCGACACATAGAAGTCGTACTTCCTGCGCGCGGCGATGCCGGCATCGCCCGTTCCTGTCAGCGCTTTCGTGAGCGCGCGCGGCACGGACTTGCCTTGTGTTGGTTCGATCGAACTGAGCACGCCGTGTTCGTCCGTCGTCAGCGACGCGATGAATGCCGGTTGCGCGTGTTCCTGATCGGCGCCGGGGTGTGCAGCGTGCTCGGTGATCAGCACGTGCGCGTTGCGGCCCAGACGGCGCACGAGTCCCGACAGCATCGGCACGTGCGCGCCGTCGATACGTTGCAGCGTGCGCAGATCGTGTTCGTCGAGCCAGTCGGCGGCGCGCTGCTCCCGCGCGACCGCAGCCGTCGCCGAGGTCGATGCAGGATCGGGAACGCGTGCGGCAGGCGTCGGCGGCGCGGGATCGGCCGCGCCCGCGACGGGCCACAACGGGCCGCGCCGCGTCATCGCGAGCGCGCGCATGCCGTTGCCGTTCACGGCGGCATAGCCTTCGGGCAAGCCGTTTTCGTCGATGGCAGCGAGACAGTATGACGTCGTGCCTGTCGCTTCATCGCGGGTCTGCACGACGTACATGTCGATGCCCGCAGGTTTGCTCAGGATGCCTTCGGGTGTGTCGAGATGCAGTTCCGCGGCGGGATCGTAGCCGAGCGATGACAGCGTGCGGACCTGCACGGCCGTCGTCTGCGCGACTGCGTCCAGGTTCGCCTGCATGCGCGCTTCGAAGCGCTCGCGCGGATCGGCGTCGGGTGCGATGGCCGATTCATCCGGCAGCGCGTCGGCGCTCACGTACACGTGTTTGACGGTGTGTTGCGCCGGCTCCTGGCTGGCGAATGCGTAGTCGAGATCGGACACGCTCGCGCTTGCCGGCTCACTTGCAGCAGATGCCGCCTCGTCGGGTAGTGGCACCGTGCCGCTGAAACGGAAGTAGCCGTCTTCAGGATCGAGCGCGCCGATATCGACGCCGTCGCCCAGTTCGATGCTCGCGTCGCCGAGCGTCACGAACTCCGCGCGCAGATTCGTGAGTCCGGCGTCGCGAAGGGCGTGTATCGTGTGTTCGAGCGCTTGCAACGGGTGCGGCTCGTCGAGCAGGCCGCTGGGGCGCGACAGCGTGATCTCGCCGCCAGGACGCGTGACGCGCGCGACGTCGCTCAACACGCCGGGACGCGACGTCAGCGCGTCGGCGAAAGGATGCTCCAGCGAGACAGAATCGAATGTGTCGTTGGCGAGCGGGGAGAAGTCGTATGCGGCGTTCGTCAGGCGTAGATCGCTGACTTGCGGCGTGGCGGGTTTCTCGGCGGGCGTCGGTGTCGGTTCTTCGGCAACCGCATGTCCCGCGGATGCCCGAGTGCCTCGCACATAAGCAGGCCGCGCGCGGAACGTCGTCATCAGCGTGCCCGTGCGCTCGACCTGCCCGGTGAAACGCGTTAGGCGCACCGACACGGTCCCGTTGGGATCGACTAGCAGGATATCGCCCGGCGCCCAGACGGTCGTCGGGCGGCCCGTCGCATCCGACAGGCGCTGTGCGAGCGCATCGGCGAAGGCGGCGTTCACCCTCGGTCCGCGATTCGCGCGCCTTGCCCGCAACGGATCGGCCTTGTCGGAGCCGGCGTAGCACGAATACAGCGTGACGTCCTGGCCGTCTTCGAGCAGCGGCGCGACGCGCGCAGCGACTTCATCGACGCCGATCGGCACGCCGTGTGGGCCGAGCATGTCGTCCGGCGAAATGCCGTGCCCGAAGATCACGTGATGCCCCGGCGGCGACATCAGGCCACGCGCGCCGATGGCATGCAGCGGATCGTCGGGCGGCATCAGCAACGTATCGGCGGGACGGAGAAACTCGGGATGATCCGTTGCGGCGAGTCCGGTCACGTCGTCGAAACCCGGTTGCATCAGTGCCGGGCGGTCGCCCGCGAGGGTCGTCACGATGCCGCTGCCGTCGGCCGTCACGTCGCGGCGCGTGTAGGCCTTGCTGCCAGTCGGATAGTGCGCCTGGGTCTTGCCGGACAGATAGTTGTCGTCGTTGCGGGCGGCCCATTCGTCGGCGGTGAAGATCGCGTCGGGTTCGAGTGGCTCGGGCGTGACCGGTTCGAGCGCGGAGGAATCCGCAGATTCGCTGCCTTGACCGAGCGCGCGCGGAGTCATGAACGAAGGCTCGTCCGGTGAACCATCGATGCCGCGCCGACCCGAATCCTCGTTCGGGTCGATCTCCCCGGCGATCGGGCGTGCGGCTTCCACGGGCTCGACGGGCGGCCGCAGCGTGGTCGCGTCGATGCCGTGCTCGCGTCGATACCTGGAAATCTCAGGCTCGAAGCCTTCTTCGGGCGCATCGGGCAAATGCAGATACAGCCGCGTGCCGACATCGGGATCGCTCCCGGGCACGCCGATCTCGGGCTCGAGCGGATGCAGCGTCAGCGCGCCCGTGCCGCGCGTGCTGTTGCTCGTGATGCTGGCGATCACGGGCGCCTGCAGGTGATACGCCAGATCGCGCGCCCACGGATAGCCGCCCGAGCCGAGATAGCAGCCCGTCACGAGCACGCCGTTACCGGGCGTGTAAGCGTCGTCTTCCATCAGCGCCTGAACGAAGCGTTCCGCCGTCAGCCTCGGGCCGTCGTGCATCACGGCGACGGTGTTGTCCTCGGCGACGTTGTCCGGCTTCGTGCCATGCGTTTCCGCGATATCGTAGCCGGACACTTTCAGGTATTGCCGCGCAACCTCGTGTCCGAGCAGATTGACGACGCGTGTGCCCGGCACGGGACGCAGTTCGAGCGCATTGAGTTTGATCGGCTGCGCGCCGCCCGGCGAAAACTTGCCTTGCGTATCGGGTTCGATCTCGAAGCGCGCGAGCCGCCGGTTCGGATTGGGATCGACGCGGCGCCAGCCGCTCGCGTCAGTCGTGCCGAGACGGCCGTAGACGGGCGTCTGGATCAGATCGGAGAAAGCCTGGATCAGCGCCGGGTCCGCGCCGCTGGCCGCACCGTCGAGCGCGACGGGCGTGCCCGGCGTGTAGCCGCGTTGCGTGAGTGATTCGAGCGCGAAGGTCAGGTCGAGGGCGCTCGCAGGCGCGCCCGTGCGCGGATTGACGATCGCGCCGCGCTTCGTGAGCACGCCCCACAGATACACGCTGAGCGGCGCGCGCGCGGAAGCCGTCGCGCCGCCATCGTCGCCCCAGCGATTGACGACAGGACGCGCCTGTTCACCGCGCCAGTCGATCGCGGCGGGATGCTGGTTGAGGAGGGGCAGCTCCGGGCTGAAGCGAAACATGCCCGGCGCGTCCGTCACCGATTCGTCGACGCGTCCCATCCGGTCGTACGCGCCCGGCTCGATCACCAGTCCGCTCGTGTAGCCCGTCGTCGCGCGGCCGTTCTCGTCGGCGTGCGCGCGCCATGCGACGAAACCGCTCGCACCGTACACGTCGACGCCCAGCACGCTCGCCAGCAGTTGCGCGAGCGGGTTGACGCGCGTTGCCGTGCCGCACGCATACAGGATGACGGGCGACTTGCCGTCCCAGCCTGCCGCCCGGATCATGTCGGCCATTTGCGGCGCGTCGAATGGATTGCCGTGGACATCCGAGAACGCATCGGTCCACGCGTGGCAATACACCGCGAAGTGGCCGGGCGGGACGGGCAGTTGCGGGCGCTCGCCGTTGGGCAACTGGTTCTCGTCGCGCAGCAGGTCGGGCGCATAGATCGCGAGGTCGGCTTCGCGCCGCGGGTAGGCGGCCCACTGCGTTTCCGCGCGTCCGAACAGCGGATTGACGGCGTCGATGCGCTGTCCGTTTTCGCTGCGAATCAGCGGCTTGCCGGGCTCGAATGCACGCGGATAACGGATGCGCAGATCGCCCTGAAACGCGGGGTCGAGCGACAGGTTGACGTTGGTCCCCGCCGCGTCGGGCACCAGCCTGCCGACGATCGCTTCAGGCGGCGCGGAGCCGTCCGGCGCGAGCGCGGTGCGGTCCACCATTGCGATGCCGTAGCGGCCGGCCAGCGTGCCTTCGCGGCCGAGCACAAGCGCATCGTGCAGCGACGTGTAGCGCGTCAGGTTCAGCGGCTCGCCGGTATCCGGATCGGCGTCGTGTGCGGCCAGCGCCTGCGGATCGCTGGCGAGCGCGGCGCGGCGTTCGTCGTTGCGCGACGCGTGCAGGTCGGCGACGAAATCGCCCTTGTCCGTGGCGGGCAAGCCGTGTTCATCGATGGCGCGCGCATGGCCTTCCTCGTCCTGCAGCGCGTAAATGTAGAACTCCACCTGATCGAGCCCGCTGCCGCTTTCGAATGCGGCGACGACGGTCTCTTCGAGCATCACGGGATCGGCCCGCACGTTCGCCGGAATCGACCACGACGCGGCTTGCGGGTCCGCGACGTTCGCAGGCTGTTTCGCGGCGGCGGGATCGGCGGCGGATGGGTCGACGACGTGCGGTGTGCCCGCATCACCTTCGGCATCGGGCGCAAGACGTACGAGCAGGGCGTCGCCATCGGCGGCGTCGGTGCCTAGCGCTTTGCCGTTCTGCACGCGGCGCGCCGCGGCGGCCTTGGCGTCGAGTCCCTTGTCGGCTTCGAATGCGTCGATGCCGTCGAGGTGCTCGTTGCCATCCAGATTCACCGTATTGCTGTTGCGGCCGCGCGGGTCGCCGAAGTCGCCGTTGAGGCGCCGCTGGTTTTCGATTGCCGCCGTGCCGAGGCGCGATGTGTTCATCACGTCGGCGTCGTCGAACGTGATGTTCGTAACGGGGCGCGGCGCGTCCGGCACGTTGAAGAGCGTGCGGATCGGGCGGTCCATGAGGGTCTTCGAGCCCGCGCCCATCTGCGCGATGCCGAGGCCGAACGTGAACAGCTGGTCGATGCGGTCGGAGTCGGACATCGCGTCCCAGTTCTTCAGCAGCGACGTGCCCTGTTCCAGTGAAAGATCGGCGCCCGACAGGCCGCCCACTACGTTGAAGATCGACGCCGCGCGGCTCGTGACGGCGGCCGTGCCTTCGAACGCGTTCGCGGTTTCGGCGAACCGGCCGCTGTTGCCGACGAGCGCCGCATCGCCGGACGTGCGGCTGACGGTGCTGAGTGCGCCCGAGGCTTCATCGACGGAACGGAGCAGCGCGGCCGATTCCATCAGTGACTTGCTGGCCATGCCGAGCCCGCCGCCGAACACACCCGCGCCGCTGCCGATCAGGCTGATCCAGTCCGAGCGTGCCTGTGCGTTACCGAAACCGAGAGATTGACCGTGATCGTTCAGATTGACGAGATCCTGCACGGCAACACCTGTACCGACCGCCATGCCCGCGCCGACGGCCGTCCACGCGGCGCCCAGCAGCAGCCCGCCTTCGACGGCGCCCACGCCGCTCGCCACGAGCACCACGCCGCCCACCGCCGCGAGTATGCCCGTGCCGATCTCCAGCACGTGCTCGACGTGCTGCCAGCCCGACGTGATGTGCGCGGCGACGGAATCGTATTGCGCCGGACCCGACGACGCCGCGCCGAGCGTCAGATTCTTCGGCACATACAGCGTTGCGCTGTCGGACAGGCCGTTGTTGTGCTGGTAGTCGTCGAGCTTGTCGTATGACCAGCCGCGGTCGTCGATGTACTTGAACTCGCCCGGCCTGCCGTTCACCTGCACCTTGAAGAGGGCGCTCGGACTCGCGCCTGAATCCTTCGACACGTAGTACGTCGGCACCAGCGTCACCACGGCATGATCGCCGCCGACCTTGCGAATCTGGTCGGTGACGGTATTGATCATCTTCGTCGCATTGCCGTTGCTCGCGAAAAGCGACTTGCCCTGGTTGAACGCGACGTTATTGACAATCAGCTGTTCGAGCATGCCCATCGACGGATTGTCCTGATTGTCAGTGGGGATGACGGACGGGTCGTCGGGCTGCATGCCGAGCCCCACGCCGACGAAGTTCGTCAACTGGCTCGAGCCGGCGTCGAAGGTGTGCGGCTGGTTGTCGAAGTGCTGCTGGAAGTCGTCGAAGTAGGGTTGCAGGACCTTCGACGGATCGGTCTGGAAGATCTTGTAGCTCGCGTCGGCGTTCGCGCTGTCGACCTTGCTCTGGGCTTTCTCCATGCCCTGGCTCAGCATCAGCTGGAAGTCGTTTGCGAAGCCGCTTTTGAAGCGGTCGTCGCCCTGCATCTGCTTGAGCAGCGCCTGCGACAGCGCGGGGCCGTAGCCGCCGCTCACGGTGTCGCGCACACTGTCGAATCCATACGACGTGCTGTCGCCGCGCAGCGTGTAGATCATCGACTTCGCGTTGCCGTCTTCGTTCATCAGCCAGCTCGCGACGTCGTTCTCGCGCGCGACGGGCACGCCCGTATCGGTCGGCTGCAGGTCGGCGAGCGAAACGGCCTGGCTCAAGCCTTTGTAGAAATCGGTGCCACGCTCGATGGCAGGCGTGCCCGTGTTCGACTGCATCCACTTGTCGCTGAAATCGTGCTTGACGGTATCGATCACGACGCCGGCGAATTCGGGCGGCACGTCGTTCATGTCGAGCGTCGCTTGCATCCACTTGCCGACCTTGTCGGCGTTCATCGTGCTGTCGTTGCGCGCACGTACGCTGTCGGGATCGTTCGCGGTCGTGTCGGGCTTCACCATCAGCGGGTCGATCTGGCTTTCGACGTACTTCTGGTTGAAGTGGGGCAGGCCGGCTTCGTTCCACATCTGCTCGCGGTCGCTGATCGAGAACGTCGCGTTCATGTTCGTGTTGAGAACCTTGAGCGCGGCGCTCGCGTTGTGGCCGGGGTCCTGCATCAGCAGATCGACCTGTTGCTTCGTGTATTGCAGACGCACGTCGGGTGCGGCCGCCATCAGCATCTGCATCTTCTGCACGCCGGCGGACTTCGGGTCGGCGTGCGCGCATGCGTACTGGAAGAGGCCAAGCTGATCGAGTTGCTTCTTTTCCGTGGGCGTCATTTTCGCCGGATCGACGTTGACACCCGTCATCCGCACGAAGGCGAGTGCAAGCGGGTTTTGCTGCGCGAGTTCCTTTTCTTTCGGCGACAGGCCGGGCGCGTTCGGATCGATCGTCTGACCGGTTTCCTGCAAGAGCGCGAACGTCACGGGATCGTTCTGCGCGAGCTGCTTCATCTGCGGCGACAGCGACGGGTCGTCGGGATTCACGAGCGAGATGTCACGCTTGAGCGCGCTTTGCTGGCCCAGCATATCGACGACGCTGCCGTACCACGCGTCCGGATGCTGGTTCTTGACCGTCGCGACGGCCTGCTTCTGCTCGTCGGCGGTGACGTAGTCGAGCGCGCTGTCGTCGCCTGCCGTCACCTTGTCGTATTGCGTTTGTGCCTGCGACAGTTCCTGTGCCGCGTCGGCTTCATCGGCGCGGCGTGCGCCGGAAGGTTCCTTCTGCCACGCTGCATAATCTGCGTTTGCATCGTGCAGGCGCAGCGTCGCGGCCTCGACGCTGTATTCGTGGCGCAGCGCCTTTTCTAGCGCGTCGTAGGCATTGTTCGCGCCGGTGTCGGCGGTGCTCTTGTCCTGCCGGATGCTGTAGGCGTATTCCTCGCCGTCGGCCTGCTGTTGCGCAGGCGTCTCGGCGTTGTACGCGTTGACCTTGTCGGTCGCGTCCTGATCGGTCTGCGCGGCGAGCGCGAACTGAAAGGCCTTTTCGTTCGTCGTGCGCTGCACGGCCGTTTCGGGCGTCACCGTGTTTTGCGAATCGGTGACGACTTCGTCGAGGATCGGATCGTCCTTGTCGAGCGCGCGAACGTCGGCTGCAGCCGACGAAATCGCCTTCTTTGCGTCGCCGCCGCCATCGGCGGAAACGCGCATCTGGTTTTCGGCTGCCGCCTGCACTGCCCCCCACGCCTGACCGGCTTTCTTGATCTGTGCGTCGATATCGGCCTGTTTCGCGCCCTGGTTGCGCAGGCGCTGCAGCGTCGCCATTTCCTGCTGCGCGATTTTCAGCAGGCGAGCCGTTTCCGCCTTCGCGGCGGCGAGCGCCTGCTGTTGCGCGGTGGGCGCGGCATTGCTGCCATTTGCGCCTGTGTTCGCGGGCTTGGGCTTGTCGGGATTCGATGGAGGCGGCACGTAGGTGGAACCGCCGCCGTCAACGGCCATCAGGGACATGTCGTATCTCCAACGCTTGCGGCAGGGCGCGCGCGGGCCTTACGCGGGCTCCGGGAGCGCAGCAATAAGGGATTCTCGCGTCCGATGCGGGCGCACGGACTCCGGCATCCCGTAGTCGGCGCGCTTGTCGTAGTGGATTGAAGGGTTTGCGCTACGACCGGCGTCCTTCAGCGCGCATCGAGACAGCGCAGGCACAACGCATGAATCTGTGCCGCGCTGAGGCCCCGGCACATCGCGACGAGCGGATGCGGGCTGCATGACGGCGTTTTGCTTCTGGTCGTGCCGATCGCATTGACAGGTGCGAGGGCAGGGCGCGCGTCGTCGCTTCCTTGCGGAACAGGTTCGCCAGGGGAAGCATTGCCGCGCTTTCGGCCCGCTTCATTCAACGTCTCGTCGACTTTTGCATCGAGCGTCGCCTGGCTTGAAAGCGGTGGCGCATGCGCGTCCGTCACGACGGGAATCGCCTCGACGCTGCCGCGTATCGCATTGATACGCGCGTTCATCACCACCTTGCCGACGTAGCCTGCGCGAAAGCCCGTGGTGAAGTTGCCGCTGTAATAGCATGACAACGCGGCGCGTAAGGCGCTCTGCGGATCGCCACGCGCGGCGCTGGAACGCGCGAAGCAATCGGTGAGAATCGCGGCGGCCGCGCGCAGGTTGCGGCAAGGTTCGAAGAGCGACGCGGCCGTCTCGCCATACTTCGCGAAGTTGCGATTGTTCACTTGCGCGAGTCCGATGCTGTAGCTGAAGCCGCGGGCTTCCAGCGCACGCACTGTCGCGAGCGCTTCGGCAAGCGATGCAGGCTGGCGATCCAGATGGCCGCCCACCACGCCGATCGCAAACGGATTGAAACCCGACTCGGTGCGCACGAGTGCGGCGAGCGTCACGACATCGACATTCGCGGCGCAACTGCGCGCAAGCTGCGTGAAGCCCGCGCGCGGAGCGTTCGTTTGCGCAACTGCGTTGCGTTCGACGAATACGGCCAGTAAGGTCGCCTCGCACGTGAGTACGCAGACGACCCGAGCGAGCGCACACATCGCAAGGTGCTTGCGCGCCGCGCCGTTCATCCCGCCACCCTGTACGACAGCACGAGACCGTGCACGAGCAGCGACCAGCCATCGAGCGCGACGAACAGCAGCAGCTTGAACGGCACCGAGATCGTCGTCGGTGAAATCATCTGCATGCCGAGCGCGAGCAGGATGTTCGCAACCAGCAGATCGACGACGATGAATACGATGTAGATCACAAAACCGATCTGGAACGCCTTCGTCAGTTCGGCGAGCGTGAAGCTCGGCACCAGCACCAGCAGGTCATCGTCCTTGAGACCCTCGGCGCGGCTTTTCGGCCACACACTGGTTGCTGTCTTGACGAAGAACTCGCGGTCGCGCAAGCGCGTGTGCGCGGTGAGAAAGTCCTTGATGGGCGGCAGTGCGGCATCGGCGAGCGCGCCGATATCGGCGGTCGACAACTGTCCGGACGGATTGAAATCGCGCTGCTGCAACGCATCGCGGATATTCATGCCGACGGGCGCCATGATGAACAGCGACAGAATCAGCGCGATACCGTTGAGCACCATGTTCGGTGGCACCTGCTGGATGCCGAGCGCCGAGCGCAACAGGCCGAGCACGACCACCAGCTTGGTGTAGCTCGTCACCATCAGCGCGGCGAACGGCGCGATGCCGAGCGCGACGATAACGGCGATCAGCGAGACAGGATTCGGCAGGTTACCCATCCTGGCGCTCGCGCGGCGGCTGAGCGACGGGCGGCGTGAGCGCCGTGACCCGGACGCCGAGCTTCTGGCCGACGGCGATCAGATGGCCCGCGCCGATCTGCGTACCGTTCGCGACAATGCGGATCACGCTCTGATTGATGCCCTGTTCCAGTTCGATCACGGCGCCTGGCTGCAACGTGCCCAACTCGCCGAGCGTCATCGTGCACGACGGTAACTGGAACGTCAGTTCGATGGAAAGTCCTTCGAACTGGCGTGTGGACTGCGGTGGCTGCGCGGTGGTGGCGGCAGGCTGCGCGGATGAATCCTGCGATGCGGTTGTGTGCGCGCGGGCCGCGTCCTGCGATGACGTAGGTTCCAAAGGCATCTCCCTGATTCGTTCGACGACGATGCGGTTGCCCGACGGTTTGCCGAGCACCTCCCATGCAGGCCTTGATGGCAGGTGCGCAGCGCACAGCAGGTTTTGTCCCTGCGTGTGCCAGTGTTCGATCGCGATGATGTCGCCCGACTCCACGTCGGCGAGTTCGTGCGCCATCAGCGTCGTGCGGCCGAGTTCGAACGTGAGCGGTACGGGTAGTGCAGCGAACCGGCTTGCCAGCGTGTCGCGCGGGGTGGCGGCGGAGGAAGGTGGCCTGGCGAAAAATACGTCGAGTGCGTCTGGCACGTCGAACAGCAGGGCACCGTGACAGAGCCAGCCGTCGTCGGTGCGGCGCAATTCGAAGTGCAAGGCTGCGATGGATGAATCCGCTGGCTGTCCGGAAGCGGGCGGCAGCAACTCCACGCGCTGACGCGTAAGCGTCTGCAACGCCTTCGTTAGCGGCGCGCATAGATCGGCCAGCAATGCGGCGCGCAGCACGGCCGGCACGCCGGGCGCGGCGGCATCGCCGAGCCATTCCGCTTCTGCAGAAGGATCGATCCATACGGTGCCCTGTGCCGGTCCGACGACGAAGCGGTAACCATTGGCGTCGGCGAAGGGGGCGGCGTCGGCGCGCCACGTGATCTCATAGGCTTGTTTGGCAAGACAAATCGCGAGCGGTGCGCTGGCTGCATAGGCGTTTGTCAGTCCCCGCGCCGCTGCGGGCGACAGGCGGGGGAGAAACGGCGAAACATCGAGCGGCGTGACGCGATCCGCGTCGTGTCGATGCGGGTCGTCCGTCATGTGATGCGGAAGGTCGTTGACGTCGGCTCGCAAGAAGGACAACGCATGCACGGCGGATCGGATGAATGGAGTTCGAGTGCTGGAAGGCAGCACGTCCAGTCTGTCGATTGTAGGAATGGAGGGGGCGCGATTGTGCGGCGCGAATCGTAGTGGACGTGACGTCCGTCGGGCGGAAAGCCGGTTAACTACGAGATTCCCGCGCGTGCGCGGCTGCGAGCGCGTCTCTGAATGTTGGGCTACGACAATATGAAGTCTTGAATCTACAATGGCCGTTCGGGGGCCATTTGAATGTCGCCGATGGCATCGTCTTTATGGTGCCGCCTGAAGGGATGGCCTATGAGGGGAGGCCGGGCGGTTGACCCGATTCGGCCGATATTGTTGAAGAAGGGTTCGATGCAGGGATCCGTCTTGGCGAACGGCTGTCGCAGGATATGGTTGCCGTGCGCATTCGCTCCAATTTGCGCTTTGCTGTTGTCGGTTCACCCGCGTACTCGAGAAACACGGCGTTTCGTCTACGCCTCACCACCTGAATGAGCATATCTGCATCCGCTACGCGTTTCCGGGCGGCACGATTCTGCAATGGGAGTTTCAGACGAATGGCGAATTCCTTCATGTCGAGGTGGACGGTCCGCTCACCGTCGACAGTCAGGAACTCATGGTGGATGCCGCCGCGCGTGGAATCGGTCTCGCGTACGTCTGAGAGCAGCGTGCCGAATCCTGTTTGCGGGACGGCAGGCTCGTACGGTGTCTTGACGAGTGGTGCCCACTTGAAGAACGCATCTTCCTCTACTTCCCGAGCAGAAAACATCAGCCCGCCGGCTTGCGCGCGGTCATCGAAGCGTTGAGGGCCTGACGCAGGTTACGCATTTTCGCTTGCGCTTCGTAGGAGATTGACGGTGCCTATAGTTGAGTGGAATCCGGTCGCGATCGTCGCCATGGCAACTTGTACACCTTTCGGTATTGGCGCTTCGCCGGTTCTCGCGGCTCGCCCTGCGATGCGGACCGATTTCTGCGTCGATCGTCTGGCGGATCAACGGGCGGCTTGCGTCCTCGTTCGAGTGAGCCGGGCCTTTATTTCTTTTACGCGCCTTTCAGGATTTCATTGCAAGCGCGAACGACACTTCATGCGCAAAACATTGAAGCCTGCGCCACACGAACAGCACTAACGGCATGCACGTCAAGCGTGCTTCCAGAAAGTGCAGGGCACCGAAAATGAGCACTTGAAACGGCCGTCACATTGTTGACCTAAATGAATGCACTGCCGATCTTGCTACCAGTTTGTTCAGTGCAAAAATCGGTCACGAACAAACACGATCCATTAACGTCAGAAGATTGCCGCTACACGCAGAAAGGCCACTCTAGAACCATGATTGGCGACCGAATTAAAACAAAGTGTAGGAACATCCGACAAGCTATCGGAAATTCGCGACACAAATAAGGATGCGCAACGCATCCAATCTATGATGCACCGCAAATAAGCAGTTTCCGACGCAGAGGGTCTGGCGTCTAAAAAGGCCACGCCTGATAGGGCACAAAGGCTGTCAGTTGGTGCATCGAAAGAACAATACGCCCGCCTTTTTCGGTCATCGTAGTTGGTAATGGCAGTGAAATCTCCCGAGGCAACACTACGTCGTCTGCCATCTAAGACGGGAGTGTTGCAGTAACGATCGCCTGAACGTTCAAAAAGCCAGGGATGTGGCCTTTCGTGCGCATCTACCCAGTTCTTTCCATACCCGCAATGGTCAAGGGGAAGGCTCATGACGTGTGCAAGTCTGGAATCACCTTTAACGGATTGGGTGCAAATGCCCGAACCCAATGTGCAGTGCACGCCTGTCACGCGTCGCGTGGCAATCCTGTTATTCGAAGATTGTTCGTTTGCGGTGACGGTCATGATCGGCGAGATTTTTCAGGCCGCGAACGAAGTCGCGTCGAACGCGAATCTCAACGTGAGATATGAACTCGGCTTTCTATCCGCAACGGGCGGAAACGTGAGATGTTCGTCCTCGATCGGCGTCTGGACGGATGGGCTCGATTCGTGGCACTGCCAGGGTTTCGATGCGTTGTTCGTCTCGGATGGCGCCGGTGCAAATGCCGCGTCACGCGACGAACGTCTCATTGCGTGGTTGCGTCGCGTACACGCGAACATGATCGCAGTACGGCCGCTCGGTGAAGGTCATACGCTGTTTCAATTGGCATGCGCAAATGCTGAGCCGCAACCCGTCGGCTTCGAGAGCGGCGCAGTGGGCGAGTCGAACGGCGAGGAGGGTGAACGCACGACTGTTCGACTCGAACTCATGAAGGGCGCGCTGATCCTGCTCAAGCGTGATCTTGGCGATGCGTGTGCGCGCAGCGTCGCCGAATATGTGATGCCTGACACCTTGCCGGCGCTGTCACCGCTTTTGGGCGGCAGTCCGGATAGCGAATCCGACGACAGGGTGCAAATCGCGGCGCGTTGGTTGACGGAAAATTGCCAGCGTCCGATCTCAATCGAAGATGCGGCACGCGTGGTCGACATGAGCACCCGAAATTTTCAGCGATGCTTCAAGCTGGAAGTGGGCGTCACGCCTTCCGCCTATCTGATGCGTGCACGGTTCTCGATTATTTGCAGCTTATTGACGCATTCCGAGTTGCCCGTCGACAAGATCGCGCGGCATACGGGAATGAGCAGCGGCGATCGGCTGGCAAAGGTATTTCGGCGGCAATTGAATGTGTCGCCGACCGAGTACCGGATAAAAACACGGCGGGAAGCAGGTATCTAGCTTACGCAGCCCAAAAAGTCTTGTGGTTTTTTGTGGATTGCAAATTCAGTTGCGTCCATCTCTTATCCGTAGCACCGGGTTCGCGCTCGCATTGCGCGCCTTCAGTTTCAGGTGCTCGATTGAAGCTCCGTACATTTCATTCGTGTGACGTGGGATAGGTCGATCCCACGCTTCTCGGTGATGAGAGGCCACTTCGTCTGTAGCGGCAGTTTCGTGGCCACGTTGAATACGAGGAAGCGAAATGAGCAAGTTCGAAGAGAAGGACCCGGCCCTCGTGGCCGGGAAGTACTGGAACGATCATCATGCGGTGTCAGACGTCCCGGCTCAGATGTTGCCGGCTACCGTTTCGATACCTGTCGAGCACGCCGTTGAACGGCAAGTGCATCTGATCGAATCCGTAGCGACCGACGCCCCCTTGGTGGTCTCCACGAATCATGATGGAATGCGACTGTTGCTTCGGCCATTTTCTTGCCGCCTTCTCGCATCGGTGGTGGAGCAAGGGCCGCCGCCGTATGAGATGTTCGTCGAAGGATGGTTGTTGACGGGAGCGGGTACTGAAAATCCGTGTACGCAAGCAGTACAGGTACATTTTCAGTTCGGTGAAAGAGCGACGCATGTGCAACGGGATTCTACGTCCGAGGAAGCGGGAATCCCCGAAAGGATCCACGGGTCGGCGAGCTTTCTAAAGTCGAATCTGGAGCACGTCGTCACAGTCGCGGATGTCGCGCGCACTGTAGCAATGAGCGAGCGAAACTTTCTGCGGCGCTTTCGCCAGGAGTTCGGCATGACGCCTTCTGAGTACCTGCTGCAAACGCGGCTGCAAAAGAGCTGTCAATTGCTCATCGAAAGCGAACTCCCCGTAGACAAGATTGCGCGGCGCTGTGGAATGACGAGCGGAACCCGCCTTGCGAAGATCTTTCGAAAGCGTTTTGGCATGTCGCCAACCGAATACCGATTCCAGAACGGAAAGAGCTCGCGTGCACTCACCGAGGCTTGAGGCAAGCCCGGCAAGCGTCTGTCGGATTGTTCTTGCCGAAGCCTGCCCAGAGCAGCGGCGAGTACCTGTCGATTGCCGCCTGGATCGGCGCATGATGTCCGTACGCGACGGCCGATACAGTCAACAGCGAACCCGCCACGAAGGGGCGCAGTCTGGTCGGTAATAGCGGCGGCTTCTGGCGCATCAACAATACCGTCACGAGCAGGCCGAGCGTCCAGCCTGCTATGACCTCCGACACCGAGTGCGCCTCATCGAACACACGTGAGACGCCGATCAGTGTGGCAATGGCGACGCCCGAATACAATGCCGCGCTCCGTCTGTTTGCTCTGCCGTCGTGCAGCGTGAGCAGAAACGACATTGGCCATACCGCCGACGCCAACATGGTATGTCCGCTAATCATGCGAAAGCTGATTGCCTCTATCTGCATGCCAGAGCCCGCATAGAGAACCTTGCTCAGGCCGACAAGCGACATTGCGCCAACAAGCAGAACGGACCATAAGAAGGCCACCCTCGACCCCGTTAGCGAGCGCGTCAGCCAGGCGATGCATACGGCGGCGAGTGGCAGTGTCAAGGCCGCGTCCCCGAGATTGCTGATAGCCAGCCACATTCGTTGATCCTTTTTCGAATGACTTAAGTGTATTGCAGAGCATGAACATAAATATTTCGCGTTGCAAACGAATTGGTATGTGCAATTTGACAGTTAAATGACGTAATCGATTCAAGTCATACAAATGTTATCTATTCCTCTGTCTTTAGCGTCGCGTCTTTGCCACCTGTGTGCAAACGGATCAGACAACGTCGGGCACGATTCGGCCAATGAATATTGAAGCGTGGTCTGTCAAGTATGATGCACTGCATATAAACGCATCAGTGAATCAAGCAGGGATGTCAGTTTCGTACGGTTTGCGATGCGACTTTCAATGCAGTTATAGGAGTGCTTTTTCCCGTTCAGATGCTCACGTAGACAATTGCGCTAGCCGCGGCCGGTAATTCACGTAGGAGTCCAAAAATGATCGTGCGTGACGAAAAGATGATGGAGAAACATGACGGCCACGATGCTTGCGAGAGCGACGCGTTCCTGCATTCCGATTCCGTCGAAATGGTGCCGGTGATACTTGCGGGTGGAGCGGGCACTCGTCTCTGGTCGATGTCGAGAGAGCAGTACCCAAAGCAGTTGGCCGGTTTGCTTGGGCACAATTCGCTGTTGCAGGCCACCGTCGCGCGCACGCGGAATCTTTCCGGTCCGTGGCGCCTGGCTCCTGTTCCTGTCGTGGTGTGCGGCGACGAGCATCGGTTCATTACCGAGGAGCAGACCCGTGCCGCGGGCGTTCATTCCTCGATCGTGGTGGAGCCGGCGCGGCGCGACACGGCCCCCGCGCTCACGCTTGCCGCAGCGGCCCTGTCCCGCGACGGTGCCGATCCGATCATCGTCGCCATGCCGGTCGACGATGCGATCGCCGACGTCGAGGCTTTCCAGCGAGCGATCTCGATTGCCGCACGCTATGCCGCCGACGGCGCAATCGTGACGTTGGGCGTGCCGCCCACGCGAGCCGAGACGGGCTACGGCTATATCCGGTTCGGTGCGTCGCTAGCAGGCACGGCACGCAACATCGAGCGTTTCGTCGAAAAGCCGGCCGCCGAGTTGGCCACAGATTACGTGCAGTCCGGCGGTTACTGGTGGAATAGCGGCATATTCGTCATGCGCGCGAAAGTGTGGCTCGAGGCCGTCAATCGGCTTCAGCCCGCCATGTACCGTGCGTGCGTAGAAGCTATCGAAAACGGCATGAGCGATGCGCCGTATTTCTACGTTAGTCCGCAGCATTTCAACCGTTCACCGCCGGCGTCGATCGATCATCTGGTGATGGAACGGATCGGCATCGACGAATCACTGCCGCCAGGTGTCGTTGTGCTGCTCGATGCGGGTTGGGCCGATCTGGGCTCCGCCCGCGTGCCGGGCGACGGTTACGACGAGTTGGCGCAACGCGGCGTCGTTCAGGACCGCGCATTGGCAACCGGTAGCGCAGCGACGATCAGCGATGTGCAGAACATGAAAGTGGCGATCGTCCACGATTGGCTCGTGACGGCTGGCGGCGCAGAGAAAGTTCTCGAACAGATCATACGTTGCTTCCCCGATGCGGATCTTTTCAGCCTCGTCGACTTTCTCGAAGACCGCGATCCTGTTTGCGGCAAGGTCGTGACGACCTCGTTCATTCAAGAGCTGCCCTTTGCGAGGCGTAGATATCGCGCATATCTTCCGCTGATGCCGCTCGCGATCGAGCAATTCGACCTTTCCGATTACGACCTGGTCATTACGAGTTCATATGCCGTAGCAAAAGGGGTGCTCGTTGGTCCCGACCAGACTCACGTCAGCTATGTGCATTCACCGATGCGCTATGCGTGGGATCTTCAGCATCAGTATCTTCGCGAGTCGCATCTGACGCGAGGACCGAAGTCCTGGGCTGCGCGTGCGCTATTGCACTACATGCGAAGCTGGGACGCACGTTCGGCCAATGGCGTCGACAGTCTGATCGCGAACTCAGATTTCGTCGCACGCAGGATGATGAAAACCTATCGGCGCGAAGCGACGGTGATCGCGCCACCCGTTGACGTCGAGCGCTTTGATGTATGCAGTCAGAAGGATGATTTCTATTTCACCGCGTCGCGCCTGGTTCCCTACAAGCGCGTCGATCTGATCGTCGAGGCGTTTTCGAAAACGCCGGAGCGGCGTCTCGTCGTGATTGGCGATGGACCGGAAATGGAGAAAATCCGTGCGCAAGCAGGGCCGAACGTCACGCTGCTGGGATACCAGTCGTTCGAGGTCTTGAAGGATCACATGCAGCGCGCGAAGGCCTTCGTCTTTGCGGCCGAGGAAGATTTCGGCATCGTGGTCGTCGAGGCCCAGGCTTGCGGTACGCCGGTCATTGCATACGGCAAAGGCGGTGCACTGGAAACCGTTACGCCCATTGGCAAACCGCATCCGACAGGGGTGCACTTTTTCCGGCAGAGCACGGCGTCGTTGCTAGAGGCCGTGGACTGTTTCGAACGTCAGGGGCAGCAGATCAGTGCCGCCGTTTGCCGTGCGAACGCCGAGCGCTTTTCGGTCGCGGCTTTCAAACACGCATTCATGCACGAGGTCGGCACGACGATCGCGGCGAGCCGCGGGCGCTCACATCACATCGGTTCGTTACGCGATCTCGATCTCGTATGGTCCGCCAACCCGGCGCATCGCATTCTGCAAAGTTGAAGCGTCGGCTGCAGGCGCTCGTGCGTGCGCCTACGGGGTGTTCGAGTGGAAGGAATCCGACCAACGCTGTAGACCGTGCATCGCGAACCTGCCGCGAAATTCCGGCAAAGGAGAGGAAATTGACGAATGCATTTGT
This sequence comes from Paraburkholderia sp. Tr-20389, assembly GCF_017104565.1. Classification (GTDB taxonomy): domain Bacteria; phylum Pseudomonadota; class Gammaproteobacteria; order Burkholderiales; family Burkholderiaceae; genus Paraburkholderia. The sequence continues at coordinate 43,203 of NZ_JAAGPD010000008.1, read as the reverse complement.
TACGGGCATCACCGGACAGGACGGCGCCTATCTTGCTCAACTGCTGCTCGAACGCGGCTACGAGGTGTTTGGCACCTTTCGCAGCAGAAGCACGTCGAATTTCTGGCGCATGGAAGAACTAGGCGTGCTGGGGCATCCCAATCTTCATCTTGTCGAATGTGATCTGACGGATCTTGGCGCGACGATACGCCTGATCGAAAAAACGAAGCCACGCGAAATCTATAACCTCGCTGCCCAGAGCTACGTCGGCGCTTCGTTCGAACAGCCCGTTACAACCTCGAAGATCACGGGCGCGGGCGCGCTTCATCTGCTCGAATCGATCCGCACACTCGATTCGTCCATTCGCTACTACCAGGCGTCGACATCGGAGATGTTCGGCAAGGTCGGGGCGGCGCCTCAAAACGAGGAAACGCCGTTTTATCCGCGCAGTCCATATGGCGTTGCAAAGCTTTACGCGCACTGGCTCACGATCAACTACCGGGAGTCGTACAACATCTTTGCGTCGCCCGGAATCCTGTTCAATCACGAATCGCCGCTGCGCGGACGTGAATTCGTCACGCGAAAAATCACTGACGCGGTCGCTAAGATCAAGCTCGGAAAGCAGGATGTGCTTGAACTGGGCAATCTCGATGTCAAACGTGACTGGGGCTTCGCGAAGGAATACGTGCATGGCATGTGGCGCATGCTCCAGGTGGACGAGCCGGAGACCTTCGTACTGGCGACCAATCGTACGGAGACGGTGCGCCGCTTCGTCACGATGGCGTTCAAGGCAGCGGGAACGCAGATCGAGTGGCGCGGCCGCGGCGCGCAGGAAGAAGGCATCGACATCTCAAACGGCACGGTGAGAGTGCGCGTCAATCCGAAGTTCTATCGTCCTGCCGAGGCAGAACTTCTGGTCGGCGATCCGGGAAAAGCAAGGGAAAAACTTGGGTGGGAATGTAAGACCACACTTGAAGATCTATGCAAGATGATGGTCGATGCAGACCTTGCTCGGAACGAGAAAGGCAGTTCCTTCTGAGTTTATCGATCACGGATGTGCAAACGAGCAATTTCGTTCTAAAGGAGTACGAACTTGAGCGTACGGAACATCGGGATGAAGGGTGAGCCGGGCCGCGGCGATGAAGATGCGTTCGTCGCGGGTGACTTGGGGCGGCTGATCGTCGACAACATCGGGGTCGTGACGTTTATCGCCGCACTGGTGTTCGTGGCGTCGATTCTGAACGCGTATTTCGCGACCCCGATGTATGACGCCAACGCAGTACTGCGCGTCGATCTGCCGAACCCGAATGGACTCGGCATTGCTTTGCAAGCGCCGCAGGTTGCACAACCGGTCCCTCTGAAGCTGCCGACCGACGTCGAGATCGAAATGGTTCAGAGCCGCAACGTGTTGCTGCCGGTGATCGAACAGTACCGGCTGAACGTTTCGGTCACGCCGCGCCAGGTGCCTTTGCTCGCGGAAATCACCGGCTTGTTCGCGACGCGTGGCACACCCATGCCACCCGTTCTCGGCCTTCGGTCATTTGCATGGGGCGGTGAGGACGTGCATCTGACGTCGCTGCGAGTACCGCGCGATCTGGAGAACGAGCCGCTCAGGATGCTGGTGCTCGAAGGCGGACGATACCGGCTCGATGACCAGAACGGGCGCCCGATTCTCGCGGGCACGGTGGGCGTCCCGGCCACGGGCGACGGCGTGTCGATCACGGTGGACCGCATGGCGGCGCGGCCGGGCACACACTTCACGGTCGTGCGGTATAGCGATGTCGATGCGATTGCGCGGCTGCATCGGCAATTGCAGGTGATGGAGTTGGGCAAAGACACGGGCGTCATCCAGATCCTCTACGAAAGCAGCGATCCTCTGCTCGCCATGCGCGTCACCGATTCAATTGCGAAAACCTATGTCGCCGCGCACATCGCGCAACGGCGTGAAGAAGCGAGCGAGACGCTGGCGTTCGTCGACGGCGAACTGCCGCGCTTGCGCGATGAACTCAGGCAGGCGGAAGTGCGCCTGAGCGACTACCAGACGGCAGTCGGGACGATCAAGCCCGATCCCGAGAGCACGATGTATTTGCAGGGCAGTCTCGACTTCGCGCGCGAGATTGCCAATGTGAGACTGCAACGCACGCGGCTGCTCGAGCAGTTCACAGCCGACAGCGCTCAGGTGCGGACAGCCGACAATCAGCTCAAGCAGTTGATCAGCGAAAAGGAAGGATTCGAAGCCCGCTTCAGCACCTTGCCGCTAGCAGTGCGTACGACAGCCGACCTGACCCGCGACGTAAAGGCGGCCAATGACATCTACCTCGCGATGCTCAACAAGTCGCACGAACTGGACGTGACGCGGGCGGGGACGCTGGGCAACGTGCATATCGTCGACACGGCACTGTGGCCGTCGAAGCCCGTCAAGCCGAAGCGTCTTCTGATCGTTGTGTCGGGTGCTGGAGCGGGTGTGATCCTTGGCGTGTTGTTCGTATTCGTGCGACAGCAGTATTTCAACGGCGTACGCGAGCCGCTTTCCGTCGAACGGCGTTTGCGCTTGCCGGTGTTCGGTGCGATCCGGTTCAGCAACGAGCAGGCGCGGCTCGACTATGGCGCGGAACGTATTGCGTCGCCGGAGACACACGCAGGCGACAAGATGGGCGGCGAGTCGCATACGCCCGATCACGTCGGCGCAATCGACGCTGCCGGAATCGAGTCTCAAGGGCTTCGTGAGCCAGGTATCGGTGCTCATTTTCATCGTGCGTCGCACGACGCATCGAACCACGCCAGATCACCGTCGTTCGCGAGAAAGCGGCACGTGACAGGAACGCCTTTGGCCCTGTATCGGCCGGCGGATCTGGCGATGGAACAGTTGCGCGATGTGCGGACGGCTTTGGAGTGCGCGGTCGCTCTTGCGCCGAACAAGATCCTGCTCGTGACGGGCGCGACGCCCGGCACCGGCAAGAGCTTCGTCTCGGCGAATCTCGCCGTGCTCGCCAGCGAGACAGGCAAGCGTGTCTTGCTGATCGATGCCGATATGCGTCGTGGCGTGCTCGCCTCGCATTTCGGGCTGCCGGCGTCGAACGGTCTCGCCGAGCTGCTGGCGGGTCACGTCATGCCGCTGCGCGCGATTCAGCCTACCTGCATCGACGGTATGTCTCTGCTCGCGACGGGCCTGTATCCGCCTAATCCATCGGCGTTGCTGGCGACCCAGCGCATGCGGAACCTGCTTCAGCTTGCCAGCGAGCAATTCGATCTCGTCATCGTCGACACACCGCCCGTTCTCGCCGTAACGGACGCAAACATTCTTGCCGCGCATGCGGGCGCCACGTTGCTGGTGCTTCGTCCGAACGTGCAGACCCAATCCGAACTGGAAGAGACGTTGAGGCGCCTCGATCGCGCGGGCGCCAATCTCATCGGCGCTGTCTTCAACGCGATGCCGCAACGGCGGAGTGAAAAGCGATGGCATGCCTATGCGAGCGCTTACACCGCAACTGCAAGCCAGATGCAACGCAATGCGTAGGTCCGACGCGATGGTCGCATCGGCTCCGTAGATCACGGTAGAGGGGGAAATCATGCTCGATACGCCACATAGAACTGATCCTGGTGCACTTTCTACGGCATCAGGGAGCGTCATCTCCGACCGATCCGGAAACGGAGTCATGGCGGAACGCGACGCGCCGGACGAAGACTTCGTCATCAACGGCAAGTTCATGAGCCAACGGATGACGGGCGTGCAGCGCTGCGCCTACGAATTCGCCACCGCGCTACAGCGTGCAAAGGCGGAGCATAGGCAATTTTCGGTGATCGTGCCCGTCGATGCCAAAACAGCGACCGCACCGTTCAAGACCCGAACGGCATTTTCGTGGCTCAAAGGAACGCTTTGGGAGCAACTGGCCTTGCCGTTCGCATCGGGGCGTCACATTCTGCTTAGCCTTTGCAACGTCGGCCCGGTCATCAAGCGGCGGCATGTCGTGATGATCTATGACATGGCTGTGTTCGATGCACCGTCTGGCTATTCGAGGAAGTTCCGATGGTGGTACAGGTTCGTCTTCTTCTCGTTGAAACTCAATGCGAGACATATCGTCACCGTGTCGGAGTTCTCCAAGTCACGGATTCGCGCGGCGCTTGCAGTGCCGGATTCCAAGGTTTCCGTCGTCAAATTGGCCGCCGATCACTTCGGCCGCATAGAAAGCGATAGCGGTGTGGTCTCGCGCCTCGATCTGAAGAAGGACCGCTATGGACTGGCAGTAGGCAGCCTTGCCGGCGGAAAGAATCATGCACGTCTTCTTGCGGCAATCGAGCGGCTCGAACTGCGCGACGACTTCAAATTCGTGCTGGCAGGCGGAAACAACGCGCGCATCTTCGGCAACAGCGGAACCAGTGCCGGCGGCGAGGCGGAGAAGGTGGTCTGGGCGGGCTACGTGTCCGACAACGAATTGAAGGCGCTGTATGAGAACGCGGCCTTTTTCGTGTTTCCTTCGCTTTATGAAGGGTTCGGGCTTCCGCCTTTGGAGGCGATGTATTGCGGTTGTCCCGTGATCGTGTCTCGCGAGGCTTCGTTGCCGGAGGTATGCGGCGACGCCGCGCTCTATTGCGACGCCTATTCCGTCGAGGACATCGCGGAGAAGATGACGGCGATGATGAACGACGCGCCAATGCGCGCCATGTATCGAACCCGCGGTCGCGAACACGCGAAGCAATATCAGTGGGCGAAGTCTGCGAGCCGCCTGCTGGAGACGATCAGCCGCGCGCGCTAGTGCGCTCCGCTCAACGGCGCTTTAACGGAGATATCGATGTACCCCAAGGTGATATCGATTCTGTTCTATATGTTCTTTACCTGCGTGATCTTCAATCCGCAGATATCGGGTGTCACCGTATACGTCTATGTCGTCATCCCGTTTCTGGACCCGGGTTTCGCACGCTTCGCCGGCAGCACGTTCCGCCGATGGAGCGGGCCCTTGGGCGTTGCGCTGATCGTCAGCTTCATTGGCTCGCCGTCGGTGGCGGTCCGGGTACTGTCCATCGCCGTGTGCGTAGGCTATCTCTTGTATAGCTCCGAGCGCGGCCTGGATTATCTGCATCAATGGATGGCGATCAACGTGATTTTCGCTCTGGCGCAGTTCGTCCTTTACTACGTCGATCAGGGTCTGTCGATACAGCTTGGACCGAAGAACCTGTCGAAAATGCTGTGGGGCGAGTATGCGACGGAAACCAACACCAACTTCTATGAAATCTTCTACTTTTCGCGCGTGTCAGGGTTCTCGCGGGAAGCGGGGTTCTTTTCATCCTTGCTGGTGGGATCGTTCGTCGCGGACATCATCAGAGGGACGACGAGCCGCAAGATGATCGTGCTTTACTGCATCGGCCTGTTCATCAGCTTTTCCAAATCCTCGTTTGTGTTTCTGATCTTCGCCGCGCTGTACCCGCTGCGCGATCGCATACGCACGATCCATCCTCTGATTGTTCTGTTGGCATATACGGCAATCTTTGCGCTGATAGGCGCATATCTCGCGCGTTTCAATTTCTTCGATTCGGAGACGTTCGGGCATCGGCTCAGTGGATATGCTTTCCTGTTCGATGCGAATCTGGAAGACGTCGTTCACGGGATCAATGCAAACGATCTAATCTCGCACTACCGGTACTTGCCATACGTGCATCTTATCGAGCGGGACGTACAGGGCGCAGGGGTGACGTTCGCCGGGTTGCCGGCGAACGTCGCCGAGATGGGATTGTTCAGCGCGGTGATCCTGTTCGGCGTGGTCGCGCTGACTGCCAGCGACGGCTTCGTCATGCTCCTGTTCCTGCTGCTGACCGCGACAGTGAGCATTACGACCGTTACGTCGTTTGTGCCGCTCGCTTACCTGACCATCTACTGGCCACGGTTCTCCGCGTACAGCGCGAAGTATCTGAGAGGAGTGAATCGCCAGCCCGCGTGGAAATCGTTCGCGCCGATGCCTTATTCGATCCCTCGCAAGAGCATGTCATGACGGAACAGCAAGGAGCCTTCATGCCCGCAGGTCGTGTCCTGAACTGTTTGACGACATCGATGCGTGTGCTGCTGCTTTCAGCAGTCGTGATGTCGTGCGCAGGCATGTCCGATGCGCTGAGCGCCGAAGCGACGCTCAGTGTGAACAATCCGTCGGGCTCGCTGATCGCGCATGGCGCCGGGAACATGAAGATCGAGTTCGGCATACCGCCTCAGGAGCAAACCGGCGGCGCGACGCTTCGAACTTCACTCTTGAGTTATGACGCCGATGGCGCGCTGGTGAGCGATCCGATTGCCTCGTATCGGCAGGCGATCACCTTGACGCGCGAAGGTGCCGGCGCGACGGTCAGCGTTGCGATTCCGCGCACAGGGCTGTTTCTGGTGGACGCCACGCTGCTCTCCGCGGATGGAAAAACGATAGCCTCAAAGCGCGTCAACGTCGCAGCAATTCCCCAACGCGGACGTTCGCCTTTTCCGGATTTCGGCGTGGTCACGCATTTCGCACAAGGAAAGGGTTCGCCGGAAGTCGTGTTGCCGCTCGTCAAGACTGCCGGCTTTTCATGGATACGCGATGAGCTTTACTGGGATCAGATCGAACAGAAGCCGGGCGCGTTTGTTTTCCCACGAAACTATGACGACTATCTGAATCACGCATCGAAGCTCGGGATCTCGCCGCTGGTCGTGCTGGCGTATGGCAATGCGAAAGCCTATCCGGCACTCTTCGGTGGGGACCAGAGTTTCCCAAAGACGCCGGAGGCGCGACGGTTCTTCGTTCGTTATGTCGATGAAGTGGTTCGTCACTATGGCGCGACGGTCAAGCATTGGGAAGTCTGGAACGAGCCGGCCTTCGCGCAGATCGGCTATCCCGACTACGTGGCGTTGCTGAAAACCGTCTACGTGCAGATCAAGGAGCGCAGCCCGCAGGCCACCGTGGTTTCGTGCGGCGGAGGCGGCGCCGGCGGTGGTCCCGGCGGAGACTGTCTCGCGGAGATGAAGAAAAGCGGCGCACTCGACTACCAGGATGCGTTCAGCGTTCATCCGTATATGTCGCCGCACACGCCGGAGAAGGGGTATCCGACTGCGGGTGCCGCCATTGGGTCCGTCAGCATTCCGACGGCATGGCCTTATCTGGGTCAGATGGCTGAACAGAATCCGCGTACGGACGGAAGGCGCCTACAGCTCTGGATCACCGAATTGGGTTGGCCGTCGAGCCCGGATTCGGCTGGACTCGATCAGACGTCTCAGGCGGCTTATCTGGTCAGGAGCTATCTGCTGTCGAGGCGGTACGGCGCTGCCAAGGTCATGTTCTGGTACGACTTCGTCGATGACGGCGTCGACCCTTCGAACAAAGAAGACAACTTCGGCATGCTGAGAAAGGACCTTTCTCCGAAGCCCGCCTTTGTCGCTTCGGCTGTTCTTGCCGCCACGCTCGGAAGCCGTAAATGGCAGACAGCACTCGTCGACGAAGACAACGTGAAGGTGTTTCAGTACGGCAATGCAGAGCCTGTCATCGTCGGATGGACGACGGAGAACGCCGCTCGCGTTGTCTCTGTGCAAGTGCCTGCGGGCAAGTATGTGCAACGTGACTGGCAGGGTGCCGAGTCTCCCGTGACTGCCGCCGCGTCAGGGCTGAAGTGGCGGCTTGGACCGTTGCCATCCTACCTGGTCCCAGAGGCCGTCGTGCGCTGATCGTAGCTCGGATATTGGGAGTTTCCATGTCGTCGGTGAGGAAAAACGCCGCCTTTCTTTTGCTGGTGCAGATTTCGACATACGTGGTGCCGATGCTGATCGTGCCCTGGCAGACGCGCGTGCTGACTGCGGAAGGATTCGGTCGTCTCAGCGTCGCGATGGCGATCATCATGTACTTCGTCAATCTCGCGCAGTATGGATTCGATCTGACAGTCACGCCGCAGATTTCGGTTCACCGCGACGATCGCGAGAAGCGCACGGAACTGTTCTGGACCACGTTGACCGCCCAGATCCTGATTGCGATCGCGGGATTCATTGCGCTCATGGCGCTGACGTTCATTGTCGGACGTCTCGCGGATGACCGGGAGTTGCTGGCGATTGGCTATGGCACGGCGCTCGGAGCCAGCTTGTGTCCGGGCTGGTACATGCAAGGTACGGAGAAGCTCAAGCTGCTGAGCATGGTGACGCTCACGAGCCGCGTACTCAGCCTGCCAGCCATGTTCCTGCTTGTTCGGACGAAGTCGGACATCTACTGGGCGATGGGCATCAACAGCGCTGTGACCATGGGGGCGAGCGTCGTCATTCTCGGATACGTGCTTTTACGCAAGGAGGTGGGGCGCTTCCGTACGTCGGTTGCCGACATCGTCGCGGCGTGTCGGGCGGGATGGCAAGTGTTCGTCGCAGTGTTCTCGGTGAACTTCTACGCTTACACGAACACGGTGGTGCTAGGTTTCGTCGCCGGCAATGTCGAGGCAGGTTACTTCGCCGCAGCGGACAAGCTGGTGAAAGCAGGCATCGGCATGATCACGCCTCTGTCGAACGCGGCTTATCCGCGCATCAGCTATCTGATGCATCACGCGAGAGACGACGCGATGGTCTTGCTGCGGAAATTGCTGGCGGCGCAGGGGACCATCATGCTCGCCGTCTCCCTGACCATTTTCGTCAGTGCGCCCTATGCGGTGAAGGTTCTGTACGGCGCGCATTTCATCCCGACTACCGACGTATTGCGCTGGATGGCCTTCCTTCCGCTCATGGCGGGACTGGCCAACATCTTTGGCGTGCAGGCCATGTTGCCCCTCGGCATGAAGAACCAGTTCAGCCGGATCCTGTTGTCGTCCGGTGCATTGAACGTCGTGTTGATCTACTTTCTTGCAACGTGGTTTGCTGCAGTCGGCGCTGCGGCTGCGGTGCTCATCACGCAAACGGCGGTGGTTGTCGCAATGGCCTACACGTTGCACTCGAAGGGCGTCGTACAGGCGTTGGACAGTCGCTGACGCGTGGTCTTCCCCCCTGAGGATCGGACGTCAGGGATCACGGTTGGAACCTTAAGGAGCGGTGCAAGTATGAAAGTGCTCATTACCGGTGGTGCCGGCTTTATCGGTTCGAATCTCGCCAGAAAGCTGGTGAGCCAAAACGTGACGGTGACGGTGCTCGACAATCTGTCACCCCAGATTCACGGCGACGATCCCTACAACAAATCCGCGTTGTTTCTGTCGGTGAAGGATCAGGTGCGCTTCATCGAAGGCTCGGTGCTGGACCGCGAAACACTTGAACGCTCGATGCGAGGACAAGACGCAATCGTGCACCTCGCGGCGGAGACGGGGACGGGCCAGTCGATGTACGAGGTCGACCGCTATATCAAGGTCAACGTGCGCGGCACTGCGCTGATGCTCGACGTGCTGGTGAAGAATACCGGGCACACGGTCAAGAAGGTCGTGGTCGCTTCGTCGCGCGCGATCTATGGCGAAGGGAAGTATCGCTCGCCGGCAGAGGGAATCGTCTATCCTGGCGCGCGCGAGGAAAACGAAATGCGTGCCGGGCATTTCGATTTCATGTGTCCGCGTACGGGCGAAAAAATGGAATGTCTGCCTACCGACGAAGATTCGAGGATCAATCCCTCGTCCGTGTACGGCATCACCAAATACAACCAGGAACAGATGGTGATGACGGTATGCCGCTCCTTGGGGATCGCAGGCTGTGCGCTGCGATACCAGAACGTCTACGGCCCCGGCCAGTCATTGTCGAATCCGTACACCGGCATCCTGTCGATCTTTTCGACGCGGATTAAAAACGACAACCCGATCAACGTATTCGAAGACGGGCTGGAAAGCCGAGATTTCGTCTATATCGACGATGTCTGCGATGCCACGATGGCAGCGCTTCTGAGCCCTAATGCGGACCATCAGATCTTCGGCATCGGCTCCGGAGAGCGTACTGAGGTGCTGGGCGTGGCGACGAAGCTGCGCGATCTGTACGGCAGCAACGTACCTATCAACGTGACGGGCGCGTTCCGCCTCGGCGACATCCGGCACAACTACGCGGACCTCACCCGGCCGCGAGAACGGCTCGGATTCCAGCCGAAAGTCTCTTTCGACGAAGGCATCGCGCGTTTCGCCGCGTGGGTCGAAAGACAGGACATCGCGCCGGATACCTACGACAAGAGCGTCACCGAAATGAAGTCGCGAGGACTCTACCAAAGCTGACGGGAATATCCCCAAGGAGTAGCGAGATGATTATCGACCGTTCGAGACCGCTGATCGGCGTCGTCACGGTTCTATACCAGTCCGACGACGTACTCGACGACTTCTTCGCGTCTCTCGACGTGCAGCAGGACGTGAATCTCAAGCTGTATGTGATCGACAACAGCGCGACGGACAGCGGCAGCGTATTGGCGCGCAAGCTGGCGGATCAAGTAGGAATCGAGACGCGCGTGATCTTCAACAACGCGAATCTCGGCGTCGCGCGCGGCAACAATCAGGGAATCGAACTGGCGCTCGCCGACGGGTGCGAGTACGTGCTGCTGGCGAATAACGATGTCGAATTCAGGGGCGTGCGGACCATCGCGGAACTCGTCGATCGCAATGGGAAAGGCGACGTACTGGCGACGTGTCCGAAGATTTTCTATCACGGCACCAATCGGATCTGGTGCGCCGGGGGTTTCATTTCGAGGATGAAGGCGGTCGTCAAACACGTGGGCGACGGTGTCGAAGATCGCGGCCAGTTCAATCAGGAATTCGTCACGGAGTACGCCCCAACGTGCTTCACGTTGCTGCACAAGAGCGTATTCTCGCGCGTTGGCGTGATGGATGAGCAGTACTTCGTGTATTACGACGACGTCGATTTCGTATGGCGCATGAACAAGGCGGGTATCCGGCTGCTTTACGTTCCTTCGTCGGAAGTGGCGCATAAGGTCAGCTTTTCGACGGGCGGCGGCGAGAGTCCGTTCACGCTCTTCTATGTCACGCGTAACCGCATTTACTTCAGCCGAAAGAGTCTTGGGACGTTTTCTTCCGCCGTTCCGATTGCTTATTCGCTTCTCGCGATGCTCTACAAATATCCGCGCTTTACGGTGGCGGGGCGCAAGAGCGTATTGCGCGGCATCGCGTCGGGATTGCGACTCGGCCTCAGCGTCTCGTGCACGGCGCCGGCTGGTTATATGAAGGGTTCGCCGCAGAAAGAAGGAATATGAAGCGCATTGCGCATGCGCGCGTCGTCAACCACTGTAATCAGGCGATATGGATTTGAGGAGGCGGTCATGGCTCGTAAAGGAATCATCCTCGCTGGCGGGTCGGGTACGCGGCTGTATCCGGTAACGCATTCGGTTTCGAAACAGCTTCTTCCCGTCTACGACAAGCCGATGATTTACTACCCGCTTTGCACGCTGATGGTGGCGGGCATACGCGACGTACTGATCATTTCGACGACGGAAGATACCCCGCGGTTTCAGGCGCTTCTCGGTGACGGCAGCAAGTGGGGCATGAATCTGCAATACGCGGTGCAACCAGCGCCGGACGGCCTCGCGCAGGCGTTCATCATCGGCCGCTCGTTCGTCGGAAACGACAACTCTGCGCTGATTCTTGGCGACAATATTTTCTACGGACATGAGCTGGTCAAGCAGCTTGCTCATGTGAACGATCGCGACGACGGCGCGACCGTGTTTGCCTACCATGTGAATGATCCGGAGCGCTACGGTGTCGTCGAGTTCGACCCGGAATTCAAGGCGCTTTCAATCGAAGAAAAGCCGGCCAAGCCGCGTTCGAGCTATGCGGTGACGGGGCTTTACTTCTACGACAGACAGGTCTGCGACATCGCGGCGGATATCAAGCCGTCCGCGCGCGGCGAGCTGGAAATCACGGACGTCAACGTGCACTATCTGCGCCGCCAGCAATTGCATGTCGAGATCATGGGACGCGGTTACGCCTGGCTGGATACGGGCACCCACGACTCGTTGATCGATGCGTCCACGTTCATCGCCACGCTTCAGAAACGGCAGGGCATGATGGTCGCGTGCCCGGAAGAAATCGCGTTTCGCATGCAGTGGATCGACGGCGACCAGTTGCAGGCGCTCGCCAGACCGCTGTCGAAGTCGGCTTACGGAAGATACCTGACGGACATCGCGCAGGACCGGGTCGCATGGCCGGCACGGGAATCCGGTATCGAATCAGCGCCTCAGCACGTCGGGAGCGGGCGTATTCGGCGCGTCTCTTAAGGCAAACATCTTCGCACTTTCCAACCAACGCGGCACGTCGATAACGCTTGATGAGGCGACCATGATTCTGGTAACGGGTGGAGCGGGTTTTATTGGGGCGAACTTTGTCATCGACTGGTTGAACACCGTGGATGAAACGGTCGTGAACGTCGACAAGCTGACTTACGCGGGCAACCTCGGTACGCTCGAATCATTGCGCGGCGACCGGAGTCACATCTTCGTGCGCGAGGACATCTGCGACCGGGAGGCGATGGATTACCTTCTGGAGCAATATCAGCCACGGGCGATTCTTCATTTCGCGGCCGAGAGCCATGTCGACCGATCGATTCACGGTCCCGGCGAATTCATGCAAACCAATGTGATCGGCACCTTTACGCTGCTCGAAGCGGCGCGTCACTATTGGCAAGCATTGCCGGCCGCGGCCCGGGACGAATTTCGCTTCCTGCATGTCTCGACAGACGAGGTATTCGGTTCGCTGTCGATGCAGGCGCCGCCCTTTTCGGAGAGCAGTCTTTATGCGCCGAACAGCCCCTATTCCGCGTCCAAGGCGAGTTCCGATCATCTGGTGCGCGCGTGGCATCACACGTATGGCTTGCCGACGCTCACGACACACTGCTCGAACAACTACGGCCCGTACCAGTTCCCCGAGAAGCTGATTCCGGTGACGATAACCCGAGCACTGGCCGGCAAGCCGCTCCCGGTTTACGGCGACGGACTGAATGTGAGGGACTGGCTGTATGTCGGCGACCACTGCAAGGCGATCCGCGCGGTGCTCGCGAAAGGCCGGCCGGGCGAAACCTACAACATCGGAGGGTGCAACGAAGTGGCGAACATCGACGTCGTGCATGCGTTGTGCCGCCTGCTCGACGAGCGGTTGCCGAAGGCATCGGGTCCGTACCGCGAGCAGATCACGGCTGTCGCCGATCGCCCCGGGCACGACCGCCGATACGCGATCAATGCCGGCAAGCTGGAGCGCGAACTCGGCTGGACGCCGGAAGAGACATTCGAAACCGGGCTAAGAAGAACAGTCGACTGGTACCTCGCTCATCAGCGTTGGGTCAGCGACGTAACTTCGGGCGAGTATCTTAAGCTGGCGGGCGTGGATGATCTGATCGACGCCTGAGAAACGGATCGCGGCGCCGCGTTCACCGGCGCAATCCGCCCGACCTCAGCTTCACGAAGAAAACGGACCAGCCGGAAAGTCGTCGGCGTATCTGGTCGTACAGATCGGGGCCAACCGTGTGCCGAAGCAGATATCTGCCGACGGCTCTCCGGCTTCCTATGGCGAACAGCCCCGCCAGTTCAAGCAAACCGAGCCGAACCTGCGGGTAATCGACAAACACCGCGCGTATCCGGAACCGCTGAATCGGCGCCGATGCATAGTGCTTGGCGGCAAAGAGTTGTGCTGCGCGCCGCACGGCCGATTCGGACCGGTCGGAGATCCGCTCACGCTGATGCGTCGCGTCGATCACGTAAGTGCAGGTGCGGATGCCGATGAATTGTCCATACCGATGCGCCATCCGCAGCCATAAGTCCCAGTCTTGCCAGATCTGCATCGCGTTGTCGAAGAGACCGGCAGCGGCGAACCTCTCGCGTGTGGAGAATACCTGCGTACCGACGGCGCATGCGGCCGCGAGATCGCTCGGGTGTGCGCAGGCGCGGTCGAAAAGGGTCCGCTCCATTGCATGGCCGATCCAGCGCGCCGAATCGAACAGCCCGGCGATGCCGTCGGTTTCGCCATGTGCGGAAAGCTCCATCCATCGCTGGACGAAACATTCGATTCTTTGAGGAAGGAAGTAATCGTCGTCGTCCAGGCCGGTAAGAAACTCGCCTGTCGTCAGTGAGATCGCTGCGTTTCTCGCCGCACAGGCGCCTTCGCTTACCGGCAGGAAAACGGCCACGCATTTCCCCGATGCGGCGAGTTCGCGAAGGTACTCGCGCGTGCCGTCCGTTGAGCCGTCGTCGGCCACGACCAGTTCTATATGAGGATAGGTCTGCTGCAAGACCGACGCGACCGCCCTTTGCAGAAGCGGCAGCCGGTTTTTCGTCGGAATATAGACGCTCACCAAAGGATGGGTGTTCTGGTCATCGGTCACTCGCGTCTCCTCCCGAAGCTTTGCGCCAGCACGTGCGGCTTCCTGTGATTCGACACTACGCACCAACCGCGCCGCCGATCCGACAAGGTCTAGATGTTTGCCGTCACCATCCCTTCACGCGCTAACCGCGTCCATCACGTTCCCCACGCCTCGATTGGGTCAACCCTACTGCAAATGTAGGGAGGTGCCCCATCCCGTCGATCTTCGTCCATCTACAGAATCCAGATACGGGAAGGTGTATCGATGTTGCCCCTTCCCGTGTTCGCATTGCCCGGCGGAAGCGCGCCCCCCGCGCTGACTGACTCCTCAGCGGAGGTCCTATGTCCAGCACCCTCGCATACCGCAACGGCGTGGCGGCGCTGTTGCTGCTGCTGTTTGCGTTGCCGTCGTTCGCGCAGTCGTTCAGGGTGCAATGTCCACCCACTACCACCTTGCACCCGACAGCTCTGCCGGCAGGCGCGGGTGAGCCTGCCTACACGGGCCCGTCCGTTACCGGTCAGACGTCGACCCCGACGGGCGTCACCAACGGCGCGATCAAATGCCAGCAGATCTCCGGCGGCGACGGCTACGCGACGATGGCCGACGGCACCCAGACCTATCTGTTTGCGTTTGGCCCGTTGTCCGGCCTCGCCGATATCCAGAAGGGATTGCCCGGCACCGAGTTCGCGTCGGTGTTCAATGTGGTCGGCACGGCCGCCGATCCGAACTACAACGGCGCGATCGGCCTCGTGCCCGACCCGGAATCGACGCCGCCCGGGCAATTGACGGGGCACGTCGATCCACGGCAGATCATGGACGTAGGCGTGATGAACGGGAACGAGCCCGCGCCGACGATGGCCATCGACGAAGACGACGAGTTCTTCCTCACGCTGACCAACGTCGGGATGATCATGCGCCCCGATCTGTTCGAGCAGCACACGGTGCACTTCCACGGTTATCCGAATGCATCCGCGTTTTACGACGGCGTGCCCGACGCGTCGGTCGCGATCAATATCGGCGCGAGCTTCACTTACTACTATCTCGCGCCCGATGCCGGCACCTACTTCTGGCACTGCCACATCACGCCGCCGGAGCATTTGCAGATGGGCATGGTCGGCCAGATCTTCGTGAGGCCGCGGCAGAACCGCGTATCGAGCGGCACGCTCTACAACGCGTTGCTTCTGCAGCAGAAAGACCTGCGCACCGCGTGCGGCAACGACATTCTCTGTTCGACGCCGCTGCCGCCGCAGAACAGCGTGATGCACGTGAAGAACAGCAGCGGCACGCCGACGCTGTATGCGTATAACGACGGCGACGGTTCGACGGCCTATGACGTCGAGTATCCCGTGCAGATTCACGGCTTCGATCCGAACTTCCACTTCGTGGGCATGACGTTCAATCCTGAGCCGTTCACCGACATGAAGGACAAGTACTTCCTTCTCAATGGCCGCAGCTATCCGGATACCGTCACGCAAGGTCCGATGCAGACGCCTGTCGCGGACGGCACGCAGCACTTCTCGCAACCGTTGCCCGCGCTGATCAACATCCCGGCGGGCGGCAAGGCACTGCTGCGTATTTCGGACCTCGATGTGAGCGAGTTCCAGACGCTCGCATCGCTGGGCATACCGATGCATGTGATCGGTATCAATGCGCGCCTGTTGCGCGATCTTGCCGGCAACGACATGACCTACCTGACCAACTCGATCACGCTGGGCGGCGGCGAGTCGATCGACGTGATCCTCGACGCGAGCGATACCACTCGCTATACGCCGGGATCGATCTTCTATCTGTACACGCCGAACCTCGACCACCTGTCGAACGATGCCGAAAACTTCGGCGGATTGATGACGGAAGTCCACATCTGCCACGCGGTGGACCCGAGCACGAAGTCCTGCACCTAGGAGATGAGCCGTGGGCACCATCATCGACAACTTCCGGCGCATGACCGCTGCGCGCTGCGGCTCGCTGCGCTTCACGCCGTTGCAGGCGTTGTTCCATGTGTCGTTCTACGCACTGCTCGTCGTCGTGCTGCTCTGTCAGCACGCGCGCGCAGCAGCGCCGGGCATCACGGGAACGAGCTTCGATCTCACGGCTCAAGCCGACCGGATCAGTCAGCCGGACGGTTCGAGTGTCTACGCGTGGGGCTACGGCTGCCGCACCGCGCCGACGGGCTTTTCGCCGGCGGGCATTCCGGGTGCGAACTGCCCCGGCATGCAGGTGCCGGGGCCGACGCTGATCGTGAAGCAGGGCGACACGGTCACCGTGACATTGACGAACAACCTGCCCGAAGCGGCGGGCAATACGTCGATCCTGTTTCCGGGCTTTCAGGTCTGCGCCGCCGCGCTCAACCCGGACGGCACGTGTCCTGCCGCGCTGACGGGCGTGCCTGGGCTGCTCACGCGCGAGGCGACGCACGGCAACAGCGTCACGTATAGCTTCGTCGCGTCGACCCCCGGCACGCACGCCTATTACAGTGGCACGCAAGGCGATCTGCAGGTCGAGATGGGCTTGTCGGGCGCGATCATCGTGCTGCCGACCTCGGCGCCCGGCGCGCTCGCCGTGCCCACCGGCTGCCGCGCCGTGCAGGCCTCGCTGCCGGACGGCCAGCCCGACTTCCGCAATGCGGCGGCGGCATACAACCATCCGTCCGCGTGCTACGACCGCGAGTACCTGTTCCAGTTCTCCGAGATGGATCCGCGCATTCACGCGCAGGCCGAACAGGAAGCGAGCAAATCGTGCTCGCAGCCGACGGGCTGCATGTCCGTCGAAACGGAGCCGTATCACCCGGCGTATTTCATGATCAACGGCCGCTCGATGCCCGACGACATGGACCCCAACTATGCGCAGCAGTATCCGCATCAGCCGTACAACGGCAATCCGCACATGCATCCGGGCGAGCTGGTGTTGTTGCGCGTGATCGGCTCGGGCCGCTGGCAGCATCCGTTCCACGAGCACGGCAATCACGTGCGCGTGCTGGCTCGCGACGGCAATCTGATCCTGAGCAAGACGGACGCGACGAAGCTCGCCGGACCGCTGCTCTTCACGACGACCACGACGCCCGGCCTCGCGATGGACGGCATCTTCTACTGGACGGGCAAGGGCCTGAACTGGGACGTCTATGGGCACACGGCGGGCGACGGCAGTGTCTGCATTCCCGATGCGAACGGCTACTACACGGCGGATCCGAAAGCGCCCAACTACTACGAGTGGTGCGCCGATCACAACAAGCCGCTCGAAGCGCATCCGTTCGGCAATGTCGGCAGCGGCGGCCCCGTGACCTTGCCCGACGCGCGCGTTCTCACGAACGGCGCGTGGTATGGCGGCAGTCCGTATCTCGGTCCGGACGCGACGGTTCGCGCGACGTCGTACACGGGCACCACGCCGCCGAGCGGCACGATCGCGAATTCGCCGACATCGGAAGCAGGCTTCGCCTACATGTGGCATTCGCACAATGAGCGCGAGATCACGACGAACAACATCTTCCCTGGCGGAATGATGATGATGATGCTCGTCGATCCGCAGGCGTTCACGATCAACGAAGGCAATTAGAGAGACGGGGAGAATCGCGATGAGAACCAGCGATTTCAACAGGACGCTTGCCGGTCTCGTGAAGGGCGTCGCGGCGGCGGCGCTGATGACGGCGAGCGCAATGGTCTGCGCGCAGAACGTGACGCTGACCGCGAAGGCGCAGACGATAGCGCTTCCGGATGGGCAGATCGTCCCGATGTGGGGCTATACATGTTCGGCGGCGGCCGCAGCGCCCGCAACGTGCGCAGCCGCCAATTCCGGCGCGGGCGCGAACTGGTCGCCCGTGGTCATCACGACGCCGCCCGGCTCGCTGACGATCAACCTGACCAACAATCTGCCCGCGCAGGTGCCGACCTCGCTCGTGATCGTCGGCCAGCTCGGCGCCGGTCTCGGCGGAACGGCGACATCGACGCCGAGCCCCGTACACCCCACTCAAACCGCGACGACATGGCCGATCGCCGGTACCGGCAGCGGCGCGAGCTTCACGCCGCCCGCGCAAGGTCCGCGCGTGCAGTCGTTTTCGACGGAAGTGAAGACGGGCTCGACGACGGCGCTGACCTGGAACAACCTGCGCCCCGGCACGTATCTGATCGAATCGGGCACGCATCCGTCGATTCAAGGGCCGATGGGGCTGTATGGCGTGCTCGTGGTCACGACGCCGCCCGTCGCCGGCACGTCGCAGGGACTGGCCTATCCGGCCAACCCGAGCCATCCCGACATCAAGTACGATGCCGACCTGCCGCTCGTGCTCGGCGAAATCGACCCGGTGCAGAATCAGGCTGTCGCCAACGCGGTCGCCAATCCCGGCTTCAGCGAAACGCGCGTGTGGTCCGGCTTGTCGGGCGGCTGCGGCGATCCCGCTTCGGCAACGTACAACACCTGCTATCCGCCCGCCGTCAACTACGACCCGCGCTACTACCTGATCAACGGCGTCGCGTTCGATCGATCGAATGCAAACGGTTCGTCGTTCCCTGTCACGGCGCCTGCATCCACCACGACGACGACGGGCCAGGTGCTGCTGCGCTTCGTGAACGCGGGTTTGCGCATGCACGTGCCGTCGGTCGTCGGCGCGCAGACGGGCCTGCCGCCCGTGTCCGGCTTCTCGCTGATCGCGGAAGACGGCAACGTGCTGCCGGGCACGCCGCGCGTGCAAAGCGCCGTGTTCCTCGCGGCCGGCAAGACCTACGATGTGATGATGAACTCGCCCGCGGCGGGCGCACTCGCGTTGCCCGTGTTCGACCGGCAGTTGAGCCTGTCGACCAACAACCAGCGCGACGGCGGCATGCAGGCCTATATCAGCGTGAATGGCGGTGCGCTGCCGACTTCCGCGGCAGGCAACTCGAACGCGAAGGCGAACCCCGATTCGTACTTCCTCGTCGCGGGCAATACGCTGAGCGTCTCGGATCCCGGCAAGGGCCTGATGGCCAACGACGTCGGCGTGTATGGCGTGCAGGTCCTGACGCAGCCGACGGGCGGCAAGCTGACCCTGAACCCCAACGGCACGTTCACCTACGTGCCGAACTCGGGAACGACATCGGATAGCTTCGTCTATCAGGCCAACGGCAACCCGGCATTGACGGCGACCGTGACGCTTGCCGCGTGCACGGCGGGTTCGAGCTGCCTCTCCGGCGCGCCCGTCGCATCGGATGATGCGTTCAGCAGCAATATCGCGTCACAGTTGCATATCGGCGCACCCGGCGTGCTCAGCAACGACCGCGATCCGGCGGGCCTGCCCCTGACGGCCTCGATCTCGGGCGGCGCATCGGGCGGCACGGTGACGCTCAATGCGGACGGTTCGTTCAATGTCACGCCATCAGCCCCGCCCGTCGGCAATGCAACGTCGACGGTCACGTTCCACTACACGGCCGTCAACTCGCAGAACACGGCGAGCGCGCCGGCGACGGTCACCGTCACCTTCAAGGGCGGCAGCGGCCTGGTGGTCGCGGTGAAGGACGCGAAGACGGGTACGGCGATCAACGACTATCGCTGGATCATCGAGGAAGACCGTACCTTCCAGATCGATCCCGCCTGCCAGGTCAATTCGGGCACGCGGCCTTCGACTTGCCCGCCGCTACCCGTGCCGAGCCTGGGAACGAGCTTCCATACGAGCTACATGCCCGTCGTCGCGGCGGGGTGCGTGGGCACGGTGTCGTGCGAGTCGGGACAGACGGTGTTCGATCCCACGACGAACACACACGTGCCAACCGTGTGCGACGTCGGCAACGGCGTGTGCCGCACGGGCGTAGCCCAGCAAACGGCGGTCGATCCGTCGCAGGTCGCGCTCGATCCGACCAAACACTATTACCTGTCGATTCTTCCCGGCGACGCCGGCAACACCTTCACGAACGGAGCAGGTGCACCGCAACCCGTCGATCCGAAGAATCCGGACGGTCCGCAACGGCAGTTCGATATCGCGAAGGATTGCCCGTCCGGTCCCGGCGGCGCCGACTTCGCACCGGGCACGGGCACGTGCGGCCACGCGATGGGCGGCGCGCCTGTCGCGCCCTCGCAGCACACCGTCAACGTTCTGTTGCAGCAGACGCCGCTGCAGACAGCGAAGATCTCCGTGTTCGTGTTCGAAGACGACGCACCCGTGAACGGCGAAGTCGACGTGAGCGGCGGCACCGATGCATTCGGCACGGCACGCGAGCCGGGTCTCGGCGGCTTCGAAATCAAGCTGTTCGACGATGCGGGCGGAACGGGCGATGCGACCGGCCAGATGACCTACGACATGTTCAACATGCCGCTGTCGAATTCGCTGCAAGGCACGATCGACCCGAGCACGGGACTCGATGCCTGCCCGATCACGAAGGCCGCGAACGACGGACTGGTCGGCATGATTCCGACCTGCCCGAAGTTCGAATCGGACGGCAAGACGATGTCGCCGCTCGTGGGCCAGGCGATCATCGCGAACCTGATGCCGGGGCGCTACGGCGTTGTCGCGACGCCGGCTGCCGATCGCATCGCGAAGGGCGAGGAATGGCTGCAGACCAACACGCTGGACGGCCAGAAGGCGCATGACGCGTTCATCAAGGTGGGCGGGCCCGCCTACTTCCAGGAGTTCGGACCGGCGGGCTTCCACGTGACGATCGGCTTCGCCAATCCGAAGATCATCAACGCGCGGCTGCCGGGCGTGTGCAAGGGCGTCGCGTGCAACAACGGCGTGACGGGCAAGATCACGAATCTGCACTACAGCCGTCCGCCTAACGAGAACCTCTATAGCAGCGGTTCGCGCGATTCGCTGAGCTTCACGCAGTGCTATGTGAGCGTCGGCGATCCGGATCTCGAAGACATCGCGTTCACGAAGTGCAACGCAGACGGCACGTTCACCATCAACGGCCTGCCCGACGGTCTGTTCCGCATCACGGTGTTCGACCAGTGGAATGACCAGATCGTCGACGGTCTCGCGACGGCCGTGCAGCTGAAGGGCGGACAGATGCAGAACATCGGCGATCTGCCCGTGCTGCAATGGCATACGAACCTCTATACGCGCACCTTCATGGACTCGAATGGGGATGGCGTGTCGCAGGACAGCGAGCCGGGTCTCGCGCTGGTGCCGACCAATATCCGCTTCCGCGACGGCAGCTATTCGAACTTCAACAATACGGACCTGAACGGCTACGCGTCATTCAACGAAGTGTTCCCGCTCTTCAACTGGTACATCGCCGAGGCCGACACGACGCGCTACAAACAGACGGGCGTGCACGTCGTGTACGACGCGGGCGGACCGCCCGACGGCACGCCAGGCGGCGGAAGCTCGTCGATTGCCGCGAACTACGCGAACACGAAGGAATCGGCGACGTCGCATCTCCCGTCCGCACTGCGCGTCCCCGGCGCGATCTACTGCAACGATGCGGACTGCAACGACCGCACGGGCACTAACCCGTCGACGGGCCGTATCGATCCGCCGTGGGTCACGACGATGGGCTGGCAGGGCTTCTCGGGACAGAACTCGTTCATCGAGTTCGGCAAGGCGCCGTATGGGGCCAACGAGAACGGCGGCATTCACGGCGAAGTGATCTACGCATCGACCCGCCCGTTCGACGATCCCGCGCTGCTGATTCACACGAGCTGGACGCCCGACGTGCCTAACGTGACGGTCAACCTGTACGCCGAAGGCACGGCTGCCGACGGCACGCAGAGCCTCAAGCTCGTCGACACGACGACGACCAGCAGCTGGGATGACTGGGCCCAGGGCTTCCGCTCGGACGGCATGCCGAACATGAACTGTCCGGGTCAGGAAACCACCGATCCGTTCTTCTACACGCTGAAGGACAGCCCGCAATGGCTCGATTCGCAAAAGCGCGCGCTGCCTGCTCACTCGCAATTCAAGTGCTACGACGGCATGCACGCATTCAACCAGTTGCAGCCCGCACCGTACGACGGGATGTACCAGTTCCCGAGCGTAACGAGCCGCGATCCGTCGAAAGGCACGCCGACGAACTCGAACTGCTCGATCTGCAGCAAGCAAGCGGATGGCTCGTACATGCTGCCTCCGGGCAAGTACGTGGTGGAGATCATCGTGCCGCCCGGCTATGAGCTGGTGAAGGAGGAGGACAAGAATATCCTGATCGGCGACAACTACATCGCGCCCGTCACGCAGCAGTTCGGCGGTCTGGGCAACATCTTCATCCTGCCCGACCAGGCGGCCGTGAACGCGACGTACAACCGCAACAATGCGCAGAACCCGACCACCGAGCTCGGTTCGTCGCCGCGTCACGAAGGCGACACGGGCAGCGTCGAAACGTTCTGGCCGTGCGTCGGTGCGCTGCGGGTGGTGCCGGACTACATCAGTCTGTTCCCGGGGTCGCAGGAAGTCGCGCCGTTCGCGGGTGCATCGCGGCATCTGTGCGACCGCAAGGAAGTCGTGCTGACCGACCAGATGTCCGTGCTCGCGAAATTCTGGGTCTTCAGTTCGACGCACGTGGCCGCGCATTTCACGGGCTTCATGCTCGACGACTTCTCGTCCGAGTTCGATCCGTATTCGCCGCAGTTCGGCGAGAAGTTCGCGGTGCCGAACGTGCCCGTTTCGCTGAAGGACTTCGCGGGCAACGAAGTGAGCCGCGTCTACTCGGATTCGTGGGGCATCTTCAACGGGATGAACTACTCGACGTGGGAAGTGAATCCGCCGAATCCGACGGGCTATGCGCCGACGATGATGGTCGCCTGCATGAACGATCCCGACATGCCGGACCCCGCGCATCCGGGACAAACGATTCGCGATCCGCTGTTCAACCCCGCGTACAGCCAGTTCTGCTACGAGATACCGTTCATGCCGGGACAGACGCAATACATGGATACGCCTGTGGTGCCCGTGTCCGCGTTCGCGGACGGCTACAACCCGCCCGATTGCGCCTATCCGGATGCGACGCCGTCGATTTCGTCGGTGACGGGCGACACCAGCAACGGCGGTGCCGGTCCGTGGGTGAGCCAGGCAGGCCATACGCTGACCATCAAGGCGCTCGGCGACCAGCAGGTGCCGAACCACGCGTACGGCGGTCCTGCCGCAACGTCGTCGCCGTATAACCAGAAGTTCGTCACGCGGCACTATGGCTTCGGCACGGCGCAGGGTACGGGAACGGTGACGATCGGCGGCGTGAATGCCCACGTCAATTCGTGGTCGGATACGCAGATCAATGTCACGGTGCCGACGCTGTCGGCCAGCCAGTCGAGCTGCACGATCCAGCAGCGCGGCGTCAACACCACGACGCGCTGCGGCGAACTGGTGATCACGTCGGGCAACGGCAAGAAGTCGATCGATACCGTGACGGTGACGATCGGCGGCAAGGCGCCGACCTATGTGAACGGCGAGAACGGTACGAGCAACGCGCTTCAGACCGCCATCGACAAAGCCACGCCGGGCGACCTGATCATCGTCGGTCCGGGCAACTACAGCGAGATGTTGCTGATGTGGAAGCCGGTTCGCCTGCAAGGCGTGGGCGCGCCTTCCGTGGTCGTGAACGCGAACACGCATCCGTCCGGCAAGGTCGATCCGTGGCGCAGAGAGGTTGCGTGCCTGTTCGGCGTGTCGCTCAACGGTGGCACGATCTCGTCGAGCAATCCGTACGATCCTTCGGGCGCGTATTCATGCCCGACGGCGATGCAGCGCCAGGTGGACGCGATTCCGCTTGAACCGACGGTGGGCTGGGACAACACGCTCAACGGCAATCTCGGCGAACTGCTGATGGAGCCGACGCTGATGGGCGCGTATGAAGGTGCCGGCATCACCGTGCTCGCCAAGGGCGTGCGCGACGTGCGCGTGGGCGGCAAGCTGCAGGCCGATCCGAACTGCACGGCGAATGGCGTCTGCGTGCCGCTCACGGCCAGCAATGCCGACTGCAACACGTATTCGAGCAACTTCCTGTGCAATCCGTCGCGGGTGGACGGCATCACGTTCACCAACAGCTCGCAGGGCGGCGGCGGGATCTTCCTGCACGGCTGGAACCACTATACGGAGGTGTCGAACAACCGCGTGTTCAGCAATGCAGGCACGCTGACGGGCGGCATCACGGTAGGCCAGGTGGAAGTGCCCGACGGCACGATCGCAGCCGATGGCTTCACAGAAGAACCGTTCGCGTACAACACGCATGTCAACGTGCACCATAACTCGGTGACGTCCAATGCGTCGTACGGCGACGAGATCAACTCGACGACGCCTTCGTCGGCAGCGGGCGTGACGTTCTGCTCGGGTGCGGACAACTATCACTTCAACTACAACTGGGTCTGCGGCAACATGAGCAGCGGCGACGGCGGCGGTGTCGCGCACTTCGGCTTCAGCTACAACGGCGATCTGTCGCACAACTGGATCCTGTTCAACCAGAGCAACAACCCGACGCTGCCGACCTACGGCGGTGGGCTGATCGCCCAGGGCGTGCCGCCCGACGGAACATTCTGCGAGAACTCGGCGGTGGATATCGACTGTGCGCCGCAGCTCTCCGATGGCGTCGGGCCGGGCCTCGTGATCGACGGGAATCTGATCGTCGGCAACACGGCGGAAAGCGGCAAGGGCGGCGGCCTGCGTCTGCAGAACATCAACGGCACGGATGTTCAGCGCAGCCCGCGCAACCGCAATCGCTGGTACCAGGTGAGCGTGATCAACAACATCATCGCGAACAACGTGGCGGGCTGGTCGGGCGGCGGCGTGTCGTTGCAGGATGCCGTGCGGGTGAGCTTCATCAACAACACGGTGATGTCGAACGACTCGACGGCGTCGGCGGGCGTGCTGTTCAACACGGCGCTCGCTGCGCAGGCCAACGTCGGTCCGCCGAACTGCACGACGGTCGGCTCGGAAACGACGTGCAGCCCGATCACCACGTCGACGATGCAGCCGTCCGGCCTCGAAACGGCGAAGCACACGCAGAACTTCCTGACGGCATTCACGGCGGGCAACGCCGGATGCCCGACCGGACAGGACTGCAGCCACTTCTCGTTCCCTGTGCTGACGAACGACGTGTTCTGGCAGAACCGTACCTTCTATATCACCGTGGGCGGGCTGAATCCGAACATCCCCGGCTTGCAGAACATCGTCACGCTGAACCCGACGCTGAACCAGGCGGGTCATCAGACGGGCTACTGCGATCCGAACGCGGTGTACTGGGATATCGGCACCTATGGCGATACGAAGCCGTCGGATCACTCGTCGGGCATGCGGCTCACACCGACGTATTCGATCATCACGGATGCGGGCGACTACCCGAACGCGCACAACAACAACGCGAATCCGAACGTGGTGAGCCAGTACTGCAACGGCGCGCGCGTGCCGCCCGAAGGCGGCGGCAATGGTTACGCGGTGCCGCCCGGCATCGCGGACACCGTGCTGCCCAACCCGCTGTTCGGTCTGCTGCCGTCGGCGACACCGGACGAAGGCAATCAGTGGATCAACATGTCGTATGGACCGCTGTCGCTCTTCAACATGACGGTGAGTTCGGGCAGCACGGGCTACGGTGTGCCGCTCGGCAACTACTCGATCAAGACGGGCTCGCCTGCCGTCAATGCCGGCACCAATGCGGGTGCGCCGAACCACGACTTCTTCGGCACGCAGCGTCCGCAGAGCGGCGCCTACGACGTCGGCGCAGTGGAGTTGCCGCGCACGGGCCTGTTCGCGGGCAGCAATGCGCCGCTCGGCCCGGGCGCGCTGCTCGATCTCATCAATCAGGCGCTCGGGGGTGCGGCTGCGAGCGGGCAGCAGGCGAACGCGCCCGTCACGGGAGCGGTGCAATGAGAGGCCTCGCCATCGCGGCGCTATGGGTCGGCTGGGCCGCCGCACTGGCGGTCCCCGCAGCGGCGCAGCAGACCCGGCAGGTGTCGGCGCATGGCGGTGCCTCGCACGCGTCGCACTACGAGCCGATGAAGCTGACGGCACATGCCCGCACGTTCTATCAGTCGATGCGCGGCATCGACAGCATGAGCGTGCGGCGCACCGCGTCGGGCAACCTGCTGCGCTTCAGTTATCGCGTGACGGACCCGGCGCTCGCGAAGCTGCTCGGCGACAAGGCGGCGACGCCGTATCTGTACGGCGAGGCGAATCATGTGCTGCTCGAAGTGCCCGTGATGGACAACATCGGCCAGTTGCGGCAAACGGGCACGCTCGAAGTCGGCCAGCAGTACTGGATGGTGTTTTCGAACAAGGGCAACGTGGTGAAGGCGGGGGACCGCGTCAACGTGCTGATCGGTTCGTTCCATATCGACGGACTGGTCGTTCAATGAAGCGGTGCGCGCGGCAACACATCGAGGAGACAGAGATGAATCGGGGCATTCTGATGATGGCTGGCACCACGGTCGCGCTGGCTGCGATCGCCGCTTCGCAGGCTGCAATGGCTGCGGGAGGCGGCGGCATGAGCGCCGCGCAGATCGTCGAGCGCAACGTGGCCGCGCGCGGCGGCCTGCAAGCGTGGCGCGCCGTCACGACGATGACGATGAGCGGACAGATCGACGTGGGCGGCACGAAGCCCGTCAAGCTGCCGTTCGTGATGACGATGAAGCGCCCGCACAAGAGCCGCTTCGAACTGAACTTCGATAACCAGATCGCGTATCAGGTCTACGACGGCGCGCAAGGATGGAAGGTGCGGCCGTTCCTCGGACGCAATGTGGCCGAACCCTATACGTCCGCGGAAGCGAAGTCCGCGGCGGAGACGGCCGATCTCGACGGACCGCTGATCGACTACGCGGCGAAGGGCAGCCAGGTCGCGCTTCAGGGCATTGAGACAGTGGACGGACATCGCGCGTACAAGATTCTGCTGACGACGAAAGATCAGCGGCAGCGGCATGTGTGGATTGACGCGTCGAGCTTTCTCGAAGTGAAGGTCGAAGGCGATCCGCGCCGGCTGGATGGCCGCATGCACAACGTCGCTGTCTACTACCGCGATTTCCGGCGCGAAGGCGCGCTGACGGTGCCGCATCTTCTGGAGACGCAGGTGACGGGCGTCAAGCAGAAGCATCAGATGACGATCCAGCATGTCACGGTGAATCAGCCCGCCGACGATACGCTGTTCGCGAAGCCCCAGTTGCCCGCGCAAGGGCAACCCGCACCCGCGCCCGCCAAGGTCGCGGCCAAGTGAGCGGCCAGGTAAGCGGAGTATTCGAACGAGGGTTCCGATCATGAAGCGCATCGTCACATGGTTGCTGGCGGGCTGCGTATCCGCATTCGCATGGGCGCAGATGCCCTCCGCCGAGCATCCCCTCACGGTCGACGACATCATCGCGAAGAACGCCGCCGCGCGCGGCGGCGAAGAAGCCTGGCGACAGGTTCGCACGATGCTCTGGACAGGGCATGTCGAAAGCGCGAATGCGCCGACGCCGAACGCGCCGTTCGTGCTCGCGTTGCGGCGGCCCAGCAGCACGCGCTTCGAGATCACGGCGATGAGTCAGCGGATCGTGCGTATTTTCGACGGCAAGGAAGGCTGGAAGATCCGGCCTTCGTCCAGCGGCGCGCCGGATGTGCAGGCTTATGCGCCAGCCGAAATCCGTTTTGCGCGCGATGAGCAGGTGATCGACGGTCCGTTGCTCGATCATGCGGCGAAGGGTATCTCGGTCGCGCTCGACGGCATGGAGAGCGTCGAAGGCAAGAACGCGTACCGGCTCGTCGTCACC
The DNA here is from genome assembly GCF_017104565.1 of Paraburkholderia sp. Tr-20389. Taxonomy (GTDB): domain Bacteria; phylum Pseudomonadota; class Gammaproteobacteria; order Burkholderiales; family Burkholderiaceae; genus Paraburkholderia. Next base: position 15,371 of record NZ_JAAGPD010000008.1, on the reverse strand, counting down.
TTGCCGTCGGGCGCGCACCGGCATGTGTGGGTCGATGCCGCGTCGTTCCTCGATATCAAGTACGACCGCGAAGCACCCACCCTGTCGCGCACGCCGGTGATGGTCGAAGTGACGTATCGCGACTTTCGGGAAGTGGATGGCTTGCAGGTGCCGTTCGTGATCGAAAGCAGTGTGGTGGGCGCTGCGAAAAAAGACAGGCTCGTGCTCGAACGCGTGTCGGTGAACCCGCCGTTCGACGAAGCCATGTTCATCAAGCCCGCGATACCGGGGCGCCACGCAACCGTGGCGGTGGGCGTGAGCGGCATGCCTGCGCTGCGTCCCGCGCCTTAGTCATGGCGCGCGGTCTCGTCGCGATAGCGCGTGAGTGGCGGCGGCTGCTGCCGGCGTTTGCGTTCACAGCGGGTTTGCTGCTGTCCTCGCCCGGCGCGTACGCGACGCCTCCCGTCGATACCGGCGAGTCGATCTTTCGCGACGGCATCGCAGGCGACGGCCTTCCCGTCGAGGCGACACATCATCAGCAGCTCGCGATGCGCGGTGCGGCCGCTGCGTGCGCGAATTGCCATCGGCGCAGCGGTCTCGGCTCGAAGGAAGGCAACACGACGATTCCGCCGATCGCTGCGCAGTATCTGTTTCGTCCGAGCGCCCAGAGCCCGGATGAACTCACGGTGCCGTTCATCGACGGCATGCGCACGGCGCGTCAACCGTATACGGAAGCGACGCTTGCGCGCGCGATCCGCGAAGGCATCGATTCCGAAGGCAGGCCGCTTGGGTATCTGATGCCGCAATTCGCGCTCAACGATGCAGACATGCGCGCACTGATCGACTATCTGAGGACGTTGGACCGGCGCAGAGCGCCCGGTGTGACCGATACGGTGTTGCACTTCGCGACCATCATCACACCCGACGCCGATCCCGTGAAACGGCGCGGCATGCTCGATGTGCTGCAACACTATTTCGCCGACAAGAACGCAGCGCCGCTGGGCGCGACGCCCGCGCTGCGCTCGTCGCGCAAGATGATGTTCATGGTCAATCGCCGTTGGGAGTTGCACGTATGGGAACTACACGGCGCGCCGGATACATGGGACGAGCAGCTGCGCCGCTATCTGGCGCAGCAGCCGGTGTTCGCCGTGCTATCGGGGTTGGGCGGACGTAACTGGGCACCTGTTCACGACTTCTGCGAACGCGAGCAGGTGCCGTGTCTGTTTCCGAATGTCGAAGTGCCCGTTGAAAGCGAGCATGACTCTTATTCGATGTATTTTTCGCGGGGCGTGTTGCTCGAAGCGCAGCTGATTGCGCAACGGATGCGCGAGCCGGCCGGTTCGCCGACGGCGCGGCCCGTCAGGAGCGTGCTGCAACTGTATCGGGCGGGCGACAGCGGCGAAGCCGCCGCGCAGATGCTCGCGACCAGTCTGCGCAAGCAGGGTATCGCTGTCGACAATCGCGCGCTGCCTCCCAATGCGAACGTTGCGACGGCGCTTCACCATGCGCCGCATGCGGACGCACTGATGCTATGGCTGCGGCCGCCCGATCTTGCCGCGCTCGGCGATGCGCCGCCCGCATCGACAGCGGTGTATGTGTCGGGAATCATGGGCGGTCTGGATCGCGCGCCGTTGCCTGCCAAGTGGCGCACCAACGCCCGGCTCGCCTATCCCGTCGATCTGCCGCAAGGGCGGCGCGTGCGGGTCGACTATGCATTCGGCTGGTTCGCGATTCGCCATATTCCCGTCGTCGACGAACGCGTGCAGGCCGATACCTATCTCGCGTGCGGGCTGCTCGCGGAAACGTTGAGTCACATGGTGGATGCGTTCGTGCGGGACTATCTCGTCGAGCGTATCGACGACATGCTCGAGCATCGCATCCTCACGGGCTACTATCCGCGCCTGACGCTTGCGCCGGGGCAGCGCTTCGCGTCGAAGGGCGGATACATCGTGCGCTTTGCGGAGCCCGACAGGTTGCGCGTCGTGGCCGACAGCGACTGGATCGTGCCTTAATGCCTGCCTGGTCCGCGGTTAGATGCTCAACCGCTGGCGGGTAGCAGCCGCCGGTATTTTTCGAGCACGCGCGGCACGTACGAACGGGTCTCGGGAAACGACGGCACGCGGTAGCCCGCGCGTATCACTGCGTTCTCTCCCGCGTTGTACGCGGCCAGCGCCAGTTCAACATCGTCCTTGAACAGATCGAGCAGGAAGCGCAGATACCGCGCGCCCGCGAGCACGTTGTCGCGCGGATTGAACATGTTGCCGTCGGAGAATCTGCGTGCCGTATCCGGCATCAGTTGCATGAGACCGAGTGCGCCCTTGTCGGAGACGGCGTTCGGGTTATAGCGCGACTCCACGTCGATGACGGCATGCAGGAGTTCGGGTTGCAGATGGAAAGTCTCGCTGGCTTCCGCGATCACCGTGTCGAACTGCGCGGTGTCGCCGGACGTGGCGCGCGAACCGCCGGGCTGTTTTGCACGGTCGACCGGGACGGGCGCGGCAACGATCACCGACATGCCCGCCTTGCCCGGCGTATCGGTCAACACGACTGCGCCCGTGCGATCGACCTTGCCGAAGATATCTGCCTGCGCCGCCTGCATGCACACACACAGCACGGCCCCGACTACGACGGCTGGCGCGGTCGCCGAGTGGGCCGGTCGTGTCGCTGCATGCCCGCGCATGATGGGTCTCCGCTGGTGTTCTGATTCTGGTGCGGGATCCAGGGGGCGGCAATGGGGCGAGTTCCCCTTTTTCGGTCGCGCGGGCGGAGGGCCTTCACCCACTGTACAGAAACGTTACAGGTCAGCCTGTTGCGGACGCCAGCGTCCTGGGCGGGTCAATGGGACGCGGTCGAGGCGGAAGGCGGAAGCAGCGGAACACCGCGTGAAGTCTGAGTGAAAACTTCTCGAATACAGGCGACTGTGCGTAGCAATCAACTTATGTCGACTTATTACGGAATCGCGAAACGGAAAGAAACCGATCAGAAATGAAACATTTTTGAAGGCAATTTTTACCGATACCTGACAAGTTCTTAGCCGCCCATCCACGCCTTAGGGCTGCGCAAGATTGGCAAGATCCTTGCTGTTTCAGCGCCAAAGCTTACTGGAAATGGAGTCCGCAGCAAGACGTTAGCATATCGAAATATTAACGTAATGTTCGAGAAAGTAACAATCGAAAGAAGAAGAAATTTGTGCTCGCCGATCTGAGCCACATCAGATGTCGGAGCCGAGGAGCCGAACGTGAACATCAAACATAGAATCATCATTGCCGAAGATCATGACCTGCTGCGCAGCGGGTTGCGATCGATGCTGTCGACACAGAGCGACTATGAAGTGGTGGGTGAAGCGCGGGACGGGAAGGAAGCCTGTCAGGTTGCGATGTCCGTTGCACCCGACCTGATTCTGATGGACCTGTCGATGCGAGGCATGAACGGCATCGACGCAACGGCCGCAATCAAGCGGCGTTCGCCGAACGTTCGCATCATCGCGTTGACGGTGCATCAGAGCGAAGAATACGTGCGCGAGGCGTTGCGCGCGGGCGTCGACGGTTATGTGCTCAAGGACGTGTCGTTCGACGAGCTGCTCTTCGCGATGCGTACCGTGATGCAGGGCAAGAAGCATTTGAGCGCGGACGTGTACGGGTTCATGGTCGACTCGTTCGTGACGGGCCGCGAGATCGCCGCGCCGAAGAAAGCGTGGGACCTGCTGACGGCGCGCGAGCGCAGCGTATTGAAGCTGATCGCAGAAGGGCGCACGAACCGGCAGGTCGGGCAGTATCTGAACCTGAGCCCGAAAACGATCGAGAAATATCGCGCCAGCGTGATGCACAAACTCGAGATCGAAAACGTCACAGGGCTGGTGCTCGCGGCGATCAGCATGGGATTGCTGACGTCGCTCGCGTCGAAATGCGCGGAGCCGGATTCCGACGAGAGGTTGACGTGTACGGGTGTCGACGAGACCGAGGCCAGTCACGATCACGGCACGGCGGAGAGCGGCGCGCTGCCGCGCATGACGGGCACGGCGGCGGCGGGGTGACAGCGGCGCGCACGGTGCGCGCGTGAAGCGTTATAGAAGCCAGCGCGCGGTGATTTCCGTGCCGCCGTCATCGCCGGGGTTCAGGGCGAATGCGCCGCCTTGTGCCTCGACGCGATGCTGCATGCCGATCAGGCCCAATCCGTTCGAGCGTGCATCGCTGGAACGCAGCGGATGGTTGTCGCAGCCGCTGCCGTTGTCGTGAATCGACAGCAGCAGATGTGCGCCGTCGCGCTGTAAATCGACGCGCACTTCTGACGCGTCGGCATGCTTGACGATGTTGTTGAGCGCTTCCTGAACGACGCGAAAGATATCAGCCTTCAGATGGTCGCGTATCTCGCCGTCCTCGACGCCGCACGCGAATGCGACGCTCAGCGTCTCGACGCTCTTCTCGACGCGACGGCATAGCGTGCTCAATGCGGCAGGCAGCCCCAGACGCTCCAGCGCGAGCGGCCGCAATTCGCCGCAGATCTGCCGCATTTCGCCGATGGTGTCGCGGATCTGCAGGACGGTCGAATCGAGCAGCTGCACGGCGTCGTCCGTATGACCGGCGCGCAGACGCATGCGTGCGTCTTCCACCATCAGCTTGATCAGCGTCAGCGCCTGGCCCATACCGTCGTGCAGTTCGGCGGCGAGCCGTTCGCGTTCGCGCTGCTGGCCCATGAAGAGCCAGGTGGTGAAGGCGCTGCTTTCGTAGTCGCTTGAACCGTCGATCTTCGATGACGTGAGCGGCTCGACGAACATCAACAGGCGCAGCGGCGCGCCCGTGCCTCCCGATGCAATGCTCTGCTGAAACACGCGCAAAAACAGACGATGCCCCGTCCGGCCCGCGAGCGTGACGTCGAATGAACGAAACGCTTCAGCGGCATTGGCGTGGAACTCACGTTCGACGTGCGCGCGGTCGTCGTCGTGTGCGAAGTCGGCGAACTGCTTGCCTGCCAGCTCGGCGCCTGCATAGCCGAACAGCACGGTGGCGCTGCGGTTCACGCTGACGATTGCGCCGTCGCAGGTCGTCACGGCGAGTGCCGCGCCGCGTGCGTCGCTGACATGCGCGGCATGCGGCTGCGCATTGCGCGCAGCGCTGCCCAGCCTGCGCATCGCGTCGATCAGATCGCGCAGCCTCACGGGCGGTTCAGGCGGCGTAATGGCATGCATGGGCGCTCCTGGCTGGTTGACCCGAAAAACTCTCAAGCCGCCGGACGATTGTAGGCCGCGCACGGGATGCGCGGCAACGGGGCACATGCTGCGATCCGTACGGGGAATATCTGACCGTGAGCGGCGGAGCAACCCTCAGGTGGAAGTCTCCTACCCTGCTTTGGGTAGCTTCATCCAATGACGCTCTTCACCTGTTTGACGAGACTGACACGAGCAAGGGCGAATTGCGCGCCGGCCCCAGGTTCGCAGCCCGTTGCGTCATGACGAGGAGGTTGCAATGGACACGCACACGCGCATACTCGGTGCGCTCATTCTGACAGGCGCGGGACTCGTCGCGCAAGCCGCGGTCGGCGCCGATGCGAAGATGCCGGCCGATCATCACGATGCCTCGATGAACATGGACGAGGCCAACGCCGACGATGCCGCGATGCAGGGCATGTCGGCCAAACAGCGCGTGATGAAAGAGGCCGCAGCGGCGGCGAAGAACAACACGAACGAAGACGCGACGGCAGCCGCTGCGAAAGACACGCCAACCGAAGACGCGATAGCAGCCGCTGCGAAGAACACCACAACCGAAGAGCCAACGGCAGCCGCTTCGACGAACGCCACGACCGAACAAGCGGCAGCAGACGAAGCCCACGCAATGCCCGCCGACATGCCGATGCCCGCGGCACACGACGCACATGAAGCCACGACACCTGCCGGCGCCGCGCCGACGCAGGACGATCAGGCGAAAGAGGAACAGCATTCGATGTCCGACGAGCCGGACATGCATGCGCATCATCACGACATGGCGCCCGGCACGACGCGAACGACGGCCGACTACGCATTGCCGCCCGTCACGCTGGTACGCGACGACGGCAAATCCGTCTCGCTCGCCGACGAACTCAACGACGGCCGCCCGGTGGTGCTGACGTTCATCTATACGTCGTGCACGACGATTTGCCCGATGGTCACCCAGACTTTCGAGCAACTTCAGGAGCAACTGGGCAGCGAGCGCGACAAGGTGCACATCGTGTCGATTTCGATCGACCCCGAACAGGACACGCCAGCGCGCCTGAAGTCCTACGCGGAGCGCTTCGGCGCCGGTCCCGAGTGGCAGTACTACACGGGCACGGTCGACGCGAGTGTGGCCGCACAGCGCGCATTCAACGTCTATCGCGGCGACAAGATGAACCATACGGCCGTCGCGTTCCTGCGCGCGGCGCCCGGCAAGCCGTGGCTGCGCCTCGACGGCCTTGCGACACCGGATGAACTGTTGAGCGCGTATCACGAGGTGGTCGCCAGCAACGGATCGTGAAGTGCTGCGCGGAGGTGGCAACGTGGACAAGATCCACCGGGTGTTGATCGCCGAGGATCAGCCGCTGCTGCGCGGCGGGCTCTGCTCGATGGTTCGCAGGCTGCAGCAGTACAGCGTCGCAGGCGAGGCGAGGGACGGCCTCGAAGCATGCAGTCTCGCCGCGACGCTGCTGCCCGATCTGATCCTGATGGATCTGTCGATGCCCGGCAAGAGCGGCGTCGAAGCGATCGCGCAGATCAAGCGGCAGACACCGCAGATACGCATCATCGCGCTGACGATCCACGCCAGCGACATGCATATGCGCGAGGCGCTGGCCGCGGGGGTGGACGGCTATGTGTTGAAGGACGCATCGTTCGACGAACTCGTCGAGGCGATGCGTCTCGTCATGCTAGGCCGCCGTAACGCGACACTCGACGAATACGGCGCGCGGCATGGCGAACCGCGCGGCCTCGCGGCGAACACGCAGCACGCGCAGACATGGAGCGCGCTGACGGGCCGCGAGCGCAGCGTGCTGCGGCTCGTCGCGGAAGGCTGCACGAATCGCGAGGCAGGCGAGCAGTTGCGCCTGAGTCCCAAGACCATCGAGAAACATCGCGCGAGCCTGATGCGCAAGCTCGGGGTATCGAACGCAACGGGACTCGTGCGCGCGGCGCTCGATCTGGGCGTACTCGCGCTGCCCGACGATACGTCGAATGGGTTGAACTACTTCATCTAGGCCGTCGAAAACTGGAGGGGCTTTACCCATCCGTTTGCACGGGTCTCCCTACTTAGCGCTCGTCCTGAGCTGAACAAGAATGCACTCAGGCATAGAGGCAGCGTAGTCCGAGGGAGGACACCAACGTGAACGAGATGCGTCCCCGGCGGTTCATGTCCGCATCCGGCGAAATCATCCGGCCGCGTGCACGGCGGGCCGCGCGTGAACGCGGCTTCACGCTGCTCGAACTGTTGGTGGTGATGGTCATCATCGGTCTGCTGGCAGGTCTCGTCGCACCTCGTTATTTCGAGCAGGTCGGCAAGTCCAACACGAAGATCGCGCGCGCGCAGATCGATTCGCTCGGCAAGGCGCTCGATCAATACCGGCTCGACGTGGGCGCCTATCCGTCGACGGAAGAAGGCCTGCAGGCGCTGATGACGAAGCCGCAGGACGCGCCGCACTGGAGCGGCCCCTATCTGCAGAAGAACGCGCCGCCCGACCCGTGGGACCGTCCGTATCAGTACCGTTCGCCCGGCGAGCATGGCGATTACGACCTGTATTCGTATGGCAAGGACGGTCAACCGGGCGGCGCGGGCGAGAACTCTGACGTGACTTCCTGGTGAACGGCGTGCGTTGCCGGCGCTGCAAAGCCGGCGCGAAGCAAGGCGTGAGGAGAGACGACGTGAAGTATGTGCTGCGGGTCTTCGATACGAACGGTGCCGTCCAGACGGTGCACGTCGAGAGCGACTCGACGGCCGCGGCGGCTGCCGTCGCCAGCGCGCGAGGTCTGCGCGTCGTATCGGTGCGCGGCGCACGCGGCGGGGCGCAATGGCGCGTGCGCGCGCCCGCGATTGCACGCGGCAAGCTGAACGTCGAACTCTTCGCGCGTGAACTCGCGGCGCTGCTCGCGGCGGGTGTCGGTGTCGTCGACGCGCTGCGCACGCTGGCCAGCAACGAGCGGCGCGATGCATCGGCGGCAGTCTATCGCGGGCTATTGCGGCGCCTCGAAGAAGGGCAGTCGTTGTCGGCGGCGCTCGAACAGGCGGACGACGTATTTCCCGCCGTGCTCGTCGCCTGTGTGAAAGCGAGCGAGCAGACGGGCGGACTTGCGGACAGCCTCACACGTTATTCGCGCAACAGCGCGATGCTGCACGAATTGCGCGGCCGCGTGGTGTCCGCGGCGATCTATCCGACCGTCCTGCTGGTGGTGGGCGCGGCCGTCGTGCTCTTTCTGCTGGCCTTCGTGGTTCCACGCTTCGCAACGCTGCTCGAACATAGCGGGCGCGAACTCCCGCTTCTTTCTCAACTGCTGATCGCGTGGGGCAGCATGGTTCACGCGCACGGCAAGGAACTGTCGATCGGCGCCGCCGCGCTTGTGATCGCCGCGGCCGTGATGCTGCGCCGTCCGTCCACGCGCGACTGGATCGCCGACCGCATGCTCGCGTTGCCGGGCATCGGCCAGTACTTCCGCGTGTTCCGTCAGTCGCAGTTCTTTCGCACGACAGCGATGCTGGTCGACGGCGGCATTCCCGCCGTGCGCGCATTCGATCTGGCGAAGGGACTGGTCGGCCGTTCCGATCAGGCGTCGCTTGCCCGCGCGCTCGATCAGGTGCGCAACGGCATGAAGATTTCGGACGCGTTCCAGCAGGCATCGCTTGCCGATGCGATCACGTACCGGCTGTTGACCGTCGCGGAAAAGACGGGCGGCCTCGGCCCCGTGCTCGACCGGATCGCTGCGTTTCAGGAAGCGCAGGTCGGGCGCGCGATCGATCTGATCTCGCGGCTGATCGAACCCGCGATGATGATTTTCATCGGCGTCGTGATTGGCGGCATCGTCGTGCTGATGTATATGCCGATCTTCGAAATCGCGTCGAGCGTTCAATAGTTCACTGGCAGGCGAGGGCATCATGGACACGGTAGGCAGCGCGAACGGCAGCGACGGCAAGATCGGCGTCGATCTGCGCGAAGCGTTGCGCACGCTTGCCGAACGTCACGGTTCTGGCGTGCGCGCGCTCGAAGATCTGTTCGCGCAGACCAGCATGCGTGCCGACGATGTACTCGCGCAACTCGCTGCGCAATGCCATATGTGGCCTGTCACGATGCAGACGCTGAACGGGCTGCAACCCGACTTCGAGGTCGTGCCGTTCGTCGAGGCATCGAGCCGTCTGTGCGTCTGCTTCGCCGATCCCGACAATCCGCGCGGCCTGCTGTTCGTGATCGCCGATCCGCTCGACCGGCGCACGCGTGGCAGCATCGAGCAGCGCATGCGGGCGCGGCCGATGGTGCCGTATCGATGGGCGCTCGCGAGTGTCGGCGACATCACGGCGTGGCTCGCGGTGCGCGAGAAAGACGTGCGCGCGATGGACTCGCTCGCGTTCGACGAGACGAGCCAGCACGCTGCCGACCCTGCGTCGCTCGCGTTGACGTTGCAGGGCATCAGCAACGACGACAGCGCTGTCGTACGCCTGCTCAACTCGACGATCTACGACGCGCTGAAGATGATGGCAAGCGACATTCACCTCGAATGCCGCGCGCACGGGCTGATGATCAAGTGCCGCGTCGACGGCGTGTTGACGGTGGTGGGCCGCGTCGAAGGACGCGATGTTGCGGATCAGGTGCTGTCGCGCGTGAAGGTGATTTCCGAACTGGACATCGCCGAGCGGCGGGTGCCGCAAGATGGCCGCTTCAAGGCTGTGTACGCGGGGCGCGAAATCGATTTTCGCGTGTCGATCATGCCGAACCAGTTCGGCGAAGACGCCGTGCTGCGTATTCTGGATCGTTATCAGCTGTCGCAGGCATCGGGCGGTCTCACGCTGGAGGCGCTCGGCTTCCAGCAAGAGGACACGCGTTTCATGCGCACGCTGGCGGCGATGCCGTACGGCATGCTGCTCGTGACGGGACCGACGGGCAGCGGCAAGACCACCACGCTCTACGCGATTCTCACGGAGATCAACGACGGCCTCGAAAAGATCGTGACCATCGAAGATCCCGTCGAGTATCAGCTCGGCGACATTCTGCAGATTCCCGTCAACGAGGCAAAAGGACTGACCTTCGCGCGCGGGCTGCGTTCGATCCTGCGTCACGACCCGGACAAGATCATGGTCGGCGAAATTCGCGATCCGGAGACGGCGCAGATCGCCGTGCAGGCGGCATTGACGGGCCATCAGGTGTTCACCACGGTCCACGCGAACAACGTATTCGACGTGATCGGACGCTTCACGAACATGGACGTCGATCCGTATAGCTTCGTATCCGCGCTGAACGGCGTGATCGCGCAGCGGTTGCTGCGTCAGTGCTGCGCGGATTGCGTCGCCGAAGACAACGTGGATCCCGACGCACTCGCACGCTCGGGCATCGATCCGGCGACTGCCGGCGACTATCTGTTCCGGCGCGGGCGGGGCTGTGCGGCATGCCGTGGCAGTGGCTATCGCGGGCGCCGCGCGGTGGCGGAGGCGCTGCGTATGGACGACGAGTTGCGTCAGTTGCTGTCGGAGCGCGCGCCGCTCTCGCAGATCAAGGCTGCCGCGTTCCGCCAGGGCATGCAGACGCTGCGCAATTCCGCAGTCAAGCTCGTGCGGCAAGGCGAGACGACCCTCGAGGAGATCAATCGTGTCACGATGGTCGAATGATTGGCTCGGCGAGGGCATCGGCATAGGCGTCGGCACGCGCGAGGTCGCTGTCGGTCCACGTGTGGCGCGTTGGCCGGGCTCGCGTCGTGCGGCATCGGAGCCTGAAGTTCGTTTGGTGTCGATGCAGAACGAGCAGTGCTATACGGAACACGGCGTATTCGACGCGTTGCGCGCGGCGTTCGAAACCGAGCCGGATAAAGAAGAAGCTGCATCGGCAAAAAGCGGTCGTTCGCAAACTCGCAGCGCGCACATCGTACTCGACGACTTCTGGGGCAATCACGCCGTTCTGCGCGGCGATTTCCGGGCGCTGCGTGCGCGGGAAATCGACGAGGTTGCGCATGCGCATTTCGCCGATACCTATGGCGTCGATGCGCAAGCCATCAGCGTGCGCGTCTGCGTGCAGCGCGGCGGCCGTGCTGCATTTGCGAGCGCGTTGCCGCGCACGCTGGTTGACGGCGTACGCGACGCGGGCGCGTCGGCGGGCGTCGAGGTGCGGGCGCTGAAGCTGTGTCTGCCGGAGATGCTCAACCGCGCGCTCGATACGTCACAGCAGCCGGATACGATGCTGATCTTCGCCGCCGACGAACTGTTGCAGGCGGTGTTGATTCAAGCGGGACGCTGGGCGGGCTACGATGCCCAACGCCTGTTTCCGGACGATGCACGCGATCCCGGGCGTATCGCCGCGCTCGCCGAGCAGGCATTCGAGCACTGTGCGGAGCGCACGAATGCAACGCGCGAAGCATGCGCGCTCGCGCTGCATGGCATCGACGTCGATCCCGCGCCGCTCGAAGCGCGCTTTGCGAGCGTGTCGGTGTACGCGTCGAGCAGCCGCGAAGCCGCTGATAACACGGCGCGCCGTCTGCTGGAGTACGCGCAATGAACCAGCGCCTCGACATCGACTTCATGCACAGCGGGCCGCGCATCTCGCCCGCGGGGCTGGCCTTGCTGATCATCGCGCTCGTGTTGCTGCTCGCGAGCGGCGTCTTTCTGTGGCAGGCGTACGACGACAACGGTCGCGTGCAGGAGCAGATCGAACAGGTGCGGCATCGCCTGTTCGCGAAGTCGCATCATGTCGCCAGGCCCGCGACCCCGGCGGCCATTCATGCCGAGAAACAGAGCCTCGCGGTGCTGCGCGAACTGACGGTGCCGTGGCAAGACCTGCTGTCGATTCTCGAAGACTATCCGGATCACGATGTCGCGCTGATCGGCATCGACCACAATCCGGTGCAAAGCCAGATTCGCATCACGGCGGAAGCGAAGAACTTCGACGCAATGATCGCGTACCTGCGCTATCTGCAATCGAGCAAGCTGTTGCGCGAAGCCGTGCTCAATGACCACGAAATCGAAAACAACGTGCCGGGCACGCCCGTCCGGTTTCAGGTCACTGCCGTATGGAGCCGGTCATGAATGCCGATGCGCTGCGCGACCGCCTCCTGACGCTGCGCTTCGAGCTGGCGCGGCGCTTCGGTGTGGCTGGGCTGGCGGGGTTGCTGGTGCTGTGCGCGGCAGTGGTCGCGATGAATGCAGCGATGCGCATGCATGCGGACACGCTCAGCCTCGCATCCGACGCGCGGCCCAAGGCTGCGGCGAAGAAGCCGCAAGCCGAAGCGGAAGCACGCGCGGATGCGGATGCCGCGACGCTGGCGTCATTGCCCGATCTGTTTCCGCCCTTCGCCCGCAGCGCAGACGACATCGCCGCAATACTCGCGCATGCCAGCGAGAACAGCCTGACCGTCGGCTCCGCGGAGTACCTCGTCGTCGCCGAGTCGGGCGGACGCTACGTGCGTTATCAGATGCTGTTGCCCGTCAAGGATCAGTACGGCGCGATTCGCCGCTTTCTCGCGTCGGTGCTGAACGGTCTGCCGAATGCGGCGTTGCGCGAGATTCATGTCGAACGGCCTGCCGTCGACGGCAGCGTGCTCGATGCGCGCGTGCGGTTCGAACTCGTCTATGGGACGGCGCGGCCATGAAACAGCTATTCATTCGCCGCGCCGTGCTTGGCCTGTGTCTGATTGCGACGATCGCGCTTTCAGTGAGAGCGTGGCGCATGCCGCGCGATGCTTCGGCTGCGGTGACTGCGGTGCCGCTCGCGCATCGCAGCGGACCGGCGTCGACTGCGCCTGTTCTAGATGCCGCCGCGCATGTGCGCGCACGCTCTGCGCATGGGGCGTCGCAGCCGGACAGTAAGCCGGCCCCGCTTGCATCGCATGCAGCGGAAACGCCGGCGCAAAAGCTCGCGGCATTGCGCAAGCCGATGTCGCTCGAATCGCGCAACAACCCGTTCGCCGCGTCCTCATGGCTGCCGCCTCCGCCGCCCGTCGTGCAGGCGCCGCCCGAACCTCCGCCGCCGCCCACGGCACCTCCCGTGCCCTACGTCTACCTCGGCAAGCTGGACGGTTCGACGCTCAAGCCGCGCGTCTTCCTGAGCCGTGGCGATGAGTTGCTGATCGTGTCGCAAGGCGAAGTCGTCGATGGCCAATACCGGGTCGAGTCGATCTCCGACGGCGATGTGGTGCTGACCTATCTGCCGCTGAACCAGAGGCAAGTCGTCTCAATGCAAAGCGAAGGAAAATAAATGACAGCCGCACGCAGCCGCGATCGGAGCCGCAACGGGGACAGCGGCTCATCTACGCGCTATCCGCCCGGTCCCGTTCCCCATACGCGCAGCCTGCCGGTGATGACGCGGCAGGCGGGGTGCATCGCGCTTGCCGTGCTGATGCTGGCCGGCTGCGTGACGCCGCCGACGAACCGTCAGGACGATCCCACCAACGCGCAGTTGCAGCTCGACTATCTGCACGATCGCGACGCGCGGATGAATGCGCTGCTCGACGACGCGGAAGCGTATCGCAAGAGCTATCAGTACGATCTTGCCGTGCAGAAGCTCGGCGAGGCCTATCAGATCGACCCGACGAGCGAACGCGGGCGCAAGATCGGCGCGGCGCTCGACCGCGACCGGCGCGACCTGTCGACGCTGCAGGAAGCCGACCGCATGATGCAGCGCGGATCGTACGCACTCGCGGAAGAACGCGTGCATCGCGTGCTGGTGCAGAATCCGACCAACCCGATGGCGCAGCAGATGCTGAAGGAGATCCAGGACAAGCGCAATCAGCAGCGTGCGTTGAAGGAGGAGAAGATCTCCGCATCGTCGATCATGCGCACGCCCGTCACGCTTCAGTTCCGCGACGCCAACGTGCGGATGGTGTTCGAAGCGCTGTCGAAGACGACGGGCCTCAATGTGATCTTCGATCGCGATGTGCGTGCCGATCTGAAGACGACGATCTTCGTGACGAATGCGACGCTGCAGGATACCGTCGACATGATCCTGATGCAGAGCCAGCTCGACAAGAAGCAGCTCAACGCGAACACGCTCTTCATTTATCCGGCCACACCTGCGAAGGAACTCGAATATCAGGAACTGAAGGTGCGCACGTTCCAGCTTTCGAATGTCGACGCGAAGCAGGTTCAAGGCTTGTTGAAGAGCCTGCTCAAGCTGAAGGAAGTGGTGGTCGACGAGCGCGCGAATACCGTCACGATACGCGGTACGCCCGATACGATCCGCGTGGCCGAGCAGATGATCGCCGCGCAGGATATTCCCGAACCCGAAGTGATGATGGAAGTGCAGGTGCTGGAAGTCTCGCACGACCGCATGACCGACCTCGGTATCGAGTGGCCGAATTCGTTCACGATGTCGACGCCGGCGACGGCCAATACATGGGGTGAACTGCATCACCTGCCCATCAATGCATTCAATGTGAGCGGCTTGTCCGCGACGGCCAATTTCAAGCTGAGCGACACGGACGCCAACCTGCTCGCGAGTCCGCGCATCCGGGCGCGCAACAAGGAGAAGGCGCGCATTCTGATCGGCGACAAGGTGCCTGTGATTTCGAGTTCGAGCACGCCGAGTACGAGCGGGCCGTCGTACACGCAGATGGTTCAGTATCTCGATGTCGGCATCAAGCTCGAAGTCGAACCGCAGGTCTATCGCGACGGCGATGTCGGAATCAAGCTGAATCTCGAAGTCAGCAATATCACGAAGGTGATTCAGAGCGACAGTTCGCAGGCGGGACTGACGACGCTCGCGTATCAGATCGGCACGCGCAACGCGTCGACGAGTCTGCGTCTGCGCGACGGCGAAACGCAGATCATGGGCGGCCTGATTTCCGACGAGGACAGAGCAACGGCCGACAAGGTGCCCGGCCTCGGACAATTGCCCGTGCTCGGGCGGCTCTTCTCCAATCACAACGGCGATCACGTGAAGACGGAGATCGTGCTGCAGATCACGCCGCATATCGTGCGTCCGCAGATCGCCGCCGATGCCGATACGCAGGAAGTGTGGTCGGGCACGGACGTCAACGTGCACGCGGACCAGTTGCGGCTCGATCCCGTCGTCGCGGAACTGGAGCCTCCGGCGCCGCATCCCGTCGTGCGCACGCCTGGCAACGTCGGTGGCGGTACCACGGGCGCGGCTGCCGGACAGCACAGCAGCACGCAAAACCGCTCGACGACGTCGCCGTCCGCCAGCGCCTTCGGCCAGGCGCCCGTGCAGCAGCGCACGACGCCGCCGCCTCAGCCCTAAGATAGGCA
>NZ_JAAGPD010000101.1 GCF_017104565.1 Paraburkholderia sp. Tr-20389 | reverse complement strand
AGGCGCCCGCGATATCGAGAATGTCGTAGCCGCGGTAATGCAGGTCGTTGCCCGTCTTGCCGACCGTGCACAGGGCCGTATTGCCCGCCGTCACGCCCGACAGCGCGACGGATTTTTTCGGCTTGAAGCCGCTTGTTGTCTCCGGTGCAGCCGCTTGCGTCGAATCGCTCATTCCAGGGGTCTCCTTGATGTGCCGCTCACTTGTCCTGCTTGTCGTTCTTCGCGCCCTGGCTGAACAGCGCGTCGAGTTTCTGCTCGTACGCGTGATAGCCGATGCGATCGTACAGTTCTTCGCGGGTCTGCATCGTGTCGACGACGGCCTTTTGGGTGCCGTCGCGGCGGATCGCCGTGTAAACGTTTTCAGCCGCCTTGTTCATCGCGCGGAACGCCGACAGCGGATACAGCACCAGCGACACATCCGCGCCGCGCAACTCTTCGACGGTAAACAGCGGCGTCGCGCCGAATTCGGTGATGTTGGCAAGCACGGGCACCTTCACGGCCTGCGCGAATTGACGGTACATCGGGAGTTCCGTCATCGCTTCGGGGAAGATCATGTCGGCGCCGGCTTCGACGCAGGCCATCGCGCGGTCCATAGCCGATTGCAGGCCTTCGACGGCAAGCGCGTCCGTGCGCGCCATGATGACGAAATCGGGATCGGTGCGGGCGTCGACCGCGGCCTTGATGCGGTCGACCATCTCGCCCTGCGACACGATCGCCTTGCCCGGCCGGTGCCCGCAGCGTTTCGCGCCGACCTGGTCTTCGATATGCATGGCGCCCGCGCCGGCCTTCGTGAGCGCCTTCACGGTGCGCGCGATGTTGAACGCCGACGGGCCGAAGCCCGTGTCCACGTCGACCAGCAGCGGCAGATCGCAGACGTCGGTGATGCGGCGCACGTCGGTCAGCACGTCGTCGAGCGTCGAAATGCCGAGGTCGGGCAAACCGAGCGAGCCCGCCGCGACGCCGCCGCCCGACACGTAGATCGCCTTGAAGCCCGCTCGTTGCGCGAGGAGCGCGTGATTCGCGTTGATCGCGCCGACCACCTGCAACGGCTTTTCGGCGGCGACGGCGGCGCGGAACGCGGCGCCCGCGGACGTATGTGCTGTGCTCATGATGTGGACTCTCCCGTTGCGTACGCTTCGTTCGGGCCGAACAGCGGCGCGGCTTCGGCGGGCACGCTGCGGCCCGTCGAGCGGGCGCGGCGCAGCACCGACCAGTAATAGCGATAGCTCGCGCGATCGTGCAGCGTGTCGTGGTGGCGCGTCGGCCCCCATTGCGCGGACTGCGCGGCGAGCAGGATTTCCGTCGCGGTCGCGATCTCTTCGTCGCGCGGCGCGAAGGCTGAGACGATTGCGGGAATCTGCGCCGGGTGGATGCTCCACATGCGCGTGTAGCCGAATTCGTTGCGGGCGCGCAGCGCGTCGTTCGCGACGATGTCCATGTCGCGTACTTCCGTCGATACGTTGTGCGACGGCACCTTGCCGTGTGCATGGCATGCGGCCGAAATCTCGAGCTTCGCGCGTCGCACCAGCGGGTGATCGAACTGGCCGGGCGAGCGCATGGCCGTGTCGGGAATCGCGCCGTCGTGCGCGGAGACGAAGTCCATCAGGCCGAAGCTCAGCGACTCGACGCCGGGCAGCGCGGCGAGATCGAACACGCGCGTCAACGCGCCATGCGTTTCGATCAGCAATTGGGCGGGGACGGGCTTCGCGATGCCGAGTTCGCGGCGCGTGGCATCGATGAACGCGCACATTTCGGCGGCATCGGGCACGCTGCGGATTTTCGGCAGCATGATGAAGGCAGGCGCGCGCTTCGCGGCACGCAGGATCAGGCGCACGTCGTCGCGCCAGTGCGCATGGTTGAAATCGTGAATCCGCACGCCGACGCGGCCGAAGCGGTCGTGCTCGCTGCCGAGCAGCGAGGCGACGAGTTCGGCATGCTCCGCTTCGCGGCCTACTTGCGCGCCGTCTTCGCAATCGAGCGTGATGTCGAAGACGGGCCCGAGCTGCTGCTGCAGCGCGAGCGATTTGAGCATCAGCTTCTCGCTGCCCGCGTAGTGGTCGCAGGCAGGCAGTACGGTGGGCGGCGCTTCGCCGTCAAACAGGACTTCGGCGGGAGTCAATGCGCGCATTCTCGGCGTCAGGAGCGTGGGTACTGTTTGGGAGTTCCGATTCGGGCGCGTTCTGTTATGCCCGGCTGCGAAGTATCGCAGGTCGAATCAAAACGCGCTCGGATCAGTTGCAAACTTTTGCATGACGGCTTGCCGGGCAAGGCGTGATGCAGGATATCGCACGTAAAAAAACCGGAACCCGTCGCGTCGCAACGGTGTTCCGGCTGGTCTGCATGCGGCGATTAGCCGAGCAGGTGCTGAACGCCGTCGCGCTCTTCGAGCAGTTCGTTCAGCGTGTTGTCCATCTTCTCGCGCGCGAATGCGTCGATCTGCAGGCCTTCGACACGCTTGTACTCGCCGTTTTCGCACGTCACTGCAACGCCGTAGACGATGTCTTCGGGGATGCCGTACGAGCCGTCCGACGGAATGCCCATTGTCACCCACTTGCCGTTCGTGCCGAGCACCCAGTCACGCACGTGGTCAATGGCTGCATTGGCTGCCGAAGCCGCCGACGACAGGCCGCGCGCTTCGATGATCGCCGCGCCGCGCTTGCCGACCGTCGGGATGAACGTGTTGCGGTTCCATTCTTCGTCGTTGATCAGCTTGGTCAGATCCTGGCCTTCTGCCGTGGCGACGCGGAAATCCGGGTACATCGTGGGCGAGTGGTTGCCCCACACGACGAGCTTTTCGATCGACGAAACCGGCTTGCCCGACTTGGCGGCCAGTTGCGACAGCGCGCGGTTGTGGTCCAGACGCAGCATGGCCGTGAAGTTCTTCTTCGGCAGATCCGGTGCCGACTTCATCGCGATGTAGGCGTTTGTGTTCGCCGGGTTGCCGACGACCAGCACCTTCACGTCGCGGCTCGCCACTTCGTTCAGCGCCTTGCCTTGCACCGTGAAGATTTCGGCGTTGGCCGACAGCAGGTCCTTGCGTTCCATACCCTTCGAGCGCGGACGTGCACCGACCAGCAGCGCGACGTCGGCATCCTTGAAGGCAACCTTCGGATCGTCAGTGACCACGACACCCGCGAGCAGCGGGAACGCGCAGTCTTCGAGTTCCATCACGACGCCTTTGACGGCGGCTTGCGCTTGCGGCAGATCCAGCAGTTGCAGGATGACCGGCTGATCCTTGCCGAGCATGTCGCCATTGGCGATGCGGAACAGCAGGGAGTAACCGATTTGACCTGCGGCGCCGGTGACGGCAACGCGCTTTGCGGGCTTAGCCATTGAGAAATCTCCAGGACGATGCGTTGAACGCTAGGGAAAACGCCATTCTATATGCGCGTTACGCGAAGCGTGGTTTAAGCACGGCAAATTCGCTGGGCGGGCCCTGCAGGCGGTCCGAAGAAGGCCAGAAGACACGCAGCCGGCGAAGCCGCCGTGCCGGATAATCTGTGCTGCCGAGCACGGGGACGGGAAGATGCTGGCGGCTTTCGCCGCCGCGATTGACGCAACGTCGGGCCGCTGCATGGCGCGGGCTCCTGCAAACAGCGCGTTTCGGCGGGCATTGCGGCCGGCAATGCAGGGCGAAGCGAAACCTGGACTGCGTGAGGGAACAGCGTGATGCAGGGCGGCCTTTCGGTGCATCACGCTGTTGACATAAAGCGGTGTCAAAAATGCGTGTCACAACCCGCAAACCCTTGCTCGACAAGGAGTGTAGGAGTCGGGCGACACAAAGTCAACCGTATCTTATGTCTTATATAAGACATAACTATTACGGGAAAAATCTGGACGGCATGAGGCGCTTTGTGTTGAAATGCGCGCATGAATTCGAACCCGGCCAGCACAGCTAACCCTCCCGGCGCGTCCGGCGCGGGTGAGGCTGCGCCTGCCGCTGCGCCGGCGCCATCGCCGACCTTCAGCCCTCTCTATCAGCAGATCAAGGCGCTCATCACGCAGAGTCTCGAATCGGGCGAATGGAAGCCCGGCGAGATCATTCCTAGTGAAGTCGAATTAGCCGCGCGTTACAAGGTCAGTCAGGGTACCGTGCGCAAGGCGATCGACGAGCTCGCCGCCGACAACCTGCTGGTGCGCCGCCAGGGCAAAGGCACCTTTGTTGCTACGCACAACGAAGAGCGCGCGCAGTTTCGCTTTCTCCGACTTCTCGCCGACGACGGCGCCGAACATCCGCATATTAGCCGGCTGCTGGAATGCCGGCGTTTGCGTGCATCGGCGGAAATCGCGCGGCAACTGGATCTGAAGCCGGCCGATCCCGTCGTGCTGATCAAGCGTCTTTTGACGTTCGACGGCGAAGACACCGTGCTCGATGAAATCTGGCTGCCTGGCGGCGTGTTTCGCGGGCTGACGCTCGAACGCCTGTCCGAGTACAAGGGCCCGCTCTACGCGATGTTCGAAACGGAGTTCGGCACGCGCATGATCCGCGCGTCGGAAAAGATTCGCGCCGTCGCCGCGGATCCGGCCGTCGCAGATCTTCTGCATGTGCCGACAGGATTTCCGTTGCTGTCCGTGGAGCGCGTGTCCTATACCTATGGTGACCGTCCCGTCGAAGTGCGCCGGGGTTGGTATGTCACAACCGGGTATTACTATCAGAACGATTTGAGTTGAATGAAAAGGCATTGCCGTGGGCTTGCGGCAAGGCTTGCAAGTGCCTTGATGCGTGCTTCGCGGCACGCTTTCTAGAGCAGTGTTACGCTGCAGCGCGAAAAGAAATGGCGCTAAAATTGCGGATTAGTGTGACTACATAGTAGGGGTCTAGCATGGCAGAAGCCGTAAAAAAACCGAGGCCGGAATTCCGGAACATCGGTATCGGACAGATATTGACGGCATACCGTCTTCCGCTGGCGGGGCGCGTGTCGATTCTGCACCGCGTGAGCGGCGGACTGATGTTTGTCTTCCTTCCGTTCCTGCTGTACCTCTTCGACCAGAGCCTGACCTCGGAACTGAGCTTCGAGGTGTTCAAGGGCTTCCTGTCCAACATCCTCGTCAAGCTGATCACGCTGGTGCTGGCGTGGGCGT
>NZ_JAAGPD010000100.1 GCF_017104565.1 Paraburkholderia sp. Tr-20389 | reverse complement strand
CGGTGATCTTCGGGTCGCCGGAATAGCGAAAGTAATCGAGTCTCACACGGAAGTAATTGAGGAAGGTTCGAGAGATCGAATCATTCGTCAGTGATTTTGAGTGAGCGACCGGTTTCTAACGAAACCGAAAAACAGTAACAGGTTTGAACTGAAGAGTTTGATCCTGGCTCAGATTGAACGCTGGCGGCATGCCTTACACATGCAAGTCGGACGGCAGCGCGGGGGCAACCCTGGCGGCGAGTGGCGAACGGGTGAGTAATACATCGGAACGTGTCCTGGAGTGGGGGATAGCCCGGCGAAAGCCGGATTAATACCGCATACGCTCTGTGGAGGAAAGCGGGGGATCTTCGGACCTCGCGCTCAAGGGGCGGCCGATGGCAGATTAGCTAGTTGGTGGGGTAAAGGCCTACCAAGGCGACGATCTGTAGCTGGTCTGAGAGGACGACCAGCCACACTGGGACTGAGACACGGCCCAGACTCCTACGGGAGGCAGCAGTGGGGAATTTTGGACAATGGGGGCAACCCTGATCCAGCAATGCCGCGTGTGTGAAGAAGGCCTTCGGGTTGTAAAGCACTTTTGTCCGGAAAGAAAACTTCGTTCCTAATATGGATGGAGGATGACGGTACCGGAAGAATAAGCACCGGCTAACTACGTGCCAGCAGCCGCGGTAATACGTAGGGTGCGAGCGTTAATCGGAATTACTGGGCGTAAAGCGTGCGCAGGCGGTTCGCTAAGACCGATGTGAAATCCCCGGGCTTAACCTGGGAACTGCATTGGTGACTGGCGGGCTAGAGTATGGCAGAGGGGGGTAGAATTCCACGTGTAGCAGTGAAATGCGTAGAGATGTGGAGGAATACCGATGGCGAAGGCAGCCCCCTGGGCCAATACTGACGCTCATGCACGAAAGCGTGGGGAGCAAACAGGATTAGATACCCTGGTAGTCCACGCCCTAAACGATGTCAACTAGTTGTCGGGTCTTCATTGACTTGGTAACGTAGCTAACGCGTGAAGTTGACCGCCTGGGGAGTACGGTCGCAAGATTAAAACTCAAAGGAATTGACGGGGACCCGCACAAGCGGTGGATGATGTGGATTAATTCGATGCAACGCGAAAAACCTTACCTACCCTTGACATGTACGGAATCCTGCTGAGAGGTGGGAGTGCCCGAAAGGGAGCCGTAACACAGGTGCTGCATGGCTGTCGTCAGCTCGTGTCGTGAGATGTTGGGTTAAGTCCCGCAACGAGCGCAACCCTTGTCCCTAGTTGCTACGCAAGAGCACTCTAGGGAGACTGCCGGTGACAAACCGGAGGAAGGTGGGGATGACGTCAAGTCCTCATGGCCCTTATGGGTAGGGCTTCACACGTCATACAATGGTCGGAACAGAGGGTTGCCAAGCCGCGAGGTGGAGCCAATCCCAGAAAACCGATCGTAGTCCGGATCGCAGTCTGCAACTCGACTGCGTGAAGCTGGAATCGCTAGTAATCGCGGATCAGCATGCCGCGGTGAATACGTTCCCGGGTCTTGTACACACCGCCCGTCACACCATGGGAGTGGGTTTTACCAGAAGTGGCTAGTCTAACCGCAAGGAGGACGGTCACCACGGTAGGATTCATGACTGGGGTGAAGTCGTAACAAGGTAGCCGTATCGGAAGGTGCGGCTGGATCACCTCCTTTCCAGAGCTTCGCGTTCAAAGTTGAGCGCTCACACTTGTCGGCTGTTGTTTGAAGAGACAGGCTCAGGGGTCTGTAGCTCAGTCGGTTAGAGCACCGTCTTGATAAGGCGGGGGTCGATGGTTCGAATCCATCCAGACCCACCATTGCCTTGTCTGCGGTGGCTAGCTGAAGTGGCTGGGCGGATACCCGCTGTGCGCTGTATGACTGGGGGATTAGCTCAGCTGGGAGAGCACCTGCTTTGCAAGCAGGGGGTCGTCGGTTCGATCCCGTCATCCTCCACCAATTCCCAATGCCTAGTGTTCAGTGCGAACTGAGCCTTAAGCATTGGCAATTGAGCCAGTCAGACTGGATGTGTGTAAAAGCATATCGGCTGTCGTTCTTTAACAATCAGGAAGAAGTAGTAAAGAGATTTATCGAAAGCACTTAGAGATGGGTGTGAGTAGGTAAGTCAGGGTTGTGATTGTATCGAAAGTATTTTTGAGTTCATCGAAAGACGAACCTGGAATACGGCACAACGCGAATACTCAACCTGTAGCGAGTGTGACTCGACGTGGCAACACGGCAGAGACATACCCGTTATAGGGTCAAGCGAACAAGTGCATGTGGTGGATGCCTTGGCGATCACAGGCGATGAAGGACGCGGTAGCCTGCGAAAAGCGGAGGGGAGCTGGCAAACGAGCTTTGATCCTCCGATATCCGAATGGGGAAACCCGGCCCGTATGGGTCACCCACAACTGAATACATAGGTTGTGTGGAGCGAACGCGGTGAACTGAAACATCTAAGTAACCGCAGGAAAAGAAATCAACCGAGATTCCCAAAGTAGTGGCGAGCGAAATGGGACCAGCCTGTACTCTTTATCTTCGTTGTTAGCCAAACGCTCTGGAAAGTGCGGCCATAGTGGGTGATAGCCCCGTAGGCGAAAACAGCGAGGAAGAACTAGGTGTACGACAAGTAGGGCGGGACACGTGAAATCCTGTCTGAAGATGGGGGGACCATCCTCCAAGGCTAAATACTCGTGATCGACCGATAGTGAACCAGTACCGTGAGGGAAAGGCGAAAAGAACCCCGGGAGGGGAGTGAAATAGATCCTGAAACCGCATGCATACAAACAGTCGGAGCCTCGCAAGGGGTGACGGCGTACCTTTTGTATAATGGGTCAGCGACTTACATTCAGTGGCGAGCTTAACCGATTAGGGCAGGCGTAGCGAAAGCGAGTCCGAACAGGGCGATTCAGTCGCTGGGTGTAGACCCGAAACCAGGTGATCTATCCATGGCCAGGATGAAGGTGCGGTAACACGTACTGGAGGTCCGAACCCACTAACGTTGAAAAGTTAGGGGATGAGCTGTGGATAGGGGTGAAAGGCTAAACAAACCTGGAAATAGCTGGTTCTCTCCGAAAACTATTTAGGTAGTGCCTCGTGTATCACCTTCGGGGGTAGAGCACTGTCATGGTTGAAGGGTCCATTGCGGATTACTTCGCCATAGCAAACTCCGAATACCGAAGAGTGCAATCACGGGAGACAGACATCGGGTGCTAACGTCCGGTGTCAAGAGGGAAACAACCCAGACCGCCAGCTAAGGTCCCCAAATATGACTAAGTGGGAAACGAAGTGGGAAGGCTAAAACAGTCAGGAGGTTGGCTTAGAAGCAGCCACCCTTTAAAGAAAGCGTAATAGCTCACTGATCGAGTCGTCCTGCGCGGAAGATGTAACGGGGCTAAGTCATATACCGAAGCTGCGGATGCGTGCTTTGCACGCATGGTAGGAGAGCGTTCCGTAAGCCTGCGAAGGTGCGTTGAAAAGCGTGCTGGAGGTATCGGAAGTGCGAATGCTGACATGAGTAGCGATAAAGGGGGTGAAAGGCCCCCTCGCCGTAAGCCCAAGGTTTCCTACGCAACGTTCATCGGCGTAGGGTGAGTCGGCCCCTAAGGCGAGGCAGAAATGCGTAGCTGATGGGAAGCAGGTCAATATTCCTGCACCAGTGTGAAATGCGATGGGGGGACGGATCGCGGAAGGTTGTCCGGGTGTTGGAAGTCCCGGTCGCTGCGTTGGAGAAGGTGCTCTGGCAAATCCGGGCACGGAATTCAAGGGCGTGGCGCGAGCTTCTTCGGGAGCGAAGCAATCGGAAGGGGTTCCAGGAAAAGCCTCTAAGCTTCAGTTTCACATTGACCGTACCGCAAACCGACACAGGTGGGCGAGATGAGTATTCTAAGGCGCTTGAGAGAACTCGGGAGAAGGAACTCGGCAAATTGGTACCGTAACTTCGGGATAAGGTACGCCCCTGTAGCTTGACGCCCCTGCGGGCGAAGGGTGAAGGGGTTGCAATAAACTGGTGGCTGCGACTGTTTAATAAAAACACAGCACTCTGCAAACACGAAAGTGGACGTATAGGGTGTGACGCCTGCCCGGTGCCGGAAGATTAAATGATGGGGTGCAAGCTCTTGATTGAAGTCCCGGTAAACGGCGGCCGTAACTATAACGGTCCTAAGGTAGCGAAATTCCTTGTCGGGTAAGTTCCGACCTGCACGAATGGCGTAACGATGGCCACACTGTCTCCTCCCGAGACTCAGCGAAGTTGAAGTGTTTGTGATGATGCAATCTCCCCGCGGCTAGACGGAAAGACCCCATGAACCTTTACTGTAGCTTTGCATTGGACTTTGAACCGATCTGTGTAGGATAGGTGGGAGGCTATGAAGCGTGGACGCCAGTCTGCGTGGAGCCGTCCTTGAAATACCACCCTGGTTTGTTTGAGGTTCTAACCTTGGCCCGTGATCCGGGTCGGGGACAGTGCATGGTGGGCAGTTTGACTGGGGCGGTCTCCTCCCAAAGTGTAACGGAGGAGTACGAAGGTACGCTAGGTACGGTCGGAAATCGTGCTGATAGTGCAATGGCATAAGCGTGCTTAACTGCGAGACCGACAAGTCGAGCAGGTGCGAAAGCAGGTCATAGTGATCCGGTGGTTCTGTATGGAAGGGCCATCGCTCAACGGATAAAAGGTACTCTGGGGATAACAGGCTGATACCGCCCAAGAGTTCATATCGACGGCGGTGTTTGGCACCTCGATGTCGGCTCATCTCATCCTGGGGCTGTAGCCGGTCCCAAGGGTATGGCTGTTCGCCATTTAAAGAGGTACGTGAGCTGGGTTTAAAACGTCGTGAGACAGTTTGGTCCCTATCTGCCGTGGGCGCTGGATATTTGAAGGGGGCTGCTCCTAGTACGAGAGGACCGGAGTGGACGAACCTCTGGTGTACCGGTTGTCACGCCAGTGGCATCGCCGGGTAGCTATGTTCGGAAGAGATAACCGCTGAAAGCATCTAAGCGGGAAACTCGCCTTAAGATGAGATATCCCCGGGGCTTCGAGCCCCTTGAAGGGTCGTTCAAGACCAGGACGTTGATAGGTCAGGTGTGGAAGCGCAGTAATGCGTTAAGCTAACTGATACTAATTGCCCGTAAGGCTTGATCCTATAACCGGTATGTTTCAGACCGGTCAGAGATCGCTGTTGTGCCGAACAACACATCCCACCCTCTTTACGCTTCTTCCAGATTGGCTGTGGCGCCAGGTTCAACCGGACCCGATGCGACGCAGCAACCCGTCATGCCTGATGACCATAGCGAGTCGGTACCACCCCTTCCCATCCCGAACAGGACCGTGAAACGACTCCACGCCGATGATAGTGCGGATTGCCCGTGTGAAAGTAGGTAATCGTCAGGCTCCTTACCCAGTCCAAGACCCCGCCCTCAAAAGCGGGGTCTTGGCGTTT
>NZ_JAAGPD010000099.1 GCF_017104565.1 Paraburkholderia sp. Tr-20389 | reverse complement strand
CGCGAAGTGGAAATCCGCGCGCGCGTCGACGGCTTTCTCGAACGGCGCCTGTACGACGAAGGCTCGCTGGTCAAGGAAGGCCAGGTGCTGTTCGTGATGGACCGCAAGCCCTTCGAAGCCGCGCTGCAGTCCGCCAAGGGCGCGCTCGCGCAGCAGCAGGCGCGCCTGCTCGTCACGAAACAGAACCTCGCGCGCGTCGTGCCGCTGGCTGCGCAGAACGCATTGAGCAAGAAGGATCTCGACGACGCCACCGGCAACGAGAAACAGGCCGAAGCCGCCGTGATCGCCGCGCAGGGCGAGGTGCGCACGGCCGAACTGAACCTGAGCTACTGCACCATCCGCTCACCGCTCAAGGGCCTGTCGAGCTTCGCGCGCGTGCAGGACGGCAGCTACGTCACGCCCACGCAGTCGGGCCTGCTGACCTACGTCTACCAGCTCGACCCGATGTGGGTGAACTTCAGCATCTCCGAGAACGAGCTGCTGCGCTACCGCGAGCAGATCACCAAGGGCCTGCTGCGCTTTCCCGCCGACAACCAGTTCGACGTCACGGTGATCCAGGCCGACGGCTCGGTCTATCCGCAGAAGGGCCGCATCGATTTCACGAACCCCGCCTTCAGCCAGCAGACGGGCACCTTCCTCGTGCGCGCCACCTTCGCCAATCCGAACGGCACGCTGCGACCGGGCCAGTTCGTGCGCGCGAAGGTGTCGGGCGCGGTGCGCCCCAACGCGATCCTCGTGCCGCAGCGCGCGGTGCTGCAAGGCGCGAAGAGCCATTTCGTGTGGGTGCTCGACCAGGACTCGAAGCCGCATCAGCGCGTGGTCGACGTGGGCGACTGGCATGGCGACGACTGGTTCGTCAACGAAGGCCTGAAGCCGGGCGAACGCGTGGTGGTCGACGGCGCGATCCGCGTGTCGTCGGATGCGCAGATCAAGGTGGTGAGCGCGCCGCCGGGCTCGGGCGCGCCGGCGACGCCCGCACCCGCGTCCGCGCCGGCAGCGGCGGCGTCCGTGCCCGCGGCGACCGTAACGACCGTGGCGGCCATGGCGCAGACCACGGCACGGCCGGCCAGCCCCTGACCGATGTGAAGACCCGATGACCCGATGACGACGACCGACACCATCCGGCGCACCCCGATCCGATGAACATCTCCCATTTCTGTATCGACCGCCCGATCTTCGCCTCGGTCATCTCGATCGTCATCACGCTCGGCGGCGCGCTGACCATGCTCGCGCTGCCCACCGCGCAGTACCCCGACATCACCCCGCCGCAGATCACGATCTCCGCGACCTATCCGGGCGCGAGCGCCGACGTGGTCGCCAACAACGTCGCCGCCCCCATCGAGCAGCAGGTCAACGGCGCCGACAACATGATCTACATGAGCTCGTCGAGTTCCTCCACGGGCAACCTGACCATCAACGCGTACTTCCAGATCGGCACCAACCCCGAACTCGCGCAGGTCGACGTGCAGAACCGCGTGAACCTCGCGCTGCCGCAACTGCCGCAGTCGGTCACCAACCAGGGCGTGCAGGTGCAGAAGAAGTCGCAGGCGTTCATGATGGTGATCGCGATCTACTCGCCCACCGAGCGCTACGACGCCACCTACATCGCGAACTACGCGAACGTCTACGTGCTCGATGCATTGAAGCGCATTCCCGGCGCGAACCAGTCGAGCATCTTCGGCACGCCCGACTACGCGATGCGCATCTGGCTGCGCCCCGACCGCATGGCGCAACTGGGCATCACGGCCGCCGACGTGCAGCGCGCGGTCGCCAACCAGAACCAGCAGTTCGCCGTCGGGCGATTAGGCCAGTCGCCAACGGGCAACCCCGTCGAGCAGTCATTCGCCGTCACCACGACCGGGCGCCTGACCGAGCCCTCGGAGTTCGAGAACATCATCATCCGCGCGCAGAGCGGGGGCGCGGCGATCGTGCGCCTGAAGGACATCGGCCGCGCCGAACTCGGCCAGAAGGACTATTCGATCCGCAGCCGCTTCCAGGGCAAGCCCGCCACCGTGCTCGCCGTCTACCAGCAGCCGGGCGCCAACGCGCTCGACGTGTCGAAGCAGGTGCGCGCCACGCTCGCCGGGATGAAGAAGTCGTTCCCCGAGGGGATCGACTACGAGATCGCGATGGACACCACCGAGTTCACGCGCGCCTCGATCTCGGACGTGGTGCACACGTTCTTCGAGGCCGTCGTCCTGGTGGTGATCGTCGTGTTCGTGTTCCTGCAGAGCCTGCGCGCGACGCTGATCCCCGTGCTCGCGGTGCCGGTGTCGATCGTCGGCACCTTCATGGGCATGGAGGCGCTCGGCTTCTCGATCAACATGCTCACGCTGTTCGGCATGGTGCTCGCGATCGGCATCGTGGTGGACGACGCGATCGTCGTGATCGAGAACGTCGAGCGCAACATGACGGTCAACAAGCTCGACCCGAAGACGGCCGCCAAGCAGGCGATGGACGAAGTCGCCGGTCCCGTGGTCGCGATCGTGCTGGTGCTGTGCGCGGTGTTCGTGCCCGTGGCGTTTCTCGGCGGCATCACCGGGCAGATGTACAAGCAGTTCGCGATCACGATCGCGATCTCGGTGGTGATCTCGGGGCTCGTCGCACTGACCCTCTCGCCCGCGCTCGCGGCGCTGCTGCTCAAGCCCGGCCACCACGAGAAGAAGGGGTTCTTCCGCTGGTTCGACAACCAGTTCGCGCGCATGACGGCGGGCTACACGCGCGCGGTGCGGCTCGTGATCAAGCGCTTCGTGGTCGCGCTGCTGCTGTTCGTCGGCATGATCGGGCTCGCCGTGCTGATGATGCGCGACATTCCGACCGCGTTCCTGCCGCCCGAGGACCAGGGCTATCTGCTGGGCGCCGTGATCATGCCCGATGCCGCGTCGCTCGATCGCACGGGCAAGGTGTCGGACCGCATCGCCGAGTACTTCATGAAGCAGCCGGCCGTGGGCAGCATCACGACGATCGACGGCTTCAGCATTCTCGACAGCCAGAACAAGAATAATTCGTCGACCTTCTTCGTCGGCTTCAAGAGTTTCGATGAACGCTACAAGTCCGCGAACATCCGCACGCAGAATGCGCGCGCGGTGCTGGTCGATGCGTACAAGACGCTCTCGCAGATCCGCGAGGGCATCGTCGTGCCGCTCAATCCGCCGTCCATTCCGGGCCTCGGCACCACGGGCGGCACCGAGATGTGGATCCAGAGCAAGGGCGATGCGACCATCGCGCAGTTTGCCGCCGTCGTGAACGACTTCGTCGCGCGCGCCAAGCAGCGCCCCGAACTCACGGGCGTGACCAACACCTTCAACGCCGACTCGCAGCAGCTGCTGGTCGACGTGGACCGCGACAAGGCCGAGACGCTCGGGGTGCCCGTCGAGGACGTCTACAGCGCGATGCAGACGATGTTCGGCTCGCTCTATGTGTCGCAGTTCAACCGGTCGAGCCGCCTGTGGCAGGTGATCCTGCAGGCCGAGCCGTCGTACCGGCTCAAGCCCGACGACCTCGAACAGATCTTCGTGCGCAGTTCGAACGGCAGCATGGTGCCGCTCAAGTCGGTGGTGACCTCGCGCTACGTGACGGGGCCGGACCTGATCACGCGCTTCAACAACTTCCCGGCCGTCAAGATCACGGCGAACGCGGCGCCCGGCTACGCGTCGGGCCAGGTGATCAGCACGCTCGAAGAGCTGGCCGCGTCGATGCCGTCGGAATACGGCATTGCGTGGAGCGGCGAGGCGTTCGAGGCGAAGCAGTCGGGCGGCACCTCGGGGCTCGTGTTCGTGTTCGGCCTGATCATGGTGTTCCTGATTCTGGCGGCGCAGTACGAGAAGTGGAGCCTGCCGTTCGGCGTGCTGATGGCGGTGCCGTTTGCCCTCTTCGGCGCGCTGCTCGCGATCCTGCTGCGCGGGCTGAACAACGACGTGTACTTCCAGATCGGTCTGACGATGCTTGTCGCGCTCGCGGCGAAGAACGCCATTCTGATCTTCGAGTTCGCGGTGCTCAACCGCGAGTCGGGCAAGTCGGTGTTCGACGCGACGATGACGGCGGCCGAGGAGCGGCTGCGGCCGATCGTGATGACGTCGCTGGCATTCATTCTGGGCTGCGTGCCGCTCGCGATCGCGACGGGCGCCTCGGCCAACAGCCGGCATTCGATCGGCACGGGCGTGATCGGCGGGATGCTGGGTGCGACCGCCATCGCCGTGTTCTTCATTCCGATGTTCTTCTATGTGCTGGAAACGATGTCTGAGAAGAGCGCCAAGAAGAAGGACAAGAAGGCGGGGGATGTGCCGCCGTCTTCACCAGGAC
Organism: Paraburkholderia sp. Tr-20389; assembly: GCF_017104565.1. Lineage (GTDB taxonomy): Bacteria > Pseudomonadota > Gammaproteobacteria > Burkholderiales > Burkholderiaceae > Paraburkholderia. Next base: position 1,304 of record NZ_JAAGPD010000099.1, on the reverse strand, counting down.
CGGGGCCGGCATCGGGCGAGCCGAAGAAGGTGCCGCCGTCGGCGGGCGGTCCGGCTGTCGGTGGTGGCCCGACCACCAACCCGTCCGCACCGCGTCAAGGTGAGTGAGATGCGCCGCGCTCCGACCTTGCCGCTTCCCGCGTCGCTCGCCACGGGCATTGCATGCGCGTTCTGCGCCCTGACGCTCAGCGGCTGCCTGCTCGGCCCGAACTACTCGCGCCCGCAGGTGGACGTGCCCGCGACGTACCGCTTCCCGGACAACTACGCATCGGACGTCGCGAACACCGAATGGTGGAAGCAGTTCGACGACCCGGTGCTCGATGACCTGATCACCGCGGCGCTCGCGAACAACAACGATGTGAAGATCGCCGCCGCGCGCGTCGACCAGTTCCTCGGCCAGTTCGTCACCACGCGCGCGGCGCTGTTTCCGCAGGTCAGCGCGGGGCTCGATGCCGGGCGCGAGCGCATCTCGACCTCGTCGCCGCTGTTCGCGAACGTGCAGAACCCGGTGTTCAACTCGTATCAGCTGGCGCTGTCGGCGTCGTGGGAAATCGATCTGTTCGGCCACAACCGGCGCCTGACGGAAGCGGCCCGCGCGAGCCTGCTGTCGACGGAAGAAGCGAAGCGCGGCACGATCCTCACGCTGGTGTCGTCGGTGGCGTCGTCCTACATCAACCTGCGCAGCCTCGACCGGCAACTGGAGATCGCGAAGGCGACCACCGCGAGCCGCGCCGAATCCGTGCACGTGTTCGAGCTGCGCTTCCAGGGCGGCGAGGTCTCGCAGATGGAACTCGCGCAGAGCCAGTCCGAATACGAGGACTCGCGCGCGCGCATTCCGCAGATCGAGTCGCAGATCGCGCAGCAGGAAGATGCGCTGTCGGTGCTGCTCGGGCGCAACCCGGGCGACATCCTGCGCGGGCGCGCGCTGGGCGAACTGGCGACGCCCGCCGTGCCCGCCGGTCTGCCGTCGGACCTGCTCGAACGCCGGCCCGACCTGCGTCAGGCGGAGCAGGACCTGGTCGCGGCGAATGCGCAGATCGGCGCCGCAAAGGCGCTGTATTTCCCGCAGATTTCGATCACGGGGCTGCTCGGCACGCAAAGCGGCCAGTTCTCGAAGCTCTTTACGGGGCCGGCGCGCGTGTGGTCGTTTGCGGGGTCGGTGACGCAGCCGATCTTCGAGGGCGGCGCGATCGCCGGTCAGGTGAAGCAGGCCGAGGCCGTGCAGCAGCAGGCGCTGTACTCGTACCGCAAGGCGATCCAGGTGGCGTTCCAGGAAGTCGACGATGCGCTGATCTCGTCGCAGAA
>NZ_JAAGPD010000098.1 GCF_017104565.1 Paraburkholderia sp. Tr-20389 | reverse complement strand
ACCGTCGTGCCGCCGATCACATAGCTCGGTGCCGAGATGGAACCGTCGCTGTTGACCGTCGAACCGCCACCGAGTGCTGCGGCCGTCGAGTTCGCGACGCTATACAGCTGCGAGCCGTTGACTGCATCAAGGCTGGAACTGTTGACCGCGCCTGCTGCGACACCCGTCAGCGTGCGAGCGCCAGCCGTGCCCGTGAAATCGACGATCGTGCCGTCGGTTGCCGCTGCGACGGTGATGTTGCGCGTCGTCGCATCCTGCTGGACGAGGCCGACTTCGCCGCTGTTCAGTTGCGTGGTCAGGTTCGTGATGTCGGTCGACATTGCCGTGACGCGTGCATCGACGTTGGTCATTGCACCGGCGATGTTGTTCACCGTCGTGCCGCCGATCACATAGCTCGGTGCCGAGATGGAACCGTCGCTGTTGACCGTCGAACCGCCACCGAGTGCTGCGGCCGTCGAGTTCGCGACGCTATACAGCTGCGAGCCGTTGACTGCATCGAGGCTGGAACTGTTGACAGCGCCTGCTGCGACACCCGTCAGCGTGCGAGCGCCAGCCGTGCCCGTGAAGTCGACGATCGTGCCGTCGGTTGCCGCTGCGACGGTGATGTTGCGCGTCGTCGCATCCTGCTGGACGAGGCCGACTTCGCCGCTGTTCAGTTGCGTGGTCAGGTTCGTGATGTCGGTCGACATCGACGTGACGCGTGCATCGACGTTGGTGAGCGCGCCGGCGATGTTGTTCACCGTCGTGCCGCCGACCACATACGAGGGCGGGGTGATCGCGCCAGTCGCCGCGTTGTAAGTCGAACCGCCACCGAGCGCGTTTGCGACGCTCGTGGCAACGCTGCCGACCTTCGCGTCTTCCGACTGCAACTGGCTCACGTTCACTGCGTCCGTGCCGTTCAGGCCTGCTGCGACGTTCGTGATGCGGCGCTCGGCGCCTGCCTTGCCCACCGATACTTCGCCGCCCGCAGCCGTTGCCGCTGACAGGGTCCCGCTACCCGGGTTGTAACCCGCCGTCGTCAGCGTCGTCGAGTTGGCCACCGAGTTCGAGCCCAGCGCCACCGAATTCGCAGTGGTGGCTTGTGCATTTGCACCCAGCGCGGTCGCGTCGCTTGCCGTCGAATAAGCACTGTCACCGACGGCGACGCCAGACGCTGCGTTATCGACGTACGAGAAGTTGCCGAGTGCAACACCGTTTGTGGAGTTCGCGACCTGAGCAATATTGCCGATTGCAACAGCGTTGGTCGACGCGCTGTCGATGGAAAGCGTACCAACGTTTCCAATTGCAATACCACCCTGTCCCTGCGCCTGGACGCCGTTGCCGATGGCCAGCGAGTTGTTCCCGATGGCGCCCGTGCCGGTTCCGATTGCCATCGCCCCCGAACCCTGTGCCAGTGCGCCGCCACCAATGGCAACGGCGTTTGCGCCGCTAGCGGAAGAATCTGCCAGCGTCGAGTTCGCGTGGAAGTACATGATGCCGCCACTGCCGCCGGCACTTGCGATCGCCGTGTTCAGTTTGCCCAGCGCCGTGTCGATCGTGGTCATCGCCGTGCCGACATCCGTGTCGGCGCCCGACGTGCCATTGATCGAGTTTGCGTTCGTCAGCGCATAGCTGGGAGCAGAGACTGCGCCAGTAGCGGAAACAGACGAACCGCCGCCGAGTGCGTTGCTGACCGACTGGCTCACGCCATAAAGTTGCGTGCCGTTGACTGCGTCGATGCTCGAAGCGCCGACTGCGCCCGCTGCGACGCCCGTCAGCTTGCGAGCACCGCCAGTGCCCGTGAAGTCGACGATCGAACCGTCTGTTGCCGCTGCGACCTTGATGTTGCGGGTCGTCGGATCCTGCTGGACGAGACCGAGCACACCGCTGTTGATCTGCGCAGTCAGGTTGGTGATGCTGGTGGCGTTCTGCGTGGTACGTGTGTCGATGTTGGTGATTGCACCACCGATATTGCTCACTGTCGTGCCGCCGACAACGTAGGACGGGGCGCTGAGCGTGCCTGTCGCCGTGTTGAATGTCGAGCCACCGCCAAGTGCCGCGGCCGTTGCCGTACCTACGGCGTTCACCTTCGCGTCTTCCGAGGTCAACTGGCTCACGTTCACTGCATCGGTCGGATTCAGACCCGCCGCGACGCGCGTGATACGACGTTCGTTACCCGAGGTGCCCACCGACACTTCACCGCCCGCAGCCGTTGCTGCCGAGATCGCCGTGCCGCCAGCCGGTGTGAAGCCTGCCGTTCCCAGCGTTGCCGAGTTCGCGACCGAGTTGGCGCCCAGTGCGACGGAGTTCGCGGTGGTCGCGTGTGCGTTATATCCGAGCGCGGAAGCATTCGACGCGGTGGCTTGCGAATAGGTGCCGACGGCTGCTGTATAGTCCGCGGTCGCTGATGACGATCCACCAAGGGCGGTCGAGTAGATGCCGGAAGACGTCGAGCTGAAGCCAAGCGCAGCCGACTGCCAGTTGGTCGCGGTTGCGTTTGTACCGACGGCCAATGCCTGCGACGTGGTCGCCCCCGAATTGCCGGCCACAGACTGGTAGCCGATCGCGATGTTGGCCCCGTTACTGCTGCCGTTGTCGCCGTACGCCGTCGCCCCCCCACCGATTGCGATCGCGCCAAAGGTGTTGTTGGCACCAGCGACTGTCACCGCACCTGAGCCGATGGCGACATCGTATCCGAGAGCTGCCGTTGCGCCCGAGCCAACCGCAACGGTGTTGGCAGCATTCGCAACGGCGCCGCTTCCGATAGCCTCTGCGGAGGCCCCACCCGGCGCGGAACCGCCATCCAGTCCACCTGCATGCGCTGCTATCGACGCCACCAATCCAGCTGCCGCCAGCGCAACGACGACCGCACTCTTGCCAGAACGCTTGCCGCGTCCTTTCGCATTTTCCTGCGCCGCCATCCATGTCCCGGTCGATTCGTTCCAGATTGAACGGTATGTCTTGTTCATTTGTGATCCTAAATAAAGTTGTATCCGCGAACGATTGAGCACTGATCCAGACGGACGGCCAGTTCGAGAAGGTTGTCGTCAGATGCGGAGAAGTTGTGGGAACGAGGCGTCGCGCAGTTGAGCCTGCGTGCAATCGGAACGTCCCCTTGCAACGTTTTGTTGAGATCAACCGTGAGGCGAGCTCTTAACTACTCCAACGATTACGCCAACTTTATTGCGACATAGACCGCATCTAAATAAGAAGAGTCCGAATAGCGCTTAAGAGAATCGAATGGAAATCAGGGTGGTATCTCGGATTTAAATAAGTGTGCATCCGGCATTTCAAAAGAGTTGGCGGGGCGGCATGAGGTGGTTTCAGAGTCGTCCTATTTTGACGGTCTCTGTATCGAAATACAGTGGCGTCAGTGTGGGAAAGGAGCGGAATTCTGAGGCGCCTCATTTATCTCGAAATGTTGGCCTTTGCCCGGGTCGTTCCAGGCACTCCAAGTCGCGTAAGCGTCGCATCTGGTTCGCGCCGTAACGTATCCCGATGTCGTGCCGAAACTTCATCTGCGTGCACGCGGAAATTTATATCAAGATTAGGATTGCAAATGAATAAGACGTACCGATCAATCTGGAACGAGTCGACTGGTACCTGGGTAGCGGCGCAGGAGAACGCGCGGGGACGTGGGAAGAATACGAAACGTAGCGCGCGAAAGTTGTCCTCCGCCGTCGGTGTTAGCGGCGCGTTTACGTTCGTCGGGATCGGCCTTTTTGCCTTGTCGCCGACCGCGATGGCGGGCTCGATCATGAACTGCGGAAACGGCCAAAACTCATATGCATCGTTCAGTATCGATGATGGATCTTGGGCGAACGCTAATACGCCCCCGTACTATGCCTTTCCCACCGACTGTACTTCTGCCGGTTCGGGGGTTGTCATCTCTGAGGATCCCAATTTCTATAGCCCAAGCGGTTCGTATGCGACCATTCTTGTAGGCCAGACCGGGGCTTCCGGTTCAGCGCCCGGTACCATCGCGCTCTATGGTCCCAACGGCATCAACATGATGAACCAGGTCAGCATGACTGGTAACAAGATCGTCAATCTCGCAGCGGGCACGGTTTCCAGCGCTAGCAAGGATGCAATCAACGGTTCGCAGCTATACGCGCTTTCGTCGTCGACTGCTGCGGCACTCGGCGGCGGTTCATCGGTGCTGAGCACGGGTGCTGTGACAGCCCCGAGCTACGCGCTGACCAATGCGAATTCGATCGACGGCACCTCCGGCGCGAAAACGGATATCGGCACCGCGATGACCACCATCGATACAGCGCTGGGCAAGCTCAATACGTCGATCACGAATATCAATAACGGCGCGGGCATCAAATACTTCCACGCGAACTCGACGCTGGCGGACTCGGTGGCGACGGGCACGGACGCAGTGGCGATCGGCGGCAACGCGAGCGCGACGACGGCGAACTCGGTGGCGCTGGGCTCGAACTCGGTGGCAAACTCGGCGACGCTGGGTACGGCAGGCTTTATGCCGGTGGGTGGCACGGCAATCGCAGCGGCGACGGCAGCGGGTGAAGTGTCGGTGGGCAAGGCAGGCGCTGAGCGCCGCATCACGAACGTGGCGGCGGGTCTGAACCCGACCGATGCGGTGAACGTGAGCCAGCTGATGTCGGAAGACGCGAAGGTCAACAACATCGGCAACAACCTGGCGAACCTGAGCAACACGGTCAACAACATCAGCGGTGGTTCGGGGACCACCAAATATTTCCACGCGAACTCGACGCAGGTCGATTCGAACGCGTCGGGCGGGGAAGCCATCGCGATTGGCGGTGCAGCGTCCGCTGCAGGAATGAACTCGGTCGCACTGGGCCTGAGCTCGGTTTCGGCTGGGAACGTCAGCGTTGCGGTCGGTGCAGGAGCTTCAACGGCTGGAGCATTCGGGGTGGCGATCGGTGCGGGCGCGAAGGCGTTGACCACGCAAAGCGATGCAATCGGTGACTCGACAACTGCCAGCGGACTGTATGCAGTGGCCGTCGGTACGCAATCGAAAGCGTCTGGTCAGAGCGCGCTCGCAGTCGGTGACACGGCCCTGGCTTCGGGCAACAGTTCCACCGCCATTGGCCAGAATGCGAACGCTTCCACTTCGAACTCGGTGGCACTGGGCTCGAACTCGGTGGCGAACTCGGCGACGCTGGCCACGGCGGGCTTCACGCCGGTCGGCGGCACGGCAATCGCAGCGGCGACGGCAGCAGGCGGTGAAGTGTCGGTGGGCGCAGCGGGCGCAGAGCGTCGCATCACGAATGTCGCAGCGGGTCTGAACCCGACCGATGCGGTGAACGTGAGCCAGTTGACGTCGGAAGACGCGAAGGTGAACAACGTTTCGAACAATGTTTCGAACGTTGCGAACAACCTGAGCAACCTGGGCAACAACGTCACCAACATCAACAACCAGGTGACGAACATCGTCAACGGTGGCGGCATCAAGTACTTCCACGCGAACTCGACGCTGGCGGACTCGTCGGCGACGGGTGCGAACAGCGTGGCGGCAGGTCCGGCAGCGGTGGCGAGCGCATCGAATGCGGTCGCGATGGGCAATGGCGCGAGCGCGACGACAGCGAACTCGGTGGCGCTGGGCTCGAACTCGGTGGCGAACTCGGCGACGCTGGGTACGGCAGGCTTCCAGCCGGTCGGTGGCACGGCAATCGCAGCGGCGACGGCAGCAGGCGGTGAAGTGTCGGTGGGCGCAGCGGGCGCAGAGCGTCGCATCACGAACGTCGCAGCAGGCCTGAACCCGACCGATGCGGTGAACGTGAGCCAGTTGATGTCGGAAGACGCGAAGGTGAACAACGTTTCGAACAATGTTTCGAACGTTGCGAACAACCTGAGCAACCTGGGCAACAACGTCA
>NZ_JAAGPD010000097.1 GCF_017104565.1 Paraburkholderia sp. Tr-20389 | reverse complement strand
TCGGCACGAACGGCCGCAGCATCATCAATGCAACGGCAACGATCGGCGATGGTTTCAACTCGACGCCTTCGTCGTCGCGCAGCATGGTCGGTGTCGGTGCAGGCATCATTCACCGGTTCTGATGCGGGTTTGATGTTGCTTTGACGCAGTAGAAAGCGCCGCGATTGCGGCGCTTTTTTATGAGTGGGACTCGTCCGCGTGACACGGGCACCGTTATGGCCGTGCCCGTGTCAGTTCGCTCGACGAACTGGTGACGCTAACGCTCGCTACGGCTTGACGTTGATAGTCGGAGTGCTGTTCGCGAACGAGGGTGTGATCCCGCCAGCGGCAGGTGCGGGAGTGCCCATCTGCGTGCGCGCCGATGTCGTAAAACTGCCGTTGCCGTTGTTGGTCAGCTCCGTGCTGCTGCCGTCCCCGTTGCGGTATGTGATCTTCTGCCACTGCCCCGTCGTCGGCGAGAAAGATGCTTCCCCACGGTTTTGCCCGTCCGGTCCCGTAAGCGCGGTGTGCGTGATCCGTCCGTTCGCGTTCGTTGCCACTAAACTTTGCGAACCGTCGCCATGATCGATGATGGTCGGGCGAGGCGGATGGTTAAAGAGCGGATCGAGCGGAGGTGTCGGCGGTTGATTGGTCTGATTCTGGTCGGCAAGATGATTTGCTGCGTCGGGAGCACTACTTTGGATTTTCATGGAAACGTCCAAATGCATGGTCAAGAGATTGAGCAGCCCGCCGTGGGTCGCAGATCACGCGTCGCTGGCGGGCCGCTCGCTTGCCCCCTTCACGATGGGGACGCTTCCAGTATGTGGACGTGCAGCGGGGAAAGGTGATGACCAGGTAGGCGGCCGGCGCGATGCAAAGGCAGCGAGCCGGCCCGAGGTCCAGTGGAGATGATGGATAACGGCAAGTATCGTGTGCGGACCTCCGCGCCAACCCGCTACCCAACCGTCTTGAACCTCGCCGCAAGCTGCTCCGCATTGCGCGCGAGCAGGCCAATATCCGACCCAACTGCCGTGAACAGACAACCCAGCTCCACATAATGCCGGGCGAGCGCTTCATCGCCGGTGAGAATGCCCGCGGGCTTGCCGGTGGCGACGATGCGCCGGATCGTATCGTCGACGGTGGCCTGCACGTCGGGATGCCCGATGTTGCCGACATGCCCGAGCGCAGCCGCCAGATCGCCCGGACCGATGAAGATGCCGTCGACGCCTTCGACGGCAGCAATCCGCTCCAGATTCTGCAAGCCGAGCCGGCTCTCGATCTGCACGAGCACGCACAACTCGCTCGCGCAAAGCTGCGGATAGTCCTTGATCCGTCCAAAGCCCGAAGCTCGCGCACCCGACGCATAGCCGCGCACGCCTTCGGGCGGATAGCGCGTGAACGATACGGCGTCGCGTGCTTCGTCCTCCGTCTCTACGTAGGGAATCAAAAGCGTCTGCGCGCCGCTGTCGAGCAGACGCTTGATCGTCACCATGTCGTTCCACGGCGGCCGCACGATCGGATGCGCGGCGGTGCCCGCGCATGCCTGCAACTGGCTGTGCACCATCGGCAGTTCGTTGGGCGAATGCTCCATGTCGAGCAGCAGCCAGTCGAAGCCCGAACCCGCCAGGATTTCGACGGACACATGGCTCGCGAGGCTCGACCACAGCCCGATCTGCTGACGCCCGGCCAGCAGTGCGCGTTTGAATGGATTCTCCGGAAGCCTCATCGCGTTCTCCACAAAAGGGAACCTGCAAGGACTTGCAACACGGCGTGCGCCGGGCGGCGCAATGCTCAGCGCGTGACGTTGCGCTTTTCGGGCGGCGTGTAGTCGATCGTCACGAAGCCGCCGCCCTGATAACGCTGGGCGACAGGATCGAGCGGATTGGGCTGGCCGAGGATTTCGCCGGCGTAGTCTTCCGCGTTCTGCTTCGGCTCATAGCCGAGCGGTGCCGCCGCCGAATTGTCCCAATAGCTGCGCGTGTTGTTCGATACGCCCCAGACCACCTGAAAACCCAGCCCGGGCACGTTGATGCAGCGGCCGATCAGATGCAGGAAATCGTCATGACCGAGCCACGTGCTCAGATGGCGGAACTCGGTCGGCTTTTCGATGCAGCTGCCGATGCGGATGCACACGCTCTCGATGCCATGCTTGTCCCAGTACATGCGCGCGAGCGATTCGCCCCACGCCTTGCTGAGACCGTAGAAGCCATCGGGCCGGAATGCGCAATCCAGCGCGAGCTTGTCTTCGACGGGATACATGCCGATCGCGTGATTCGAACTCGCGAAGATGATGCGGCGCACGCCATGCCGCCGCGCGCCTTCGTACACTTCGACGAGACCGCGCAGATTGTTCTCGATGATTTCGGGCAGCGGCTTTTCGACGCTCGTGCCCGCCATATGGATCAGCACGTCGGCGCCCTGCATCAGCCGGTCGACGACGGCGGGATCGCGCAGGTCGCCGTGCATCACGTCTTCGCCATCGAACATCGGCTCCAGCGCGCGCGAGCCCGCCGCGGAACGCAGGTTCACGCCGCGCTCGTTCAGCGCGGCACGCAGGAAGCGGCCAAGCTGTCCGCCCGCACCGCTCAAAGCAATCTTTTTCGTCATGATCAAACCTTGTTGTCAGTCAGGCTGGGGTACAGCACATCAGCGGCCCGGGGTCTGCCGTTCGGCGATATCCGCGTGCGCGGCAGCGCGTGCCGGCGCGGACGGCTCGCCATGCGTGATGAGCTTCCAGGCCACGGTTGCGCCGATCACGTCGAACAGCATCAGGCAGACGAACAGCGGGTTATAGCCGAGAGTAGCCGCCAACGCGCCGACGATCAACGAGAAGATCATCCCGCCCAGCCAGCCGAACATGCCCGAGAAACCTGTCGCCGTGCCGACTTCGTGCTGACCGAAGACGTCGGAAGCGAGCGTGAACAGCGCGCCCGAAATGGACTGGTGCGCGAACGCGCCGACGCAGAACAGCGCGATTGCCGCATACGGGCTGGTCGCGAGGCCGATGCACGCCGGGCCGACCATCAGCACCGCGCCGCAGATGATGACCAGCTTGCGCGAGTTGATCAGCGACGCGTTGAAGCGGCGCATGAAGAACGGCGCGAGATAGCCGCCGACGACGCAGCCGAGATCCGCGGCGAGGAACGGCATCCAGCCGAACAGCGCGATCTCCTTCAGGTTCATGTGACGCACGCTGAACAGATACAGCGGAATCCAGAAGTTGAAGGTTTGCCACGCCGGTTCGGCGAGAAAGCGCGGAATCGCGATACCCCAGAAGCGGCGCGTCGACAGCACGTGACGCCACGAGGGACGCGAGGCCGCATCCTGCGTCCGGCGCTCCTGGCCGGACAGGATGTAGTCGCGCTCGTCCGTCGAGAGGTTCGGGTGATCTTCAGGCTTGCGGAAGAACACGAGCCACAGCCCGACCCAGATCAGCGCCGAGCCGCCCGTCACGACGAAGGCCATCTGCCAGTTGAAGGTCAGGATGCAGTACACGACGAGGGGCGGCGCGAGCATCGCGCCGACCGACGTGCCCGTGTTCAGCCAGCCCGTCGCGATCGAGCGTTCTTTCGCCGGAAACCATTGGCTGATCGCCTTCATGCCCGCCGGGAAAATGGCCGCTTCGCTCATGCCGAGCAGGCCACGGAAGAACGCGAGCGAGGTCCAGCCGGTGGCGAGGCCATGCAGCATGTTCGACGCGGCCCACGCGATCGCGAAGATCGCAAAGCCAATCTTGAGACCGACGAAGTCGAGGATATAACCGGCGATGGGCTGCATCACCGTGTAGGCGCCCTGGAAGGCCGCGACGACGTACGAGTACTGCTGTGTCGTCATGTGCAGCTTCTCGGTCAGCGTCGGCGCGGCGACGGACAGCGAGCTGCGTGCGAGATAGTTGAAGATGGTCCCGAGCATGATGAGCCCGATGATCCACCAGCGTAGTCCTTTGATCGTATTGCGTTGCACTGCTTGTCTCCTGCGGATGGCCGTCATCGTGTGCTGCCTGCGATGCCGTCCGGTGCGTCTGCTTGTGTCTGGCGCGAGGTTGAGGACTGCTGCGGGTGCGCCGCGCCGCAGCAGTGAATGAATGATTGGCGGAGTGCCGGCGAATCAGAGGTATGCAGCTGTCCAGCCGAGCCCCGCATCGGTGGTCGAGCGCGGCTTGTATTCGCAGCCGATCCAGCCTTCATAGCCGATCGCATCGAGATGGCCGAACAGGAACGGGTAGTTGATTTCGCCCGTGCCCGGTTCGTTGCGGCCGGGGTTGTCGGCGAGCTGGATGTGCGCGATGCGCGGCAGTTGCTTGCGGATGGTCGCGGCGAGTTCGCCTTCCATCCGCTGCATGTGATAGATGTCGTACTGCAGGAAGAGGTTGTCGCCGCCGGCTTCGTCGATCAGATCGAGTGCCTGCTGCGTGCCGCTGACGTAGAAACCTGGGATATCGAACGTATTGATCGGCTCGACCAGCAGGCGGATGCCGGCGCGCTTCAATTGCGCGGCGGCAAAGCGCAGATTGCCGGTGAAGGTCTCGCGGATTGTGTCCGGATCGACGCCGGCGGGCGCGATGCCTGCGAGTACGTTCACCTGCTTGCAGCCCAGCGCCTGCGCATAGTCGATGGCGGCGCCGACGCCTTCCTGAAACTCGCCGATGCGATCGGGCAGACATGCGATGCCGCGCTCGCCGCTCGCCCAGTCGCCGGCGGGCAGATTGTGCAGCACCTGTTCGAGACCATGCTGATGCAGCAGTGCGGCGAGCTGCGCCTTGTCGTACGCGTACGGGAACAGATATTCGACGCCCTTGAAGCCGGCCTTCGACGCGGCCGCAAAACGCTCCAGAAAATCGTGCTCGGTGAAGAGCATCGTCAGATTGGCGCAGAGTTGGGGCATGGCGTTGTCTCGCTCCTGATGTCGGGGCAGCGCGGCGAACGGAACACGCAAGGTCGTTCTGCCGGCGATTTTCTATGTCAGACATCGTCGCTTTCAGCGCGCAACTTGTCAAGCAAATAATCGGTGTCTGACAGTTTGCCGCCGATCTCGCGCAACGTCGGGGTGAAGACTCCAAGCTGACTGTAATCCAACGGAAGCCTGTACCAGGGCGATTCTGCACAGTGTGTGCGATATCCTGCGGTGAATTTGATGTCGGACAAGTTGTATTACAACGGCGTGTGCGTTGGGCCTGGAATCGAAGCACGATCGCATGCGCGGACAGAGGCAAGAAAACGCGAGACTGCCGCCGTCCGCATCGCCCGAAACCGTCATGGATAACGCCGCGCGGGACATGACATGAGTCGACATAATTCGTCGATAGCCACTGCACGGCTGCTCGACCATACTGCGTTCCGCGTGCTGAGCTGCAACAACAAAACGAACCGGCGATTCACGCATCTGTGACTCGCCGATGCCGCCTCGCATGAAGCCAATCATCGGACGATCCGCTCAATCAACTGACCCGATGACAGGACTTCACATCATGTTTGCAGCTCTCAACTCCGTTCGTGGCAAAACCTTCCGCAGCGCTTCCGCCGCACTCGCATTCAGCGCGATGCTGCTGAGCGGCTGCGCAGCCGCCAGCGTCACGAACACCGCTCAATATTCGACGCTCACGCAGGCGAATCCGCAAAACGTCTACGTGTACACGTTCGCGAGCAACCCGGAGTCGGTGAAGCTCGACAACAGCGGCCTGATCCACAAGCTGAGCGCGAGCTTCTCGGGTTCGTCGGAGGAAGTGCAACAGACCCAGGAAGCCGCCGAAGCGAGCAACGCGCTGACGGATCAGGTGGTGGCGAAACTGCAATCGATGGGCGTGCACGCGATCCGTACCGATGCGCCGCCGCCTGCCGACCAGAACGTGCTGATCGTCGAAGGCGCGGTCGGCTCGATCGACGCGGGCAACCATCGCCGCCGCACACTGATCGGCCTCGGTGCGGGCAAGAGCGAGGTGACGGCGCACGTGCAGGTGCTCTACAAGCCGGCAGGCGGCATGCCGCAACTGGTGCAGACGTTCGACGCCGATGCGAACAGCGGCCATATGCCGGGCGTCGCGGAGACGGCGGGTGTCGGCGCGGCAGCGGGTCATGTGGCGACGTCGGCGGCGGCAGGCGGTGCGCTGCATGTCGGCGCGGAGCACAAGGGCGACACCGTGACGAGCGACGCGAAGAAGCTGGCGGATTCGGTGGCGAAACAGGTCGCGCAGATCGGCGTCACGCAAGGATGGGTGCAGGGCGACCTGGTGAAATAACGCTGGAAAAACGGGGGAAAGCGCGGCCGCGTAATCGACGGGTAGTCGACGGCCGTGTCGAGAGGAGGCGAATGGCGATGCCGGACGGCATCGCCATTTGTTTTGTGCGCCCAGCATGGGCGCACTCCTGCGGGTGCAAGTCCCGCCATAAGCTGGTCACAGCGAATGAAGTGAAGCGCAACTGCATGAGGGCGACCGAGTGTGGGGAGGAAGCGTGGAGCGT
>NZ_JAAGPD010000096.1 GCF_017104565.1 Paraburkholderia sp. Tr-20389 | reverse complement strand
CACCACCGCCCGCGACACGGCCACCGCCACCGCCCGACATGCGGCCACCGCCGCGCTCCATCGACTCGCCGCGGCTGTAGCCGCCGTCGTCGCCACCACCGCCGCCGCCTGCACCACCGCGGCCGCCGAGCATCTGCATCTGGTCAGCGACGATTTCCGTCGCGTAACGATCGGTGCCGTCTTGTGCTTGATATTTACGCGTGCGGATGCGCCCTTCGATATACACCGACGAGCCCTTCTTCAGGTATTCCGACACGATTTCAGCGAGGCGCCCGAAGAACGAAATGCGATGCCATTCCGTCATTTCCTTGAATTCGCCCGACTGCTTGTCCTTGTAGCGATCGGTCGTGGCAAGGCGGATGTTCGCCACCGCGTCGCCGCTCGGAAGATAACGAACTTCCGGATCGGCGCCCAGATTGCCGACGAGAATGACCTTGTTCACGGATGCCATGAGTTTCTCCTGTTGATTCCGTTCCGGCGACGCGGCACTGGTTGGCTGTCTGCGCCACGGCCGCTTCTGAGTGACCGGAAAGCGCGCCCCGTAACCCGCCGCCTGTAAATTCGAGCCCTAAAACCTTATGCCTTGCGCGGCGGCTGTTTCATGCTGGCGGCGATTATAAGCCAGCATGCGACCAGCCCCGAGCATGCAAAGAAAACCGCGCTCTGACCGTCGACCTTCAGCAGCCAGCCGCCGATCACGCCGCCCATTGCAAGCCCGATCGACTGCGTGGTGTTGTACACGCCGGCTGCCGCGCCCTTGCGGGTGCCGGGTGCCAGCTTCGACACCAGCGAAGGCTGCGACGCTTCCAGGATATTGAAGCCCAGGAAGTAGACGAACAGGATCGCGGCCACGGACAGAATGGTATGCGGTGCGACGCCGAGCAGTAACTGTCCGATCAGGATAAGACCAATCGCACTCAGCAGCACGGCCTTCATCTTGCCGCGCTTTTCCGCGGCGATGATGGCGGGCACCATCATCACGAACGCGAGGCCCATCACGGGCAGGTAAATTTTCCAGTGTGACGCGACGGGCAGACCGCCCGCTTCGAGAATGCGTGGCACGACGAGAAACAACGCGGTTTGCGTGGCATGCAGCACCAGCACGCCAAAGTTCAGGCGCAGCAGTTCCTTGTTGTGCAGCACTTCGTGAAACGGCGCGGGCACGTGAACGGGCTTCGGCGCATCGGGCACGATCCACAGCACCACGCCGATGGCCAGGATCGAGAAGATGCCGACCAGCGCGAACAGACCGCTCATGCCGAGCCAGTGGAACACGATCGGCGCGCCGACGATCGCCACGGCGAACGATACGCCGATCGAGCCGCCCACCATCGCCATTGCCTTCGTGCGGTGCTCCTCGGCCGTCAGGTCCGCGATGAACGCGATCACCGCCGACGACACGGCGCCCATCCCCTGTATCACGCGGCCGACGATGATCCACGTCATGTCGTGCGCGAACGCGGCGACGAAGCTGCCGAGCGCGAAGATCAGCAGACCCGTCGCGATGACAGGCTTGCGGCCGACCTTGTCGGAAATCCAGCCGTAGAAAATGTACAGCAGCGATTGCGTCACGCCGTACGCACCGAGCGCGATGCCGACCAGCAGCACGTTGTCGCCGCCCGGAATCGTCTTCGCGTAGATCGAGAAGACGGGCATGATCATGAAGAGACCCAGCATGCGCAGCGCGAAGATCGCAGCGAGCGACACGGTCGCGCGCAGTTCAGGCGCGCTCATGCGTGAAGAAGTGGCGGACGGATTGGACATCGGGAACGATTTTCGAATGAACGGGCAGCGACCGGTGAAGGCCCGCATAAACAACCCACGCGCAGCATCCCGACGCTGGCCAGGCTTGCAACGGATGCCGGCTGTCTTGCAGAAGGCGGAAATCGCCCTTACCTGTGAGCCATTCCCGCAACGCTGAACCGCAAAAAAACGACGCTTTCGTCCCTGTCAGCACGCCGTTTGCGCACTGTCAGGAAGCCGTAACGGCGGTCTGGAAAAGTCGTTATAGTAGCAGGTTTAGCCTTCTCCTCTTCCCGCCGGTTCATGGAACAAATCCGTATCCGTGGGGCTCGGACCCACAACCTGAAGAACGTCAATCTCGACTTGCCGCGTCACAAGCTGGTCGTGATTACTGGACTGTCCGGCTCGGGCAAATCGTCGCTCGCCTTCGACACGCTCTACGCGGAAGGCCAGCGCCGCTATGTGGAGAGCCTGTCGGCGTACGCCCGGCAATTTCTGCAGCTGATGGAAAAGCCGGACGTCGACCTGATCGAAGGTCTGTCGCCCGCCATTTCGATCGAGCAGAAAGCGACCTCGCACAACCCGCGCTCGACGGTCGGCACGGTCACCGAAATCCACGACTACCTGCGACTACTTTACGCACGTGTCGGCACGCCTTACTGCCCGGATCACGAAATTCCGCTCGAGGCCCAAAGCGTGTCGCAGATGGTGGACGCCGCGCTCGCGCTGCCCGAAGACACGAGGCTGATGATCCTCGCGCCCGTCGTCGCCAACCGCAAGGGCGAGCACACCGAGCTGTTCGAGGACATGCAGGCGCAAGGCTTCATCCGTTTCCGCGTGCGCTCGGGCGGTGGCACGGCGAACGAAGGCGTGGCGAAAATCTACGAGGTCGACTCGCTGCCGCAGTTGAAAAAGAACGACAAGCATACGATCGACGTGGTCGTCGACCGGCTGAAGGTGCGCGCGGACGCGAAGCAGCGCCTCGCCGAATCGTTCGAAACCGCGCTGCGTCTGGCCGACGGCCGAGCCATCGCGCTCGAAATGGACACCGACAAAGAGCATCTGTTCAGCTCGAAGTTCGCGTGCCCGATCTGCTCGTACTCGCTGCAGGAACTGGAACCGCGCCTTTTCTCGTTCAACAACCCGATGGGCGCGTGCCCGGAATGCGACGGCCTCGGCCAGATCACGTTCTTCGATCCGAAGCGGGTGGTCGCGCATCCGTCGCTGTCGCTCGCGGCGGGCGCCGTGAAGGGCTGGGACCGGCGCAACCAGTTTTACTTCCAGATGCTGCAAAGCCTCGCGGCGTTCTACGAATTCGACATCGACACCGCGTTCGAAGACCTCCCCGAAAAGGTGCGCAATATCCTGCTGTACGGGTCGGGCAAGCAGACGGTGCCGTTCTCGTACATCAATGAGCGCGGCCGCACGTCGGTGCGCGAGCATGTGTTCGAAGGGATCATTCCGAATCTGGAACGCCGCTATCGCGAGACCGATTCGGTCGCGGTGCGCGAAGAACTCGCGAAGTATCAGAACAACCAGGCTTGTCCGTCGTGCGAAGGCACGCGCCTGCGCCGCGAAGCCCGCTTCGTGCGCATCGGCGCGGACAAGGACGCGCGCGGCATCTACGAAGTGAGCGGCTGGCCGCTGCGCGACACGCTCGGCTACTTCCAGACGCTGCGTCTCGAAGGCGCCAAGCGCGAAATCGCCGACAAGGTCATCAAGGAAATCGTCGCGCGTCTGATGTTCCTGAACAACGTCGGGCTCGATTACCTGTCGCTGGAGCGCAGCGCCGAAACGCTGTCCGGCGGCGAAGCGCAACGCATCCGGCTCGCGTCGCAGATCGGCTCGGGGCTGACGGGTGTGATGTACGTGCTCGACGAACCGTCCATCGGTCTGCATCAGCGCGACAACGACCGCCTCATTTCGACGCTCAAGCATCTGCGCGATCTCGGCAATTCGGTGATCGTCGTCGAACACGACGAGGACATGATCCGCATGGCCGACTACGTCGTCGACATGGGACCGGGCGCGGGCGAGCACGGCGGCATGGTGATCGCCGAAGGCACGCCCGACGAAGTGCAGGCGGACCCGGCGTCCATGACGGGCCAGTATCTCGCGGGCGCACGCCGCATCGAATTCCCCGACGACCGCAAACAGGCCGACGAGCGCCATCTCCGCATCATCGAGGCATACGGCAACAACCTGAAGCGCGTGACACTCGATCTGCCCGTCGGTCTGCTGACCTGCGTGACGGGCGTGTCCGGTTCGGGCAAATCGACGCTGATCAACGACACGCTCTATCACGCCGTCGCGCAGCATTTGTACGGCTCGTCGACGGAGCCGTCGCCGTTCGAGGCCATCGAAGGGCTCGAACACTTCGACAAGGTGATCAACGTCGACCAGTCGCCGATCGGCCGCACGCCGCGCTCGAATCCCGCCACCTACACGGGCGTCTTCACGCCGATCCGCGAACTGTTCGCGGGCGTGCCCGCCGCGAAGGAACGCGGCTACGATCCGGGCCGCTTCTCGTTCAACGTGAAGGGCGGACGCTGCGAGGCATGTCAGGGCGACGGCGTGCTGAAGGTCGAGATGCACTTCCTGCCGGACGTGTACGTGCCGTGCGATGTGTGTCACGGCAAACGGTACAACCGCGAAACGCTCGATATTCTCTACAAAGGCCAGAACATCAGCGAAGTGCTGGAGATGACGGTCGAGCACGCGTATGACTTTTTCAAGGCAGTGCCCGTCGTCGCGCGCAAGCTGAAGACCCTGCTCGACGTCGGTCTCGGCTATATCCGGCTCGGCCAGTCGGCGACCACCCTGTCGGGCGGCGAGGCGCAGCGCGTGAAGCTCTCGCTGGAACTGAGCAAGCGCGATACGGGTCGCACGCTTTATATCCTTGACGAGCCGACCACGGGTCTGCATTTCCACGATATCGCGCTGCTGCTCGAAGTGATTCATCGGTTGCGCGATCAAGGAAATACCGTGGTCATCATCGAGCATAATCTCGATGTGATAAAAACTGCCGACTGGGTGATCGATCTCGGTCCCGAAGGCGGCGCCGGCGGCGGCCAGATCATCGCGCAAGGCACGCCGGAACAGGTGTCGAAGTCGAAGGCAAGTTTTACCGGTCGCTATCTCGCGCCGCTTTTGCAACGCGACAAAGCGGCCGGCGCGGCATTTCATGAAGGCGAAACGGACGAGGAAGAAGCTGAAGCAACCGTCGGCGATGCCGAAACTGCAGAATCCGCAAATCCAGCCGTAAAAGCGGCAAGGCCGAAAAAGGCCGTCGCCGCCGATGCACCCAAACCGGCTTCGAAATCAACAGCGAAGCCAGCGGCAGGCACGGCCAAAGCGGCAGCAAAAACCGCGAAGGCCCGCAAGCCGAGCGTCAAAACCTGAGGTTGGAGACTATAGATAGCCATGGCCAAGCGTAATCAGGCCCGCGAGGACGGGCAGGTGCAGGATCTGCGCCCTCGCCCGGTCAGGCTGACCAGCGACATGAGCCTGCCGAAACTGTCGGCGGTCGAAATTGGCAGCTACATCGTCGCATTGCTCGCGATGTGGGCGGTGCTCGAACTGAAGCTACTGGGCGCGCTGCTCGCCGGCATGCTCGTGTTTCATCTCGTGCATACGCTCGCGCCGCGCATCGAAAAGCACATGTCGAGCGGGCGCGCGCGCTGGCTCGCCGTGGTGATCCTCTCCGCCGTGATCGTCGGCACGCTGACGGGCTTCACCATTGCCGTCATCGAGCACTTCGAGAAGGACGTGCCGAGTGTGCAGAAGCTACTCGACCAGGCGATGTCGCTGATCGATCAGGCGCGCGGCCGTCTGCCCGAATTCATCGCGCAGAACCTGCCCGTTTCCACCGAACAGATGAAAGAGAAGGCCGCCGTGCTGATGCAGACGCACGCGAGCACGCTGTCGCAGGGCGGCAAGAACGCGGCGCGCATCTTCACGCATGTGCTGATCGGCATGATCATCGGCGCGATCATCGCGGTCGGCGCGCAACGGCATATGCAGCGGCTGCCGCTGTCGACGGCGTTCATCGCGCGCGTCAGCCGTTTCGCCGACGCGTTCCGCCGCATTGTGTTCGCGCAAGTGAAGATTTCGGCGATCAACACGGTGTTCACAGGCATCTTCCTGTTGCTGCTGTTGCCGCTCTTTCACTCGCCACTGCCGATGGCGAAGACGCTCGTGATCATCACGTTCATCGTCGGCCTGCTGCCCGTGATCGGCAATCTGATCTCGAACACGCTGATCGTGGCCGTCGCGCTGTCGGTGAGCTTTCCGGCTGCCGTGACAGCGCTCATCTTCCTGATCCTGATCCACAAGCTCGAGTACTTCCTGAATGCGCGCATCATCGGCGGACAGATCGAGGCGCGCGCCTGGGAACTGCTGATCGCGATGCTCGTGATGGAAGCCGCGTTCGGCATTCCGGGCGTGATCGCCGCGCCGATCTTCTATGCGTACATCAAGCGCGAGCTGATCTATCTGCGGCTGGTGTAACGCGGGTTCTTCTGAAGCAAAAAGGGCGACCGCGAGGCCTAATGCCGTTCAGTTAAGCGACTGAACGGCATTTTGTTTTTGGCGCAAACCGGTTGTAAACGGGACGCGGCGATGTTAACTTTCATCGCCATGCTGGTCGATGATCTGCGCCTGCTTGTTGAA
>NZ_JAAGPD010000095.1 GCF_017104565.1 Paraburkholderia sp. Tr-20389 | reverse complement strand
CGGCGGGCGCGGAGGCCGCCATCGCCCCGGATGCGCCCGAGGCGCCCATCGCGGAGGGCAGCGGAGGATTGAGCGGCGCAGGCGCGACGATAGGCCGTGGCGCCGCATCCGCCGTTTTGCCGGGCGGCGGTGGACGCTGCGACTCGTGCGCCATGTTGACGTGCGTGGTCTTGTTGGCGTCTGCGTAACACGCAGCCGTGTCGACGGCCTGTTGTGCAGGGCCTTGGCTGCGCCCCGGATAGGTCAGCGGCTGCTGCGCAACGGATGCGCCACTGACGACGAAAAGCGCAATTGCAGCATGGGCGAAGCGTCTCATAGGCGAGCGGGCTCCCTGGCGAAGTCTTTGGTCTTGTCGGCGCGAATGCGCGTCGCGAGGTTCGCGTGTAGCCATGATGTACAAAATGGCCGGTGCGGCCAGTCAGGCCATAGCAGGCCGAAGGAAAGCCATCTCAGGATATCGCGTCGCAGCGGCGCAGCACGCCAGAAGCACGCCATTCGTCGCCAATTTCCGTGTTGCAATGCGATACGCGCCGACCGCACGTCAGCGTGATCAATGTAGCAGGCCGAACACGGCGACGCCGTTGGTCGTGCCCACATAGACCTTGCCGCGCGAGATCGTCGGCGTGATGAACTTGTTGCCCGCGCCCCACTGGTCGCGCGTTCCCGCCTGATTGCTGTTGTAAAGCTCGCGCGCGAGATTGGCCGCGTCATAGGCGTGCAATGCGCCCGTCGTGCCGTTTTCGGCAGCCCACAGTATGCCGTTCGATGTGCCGTTTGCGGAGATTGCGGGGGTGGCGCCGGGATAGGGAAAGGTCGTTGGGCTTTTCGAGGCGGCGGTGGTCGCGAGGAGCGCGTTCGTGACGGGCAGTGCCTTGATGTTGTCGTTCAGTGCGCCGTAATAGACGGTGCCGTTGAACCAGGCGGGCGAGCCCCAGATGCCGCCCGCCAGTGTGCCCGTCAGCACCTGCCAGATAGCGTTCGACGTGGCGCTGAATTTGCCCATCGCGTCGCGATCGACCACATAGATCTTGTTGTCCTTGCCGGCTGCTACGGCGAGATGCTTGATGGTGCCGCCCGCGGTCGTCACGTCGGGCAGCAGCATCGCGCCACCCGAGCCGAAATCGCCGTCCGCGTTCGCGAGCTGCACCACGTCGAGCGGCGCGAAGTAATCGGTGACCTTGAGCGGACTGGCCGAGAGCTTCATGAACGAATTGCCGTAGTCGCTATCGACGGGGAAGCCGTTTGCGTCGAGCGTCGTGCCGAAGGTGCCGTTGCCGTCCACCACATAGATGGACGTGCCGTCCGATGCCATGCCCGAGCCGGCCATCCACACGGAGCCCTGATGCCCGTTCGGCGCGACGTTGACGACGCCCGTCTGCTGCAGCGTATCGGCGCTATAGCTCATGATCCAGCCGGTGTACGCGCCTGCCATGCAATGCGCCGTCCAGCCCATGAAGATATTGCCGTTCACGAGCGTCAGCGCGACGCGTTCGGTGTGCAGCGAAGGATCGAACGTGAGCACGCCGTTGACGCTGTTGCCGCCCGAGCCGGGATAGGTGGCCGAGATTTCGCTCGGGCCGCCGAGGAGTTCGGCGCCGCTCGCGAGATCGAGCGCGTGCAGGCGATGGTGATAGCCGCCGCTCGCATCCTTCGTCATCGCAACGGCATAGAGCACGCCATTCGGTCCACGGTTGCGGTCGATGACGGGCGTCGACGTGATGCCGATCTCAGGGGTGATGTCGTTGCAGCCGCGATTGTCGCTGGGCGTTTCGTTCGCACCCGTCAGCGAGACCTTCCACAGTTGCGCATTGTTGTCGGCGTCGTACGCATAGACGCTGTTGTGCTCGGTGACGACATAGATCACGTTATGCGTGACGCCGCCGATGGAAAGACTCGTCACGGATAGCGGCTGGCCGTCCACCTTGCCGTCGGCGGCAAGAAAGGCGACCTTGCCGAACGACGACGTATTGACGTTGGCCGGCGTGAGTGTCGTCTCCGCGAGCATTTGCCCGGTGCGCGCGAGGTCGTTGTGATGCATCAGCACGTCGGTGGCGAACGCGACCGTGGATGTCGATGGCGAACTGCCGCCGGAGCCCGTGCCTGCATTGCCGCTTGCACCCGAACTGCTCGTGCCTGAGTTGTTCGACGAACCGTTGCCGCACGCCGTGCAAAAGAGCGCGAGCGTCACGGCGACAACGGCTTTGCTCGCGCGCGCAACGGAGCGAGGCGCGAGGCCCGTCGCATAGGCGAGGGACATGGACGGCTGTCGATGCATGCGTGTCTCTCCCCGCGCTCATATGAGCGTCCTCGCATGGCGGCATCGCGCATGTCCGCTGTTTCTATCCAGCGCGAACCCATTTCGTCATGTTAAGAATGCGCGAGCGGGATCAACCGACATCGCCTCGTCTCTTTCCGCCAGACGCCTGCATTTCGCGTTTGGCGATCGAACGACGGCGCTCGGGAGCGTTAATGCTGACGATAGATTTGCGTATCGTCGCTGGCGGGCGACGCCGTGGAATCATCAGGTGGTGTCCAGGCCTGGACGGTGGGCGGAACGATACGCGGCGCAGGCTTCGCCGGTGCTTTCGCCATGGCACTTCGCGTTGCCTTGGTCTTCGTTGTGGTCTTCGGGGTTGCTGTTTTGGCAGCGACCTTCACCGGCTTGGGTGTGTTCTGCGTATTTGCCTGCTTCATGGACGTTCGATGCTCCTGCTTGGCCGGTGTCGTCGTGCTATGTGGGCGCGCAGGCGCTGCGCTGGCAACCTGACGTGTGCGTGGCGCAGGTTGAGGCAGCGGTGGGGCAAGAGGCTTCGCCGCGAGCTGCTTCGCCGGCGTCTTGCCATGCGAAGCCGAGGGAGACGTAGTGGTCGACGTGGGCGGCAAACCAGGCGAGCTGCTCGCGAGCGCGCTGCTGTGCGCGTTGGCGGTCATATGAGTTGCGGCACCCGCGACGACGGCGGTATCGGTCGCATCGCGGCTGCGTAGGGTTTCGATCTGTTCTCGCAAGGTCCGCGCGAGTTCCTGCGTGCGATCGGCAATGCTCCCGCGATCGTGATGCTGTGATGCGCGCAACTCGTTCTGACCGACGATGCGTCGCAAGCGGCTTTGCATCGCGTCGCGTTCCGTGAGCGTGATGTAAGTGCCGAACGCGATGGCGAAGCCAAGCAGTATGACGGCCGCGCCCGTGCTCAGCTTCCAGTCGGGTGCACTCACGGAAGGTGGCGCGGTGAGACGGCCCGGCCTCGGCCTGATGCGTCTGAATAGCGGCGGATAAGTGGGCAAGGGCTCGTGCGCGTTGTCGGCCGAAGGTTTTTCACTCACTTTCGGCAAAGAAGCGTCGAGCGAAAACAGCAGATCGAGTGGCGGCGCAGGTACGTCAGGCTTCGCCACTCTGTTTGTCTCCGTTGCCGTATCGCGGGACTCGTGCGGCGGCGCAGGACGCTTGCGAATCGTGTCCATCAGCGGACTCCCATGCCGGCACGTGTGACGGCTTCGCACATTCTTCTCGTTGGCAACCATCGTGCGCAGGACGTGAGCTTGTCGCGGCGCATGGCGTCGCGTGTGATCGCACGGGCTTTATGCAATATGAGTCAGCTTGTGCAATAGGTCAATGAAACTCCTCTATTCAGTTCAAAAAACGTGTTTGCGTGTATTCGAATCGCGACAAAGTGGTTGTGTCGCGAATGGCTGTTTGTGAAATCGGCATTCATCGCTGATTGACGGCATTCGAAAATATGAGTGAAAAGGATGGCGAGTGCCCCATGGCGGATTTGAAAAATAAAAAATAAATCGAAGAAAAATATCTAGCTGTTCTGCGCCATTCATGCATCCCCATTTATGGGTCATTGAAAGAATGAGTAAATTCGACCGAATAATAAAGAAAAAGCGTAAAGACACACCGGCATTTATCACCGCGATGGTGCATAAGCATAAAACGAACCTGATTAATTGTCATACGTTACAAAGTGTTACCCGGTTTCCACAGACGTAAGAGGCCGCGTTCTGTAGCATTCGCCCTTGAAAATGAATCCAGTTATTCAGCGCATTTCGTATGACGGTTGTAAAGGCCGTCGTGTAATGATTCTGAATTGATTCGTGCCGGTATTTGCAAATTCCGGGCGAGTTATCGGACATGACTGGAATCGTTTTTTCAGTTACATCTGGTTGCAATCGGTTGAGCACGGCCTCACTCGCACAATTCAATGCTGCGGGCTTGCAGGAAATGCGCTGCTCCAAATTACCGGCACCGCCGCCGCACCGGCAGTCGACGCAGTAAGAACGACTCCGCGTGCAAGACAGCCAACCTTGAAATCCAGCACACGTCTTCGGGCATTTTTGCCAGGCGTTTTCGGACGGATTTCGATTGCCCATTCGCATTCCCCATGAAAGTCAATTCACTTCTCGTTTCGTCATCGATAGCGGTCCTTCTCGCGGGCTGCGGCGGTGGCGGCGGCGACACCGCCGGCGTCGGTACGTCGACCAATAGCGCGTCGCAGACATCCGGCACCTCCGCGGCGAACGCGACGGCCAATGGCAACACCGTCGGCACCATCAGCTGTGCCTCGCCATCGACCGCAAGCGCGTCGGCAGGCGGCTCACTGATCTCCGCCGATACGCCGAGCAGCGACGGCACGCGCCTGTTCGCGTCGGGCGCGAACTTCCCCCTCGCATTTACGACGAACGCAAGCAACGCGGATACGCTGAACTGGTCGATCGCCGACACGACAGGGCGTGTCGCGGCGAGCGGCAGCTTTGCCGTGCCGCGCGGCGCAGCGACGACGACCTTGACCTGCACTTCGACGCTTGCGGGTTACTTCGCCGCGTCGGGCAGCCTGAAGGCGGGCGGCGGCACGTTGCCTCAAGCGGGCACGCGTCCGACGGGCATCGCAACCTTCGGCGTCGTTCCTGACCTGAGCGGCATCGTGCCCGCCGTCACCTATACGAAGCAGGACCAGCACCGCTTCGGCATGCAGGGCGCCAACGGCAACGCGGCGGTGCTCGCGGGCCTCGGCATCTCGCAGACGATCGACAATCGCCAGATGTCGGCGATGGAGCCGAATGGCGCGAACACCTTCAATCCGTCCGCGAACAATCTCGACGCGTTCTACACGACGGGCAACGTGATGCGTCTGATTCGTCTGGATGGTGTGCCGGGCTGGGCGTCGAAGTCGGGTGGCTTCGAGGACTTCACGACCTTGCCGAAGGACATGTCGTATCTGCAAGACTATATGAGCCGTGTCGGCACCGAGTCGAACGCGATCCGCCTCAAGTACTTCCCCAAGCAGTCGGCGAACTTCTATCAGGTGACGTGGGAACCCAACCAGTTCTGGACGGATACGGATGCCAATTTCGTATCGCTGTACCAGTCCGTCTATCAGGGCATTCACTCGAACGATCCAGGTGCTGTCGTGATGGGCCCGACGGACGCGTTCCCGAGTCTCACGAACCAGCGCCTCGCACGTATCGCTTCGCTGGGCTACGGCAAATACATCGACGGCGTCGCAACGCACGGTTACTACGATGCAGGCACATCGCCGTCGCATCCGCCCGAGCGTCTCGCTACCAACCCTGACGCCGCGACGGCTGCGAATGCGCTGAACAACTCGATGCGCACGCTGCGTACCACGATGCTGAACCAGTATCGCGCGGGCATGAAGCTGTATCAGACAGAAGTGGGCATCAGTTACGACCTCGGCTCGTCGTATGGTGCGAACTATCCGACGGGTAACGTGCTGTTCGCGCAAGGTGCGGTGGTCGCGCGTACGCACATCATTCTGCTCGGCGAAGGTGCGGACGTTTCATACGTGTTCTACGGTGCGGACTATCCGGGTGAAGTGGGATACGGCACATTCTTCGATCTGTCGAACGCGCAAGGTTCGTATGGCGCGAGCAACATCAGTCCGAAACCGGCTGCGATGGTCATGAGCGCGATGTCGCGCATTCTGGACGGCACGAATACGCTGGGTCCTGTGAAGGGCACGCCGTCGGGTGTCTATGCTTACTCGTTCCAGCAGATCAACAACGGTTCGGTGATCACGGCCTTGTGGACGCACAACAATGATGCGTGGAGTGCCAGCTCGGGTTTCAGCTCGACCTATAGCGTGGCCTACAGCCTGACGGTCGATGCGCCCGGCACGAGCGGCACGGTGAAGGTTCTCGACATGATGGGCAACCCGATGACGCTGAACTACACGAACGGCACGCTGAAGCTGAATCTGACGGAAGCGCCGGTCTACGTCGTTTCGAAAAATGCCGACGTCGTGAAGAGCAATGTGAATCCGCCTCCGGGTTACGTCGGCTCTTAAGTGAGTCGGTCGGTGGGGGGGGACTTGCCGTTGCCCGTTCGACTGGCAGATCTCATGAAGAAAGCGCGCGGATGTTCCGCGCGCTTTTTACTTCTGCGTTGCACTTCTCGGGTCGTGTCGTGCTTTGCGTATGAGGAGATCTTGAGATCTTCTCTGCAATAGATGCTAAGGCGCTTGATCGAAGTTGGCGTAGCACGCAACTGCTTAGGCGTTGACTCGTGCTCACTAAAGCAGCAGCGCAAATTTTTCTGTGAACGTGCGAAATAAGTGCTTGACAGCCCCCTTGGGGTTCCGCATAATTCGGCCTCTCCAAACGACGGAGACGCAAGAAAGCAGCAGCAAACAGCAGCTTTTTAGCGAATGTTCTTTAAAAACTAACAGCCGATAAGTGTGGGTGCTCGATG
>NZ_JAAGPD010000094.1 GCF_017104565.1 Paraburkholderia sp. Tr-20389 | reverse complement strand
TGCTCGGTATCGTGCAGCAGTTCGCGGCGATACGCGTCGATCACGATGTCCTGGCTCGCGCCGAAGAACGCAACGAGCGCGGTCAGCGCGGCCACCGTCGCGCGCAGCGGCAGCCGGCGCGCGCTGCGCGCCAGCGAACGCACACCATTCCTCATCGCCGCTGCAACAGTGGCGTCGTATCGCAAGATCCCCATACGTTATTTTCCGTTCTTCGTGTCGTTTGCCGAGGCCTTGCGTCTGCTGCGCAGCGTGCGCAGGTCGGCGTAGAGATGTTCGAACAGCCCGCCGATCCCGCCCACACCGACGCGCATCACATGCGACAGGCTCTTGAGCGGCGTATCGACTTCTCGCCCTTCCGCCCAGCCGGTCCATGCGTCGGCGCGCGCGAACGTGCTCTGCACGAAGTCGAGTTCCTGCTCGTGCGTCAGCGCCCCGAACTTCAGGCCGACGCGGCCCGGCACCGCGTACGTGACATCGGCGGGAAACACGAACTCTTCCTGGCCGCGAAACAGCGACACGACCACCTTCTCGTGCAGCGGCACCTGGATTGCGGCGGGCAGTTGCAGCGCGAGGCCGCCTTCCGCGTAGTCGACCGTTTCGCAGGTGAGCGTGCGGCCCGTCGAAAAGCGCAGCGACGCCGGAATGCGCATCGCGACGCGGTGCGTGGCGCGCACCTGGCGCTGCTCGCGCGCCGCCGCGACGCTCGCGCCGAGGATCAGCATGTTGTAGCCCGTCCACGCGAGATTCAGCACGGTCGTCTGCACTTCGCTGTGCGAACTGGCGTGAAGCGCGATATGCACGCAGCCGACGACGAAGCCGATCAGGTTCAGCGCCAGCAGGATCAGATACGGACGCGAAATGCCCCAGTCGAAGTACTGCTCCTCGATGCGGCCGCCCTTCGCCGTCACGTTGAACTTGCCGAGCTTCGGGTTGATCAGCGCGAGCAGCGTCGGCGCCGTGATGTACGACGCGAGCACCGATTCGTAGACCTCGGACCAGAACGAATGGCGGAACTTCTGCTGCATCCGCGAGTTCGTGATGTTCGCGTGGAACATGTGCGGCAGCGCGAAGATCGCGATCGTGCCCGCCGCCGCCTGGATGATGTGCGCGTTGAAGAACAGGAACGACAGCGGCGCCGTCAGGAACACCAGACGCGGGATGCCGTAGAAGAAGTGCATCATCGCGTTCAGATAGCAGAGCCGCTGGCCGAACGTCAGGCCGCGCCCCGTGAGCGGATTGTCGATGCGGAAAATCTGCGTCATGCCGCGTGCCCAGCGGATGCGCTGGCCGATGTGGCCGCCGAGACTTTCCGTCGCGAGGCCCGCGGCCTGCGGAATCGCGAGATACGCCGTGGTGTAGCCGCGGCGGTGCAGCTTGAGCGCGGTGTGCGCATCTTCCGTCACGGTTTCGACGGCGATGCCGCCGATCTCTTCGACCATCGTACGGCGCAACAGCGCGCACGAGCCGCAGAAGAACGTCGCGTTCCACAGGTCGTTGCCGTCCTGCACGAGGCCGTAGAACAGCTCGCCCTCGTTCGGCACCTTGCGGAACGTGCCGAGATTCTTTTCGAACGGATCGGCGGAGAAGAAATGGTGCGGCGTCTGCAGCATCGACAGCTTCTTGTCGCGCAGGAACCAGCCGAGGCCCACTTGCAGGAACGAGCGCGTCGGGATGTGATCGCAGTCGAAGATCGCGAAGTATTCGCCGTCGGTGATCTTCAACGCTTCGTTGATGTTGCCCGCCTTCGCGTGGCGGTTGTGCGAACGGATCGTCCACGCGACGCCCACTTCCTCGCAGAACGCCTTGAACTCGGGACGGCGGCCGTCGTCGAGCACGTGGATGGACAGCTTGTCCTTCGGGTAGTCGAGCGCGATCGCCGCGTAGACGGTCGGCTTCACGACGGAGAGCGGCTCGTTGTAGGTCGGAATGAAAATGTCGACGGTCGGCCATTCGCTGCGGTCGGCGGGCAGCGGCAACGGTTTGCGCCTGAGCGGCCAGGCCGTCTGGAAGTAGCCGAGCATCAGCACGAGCGCCGCGTACACCTCCGCCGACACCAGCAGCAGACCCCACGCGGCGTCGAGAGGACGCTCCCAGTAAGTGGTCTCCGTCAGACGCCAGTACATGTAGCGGCCCGTCGCGATCACCGACAGCATGATCATCACGAGCGTCGCGTAATGGCCCTTCGCGCGCCGGAACAGCAGCGCGCAGACAAAGCAGCAGATCGCGAACGTGAGCTGCTCGCCGAACGCGAGCGGCACCGTGAACACGAAGAACAGCGCCGCCAGCGCAAACAGCACCAGCAGGATCGTGACGGGCTTGCTGCCGAGAATGCGTCCGTCGATCAGATGCGAAGCCAGCCGATCGAAGCGCGAGCGGCGTGGCGGCTCGGCGTCGACGGCGTCGAGGATGTCTTCCGGCGCGGTGCTCATGCGACGTTCCTCGGCAGCCTGGCCTGGCCGTTCAGGCACGCGCCCAGCCATTCGCCGCAGGTGCGTAGATCAGTGGCCGCCTGGCTATGCGGGTCGTAATGAATCACGGTCGTGTCGTACGCAAGCGATTCGCTCACGCCCTGGTCGAGATGGATGACGCCCGGAAAGAGATGCCCGGCGAGCGCATCGCGCAATACCTTGACGACGTCTTTCGTGAGGCTGCGGCTCTGGTCCACCTGGTTGATCACGTAGCCGTAGCCGATGAAGTCCTGACGCGGCAACGCGTAGGTCTGGATCAGCCGCTCCATCTGCGGGATCGCCGCATACGACGCGGCGTCGGCGATCACGACGTTCAGCACGAAGTCCGCGGCCAGCAGCGCGGCGCGCGTGTAGACGGTCGCGCCCGGCGGCGTGTCGATCAGCACGATGTCGTCCGCATCGAGCGCAAGGGCCTCGAGCGACTCGCGAATCAGATAGGGATCGCTGTCGAGCCGCGCCTCGAACACGCGCCGGTCATCTTCGTTCAGCGCGCCATGCGGCAGCGCCGTGATGCCGTCGATGCCGTCGAACATCACCGTGCGCCACGGAGCGCCCGCCAGCGTCGCGCGCGCGACGCCGTCGTAATTGTCGATGGGAATGCCGAAGTGCAGACGCAGCGCGTTCTGCGGATCGAAGTCGACAGCGATCACGCGGCGGCCGTTCGAGCCGAGCACCGACGCGAGATTCGCGGCCAGCGTCGTCTTGCCGACGCCACCCTTGGCGGAGACAACCGACACGACTCTCATGCGTCACCATCCGCCTTGAAGCGCGACCGGAAGGTGTCGCGCAATGAACGGGCGGGCGCCGCCGGGCCGTGCGACAGTCGCGCGAAAAGCGTCGACAGGTCTTTCGACGGCGCGGCTGCGGGCGCTTCGGATGAGGTTGCCTTGCCGCCGAACAGTCCCGAGAGGATCGAGCCGCCCTGCTGCTGCGCGGGCGCTCTCGATACGTCGCGGGTGCTTTCCGGCACGGCTCTAGCTAATACGGCAGGGCCAAACGTTTGGCGTTTACTTAAAAAAGAGGGGGGTGGGGCGGACTGGGCCTCCTGCTGAGGCGCAGAAACGCGGGAAGCTGGCGTGACGGGCGGCACCGACGGTGCCGGAGCCATGGCAGGCGTGGCGATTGCGGCAACGGGCGCAACTGCCGGTGCTGCCGCGGCGGCGGCCATGCTGGGAGCGTTGGCGGCGGTATTGCTGCGCTCGGCTGCGGCTGCCGGCGGCACGCTGAAACGGTTCGCGCCCGTTTGTGCCGGGGCGACGGGCGGCGGCGTCGTTGCATGGCGATGGCCGCGCGCGAACAACGGCAAACGTGCCGGTCCCGAGGACTCGGAGCCGCTGGAGGCAGCCGTTCGTACAGGCTGCTCGCCCTGCCCGGCCGCCGACGCGACGCCCGGCTCCGCGCGAAAGCCCGACGCTGCCGTCGGCGCCGCGGGACGCCCGGCGTCGGGTACCGGCCCGGTATGCGCGATATCGAGCGCGTTCAGCAACGGCCAACGCAATGCGGCTTGCTTCGCTTCGTCGTCGCGCGCGACTTCCTGATATTGCCCGGCGTCGCCACCGAAGCGCCGGAAGAGATTACCGACGTCGTCTGAAACGCTCATGATGTTTCCCTCTGCTTGTGCTACGCATCCCCGTACTTCGACAGCACGTGCTGTCGGCACCCCCTGTTTCACTATATGGTTAACGTCGTCGCGGACGTCAAGTTTAGTCAGGGCGCATTAAACAGTCTGAACTCATACGCGTGCGCGTTCGTACTTCGATATTCCTGCAACGCCAGCGAGCCCGCACCCAGTTCATGCAGCCAGTGCTGATACGCACCCTCGAGAAACGCAGATGCCCACGGTGCCGCCCGTTCGCCAAATGCCGCAAGCGGCGCACAGGCGTGCTCGATGGAAAGATAGTCGTCCCGTTCGACGAGACGCACAAAGCCCCAGTCGAGTTCCGACCAGATGCCGTTCAGGAAGGAAGCGAGGTCGTCGAGTGTCGTGCAGCCGTTGGCCGGATACCTTGCGGCAAAACGCGCACCGATGCGCGCCATCAGCATGCGCAGTTGCGCCGTATCAAGCTGTGTCTCGAACTCTTCGGCGAGCGCGCTGAGAAAGCCGCGCCATTGCACGGAAGTCTGATGTCGCGTGTAATAGTCGAGCAGGGTTGCCGTGTGTTCGTCTTGCATGTCCGAGAGGTTGATTACGTATGCGTATGATTGACCGGCATGGCACTGGTAAACCAGTATCGAACACCGTTACATCGACAGACTGATTTGTTGAGCGAACCGTCACAATGGGCGCCGCCAGCATAGCATCGTTCAGATGCCGATAAAAAGGCAACCGGCATCGTTTCCGATGTGGGAAGCCGGCGACGAGCGGATATTTTGCGCTTGCTCTTTTGCATGGGCTCTGTGCAGTTGAACGAATGCTTCATTCGCTTGCGCTTTCTTCCCACGCCTTACGAGTAAATGCGGCTTTCTGCATGCTTCAATTGAAATGCTTCGGGAGTCAGACGATGAAGATCAACGACGAACGCGCCATTCAGTTTCTCGGCGCTGTACGCAAGCCATTACTCGTGCTGCATAAGGCGATACTCGATCACGAGCGCGCATTGTATGAGAAGGAGTTCGGTCCCGTCACGCCTGCCGCCTTCCTGCAGGTGCTGATCAACGGCACGGGGTTTCGCTGGCTGAATCCGTTGTCGACGGTCATTGCGAATGTCGACGAAATTCTCGACGACGAAAAGGCGACGAGTGCCGACCGCGTGGCGGCCGTCGAATCCGTTGCCGGCCTTTTCTCCGAGGATTTGCCTGGCAATATTTTCCTGCCGCGTTACCGGCAAATTTTGCAGTCCAGCCCCGAGATATTGCACGCGCATGGACAAGTCGCGCCGATTTTGAAGTCACTTGAAACGGGCGATTAATCGACTCGCCTGTTTCGCATTTGACTCGTTAATCGAGGCGCAAATCCGCGCCGCGAATCTTGCATGGATGTCGAACGGAGTTGAACACGCATGACACACTGGATGCTCGATCAGCAGTTCATGTATCGCGATCAGGTCGTTCGTTATCGGACCTTCGGCGATGGACCACCCATCGTGTTGATTCACGGCACGCCGTTTTCATCGTGGGTGTGGCATCGTATCGCGCCGCATCTCGCGCGGGATCGCAAGGTCCATGTGTATGACCTGCTCGGCTATGGGCAGTCGGAACGGCGCGATGGACAGGACGTATCGCTCGGCGTGCAGAATGGCTTGCTCGCCGCGCTGCTCGATCACTGGCAGCTGAACGCGCCCGATGTCGTCGCGCATGACTTCGGCGGCGCGACCGCGTTGCGCGCGCATTTGATCGACGGCTGCGACTATGCGAGCCTCACGCTGATCGATCCGGTCGCCGTCGCTCCATGGGGTTCGCCGTTCGTGCGGCACGTGCGCGAACATGCAGCGGCTTTCGAGGGCCTGCCCGCCTATATTCACGAGGCTGTTGTCAACGCGTACATTCGCGGCTCGATCGCAAGAACGATCGCCGCCGACGAACTTGCGCCTTATGTCGCGCCGTGGCTCGGCGAAGTCGGGCAACCCGCCTTCTACCGGCAGATCGCGCAGATGGATCAGCGTTATACGGATGAAGTCGAATCGCGCTACTCGCAGATGCGCTGCCGCACGCAGATCCTGTGGGGCGAGCAGGATGAATGGATCCCCATCGAGCGCGGCAGGCATCTGGCGAGCGTCATTCCAGACGCGCGTTTCCAGCCCGTGCCGAATGCCGGCCACCTCGTGCAGGAAGACGCGCCCGAGGCCATCGTCGCCGCCGTGTTGCGCTGGCTCGGGTGAGCGTCGCTCGGCAGGCACTGCTTACGGGCTGTTGCACGCGCAAACAAACAGAAAGGCTCCGGCGAAGTGCATTCGCCGGAGCCTTTCTGTTTCATACTGCGTCGGGTGAAGCGCGCGTTAGCTGCGCTGGTGCGGCAGATACGGCATCGGATCGATCGGCTTGCCGTCGTGACGCAGTTCGAACAGCACGGACACGCGCGAGTTGTTCTCGTTGCCCATCTCGGCGATCTGCTGACCCTTGCGCACGATGTCGCCCGTCTTCACGAGCAGCCTGCGGTTGTGCGCGTAGGCGGTCAGAAAATCCTTGTTGTGCTGCACGATGATGAGGCTGCCGTACTCGTTCAGTCCGGTGCCGGCGTACATGACCTTGCCGTCGGCGGCGGCGCGGATCGGGTCGCCCGCCTTGCCGCCGATCTCGATGCCACGCGTCTCGCCCGGCTGGAACCCTTCGACGACATTGCCCTGCGCCGGCCAGATCAACGCCACGCCTTTCGCGTGACGCGCAACTTCGGCATTCACTTCGCGCGA
>NZ_JAAGPD010000093.1 GCF_017104565.1 Paraburkholderia sp. Tr-20389 | reverse complement strand
ACGTGGGCGCGCTCACGCGCCTGCTGGAACTGAGCGATAACGACCTGATGGACTTGCTGCTCGCACGCAAGGAACCGGAAGGCGACCTCGCCGACGCAGATGTCAGGCGGGTGCTGGAGATGCTGCGTAACGTGTAATTTCGTATGACCTCGCCGTTACGCAGGTGAGTTTGATCCAGGCGTGCAATTATCGAAACCCTGTTTCCATACTTCGATTGAGGATGTGCTATGACCCCGTCAGATGTTAAAGCCACGCTATCGTTCAGCGACAACTCGCCGAGCGTTGAAATGCCGATTTACAAGGGCACGATGGGCCCGGATGTGATCGACATCCGTAAGCTGTACGGTCAGACCGGCAAGTTCACGTACGATCCGGGCTTCATGTCGACGGCGTCGTGCAACTCGGCGATCACCTACATCGACGGTGACAAGGGCGAGCTGCTGTATCGCGGCTTCCCGATCGACAACCTCGCGCAAAACGCCGACTTCCTCGAAACGTGCTACCTGCTGCTGAAGGGCGAACTGCCGAACCAGGCGCAGAAGGACGAGTTCGTGAAGACGGTCACGAACCACACGATGGTTCACGAGCAGATGCAGTTCTTCTTCCGTGGCTTCCGCCGCGACGCGCACCCGATGGCAATCCTGGTTGCCGCAGTCGGCGCGCTGTCGGCGTTCTACCACGACTCGCTCGACATCAATAACCCGCGTCACCGCGAAGTCTCCGCGATCCGCATGATCGCGAAGCTGCCGACGCTGGTCGCCATGGCGTACAAGTACTCGATCGGCCAGCCGTTCGTGTATCCGCAGAACAATCTGTCGTACAGCGCAAACTTCATGCGCATGATGTTCTCGAATCCGTGCGAAGAGTACCAGGTCAACGAAGTACTGGTCCGCGCACTGGACCGCATCCTGATCCTGCACGCCGATCACGAGCAGAACGCTTCGACGTCGACGGTGCGTCTGGCCGGTTCGTCGGGTGCGAACCCGTTCGCGTGTATCGCTGCCGGTATCGCGTGTCTGTGGGGCCCGGCGCACGGCGGTGCGAACGAAGCCGCGCTGAACATGCTGGAAGAAATCGGCTCGGTCGACAACATTCCGAAGTTCATCGAGCAGGTGAAGGACAAGAACTCGGGCGTGAAGCTGATGGGCTTCGGCCATCGCGTGTACAAGAACTACGATCCGCGCGCGAAGCTGATGCGCGAAACCTGCCACGAAGTGCTGAATGAACTCGGCCTGCACGACGACCCGCTGTTCAAGCTCGCGATGGCGCTCGAAAAGATCGCGCTGGAAGACGAATACTTCGTGTCGCGCAAGCTGTACCCGAACGTCGACTTCTACTCGGGCATCGTGCAGCGCGCGCTGGGCATCCCGACGTCGATGTTCACGTGTATCTTCGCGATGGCACGTACGGTCGGCTGGATCGCACAGTGGAACGAAATGATCGCCGACCCCGAGCAGAAGATCGGCCGTCCGCGTCAGCTGTTCATCGGCGAATCGCCGCGCGAAGCAACGGCGATCGGTAAGCGTTAAGCAACGGGCGCGCCAGCGCTCTACGCTTGCGTTAAACGCATCGAGTGAAACACCCCAACGGTTCGCCGTTGGGGTGTTTTGTTTTTTGGCGCGCGAAACACGGCTTCGGGCAAGCGATTCGAGCGGTCGATATTCCCGGAGTCTCACCTCTGGTAGTGCCGATACAGGTATCGGCACTACCACCCAACTCCATGTTTTTTATCGGTTTTCTCGATGCCTGGTGAGCCTGGACGCGCAACTGCGTGGCATAATCGATCGGACACGAACTGCCCGTTGTCATTACTACCCCCGCATACCATGGCACAGACTCTCTACGACAAATTGTGGAACACGCACGTGGTCCACACGGAAGAAGACGGCACGACTATTCTCTATATCGACCGTCAACTGCTGCATGAAGTGACCAGCCCGCAGGCGTTCGAAGGGCTGAAGATGGCCGAGCGCCCCGTGTGGCGCATCAGCGCGAATCTGGCGGTGTCCGACCACAACGTGCCGACCACGGATCGCAGCCACGGCATCGCTGACCCTGTGTCGAAGCTGCAGGTCGATACGCTCGACGCGAACTGCGACGCGTTCGGCATCACGCAGTTCAAGATGAACGACATGCGCCAGGGCATCGTCCACATCATCGGGCCGGAGCAGGGCGCGACGCTGCCGGGCATGACCATCGTCTGCGGCGACTCGCATACGTCCACGCACGGCGCGTTCGGCGCGCTGGCGCACGGCATCGGCACGTCGGAAGTCGAGCACGTGCTGGCCACGCAAACGCTCTTGCAGAAGAAGAGCAAGAACATGCTGGTCAAGGTTGAAGGCCAGTTGCCGCGTGGCTGCACGGCGAAGGACATCGTGCTCGCGATCATCGGCAAGATCGGTACGGCGGGCGGCACGGGCTATGCCATCGAATTCGGCGGCTCGACCATTCGCGCGCTGTCGATGGAAGGCCGCATGACCGTCTGCAACATGGCGATCGAAGCGGGCGCACGCGCGGGCATGGTCGCTGTCGACGACACGACTGTCGAATACCTGAAGGGCCGTCCGTTCTCGCCGCAAGGCGTCGAATGGGATCAGGCCGTCGAATACTGGAAGCAGTTCAAGTCCGATCCGGACGCGCATTTCGATCGCGTGGTCGAACTGAATGCTGCCGAAATCGTGCCGCAAGTCACGTGGGGTACGTCGCCGGAAATGGTCACGTCCATCGACGGCCGCGTGCCGGATCCGGAAAAAGAGAAAGACCCGGTGAAGCGTGACGCGATGGAGCGCGCGCTGCACTACATGGCGCTCGAACCGAATCTGCCCATCGAATCGATCAAGCCGGACAAGATCTTCATCGGCTCGTGCACGAACGCGCGTATCGAAGACATCCGCGCCGCCGCGTGGGTCGTGAAGAAGCTCGGCCGCCGTGTCGCGCCGAACATCCGTCTCGCGATGGTCGTGCCGGGCTCGGGTCTCGTGAAGGCGCAAGCCGAACGTGAAGGTCTCGACAAGGTTTTCACGGAAGCGGGCTTCGAATGGCGCGAGCCGGGCTGCTCGATGTGTCTCGCGATGAACGCCGACCGCCTCGAACCGGGCGAGCGTTGCGCGTCCACCTCGAACCGTAACTTCGAAGGCCGTCAGGGCGCGGGCGGGCGCACGCACCTCGTCAGTCCCGCGATGGCTGCGGCTGCCGCTATCGAAGGGCATTTCGTCGACATTCGCAAGCTGGGATGAGCCCAACATGAACATCGATCGCATCGCACTTCTGCGCCGATTCGCACTCGCGACGCTTGCCGGGATGCTGCTCGGCCTCGCGGGTTGCAACACGGTGCATGGCTTTGGCGAAGATCTGCAGCATCTGGGCGGATCGATCAGCAACGAGGCGAAAAAGTAAGCGGTTTTTGATTCGCCGGCCGGCGTGAGTGATCCGCGTGATCACCTTGCAAAATGCACGTCGCCCGGCTTCGAACAGGCTAAAGCGTCATGGATAAATTCATCGTACATACCGGCGTCGTGGCGCCGCTCGATCGCGAGAACGTCGACACCGACGCGATCATTCCGAAGCAGTTCCTCAAGTCGATCAAGCGCACGGGCTTCGGTCCCAACGCGTTCGACGAATGGCGTTATCTCGACCACGGCGAGCCGGGTCAGGACAACTCGAAGCGTCCGCTGAATCCGGATTTCGTGCTGAACCAGCCGCGCTATCAGGGCGCGTCGGTCCTGCTCACGCGCCAGAACTTCGGCTGCGGCAGCTCGCGCGAGCACGCGCCGTGGGCGCTGCAGCAGTACGGTTTCCGCGCGATCATCGCGCCGAGCTTCGCGGACATCTTCTATAACAACTGCTTCAAGAACGGCTTGCTGCCCATCGTGCTGACGGAACAGCAGGTCGACCATCTGTTCAACGAAACATTCGCGTTCAACGGTTTCCAGCTGACCGTGGATCTGGAAAAGCAGGTCGTGCGCACGACGGACGGCGGCACCGAATATCCGTTCGAAGTCGCCGCGTTCCGCAAGTACTGCCTGCTGAACGGCTTCGACGACATCGGCCTCACGCTGCGTCACGCGGACAAGATCCGTCAGTACGAAGCTGAGCGCATCGCGAAGCAGCCGTGGCTGAACAACCGTCTCGTGCGCTGAAGCAGGTGCGTTAAG
Source organism: Paraburkholderia sp. Tr-20389 (assembly GCF_017104565.1). Taxonomy (GTDB): domain Bacteria; phylum Pseudomonadota; class Gammaproteobacteria; order Burkholderiales; family Burkholderiaceae; genus Paraburkholderia. The sequence goes on along the minus strand of NZ_JAAGPD010000093.1, from coordinate 3,066 downwards.
CAAAAGCGCGCGCTTGAACGAAGCCAGACAGAAACCAACAAGGAATTCGCATGAAGATCGCAGTGTTGCCGGGCGACGGCATCGGCAAGGAAATCGTCAAGGAAGCAGTCAAGGTGCTGAACGTGCTCGGCGAAAAGTTCGAGCTGGAAGAAGCGCCCGTTGGCGGCGCGGGCTACGAGGCGGCGGGTCATCCGCTGCCGGAAGCTACGCTCAAGCTCGCCAAGGCAGCGGACGCGATCCTGTTCGGGGCCGTCGGCGACTGGAAATACGACTCGCTCGAGCGCGCGCTGCGCCCGGAGCAGGCCATTCTCGGCCTGCGCAAGCATCTGCAGCTGTTCGCGAACTTCCGTCCGGCCATCTGCTATCCGCAACTGACGGGCGCGTCGTCGTTGAAGCCTGAAATCGTCTCGGGCCTCGACATCCTGATCGTGCGCGAACTGAACGGCGACATCTACTTCGGCCAGCCGCGCGGGGTGCGTCAGGCGCCGGACGGCCTGTTCGAAGGCGCGAAGGAAGGCTTCGACACGATGCGTTACGCGGAGCCGGAAATCCGCCGCATCGCGCACGTCGCGTTCCAGGCAGCGCAAAAGCGCGGCAAGAAGCTCACGTCCGTCGACAAGGCGAATGTGCTCGAAACGTCGCAGTTCTGGAAGGACATCATGATCGATGTGTCGAAGGAATATGCAGACGTCGAGCTGTCGCACATGTACGTCGACAACGCCGCGATGCAGCTCGTGAAGGCGCCGAAGTCGTTCGACGTGATCGTCACGGGCAATATGTTCGGCGACATTCTGTCGGATGAAGCGGCCATGCTGACGGGCTCGATCGGCATGCTGCCGTCGGCTTCGCTCGACAAGAACAACAAGGGTCTGTACGAGCCGTCCCACGGTTCGGCGCCGGACATCGCGGGCAAGGGCATCGCGAACCCGCTCGCCACGATCCTGTCCGCCGCGATGATGCTGCGTTATTCGCTGAACCGCGCGGAGCAGGCCGACCGCATTGAAAGCGCCGTGAAAAAGGTGCTGGAGCAGGGCTATCGTACGGGCGACATCCTCACGCCGGGCTGCAAGCAGGTCGGCACGGAAGCGATGGGCGACGCCGTGATCGCCGCGCTGTAATTGCTGGTCCAATCTGCGTGAATTGGCTTGTTTCAGGGCTGATTCACGCAAATCGCGGCGTACGCGCCGCACAAAACGGGTTTTCGTGTAGACTCTGCTGATGGCGACGATTCCTCAAATCACCTCGATTTCGACACTGCGCGGCAAAACGGCCCGCGTGGTTGCGCTCGCCATTACCATCAAAACGATTACCCCGAAAACGATCACGAAGCGCTGATCGTCCGTCGTGCCCGCCCATCTTCCCCGCGCGGTCACTGCGGGCAAAGATGCGGGGAAGTGTCCACTCGAAGGGTATGAAGTCATGAACGTAGGTCTCGTAGGTTGGCGCGGCATGGTCGGCAGCGTCCTGATGCAACGCATGCAGGAAGAACGCGATTTCGACCTGATCGAACCGGTGTTCTTCAGCACCAGCAACGCGGGCGGCAATGCGCCGTCGTTCGCCAAGAACGAGACCAAGCTCAAAGATGCGACAAGCATCGAAGACCTGAAGAAGTGCGACGCCATCATCTCCTGCCAAGGCGGTGACTACACGAACGAAGTGTTCCCGAAGCTGCGCGCAGCGGGCTGGGACGGTTACTGGATCGACGCGGCCTCGGCGCTGCGCATGAAGGATGACGCCGTCATCATTCTCGACCCCGTCAACCTCGACGTGATCAAGAATGCGCTGGTCAAGGGCCAGAAGAATTTCATCGGCGGCAACTGCACGGTCAGCCTGATGCTGATGGCGCTGGGCGGCCTGTTCCGCGAGAACCTCGTCGACTGGATGACGGCCATGACGTACCAGGCCGCATCGGGCGCGGGCGCGCAGAACATGCGCGAACTGCTGCAGCAGATGGGCACGCTGTACGGCTCGGCGAAGGAAGACCTGGCCGATCCGTCGTCGGCGATTCTCGATATCGACCGTCGCGTGCTGTCGGCGATGAACAGCGACCGCATGCCGACCGACAACTTCGGCGTGCCGCTCGCCGGCTCGCTGATTCCGTGGATCGACAAGGATCTCGGCAACGGCATGTCGAAGGAAGAGTGGAAGGGCGGCTCGGAAACCAACAAGATTCTCGGCAAGCCGGCCATGGGCCAGCCGGGCTCGATTCCCGTCGACGGTCTGTGCGTGCGTATCGGCGCAATGCGCTGCCACTCGCAGGCGCTGACCATCAAGCTGAAGAAGGACGTGCCGCTCGACGAAGTGAACGGCATCCTCGCATCGGCGAACGACTGGGTGAAGGTCGTGCCGAACGAGCGCGAAGCGTCGATCCGCGACCTGTCGCCCGCAGTCGTGACGGGCACGCTGACCGTTCCGGTCGGCCGTCTGCGCAAGCTGGCGATGGGCGGCGAATATCTGTCCGCGTTCACGGTCGGCGATCAGCTTCTGTGGGGTGCTGCAGAGCCGCTGCGTCGTATGCTTCGCATTCTGCTCGACAAGTAAAGTAAACTAACGCGTTAGCTGAACGACGCGTTCAAAACTTCCAAAAAGCGTCGCGATTTCGCGGCGCTTTTTTATTGTGCATTTCAGAATCTTGTCGCCAACACTTCTACGCATGCGCCGCACGACCGCGCACGAAAGGTCCCGATGACGGCCCGATTCCCTATTCTTCAAGCCGCCACACGCAGCGGCTCGCAACAGATTGCGGCGGCCGTCGCAATCGTCTTCGCCGGCGCACTGTCGATGCCGGTCTCGTCGTACGCGCAGACAGCGGCCACGAGCGCCGCAAGCGCTGCCACGAGCGCGAGCGCGCCGGCGGGCGCCAACGCTGGCGCGGCCCAATTCACCGTTCAGCCGGGGCAATCGCTGAACGACGCCGCAATCGCAATGACGCAGTCGCACGACCGCACGGTTCTGGCGCGCGCGGCAAAGGCGATCTTCGACGCGAATCCCAACGCGTTCATGGGGCATGATCCGAGCCGTTTGAGGCTGGGCGCTGTGCTCAACCTGCCGCCCGTCGATGCGACA
>NZ_JAAGPD010000092.1 GCF_017104565.1 Paraburkholderia sp. Tr-20389 | reverse complement strand
ATACGTGTAGATCTCGGGGGGCGGCGGATGAGTAAAAAAAAAAAAAAAAAAAAAAATGTTAGGCACAGCATAAATAAGTAACCAAATAAAATTTACGTCCCGACTTATTCCTCATCCTCATTGATCATGTATGACTGTACCATATACCTCTATACACTCATGTCACATCCATACTGCTATTCACTACAAACTCACCTGCGTATTATATCTATATACTGCTCCTGTACATGATAGCAAGTGCTTATTATCAGCCTACTACTAGCAAT
>NZ_JAAGPD010000091.1 GCF_017104565.1 Paraburkholderia sp. Tr-20389 | reverse complement strand
CGCAGAAGGCGGCTGCGACGTCGGATGCCGATTGGGAAACGTTCTGACGCACCAAAATTGGGCTCGCGCAGCGGCAGTCGCCGTTTCGCGCGAACACCCGCCGCGTCCGCTCGCTCGAAATGCCGCGGGCTGACGCAGCGTCACGGGACGGCTGCCCTCGCCAGGGCAGCCGTCTTTTTGTTTTCTGAGCGCCCCCGAACCGACCCGCCGCGCCATTGTTCCGGTACATTGACGAACGCGGTTGCGGACATGCTGCCCGGCGTCATCGTGCATGTATCCACACCGCATGACGGCGTGCACGAACCCTATGAAGCAAGGGCGTGCTGCACGAGCTGCCGCGAGCCCTCGGATGGTCGCCACGTCATGCGCTGCTGCTTCTGCCTCGCGCCGCCTCAAAACAGCCAACAAGGGATACGACATGACGGATCACGACCTCGCGCAACGCCTCGTGCTTGCGCGCTGCCAGCACCGCGCCATCGACACGCTGCCGCTCGACTCCCTCCCGCCCGATGCCGCCACCGCCTACGCGATCCAGCAGGCGGTGATCGCGGGGCTGGGCGGCGAAACAGGGGCCTGGAAAATCGGTGCCAAAGCTCCGGGCGGCCCCGCCTCGGGCGCGCCGATTCCGGCGGCACTGACGGTCGCGTCGCCGGCCCGGCTCGAACATGGTTCGTTTTTTCGCGTGCTGCTGGAACTGGAAGTTGCGTTCCGCTTCGCCGAGCCGATCGCACCGCACGGCCAGGCGTATGCGCGCGACGAAGTGCTCGCGCGCGTCGGTTCCGTCTTGCCGACCATCGAAATCGTCGACAGCCGCTTCGCCGAGTGGCCGAACGTCGCACCGCTCGCCCAGCTTGCTGACGCACAGAACAACGGTGCGCTGGTGGCGGGTCATGCCGTGCCTTATGCGTCGATCGCGCGCTCGTTCGATTTCGTCTCGCCGGAACTCGAATTAACCTTTGAAGGCAAGTCGCTCGTGCCCGATTCGCCTGGCAATCCCGCCGGCGATCCGCGCGAACTGCTCGCGTGGTTCGTCAACCATTGCGCCGCGATGGGTATCACGATCGAGCCGGACTGGATCATCACGACGGGCTCGTATGTGGGCGCACATCGCGTCGATGGACCTGGAACCGTGTATGGCCATATCGACGGACTGGGCGAAGTTGAAGTCGCATTGACGTAAACCATTAAGCACCGCAACACCCGTTTCCCCGCATGCGGCGCCGGCGTTCTGACGTGCCGGTGCATGCGCATGCAGTCACCCGCCTGTCTGCACCGTCCGCATCCACCCGTTCGTTGCCTCCTGATCGTTCGCCTGGAACGCACAGTTCGCGAAGGGCGGACACCTGACTACATCCCCCTATTCAGACACATGCTGCACTCGTCGTCATATAGACATGAACGAGCGTGCATGCCGACCCTGCACTCAACATGGATTTCCGGCAACGTCTGGTTCACTCGACGCTCCGACCATGCACGCATTCGCGTGCAGTTTTGCGTTGAACGAATTGACGTATGCACTGACGAACAGCAGGACATGCGCGCTGGCGCACATGCAAAACATGTAACACAGCGGGCATGCTGTCGTCGAAAACACGGATGTGTGCGTTATGGCGGAAAAGGCGGCAACGGATTGCATGACGCGCAGGCATCGCGACACGAAGCACCCGTCACATGCGCTGCGGGAAGGAGCAAGAAGAAGTAATGTGTGGGCGGAGTGTGGTCAGGCAGACAGCGTGCTGCACGGCTGTTTGCGAAGGTGCGGAAAAGTGCAGGAAAGCGCGCGGTGCCACATGTATCGGATGTCATGCGACACATGAAACGCAGGGAAGGAACGCGAGATGCAATGCAGCACGTCGGTCATGTTTCGCACGACTGTGGGCAACGATTGTAGGTGAGCGTATTTTCGTCATCAAGCAGGCGGTGATGAGTGCTGGCAGTGGCGCTATTTTCACAACGTAGTTCGTGAAAAAAAATTTAAAAGGGTTTAGGATGAATTCGAGCGATGTCGTTTCCTGATAGCGCGCCGCGCACGACATCGTCCCAGACTTCGGCGAGGAGGTAGCATGGATATCTACAGCAGTTTCGCGACCCGCTTCGAGAAAACGCGAGAGGAGGAACTTTCGCTCGAGGAGTATCTCGCGCTCTGCAAAGACAATCCCGCCGCGTACGCCACTGCAGGCGAGCGCATGTTGACGGCAATCGGGGAACCGGAACAGATCGACACTCGCAACGATACGCGTCTGTCGCGTATCTTCGCGAACAAGGTGATCAAGGTATACCCCGCGTTCCGTGAGTTCTACGGAATGGAAGACGTGATCGAGCAGGTGGTGGCCTACTTCAGGCACGCCGCCCAGGGGCTCGAAGAAAAGAAGCAGATTCTGTATCTGTTGGGCCCGGTGGGCGGCGGCAAGTCGTCGATCGCCGAACGGCTCAAGCAGTTGATGGAACGCGTGCCGTTCTATTCGATCAAGGGTTCCCCCGTCAACGAGTCGCCCCTCGGCCTGTTCGATTATGACGAGGACGGTCCCATCCTCGAAGAGCAATACGGCATTCCGCGCCGTTACCTGAAGAGCATCCTGAGCCCGTGGGCCGTCAAGCGCCTGCATGAGTACAACGGCGATATCCGCAAGTTCCGTGTGGTGCGCCGCTATCCGTCCATCCTCCGGCAGATCGGCATTGCGAAGACCGAGCCTGGCGACGAAAACAATCAGGACATTTCGTCGCTCGTCGGCAAGGTCGACATCCGCAAGCTCGAACAGTACGCACAGGACGATGCAGACGCATACAGCTACTCGGGCGGTCTGTGCCTCGCCAATCAGGGCCTGCTCGAATTCGTCGAAATGTTCAAGGCGCCGATCAAGGTGCTGCACCCGTTGCTGACGGCTACCCAGGAAGGCAACTTCAAGGGCACGGAAGGCTTCGGCGCGATTCCGTTCGACGGTGTCATCCTCGCGCACTCGAACGAGTCGGAATGGAAGGCGTTCCGCAACAACCGCAACAACGAAGCACTGCTCGACCGTATCTTCGTCGTGAAGGTGCCGTACTGCCTGCGCTACTCGGAAGAGATGAAGATCTACGAGAAGCTGCTGCGCAACTCGTCGTTGTCCAACGCCGTGTGCGCACCGGGCACGCTGAAGATGATGGCGCAGATGTCGGTGCTCACGCGTCTGCAGGAGCCCGAGAATTCGAGCCTCTTTTCGAAGATGCAGGTGTATGACGGCGAGAATCTGAAAGATACCGATCCGAAGGCGAAGTCGTATCAGGAGTATCGCGATTTCGCGGGCGTCGATGAGGGCATGACGGGCGTGTCCACGCGCTTCGCGTTCAAGATCCTGTCGCGCGTGTTCAACTTCGACACGACGGAAGTCGCGGCGAACCCGGTGCACCTGATGTACGTGCTCGAACAGCAGATCGAGCGCGAACAGTTCCCGCCGGAAACCGAGCAGAAGTATCTGTCGTTCATCAAGGACGTGCTCGCGTCGCGTTATGCGGAATTCATCGGCAAGGAGATTCAGACCGCGTATCTGGAGTCGTATTCCGAGTATGGGCAGAACATTTTCGATCGCTATGTCACGTACGCCGACTTCTGGATTCAGGACCAGGAGTTCCGCGATCACGACACGGGCGAGAGCTTCGACCGCGCGGCGCTCAATGCCGAACTGGAGAAGATCGAAAAGCCTGCCGGCATCAGCAACCCGAAGGACTTCCGCAACGAGATCGTCAATTTCGTACTGCGTGCGCGCGCCGCGAACGGGGGCAAGAATCCCGCGTGGATCAGCTATGAAAAGCTGCGCGTCGTGATCGAAAAGAAAATGTTCTCGAATACGGAAGAACTTCTTCCCGTTATCTCGTTCAATGCCAAAGGATCGGCGGAGGAACAGCGCAAGCACGAAGACTTCGTCAACCGGATGGTCACCAAGGGCTATACGCCGAAGCAGGTGCGGCTCTTGTGCGATTGGTATCTGCGTGTGCGCAAGTCGTCATGACAGGCGTAGCGCAATGCCCGCGCAAACGGGTTCGCTTCACCCGATTTGCGCGGGCCTCCTGCGAGGCGCAAGCCGCATGGACATAAGATTGCATGCGCAACTTGCGCCCCGCGTATTCCAAATCGGAGCGGGAGACCGGATGTGCTTCATCAAATCATCGACCGCAGGCTGGCAGGCAAGAACAAGAGCATTGCAAATCGCGAACGCTTTCTGCGTCGCGTGAAGGGATATATTCGGCGCGCGGTGTCGGAAGCGGTGCGCGACCGCAGTATCAAAGACATTCAAAACACCCAGAGCATCACGATTCCGCGCAAGGACATCGCCGAACCGTCGTTCCGGCATGGCCCCGGCGGCAAGCGCGAAATGGTGCACCCGGGTAACGCCGACTACATTCGAGGCGACAAGATCCCGCGCCCGCAAGGGGGCGGCGGCAGCGGCGGCGGTGGCAGCGCCAGCAACGAAGGCGAAGGGCAGGACGATTTCGTTTTCGAACTGAGCCGCGAAGAATTCATGCAGTACTTCTTCGACGATCTCGAACTGCCGCGTCTCGTCAAAACGCATCTGCTGGCCGTGCCGACGTGGAAGAGTATCCGCGCGGGCTGGGCTGCCGAAGGCACGCCGAACAACATCGACGTGGTGCGCTCGCTGCGCAGCGCGCTGGGCCGACGCATCGCGCTCGGTGCGCCGCTCGTCAACGAACTGCACGAACTCGAGAAGCAGCTTGAAGAGATGAAGGCGGACCCCGCCGACCGTCGCGAAGAGATCAAGCTGCTCGAAGACGACATCCACCATCTGCGCGGCCGCATCTGGCGCATTCCGTTCATCGACCCGTTCGATCTGCGTTACGTGAACCGCGTGAAGCAGCCGCAGCCGTCCAGTCAAGCCGTGATGTTTTGTCTGATGGATGTGTCGGGTTCGATGGACGAGCAGCGCAAGGATCTCGCCAAGCGCTTCTTCATCCTGCTGTATCTGTTCCTCAAGCGTAACTACGAGAAGATCGAGGTGGTCTTCATCCGTCACCATACGCGCGCCGAAGAAGTCGACGAAGACACGTTCTTCCATTCGACGGAAAGCGGCGGCACGGTGGTGTCGAGCGCGCTGGAGCTGATGCAGAAGATCCTCGACGAACGCTACTCGCCGACTGAATGGAACATTTACGGCGCGCAGGCTTCCGACGGCGACAACTGGACCGACGACTCGCCGAAGTGCCGCAAGATCCTCGCAGATGACATTCTCGAGAAGGTGCGGTATTTTGCGTACATTCAGGTGACGCCTGAAGAGCAGAACCTGTGGCTCGAATATGCGCAACTCGCACTGTCGCAGCCGCATATGGCCATGAAGAAGGTCGAAACGGCTGCGGATATCTATCCGGTGTTCCGCGAGTTGTTCGAAAAGCAGGTGGAAGCAGCATGACGACACGCCACCTGCACAACGAGGCGCGAGGGTACGAGCCCGAGCGTCGTAAAGGCGTGCCGAAGCAGAGTGAGGCCGGGCATGCCGAGGCGAATACGTCGCACGTGCAGGATGCGCGTGCGTCCGATGCCGGAGCAGGCAAAGCGCCTGACGCAGCTGCAGCACGGGGACCCACCGGGGCGCCCACCGAAGGGCAAAGGGAAGTCCGTATGAACGTTGCCGATAGAAGGCCGTTGCCGTGTCCGTCCGACTGGACCTTCGAACTGATCGAAGAGTACGACACACATATTGCGCATGTTGCGGAGCAATATGAACTCGACGTCTATCCGATCCAGCTCGAACTCATCAGCGCTGAACAGATGATGGACGCGTACGCGTCCGTCGGCATGCCGGTCAATTACCGGCACTGGTCGTTCGGCAAACATTTCCTCGCTACCGAAAAAAGTTACCGGCGCGGGCAAATGGGCCTCGCGTATGAGATCGTCATCAATTCCAATCCCTGCATCGCGTATCTGATGGAAGAGAACACGATGACGATGCAGGCCCTCGTCATCGCGCACGCGGCCTATGGCCACAACTCGTTCTTCAAGGGCAATTACCTGTTCCGCTTGTGGACGGATGCGCATGCCATCATCGATTACCTCGTCTACGCGAAGAACTACATCGCGGAGTGCGAAGAGCGCTTCGGGCTCGATCGCGTCGAAGAGCTGCTCGACTCGTGCCACGCGCTGATGAACTACGGCGTGGACCGCTACAAGCGTCCGCAGAAATTGTCATTGCAGAAGGAATCGGAAGCGCGCCGCGAACGCGAGGCGTATCTGCAGTCGCAGGTCAACGAATTGTGGCGCACGCTGCCGACGCGCCACACGCCGTTGCCCGAAGAAGTGGAAGATCGCTATCCGCCGGAGCCGCAGGAAAACCTGCTGTATTTCGCGGAGAAGAATGCGCCGCTGCTCGAACCCTGGGAGCGCGAGGTCATCCGCATCGTGCGCAAGATCGGCCAGTACTTCTATCCGCAGCGCCAGACACAGGTGATGAACGAAGGCTGGGCCACGTTCTGGCATTACACGCTGCTCAACACGATGTACAACGAGGGCAAGCTCGAAGACGGCTTCATGATGGAGTTTCTCCATTCGCACAGCAACGTCGTCTATCAGCCGCCCGTGACCAAGCCGTATTACAGCGGCATCAATCCGTACGCGCTCGGCTTTTCGATGATGAGCGATATTCGCCGCATCTGCGAGCACCCGACGGAAGAGGACCGCAAGTGGTTCCCCGAACTCGCGGGTAGCCCGTGGCTGCAAGCGTTGCACTACGCGATGCGCAACTTCAAGGACGAGAGCTTCGTCGCGCAGTATCTGTCGCCGCATCTGATCCGCGAAATGCGGCTCTTCTCGGTACTCGACGACGACATGCGCGATGCGCTCGAAGTCTCCGCGATCCACGACGACAGCGGCTATCAATACGTGCGTCAGGCGCTCTCGCGGCAGTACGACATGCATCATCGCGAGCCGAATATCCAGGTCTGGTCGGTGAACACGCGCGGCGACCGCAGTCTCACGCTGCGCCACTTCATGAGCGACAACCGGCATCTGTCGGGCGACAGCGACGAAGTGCTCAAGCACATGGCGCGCTTGTGGCAATTCGACGTGTACCTGGAAAGCGTCGATGAAAACGGCACGGTCAGGAAGCGTTATGAGTGCCGCTATACGGCACCCGCCGTGCGCGTATGAGTGTGCAGTCGGCGACGCCGTTCCGACGACGCTTTGCAAGCTGATCAGCGTCACGAGAGCCAGCCTTCGGGCTGGCTTTTTTATTGTGCACGGCGTTTCGCATCGGATCGCCGATACGTGGCCCGAGAGCGCCCGAAAGGGTAGCGCAGCCCTACAGAATGCCGGGTTCGCGCCGTTATCCTGCGATATCCGTTAAGATACCGACGCGTAAAAGCTTACATATATATACAATCTCGCACGCGTGCTGCAACCCGGTTGCAACAGGACCGAAACCTCGTTGAAACCAGGCTTGAGCGCAACACAAAGGCGGCGTTCGACCGCTGAAACTTCAAAGAAGGGACCGACACCAGCATGACCGATACAACCGTCTTCACGCCCGCCGACACCCGTCGACGCATCTTCGCGATCGTCGGCGCTTCGTCCGGCAATCTCGTCGAGTGGTTCGATTTCTACGTCTACTCGTTTTGCGCGCTGTACTTCGCACCCGCATTCTTCCCGAAGGGCGATACGACGGCACAGTTGCTGAATACGGCAGGCGTGTTCGCCGCGGGCTTCCTGATGCGCCCGATCGGCGGCTGGTTCTTCGGCCGTCTCGCCGACAAGCGCGGCCGGCGTTTCGCGATGATGGTGTCGGTGTTCATGATGTGTGGTGGTTCGCTCGTGATCGCCGCGCTGCCCACTTATGCCCAGATCGGCGCGCTCGCACCGGCGTTGCTGCTGGTCGCGCGCCTGTTCCAGGGTTTGTCGGTGGGCGGTGAGTACGGTACCAGCGCAACGTACATGAGTGAGGTCGCATTGAAAGGGCGTCGCGGCTTCTTCGCGTCGTTCCAGTACGTGACGCTGATCGGCGGACAGCTGTTCGCCCTGCTCGTGCTCGTGATCCTGCAACAGCTGCTGACGACGGAAGAACTGAAGGCGTGGGGCTGGCGTGTTCCGTTCGTGGTCGGCGCGCTGGCCGCACTGGTCGCGCTGTATCTGCGCCGCTCGCTCGACGAAACGACCACGGCCGAGACGCGTCAGCGCAAGGAAGCGGGCACGCTGCGCGGCATGTGGAAGCACAAGGGCGCGTTCTTCACGGTGCTCGGCTTCACGGCCGGCGGCTCGCTGATTTTCTACACGTTCACGACGTACATGCAGAAGTACCTCGTCAACACGGCAGGCATGAACACGAAAACGGCCAGCAACGTGATGACGGCTGCGCTCTTCGTGTACATGATCATGCAGCCCGTGTTCGGCGCCTTGTCCGATCGTATCGGCCGCCGTCAGTCGATGCTGCTGTTCGGCTTCTTCGCGACGATCGGCACGGTGCCGCTGCTGCACGCACTGAAGGACGTGACGAGTCCCGTGATGGCCTTCGTATTCGTGGTGATCGCGCTCGCCATCGTCAGCTTCTATACGTCGATCAGCGGCCTCATCAAGGCCGAGATGTTCCCGCCCGAAGTGCGCGCGCTGGGCGTCGGCCTGTCGTATGCGGTTGCAAACGCGATCTTCGGCGGCTCGGCGGAATATGTGGCGCTGTGGCTCAAGCAGGCAGGCAGCGAATCGATGTTCTACTGGTACGTGACGGCGCTGTGTGCGATCGCGGGCCTCGTCTCGTTCCGCATGCGCGATCCGTCGAAGGAAGGTTATCTGCGCAACGAACCGTGATGCGTCGCGCCTGACGCGCTCATGATCGGCATAGGGGGTAGCCAACAGGCTACGCCCCTGCCACACCACCCGGCATGCGGGTCCGCACCGGGCGGTTCGGGAAGTTGAGGTCAGGAGAGACGGGGTAGGCCTAGTCGGTCGAACCATGC
>NZ_JAAGPD010000007.1 GCF_017104565.1 Paraburkholderia sp. Tr-20389 | reverse complement strand
CGCAACCTTGCGCGGGGCGGCGACGGGCGCCGTGTGACGTACGGCGCGTTTGGCAGGCGCCGCGGAGAAGCTGCCGCCCGCTTCGTCGACCTGGAACACCGAGACGGTCGTGCGCAGCTTGGCCGCCTGTTCTTCCAGCGATGATGCCGCTGCCGCCGCTTCCTCGACGAGTGCCGCATTCTGCTGCGTCACCTCGTCCATCTGCGTAACCGCGCGCGCGACCTGGTCGATGCCGCTGCTCTGCTCTTCCGAAGCCGCCGCGATTTCGCCCATGATGTCCGTCACGCGCTGCACCGCGCCGATGATCTCCGTCATCGTGCGGCCCGCTTCGTCGACGAGCGCCGAGCCTACCTGGACGCGCTCGACGGAGGTGTCGATCAGCTCCTTGATTTCCTTCGCCGCCGCCGACGAGCGCTGCGCCAGGCTGCGCACTTCGCCCGCGACCACCGCGAAACCGCGGCCTTCCTCGCCTGCGCGCGCCGCTTCGACGGCTGCGTTCAGCGCCAGGATGTTGGTCTGGAAAGCAATGCCTTCGATGATCGCGATGATGTCCGCGATCTTCGCCGAACTCTGGTTGATGTCGCCCATCGTGCCGACCACCTGGCCGACCACCGAGCTGCCCTTGTTGGCGATCTCCGACGCGTTCGCCGCGAGCGCGCTCGCCTGGCGGGCATTGTCGGCGTTCTGCTTCACGGTGCCCGTGAGCTGTTCCATGCTCGACGCCGTTTCCTGCAGCGCGGACGCCTGCTCTTCCGTGCGCGACGACAGATCGATATTGCCCGCCGCGATCTGGCGCGTGGCCGTCGCGATCGACTCGCTGCCCGAGCGCACCGTGCGGACCGTGTCCGTCAGGCTGCGCTGCATCTTGCCGATGCCTTCGATCAGCTGGCCCATTTCGTCGCGCGAGGTCGGCACGACGGGACGGCGCAGATCGCCTGCCGCGATCGCATCGAAGTGGTCGAGCGCTTCCGACAGCGGCCGGGCGATCGCGCCCCGCAGCGTGACGTACGAAAAGAACGCGGCGATCACGCCGGCCGCGAGCGCAACGATGCTGATCACGCGGAACGTCGAGAAGGTCGACTGCGCGCTCTCGTAGCCCTGTTTGGCCTGTTCGAACTGGAGTTTGCGCAGCGCGTCGTCGGCGTTCGACAAGTCGTTGTAGGTCGCCTGGAGACGCTTCGCGCCGTCGAGAACCTTCGGTTGATCGTTTGCGCTAACGATTGCGTAAAACGCTTCCATAGCCTGATGCAGCGTATCGCGCTTGCCCGCGACGTCCTGCGCGAGGCGATCTTCTTCGGGGCCGCGCGGCGTCGAAAGATATCGCTTCCACCAGTCGTCCGAGGTCGAACGCATCGAACGGGCACGCTCCAGCGTCGCGGCGACCTCAGGCGTGCCGATCATGAAGGCGGCGCGGTCGAGCGCGAGACGCTCGCGCGCGGCGTACAACTCCGCATTGCCGATATCGACGGCGCTCGGCATCTGGTTCGTGAACACGTCGCGCAGCGCATCGTTGGAGCGGCTCAGGCCGAACAACCCGAGCAGCCCGATGGCGACCAGCAACGCGGCGAGAAAAGCCATCGTCAGGCCAATTCGTGCCTTGATGGTGATGCCCTTGTTCATGCTTCTTCCTGTGAGATGTCTGTGAGAGGCGCGTTGTCGCTTCAACGCATGTCGTACGCGGTGGTGTTGCGTGGCGGTATTGCGTGGCGCCGCTTCTTGTGGAACGTGGTGCTCTGACCGCGTTTACGGCATTCGGGCGGAAGACTTGAAGGTTCTATATGGTCTGACGAATACGACCGGACGGCTCTGTAATTATTACAAACGCGATGTGCGCGGACGGCTGAGCGCCCGCGCACGGAAGGTGGGAAGGACGGATCAGGCGCCGATGACTTCGGCGCGGGTGGGAATGGATGGCTGCGCGCCCGCGCGCGTCACCGAAATCGACGCCGCGCGCTGCGCGAAGCGGATGGCGTCGGCAACGTCGCCACCGCGCGCGAGCTGCGCCGCCAGGCCGCCGATGAAGGTGTCGCCGGCCGCCGTCGTATCGACGGCCTTGACGCGCGGCGCATCGAAATGCTCCGGTTCGGCATCGCCGAGCGCCGCGACGACGCCTTGCGCGCCGATCGTCACGATTACGTTGCGGGCGCCCGCGTGGCGCAGCGCGCGAGCCGCCGCCTGCGCTTCCTGCGGCGACGTCACGGGCAGGCCCGTCAGCGTCGCGGCTTCGAGTTCGTTCGGGATCAGATAGTCGATCAGCGGCAGCCAGTCCGCGGGCAGCGGCCCCGTGGCGGGCGCCGGGTTCAGGATCACGGTCTTGCCGAGCCGGCGCGCGGTGGCGAGCGCCGCGTGCACGGCGGCGGGCGGCGTTTCCAGCTGACAGATCACCACGTCTGCCGCGGCCAGCGCCGCTTCGTGACGCGCGATGGTCTCGGGGGTCACTTCGCCGTTGCTGCCCGCGATGATGACGATCGCATTCTGGCTGCCGTCGTCGACGATGATGAGCGCGACGCCCGTCGGCGCGGCCGGGCTCGTTTCCAGCGCGGCGCAATCGATCCCTTCCGCTGCGAGACCCGCGCGCAACTGTGCGCCGTTCGCATCGGCGCCGACGCAGCCGAGCATCGTCACCTGCGCGCCGAGCCGCGCCGCTGCGACGGCCTGGTTGCCGCCCTTGCCGCCCGCGACCTGCGCGAACGCATGGCCCGCCAGCGTTTCGCCCGGCTGCGGCAGGCGCGGCGCGCGCGCGACGAGATCCATGTTCAGACTGCCGACCACCGTCACGTGTCCGCGCGCTTCATCCGTTGCCACTGCTGTCTCCTTGCTGTCTGCTGGACGGACAAAAGCATGCATGCAATGCCCGCTTGCGTCCGCCTTGCATCGGGCGCGCTTCGTTGCGCCCGCATGCATCGCCCGATGGGGCGCCGAGCTAATTCGTTATGCCGCCTGAGCCGTGCGGCGCGCGCCCGCGAATGCGGCCGTCGATTCGCGCAGGATCAAGCGCGGCGCAATCACGCGGCGCCGGAACAACGCGCCCGTCGACGCGCCGCTGATCCGCTCGATCAATGTCTGCGCGGCCATTTCGCCGAGCGCGCGGACCGACTGGCCGACCGTCGACAGCGCCGGATAGGTGAAGCGCCCCAGTTCGATGTCGTCGAAACCGATCACCGAGCAGTCCTGCGGCACGCGCAGGCCGCGCTCGGCAGCGGCGCGCAGCGCGCCGATGCCCATCATGTCGTTGCCCGCGAAGATCGCCGTCGGCTGCACCGTGTCGAACAGCTGCGCCGCCGCACGGTAGCCGCCGCTGCCCGAGAAGTCGCTTTCGACGATCCCGTTCGGCGCGATCTCGATGCCGCGTTCGGCCATCGCGCGGATGAAGCCGTGCACTCGCATCGCGCTGACGGCCGTTTCGATCGGACCCGTGATGCAGCCGATCTTCGAATGCCCGAGTTGCAGCAGATGGCGCGTCGCCAGATAGGCGCCCTTTTCATGGTCGATCTGGACCAGATCGGCGGACAGGCCTTCGATGTTCCGGTCGACGATCACGAGCGGCTCGCGCGAATCGGCGAGCGTCTGTGCGAGCGTCGCGTCGTCGCCCGCGGAGGCGACGATCAGCCCGTCGATACGCTTTTCCTGCAGCACGCGCAGATAGTTGCGCTGCTTCGCGGGATCGTCGTCCGAGTTGCAGAAGAACACGCAGTAGCCATTGCGCGCGCAACCGTCTTCGATGCCGCGCGCCAGTTCCGCGAAGTACGGGTTCGTGCTGTTCGGCACGACGAGCCCGATCGTCGCCGTCGAACGCGCCTTCAGCGACCGCGCGACGGCGGACGGCACGTAGTTGAGCTGGCGGATCGCCAGCTCGACCTTCGAGCGCACATCCGCCGACACCGGACGCGTATTGTTCACGACATGCGACACCGTCGTGAACGACACGCCGGCTATCGCCGCCACATCCTTGATCGTCGCCATAAGCTGATACTCCCCTGCCTGTTTTTTACTGCTGGCCAATGCAGCTCATGCTGCATCCGCGGTGCTCTCGTTAGGTTCTTACCCGGCGGCCGCCGTCCCGCGCCACGACGGCCGCCCTGTGCTCAACTGCGTCTTCAGCTGCGTATTCAACTGCGCTTGCGCCTGCTGCGGTACGTGTCCAGCACGACCGCCACCACGATCACGGCACCCGTGATGATGCGTTTGGTCGGTTCGTTCGCGCCGATCTGCGCGAGGCCGGCCGCCAGCACCGAAATGATCAACACCCCGAAAAACGTGCTGATGACAGAACCGCGCCCGCCCATCAGACTCGTGCCACCAATCACGACAGCGGCGATCACCTGCAGTTCCAGGCCGACGCCCGCATTCGGATCGGCGGCTTCCAGACGCGAGATCTGAAACAGCGCCGCGAGCCCGGACAACGCGCCCATCAATGCAAACACGATCACCTTGTACGGCTTCGGGTTGACGCCCGCGAGCCGCACCGCTTCCTCGTTCGTGCCGATGCCGACCAGGTAGCGGCCGAACACCGTGCGCGTCAGCACCAGTTGCGCGACGATCATCACGGCCACCGCGATCAGGAACGCCGGCGAAATGCCCAGCGCGATCGGGTTGGACAGGAAGTCGAACGCATCGCCGATGTACGCCGTGCGCGAGTTCGTCATCTGGTACGCAAGACCGCGCGCCGCTTCCAGCACGCCGAGCGACACGATGAACGACGGAATCCGCCAGCCCACCGTCACCGCGCCCGTGACCGTGCCCGTCAGCGCCGCCGCGACGAGACCCAGCGCCGCAGCCGCGAACGGCCCGAGTTGCCACTTCAGCGCGGCGACGCTCACGACGGACGCGCCGAGCGCCAGCACCGAGCCGACGGACAGGTCGATGCCCGCGATGATCAGCACGAACGTCATGCCCACCGACATCACCACGAGATCGGGAATCTGGTTCGCGATCGTGATGAACGTGTCGTACGTCAGGAAGTGCGAACTCAGCACCGAAAACAGCGCGATCATCGCGACCAGCGCGCCCGCGAGGCCGAGATAGTTCGAAAAGCCCAGCCGCGTGCCCGCCGGTTTGCCGCTCGCGAGCGGCGCCGACGGATCGGCGGTGCTGGCCGTGGCCGCACTCGCGTCCTTCTCCGTGACCCTCTGATTGCTCATGACTGCGTCTCTCCTTCGTGGGTGTCGTGCGTGTGCAGCAGCGCCTCGCGATTGCGATAGCCGGCGAATGCCGCGGCGAGCAGCGCATCCTGCGTCCACTCGTCCCGTTTGAACACGCCCGTCATGCGTCCCGCCGACATCACGCCGATCCGGTCGCAGATCAGCATCAGTTCGCGCAGGTCGCTCGACACGACCACCAGCGCGCGCCCTTCACGGGCCAGCGCACCCATCAATCCATAAATATCGAACTTCGCGCCGACATCGATGCCGCGTGTCGGTTCGTCGAACAGCAGTACCTTGCACTCGCGCGCCAGCCACCGGCCGATCACGACCTTCTGCTGGTTCCCGCCCGACAGCTCGCCGACCGGCTGCGCCGGACCCGAGGTGCGAATGCGCATCGCGTCGATCTGCTTTTTCGCCAGCGCGTTCTCACGCTTCGCGTCGACGATGCCATGCCGCGCGACGGCGCCGAGATTGCCCAGCGACACGTTCGCCGCGATCGGCTGCGGCAGCAGCAAACCTTCGCCCTTGCGGTCTTCCGTGATCAGCGCGATGCCGTGCCGCACGGCATCGACGGGCGTGGCGATCTGCACAGGCACGGGCGCCGCGCCCGGCGCGGCCGCCAGCGACACCGTGCCGCCGTCCTTCTGGTCCGCGCCGTAAATGAGCCGCATCAGTTCCGTGCGGCCCGCGCCGATCAGCCCGCTCACGCCGAAAATCTCGCCGGCCTTCACCTCGAACGACACGTCGTGCACCACGGGCGCGCGGCTCATGTGGTCGACCTTCAGCAGCGTCGCGCCGATGTTGCGCACACCCAGATCGATCCGCTCGCCGAGTTCGCGCCCGACCATCAGCGTGACGATCTGGTCGCTCGTCAGGTTCGCCATCGCGTCGACACGCACCAGCCTGCCGTCGCGCAGCACGGCGATCCGCTCGGCCACGCGCGCCAGCTCCTCGAGCCGGTGCGAGATGTACACGAGCGCGACGCCGCGTGCCTTCAGCGCGTCGATCTGCTCGAACAGCAGATCGACTTCGCGCGCCGTCAGCATCGCCGTCGGCTCATCCAGAATCAGCACGCGGCAATCGCCGATCAGGTTGCGCGCGATCTCGACCATCTGCTGATGACCGATGCCCAGTTCGCCGACGAGCGTGTCCGGGTCGATCGCCTCCAGCCCGACTTGCGCCATCGCCTCGCGCGCGTGCTCGCGCAGCGTGCTGCGGTCGATCCAGCCGAAGCGGTTGCGCGGCAGCCGGTTCAGGAACAGGTTCTCCGCGACCGACAGCGTCGGCAGCAGGTTCAGCTCCTGCATCACCATCCGGATGCCGAGCGCTTCCGCTTCCGTGCGGCTGGCGGGCGCGTACGGCTTGCCTTCGAGCTGCATCGTGCCCGTCGTCGGATCGACCAGCCCGCCGATGATCTTCGACAGCGTGCTCTTGCCCGCGCCGTTCTCGCCCGTCAGCGCGAGCGCCTCCCCGGCGTGCAACGCCAGCGAGACGTCGGCCAGCACGGGCTCGACGTAGGTCTTGCCGATGCCCGTTACGGACAGCACGGCAGGCAATGCTGCCGGGTCGGCTTCTTGGTCGCTAAATGCCATCGTCATCCAGATCTCGTAGCCGCCGCGTGGCGTTGGCGCGGGTTCCGGCCATGCCGGCCACCCGTCGCGAACGCCGCCCGGCGGCCGCGCAAGTCATGCGGGCAGCAGGCGCACAGTCTTGCGCACCCCGAAGCAAAGCCGCTCGGGCTGTGCGCTGTCCGTCCCTGCGTTGCGCGGCTCGCCGGCCGTCATGACGCTTATCTCTGGCATAACGGCGGCGCGGCGGATTTCTTGAGCGATTGGTGAGGATTCGCACGCGGGCAGGCAGCGGCGCCTTCGCGACGCCGCCCGCCGCCGTGCGGCCGTTACTTCGTGACGAGATCGACAGGCGTTTCCACGACGCCCGACAGGTCCGCCTGCTTCTTGTGCTCGGCGATGCCCTTGAGCGCCACGTCGATGCCGAACACGGCCTGCTTGGCTGCGTACTGGTCAGCCGTGGCGAGCACGCGGCCATCCTTCAACATCGGCTTGATCGCGTTGATGTTGTCGTAGCCGACGACGTACACCTTGCCCTGCTTGCCCGCCGCGCGCACCGCCGACACCGCGCCGATCGCCATGTTGTCGTTGCCGCACAGGAGCGCCTTGATGTTCGGATATGCATTGAGCATCGAGGACGCGATCGCATTGCCCTTGTCGATTTCCCATTCGCCCGACTGCACCGTGTCGATCTTCGCGCCGACCTTCTGCATCGCCGCCTTGAAGCCGGCCGTGCGCTGCTGCGCGTTGGTCGTCGTGGACACGCCTTCGATGATCCCGACTTCGTCACCCGACTTCAGCTTCTTCGCGAGATAGTCGCCGACCTTCTCGGCGCCCTTCGCGTTGTCCGGTCCGACGAACGGCACGTTCAGATCTTTCGACTTCAGCACATCGGGGTCGAGCCGGTTGTCGATGTTCACGACGATGATGCCGGCGTCCACTGCCTTCTTGACCACAGGCACGAGCGCCTTTGAATCGGCCGGCGCGAGCACGATCGCGTCGACTTTCGACACGATCATCTGTTCGACGATACGGATCTGGTTCGCGGTGTCGGTTTCATCCTTGATGCCGTTCGTGATCAGGTCGAACTGGTTGGCGTTGTGCTTCTGGTAGTCCTTCGCGCCCGTTTCCATCGTGAGGAAGAACTCGTTGGCGAGCGACTTCATCACGAGCGCGACCTTGGGCTTCTTCGCGCCCTGAGCCCAGGCGGACGAAAACGGCATCGCGGCAGCCGCCGTGAGTACGACGGCAGCGCTCAACACGCGGCGACGAATGCGTTGGTTCATGCAGTATCTCCAGTTGTTGGACTCGGACGAGCCCGTTTTTTGATTGTGCGCAAACGTTTGCGAGCGCTATTCTCGGCGGCGCCTGTTCGCGATGTCAACGACTGGCGGTGCTGCGCTGCACAGCGCGCCGCGCCCCGGTGCGCGTGGCTGGATCCGCTGGCTGCCGTGCTGCTTCGGCGATACGGCGAATGACGTCGTGACAAGAATGGCTCGCTTGTTCTGCGTGGGTCAGCCGATACGAACGACCCGGTCCCTGCGTGGGTGACGTTTCGTTCGCGACGGCATTCGTGATGCCCGGCGTCACAACGCGCCGGCACTGCCTTTCTGATGCTTCCCATCTTCCCGCGAGCCGCAAGTTCTGTGGCAGGCAGGACGCATATGCTGGCCCTTTATTGCGTACGCTGCAAGGGAAAAAGCGGATGCCGTCACGATCTGCGCAACAGCTGGGACGTAGGTAACATGAGTTCCAATGAGTCTGGTCAGCGGGTCGGCAACGAAGCCGGCCGGCTATTCATGCGTGGAGTCGCCATGTTCGGCATCAGCCAGTTTCCGCTGTTTCTCGTCGCCGTCACCGTGCTCAATCTGACGCCCGGACCGGATATCGCGTACGTCGCGGGTCAGAGCATCGCGCAGGGTCGGCGCGCGGGCCTGCTGTCCGCACTGGGTGTCGCATTCGGCGGCTGCATGCATACCGTTGCATGCGCGCTCGGCATCACGGCGCTGCTCGCGGCGTCGCCGGGCGCCTTCAATGCGGTCAAGTGGATCGGCGCTGCGTATCTGATGTACCTCGGACTGCGGATGCTGCGGCCTGCGGCGGCGGCCGTCGCCAACGGCGATGCCATACCCGACACGCCGCGCCTGTCGCGCGTTACGCTGCTGTTTCGCGGCTTCGTCACGAACGCATCGAACCCGAAAGTGCTGCTGTTCTATATCGCGTTCTTCCCGCAGTTCGTCAACGCGGACAGCCCGCACAAGACCCTCGCGTTTCTCGTGCTGGGCGCCGTGTTCGTGATGCTCGGGCTGATCAACGATTGCGTGATCGCGTGGATCGCCGCGACGGCTGCGCGCGCCGTGCGCTCGCAGCCGGCCGTGCGGCGCTGGATCGATCGTGTGGTGGGTGCGGGCTTCATCGGTCTGGGCGTGCGGCTCGCGTTGACGAAGCGTTGACGCATCAAGGTCGCGCGGGCGAATCGTCGGCGCGGGGTTCGCACGCGCTACAGCCAGTTCGCCTTCTTGAAGCCCCGGTAAAGCGCGATGTCGATCAGCAGCATCACCAGCAGACAAACGGGATAGCCGTATTTGAAGTGCAGTTCGGGGATCTCCTGGAAATTCATCCCGTAGATGCCGGCGATCATCGTCGGCACCGCGAACAGCGCGGCGAATGAACCGAGCCGCTTGGTCACTTCGTTCTCGGCGAGCGAAATCATGCCGAGGTTGACCTGAATGGCCGTGACGATGATTTCGCGCCGGCCTTCGATGGTGCGCACGATCCGGTCGAGATGATCGTAGACATCGCGGAAGTACGCCTGCATGCCGACGCAGATGGCGGGAATGCGTCCGCCCGTCAGCCGGCTGATGCCTTCGAGCAGCGGCTCGATGTGATGCTGCAGCATCACGAGCCTGCGTTTCAACGAGTACAGGTCTTCGATGATCGCGCGCGACGCCGCCAGATCGTGTTTGTCGAAAATGCGGTCTTCGATCTCCTCGATTTCGGCGCCCATCGCCTCGAGAATCGGAAAGTAGCGGTCGACGACGTTGTCGGCGAGCGCATACAGCACGAACGCCGCGCCTTCCTTCAACAGTTGCGGCTCGCGCTCGCAGCGCGCCCGCACTTCCTGAAACCCGTGACGCGTGCCGCGCCGCACCGACAGCGCATAGTTCGGGCCGACGAACACATCGACCTCGCCGATCACGAACTCGCCGTCGTCGTCGGTCTCGATGGTGTGCATCACGGCGAACAGCGAGTCGCCGTACTCCTCGATCTTCGGCCGTTGATGACCGTGGCGCACGTCCTCGACGGCCAGTTCGTGCAGGCCGAACTCATGCTTCATCACTTCGAGTTCGCCGGGACCGGGATCTTTCAGCGCGACCCAGACGAAGCACTCGGGCTTGGCGACATACACGCTGATATCGTCGATCTCGATGTCGGCCAGTTTGCGGCCATCCTGGTACGCGGCGCAGTTGATCAGCATGGGTGGATACCTTGAATTCGAATCGGCTTTGCGGATTACAGATTGTCAGTTGGGATGGACGGTCCGACGTCTCCTGCCGGACCGGCATGCAAAGCCGCGCAGCGCGCGGTGTCAAGCCCGGATGTTACGTGGAGTTGAGTGGCTGCGCTGTGTCGAATTGTCAACGACGCAGCCGGCGTGCCTGCCGGTACTCTCAATTGGCGACGCGCCGCAGCATGATGCGGTGATCGTCGTTGAACGACACGCTTGCGCGATTCGAGTAGCGCTGATCGGACGTGACGATGAAGTTGATCTCGACGACGGGATCGAACTGCGTCGATACGCCGATGCGATGCGTACCTGGCGTGAGCCAAAGGACGATGTGCTCGCCGTTCATGATGTCCGCGACCCGCTCGCCGTCGACGTAGACGAGCGCGTCGCGGAAACGCACGATGACGTTGTCGGTCCGCTCGCGGCGCAGGTCGACGGCGACCTTGCCTTCGCCCGGCTGCGTGTAGCCCGGCTTGACGATGCGCTCGACGGGAACGTCCTTGAACGGCACTTTGTCAGCGGGCGTGGATGCGCAGCCGGCGACGAGTGTGGCAACCGCGAGCGCTGCTGCCAGAACGGCGGCAGTTGCCCGCGTCGTGAGGCCTTGCGGGCGTGTCATGATTCGTGTCCCCGTCGCATCATGGTCCTCTTCATTGTCACGCACGTCGCGAGGCAGCACCTTCTTCGTTGCACACCGGGTGTCGCCTGCGGTATGTCATGCGTCCAGCGTCTGGAACGGATTCAGAACCCGTGCCCCCGTGCCATCGAAGTCTGCCACGTTACGTGTCACGACGGTCAGGTTGTAGATCAACGCCGTTGCGGCGATCAGCTTGTCCAGCGCGTGTCCAGGGTCAGGCACGCGCAGATGCCCCCAGGTCTGCGCGACGTCGGTGCCGACATTCAGAATGTGGCTGCCGAACGAGTTCATGATCGTGTCGAGCCACCCTTCGAGGCGCAACGCCTGAAACCGGTCACCGCGATGCCGGATCAGGTCGACACCGCGCCGCAATTCACCCACTGTCACCACCGACAGATACAGGCGATGTTCGCCTTCCCTGGCAGCATCAAAAAAAGCCTGTACGCCTGGATTGGCGCGGCTGCTCTTGCGCATTTCGCTAATTACGTTGGTATCAATCAAATACACCCGGTCCCTCGCTTTCGTCAGTTGCGTCATTGAGGCGCTTGAAGTCGGCGTCTTCGCCGACATCCGGCATGCTCATCAGCAACTCTGCGAAGCTGAGCTTCTTGGGCTGTACGAGCGCCTGCGCCAGGATTTCCCGATGCTCTGCTTCGACGCTACGCCCGTGTGCCGCAGCCTGCTCCCGCAGGCTCTGCACCAGCGCATCGTCCAGACCTCGGACCAAAAGATTTGCCATAACGACTCCCCGATACACGTGTGATAGCAATGATATCACTGCAATTCGCGCCGTCAATCGGCCAGATGGCATAGGGGTTGCGACTAGTCGTCATCCCGTTCAAGATCGGCGTTCGCCGTCCAACTTCCACACTGGGGATTCATCGACGTGACGCATCTGGTGTTTATCTGCGGCCATGCCGGCACAGGCAAGACGACGCTTGCCAAACGGCTGATCGGTCCGCTGATGAAGGCAACAGGCGAAGCCTGCTGCCTGCTCGACAAGGACACGCTGTACGGCGTCTACAGCGCGGCCGCGATCGGCGCGCTGACGGGCGATCCGAACGATCGCGACAGCCCGCTCTTTCTGCAGCACTTTCGCGACCCGGAATATCGCGGCTTGTTCGATACGGCCGCCGAGAATCTGCGGCTCGGCATCGGCGTGATCGCCGTCGGCCCGCTGTCGCGCGAAGTGCGCGAGCGCAAGCTTTTCGATCACGCGTGGCTCGGCGTGCCGAAGGATGTGAAGATCAGCGTCGTCTGGGTCTCGACGTCGGAAGAAACGGCACGCGAGCGCATCACGGCGCGCGGCAATCCGAACGACGCCTACAAGCTCGCTCATTGGGACGACTACCGGCAGCGGCGCTTTATGCCGGCGGACGACACACGCGAAGGCCTTCTGATGTTCGACAACACGTCGCCCACGCCGGCCGATTTCGACGCGCTGCTCGCGCAGATCGTGAGGTCGCCGCAATCGTCCGGTGTCATGTTGCCGCCGATGCCCGTATGAAGGCGCCGCGCATCGGATAACACAACGCCACAAACACAAAACGGGCGTCCCGCCGGAAAAGCGGGACGCCCGTTTCGCTGTCGATTCACACGCGGCTCTCTACGGAGCCTCGATCATCCCAGTTGGCCCCCGGTCCGGCCGACGTCCTGCAAAAAATCAGACCGTCGCCATGGCTTCCAGCGTGCTGCCCTCGTACAACTGGCCAAAGCGGTTCGCGAGGAAATCTCGCAGCGACACCTGCTCCTGACGCACGAAACCGCTTTGCGGCAGCTTCTTCTCGCGGAACAGGTCGAGGACCGCGCACATCGCGCCTGCCGTCGTGATCTGGATCGCGCTCATCGGCACACCGCACACGGTCTTCGCGAAGATCTTGCGCGTGAACACTTCCTGCACCAGCTGGCCGTCGCGCATGCCCGTCACGGTAATGAAGACGAGCACGACGTCCTGAGCCGTCGACGGCACCGAGCGGCGCATGATCGTCTTCAACGTGTCGCGGTCGGTGGCGAGGCGCAGGTCTTCGAGCAGGAACTGCATCAGCTCGCGGTGGC
Source organism: Paraburkholderia sp. Tr-20389 (assembly GCF_017104565.1). Taxonomy (GTDB): domain Bacteria; phylum Pseudomonadota; class Gammaproteobacteria; order Burkholderiales; family Burkholderiaceae; genus Paraburkholderia. The sequence continues at coordinate 263,531 of NZ_JAAGPD010000007.1, read as the reverse complement.
CGGGATAGCGCACCGACTTGTAGTCGAGCGTCTCGACGCGGCCCGACAACGTCTCGCACAACGTGCCCAGACCGCCCGACGTATTGAATGCCTCGTACTCGATACCGTCGAGCGAAAAGTGTTCGAGGCCCTCGAGCGGCTGCACCCATTGCGTACGGCCATCGCGAATCGCCTCGCAGGGCTGGCAGTATTCGTTGATCAGACCGTCGACGCTCCACGTCAGGTTGTATTTCAGCGCGTTGGTCGGAAATTCGGGCAGTGCACCGACGCGCATCTTCACATCGCGGATTTCGGTGAAGCGGTTCGCCAGTTCATGCGCGGCAATCCCGATGAAACCCGGTGCGAGACCGCACTGCGGCATGAACGCATGCTCGGCGCTGTCGGCGATCGCGCGGATCGCGTGGGTGGCCCGCACGTCTTCCGTCAGATCGAAGTAATGCACGCCCGCGCCTTTCGCCGCCGACGCGACGCTGACGGCCAGGTAGTAAGGCAGCGCATTGACGAGGGCATCGAAGCCCTGGATTTCGGCGCGCAATGCAGCGGCATCGGCGGAGTCGACGCGGCGCGTCGGAATGCCTTGCGCGGCCAGCTTGTCGAGCGCGTGCTGATCGCGGTCCATCGCGACCACTTCGTAGTCGCCCGTCTCCCGCAGCATGTGCGCGATGGTGTGACCGATCAGACCCGCGCCTACGATGGCAACTTTCATGCGCTTCTCCTTTGTTCTCTGTCTGGTGAATGTCGGTCCGCCGCAGCGAACCTCTGCATAGAAGTTTAAGGAGAAGGCCCGTCGGTTCATAGGCGCAAAGTGCTGCGCTATGACCATGATTTTCGTCAAAATGACGATTAATGCTGACGAATCGTCGAAAACGCATCAAAACCGCGTAAACGGGACTGACAAGACAGCCGTGAAATCACCCGCCCGTCATGTCATGCCGCGATCGATCTTGCGCGACAGAATGATCGACGTCGTCGTGCGCTCGACGCCCGCGAGTCCGCCGATCTGATCGAGCAGATCGTTGAGGCGCTCGGGCGAATCGGCGCGCAACCATGCGACGTAATCGAACTCGCCGCTCACTGCGCACAACAACTGCACTTCGGGCATCCGGTTGAGCTTCTTCAGCACATCCGGCCCATACTTCGGCGCGATGATGATGCCCACGTACGCGTGCATGCTCGCGTCGAGCACATCCTGCCCGAGCCGCACGCTGTAGCCCGCAATCACGTTGGTCTTTTCGAGCCGCGCGATCCGCGCGATCACGGTCGTGCGCGCGACACCCAGTTGCCGCGCGAGATTCGCGACGTTTTCGCGTGCATTGGCTTGCAGCAGCGCGACGAGGTTGCGGTCGAGTTCGTCGAGTTGATCGAGGCGCGGTGGTCTCATCGTTTGAAGATCAAGGTCGAGGTTGAAAAGTGATAGTCCGGCAGACGTGACGGGCCGATGACGCGGATTATGCACCTTGCTCACGTCCGTGCGAATACATGCGGGTTGCACATATTGCGCGAGCGCGCTTCGCAGCGTGGATCGTGAACCTCACGCGCCGAAGCGTTCGATCACGAAGTCGATGAACGTGGTGAGCTTCGGCGTCGGTTGCCGGTCGCGCGGATAGATCAGATGCACAGGCGCGCCCTCCGGCAGATAGTCTTCGAGCACGGACACGAGTTCGCCCCGCTCGATCTCGCTGACGAGCAGCGCTTCCGGTTGCAGCACGAGGCCGAAGCCGCGCAGCGCCGCCATCTTCAGCGCCTGGCCGTTGTTCGCGCGAAAACGTCCCGGACGCAGCTGATAGTCCGCCTCGGCATCGCCGTCGAGCCGCCACAGCCCTTCGCGTCCCCAATGCAGAAAGCCGAGGCACTCGTGATGAACGAGATCGGCGGGCGTCCTGGGCGTGCCCATGCGTTGCAGATACGCGGGCGACGCACACGCTCGCATCCGGTAAGGCTTGAGCGGCCTTGCGACGAGGCTCGAATCAGGCAGTCGCCCGATGCGCACGGCCGCGTCGAATCCCTCATCGACGAGATCGAAGATGCGGTTCGACAGATCGAGTTCGAGACTGACTTCGGGATAGAGGTTCAGATAGTCGGTCATTGCGGGCGAGAACACTTCGACGCCGTACGTGAGCGGCACGGTAACCTTCAGCGTGCCGCGCGGCGCGGAGGTCATCGCTTCCGCAAGCGATTCAGCAGCCTTCACGTCGGCGAGAATGCGCCGGCACTGCTCGTAATACTGACGGCCGATTTCCGTCAGGCTCTGACGCCGCGTCGTGCGCGTGAGCAGCCGCGTGGAGAGCTGTGTTTCAAGCGAACGGATATGCTTGCCGACCATCGCGGACGACAGATCGAAACGCTCCGCGGCCGCCGTGAGGCTGCCCGCTTCGACGACGGCCACGAACACTTCCATGCTGACGAATTTATCCACCGGCTATTTCCGATCGTTTCGGTTGTAAGCAGTTGTCGCAATAGAGACGCAATGAAGCGATAACGTGTTACTAATAACGCACGGCATGATGCACGTCGATCACGATGCGTCGTCCAGCTTCAGCCTCATAGAGCAGACAACAGGAGTCTCAATGAAAAAAACCCTCGCCACACTCGTTACCGTTGCTTCCGCGCTGACCATGCACGCCGCATTCGCACAGACTGCCGCGCCTGCCGGCGCCTCGGCACCGGCGATGTCGGCTGCATCGCAGGCTGCGGGCAAGGCACGCCACGAGCAGCGCGTCGAAGACCGCATCAACTATCTGCACACGCAACTCAAGATCACGTCGGCGCAGGAATCGCAGTGGAAAACGTTCGCCGACGTCATGCGCAACAACAGTGAAACGATGGGCAAGCTGTTCGAACAACGCCGCGCCAACGCGAACGTCTCGGCGCTCGACGACATGAAGCAGTACGCCGAGATCACGCAGGCGCACGCCGACGGTACGAAGAAGCTCGTCGATGCGTTCGACCCGCTGTACAACAGTTTCTCGCCGGAGCAGAAGAAGCTGGCCGACGAAACCTTCCGCCGCCAGCCGCCCGAAGGCCGTCCGCAACATCGCCGCTCGGGCAAGGCCGCCGCGCCCGCTTCGGATGCAACCGTGAAGCCGTAATACACGCCGCTTCATATACTGCTTTGCGCACGACGCCTGCCCTCACCGGCAGGCGTTTTTTCTTGCGCGTCGCGAGAATCTGGCATCATGCGCGCGTGCGCCGCGTTTGCGACTTCCGCTTACGATACCCGCTTGCGATTTGCATCGGCAACGCGCGCTTCCGTCAATCTCTGCTCTTCGCCTTATGATCGAACTCAAGAACATCGACCTGCTCACCGACCCGGCCGCGCAACGCGTCGTCAAGGACGAAACCGTCGCCGTGCAATTTGCCGAAGGCGACGGCGAACTGATGAGCCTGGAAGGACCGAACCGCTATACGCGCGGCGACGCGCTGATCACGGGCTCGACGGGCGACCGCTGGGTCGTGTCGCGCGAACGTTTCGACGCGAAGTATCTGCCCGCCGATGCCGCGCTCGCACACGGCGAACCGGGCCCGTATCGCAACCGCCCCGCCGTCGTGCTGGCGAAGCGCATGGACGAAGCGTTCTCGCTGGCGCGCTCCGCGCAAGGCGGCGATGTGCTGAAAGGCACGGCGGGCGACTGGATCATGCAGTACGCGCCGGGCGACTACGGCGTCGTGCAGGCCGCGCGCTTCGCCAAGGTGTATCGCGTCGCGGACTGACTGAATGCGCGGGGCGAGACGCCCTCGCCTCAGGCGAATTCGTCGCCCAGATCCACTGTGACTTCGCGCGGCACGGCCTTGCCGGCCGCGTGTTCCTCTTCCAGCGATCCCAGCGTCGCTTCCACATACGCGCGCAGCACCGCGAAGCTGCGGCCCCGCACGCGCGGCGGCATCGCGCGATAACGCGCCAATGCAGCAGGCGCGATGGCGACCGTCAGTTCCATGCGGCGCGCCGTCGCGCCGAAACGCATCGCGACCCAATGCACGACGATCTGCGGCACGCCGTTCTCATCGGGACGCTCGATGAACTGCGTCTGCTCGGGAAAGAGATCGCTGATCACGCGCGCCAGCTCTTCGATCTCCGCGTTCGCGCATTCGTACTGATAGGCTTCCATGTCGATTGGCCTCTGGCCTGTTGTTCGGGTTGAGCGTTGTAGCCGTCGATCACACCACGCGGGAATCGCGTCCGCGCAAACGGATCAGCACGGCAGCGACGGCGATGGCCGCAACGGCGTAGATTGCATCGACGGTCACGAGCGACAGCAGCCCGGCCTGCGACATGGCCGCCGGCACGTCGATCAGCGCATGTGCGGCGATCGCGACGGGCAGTATGGCACGCCAGCCGGCACGCACGCCACGCCACATCAGCACCGACAGTCCGATCTGGAACACCAGCGCCGCCACGCGTTCGATCACGAACACGCCCGCCATCGCCGGCGACAGGCTCGCGAGCAGCAGATGGATACGCATCAGCGGTCCCGCCGGAAGATTGCCGAGGTACGTGTCGAGCTGCCCGCGATTTTCGAGCACGCCGAACGCGATCCATTGCGCCTGCACCATCACGCCGACGAGCCACGCTTCCGCGCCACCGTGACCCAGACCGTAAGCAAGCGCGGTGCCGTCAGGGCGCGTGCCGTTGGCGTTGCGTCGCGCGAGCCAGCGCATCGCAATGAAGCGCCCCACTTCCTCGCAGATGCCCGCGGCCAGCACACCGTAGACGACGAATGCGAGGGGGTCGGACAGCCACTCGCTGGTGGCTGCGTTCTGCCTCAGCAGATAGTCGTTGAGCGCACGCTCGACCAGCATCGCGGACAACGCGAACACGGCAATGCCCGCAATCGCGTCGCGCCGGTTCAACGCGAACGGCACGCGCCAGCGGCGATACAGAAAGATGGGAAGCAGCGCGACGAAGATCGTCGCGGCGGCGAGCACGGCAAGCGTGACGGGAGAAACAGGTAAACCGGACATGTGCGTGAACCAGGCGAAAGTCGGAACTCGCCGCGCATTGTAAGCGCATGCCGCGATGAAGGTCGATCAGCGCGCAGTCAACCTGCTGTCAACGCAGCGTCGATGCACGCTCGATCAGGACGCCCGGCAGCAGACAGTCGCGCGCGCTGGTCTGCTCGCCGTCGATGCGCTGATGCAGAAACTCGACGGCCCGATAGCCGATGTCGTAAGTCGGCTGACGGATCGTCGTGATACCCGCAAGCTCGGCCCATTCGGGATCGTCGATCGACAGCAGCGCGACGCGCTTCTGCCAGTTTGGGCCATGCCGCTGGTTTAGATGCCGGGCGAGCGCCAGCGCGACGGGACCGTTGGCCGCGAACAGCGCGACATGCGGCTTGTTCGTGGCGCCTTCGCGTTGTTCATGCGCGGCAATCGCCGCATCGAGTTCGGCGTCGAGCGCGCTCAAGCTTTGCGACAGTTCGTCCGCATCGCCGAGTTCGAGCACGACAGTCCGGCCGCTCACCTGTGGATACTGTTCGAGCGCCCGCCGAAACGCGGCTTCGCGCTGACGCCGCGAACTGATGCGTTCGAACGGCTGGACGACGAACCACAGATGCTCGAAGCCGCGTTCGACGAGATGCCGCGTCCCGAGCGTCGTCGCGCCTTCGTTGTCGAGGCCGACCATGTCCGTCACGAGCCCATCCACACTGCGGTCGACCAGCACGGCCGGAATCCCGCCGCCGCCCACTGGCCGCAGCGTTTCTTCGCTGACGCCGAGCGCATTGACGATCACGCCTTCCACGCGATACGTGGTAAGCAGTTGCAGAAAGCGCCGCTCCATGTCGACTTCGTTCGCGGCATGGCAGATGAGCGGCATGTAACCGAGCGCGTGACACGCGGCCTCGACGCCTTGCAGCACTTCGACGGAATAAGGATTGGTCAGGTCGGCGACCAGCATGCCGATCAGCCGGTTGCGGCCGCGCTTGAGGCCGCGTGCCATCTGGTTCGGCTGATAGTCGAGCCGCTCGATAGCGGCTTCGATACGCGCGCGCAGTTGCGGCGACAGCACGCTCAGTTCGCCGTTCAGATAGCGCGAGATGCTCGTCTTGCCCGTGCCCGCCTCGCGCGCGACGTCGCTGATGGTGGCGCGGCGCGGTGCGCCTGACGTCGGCGTACTCATTGCGAAAGCACGTCGCGATTGACGAGGTTGATCTTCAGCGTGCCGTCGAGCGCGCCGACGAGGTTCTCCGCCGCGCAACGCGCCATGGCGTGGCGCGTCTCGTGCGTCGCCGAGCCGATGTGCGGCAACGCGACCACGTTGCTCATCGTCAGCAGCGGCGAGTCGGGATCGATCGGTTCCTTGTCGAACACGTCGAGGCCCGCGCCGTGAATCGTGCCCGCTTGCAACGCCTCGATCAGCGCGAGTTCGTCGACGGTCTGGCCGCGCGATGCATTGATCAGGATCGCGCTCTTCTTCATCTTGCGCAGTTCATTCGCGCCGATCATGTGACGCGTTTCCGGCGACAGCGGCACTTGCAGGCACACGAAGTCGGACATCGCGAGCAGTTCGTCGAGTTCGACGCGGCGCGCGCCATAGCGCTGTTCGGCTTCCGCGTTCGCGCTGCGGTTCGTGTAGAGCACCTTCATGTTGAAGCCGAGCGCCGCGCGGCGCGCCACGGCGCCGCCGATGCGCCCTAGACCGACGATGCCGAGCGTCTTGCCCTGCACGTCGACGCCATACAGTTCAGGACCGATGCTCGCCCTCCACTCGCCCGCCTTGACCCAGTCCGCGAGTTCGACGACGCGCCGCGCGCTCGCGAGAATCAGCGAGAACACCGTGTCCGCCGTCGATTCCGTCAGCACGTCGGGCGTATGCGCGAGCAGGATGCCGCGCTTCGTCAGATCGGCGACGTCGAAGTTGTCGTAACCGACCGAGATCGTCGAGAGGGCCTTGAGCTTCGCTGCGCCGTCGAGCATCGCCGGCGTGATCTTCACGCTCGCGCCGATCGCGCCGTCGGCGTCCTGCAGCGCGGCGACGAACGCGTCGTGCTGCGCGGCGTCCGCCTGCACGACGTCGGCATGCTGCTGGAGATACGAGAGCACGTCATCCGGCAGCGGCTTGTACGCGACGATCTTTCGCTTCATCGATTCACTTCCCTTGGGTGGCGAGTGTTGGAGTCTGCATCGGCTGCGGCTTCACGGCAAGCGTCAGGATCACGGAGGCGAGCAGCGCGACGCTCATGAACGCATACGACGCCGCGGGCGAACCCGTCGCGCCGTTCAGATAACCGACCACATACGAGCCGACGAACGAGCCGAGCGCGCCCATGCTGTTGATCAGCGCCATCGCGCCGCCCGCGACGTTCTTCGGCAGCAGTTCCGGCACGATCGCGAAGAACGGGCCATACGGCGCGTACATCGCGGCGCCCGCGATCACCAGCAGCGCGTACGACATCCAGAAGTGCGTCGTGCCGAGCGCGTATGAACCCGCGAAAGCCAGCGCGCCGATCAGCAGGAACGGCCATACGAACGCGCGCCGGTTGTTGAGTTTATCCGACGCCCATGACGCCGCGAGCATCGCGATCGTCGCAGCCAGATACGGCAGCGCCGACAGCCAGCCCGTTTCGACCATGCCTAGCGACGAGCCGTTCTTCAGGATGGACGGCAGCCACAGCACGAAACCATACACGCCGATGCTCCAGCAGAAGTACTGCGCGCACAGCTTGACCACGGCCGACGAGCGGAACGCCTCGCCGTAGTTGCGCACCGGCTTGATGGCGGCCTGCTCCGCGCGCAGCGTGTCGGCGAGCTGCTTCTTGTCGGCGTCCGACAGCCACGACACCTGCTCGGGCTTGTCCTTCACGATGAACCACCAGCATACGGCCCAGACGATCGCGGGCACGCCTTCCGCGATGAACATGTGGCGCCAGCCGAACGAATGCACCAGGTAGCCCGATACGACCGACATCCACAGCACCGTCACCGGGTTGCCGAGAATCAGGAAGGTGTTGGCACGCGAGCGTTCGCGCTTCGTGAACCAGTTGCTGATGAAGATCAGCATCGCGGGCATCACGGCCGCCTCGACGACGCCAAGCACGAAGCGGATCACCATCAGCGACGGAATGTTGCTGACGACGCCCGTCAATGCCGCGCAGCCGCCCCACAGAACGAGGCTCCAGAACACGAGCTTCTTGACGCTCTTGCGCTCCGCGTAGATCGCGCCGGGAATCTGGAAAAAGAAGTAGCCGAGAAAGAACAGCGCGCCGATCAGCGACGACAGTCCCTTGCTGATGCCGAGATCCTGATTGATGCCGGCGGCGGCCGCGAAGCCGTAGTTCGCGCGGTCGAGATAGGCGAGGCTGTAGGTGATGAAGACGATCGGCATGATCGTCCACCAACGGCGAATCGCGAGCGATGAGGACATGGTTGTCTCCTGTATCTTGCTGAGGCGGTCGGTCGGCGTGCTGTTGAGCCGCGCGTCTTGCGTTGTCGCAATCGTGCGGCCGGGCATCTTGTCGTTGTCGTCCTGTACTGCTGACTGCTGAAATCTGAAGCGTGTTACGCGGCCAGTGCGGCGGCGCTTTCGAGCGCGTCGAGTTCGGCGCGCGTCGGCAGCCCTTCGGAGTCGCCGATCACCTGGATCGCGAGCGCGCCGATCCGGTTGCCGCGCGCCACTGCTTGCGGCAACGTGCGCCCTTCCAGCAGTGCGCTCACGACACCGACGGCAAAGCCATCGCCGGCGCCGACGGTGTCGACGACCTGCTCGACGCGCTGTGCCGCGACGACGCCCGAGTCCGTCGCCGTGCGGTAGTACGCGCCTTGCGCGCCGAGCTTCACCACGACGCCCTTCGCGCCGCGATCGAGGTAAAACTGCGCAATGTCTTCGGCCTGCGTGTAGCCCGTCAGAATCTCGCCTTCGCCGATGCCGGGCAGCACCCAGTCGGCGAACGTCGCCAGTTCGTTCAGCGCAGTCGCCATTGCTTCGCGCGACGGCCACAGGGTCGGCCGCAGGTTTGGATCGAACGAGATCGTCTTGCCTGCCTGCCGCATTTCGCGCGCCAGATGGAACGCGAGTTCGCGCGAACTCCGCGAAATGGCAGGGGCGACGCCCGTCAGATGCAAATGGCGCGCGGGAAGCACGTAGTCGCCCACGTAATCGACGAGCGACAGATGGCTCGCCGCCGAACCCTTACGGAAATACTCGACAGCGGGATCACTGCCGTCGTCGTTCTTCGACTTCAGCTGGAAACCCGTCGGATAGCGTGCATCCGTCGTCACGCAGCCCTGGTCGATGCCTTCCTTCGCGAGCGTGTCGCGCACGTACTGGCCGAACGAATCGCCACCGACGCGGCTCATCCAGCCCACCTTGAAGCCCAGACGCGACAGGCCGATCGCCACGTTGAGGTCGGCGCCCGCAATGCGCTTCGTGAACTGGCCGACGCCCGCGAGCGGGCCCGTTTCGGCCGCGACGAACATCGCCATCGCTTCGCCGTAGGTGATGACATCGAGTGTCGGATGCATGACTTCTCCTTCGTGATTCAGTCGACGCTCGCGGCGCTCAGGCGGATGCGAGCCATGCGACGAAGTGCGACGCGTCGGCGGCGACGCGCGTGGCGTCGAACGGAAATTCGATGCCGCGCGGCACATTGCGCGGCAGCAGCGGCAGTACGGCCGCGAATACGGGATCGTCGGCGGCGGGCGCGACGGCGAAGCGGCGCGCGCCTTCGCCCGCGACTGCCTTGCAATGGATGTATTCGACGTGGTCCGCGAGCTTGCGGGCCGCTTCGGCGGGATCGACGCCGGGCCATTGCCAGTTGCCGATGTCGAACGTCATGCCGACGAGCTTGTGACGGCCTTCCTTCGCGAGCGCATTGAACAGCCCGTCGAATTGCGCGAGCGAGCCGCCGCGCTCCATCTGCCCGTTCTCGACGACGAGCCGCGCCGCGACGCCTTTCGTACACGTGGCGATCGCGTCGCCCCAGGCGCGTCCCGCGAAACCGCCCAACTGCAACTTGACGAAGCGCGCGCCGAGCGCCGTCGCTTCGATCAACGCCTGGCGAAGGGCGGCTTCGTCGAGGGTGCCGTCAGACATGTACAACTCGGCGGGCGTCGAATACACGGACCACAGGCCTTTCGCCGCAATCGACTTGCCCAGCGCCGACAGCGCCTCCGACGACGCCTCCGCTTCCAGCGCGAATAGCTCCCGGCGCACTTCGAAACCGGCTGCGCCCGCTTGCGCCGCCGTCTTCAACCACGCGTGATGGCCGTCCTTGCGGATCGCATCGGCTCCAAACGCACTCGCGACGATGACAACTTCCGACATGCCCTATACCTTGCTCTGTTGCTTAAAAACGATCTTTGGAATCGGTTCCAAAGATGGATATCAAAAAAGCGCGACTGCGCTTGAGGCGAATACTGCCCCTCGACGTACCGGCACACCATAGTGGTAATCCCTTAAGCGCCGGACTCGCCCGCCAGAGGCTTCGCGTCGCCGTTCAGGCACAGTTCGAGAAAGCGTCCGACGAGCCGCGACGGCGCGCTCGCATGCGGCACGAGGATCGAAAAACGCCGCGTGAGCGGCTCGGGTCCGAGCGGCAGGCGACAGAGCGACTCATTCTCGTGACGCATCGACATCGCCGATACGAAGCCAACGCCCATCCCGGCGCGCACCGCCTCCTTCACGCCTTCGACGCCGGCAATCGCCAGCGCGATCCGCATCGGCGCACCCGCCCGCGCAAACGCGCGCTCGATCAGTTGCCGCACGCCGGAACCCTCTTCCCGCAGCACCAGCGCGTGCTCGCTCAGACCTTCGAGCGTGACGGCCTGCAAGCCAGCGACGGCAAGCGGATGCGAGCGCGGCATGATCGCGACGATCTCGTCTTCGTGCCACGGATGCACCACCGTGTCAGGCGGCAGATCGCCGCCGACCTGCCCCTCCACCAGCGCGACATCGAACGACGCGAGCGCGCCGACGATATCGGCCGTATTACCGTCGTCGGTGTGCACGGTGACGTCGGGGTGAAGGCGCTGAAACTCCGCGATCAGATACGGCAGCAGATAGCTTGCAGGCGTCGTGCTCGCACCGATGCGCAGCGTGCCCTGCTCCATGCCGCGCAGCGCGTCGCGATATGCGTACGCCTGGCGAAACGTGTCGCGCAGCCGCGACGCATAGCTGGCGAGCTGCTCGCCGGCAGGCGTCAGGCGCACGCCGCGACCGTCGCGCAGATAGAGCGGCTCGCCGAATTCATCCTGCAACTGGCGCAACTGGCCGGACACGGCAGGCTGCGACAGATGCAGCGCCAGCGCGGCGCGGCTGATGTTGCGATGCTCGGCGACGGCGGCGAACGTTATAAGCTGATCCGGGGTCATGGCGACAAAATATCAGATTAGCCGATACATTACATCCCAAATCACGATTTTTCATATCGATATATCTAAATTAGGATTAGGCCATCGAATCAAGCAGCCTTCAACGAGAGGTTGAGCCCATGTCCACCACCATTCACACCCATGCCGTTCCCGCCGCGCCGTCATCGACGCGCGGCCAGATCAACGGCATTCTGTTCGTCGCGCTGTTCGCCGCGGCCGTCACCCGGATCGCCGCCATCCCGGCGATTGCCAATCTGGGCATTAGCCCGCTGATCGTCGGCATCGTCGGCGGGATGATCTACGGCAACGCGCTGAAAGACGGCATGCCCGATAGCTGGGCGGCCGGCGTCAATTTTTCGGCGCGCAAACTGCTGCGTATCGCCGTCGCCTTTTTCGGCCTGCGCGTCAGCTTGCAGGAAATCGCGCAAGTCGGCTTGCCGGGTCTCGCCGAATCGCTGCTGATCGTGGTCAGCACGCTCGTGATCGGCACCTGGGCGGGCATGAAGCTGATGAAGCTCGACCGCGACAGCGCGCTGCTCACGGCAGCGGGCAGCGCGATCTGCGGCGCGGCCGCCGTACTCGCGTTCGAATCGACGCTGCAGTCGAAGCCGCACAAGAGCGCAATGGCCGTCGGCAGCGTGGTGCTGTTCGGCACGCTGTCGATGTTCCTCTACCCCGCGCTGCTGCGCGCCGGTCTCATCCATCTCGACACGACGGGCGTCGGCCTGTTCTTCGGCGGCACGATTCACGAGGTCGCGCAGGTGGTCGGCGCGGCGAGCAACGTGAGCCCGGAAGCGACGCATATCGCCACCATCGTCAAGATGACCCGCGTGATGCTGCTCGTGCCGGTGCTGCTGATCGTCGGCCTGTGGGTGAGCCGCTCGGCACGCAACGCAGCGGCGAAAGCCGGACACGACGCAGCGCATGCACCGCGCAAGCTTGCCGTGCCCTGGTTCGCACTCGGCTTCCTCGCCTGTGTCGTCGTGAATTCGCTGCACATCCTGCCCGAAGCCGCCACGAACACCGTGAACATGCTCGACACGTTCGCGCTGACCATGGCCATGACGGCGCTCGGCATCGAAACGCGTCTGTCGCAGATTCGCGATGCCGGTCCGCGTGCACTGACCACGGGTCTCATCCTCTACGTGTGGCTGTTCGCAGGCGGTCTGGGTATCACATGGCTCGTCCAGCACCTGTTCGGCTAAGCCGTCACCCCGTTCAAACAAGCCCCGCCGCGTGCGGGGCTTTTGTGCTTTTTGCCTACACCTTCCGGAACACGCCAACGTCACCCGTCGCGCGGCATACTTCTAGCTCCCTTCCGTGTGCAAACGCGGCGCGACCCGCGCCGCCGACAACCGAATGAGGACCGACCGATGACTTACCGACTCTACTACTGGGATGGCTTGCAGGGCCGCGGCGAATTCGTGCGGCTCGCGCTGGAAGAAGCGCGCGCGGACTACGTCGAAGTCGCGCGCGGCGACGAGCAGGACGGGCTCGGCACGGGCGCGATGATCGACGTGATGAACGACCGGTCGGAAGCGTATCCGCCGTACGCGCCGCCCTTCCTGCAGGACGGCGACCTGATCCTGTCGCAGACGGCCAACATCCTGTTCTACCTCGGGCCGAAGCTGAATCTCGCGCCGACAATCGAGAGCCTGCGCTACGTCGCGAACGGCCTGCAGCTGACCATCGCCGACATGGTGACGGAAGCGCACGACACGCATCATCCCCTCGCAGCGGGCATGTACTACGAGGAACAGAAAGAGGCCGCGAAAATCCGCGCAACGGATTTCATCGACCATCGCATTCCGAAGTTCATGGGCTATTTCGAGCGCGTGCTGAAGCAGAACCCGGCGGGCGACGCGCACATGGTCGGCGACACGCTGACATATGTGGATCTGTCGATGTTCCAGCTGATCGACGCGCTGCACTACGCGTTTCCGCGCGCCATGAGGCCTTTCGGCGAGCGTTATCCGCGCCTGGCCGCGTTGCACGATGCGGTGCTCAAGCGCCCGAACATCGCCGCGTATCTGGACTCCGAACGACGCCTGCCCTACAACGAAACCTGTGTCTTCCGGCACTACCCCGAACTCGACAAGGACGTGCGCTGACATGAACTGACACTGCACTTTCGTCTCGCCGCGGCGCGCATCGGAACGGGCGCGCCGTCCTTCAACCCGCCATCGCGCACGGCCGCCGACATGCAGGCCGCACGCTTCGAACAACCCTAAACGCCCGCTCCTGCCGTGCTTTCATTCCTGCTGAGACTGCGAACCCGCGCCGCCCATCTCTTCCGCCTGTCCGATGCGCACACGATGCTGGTGTGGTCGGTGATCGTCGGCATCGCGGGCGCCTTCGCGACCATTGCCTTTCGCGAAGGCATCTCGCTGCTGCAGCGCGTGTTCACCGGGCAGGACGGCAGTCTCGTCGAAATGGCACGGCGCCTGCCGCTGGCGATGCGCATCGGCCTGCCCGCGTTCGGCGGCCTGATCGCGGGCATGCTGCTGCTCCTTGCGCAGCGCGGCGTCGACAAGAAGCTGCATACGGATTACATGGAAGCCGTCGTGATCGGCGACGGCGTCGTGCCCGTGCGCGTGAGTCTGTGGCGCAGCGTGTCGTCGCTGTTCACGATTTCCAGCGGCGGCTCGATCGGCCGCGAAGGTCCGATGGTGCAGCTCGCCGCGCTCGGCGCGTCGCTGATCGGACGCGTGGTGCATTTCGACCCGCCGCGTCTCAGGCTGCTCGTCGCCTGCGGCGCGGCGGCGGGTATCACGTCCGCGTACAGCGCGCCCATCGCGGGCGCGTTCTTCGTCACCGAAATCGTGCTCGGTTCGATCGCGATGGAAAGCTTCGGGCCCGTCGTGGTGTCGTCGGTGGTGTCGAACATCGTGATGCGCGAGTTCGCCGGCTACAAGCCTCCTTACGAGATGCCTGTGTTCCCGCCCGTCGCCGGGCTCGAAGTGCTGCTCTTCGTCGCGCTCGGCCTGCTGTGCGGCGCGGCGGCGCCGCAGTTCCTGCGGCTCATCGACACCAGCAAGTCGATGTTTGGCCGCCTGCCCGTCCCCTTGCCTTTGCGGCTCGCGCTCGGCGGACTGGTCGTCGGTATTCTGTCCATCTGGACGCCCGAGGTGTGGGGCAACGGCTATAGCGTCGTCAACTCGATCCTGCATTCGCCATGGACCTGGACGGCACTGGTCGTGGTGCTCGTGTTCAAGCTGATCGCGACGGCGGCCACGGTAGGCTCGGGCGCCGTCGGCGGGGTGTTTACGCCGACGCTCTTCGTCGGCGCCGTGATCGGCTCGCTGTTCGGCATCGGCATGAATGCGCTGTGGCCGCATGCGACGTCCGCGCCGTTCGCCTACGCGATGGTCGGCATGGGTGCGTTTCTGGCGGGCGCGACGCAGGCGCCGCTGATGGCGATCCTGATGATCTTCGAAATGACGTTGAGCTATCAGGTCGTGCTGCCGCTGATGCTGTCGTGCGTAGTTGCCTACTTCGCGGCGCGCGCGATCGGCAAGACCTCGATGTACGACATCACGCTGCACCGCAATCGCGCGGAACAGGAGCGCATGCGGCTGCGCGCGACGCAGATGCGCGAACTGATCCGCCCGCCGCAAACCGTCGTGCAGCCGGACGCGACCGTGCACGACATGACGCGCGTGTTCCTCGAATATCCCGTCAAGTATCTGTACGTGACGGACGAGAGCGGTGCGTTTCTCGGCGTGGTCGCGCTGAAGGACATCACATCGGACCTGCTCGATCGACGCGACACCTCGACAAAGACGGCCGCCGATTATCTGCAGCCGCATTTCGACGTGCTCACGCCGGACATGCCGCTCGGCGTCGCGCTCCAGCATTTCATGGCGTTCCAGGGCGAACGGCTGCCCGTCGTCGAAAGCAGAGCCCGGCCGACGCTCGCGGGCGTCGTCTACAAGACCTCGTTGCTCGACGCATACTTCCGGATGAACCCGGCGCGCTAGCCCGCGAACGTCCGCACTCGCAACCGTTCGGCGCCTGGCAAAGCGTGGCAGGTTCCCTACAATGAATTGACCCGGAGCCGGGCACGACTCCGGGCGCGAAGAAGCCACAAGCCGCATCCCGTCACACACGGCGCTGAGCAACGCCGGCGGCGATGCCACGTACGTACGAACGGGAGCGAAGATGAGCAAACCGTCCATCGATGCCGTGCGCCGCGATCATGCGGGCTGGATCTTCGTGCACGTCGAAGGCGAGCCGTACGACCGTGGCGAACAGCACGGCCAGTTGCTTGCCGCCGAAATCCAGAACGCGATCCGCACCGCCCGCTATCTCGCGAAATGGGACACGGGCGAGGATTTCGACACCTTCGTCAATGCCGCCGTCGAGCAGTTCGCGCCGCGCATCGACAGCGAATACGCCGACGAAATCCAGGGTATCGCCGACGGTGCGAAGCTCACGTTCGCCGAAGTGCTCGCATGGAACGGCTACATGGATCTGCTGCAAAGCTGGTGGCCGCAGCACGCCGCCCAGCAGAAGCCGCAACTCGGGTTGAAGCCGTGGCGCGGCCGGCGCGGCCATCATTGCAGCGCGTTCATCGCGACGGGCAGCGCGACGCGCGACGGCCGCATCGTGATGGCGCACAACTCGTGGGACCGCTACGCGGCGGGCGACGCGTTCAACGTCGTGTTCGACATCGTCCCCGAGTCGGGCAACCGCATCCTGATGCAGGGGCTGCCCGGCTGCATCTCCAGCCTGACGGACTTCTGGGTGACGTCGGCGGGTCTGATGGTGACGGAGACGACGATTTCGAATTTCGCGGGCTACAACGCGTCGGGCGCGCCGGAGTTCTACCGCTCGCGACGTGCAACACAGTACGCGAACAGCATCGGCGAATGGTGCGAGATGTTCGCGCTGGCCAATAACGGCGGCTACGCGAACAGCTGGCTGATCGGCGATACGAAGACGGGTGAAATCGCCCGCTACGAACTCGGCCTGCACTACTCCGGCTTCGAAAGCACGAAAGACGGTTTCTACAGCGGCTACAACGCGGCCACCGACCTGAAGATCCGCAACCAGGAATGCACGGGCGAAGGCGAGGACTACACCGATGTGCGGAGAAATGGCGCGCGGCGGCTGCGCTTCATGCAGCTCGAAGAGATGCATCGTGGTCAGATCGACGTCGAACTGGCGAAGGCGATGATTGCCGACCATCACGACGTCTACCTCGATCGCCCCGACAACCCGTGTTCGCGCACGATCTGCGGCCACCTCGAACTCGACGACCAGCGTTTTGGCGGCTCGGATCATGGCCCGTTCAATCCGTGGGGCGCGAACGACGGCAAGGTCGTCGACAGCGAAATGGCGGGCGAAATGGCGTTCTTCGCGCGCTGGGGACATCCGTGCGGCCGGCCGTTCGATGCGCAGGCGTTCATGAAACGCCATCCGCAGTGGAACTGGCTGAACGGCTATATGCGCGACCGCCCGTCGTGGCCGTGGACGCGCTTCGAGGTGCTGCGCTGAGCGCGTGCTGCGTGACCGCGTGCGCTGCACGCCGGGTTAACGCGACCCGCTTTCTACATACGTGATGCCGCGTGCATGGCGCCCAGCCGCCCGGCGCCTCGCGATGCCACGCCCGGCCACTACGAAACCGCCTCAAACCTCCATCAACGCCGCGCCATATCCCTGCTTCCTTGCGCCTCTCCAGCGCTTGTAAAAATAACTGGCGTAATATGAGGGGGACGCGCGGTGCTCGCAGACGGCAACCGCGTGGGGCGGGCGCCTGAAATGGTTATCGAAATGGCATACCGCTTGCATGCAGTTCCTGCGCTGCCTGGCATAAGGAGGTCGAGCGATGAAAACCTCGACGCTGTTGATCATGGTGACGTTGTCAGCTTCGTGTTTCGCCGCGCCTGTGCATACCGCGACGGACGGCACGATCGACACGGCCGCCGCCCGCGCCAATGCCGCTCCCGTCGCGCCAGCCGCGCCGGACGTCGCGGCCCAGACCGACATCCGGCCGGAGCGATGGGAACACATTGCCCTACCCAAGTCGCGACACCTGGAGCGCGGCTTCGTGGCCCAGGACGAACATCTGCAGACATGACGGCGCGAATGTTGCGCGGCAATGCGCGATTCGATGGGCGGGTCGTCCCGCTCGCGTCGACAACTTTCAGAACAATGGAGCGCGAGCATGACGGAATCGGCTATTCCGGGTGAATCGATCGACCTGCAGATCGCAGATGTGCTGAACGGCGTCACCTATCCGCTCAACAAGGACGCACTCGTCGATGCCGCGCGCGAAGCCGGCGCGAGCAACGAAGTGCTGTCGATGCTCGACGGGCTGCCCGAGCAGGACTACGCGGACATTCAGTCGGTGACGAAGCTGATCGGCAGCAATTTCGGGCCGGGCCTTGGCATCTGACGGCGCGCGTCAACAGGCAGCCAGTATGCAGACAGTCGACGTGACGGCCGGGTCGAAGGCGAGCACGCCGACGCATACGCTTGCGCGCAATCACGACTGGATCCGGCGCGCGCCCGTGCAGGACGGCGTCGAACGCATCGAGGCATTTTTCCAGCACAACGGCTACGCGCTGCATCGGCACGACACGTACGCGATCGGCCGCACGCTCGCCGGCGTGCAGAGCTTTCATTACCGGCGCAGCGTGCGCAACAGCCTGCCGGGCGGCACGATGGTGCTGCATCCCGACGAAGTGCACGACGGCCAGGCAGGCACCGACGAAGGCTTCCGCTACCGGATGATTTACGTCGAGCCCGCCGTCTTTCAGGCGGCGCTAGGCGGCAAGCCCTTGCCGTTCATCGAAGGCGGGCTGTCGGACGATCCGCGTCTCGCCGGCGCGACGGAAGCGCTGCTGCAAGGTATCGACCGCGCGCTGGATCCGCTCGAACAGGACGACGCGCTGTTCGATCTCGCGCATGCACTCGACGCCGTGTCGGCTGGCCGCCCACTTCAGCGCCTGCGCCCGTCCGCCGATTTCCACGCCGCGCAGCTCGCGCGCGATTACCTGCACGCGTCGCTCGAGCGCCCCGTCACGCTCGACGAACTGGCCGCCGCGAGCGGACGCGACCGCTGGAGCCTGTCGCGCGATTTCCGCGCGTTCTTCGGCACGAGTCCGCATCGCTATCTGACCATGCGCAGGCTCGATGCCGCGCGTCAATCGATGCTGCGCGGCATGGCGCTCGTCGATGCCGCCGCTGCAACGGGCTTCGCGGATCAGAGCCATATGACGCGGCACTTCGTGGCCGCGTACGGCGTGACGCCCTCGCGCTGGCTGCGGATGCTCACCTCGAATCTTCGCTGAGCACGGCGTCGCGCGTTTGCACGAACGTTCAAGACGGCGGCATACGCGCGTCACTACACTCGCCGGCATTGACTTTCAACGAAAGGAAACGCCATGTCCGCCACACCCTATCAGCCGATCAATTTCGCCGACAAGCTGAGCCGTATCCACGATCAGTGGCAACCGCGCGTGATCGCCGAAATGAACGACTACCAGTTCAAGGTCGTGAAGATCGAAGGCGACTTCATCTGGCACGATCATGCCGATACGGACGAAACTTTCATCGTGCTGGAGGGCCAACTGCGCATCGATTTCCGCGACGGCGCAGTGCTGCTGTCGGCCGGAGACATGTTCGTCGTGCCGAAGGGCAAGGAGCACAAGCCCTACGCAGAAAAGGAAGTGAAACTGTTGCTGATCGAGCCGCGCGGCGTGAAGAACACAGGCAGCGAAACCAGCGAGCGCACGGCCGCCAACGATGTGTGGATTTGAGCGGCCGCTTGAAGGACGCTTGCGTCACTCCATCGACCGGCCGAACACCACGCGCGCAAAGAAACTGCCCAGCACTTGTTCCGCGCGCTCGCCGGAGAAGCGTTGCGGATCGACGGTGAAGAAGAACTGCATGCCGTCGCACAAGCCCATCAGACCCAGCGCCAGGGTTTCGGCCGGCAATGGCAGCGGCGTGCCGACGCGCACCGAAAACTCCGTGATGTACGCCGTCAGTTGTTCGAGCTTTTCGTGCATGAAGGCATTGAAGCGGACACGGAACCGCGCATCGCGCGCGGCGAGCAGCTTCGCTTCCACCCATAAGATGAAACACTTGTTCTCGCTCGGCATGCGGCTGTAGTAGCGCAGCACGCTCGCCTCCATTTCCTCGCGCGTCGCGTTCTCTTCGAAGATGCCTTGCAGATCCGCCTGCATCGACTCGTGATCGCGCCGCAGCAGTTCCAGAAACAGTTCCGGCTTGCTGCGGAAGTTCGAATAGAACGCGCCGCGCGTGTAGCCCGCCGCCTCGGCGATGTCCTCGACGCTCGCCGCGACGAACCCCTTCTTCATGAAAATGGCCTGCGCAGCATCGAGCAGACGCAGACGCGTCTGGTCTTTGCTCTGTTCGCGGGTGAGTCGTATGCGTTTCATATTTAACAGTCTAGCATCGATCCGACACCAGATTCAGTTTTGCATTCAGATACAGGTGTGTATTAAAATTCGCGTCAGCATCTAAAACAATCAGTGCAGCACCTGGTGAAGCGGCGCGCGTTTCGATGGGCCTTGAATCGAAGCGTGTGCGTTGACGCTACACCGCACGCCGTCGGTAGCCTCTGGCCTGCCGTATCCGTTTGCATCTCAGCCTGGGGGCATCGTGAATCGTTCCCGTCGTGGCGCGCCAGCTATCGCGCGCAAGCTGTTCCGCCCGTCCGCATCGACTCCATCGTCATCTTCATCGGTGGGCCGTACGACGCTCGCCGCGCTCGTTCTCGCCAGCACGCTGACACTCGCCGCCTGCCACAACAAGGAAGCCGCCGCGCCCGCGCCGCGCCCCGTGGTCGCCGTCGCCGTGCATGCCGATGGCCAGCCGCTGGCCGCGTCGCTGCCGGGTGAAGTGCAGGCGCGTTACTCGACGCCCCTTTCGTTCCGCCTGGCCGGCAAGATCGTCGAGCGGCGCGTGCGTCTCGGCGACGTCGTGCAGAACGGCCAGATCGTCGCGCGTCTCGATCCCGCCGACGCGCAGAAGAACGCCGCCAGCGCCGACGCGCAACTCGATGCCGCCCAGCACCGCCTCTTCTATGCGAAGCAGCAGCTCGACCGCGACCGCGCGCAGGCGCGCGAGAACCTGATTGCGCAGACACAGCTGGAGCAGACGGAAGACGCCTATGCGTCGGCGGCCGCGCAACGCGACCAGGCGCAGCAGCAGGCCGCGCTTGCAAAAGACCAGCTGCAATACACGACGCTCGCCGCCGATCACGCGGGCGTCATCACGGCCGAGCAGGCCGATACGGGGCAGAACGTGTCGGCTGGACAGGCCGTCTACAACCTCGCGTGGTCCGGCGATATCGACGTCGTGTGCGACGTGCCCGAAGGCGCGCTCGCGTCGCTGCACGTCGGCACGACGGCCACCGTGAAGCTCGGCGCACTGCCCGGCCGCACGTTCAACGCGCGCGTGCGCGAACTGTCGCCCGCTGCCGATCCGCAAAGCCGCACGTATCGCGCGAAGCTCACGCTCGATCATGCCGGCGCGGACGTGCGTCTCGGCATGACAGCCGACATCGACTTCGCACACGACAACACCGCGGCGCACGCCAGCCTCTATACGCTGCCCGCCACGGCCCTCTTTCATGACGGCACGCAGCCCGCCGTGTGGGTGGTGAAGAGCGGCAGCGATCAGCTCGAACTGCGCCGCGTGCAGGTCTCGCATTACGCCGAGCGGACCATTGCCGTCTCGCAGGGACTCAACGAAGGCGAGCGCGTCGTCTGGCAAGGCGTGCATACGGTGACGGCGGGCGAGAAAGTCCGCGTCGTGGCGCCCCTGCATCCCGAGGATTTCGCGTCATGAGCGGCACACACGACGAAGAAGGACGCTTCAACCTGTCCGCGTGGGCGCTGCGGCATCAGGCGCTGGTGGTGTTTCTGATCGCGCTCGCGACGGCGTTCGGCATTCTTGCGTACACGAAGCTCGCGCAATCGGAAGATCCGCCGTTCACGTTCCGAGTGATGGTGATCCGCACCTTCTGGCCCGGCGCGACGGCGCGCCAGGTGCAGGAAGAAGTCACCGACCGCATCGGCCGCAAGCTGCAGGAAACGCCTGCAATCGACTTCCTGCGCAGCTACTCGCGCCCCGGCGAATCGCTGATCTTCTTCACGATGAAGGACGCCGCGCCCGTCAAGAATGTGCCCGAAACCTGGTATCAGGTACGCAAGAAAGTCGGCGATATCGGGCAGACCTTGCCGCAAGGCATTCAGGGCCCGTTCTTCAACGACGAGTTCGGCGACGTCTACACCAACATCTACACGCTCGAAGGCGACGGCTTCTCGGCGGCGCAGCTGCACGACTACGCCGACGAATTGCGCACGGTGCTGCTGCGCGTACCGGGCGTCGGCAAGGTCGACTATTTCGGCGATCCCGACCAGCACATCTACGTCGAGATCACGAACACCCAGCTGACACGCCTCAACATTTCGCCGACGCAGCTCGCGCAGGCGATCAACACGCAAAACAGCGTGTCGCCGTCGGGCACGCTGACCACGCACGACGACCGCGTGTTCGTGCGTCCCACGGGGCAATTCAAAGACCTGAACGCGCTCGCCGACACGCTGATCCGCATCAACGACCGCTCGTTCCGGCTCGGCGATATCGCGACGATCAAACGCGGCTACGACGATCCGCCCGTCACGCAGATGCGCTTCGCGGGCAAGCCCGTGCTCGGTATCGGTGTGACGATGCAGAACGGCGGCGACGTGATCCGGCTCGGCAAGGCGCTCGACGCGAAGATGACGGAACTGCAGGCGCATCTGCCCGCGGGCCTGAAGCTCGTCGAAGTGTCGAGCATGCCGCACGCGGTCGCGCATTCCGTCGACGACTTCCTCGAAGCCGTTGCCGAAGCCGTGGCGATCGTGCTGGTGGTGAGTCTCGTGTCCTTGGGCGTACGCACCGGCATGGTCGTCGTGATCTCGATTCCCGTCGTGCTCGCCGTTACCGCGCTGTGCATGTATCTGTTCGACATCGGCTTGCACAAGGTGTCGTTAGGGACGCTGGTGCTGGCGCTCGGCCTGCTGGTCGACGACGCGATCATCGCTGTCGAAATGATGGCCGTGAAGCTCGAACAGGGCTGGAACCGCACGCGCGCCGCAGCGTACGCGTACACCAGCACCGCATTCCCGATGCTGACGGGCACGCTCGTCACCGTGGCGGGCTTTCTGCCGATTGCGCTCGCGAAGTCGAGCACGGGCGAATACACACGCTCGATCTTCGAAGTGTCGGCGATCGCGCTGATTGCGTCGTGGCTCGCGGCCGTCGTATTGATTCCGATGCTCGGCTATCACCTGCTGCCCGAACGCAAGCGCCAGGCGCACGAGCCCGAAGATCACGAGCACGACATCTACGAAACGCGTTTCTATCGACGCCTGACGGGCTGGATCAGCTGGTGTATCGAACGGCGCTACATCGTGCTCGCGATCACGGTGATTCTGTTCGTCGTATCGCTCGCGGGCTTCACGCTCGTGCCGCAACAGTTCTTCCCGAGCTCGGACCGCCCGGAGCTGCTCGTCGACGTGAGACTGCCCGAAGGCGCATCGTTCGAAGCGACCTTGCGCCAGGCGCAGCGCATCGAAAAGGCACTGGAAGGCCGGCCCGAAATCGATCATTCGGTGGACTTCGTCGGCTCGGGTGCGCCGCGCTTCTATCTGCCGCTCGACCAGCAATTGCAGCAGCCGAACTTCGCGCAGTTCGTGATCACCGCGAAGTCGGTCGAAGATCGCGAGAAACTTGCGCGCTGGCTCGAACCGAAACTGCGCAACGATTTCCCCGCGATCCGCACGCGCCTCTCGCGCCTCGAAAACGGTCCGCCCGTCGGCTACCCCGTGCAGTTCCGCGTGAGCGGCGACGACATCGCGACCGTGCGCTCGATCGCCGAGAAAGTGGCCGCGACGATGCGCGCGAATGCCGGCACGGCGAACGTGCAGTTCGACTGGGACGAACCCGCCGAGCGTTCGGTGCGCTTCGAGGTCGACCAGAAGAAAGCGCGCGAACTGGGCGTGACGTCGGCGGACGTATCGAGCTTTCTCGCCATGACACTGTCGGGCTATACCGTCACGCAGTATCGCGAGCGCGACAAGCTGATCAGCGTCGATCTGCGTGCGCCGAAAAACGAGCGCGTCGACCCGTCGCAACTGCTCACGCTCGCGATGCCGACGCCGAACGGCTCGGTGCCGCTGGGCACGCTCGGCCATATGCGCGACGACCTCGAATACGGCGTGATCTGGGAACGCGACCGTCAACCGACGATCACCGTGCAGTCCGACGTGCGCGGCAACGCGCAAGGCATCGACGTCACGCATGCCGTCGACAAACAGCTCGCGCAGATCCGCTCGACGCTGCCC
Organism: Paraburkholderia sp. Tr-20389; assembly: GCF_017104565.1. Taxonomy (GTDB): domain Bacteria; phylum Pseudomonadota; class Gammaproteobacteria; order Burkholderiales; family Burkholderiaceae; genus Paraburkholderia. Next base: position 239,856 of record NZ_JAAGPD010000007.1, on the reverse strand, counting down.
GTCGGCTATCGCATCGAGATCGGCGGATCGGTCGAGGAAAGCGCGAAGGGACAGACGTCGATCAACGCGCAGATGCCCATCATGATCATCGCGGTACTGACGCTGCTGATGATCCAGTTGCAGAGCTTCGCGCGCGTGCTGATGGTGGTGCTGACGGCGCCGCTCGGACTGATCGGCGTGGTCGTGACGTTGTTGCTGTTCGGCAAGCCGTTCGGCTTCGTCGCGATGCTCGGCGTGATCGCGATGTTCGGCATCATCATGCGCAACTCGGTGATTCTCGTCGACCAGATCGAGCAGGACATCGCGCAGGGGCACAAGCGCTTCGATGCGATCGTCGGCGCGACCGTGCGGCGCTTCCGCCCGATCACATTAACGGCGGCCGCCGCCGTGCTCGCGCTGATTCCGCTGTTGCGCTCCAACTTCTTCGGACCGATGGCGACAGCGCTGATGGGCGGCATCACGAGCGCGACGGTGCTCACGCTGTTCTATCTGCCCGCGCTTTATGCCGCGTGGTTCCGCGTGCGCGGCAACGAGCGCGATCCGCGCCCGGCGCCGGGTGAACATTCGGGGAATTGATCATGAGCCTCTTTTCGATGACCCGCAGGTCTTGCGCAGTGGCCGTGGCTTCCGTGTTCGCGGCGGCCTGCTCGTTCGGACCAAACGGCAACCCACCCGCAATGCCCGAACCCGCGCATTACGGCGCCGCTGAGCAACCGGCGCAGACGGTGCCCGCGCAAGGCGTCACGCAGCAGTTCGTCATCGGTGCCAAGGCGGTGCCGGAATGGTGGCGCACGTTTCAATCGGATGATCTGAACGCGCTCGTCGACGAAGGCTTGCGCAACAGTCCGACGCTCGCCGCCGCCGACAAGAGTCTGACGGCGGCCCGCGAGCAGTTGCGTGCGCAGATCGGCAGCAACATGCTGCCGACCATCGACGGCGGCGGCCAGGCCGCGCGCCAGCGCGCGCTCGGCATTCCCGAGGCCGGGCCAAACACGTTTCTGTACAACACCTTCGTCGGGCAGTTGCAGGCGCAGTACACCTTCGACATCTTCGGCGCGGCGCGGCTCGCGAACGCGGCGCTGGCCTCGCGCGTGAACGTGCAGGCGTTCCAGTTCGATGCGGCGCGGCGCGCGCTCGCCGCGAACATCGTGACGGCGTCGGTATCCGCGGCGATGCTCGATGCGCAGGTGAAGACCACGGAACGCCTCGTCACGCTCGCCAACGAGCAAACGCGCGACACGCAACGCCGCTACGATCTCGGCGCGCTATCGCATAGCGATCTGCTCAATGCGCAGCAAAGTGCGGCGTCGCTTGCCGCGAGTCTGCCCGCCGCGCGCCAGCAACTGCTGACGACGCGCCATGCGCTCGCCGTGCTGCTCGGCCGTACGCCGGACGCCGCGCCGCCGCCTCTCGATCTCGCGTCGCTGCATGTGCCCGAACAGGTGCCCGTGTCGGTGCCGTCCGATCTGCTGAAAGCGCGCCCGGACATCGAGGCAGCCGACGCGACGCTGAAGGCAGCCGCCGCCGATGTCGGCGTCGCGACGGCGCAGATGTATCCAAGCATCACGTTGAGCGCATCGATGGGCCAGGGCGGCTTCAGCTGGCCCGTCGCGCTCTCGGGCGCGGGCGCGATCTGGAGCATCGGCGCATCGATCACGCAGCCGATCTTTCACGGCGGCGCGTTGTTCGCGCAGCGGCGCGCAGCGGTGGCTTCGTATGAAGCCGCAACGTCGCAATACAAGCAGACGGTGTTGGCCGCGTTTCAGAATGTCGCCGATACGCTGGCAGCGCTGGAACATGACGCGCAATCGCTCGATGCCGCGAATGTTGCCGCGCGCGCGGCGCAGCACGCGTTCGACGAAACGTCAGCACGGTATCGGCTGGGCGCCGTGCCCGTGACGTCGTCACGAGCCAGCGAGCAGCAGTATCAGAACGCGCGGCTCGACGAGATCCGTTATACGGGCGCGCGTCTGAACGACACGGCCGCGTTGTTTCAGGCGATGGGGAATCCGCCCGCGGATGTGGCGCACGCTGCGTCGGTCTCGACGGGTGCGGGATCCGCTGCGCAGTGAGCGACGTGCATCGAGTTATCCCCAGTTTCTGGGGATGATCTTGTTGAGATCGCCGGGACAAGCGGGATAAGTCATTGAGCCAGCGACGGATTTTTCCCGCGATGCAGATTGCGCTGCGGGTGCCTGAAAAACGGACGATGCGCGTTCAGCGAGGTTATCAACAGATTCTGTTGGCAGGGTTGTTGATAACACCTGGACATCTTCGCTAACCCGCTGAGCGCACAACGAAATCACCGAGTGGCGCGCACGCCGCCACTAGCGCAAAAGAAAACGCGCCCGTGATGTACACCACGGGCGCGTCTTTCACTACATCGAAACCTCAAACCATCAAGGCTTGTTCGACTCGAACAAATCCATGATCTGCTTCTTCTCCGTCGACGTGACGTTCGGCGGCGGCGCGGGCGGCGTCATCCCCGCAGGTCCCACCGCACCGACGGCATCGCCGCCGCTCGCCAGCGGATTCGCCGAATCCATGCCGATGCTCGCGACAAAGCCTGCGCCCGGCGTCATGTCCGCATAGAACAGTTCGCCATCGACGGTCGTCACGCCCGGCGGCACTTCCGGCTCGGCTTGCGGCACGCCGCGCAGTGCGCGCTGCATGTACTCGACCCAGATCGGCAGCGCCAGCTGCGCGCCGAATTCGCGGCTGCCGAGCGACTTCGGCTGGTCGTAACCCATCCACGCGACGGCCACCAGCGATTGCTGATAGCCGGCGAACCAGCCGTCCTTCGCGTCGTTCGTCGTACCCGTCTTGCCTTGCAGGTCGCTTCGATGCAGCACGTTGGTGCCCGCGCCCGTGCCCGCCGTCGCCACCGAATGCAGCAGGCTGTTCATGATGTACGCGTTGCGCGGCTCGAGCGTGCGCGGCGCATCGCGACCCGCCGTCAACGGCTGGGCGCGCGACAGCGGCTGGCCGTGCGCATCGTCGACTTCGGCGATCAGATACGGATTGATCCGGTAGCCGCCGTTCGCGAACACGCTATACGCGCCCGCCGATTGCAGCGGCGTGACCAGACCCGCGCCGAGCGCCATCGGCAAGTACGGCGGCGTCTTGTCGGCGTCGAAACCGAAGCGCTGCGTGACGAAGTCCTGCGCGTACTTCGTGCCGATATACGACAGGATGCGAATCGACACCAGGTTCTTCGACTTCTGCAGCGCGAGACGCATCGGCATCGGACCGTCGGGCTGGTCGTCGTCCTTCGGCTCCCATGCGTCGCCGCCCGGCGCGCTCGGCGGGAAGTACAGCGGCGCGTCGTTGATGATCGTCGCCGGTCCGAGGCCCTTGTCGAGCGCAGCCGAATAGATGAACGGCTTGAAGCTCGACCCCGGCTGACGCCATGCCTGCGTCACGTGATTGAACTTGTTCTTGTTGAAGTCGAAGCCGCCGACGAGCGAGCGGATCGCGCCGTCCTGCGGCGTCATCGACACCAGCGCGCCCTCCACTTGCGGCAACTGCGTGATCTGCCATTTGCCGTTCGCATCGGCCACCAGTCGCACGATCGAGCCTGGCCGGATCTTCTGCGCCTGCGCCGCACGCGCCGACAGCGAACCCGCGGCGAAGCGCAGGCCGTCGCCCGTCACGCTCGCCTGCGTGCCGTCGAGCAGTTGTGCCTTCACTTCCTTCGCCGTCGCCGACGTCACGACGGCGGCGACGATCTCGCCGTTGTCAGGGTGATCGTTCAGCGCGTCTTCGATCGCCTCGTCGCGCTCGTCGCCCGCAGCCGGCAATTCGACGAAGCCTTCCGGCCCGCGATAGCCGTGGCGGCGCTCGTAGTCCATCACGCCCTTGCGCACCGCGCGATAGGCGGCTTCCTGATCGGCGGAGTCGATCGTCGTCGTCACGTTGAGACCGCGCGTGTACGTTTCGTCCTTGTACTGCGCGTACATCATCTGGCGCACCATTTCCGCGATGTACTCGGCATGCACGCTGTACTCGTTGCCCGCCGTCTTCGTGCGAATCTCTTCCTTCACAGCCTGGTTGTACTGGTCCTGCGTGATGTAGTTCAGGTCGAGCATCCGCTTCAGGATGTATTCCTGACGGATCTTCGCGCGCTTCGGATTGACAACCGGGTTGTACGCGGACGGCGCCTTCGGCAGGCCCGCGAGCATCGCCGCTTCCGCGAGCGTGATGTCTTTCAGATCCTTGCCGAAGTACACGCGCGCCGCAGCCGCGAAGCCGTAAGCGCGCTCGCCCAGATAGATCTGGTTCATGTACAGCTCGAGAATCTGGTCTTTGGTGAGCGCGCGCTCGATCTTGTACGCGAGCAGCATTTCATAGACCTTGCGCGTGTACGTCTTTTCGCTCGACAGGAAGAAGTTGCGCGCCACCTGCATCGTGATCGTGCTCGCGCCCTGCGACGAACCGCCGTGCATGATGTCCGCGAAACCCGCGCGCAGAATGCCGATGAAATCGACGCCGCCGTGCTCGTAGAAGCGGTAGTCCTCGATCGCGAGCACCGCCTTCTTCTGCACGTCGGGGATGTCCTGGAAGCGCACGAGGCTGCGGCGCTCTTCGCCGAACTCGCCGATCAGCACATGGTCCGCCGTGTAGATGCGCAGCGGCACCTTCGGACGATAGTCGGTCAGCGCGTCGAGCGACGGCAGCTGCGGACCCATCACCACGAGCGCGTACCCGATGATCAGCGCGCCGACCACGGCAAGCGTCGCGAACAGCCCGGCGAACCACATCGCGATCGTGCCGCCTATCGAGCGTCCCCCGGAGCGCCCTCCACGGCCGCGCTCATCGCCGGCGTCTTCTTCGCGCTGCGCGTAGCGGTAATCGCGGCTCGGGTTGTCGTTGCTGCCGAAAGATGGCTCGCGGCCCGGATGCCCGGAGGAACTGGAAGAACTCGGTCGTTTGATAATTGGCATGACTGGAATGATGGGCGCGTCCTGCACGCCCGGTATGCACGCTTGGTGCGCTTGAATCGTGATCGTGGCGCCGTCCGCAGGTTAAGCGCAGCCGCGGCACCGTTGTGCGCCAGATCGGCGCCTTCGCGCCAGTCCGTTCAACGGCGCAGTCGTATGCCGCGTGGCGCGACGCTTCATACCCGGCGATTGCCTCCGCGCAGCACCGGCTGTTTTACCCCGTCCCAGCCGGTCGCACGGCGCGCCCGGGCAGTGTCTGGCGCAACGTAACAGCGCATTTTAAAGAAATCAAGCGGCGCCGATCGTGATTTTTTTGTAAGAATTCCCTCATGATTGCGCCCCGAAGTACGTAAATACACCGCGTTGCACCGCTCAGACCGGCTTGTGCGCCGCGCATGCGGTTATCAACAGAAAATGTGGAGAGGCCTGTGGACAATCCGCCCGGAAGCACGCCAACCCATTGATGTGACAGCCATTTTACGCCCACGCCCGATTTGCACCCGCGTGTAACCGCGCGCCGCGTTTTCGTCTTATGATGGTTCGACGCGCGACAAGCAGGATTCGCCGCCTGCCCGGATTCCACCGCAGTTCGACACCAACAAAGAACGCGAGCCGATCTATGAACAAGCCCAGCGAACGCATCGTCGTCTTCGTGACACCCGCCCAGAAACGCGCCATCTCCTCGACGGCCGAAAACCTCGGCATCAGCGTCAGCGAACTGATGCGCCGTGCGGTGCTGAGCTTCGGCGCGACCAGCGAACAGGTCAAGGCGGCGAGCATCGTCGACCGGCTGCGCGCGCCGCGCGAACCCGATGCGCTGAACGAAGCGCTGCAGCGTGTCGCGCGGTCCAGCAAGCATCTGCGGCAGGCTGCGCCGGCTGCGTTCAAGACGCCTGCGCTGCGCGACGCGCCCGCGCCGTCTGAAAACGATACCGGCTTCCCCGCCTCCGACACATCGCAAGAAGCGCTCGCCCCTATCGATCTCGCGCGCCCGTCGTCCGTTGCCGCTCTTTCTGCGCTCGACAGCATGGACGAAGATGCCGCCGGGCAGGCTGCAACCCAGGCCGCCGCCGAAGCAGCCGCGCGTGTCGCGGCCGCAAAAGCCGCCGCCCTCGCGTCCGCCGACGCAGCGGACTCGCCTCAAGCAGGCGCCGACATGCGCACGCCATCCAGAACCCCCACACTGCTCACATCGAAACGTAACGCAACTGGCAAGCGTCACCAGGAGCAGGACGACGACGAATCGGGCATCGATCCCGCCAAAGGCAGCGGCCGCTTCGCGTGAACGCCCAGCGGCGCGTCGTATCGTCGGCTATCCGAAAGAATCCGGCCATGCGTGTCCGCGCGTTTCGACACGCTTTGACAAACGCGCGCGCTGATTCGTTCATGTCGTTGCGCGCACTCTTCGACGCTGCAAAAGATTGCAAAGAGAGCCGCTAAAACACGCAGGAAATCGCACTTTAAGTCGGGTTTAAGTGTGCCCGTGGTGTAATATCCGCGAGCTGTTGAATACCCGCTCACTTATCGCCTGCAAGGTGCAGACGATGCGTCAACGGGTGCGAAGTGCGACGTTGCGGCGGCAGGTTAAATTTGCATGCCGCTATTGCAATCCGCCTGTGCGCCCCGATGTCAGGACCGGCTGCATGGTCATCCTGGAACCTGCGTGAACGGACGCATAGCGGATGACATGCAGCAGACCCGCAGCGTCGTGCACGGCGGCGTAAACTACGTGTAGTCGACGTCGTCACGCACCCTGTTCCACGCGCCGGGTATTCAGCGTCGATTTCAATCAATGGAGGGTTTCATGTCGCTTTTTGACAGCATCACGCGGACAGTCAAAGGTCTCTTGAACGACGCAGCCGATTCCGTGCAGGACCCGTCGCGTGATGCGCGCCAGATCGTGCGCGAACTCGACGACAGCATCGCGAAAGCGGAGAACTCGCTGATCGAGATCCAGGCGCAGGTCGCGACGCAGCAAAGCAAGCGCGACGTGGCAGCCGACAAGGCAAAGAAGTACGAAGACGGCGCGAAGCGCGCGCTGCAAGCCGGCGACGAAGCGCTCGCACGCGAGGCGCTCGGCGCACAGGCGACGGCGGAAGCCGAGCGCGATGCACTCGCGAAGGAACTCACCACGCTCGAACCTTCCGTCGAGCAGTTGAAGACGCAGATCGACGACATGCGTCAGCGCCGCAACGACCTCAACGCGCGCTCGAACATCCTGCAGGCCAAGCAGCAGATCGCGCAGGCCAAAGACACGGCGGCCACCGCGCTGGGTGGCATCGGCGGCAAGAATCTTGCTGAAGACTTCCAGAAGCTGGAGGACAAGGTCGCGCTGTCGAATGCACGTTCCGACGCGCGCCTGAATTCCGCCGACACGAAGAGCGGCAAGGCGCTCGACGACAAGCTCGCGGACCTGAATCGCGGACCGTCCGTCGACGACCGTCTCGCCGCGTTGAAGAAGCAGCTGGACACGCCTGCGCAGTAAGCGCAACAGGCGATGTGCCGCGCGTGTTTCGACACGAGGCCGCGCGGCACGGCAACTCGTTAGTATGGAGACGGGCGTCAATGCGCCCGGCCCGCACATGAAAAAATTTCTCGCAGCAGCCGGTGTTTCCCTGACGCTCTCGCTGATGCTGTTATCGGGTGCCGCGTTCGCGGTGCCGACCGCGACGCAGATCGAAACAACGATTCAACAGGGCGACTGGCAGAAGGCCGACTCGCAGTTGAACGAAGTGCTGAAGGCACATCCCGACAGCGCGCGCGCGCACTATCTTTACGCGCAGGTGCTCGACCGCGAAGGCCGCCCCGCCGACGCGCTCGCACAGCTTCAACAGGCAAAGACGCTCGACCCGCAAGTCCGCTTCACGGACCCCGGCCGCTTCGCGCAGACGGAAGCACGTCTGCGCGCCGACGCCGCGCGTGTCGGCGGCGGCAGTGGTGGCGGTGGTGTCACCCATCGCACCGGCAATCCGTTCGCGCAGCAGGAATCCGCGCCTGCCACGCAGTCGGCGATCCAGCAGGCGCCGCAGCGGCACGGCCCGTCGATGGGCATGTGGATCGGTATCGTCGTGCTGATCGCCGCGATCGCACTGATTCTGCGCTGGACCCTGCGCCGCGCGCGCTCGCAGGACGACACGCGCGCCAACGACGATCGCCGCGCGCAACTCAAGCGCGCCACCGATCTGCTCAACGACGTGCGTTCGCTGAAGCTCGACGTGAAGCTGTCGACGGCACCGGGACATGAAGCGCTCGAACGCGAAGTCGAAGGCGCGGAAACGCAGTTGCGGCAACTGGTCGAATCGCTGTCGAACAGCAAGAACCCGGTGCCGCCGTATCAGATCGAAGATCTCGAACGGCAGGTCGCGAGCCTCAAGGCCCGCGCCGAAGGCAGGCCCGATCCGAACGCGGCACCTGCGGCCTCGGCGGCGGGCGACTCGCCATATGCACGTGAAGCGAACGAGGCGTTTGGCCGCAGCCAGCAGCCGGGCTATCCTCCTCAAGCACCCTACCCGTATCCGCAGCAACAGCAGCCGCCCGTTATCGTGCAGCAAGGCGGCGGCTTCGGCAGTGGCATGGGCGGCCTGCTCACGGGCGTGCTGCTGGGCGAAGCGCTCAATTCCGGCAGAGATCGCGTGGTCGAGCGCGACGTGATCGTCGACGACGAATCGCGCAAACGCGGCGGCAACGACGCGGGCTCGATCGACTTCGGCCAGGGCACCAACGACTGGAACGACGGCGGCGGCGTGGACATGGGCAGCAACGACGACTCGGGTGGCTGGAACGATACCTGATGGCCTGAACTGCATATCATCTTCGGCTGAACGGCAGCAAACACGAAGGGCTCCTCACGGAGCCCTTTTTCATGATGCGTCGACACGCGATGCGATCGCACGCATCAGCCATGCGCCTCATGCTGCGCGAGCACGACGGCACCCGCGAACAGCCTGACGATGAAGCGCTCCGAGTAATCGATCAACGACTCGCGCTGCGCCGCATTGCCGATAAATTCGTGCGACAGATGAAAAAGCTGCAGCACGATCTGCGTGCAGATTTCTTCGACGGTCTCGCGCGGCAACGCAGGCATCAGATTCAATTGCACGACGTCCTCGGCCATCTCCGTCGACACTTCGTTCAGGTTGACGCGCACGGCCTCGCGCAGCACGGGCGACGTGCCGTGATACTCGGCCAGCGCGCTCAGGAAGGCCTCACGGTTGTCCAGCGCAAACGCAAAGAACGCAGCACATGCGCGACGAGGCATGCTATGCGGTTCGTCGTGCGCGGCGAGCCAGCGTTCGCGTCGCAGCATCGGCCGCAAACGGCGGCTGACCCATTCGACGGCTTCGCGCGCGAGATCGTCGAGCGTGTCGAAGTGACGATAGAAGGTATTCGGATTGAGTTCCGCTTCTCGCGCGAGTTCGCGCAACCCGAGACTCGTGAAGCTGCGGCCACTCGCCGTGAGCCGCAACGCTGCTTCGATCAGTTTGCGCTTGCCGGGCGCGAGTTCCGGTTCCGATGCGGGTTGCATGAGCGTCCGTTTAGCGATGCAATGTCAATGCAATACGGCCGATACCATGTCTCGGCCTTCGAGCGAGCACTGTACAACGATCTTGACGCGATGTGTACAGTTGTCTACCCTGCGCTTAAACCGTCGTAGACGGATGTAAATCAAACCACTTTCATCCTATTCGCCATCGAGAGTTTTCGGATTCCAACGATGCGCCGGAGCACCTCACCTATGCGCTCTTCCCCTCCCCCCGAACTGCGTATCGCGATCGTTGGAAGCGGCTTCTCGGGCATCGGCATGGCGATCCGGCTCAAGCGGCTCGGCTATACGTCGGTGACGATCTACGAAGCAGCCGGCGAGTTGGGCGGCACGTGGCGCGACAACGTCTATCCGGGCGCCGCATGCGATGTGCCATCGCATCTGTATTCGTTTTCATTCGAAGCGAATCCAGCGTGGTCGCGGGCGTTCAGTCATCAGCACGAGATACTGGCGTATCTGAAGCATTGTGCACGCAAGTATCAGGTAGACAGTGCAATTCAGTTCAATGCGCGCGTCATGGCTGCACGTTTCGATGAAGCGCGCCTCGTCTGGCAACTCGATATCGCGCGCAATGGCGTGCATGAGACCGTCGAAGCCGATATCGTGATCGCGGCAAGCGGTCCGTTGTCGCGCCCCGCTATGCCGCGCATCGACGGGATCGATGCGTTTAACGGCAAGATATTTCACTCGGCACGCTGGGATCACGACTATCCGCTCGAAGGCAAGCGCGTCGCCGTCATCGGCACGGGTGCGAGTGCAATCCAGTTCGTACCGCAAATCCAGCCGCGCGTCGCGCAGTTGCTGCTGTTCCAGCGCACCGCGCCGTGGATCATGCCCAAGCCCGACAAGCCGATCGGCGACCGCGCGCGCTGGCTCTTCAAGCATCTGCCGTTCACCCAACGCTTCGTGCGCAGTGCGATCTACTGGCAGATGGAGTCGCGCGGCATCGCGTTCTTCGTCAATCCAAGGCTCGTGAATCCCGCGATGAAATTTGCACGCAGCTATCTCCAACGGCGTGTGAAGGATCCTGCACTGCGCGCGAAAATCACGCCCGACTACAGGCTGGGATGCAAGCGTGTGCTGCTGTCGAGCGACTACTATCCTGCACTCCGTCAACCGAATGTGGATGTCGTGACGACGCCCATCCGCACCGTCGTGCACGACGGCATCGTGACGGCGGACGGCGTGCATCACCCAGTCGACGCGATCATCTGCGGCACTGGATTTCAGGTCAACGATGTCGGCGCACCATTCGACGTATCGGGCATCGGCGGCGCCGACCTTGGCGCGCTGTGGTTGCGTGACGGTCCCGAAGCGTACCTTGGCACGAGCATCGCGGACTTTCCGAACTTCTTCATGATGGCCGGCCCGAACACGGGCCTCGGTCACAACTCGATGATCTACATGATCGAGTCCCAGGTGCAATACATTGCCGACTGTCTGCGCGAACTGCGGCGCCGCGGCGCGCGCACGATGAATCTGCGTGCCGACGTGCAGCGCGCATTCAATGAACGGCTGCAACTCGACATGCGGCAAACAGTTTGGGCCAGCGGCTGCCATAGCTGGTATCAGACGAAGAGCGGCAAGGTGACCGCTATCTGGCCGGGTTTCACGTTCAGTTTCCGCCGCCGCACGCGACGCGTGCGCGGCGGCGAATACATCTATTCACGTTAGGAGTGTGCACCACAGACCGGCAATGCCATGTTGCAAACAACGGGAGACAAACATGAAGAACGTCGACACGAGCCCGTCAATGCATGCACCGCTGCCGCCCCGCTCACTTGCGGCGCGCCTCGGCCGTGCGCTTCAGCGCGCCGTGGTGCTTGCCGGAAGCGATCATCACGAGCGCTGTGCACAACGTCTATGGCGACTCAAGCAAGATCGCGCCGGATGTCTTGCGCCGCTACGTCGATTTCTTTCACGGTGAAGGTACGCGTGAAGCGATCGGCAAGATGGTGCCGTCGCTCCACTTCGCCGATCTCGACACCACCGTGTTGAATGCACTCGATGTGCCGACGCTAATACTGTGGGGTGCAAAAGATCGCTGGATTCCGCCTGCACATGCAGCGGAGTTCACGCGCCGGATTCCTGGTGCACGATCGATCATGTACGATGGACTCGGACATATTCCGATGGAAGAGGCGCCGCAACGGGTACTACAGGACCTGCACGCGTTTCTCGGCACGCCCGATTCCGTACGCACTCCGTTTCACGTCTAGCGCCCGTTCTGCGGAAAACCAGCATATACGCGCGTCTCATAGACGAATTCGACTGTGCCGTCCTGTGCGGCATGGTCGAACAGTTCATGCAACGCCGCGAGCATCGGTTCATGATTCGGATGTCCGGCTTTCGGCGCGTAGGACGACGACAACAGCCTGCCCTTCAGCCCTTCGAAGTCCAGTTTCTGCGCGTTGGGCATCCGCGCGGTGTGAGCGAGACCGTCGCCGAACCAGCCAGCCATCGACGCGTCGTCTGCATAGCGTTCGGAGACGGACTGATAGTCGTCGCTGAAACGGCGCAGCAGTGCTTCGTAGCCTGCAAGGAACGCCGTGCCTTCGAGCAGCCGGCTATTCCAGATCAACGCGATCAACCCGTTCGGCTTCAGAATGCGTGCAAATTCGCGTCGCGCCGCAAGCGGATCGAACCAGTGAAACGCCTGCGCTGCGATCACGAGATCGACGCTCGCGCTATCCAGCGACGTCGATTCGGCTGTGCCGGCTACGCTGCGATAGCCTGCGTAATCCTTGAGCCACGCATCGGCGGCGGCGCGCATTGCCTGATTCGGTTCGACGGCGACGACGGGATGCCCGGCAGCGAGAAAAAGGCGTGAAGAGATTCCCGTGCCCGCGCCGATATCGGCGACCCGCGCACCGTCAGCCAGCCCGCAGCTCGAATGGAGGAACGTAACAAGTTCGCGCGGATAGTCCGGCCGGTATTTGACGTAGTCAGCGACGCGGTCAGTGAAGCGCTGGGTGGAATCATCGTTCATCTTGGACTGGCGCCGGCGAGGTGCGAAGAACGTCAGCTTACTGCAGTTCATCCTGCACTGCGTGACAGTGCATGGCATTGCGCTTCATGTTCAGCCGCCGCCCAGCAGGCGCAACAGCCCCCACAGGAACTTGCAGACCATCACGATCAGTTCCCACAGATACACCAGCTGTTCCCAGCCCGACACGCGCGCGAAGGTTTCAATCATCAGTCGTTGGTTGGAAGGATTCGAAAGACACGCAGCATCGTTTGCGCACGCGCATCGGCGATCCTACCCGATCCGGATGCGGGATAGTCCCTATCAAGTGCTCCCGTAAGGCGCCGTAGAGAATCCATCAGCGTGAACGACGGGTGCAATTCGTGTGCCGCCATTCATCCGCAGGATGCAGATCCATGAACCCGATTACCCGCAACATGCACTGACACGCATGCGTTGATACGCACATCAGACAGACATCGAGACAGCGCACGACAGTGCCGTGCCGCTCAGGAGACTTGATCATGACGGGCTTTTTCAATCGCCGCTCGCGCCGCAATGGCGGCACTTCTTCCGTGGTCGGTGAGATCGCCGCGCAGGCGGGCAAGCTCGGCATCGAAATCTGCGACGTGTCCGGTCATATCGAAGAAGTCGCCGCGCGGGTCAAACGGCAGGCCGACGTGTGCCACACGTTGCGCCGGTCGGCGGCGGCAACCCTCGCGGGCAACCACCGCATCGCCGCGGCGGCCCGCGAAATGAGCACGGTGACGGCACAAGCCGCGGGGGATGTCGAAAGCTCGCAGCAGACGCTCGACGGATCGCTGTCCGATATTCACGGACTGGTTGAAGGCGTGACCGTGATCGAGAGCCAGATCGGCGCATTGCGCGCCGCGCTCTCGCACGTGAGCCGCGTGTCTGAGGAAATTTCGCTGATCGCACGTCAAACGCACCTGCTCGCGCTGAACGCAGCGATCGAAGCCGCGCGCGCCGGCGATTTCGGCAAGAGCTTCGCGGTCGTCGCCGCCGAGGTGAAGACGCTGTCCGCCAAGACGGCGCAGGCAACCGGCCAGATCGAAACGACGCTCGCCCAACTCACCGAACAGACAGAACGTCTGATCGCCGAGGGCGCCGAAAACACCGCACGCGCGCAACGCGTGCGTGAAGGCACGCGGATGATCGGCGACGTCGTGCATTCAACCGGTCACGCGATCATGCAGTTGAATGCAGAGGCGAACCAGATTGCCACGTTGTCCGGTGAAATCGAAGAGCAATGCAATGCATTCGAATCTCAGGTATTGGAGATCGCGACGGACGTCGAGCACTCCGGCGAAAATTTCGTGCAGGCGAAGAACCAGCTAGGCAGTCTGCTCGGCGTATCGGAGAATCTGATCGAACTGACGGCGGCCACGGGCGTCGCCACCGCCGACACACGCTTCATCGACGCCGTCGTACAGGCCGCGGCAAAAGCCGGCAAACTGTTCGAAATGGCCATCGCGCGTGGCGAAATGACGATGAACGACCTGTTCGACGATCGCTACGTGCCCGTGCCCGGCACGAATCCGCCGCAGTTCGTCACGCGCTTCACCGAACTGAGCGACAGGATCCTGCCGCTCATCCAGGAGCCGATGCTCGAACTGGACCCGCGCGTCGCGTTCTGCGCAGCCGTCGATGTGCGCGGCTACCTGCCCACTCACAACCTCAAGTTTTCGCAGCCGCAACGCGACGATCCCGTCTGGAACGCCGCGAACTGCCGCAATCGACGGATCTTCAACGACCGGACGGGCCTCGCCGCCGGCAACAGTACGAAGCGCTTTCTGCTGCAGACGTACCGGCGCGACATGGGCGGCGGCGAGTATGCACTGATGAAGGATGCATCGGCACCGATCTTCGTGAATGGCCGGCATTGGGGCGGATTGCGCATCGGCTATCGGATCTGAGCCCGCACGCCCGTCCTCATCATGAAAAAAGCCGGCGTCCTCTCGGACGCCGGCCATCTGCATTGAATTTCCCGTAGCGGGCTGAACTAGATTGCCATCGCCAGACGCCGCTTCTCCGCGCGCTGCATGAAGTGATTCGCCACCACCACGCCCACCGTGACGACGGCAATGAACAGCGTGGCCAAGGCGTTCATTTCAGGATTCAGACCCAGACGCACGCGCGAGAACACAACCAGCGGCAGCGTCGTTGAACCCGGGCCTGACAGGAACGCGGACAGCACCAGATCGTCGATCGACAGCGTGAACGACAGCAGCCACCCGGCCACCAGCGCCTGCGAGATCAGCGGCAGCGTGATGAAGAAAAATACACGCAACGGTGTGGCGCCGAGATCCAGTGCCGCTTCCTCAAGCGACGGATGCAGGTCACGCACGCGCGACTGCACGATAATCGCGACGTAGGAAATACACAGCATCACGTGGCCGATCCAGATCGTGAAGATGCCGCGCCCCGCCGGCCAGCCTAGCCACTTGCCCATTTCGATGAACAGCAGCAGCAGCGAAATGCCCTGGATCACTTCGGGAATCACGAGCGGCGCGTTGATCATCCCGGTGTACAGCGTGAAGCCGCGAAACCGCCCCATGCGCGCGAGCACGAAGCCCGCCCACGTGCCGATGATCACCGACGCGAACGCCGTCAGCAACGCCACCCGCAGCGACAGCCAGGCGGCATTGATCAGCTCCTCGTCCTGCAGCAGTGCCGCATACCAGCGCGTCGAAAAGCGCGTCCACACTGTCACGAGCTGCGACTCGTTGAACGAATACACCACGAGGCTGATGATCGGCACATAGAGGAACGCAAAGCCGATCGCGAGCGCGATGAACTGCAATACACGATTGGGCTTCATCAGCGTTTCTCCTCCAGTTCCCTGGCCTGCGAGTACTGGAACAGCGCCATCGGCACGAGCAGAAGCAGCACCATCGCGCAGGTGACGGCGGATGCCATCGGCCAGTCGGCGTTGTCGAAGAACTCATTCCACATCACGCGGCCGATCATCAGCGTGTTCGCGCCGCCGAGCAGTTCAGGAATCACGTACTCGCCCACCGCGGGGATGAACACCAGCAGGCAGCCCGCGATGATGCCGTTCTTCGACAGCGGCAGCGTGATCCGCCAGAACGCGGTCCACGGCTTCGCGCCGAGGTCGTACGCGGCCTCGAGCAGCGTCAGGTCCATCTTCACGAGGTGCGCGTAGAGCGGCATCACGAGGAACGGCAGATACGAATACACCATGCCGATGTAGACGGCCGTGTTCGTGTGATACAGCTCGATGGGCGAATGAATCAGCCCGATCGACATCAGGAAGTTGTTCAGCAGCCCGTTGTTCTTCAGGATGCCGATCCACGCGTACACGCGGATCAGGAACGACGTCCAGAACGGCAGCATCACGGCCATCATCAGGATGTTGCGCGTGGCCGGGTTCGAGCGCGCGATGTAATACGCCATCGGATAGCCGAGCAGCAGACACAGCAGCGTCGAGATCGCCGCGACGACCACCGAGTTCACATAGGTCGCGAAGTACAGACTGTCGGTCAGCAGAAACGCGTAGTGCGACAGGTCGAGCGCGATGTGAATCACGCCTTCCTTGAACGTCGTCAGTTCCGTGTACGGCGGAATGCCGAGCTGCAGGTCGGCGAAGCTGATCTTCACGACCAGCAGGAACGGCACGAGGAAGAACAGCAGCAGCCAGATGAACGGCCCCGCGACGACAGCCGTGCGCCCCGTCAGATGGAAGCGGCGCACGGGCCACATCATGAAGGAATGCAGCGCGCTTTTCATGACGTCAACACCACGCCCGCCGACGCGCTCCAGCGTACATACACCTCATCGCCCCACGTCGGCGTTTCGATTTCGGACAGCGCAAGGCTCGACACGTTCGCGATCACGGTCTTGCCGCCGTCGAGCTTCACGTGATACAGCGAGTAGCCGCCCATGTACGCGATGTTCGTGACGGTGCCCTTGCCCCAGTTGAATGCGCCTTCGGGTGGCTTGCGCGTGAGCGCGATACGCTCAGGGCGCACCGAGATCGTCACGGGCATGCCGAGCGGGCCGGTGATGCCGTGACTCACATACAGGCGCACGGGCAGGTCCGGCGTTTCGATGTACACGTGATCCGGTTCGTCCTCGACGACATTGCCGTCGAACAGATTCGTCGAGCCGATGAACTCCGCCGAGAAGCGGCTGTTCGGATATTCGTAGACTTCGTTCGGCGTGCCGAGCTGCACGATCTCGCCTTCGCTCATCACGGCGAGGCGCGCAGCCATCGTCATCGCTTCTTCCTGGTCGTGCGTGACCATGATGCAGGTGACGCCGACCTTGTCGAGAATGTTGACGAGTTCGATCTGCGTGCGCTGGCGGATCTGCTTGTCGAGCGCGGACATCGGCTCGTCGAGCAGCAAGAGCTTCGGACGCTTGACGAGCGAGCGCGCGAGCGCAACGCGCTGCTGCTGCCCGCCCGACAGCTGATGCGGCTTGCGCTTCGCAAAGCGGCCCATCTGCACGAGTTCGAGCGCGGACTGCACACGGTCCTTGAGTTCGGCCTTCGCCACGCCTTCCTGCTTGAGGCCGAACGCAACATTCGATTCGACCGTCATATGCGGAAAGAGCGCATATGACTGGAACATCATGTTGACGGGACGCCGGTACGGCGGCATCTGCGCAAGGTCTTCGCCGTCGATCAGGATCTTGCCCGACGTGACCGTTTCCAGCCCTGCGAGCATGCGCAAGAGCGTCGACTTGCCGCAACCGGAACTGCCGAGCAGCGCGAACAGCTCGCCCTTTTTGACCGACAGGTTGACGCCCTTGACGGCGACCGTCTCGCCGAATTTCTTCACGACGTCGACGATCTGCACGAAGTTTTCCGCTGCATTCTGCGCAGCGGCGGAATTGCCCGAGGACGACACGCCGGCCCCTGCCAGCACGTTCGACTGGTCACTCATGATCTGCTGCTTCTCTCCCTGCATTTAGACGAACAAAGCCCCCGGCTGGATACCGAGGGCTTCATGATGATGCTTTCCTGCACGACCGCCTGCTTCAGACAGGCTTAGCGGCCGGACTTGAACTCGGTCCACAGCCGCGTCTGCAGACGCTGGATTTCAGGCGGCAGCGGCTTGAGCAGGAACAGCGTCTTGACGACGTCCGCCGGCGGATAGACGGCGGGATCGTTCGCGACATCCTTGTCCACGTACTTGCGCGCTTCCGCATTCGCGCTCGGGTAGTACACGGCGTTGGTGATGGCTGCGTGAACCTGCGGCGTCTCGATGTAGTTGATCCACTCCGCGGCCGCTTCCTTGTTCTTCGCGTCCTTCGGAATCGCCATCACGTCGAACCACACGGGCGCGCCGCCCTTCGGAATGTAATAGTCGATCTTGTACGGCTTCTTCGCTTCCGCTGCGCGATGCTTCGCGATCACGACGTCGCCCGACCAGCCGTACGCGAAGCAGACGTCGCCGCCGACCATGTCGTTGATGTAGCCCGACGAGTTGAACTGCGTGATGTACGGACGGATCTTCTTCATCATCGCGAGGGCTTCGCGATAGTCGGCGGGATTCGTGCTCATCGGATCCTTACCGATGTAATGCAGCGCGGCCGCGAACATCTGGTCCGGCGCGTCGAGCACGGAGACGCCGCATGCCTTGAGCTTCGAGATGTTTTCCGGCTTGAACAGGATGTCCCAGCTGTCGAGCGCAACGCCCTTGCCGAGGATCTGCTGTGCCTTCGTCACGTTGTAGCCGAGGCCCGTCGTGCCGTATGCCCAGGGCACCGTGAACTTGTTGCCCGGATCGGCGCCCGCGACGAGCGCCATCAGCGCGGGATCGAGGTACTTGAGGTTCGGGATCTTCGACTTGTCGAGCGGCGCGAAGATGCCCGCTGCGATCTGCTTGCCCGCGTAGTTGCTGGTCGGCACGACGATGTCGTAGCCGGAGTTACCCGTCAGCAGCTTGGCCTGCAGCGTGTCGTCGCTGTCGTAGTTGTCGTACTTGACCTGGACGCCCGTCTGCTTGGTGAAGTTCGGAATCGTGTCCTTGGCGATGTAGTCCGACCAGTTGTACACATTCAGTTGTGTATCTTTTGCCGCCGCCGTCATGAAAGGCGTCGCGCACAGTACCAGCGCAGCCAGTTGGCCCACCACCCGTTTCTTCATTCCGTTCTCCGTTCTGACCGGCGCGAAACCGGTCGCTAACCCCGCTTCAAGCCGCTGCGAACCCGCGGCGGCTACCCTTGAAAAACCCGAAAACTACCATCAATCACTGCACGATTCAAAAAAAACCGCCAGATGTCGCGCAAAGGGTACAGCGCGCGGCTTTCCGTGAGCCTGGTTCGGCTGCAATCCGGTTCCTGTCGGTGGTGCTGGCATCCGGTCAGGCATCGTCCGCCGCCGCGTTCCCGCCGACCTGCACTCTTCCGGGAAGGCTGTCACGCCGCTGCAAAATTTGGCCGCAATTTTATCGGGTTATCGCGTCCTGTCCACCCGAAAAAAACCTCGCTTCCTGCAACGGGACATCCGTGCAATGCAGGTCCGCTGAACCGGACTGCATCGCGCCGGAAACGCGCGGTCCATCATCACTATAGACTGTCAAATAAGCCCAGATGGTGGCGCATCGAGATGTAACCGATTGCATGGCATATGGCTTGCCCACGCGGACGGTGTCTTTCGCCGTCGAAGAGCGATGAACACGAACCCGTTCACATTGAATGCCTTCCGCCGCCGGCGCCGCCGCGGTGCGGGGTCGCCACGCCCCCAGAACCGGCTGTCGTTCGTCGGCGCGGGCGCGCTCGTCGCGGTGGGCTACATGGATCCCGGCAACTGGGCCACGGCGCTCGCAGGCGGTGCAAGTTACGGCTACACGCTGCTGAGCGTCGTGGTCGCATCGAGCCTGATGGCGATGCTGCTGCAGTGGGTGTCGTCGCGCCTGGGCGTCGTGACGGGTCTCGACCTCGCGCAACACTGCCGTGAACACACGAGCCGGCGCATGACACTGTTTCTGTGGGTAACGAGCGAGATCGCGATCATCGCCTGCGATGTCGCCGAGGTCGTCGGCAGCGCCGTCGCACTGCAACTGCTGTTCGGCGTGTCGCTGACCGCGGGCGTTCTGATGTCGGCCGTCGGCACCTTCGCGATGCTCGCGTTGCAACGGCATGGCCGCCGCACGCTGGAGACGGCCGTTATCGCGCTCATCCTGTTCGTCGGCTTGTGCTTCGTGATCGAACTCGCGCTGGCGCGGCCGGACTGGCGCGCGGCGCTGGCGGGCGCGGCGCCCAGCGCCCAGCTGCTGCGCAACGCCGGCATGGTCTGGCTGGCGGCAGGCATTCTGGGGGCGACCGTGATGCCGCATAACCTCTACCTGCATTCCGCGCTCGTCAAGACCCACGCGCGCTCGGCCAGCGACACCGATATCGGCGATGCGCTGCGCGGCGTCAACTTCGGGACCTTCAGCGCGCTTTCATTGGCTTTCGTCATCAATGCGGCCTTGCTGATCGTGTCGGCGGCCGTGTTTCATGCGAGCGGCCACCGCAACGTCACGGACCTCGCCGACGCGCACCGGCTGATCGCCCCCATCGTCGGCTCACACTGGGCAGCCATCCTGTTTGCGGCCGCGCTGCTTGCCTGCGGACTGAGCGCGACCGTCACGGGCACGCTCGCGGGCCAGGCGGTGATGGAAGGGTTCCTGCAGATCCGGCTGCCGCGCTGGCAACGTGCGCTGCTCACGCGCTCGCTCGCGATCGGGCCGGCGCTCGTGGCAGTCGGCCTGTTCGGATCGAACGGCTCGGCACAACTGCTGGTCGCAAGTCAGGTCGTACTGAGCCTTCAGTTGCCGCTCGCCGTCGTTCCGTTGATCCGCTTTGCATCGGATGCGCGACTGATGCGTAACTGGCGTGTGCGTGGCGTGCCGCTCATGCTCGCGTGGGCGTGTGCGGCGGGCATCGTCGCATTGAATGGCGCGTTGATCTGGGAAACGGCGACGGGTTGACCGCATCGCGCGATGAACGGCAATGCATGTCGCTTGAATGAAAATTGGGCGCCGGAAGCCGATTTCGCTTTTGGTTTACCATAGCGGACCGCACGCATCTCCCGCTCAAGGTATTCCGATGTCATCGAATCTGCACGACCTCCCCGACAGCCCCTGCATCGGCGTCTGCTCGACGCTCTTTGACGACGTCTGCAAAGGCTGTGGCCGTACGGCGGCGGAAGTGTCGAACTGGGTGTTTCTTACTGACGAGGAAAAACGCGCTGTCTGGACGCGCATCGAAAGCGAAGGTACCGCGATGCGATTCAAGTACGACAAGCTGTGATGCCACGCATCCGGACGAGGCTCCTTGCGTGCACTGACCTGATCAACAGGATGTGCAACGAAAAAAACGCCGGCTCATGACAAGGCCGGCGTTTTTTATTTCACATCCGTTCAGGCAAACGATACTCAGAACTTCATCCCGACACCCACGCCCACGATCAACGGATCGATATGCAGCGTGCCGAGCGACGTACCATTGAGCGATGCATCCGTTTTCATCCAGACCTTCTTCACATCGACGTTGGCGAACACCGATTTCGTCACTTGCACGTCGACGCCCATCTGCAATGCCGGACCGAAGCTGCTGCGCTTGACCGAAATCTGCTGGTCGCCCGCATGCAGTCCGTCGTTATAGAAGTACGTATAGTTCACGCCCGCGCCGACGTACGGTCGTACCTGTCCTTGATGATTGAAGTGATATTGCAGCAGCAGTGTAGGCGGCAGCACGTTGACGCCGCCGAGCCCGCCGAGGCTCGACGTCACCTGATGCCGAGATGTGCCGAGAATCAGCTCGACGCCGATGCTATCGCGGATCATGTAGGTGAAGTCGAGTTCAGGCACAGTCGCGTTGTTGACGCCGACGTTCAGCGCGGACAACGTGTCCGTGGTGCGTACCTGCGGCACGATGGAGATGGCTCGCAGGCGAACGAGCACGTCGCCGGCATGGATGCCCGACGTCGGGTCGCTGTCTGCGGCGAATGCGTGCGCGGAGATCAGCGCCAAGCCTGCCGTGCACAGTGCAGCCGCGATTGATCGGAGTGTGGTGTTCATAAGCTACCCTGATTTTTGTGTGATTGCGCGAGCT
This sequence comes from Paraburkholderia sp. Tr-20389, assembly GCF_017104565.1. Lineage (GTDB taxonomy): Bacteria > Pseudomonadota > Gammaproteobacteria > Burkholderiales > Burkholderiaceae > Paraburkholderia. The sequence goes on along the minus strand of NZ_JAAGPD010000007.1, from coordinate 218,318 downwards.
GCAAAGCATCGCGCGAGAGCATTGTCGAAGCTCCCCGACCTGATCTCCTTGACTCCCGTCAACCCAGGGAAAACGCAAGTCGCCCTGCGACCGCTGGTCGCGCCACACCCGTCAGCAGCAGTTCGAGCAGATCGCGCACGCTGCGGATCGCATTGCCGAACGGCAAGGCCTCACGCCCACGGAAAAAGAGGCCATTGTTCACATCGCCGCGCAGTGCAGCTGCAAGCCGCGTGTCGATGCAGAAATGCCCGAACTTTTCGATGCCGTCGCGCAAGCCGCATGCACTCAGGCATTCCAGTGCAGTGGGACAGGCCCGCTTGAGTGCACCGATCTTCGTGCGAATACGCGTTTCGTTACGCAGATAGCGTTCGAGCCACGGCGTCTTCACAGCACGCGCCGGCAAGCCCGTCACGCTGACGAATTCCACGATGTCGTCCGGCGTCGCGTCGGCCAGCACGCGCTTGAAGCGAGGATGCGCATCGCCTTCTTCCGTAACCGCGAACGGTGTGCCGATCTGCACGCCGTTCGCGCCGGCTTCGAGGCATGTCCGCACCGCCTCGTGACTGTTGATGCCGCCTGCAACGATCACAGGCACTTGAGTTCTGCTGATCTGCAGTGAAGTGAAGAGTTCGTCGACCTCCTGCAGGACACGTGTGAACTCGAAACGCGTGTCATGCATATCGTCGAGGTTCGTCACGCCGAGATGACCGCCCGCGTGCGCCGGATGTTCGATCACGATGGCGTCGGGCAAGCGGCCTTTCTTCATCCACTTTTTCAGCACCACGCCGACGCCACGACTGTCCGAAAGAATCGGAACCAGCGCGATATCGTGTCCTTGCGTGAGATCGGGCAAATCGAGCGGCAGACCTGCGCCCATCACGATCGCGTCCGCACCTTCTTCGCAGGCGATACGCACGTAGTCCGCGTGCGCGTTGACGGCCTTCATCACATTGACGGCGATCATGCCGCGCCCTTCACTGAGGTTTCGCGCGGCCCGGATTTCACGCACGAGCGCGGTGCGGTTTGCGTCTTCGAGCGTCGCGCGATCGGGCGTTGCGCGGCAGCGTTCGAGCAGGTCGTCGTGATGGTGGCGCAGATCGATGCTGGCGATCGTGCCGAGCGCGCCTTCGCGCGCCACGCTGCCCGCAAGCCGGTGCGCGGACACACCGACGCCCATACCGCCTTGCACGATGGGCAACAGCGAACGCCCGCGAATCACAAGCGGAGCGAAAGGATGAGAAGGAAACATAAGAGGCCTCCGTCGTCGACGGGTGTCGACGAAAAGCCTCGATGGTCGCAACTGGCGGGTGCAGTACCTTGCGTGAAATCAAACAAAAAGCGCGTGCCGTTTACCGACACGCGCTTTCATTGCGCTTCGTCATCCGTCGTGCGCGCCTTGTCAACGTGAACCGACTCGCGAAGCGCACATGCAAATTTATGCAGGCTTGCTAATCTTCAACTGCATCGACTTGTACTCGAGATACTCTTCGAGCCCGTAGGTGCCGTTCTCGCGGCCATGTCCCGACTGCTTGAAGCCGCCGAATGGCGCGACCATGTTCCATGCACCGCCGTTGATGTCGACCTGCCCCGTGCGCATCCGCCGCGCGACGCTCATCGCGCGCTCGTCGCTACCGGCCCACACGGCTCCCCCGAGTCCGTACACCGAGTCATTGGCGATCCGCACGGCTTCCTCTTCGTCCTTGTACGTGAGGATGGTCAACACCGGCCCGAAGATTTCCTCCTGCGCGATCGTCGCCTTCGGATGCACGCGGCCAAACACAGTCGGCTTCACGAAGAAGCCCTTCGAGATGCCATCCGGCATGCCGGTGCCGCCCGTAACGAGTTCGGCGCCTTCCTCGATGCCACGTGAAATATATTGCTGCACGCGAGACTGCTGCGCAGCCGAAGCAAGCGGACCGAGACGCGTCGTCTCGACGCGTGGATCGCCCGCGACGAATGCCTCAGCCGCTTTCTTCGCCAGTTCGCGTGCTTCGTCGTAGCGCGATTCCGGCACGATCATGCGTGTGTGCGCCGAACACGTTTGACCCGAGTTCAGGAAGCACGCGCTAACGGTACCCTTGATTGCAGCCGCGAAGTCGGCGTCGTCGAGAATCACCGATGCCGACTTGCCGCCCAGTTCCAATGCAATCCGCTTCACCGTCCCGGCCGCGAGTTCCGATACGCGTTTCCCGGCGCGTGTCGAACCTGTGAACGACACCATGTCGACGGACGGATGACTGGCGAGCACTTCACCGACCACCGGGCCATAACCGCTGACGAGATTGAACACGCCAGCGGGCAAGCCCGCTTCATGAATCGCTTCCGCGAGTACGAACGCATTGAGCGGCGCCACTTCCGACGGCTTCAGCACGATAGTGCAGCCAGCCGCAAGCGCGGCGGCAACCTTCAGCGTGATCTGATTCAGTGGATAGTTCCAGGGCGTAATCGCGGCGACCACGCCAACGGGTTCGCGCACGACGAGCGAATTACCGACCCGTTCCTCGAACTGGAATTCACCCGCGAGCTTTGCGTAGGTATTCCAGTTGTACACGGGACCGCCGACCTGGATGGCTCGCGCCAGCTTGATAGGCATACCGACTTCACCGCAGATGTAGCCTGCCAGTTCATCCGTACGTGCCTTGAGGTTGTCTGCAATCTTTTGCAGGTAAGCGCCGCGCTCTTTTGGCGGCGTCGCAGCCCAACCGTCGAAGGCAGCCCGCGCGGCGGCAATCGCGGCTTCAGCATCGGCCTCGATCCCCTCGGGGATGCGGCCCATCACTTCTTCCGTGCCCGAATCGATCACGTCGATCGTACCGGTGCCGCAAGGCTTGATCCATTTGCCGTCGATGTAGAAGTGCTCGAAGGTCTTCATTTCTTGCGTCCTGTCTCCTGGATAGTCCGTTTATTTTACTCACGGACCACAGACGGGATCGGACACATGCCAGAGACGTCCGTATGAGAAGGCGAACGAATCGGCGACATCCAATAAAAAACCCGCTTCTTGCGAAGCGGGTTTATAGAGAATTCGCGACCGTGGCGCTTACTGCAAGCCCTGGCTCGACAGGAAGTCTTCGTAGTTGCCGCCGAAGTCATTCAACGTGCCATCCGTCTTCACTTCGATAATGCGGTGAGCGAGGCCGCTCACGAACTCACGGTCGTGTGAAACGAAGATCAGCGTGCCGTCGTACTTCTCGAGTGCGATCTGCAGCGATTCGATCGATTCCATGTCCATGTGGTTCGTCGGCTCATCCATCAGCAGCACGTTGTGGCGGCCGAGCATCAGTTTGCCCCAGATCATGCGGCCCTTCTCGCCGCCCGACAGCACCTTCACCGACTTCCTGATGTCGTCTGCATTAAAGAGCAGGCGGCCGAGCGTGCCACGCACCATCTGTTCGTCGTCACCTTCCTTGCGGTACTGGTCGATCCAGTCCATCAGCGTGACGTCGCTCGGGAACTCTTCGTACGTGTCCTGCGGCATGTAGCCGACATTCGCGTTCTCGGCCCATTTGATCGTACCGTGCTCGAGCGCCAGATTGCCGAGCAGCGAGCGCAGCAGCGTGGTCTTGCCCGCGCCGTTTTCGCCGATGATTGCGATGCGCTCGCCCGGCTGCACGCTCAGGTTGAAGTTGTTGAAGATCGTGCGGTCGTACTTCTTCGTGATGCTGTCCGCGACCACTGCAATATTGTGCAGCTTCTTCTCGTACTCGAAGCGAATGAACGGATTCTGACGCGACGACGGCTTGAATTCCTCGATCTTGATCTTGTCGATCATCTTGAGACGGCTGGTCGCCTGCCGGGCTTTCGACTTGTTGGCCGAGAAGCGGCGCACGAAGTCCTGCAGATCGGCGACACGTTCCTTCGCCTTCGCGTTCGCAGCCTGCTGGCGCTCGCGCGCCTGCGTGCTCGCGAGCATGTAGTCGTCGTAGTTGCCCGGATAGACCTTCAGCGTGCCGTAGTCCATGTCCGCCATGTGCGTGCAGACCTGGTTCAGGAAGTGACGATCGTGCGAAATGATGATCATCGTCGAGTCGTACTCGTTCAGCACGTCTTCGAGCCAACGGATCGAGTTGATGTCCAGGTTGTTGGTCGGTTCGTCGAGCAGCAGCACGTCGGGCTTCGAGAACAGCGCCTGCGCGAGCAGCACGCGCAGCTTCCAGCCGGGGGCGACGTTGCTCATCGGACCATTGTGCAGGTCTATCGAGATGCCGATGCCGAGCAGCAGTTCGCCCGCGCGCGCTTCTGCCGTATAGCCGTCGTATTCGGCGAACTTTGCTTCCAGTTCGGCGGCGTGCATGTAGTCGTCGTCGGTCGCTTCCGGATTCGCGTAGATCGCGTCGCGCTCGGTCATCGCCGCCCACATCTCCGTGTGGCCCATCATCACGACGTCGAGCACGCGCACGTCTTCATACGCGAACTGGTCCTGACGCAGCTTGCCGAGACGGACGTTCGGCTCGAGCATCACGTTACCCGAACTCTGCTCGAGATCGCTGCCCAGGATTTTCATGAACGTCGACTTGCCGCAACCGTTCGCGCCGATCAGGCCGTAGCGGTTACCTTCGCCGAATTTGACCGAGATGTTCTCGAACAGGGGCTTCGGCCCGAATTGCATGGTGATGTTGGCAGTAGACAGCACGGCGCGTCCCTTTGAATGATAGATCGGCGAAAAACCAAGTATTTTAGCAGGTTATCGCGTCACGCGCGCCGCGCTCCGGGCGGCTGCGATAGCCCCGCTATCCGTTTTTACGTGGCGTCTGCAACACGTCGATGAAACCGGACAGATCCGCGTCCGCGAGTCCCATCGCTGCTCCGAGACGCAGCAATTGCTGCACCGCGCCCGAAACCGGCATTGGAGTGCCTGTTTCGTATGCGGCCGCTGCAATCGTGTCAACGTCCTTCTGGAACGTACTTAGTGCACCGATGGGAGGCTGGCCGGCCTGCGTCATGCGAGGCACGAAGGTCTGCAGCAGCACCGAGTCGGCCCAGCCGCCCGCGAGCGCCTGCGTCAGCCGCGCGGCATCGATGCCGCTGCGCTGCGCAAGACTGACGGCCTCGGCAATGGCCGCCACCGTCGACGTCACGATCGCCTGATTGCATAACTTGGTGGTCTGTCCAGCGCCCGCGTCACCCATATGCGTGACGCGGACCGCATAGGCCTCTATCACGGGCGTCACGGCGGCGACATCGGCCGGCTCGCCGCCCGCCATCACGGCGAGCGTTCCCGCAATCGCGCCCGCCACGCCGCCCGAGACGGGCGCGTCGATCCAGCCGATGCCCGCTTCGGCGGCGCGCCTGGCGAAAGCACGCGTCGCGGACGGCGGGATACTGCCGTGATCGACGATCCAGCGGACGGGGCTGTCGCCGCCCTGCTGCATCACGGCTGGCACGATTCCATTTGCCCCGAACACGACTTCCTCCACGGCTCCTGCATCCAGCACACACAGGAAAATCGCTTCCGCCCGACTGACGAGTTCGGCAGGTATCGACGCGACCGTGGCGCCATCCGGCACGAGCGCTTCCGCTTTCGCGCGCGTGCGATTCCAGACCTGCACTGCATGACCTGCACCCAGCAGATGGCGAATCATCGGCGCCCCCATCAGGCCCGGTCCGCAAAAACCGATCTCCACTTTCTTCTCCTTCATTCGATGCACTGCATGCATCGGATTGCATCCACCGCACGTCGTCGGTCTCGAACCGTTCATGATACCGGCCGCATCGCGTTGCAGCACGTCGGGCACGCGACGTGCATTCTGGTTCGTTCACTCGAAGCACATTGCCTATACTTTTTCGACCACCAGGAGGTGCATCATGAGCGACCACGTGTACAAGCACATCGAGCTGACGGGTTCGTCCACGAAATCCAGCGATGACGCGATTCGCTGCGCGATCGAAAAAGCGGGGAAGACGGTGCGCAATATGCACTGGTTCGAAGTCGTGGAGACGCGCGGCCATATCGAAGACAACAAGGTCTCGCACTGGCAGGTCACCCTGAAGGTGGGCTTGCGCATCGAGGATTGAGGCAGCGCCGGACCGCGTGTGGCAAGCGACACGAAGCGGACAGCGCGCGTCGTTCGCTGCAAGTTCGTGGGCCCATGAAAAAAGCTGCATCCGTCGTGACACCGGATGCAGCTTTTCACGCGCGCGCGGTTCGCAGGCGCATGCGTTGCGATGCAACTGTCGCGCCGAACGAACCTTCGTGCGGCGAGCAGTTTAGTTCAGCACGTCACTTCGGCAGCGAACCGTCCACGCCCTCGACATACCAGTTCAGGCGCTGCAGTTCCGGATCAGCCAGCGTCTTGCCTGCAGGCACCTTCACGGCGCCCGTCTGATCCTTGATCGGACCCGTGAACACATCCCACTTGCCGCTGGCCAGTTCCGTGCGTTTGGCATCGACATCCTTCATCGCATTGGCCGGAATCGCGGTCGTGTTCAGGTCTTCGAGATTGACGGCCTTTTGCGGAATGCCCCACCACACCGGGTCGTTCTTCCACTTGCCGTCCAGCACCTGCTGGATGGCCGCCGTGTAATACACACCCCAGTGCGCGACGACCGAACCGAGGTGCGCATCAGGACCGAACTTCTTCATGTCCGAATCCCAGCCGAATGCATGCACGTGCTTTTCGGAAGCCGTAGCAAGGGTCGCGCTCGAATCGGTGTTCTGCAACAGCACGTCGGCACCCTGGCCGATCAGCGTTTCGGCCGCCTGCTTCTCCTTGCCCGGATCGAACCAGCTGTTGATCCAGATGACCTTGGTGTGCACCTTCGGATTCACCGAGCGCGCACCGAGCGTGTATGCATTGATGTTGCGCACCACTTCAGGAATCGGCACCGACGCAACGAAGCCGAGCGTATTCGTCTTCGTCACATAGCCGGCTGCGACGCCCGCGAGATAGGCCCCCTGATACATGCGCACGTCGTACGTGCCGAAGTTTGCCGCCTTCTTGTAACCCGTCGCGTGCAGGAAGACCGTGTCCGGGAAATCCTTCGCGACCTTCAGTTCGAAATCCTGGAACCCGAAGCTCGAACCGAAGATGATCTTGTTGCCTTTGTTCGCCAGATCGCGGAACACGCGCTCCGAGTCGGCAGATTCGGGCACGTTCTCGACGCGCGTGATCTTGATCTTGTTGCCGAACTTCGCTTCCGCTTCCTTCGAGCCCTGGTCGTGCGCGTAGGTCCAGCCTGCATCGCCCGCATTACCGAGATAGACGAACGCGACGCCGGGCGCATCGGCGGCCTGCGCCGTCGACATCAGCGCGCCGCCCGTGGCGAGCGACGCCGCAGCAAGCGCCAGCGCGCTCAGCATGGTTCTTTTTTTCATGTTCTTCTCCTGTCGTTGGATTGGATGTTTTGATTGATGAACTGTTATGCAGTATTCGACACGCGCTCAGCCCGCCCCAAAGAACGGCTTGCCGAGCGACGCGGGCGCATTCAGGCGAATCGTGTTCGGATTGCGCGAGATCAGCACGAGCACGACGACGGTCGCGACATACGGAAGCATCGCGAGGAACTGCGTCGGCACGGGAACGCCGATCGCCTGTGCATAAAACTGCAGGCCCGTCACTGCACCGAACAATAGTGCACCGATGAGCAGGCGGCCCGGGCGCCACGTCGCAAACACGACGAGCGCCAGTGCAATCCAGCCACGACCTGAAGTCAATTGCTCCTGCCACAAGTGCAGATTGACGATCGAGTAGTAGCCGCCTGCGAGGCCCGCCATCGCACCACCGAAGAGCGTCGCGCCATAACGCACGCCGATCACTGGAAAACCGACCGAGTGCGCGACCTGCGGCGATTCGCCGACCGAGCGCAGCACGAGCCCGGCCCGCGTGCGATACAGGAACCAGCCGACGACACCGAACATGATGAACGCGAGATAGTCGAGCGGCGTAAGGCTGAAGAGCGCCGGGCCGAGCACGGGAATCTTCGACAGACCCGGAATGACCCACGCGCCGATCGTCTCGCGCACGGCCGCCGACGTGTACGGCTTGCCGACATAGGCGGACAGGCCGATGCCGAAGATCGTCAGCGAGAGTCCCGTGGCCACCTGGTTGGCGAGCATCGACAGCACGAGAAACGCGAACAGCAGCGACATCGCGATGCCCGCGCCGATCGCCGCGAGTACGCCGAGCCACGGATTACCCGTGATGGCCGTCACCGCGTAGCCCGAGACGGCTCCCATCAGCATCATCCCTTCGACGCCGAGGTTGAGCACGCCCGACTTCTCGGTGACGAGTTCGCCGACGCCCGCGAACATCAGCGGAATCGCGGCGACGACCGCGCTCGACGTTAGCGCGCTGGCTTGTTGAATATCCATATTGACCTGATTGGATCCGGGTTCGTGCGTGTTACAAAGCCGCGATGCCGCGACGGCGCACGCGATAGTTGACGAACATATCTGCGCCCAGCAGACAGAACAGCAGCAGTCCCTGGAACACGCCCGACAACGCCTGCGGCAACTGCATCGACGTCTGCACAGCTTCACCGCCGAGGTAAAGCAGCGCCATCAGCAGACTCGCGAGCACGATGCCGACGGGATGCAACCGTCCGACGAACACGACGATGATCGCGGTGAAGCCGTAGCCCGGCGACCATGTCGCCTGCAACTGCCCGATCGGACCGGCGATCTCCCCCATGCCGGCGAGACCCGCCAGACCGCCGCTGATCAGCAGAGACGTCCAGATCGTCTTCTTGTCCGAGAAGCCTGCATAGCGCGCGGCCAGCGGCGCGAGCCCGCCCACGTTCATCCGGAAGCCCGCAAAGCTCTTGCGCATGAAGAGCCACACGAGCGGGATCGCGATGACGGTTACGAAGATCGATGCGTTCAGACGCGTGCCCTTCAGGAATTTCCAGTGCCAGTCGCCGTAGAGCGTCGGGTACAGTGCGTCGCCCGAGAACATCTCGGAGAGCGGGAAGTTCATGCCCTGCGGGTCGCGCCACGGGCCGCTCACCAGATAGATCAGCAGCTGCGTGGCGACGTACGTGAGCATCAGGCTCGTGAGAATCTCGTTGGTGTTGAAACGGCTCTTGAGCAGCGCGGGAATCGCGGCCCACGCCATGCCGCCGAGCACACCCGCGATCATCATGGTCGGCAGGATCCACCAGCCCGTCGCCTGATCGAAGTAGATCGCAACGCCGCTCGCCGCGATGCCGCCCAGCAGCATCTGGCCTTCGGCGCCGATGTTCCAGACGTTCGCGCGATAGCCGATGGCAAGGCCGAGTCCGATCAGGCACAGCGGCGATGCCTTGAGCAGCAGCTCCGTCCAGCCGTTGACGCTAGCTAGCGGCTCGATGAAGAACGCGTACATCGCCTGCGCGGGATCGCGCCCGACGAGGCTGAAAATCAGAAAACCGATGGCCAGCGTGAGGAGCGCGGCGATCAGCGGCACGGCGAGCTGCATCGTTCGCGATGGCGTCGTGCGGGCTTCGAGTCGATACGGAAGAATCATTGTGCGTTTTGTCGCGTATGTCGATGTGGTCTCTGCAGTTACTTTCAATGCACTTCAGTTCACGCGTGCGCCGGCTGCTCCGACGACGGCGGCGCGCCCTCGCGCTCGCCGAAGAGTCCCGCCATCCAGCGGCCGATCTCCTCGGCGTTCGTGTCCCCTGTCTTGCGCACGGGCGACATACGTCCGCGCGCGATCACGGCGATGCGGTCGCAGATGTCGAACAGTTCTTCGAGTTCCTCGGAGATCACAAGGATCGCGACGCCACGCGCCGACAGATCGAGCAACTGCTGCCGGATGAACGCGGCCGCGCCGACGTCGACGCCCCAGGTCGGCTGGGCGACGACCAGCACCTTCGGCGCCTGGAGGATTTCGCGTCCGACGATGAACTTCTGCAGATTGCCGCCCGACAAGCTTTGCGCAAGCGCGCCTTCGCCGCCGCAGCGCACGTCGAACGACTCGATACAACGCTTCGCGAACGCGCGCATCGCGGTTGCATTGATCCAGCCCGAACGCACCATCCGCTGGCGGTGTGCTGTCAGCAGCGCGTTTTCGGCAAGTGACATCGCCGGCACCGCGCCGCGCCCGAGCCGTTCTTCGGGCACGAACGCAAAACCCAGCCTGCGGCGCGCGGCTGCATTGAGCTTGCCAGCGGGCTTGCCACAGATCGTGACGGCATCGGCGTGATGGCCCTTGTGTTCGCCCGACAGCGCGGCCAGGAGTTCCGCCTGGCCGTTGCCCGACACGCCCGCGATGCCGAATATTTCACCTGCATGCACGCTGAATGAGACGTCGTGAAGCGAAGTGCCGAACGGATCGTCGCTTGCAGATGAAAGATTCTTCACGTCGAGCAGCACGTCGCCCGGCGAGTGCGTGCGCCGCTCGTAATCCGGCAGCGAATGACCGACCATCAGTTGCGCGAGCGACGCATGCGTCTCGTCACGCGGCGTCACGCGGCCCGTCACCTTGCCCCCACGCATCACGGTGGCCGTGTCGCACAGCTCCTGGATTTCGTCGAGCTTGTGGCTGATATAAAGGATGCTGCACCCTTCCGACGCGAGGCGGCGCAGCGTCGCGAACAGCTTGCGCACGGCTTGCGGCGTGAGCACCGACGTCGGCTCGTCCATGATGAGCAGACGCGGATTCTGCAACAGACAGCGCACGATCTCGACGCGCTGGCGCTCGCCCACCGTCAGGCTGTGCACATGGCGCTGCGGATCGATGTCGAGCCCATATTCGGCCGACACGTCGCGAATGCGCTTGCCCAGCGCTTTCAGATCGAAGGGCTCGTCTAGCGCCAGCGCGATGTTCTCGCCGACCGTCAACGTCTCGAACAGCGAGAAGTGCTGGAACACCATGCCGATGCCGAGCTTGCGCGCTGCCGCTGGATTCGCGATATCGACGGGCTGGCCTTCCCAACGGATTTCGCCTGCATCCGGCCGCACCGCGCCGTAGGTGATCTTCATCAACGTGCTCTTGCCCGCGCCGTTTTCGCCGAGCACTGCATGAATTTCGCCGGGCGCGACGATTAGTGTGACGTCGTCATTCGCACGAACTGCAGGATATTGCTTGCTGATGCCCGTGAGTGCGAGGCGCGGTGTCGCGCCGTCGCTACGGTGCGCGCCGTTTGCGTGTGGGGTGCGGCCCATCAGGCTGCCTGTCGATGTGTCGATCATGTTGTTCCGTGTTGCGCGTGTAGTCCGCGGCACGCTGCGTCCGGCGTGCTTTCCGCGTCAATATCCGTTGATTTCCGGGTAAACGTCGCTCGGATCCGGATGGGCACACGCGTGTCGTGCTACCGCAGCCGATCGACAATACCGAAATCACCCCGCTCAGTCGAGCCGCCAAAATTCCCGCAAAGCCGCGCCGCTGCGTGGTTTGCGGGTATCCCTCCCTTGACGGTTTTTTATCTCTATATTAAAACGCATATACCCCCAAGCCAGATCGATCAGCCAGAACATATATTTCGGAGAAGTCATGAGTCAGCAACGCGAGGCGATCGACACTTACCTATTGCGCGTCTTGCACACCCTTTTGATGGAGCGCAGCGTCACGCGCGCCGCGGTCAAACTGAACCAGTCCCAACCCGCGATCAGCGCTGCACTGCGCCGGCTGCGCGATATCACCGGCGACCCGCTTCTGGTACGCGGCAAGTCCGGCATGGTGCCGACCGAATACGGACTGCGTCTGCTCGAACCCGTGCAGAATGCACTGCGCGAAATCGAACGCATTAAATTTCAGCAGCACAACTTCGATCCGGCGACGTCAATTCGCTGCTACCGGATCGGCTGCCCGGACTACCTGAACGTACTGTTCGTGCCGACTGTCGTCGAGCGCTTTCGTCAGGCCGCGCCGAACGCGACACTCGAGTTCCACTCGCTCGGCCCCGCGTTCGACTACGAACTGGCGCTCGAAGACGGCAAGCTCGATATCGTCGTCGGCAACTGGCCGGAACCGCCAGAGCAGTTGCACCTGTCCAATCTGTTCGTCGATCAGATCGTGTGCCTGATGAGCAACACACATCCGTTCGCCAAGCGCGGCGGGCTGACGCTCGACCAGTACCTGAACGCGCCGCACCTCGCACCGACGCCCTATTCCGTCGGCCAGCGCGGTGCGATCGACGTGCATCTCGCGCGCGAGCGCCTGAAGCGCCACGTCGTCGTCACGCTGCCCTACTTCAATCTCGCGCCGTACGTGCTGATCAAGTCCGATCTCATCTTCACGACGACGCGCCTGTTCGCCGACTACTACGCGAAGTTCCTGCCGCTGACCGTCGTGCCCGCGCCGCTGGACTTCCCGCCGATGCAGTACTACCAGCTATGGCACGAGCGCGTCCATTATTCCGATGAAGTGCGCTGGCTGCGCAGTCTCGTCGCCGAAGCGACCAAGACGTTAATCGACAAATAACGCACGGGCACTATCCTGCAGGCGGCGGCCTCGAACCGCCGCTTTGCGTTTTAGTGCATCACTCAAGCTGCACTTTCATACAACGTCTTTGCGAGACGGTTGTGTCGCTCGATCACCGGGCCGAGATCGACGGTGGTCAGCACGCCGTCCTTCACCGCTACCTTTCCACCGATCACGCTGGTCGATACCTGTGACGGCGCGCAGAACACCAGTGCCGCGACGGGATCGTGCAACGCGCCCGCGAAGAGCGGCTGGCGCAGATCGAACGACACGAAGTCCGCCGCCATACCGGGTGCCAGCGCGCCGATATCGTCGCGATTCAGCACTTTTGCACCGCCGAGCGTCGCGATCTCGAGCGCCTCGCGCGCGGTCATCGCATCCGGACCGAAGCCGACGCGCTGCAGCAGCAGCGCCTGACGTACCTCGGCGACCATCTGCGCGCCGTCATTCGACGCCGATCCGTCGACACCCAATCCTACGGGCACGCCCGCCAGCCGCATCTTCTTCACGGGCGCGATGCCCGACGCGAGGCGCATGTTCGAACACGGGCAATGCGCGACACCCGTCCCCGTGCTCGCGAACAGCCGGATGCCGGCGTCATCGAGTTGAACGCAGTGCGCATGCCAAACGTCGGGGCCGATCCAGCCGAGATCCTCTGCATACTCTGCCGGCGTCATACCGAACTTCTCGCGGCTGTATGCAATATCGTTCACGTTCTCGGCGAGGTGTGTGTGCAGCGACACGCCGTATTTGCGCGCCAGTACCGCTGACTCGCGCATCAGATCGCGGCTCACCGAAAACGGCGAGCACGGCGCAACGACGATGCGCAGCATCGCGTAGCGACCATCGTCGTGATACGTCTCGATCAGTCGCTGCGTGTCCTTCAGGATGTTCGCTTCCTGTTCGACCACGGAATCAGGCGGCAGACCACCGTCCTTCTGCCCGACGCTCATGCTCCCGCGGCTTGCATGAAAGCGCATGCCGATACGGCGTGCGGCCAAGATGCTGTCATCGAGCCGGCTGCCGTTCGGATAGATATAAAGGTGATCGCTCGACGTCGTACAACCGGACAACAGCAGCTCGGCCATCGCCGTCAGCGTCGACACCTCGATCATTTCCGGCGTGAGGTTCGCCCACACCTTGTACAGGTTCGTCAGCCAGCCGAACAGCTCCGCATCCTGCGCGGCCGGAATCGCGCGCGTCAGGCTCTGGTACATGTGATGGTGCGTATTGACGAGGCCGGGGATGACGAGGTGTCCCGTCATGTCGAGGATCTCGTCGGCAGTGTCCGGCAAGGCATCCGTCGGACCGACGGCGACGATCCGGTTGTCTTCGATATACAGGCCGCCGTCGCGCAATTCGCGCCGTTCGCCGTCCATCGTGACCAGCGCGTCCGCATGCCGGACCAGCATCGTCCGGCCGCGCGGGCCGCCCGTTTGGGTCACGCCGGTTGCATTGGTTTGCATCGTCATTCGTTTCTCCAGTGCTGCCCTCTGTCGCCGCCAATGAGGCCGATGCACGATGCTGCCCCTGAACCACTCCGCTGCACGTGGTCACCAACAGCTGCATCGTTGTGCCGTCGCCGCAGCGCGCGGCTTTCCGGGCAAGTGCAAAAGTCGTTCGAACGCGATGTCGCCGGCACGCCACCGTGCCGCCGCGTCTGTTCGAACGCAGTTGGCCCGGTTACCCAGCGTGTTCCGCCGTCTTCGGGATGCGCAGCCACACCGCGCATGGACGTAACCTTCAGGCGACAAAATTGTGCTGACAACTCGCGCCGGCGCGATACCGGAGTTCAGGCTGCGCATATGACCGGCATTTTTGGCGCCAGTACGATCGGAACCGTTCCGCGCCGTCCGTCGCGCATGCAGTGGATTGCCTGTCCAGCGGCCCTCGGCGGCGCTTCATGCGTCAGCGATTATCTTTCCTATCGCTCGCTCGCGGAGGTGAACAATGTTTCTACAATGGATGTCACGGCGCTCGCTTCAATCCGCCGACGGGTATGTAGCCACTGACGTGGAGCCTCGATCCGCCGCAACGTGTCATGGATCGGGCCGCCGCTGAAACCTCGCATCTACACAAGGACAATCGCGAATGGGCAAGCTCACTACCCACGTGCTCGACACGGCAAACGGCCGTCCCGGCGCAGATATCAAGGTCGAACTCTTTGCGCTCTCCGGCGACGCGCGCCGAGCGCTCAAAACCACCACCACCAATCACGACGGCCGCTGCAACGAGCCGCTGCTCGAAGGCGACGCGCTCGCTGTCGGCGAATATGAACTCGTGTTCCATGCGGGTGACTATTTCGCGTCGATCGGCACGAAAGTGCCGGAACCGCGCTTCGTCGATCGAGTCGTGCTGCGTTTCGGCGTGGCCGACGCCGGCGCGCACTATCACGTGCCGCTACTGGTGTCGCCGTGGTCGTACAGCACCTATCGCGGAAGCTGAAGCGAAACGGTGTCGTATGCACGATCGTGCGCAAGCGTGCCTTTCGCAGATGACATGGAGACATACGCGAAGCGCAAGCAGATAACAGCAGCCGATCGGCATCCGATTTCACCCGACTGCCGTTGCATGCATTGATCCTATAACGGACATGCACCGGCGCAATAACCCCGCATGCCGCGCAACACTCGAGATGCTGCGCGAACAACGAATCAGGAGTGGAGGAGTTTCATGGAAGGCTTCGTTACCGACTGGCTGAATCTCGCGATTCGCTGGTTTCACGTCATCGCCGCGATCGCATGGATCGGCGAGTCGTTCTATTTCGTCGCGCTCGACAACAGCCTGAAACCGCCGACCGACCCGAACCAGCGCCGGCGCGGCGTGTTCGGCGAACTGTGGCATGTGCACGGCGGCGGTTTCTACAACATGCAGAAGTACACGGTCGCCCCGCCCGAAATGCCTGACGACCTGCACTGGTCGAAGTGGCCGTCCTACACGACGTGGCTCTCGGGCTTCGGTCTGTTCACGGTGCTGTACCTGTTCGCGCCGAACACGTATCTGATCGACAAGAACGTGCTCGACATGGGCCCGGTCGTCGCGATCTTTTCGGCGCTCGGTTTTCTTGCCGCGGGCTGGATCGTCTACGACTCGCTGTGCCGTCTGCTCGGCAGCAAGGACAAGGTTCTCGGCATCTGCGTCGGCCTCTATGTGCTGATTGCCGCGTATCTCGCGTGCCACATTTTCGCGGGCCGCGCCGCCTATCTGATCATGGGTGCGATGCTGGCGACCATCATGTCGGCGAACGTGTTCTTTGTGATCATTCCGGGTCAACGCAAGATGGTCGACGCGATGCTCAAGGGCGACACGCCGAACCCGATCTACGGCAAGCGCGGCAAGCAGCGCTCGGTGCACAACACGTATTTCACGCTGCCTGTGGTGTTCGCGATGCTGTCGAATCACTACGCGATGACGTATACGCATCCGTACAACTGGGCGGTGCTCGTCGTGATCATGCTCGCGGGCGCGCTGATCCGTCAGTTCTTCGTGATGCGTCATCGTGGGCAGGTGTTGTGGTATCTGCCGCTGGGAGGCATCGCACTGATGTTCGGCGCGCTGTTCTGGACGATGCCGCGGCCCGTCGTGCCCGTTGCCGAGGCCGCTAATGCACCTGTCGTGAAGGTCGCCGATATCGTGCCTGTGTTGCAACAGCGCTGCGTTGCATGTCACTCTGCGCATCCGTCGATGATGGGGAGCGCGCCTGCAGGTGTGCTGCTCGATACGCCGGAAGAGATTTCGACGAACGCACAGCGGATCTATCAGCAGGCCGTGACGTTGAAGGCGATGCCGCTCGGCAATGTCACGCATATGACTGACGACGAGCGTCAGAAGATCGCTGCGTGGTTCCAGGGCGGAGCACACTAAGGCGTTCACTGGCGTGAGGTTGGGTTTTCAAGGTCGGGCTGTCCGTGGATGCGGCGGCCCGTTTTTTTGTTTGTCGTTGGCGGCTCTTTTCGGGCTGGCGTCCGCGTGTTGCTCGTTTGCTTTCGCTGGCATCCGCGGTTTCGTGTCGGTATTCATGCGTTGCCCCTGTGCGGGGCGGCACTTACTTTCTTTGCCGCCGCAAAGAAAGTAAGCAAAGAAAGCGGGCTCACACCGCCAGTGCTAGTGATCGCCTGCGGGCCCCCAACAGTTCTTACACTTCACGCGGCAACGTGCTCGTTCGCGGCCGTCGCCAGCGTGCTAACTGCACGCATCACCCGCTTCACACTCCAGCGTCACGGGCCACGTCACCAGGAAGTCGACGGCCGCCCAGGTGGCAAACAGTGTGCAGGCTGTCGCGACGGAGGTGCACCACTCCGGACTGAAAAGCGGGATCGGTGTCGTAGGATCGCTAACGCATACGGTGCGACAAGCTACACACAGTTTGCCACCTGGGCGGCGCAAACGAGTCGCTGCCGCTGGCTGCGCTATGGGTGACTGGCGTGGGTGATGCGTCTATTCAAGGCGTTGGCAACGCGCGTGAAAAAGTGCGTTGCCGTGTGAAGTGCGGGACCGGTGGGGGGCCCGCAGGCAGGAACAAGGATTGGCGGTGTTAGCGGCTTTCTTTTGCCTACTTTTCTTTGCCGCTGCAAAGAAAAGTAGGTGCCGCCCCGCACAGGGGCAACGCCAGCAGACCAGAAACATCACGCGGATGCCAACTCATAAACCGGCAAAAAACAAAAAAGCCCATCGCAGATATCCATCCGCAATGGGCTTCCATGATCAAACCGCCGCAGGCAAAAAAAATCAAACAACGACGCTCAACGCCTCCTCGGTCAGCCAAAGGGACTCACGCAGATCAAGCTCGTTGAGATTAACCCCTTCCCCACCCCGATCAACGACGATGAAATCGCTCACATCCCCCAGCGAGAGCAGCGGATGATGCCACACACCCTTCGCGTAGTTCACACCCTGCCACCCGCTAGTAACAAAAGCACGAATCTGAGATTCATCCAGCTCGCCGACAGGCGCCACCACCACAAGGTACGGCTTGTCGTTCAACGGAATGAACGCCTGCGACCCGAGCGGATGCCGCTCCATCATCTTCACTTCGAACGGCAGCACACGCGGTTGCCCGCGAAACAGATTGACGAGCGTGCGGCCGCCTTCATCCGTGACATCGACATTCGCGAGATCGTGATAACGGATCGTCGTGCCGAGATTGATCGGAATCTGCTTCGCGCCTTCCAGTTCGATCACATCGCCGAAGGGCGCAAACGACTCGCGTGTCAGCGGTTCGATGCCGAGTGTCTTCATGATGCGAGCGTGCCCCACAGACGCAGGCGCGACACGCCGCCGTCCGGAATGATGTTGAAGCGGATATGCGTAACAGGACCGAGCGCGGCGATCTCGCTTTCATAGAAGTGCTGCTTGTCCATCTGCAGCTTCTGCTCGCCGAGCAGCACCGGCCAGAACATCGCCTGCGTGATGAGCGAACTGTCGGTGCCGCCCGTCACGAACGCGGCCTGAATCGAACAGCGGTCCGGATAGTTGCCCTTGAAGTGCGCTGTATCGACTTCGATCTTCTTGATCACGCCAGGTTGCGCGAGCGCGACGATCGCCCAGTCGTTGCCCGGCTCGCGGCGGCGGCGTGTTTCCCAGCCATCGCCCATGTTGACACCGCGGCCCGGCATCAGCAGCGTCGATGCGGCGCCGAAGTGCTGGTTGTTCGCACCAACCAGATACGCGCCGTTTTCCATCGCGGCGAGATCGAATAGATCGGTGCGGCTCGCGCCTGCCCAGTCGACCTGCGGCTGGCCATACACACGCAGACGTGCGATGCCGCCGTCCGGATAGATGTTCACGCGCAGATGCGTATACGCGTTCGCGTCGCCCACGCCGATGTAGTGATGGCTGTTGCCCTGCAATGTCGTCGACGGCACGATCTCGGTCCATTGCGTCGACTGGTTCGGCGCGCCATCGACCACGCGCGCCGCTTCCACCGACGCCGCCGGCGGGAAGTTGCCCGTGAAGTGGCTCGTATCGATATCGAGGCCCTTGATCACGCCCGGACGCGCGAGCTTCACGATGCACCAGTCATAGCCCGTCGTGCGCTTGCGGCGCGTTTCCCAGCCGTCCATCCACTTGCCATGTTCGTCGTACTTGCCGGGAATGAAGACGGCCGGCTCCGGATTCAACATGCGGTCTTTCGGCGCGAAGAAATCGTCGCTGGATTCGAGCGCCTGGGCGCCGAGACGCGGGTCCGCGAGATTCACGAAACGGCGTGTGAACTCGGGTGCGTTGGGATCGAGAATCGGGAGTGCCATCGTTGTCTTCCTTCCAGTCTGGTTGTTGCCTTGTGTGTGCGTGAACACGCGTCGCTTTCGTGTCGATCAGGCGACGATCACGCGTCGATCAGATCGTCGAGCCGGAACCGCGCGATGCGATAGATCTGGTCCAGGCTCGCGCGCAGTTCGTCGGCGCGGCTGTGGTTCACGCGCGCTTCGAAGTTTGCGATGATGCCGTGCCGGTCGTAACCGCGTACGGCGAGAATGAACGGGAAGCCGAATTTCTCGCGATACGCCGTGTTCAGATGCAGCAGCTTGTCGAACTCTTCCTGCGTGCATTGATCGAGTCCGGCACCGCTCTGTTCACGCGTCGATTCGGCCGTCAGTTCGCCGCGCACGGCCGCTTTGCCCGCGAGTTCCGGGTGAGCGTTGATGAGCGCGAGCTGCTTCGCTTCGCCCGCTGTTTCGACGGCATTCGACATCGTCTTGTGCAACGTGTCGATGCTCGCGTACGGACGCTGCGCCGCCGCCACTTCGGCGACCCACGGTGAATGTTCGAAGATGCCCGACAGCGCTGCGACGAACGCGTCGGCCGAGATGCTGTTCAGTTGATCCAGTGTGTATTGCATCGCCTTCATGCGGCCGCCCCGCGGTTGTCCTGTTGCTGGTAAGGATGATGTTCGCGCCAGTGCCGCGCGATATCGACGCGACGCGTGACCCACACGCGCTCGTGCTTCTCGATGTGATCGAGGAAACGTTGCAGTGCGCGGAAGCGTCCCGGACGGCCGAGCAACCGGCAGTGCATGCCGATCGACAGCATCTTCGGCGCTTCGTCGCCTTCTTCATAGAGCACGTCGAACGCGTCGCGCAGATACGTGAAGAAATGGTCCGCCGTATTGAAGCCCTGCGGCGTCGCGAAACGCATATCGTTGGTGTCGAGCGTGTACGGCACGATCAGATGCGGCACCTTCACACCGCCCGTCACGTCGACATCCATCCAGAACGGCAGATCGTCGCCGTAGTTGTCGGAGTCGTACAGGAAGCCGCCGTATTCGGCGACCAGTCGATGCGTATTGGGACTATCGCGGCCCGTGTACCAGCCGAGCGGCCGCTGGCCCGTCACGCGCTCGATCGCTTCCATGCCAAGGCGCATATGCTCGGCCTCGCGCTCGGGCGACATGTCCTGATAGTGAATCCAGCGATACCCATGACACGCAATCTCATGCCCCAGTTCGACAAACGCGCGCGCCACTTCGGGATGACGCTCGATCGCCATGCCGACACCGAACACCGTCAGCGGCAGGCCGCGCTTTTCGAACTCGCGCAGAATGCGCCAGACGCCCGCGCGCGAGCCGTATTCGTAGATCGACTCCATGCTCATGTGACGCGCCGGATACGACGCCGCACCCACGATCTCCGACAGGAACTGCTCGGAACCGGGATCGCCGTGCAGCACGCAGTTCTCGCCGCCCTCTTCGTAGTTGAGTACGAACTGGACCGCGACGCGCGCGCGTCCTGGCCAGTTTGCCTGCACGGGGTGGCGGCCGTAGCCGATCAGATCGCGCGGATAGTTCGGGTCGAGTGACATGATGTGAATGGCGCAGCGGTTGACGTAGAGATGCGCCGGCGGGCGTCGTGCAAGCGGGAAAACGCGCTACGGCAAGGCCGGCATGATTGAACCAGTGTAGCGAAAACGCCCGGGTGCGCCCATACACCCGGGCAGATAGTGCATGTCAGACAGAGTGTATGTGCGGTGCAATATCGGCGGCGGGATCGGCGCGCAAGGCGCTCGCGTTGACCCGCAGCAGTGCGTCGCTCGCGGCATGCTGCGCCGGGGCGGCCGCAGCCGGCTGCTCGCCTGCGGGGCTGAAGCGCGCGAACTCGCCGTCATAGCGCTTGCGCAGCGGTCTCGCGTAGTCGCCACGCTTGGCTGTCGCGAGGCGCAGCGCGACGAGCGCCTCCACCCACTTCACGGCCGCCGTCACGCCTTCGACGACGGGCGCGCCCAGCGCATCCTCGATTTCCCTGCACAGCTCGGCCATCCCCGCGCAGCCAAGCACGATCGCGTCCGATCCGTCCTCGTCGAGTGCGCGGCGGCATTCGTCGAGAATGATGCGCCTTGCGGCCGAGCCGGGTTGATCGAGTTCGAGCACGGCGACGTCGGTTGCGCGAACGTTGCGGCAGAAGCGCTTCATGCCGTAGCGCTCGGCCAGATGCCAGGCCATGCCGCAGGTGCGCGACAGCGTCGTCACCACCGAGAAACCCGGCGCCAGCACGCTCGCTGCATGCATCGCCGCCTCCGCGATGCCGATCACCGGGCCGCGCGCCAGTTCGCGCGCCGCATAGAGGCCGGGATCGCCGAAACATGCAATCACATAGCCATCGAAGCCTTCACGCTCGCCCGCTTCGATTTCCGCAAGCAGCCCGGGCGTGGCGAGCGCCTCGTCGTAATAGCCTTCGATCGACGGCGGCCCCATCGTCGGGCTCACCGCCACCAGCTCCGTGCCCGGCGCCACGACGTTGCGGGCACAACGGCCCATCGCTTCCGTCATCCGTTGCGTCGTGTTCGGGTTGATCAGTTTGATACGCATGTCGACTCCCGTTACTGCATTTAATGAACTGTCATGCTCGCTTCATGCACCGCGTTGCAGGTTGCGGGCGAGTACGCCGTAGAACACTGCGCCGAGGCCTGCGCCGATGAACCACGAGAAGTTCGCGAGCGTATTCAGCGACGGCACCATCACACAGATCACGGCGATCACTGCAGCCGGCAGCAGCGCGGCGACTGCACGATAGTTCACGCCATTGTGATACCAGTACTTGCCCTTCTCCGACACCGTGTACAGGTCGTCGAGCACGATCTTCTGGCGCTTCACGAGGAAGAAATCGACGATCAGGATGCCGTACAACGGTCCGATGAAGCTGCCGAGCACGTCGAGCGTGTAGTGGATCACTGCCGGGTTGTTGAACAGGTTCCACGGCGTGATGAAAATCGATGCCACTGCAGCCAGCATGCCGCCTGCGCGCCAGCTGATGAGCTTCGGTGCAACGTTCGAGAAATCGAATGCAGGCGACACGAAGTTAGCGACGATGTTGATGCCGATGGTCGCGATCGTGAACGTCAGCGCGCCGAGGATCACAGCCGTCGGATAGTCGATGCGGCCCACGGTTTCGACGGGATCGGTGATCAGTTCGCCGAACACGGGCAGCGTCGCAGCCGTCGTGACGACCGTCACCAGCGAGAACGCGAGGAAGTTGACGGGCAGACCCCAAAAGTTGCCGCGCTTGACGCTGCGAAAGCTCTTGCCATAGCGAGAGAAGTCGCCGAAGTTCAGCATCGGTCCCGAGAAGTACGACACCACCAGCGAGATCGCCGTGATCATCACGGGGATCACTTCCATGCCGTGATACTTCACGCCGCCGAGGTTGATGCCGATGTTCTTCCAGCCCGCACGCCAGATCATGTAGCCAGCCAGAATGAACATCACGACATACACTGCAGGTCCGGCGAAGTCGATGAACTTCTTGATCGTTTCCATGCCGTTCCAGAACACGAGTGCCTGCAACACCCAAAGCAGCATGAAGCCGGCCCAGCCGACCGCCGACAGGCCCATGAAGCCATGATGATGCACGTCCGCATAGGGCAGCAGTTGCGGCAGGAACTTGAGCACGACGATCACGAGCGCACTCGATGCCAGGTAGGTCTGGATGCCGTACCACGCGACGGCAATCAGCCCGCGGATCACAGCCGGAACGTTGGCGCCGAGCACGCCGAACGTCGCGCGGCACGCAACGGGATATGGCACGCCGTTCTGCTGGCTCGGCTTCGCGATCATGTTGCACAGCACGTTCACGATCGTGATGCCGACCAGCAGCGCGATCAGCACTTGCCAGCTCGTGAGACCGAGCGCGAACAGGCTGCCTGCGAACACGTAGCCGCCGACGCTATGCACGTCCGACATCCAGAACGCGAAGATGTTGTAGGCGCCCCACGTCTGATGCTTCAACGGCGCAAGGTCTTCGTTGTACAAACGTTCGCTGTAGCCTGCGGGCAGCGCATGACCGCCTTGACCGCCGCTCTCGTAATCGGGAATTGCCGAACTATCCGGTGCTGCACTGAACTGAGCCATGAACTCCTCCAAAGATGGGAACGTCGACGTCGATCGACGGGCACTGCATCGTGTATGCCAGGCGCACGGCAAGCCCACTATGTGGCTTTCACCGGGACGCATCGCTTACAGGTTGCCGCGGATGTCTCCGTACTTACGTACTTGTTTTGATGGCCCGGCAGGCATTCCGCGCATACCTGCAAGGCTTTGCCGCGTGAGCGTGGCCGCCTGATGAGCGGCCCTCGCCTTACGGTCTTTCGGTCTCGATACGAGCGGGTGTGGCTCGCATCTGTTCGGGTCTCGATCGCCCTGTGGATGGACAGGTCGACTTTCTGGTCACTTACCGTTCACTTCTGTGCGGCGCGCACCGCCAGTGGGCGGGCGTCGGCGCGCACGTCGGAAACCTTCAGCCGGCGGCGGCCCTCGTGGCACGCATGCCGAATACTTCGTGCAGATCGGTCCCACCGCTAGCGGGCCGATCCAGCATCTTCAACTCGACGCTCTGCAGATGACGCGACATCAGCGCGCCCGCCGCGTTTGCATCGCCCGCGTCGAGCGCGGCAAGAATCGCTTCGTGGTCTTCGAACGAACACGGGCTGCGGCCCAGCGATTCGTACAGCGCCGAAATCAGCGTCGAGCGCGCCACCAATCCGCCGAGGCAATCGCACAACACCGTGTTGCCCGTCAGCGACGCAAGCTCCGTGTGAAACTCGCCCGACAATCTGATCCACGCCGGAAAGTCGCGCGATTCGAATGCCTTGCGCTCCCGCGCGATCATTCCGCCGATGTTCTTCAAGCGCCGCGAGCCCTGGCTCGCGCAAATCTTGTCGACCACGGCCAGTTCGATGATCCGGCGCATCTCGAACACTTCGTGCACTTCCTGTAGCGACGGGCTCGCGACAAACGCGCCGCGGTTCGGCTCCAGATCGACGAGGCGGTCAGTGGCCAACATGGCCAGCGCCTGGCGGATCGGCCCGCGCTTCACGCCGAACACTTCGCACAACTGGGCTTCCGTCAATTTCGCGCCAGGCGCGAGCCGATGCTCGAGGATCGCGGCGCGAATGCGTTCGGCGATCGCTTCGGGTTTCGTGCTGCTCAAGGCGGCGTTGGATGTCTCTGACATGATGGGCGTGCTGTTATGTGATCCATCTTAGGATGGACATAAAAATTGTCAACAATTTAGGCCGCCGATTTCCGACAATTTTGGTTAGGACTGACATGCCCAAAATGTGTCGAAATCGTGTACCAGCCTTTCCTGGTGCGGTTTTCCGCGCGAATGGACCGCTCACCCACCTTCCGTTCTGCAAGCGCTTTTGTCAACAAAACCTGGCCACGTGGAGTGCGGCGCGCATTCGGGTATCGTGAAAAATCAGACCGTTAGTTGCATTCGATGCTCAAAAATAAAGGCGAGTCAAACTCGCCTTCTCTCTACAACGCTACCCAAACGCCGCTGTCAGTCGAGCACCGGATGCCCCGACACCGTCAGCTTGAATCCATGCGCACCCGCGACGAGATGCGCGTCGGCGCCGACGGGCAACGTCACCATATCGGCAATATGGCCGAATTGCAGGCCGGTCACGATGGGGATGCCGATCGCCGATCGCACCTGCTCGATCATCGCGCGCAGGTCGTAGCCGTTGTCGTAGTCGAACGACTTGCCGCCCGAGAAGTCGCCGAGCACGAGCGCCTGCTGCCGCTCGAGGATACCCGCCAGATGTAACTGATAGATCAGCCGCTCGATGCGGAACGGCTGCTCGTTCACGTCCTCGACGAACAGAATCCCGCCTTCCACGGGCGGCATATACGGCGAGCCGACCAGCGACGCGAGCACGGCCAGGTTGCCGCCCCACAGCGTGCCCGTGACATCGACGGTTTGCGCCTGCGGCGTCGTGCTGGAAATCGTGAACGTCTCCGACGTCAGCGCGTGCCAGAAGTTTTTCATCGTGAAGTCGCTGACGTTTTCCGCGCCGAAATCGACTGCGAGCATCGGGCCGCCAAACGTCGTCACGCCGGCCTGCGACAGCAGCGCAAGCTGCAGCGCGGTGAAATCGCTGTGGCCGCAGAACGCGATTGGCTGATCGCGCAGGCGGCGTTGCAGGCCGCGATAGTCGAGGCCGTGCAGGATCCGTACTGCGCCGTAACCGCCGCGCACGGCGAGCACGATATCGGGCAGTTCCCGCGACGGGTCGACCAGACGATTCAGTTCCGCTGCGCGCTCGCCATCCGTGCCGGCGAAACGCTGAAACCGCCGCTGCGTCGCGCTGACGTTCTCCACGTGATGCCCTTGCGCGCGCAAGCGCTTGAGTGCGAGATGAATCGCATTCGGATCGTGCGGATAGCCCGAAGGCGCAATCAGTTCGATGGTGCGATGTCTGGCCATGTGCAGTAAGCGGTCAGTTGATCGGGTGGCTGTCCTGGAGCGCGTCGGTGGCGCCGGGGTCGTTCTTCAGTGCGGCGCGTGCTTCCCGCGCGGCGCGTCGGCGGTCCGCGAAAAACGAGCGCAGCGCAGCGCCGCACTCCTCTTCGAGCACGCCGCCAGTCACGGTCGTGTGATGGTTCAGTTGCGGGTTGGCGAAGGCATCGACGACGCTGCCGCACGCGCCCGTTTTCGGATCGCGCGCGCCGAACACGACGCGTGCGATGCGCGCGTGCATGATCGCGCCCGCGCACATCAGGCACGGCTCCAGCGTCACGTAGAGTTCGCAGCCCGGCAGCCGGTAGTTTTCGAGCTTCTGCGAGGCGGCACGCAGCGCGGCCATTTCAGCATGCGCGGAAGGATCGTGACCGCCGATGGGATGATTGAAGCCCTTCGCGATCACTTCATCGCCGTGCACCAGCACCGCGCCGACGGGCACCTCGCCCGCGGCGCGCGCCTCTTCGGCGGCGGCCTGCGCAAGCGCCATGAAGCGGCGGTCGCGCTCGGAGAACATGACGGGTTCTGGCGTGATGCCACTCACGGCGGCCGTCGTCGCGCAGGGCTCGACGGCGTCGGCAGGCAAATCATCAGAGGAAACAGAAACGGCCGACGGCGGATCGGCCGGATCGACGCCGATGCTCACGCCGGCCCCGCGTCAGGGACCGGTTCGTCGGCGACGCGCTCCGACAGGCGCTCCGCGATCCGGCGGCAGTACTCGCGCGGCATCACGAGCGGTCCGCCGCGCAGCGATTCCAGTGCCATATCGAGCGCCAGCATCTTCGCCTGCAGGCGGCAGCGCGTGCTGCGGTCGCTGACGGCATCCAGGTCGTTCTGCAGGTCGCGCAGCGCCCGCAACTGTTCGACGGCAGGCGGCACAAAGCCCGCATTCTTCAGAATGCGGTTCGCTACTCGAACTTCTTCGGGCACCAGTGCGTCGTCATCGAGAATCTGCGGCGCGCCGGCTCCCGGCAAATCGTCGAACTCGCCACGCGCGGCGGCGGCGGCAATCCGTTGTTCGACAAGTGCATCAAGCAATCTCATTTGCAATCCACTACGTTGCGGCTCCGCCATTTTATCAGGGTGCTGCAAAATGGATTTGTCAGACGCCTAGAGGACACACCCAGGTTTAGGATTTGTCGTATGGGATGGCTTTCTGAGGCGAGATATGGTTGTCGGTTTTGCGCACTCGTCGCTCTAACATGTCCTTTTCCCCATTCTCGCCCGCGATCGTCTCGATTCATCAGAAACGGGCTGCCCGGCACCGTCTGCGCGTCGTCGTTCCGGCGACAAGGCGCAGCCGCCATCCGTTTCGGCTCATGCGGCGTCGTGCTCTCGCGGCGATCGTCACCGTTGCGTTGTCGGTCGCGCTGTCAGGCTGTGGCGTGTTCTGCGGCATTGCGGGCGGAACCGGCGGCTTCGGCGGCAATTGCGGCATCGGCTTCCACTTCTGATTCCCGCTCCCCCTCCTCGCGCGCGATCGTTTCGCAAAGCGTTTTTATCGGACGCGCAATTTACACACTGTTACGCGGGCCGCGCGTCAATAACGATGCGCGTTTCCCTATACTCGTCGCCGTCCACAGCTCGTGGCGCTACGACAACCACGTAACATGACCCACACCCGTTTTGCTCGCCCTCTTGTCCGAACGACATTGCTCGCGCTCTGCATCACGCTGCCGCTCGCCGGCTGCGTCGTTCCCGGCAATTCGCCCTACGGCTCGCAGTACGGCTCGACCTACGGTTCGAGCTACGCCACGCAACCCGCGTATGCACAGCCGGCGCAACCGGCCTATGCGCAGCCCGGCTACGTGCAGCAGCCGCAGTATCAACAGCCCTATCAGCAGCAGCCGTATGCACAACAGCCGCAGTATCAGCAGCCCGGCTACGACGATCAATCCGACTGGCAAAACAACCAGGCCTATCAGCAGCAGCAACCGCAACAAGGCTACGGTTATGGCGAGCAATACGGCGTGGTCTCGTCGATCCAGCCACTGGCGAATCCGGGAGCCGTGACGGCGGGTGGGGTCGCGGGCACGGTGATCGGCGCGGTCGTGGGCGGCGTGATCGGCAACCAGTTCGGACGCGGTCACGGGCGCGATGCAGCGACGGCAATCGGCGTGCTGGGCGGCGCCGTTGCGGGCAATCAACTAGGGCAGCAGGCGGGTGCGTCGTCGCCGGGCGGCTACCGGATCGCGGTCCAGCTGAACGACGGCTCGTCGCGTGCGTTCGATGTCGGCTCACCGGGCGATCTGCATCCCGGCGATCGCGTGCGCATTGCGGGCAACCGCCTCGACCGCTACTAGCCGCACACGGATTCGACGCGTGGGCGCTCGCGCAACACGAGCGCCGCGCGCACTATGAGAGACATCCGGATCAAGCGTTCACTCCGGCTCGACCGTTCTCCCCGGCTCGTAGAACATTGCAAATAGTTCGGACTGCGATCCGACGCCTAGCTTCGCGTAGATGTGCTTCTTGTGCGCGCGCACGGTTTCGAACGAGATCGACAGCTTCTCTGCAATCGCACGCGACGAAAACCCGCTCAACGAGAGCAT
Organism: Paraburkholderia sp. Tr-20389; assembly: GCF_017104565.1. Taxonomy (GTDB): domain Bacteria; phylum Pseudomonadota; class Gammaproteobacteria; order Burkholderiales; family Burkholderiaceae; genus Paraburkholderia. Next base: position 190,688 of record NZ_JAAGPD010000007.1, on the reverse strand, counting down.
CGCCACTTCGATCTCGCGAGCCGTCAACGCGCCGCGCCCGTTCTTGCCCGTCAGCATGCCGAAGCGCGCATGCAGATCGGGCTCTTCGCTCTCCGCCGCGGGCATGGCTTCTTCGACGACGAACTTCTCGAAGCGCAAGCGCTGCTGCATCAACGCGAGCACCCACGGCGAATACAGCGTGAGCAGCGCGATCTCGCGCTCGTCGTAGCGGCTCGTCTTGCCGAGCGAAAAGCCCATCGTGTGATCGCGATCGATCACGACATTGAAATGCACCTCGTCGCCGACGATGTTTTTCTTGAAGTACCGCTGGTAGTACTCGGTCATCCGGAAGTTGTCGGGCGCGACGTCGGCGAGCGTGTAGAAGCCCGACGCCTGCGTTTCGAACGCGGCAAGATAGAACGGATCGAGTTGATAGAGTGCGGCCAGATAGTCCTGAAACATCAGGTCGATCTTGCCGTCGGGCAGCGCCTGTTCGGCTAGCACGAGCGGCGCGGCATCGCGATGAAAACGCAACGCGACCCAGCTGTCGAAACCGACATGCCGTTCGAGCACGCGCGTGAGACGCGCCCAGAAATGCGGACCATCGAGGGCGTCGATGGCCGAACCGATCTCCCGATGAAAAGCGAGATCTCGCCATTCGAAGTCCATCGTGTCCTCCAGCGAGGGTAACCCTCGTGGGTAATTTGCGGACAAAAATAATACCCCGATAATCGCTCCCAATACGAGGAATGGCGGCGCACGCACTGTTCCAATCAGTACAAGAATCACATCGCGCATCGCTGAAAGGCATCTGGAAGGAGGCAACATCATGCAGGTAGAACTGGCGCAACTCGCGCTGCTCGACAGCGACGTCGCGCACAACACCCGCAAGGTCATCGAGGCGATCGAACGCGTCGACACGGCGGGCGGCACCAAGCTGATCGTGTTTCCCGAAACCACGCTGTCGGGCTTTCCGACGCGCGACAACGTCGCCGACATCGCACAGACGCTCGACGGCGCCGCGCTCTCCGCCGTCCGCGACGCGGCCCGCCAGAAAGGCGTCGCGGTTGCGGTCGGCCTCGCGGAACGCGACGGCAACCGCTTCTACAACACCACGGTGCTGGTCGACGAACGTGGCGAGATTGCGCTGCGCTACCGCAAGACGCATTTGTGGGCATCGGATGTCGGCGTATTCACGCCGGGCGACCGCTTCGAAACCTGCATGTGGAACGGTCTCACGGTCGGCCTGCTGATCTGCTACGACATCGAATTTCCCGAGTCGGCTCGCGCCGTCGCCGCGCTCGACGCCGATCTGCTGATCGTCACGAACGGCAACATGGATCCGTTCGGCCCCGTGCATCGCCGCGCGATCCAGGCACGCGCAATGGAGAACCAGATGTTCGCGCTGATGGTGAACCGCTGCGGTTCGGGCGACGACAACCTCACGTTCCCCGGTCTGTCCGCACTCGTCGATCCGTTCGGCGAGACGGTGCTCGAACTGGGCGTCGACGAAACGGTAACGAAGGCCAACATCGATCTCAAGCGTCTCGAAGCGAGCCGCGAGCACTACAACTATCTGCACGATGCGCGCGTGCCGCTCGGACTCGTGCCCGTCGAACAGTCGAACGGCCATCGCGCGCTGATGATCGAAGCGCGCCGCCGGCGCAACGACTAGACGCATTCAGCCATTTCGTTCGAAACACAACGCGTGAGGCCCGGCGCCTCGCGCGCGCGGACTCACGTCCGGCGAAACGCAAAGCAAATGCCAGTCATAAGGCATCCAAACGACATCCATATCGGCCTTCGCGGGCTTAGGAGAAATCATGCAAGCGTCGTCTTCCCATGAACCGTCGCACCTGAAACGCACGCTCGGCTTGCCGTCCGTGCTGCTGTTCGGTCTCGCCTACATGGCGCCGCTGATCGTCTACGGCACCTACGGCGTGCTCGCCAAGGCCAGCGACGACACGGCCGCCCTCGCCTATCTGCTCGCGCTGATCGCGATCGCGTTCACGGCGCTCAGTTACGGCAAACTCGCGCGGCTCTTCCCCGTCGCCGGTTCGGCGTACACGTACACGCGCAAGACCTTCAACGCGCATCTCGGCTTCCTGATCGGCTGGGCGACGCTGCTCGACTATTTCTTCCTGCCGATGGTGATCTGGCTGATCGGCGCGGCATATCTGAACGCGGCGTTTCCGCATGTGCCGTCGTGGATCTGGATCGTCGCGTTCATCGTGCTGACGAGCGGCCTGAACATCGTCGGCATCGAACTCGCGGCGCGCTTCAACATCGTGCTGATGATCGTGCAGCTCGCGATCGTCGCGATGTTCGTCGCGCTGTGCTGGCACTATGCATCGGCGGCGGCCGCGCCGGGAGGCATCGCGCTGGCCGAGCCGTTCTTCAAGCCGCACGTGCCGCTCGGCGCGACGATGGCGGGTGCTGCGATTGCCGCGTACTCGTATCTCGGCTTCGATGCCGTGTCGACGCTGACGGAAGAAACCATCGATCCGAAAAAGAACATGCCGCGCGCGATTCTGCTGATCGCGCTGATCGGCGGCGCGATCTTCGTGATCGCGGCGTACACGATGCAACTCGCGCATCCCGGCGTCGAGTTCAAGGACACGGACTCCGCCGCATTCGAAGTCGCGAAGATGATCGGCGGCGATATCTTCGTGACCGTGTTTCTCGCGGGGCTGATCCTCGCGCAATTCGCGTCGGGCATCTCCGCGCAGGCGAGCGTCGGCCGCCTGCTCTACGCGATGGGCCGCGACGAGATTCTGCCGAAACGCATCTTCGGTTTCATTCACCCGCGCTTCAAGACCCCGGCGATCAACATCGCGATTGCGGGCATTGTCGGCCTGATCGCACTGAAGCTCGATGTGGCCACGTCGACGTCGTTCATCAACTTCGGCGCGTTCCTCGCGTTCACGGCCGTCAACCTGTGCGTGATCCGCGTGTATCTGTCGGGCGACCACGGCGATCGCAAGATCGGCGTGCTCGGCGGGCTGGTGTTTCCGCTGATCGGCGCGGTGTCCGATATCTGGCTGCTCGCGAGCCTCGAGAAGACGGCGCTCGTGCTCGGCGCGGTGTGGTTCGTGCTGGGCATCGTGTATCTGTGCTGGATCACGCGCCTGTTCCGCCAGGCGCCGCCTGAAGTGGCGATCTGATCTTTGAATGAAGCACGGTTCGTTGTTACGGACCGTGTTCAACGAACGCGGCGCATCTTGTGCGCCGCGTTTTGCTTTTCGCGCAGCGCTGTACGCGCTATTGGCTAAAAACTGAAACAAAGCCAGGACAGCCCCCGCGTTGCGCCTTGTGGGCATTCTGTGACCGCGTAGAATACTGTACATATATACAGCATCTCCATTCATCATGGAACTGCTCAAAAAGCTCGAAATACTCGCCGACGCGGCCAAATACGACGCATCGTGCGCGAGCGGCGGTGCGCCGCAGCGCAGTTCGCGCGACACGGACGGGCTCGGCGCGAGCACGGGTTCAGGCATCTGCCACAGCTTTACGCCCGACGGCCGCTGTGTTTCGTTGCTCAAGATCCTGTTGACCAACTTCTGTTTGTACGACTGCCAGTACTGCGTGAACCGGCGCACGAGCAACGTGCCGCGCGCGCGTTTCACGCCCGAGGAGGTCGTCAGCCTCACGCTCGACTTCTACCGGCGCAACTATATCGACGGGCTGTTTCTCAGCTCCGGCGTGATCCAGTCCTCGAACTACACGATGGAGCAACTGGTGCGCGTCGCGCAGTCGCTGCGAGAAGATCATCAGTTTCGCGGCTACATTCATCTGAAGACGATTCCGGACGCCGATCATGCGCTGATCGCGCAAGCAGGCCGTTACGCGGACCGTTTAAGCGTCAATATCGAACTGCCGACGGAAATCAGTCTGGAACGGCTCGCACCCGAAAAAAGCGCGCGCACGATCCGCCTCGCGATGGGCTCGATCCGTCTCGCGCGCGAAGAAGCCGGGAACGACGCGAAAGCGCCCCGCTTCTCGCCAGCGGGACAAAGCACGCAGATGATCGTCGGCGCGGACGAAACCAGCGACAGCACGATCCTGCAAACGGCGGAGACGCTGTACGGCTCGTACCGACTCAAGCGCGTCTATTACTCCGCGTTCAGCCCGATTCCCGACAGCCCGACTTCCCTACCTGCGAAAGCGCCGCCGCTGCTGCGCGAGCACCGTTTGTATCAGGCGGATTTTCTGCTGCGCGGCTATGGCTTTCGCGTCGACGAACTGTTCGACAAGCCCGGCAATCTCGCGCTCGATATCGATCCGAAACTCGCGTGGGCGCTCAATCATCGCGACAGTTTTCCCGTCGATCTGAATCGCGCCCACGCGCGCATGATCGCGCGCGTGCCGGGCATCGGCATGCGCAACGCGAAGCGGCTGGTGGAATTGCGGCGCTCGCGACTCATTCGCTATCAAGATCTCGTGCAGCTGCGCTGCTCGATGGAGAAGACGAAGCCCTTCGTCGTGACAGTCGACTATCGTCCGGCGCAGTCTGATCTATCGACCGAACGGTTGCGGCACGCGTTGACGCCACCGCCCACGCAGTTGTCGCTGCTTTGACGCGGGGCGTTCGCGTATGCATGTGATCGCGATCGACGACACGTTCGCCGCGTGGCGGGAAGCGGCGCTACAGGCGCTGGCGCAGCGCGTCGTACCTGAGAAAATCGACTGGCGCATTCGCGACGACGCTCATGCTGCCGCTCACACGCTGTTCGACGATGAAGCTGTTACACCGTTTGCACCGACTGTGCCCGCTGAAGTCCGCCTATCCCGCGAGCTTGCTGAACTGCTGAACGACGCCGCGCTGTATCGCGAGCCGGCCCGCTGGGCGTTTCTCTATCGCGTACTCTGGCGATGGCATGGCGGCGACCGCTCGGTCGCGTCGCCTGCCGATACCGACGGCGCCCGGCTCTACAAGATGGCCAAGGCCGTGCGGCGCGCGAAACACGACATGATCGCGTACGTGCGGTTCCGGCTGCGCGACGCCGCTGACGATACGCCCACTCCCGATCTGCCCGAATACGTCGCGTGGTACGAACCGGAACACGATGTGCTCGCGTGGTCGGCCGAGCACTTCGCGCGACGCATGGGCCGTTCGACCTGGCTCATCTCGACACCCGACGGCGCGGCATGGTGGAACGGCAGCGCGCTGCGGCTCGAACGTGGCCCCGCACGATCCGGCGATCATGCTGCCCACACCGCCGACGAAGCCGAAGCGCTTTGGCTCGCCTACTATCGCAGCACGTTCAATCCCGCGCGCCTGAACGAGAGCGCGCTCGAACAGCACATGCCCGTGCGCTTCTGGAAAGCCTTGCCCGAAGGCAGCCTGATTCCATCGATGATCAGCGAAGCGAAAAGCGGCGCGCGACGGATCGCGCAGGCGAGCGGCGTCGGCATGCTCGGCGGTAAAAGCGTGCCCGTCGATGCGCACAGCGCGCAGCCCGCGCGACAACACCCGTCGACGCTCGACGCTTGCCGGCGCTGCGAATTGTGGCGGCACGCGACGCAGGCCGTCGACGGCATCGGTCCCGGCGATGCGGGCATCATGCTGATCGGCGAGCAGCCCGGCGATCTCGAAGACCTCGCGGGCAAGCCGTTCGTCGGCCCGGCAGGCCGGCTGCTCGATGTGGCGATCGAGCGCGCGGGTCTGGCGCGTGACAGTCTATATCTGACAAACGCCGTCAAGCACTTCAAATGGATGCTGCGCGGCAAGCGGCGTCTGCACAAGACGGCGGCGCAGCAGGAAATCGACGCGTGCGGTTATTGGCTGGAACGAGAACTCGAACGCGTGAGGCCTGCCGTCGTCGTCACGCTGGGCGCGACCGCGTTGGGAGCGTTGCTGCACGAGAAGGTCGGCTTGAGCGATTGCATCGGCGAAACGCTCGATGTGAACGGTATGCAGGTGATCGCGACGTATCACCCGTCGTATGCGTTGCGGCAGCAACATGACGAGGACCGTCAGCGGGTGCTGGCATCGATTGCGGACGCGCTGGTTCGGGCGCGTGAACTAGCGGATGCGGTGAAGGAACAACAGCGTGCGCCGGACTAGCGTTGCGTCGGCGAATGCGCGAGCATGGACGGCAGCCACGGACGACACGCCATGCGAACCCCGCTCGAAACTGCGCGGCTGCGCCTCGAACCATTCGACGAAACCCATTTCGCCGGACTTCTCGCGCTCAATTCCGATCCTGTTGTCATGCAGTACCTCGGTGACGGTTCGATTGCGACTGCGATGGAAGTACAGGCGACTATCGATAGCGCGAGACAACGCTGGGACCAGTTCGGCTTTTCGTGGTGGTCGATCATCAGGAAAGACAACGGCGAAATCATCGGCGCGGGCTGCGTTCAGCACATCGAGAACGAACCGCGCAATCCCGTCGAAGTCGGCTGGCGGCTGAAACGGGATCACTGGGGCCACGGCTATGCGACGGAAGCGGCGCACGCGATGATCGCGTTTGCTTTCGATGTTCTTGGTCTTGCGTCGATCCACGCGACGACGCATCCGTCGAATGAACGATCGATCAAGGTAGTGAAGCGGCTGGGGATGCGGTGTCTCGGTTTGCAGCCTTACTATGGGACGATGGCGGCGACGTATGTGCTGAAGAGGCCGTAGGCGCCGGCGATAAAAAAAGGGCGCCGCAGCGCCCTCTTCTTTTCAACCCGACCTCACTCCCACTCGATTGTAGCCGGCGGCTTCCCCGAAATGTCGTACACGACACGATTGATCCCGCGCACCTCATTAATGATCCGGTTCGACACATGTCCGAGCAGATCATGCGGCAGATGCGCCCAATGCGCCGTCATGAAATCCAGCGTCTGCACAGCGCGCAGCGCAACGACATACTCATACGTGCGTCCGTCGCCCATCACACCGACGCTCTTCACAGGCAGGAACACCGCGAACGCCTGGCTCGTCAGGTCGTACCACGACTTGTCCGTGTCCTTGTCGATGAACGTGCGCAGCGATTCGATGAAGATCGCGTCCGCGCGGCGCAGCAGATCGGCGTATTCGCGCTTCACTTCGCCGAGAATCCGCACGCCGAGGCCAGGGCCAGGGAACGGATGGCGATACACCATCGAAGGCGGCAAGCCCAGCTTCACGCCCAGTTCGCGCACTTCGTCCTTGAAGAGCTCGCGCAGCGGTTCGAGCAGCTTGAGGTTCAGGGTTTCCGGCAGACCACCGACGTTGTGGTGGCTCTTGATCGTGTGCGCAGCCTTCTTGCCCTTGCCCGCCGACTCGATCACGTCCGGATAGATCGTGCCTTGCGCGAGCCACCTGGCATCCGTGAGCTTGCCCGCTTCCGTCTGGAACACTTCGACGAATTCCGCGCCGATGATCTTGCGCTTCGCTTCCGGATCGGTGACGCCCTTGAGCTTCGACATGAACGCTTCGCTCGCGTCGACATGGATCACCTTCACGCCGAGGTTGTCCGCGAACATCGACATCACCTGCTCGGCTTCATTCAGACGCAGCAGACCGTGATCGACGAACACGCAGGTCAGCTGGTCGCCGATCGCGCGATGCAGCAGCGCCGCCGCCACCGACGAATCCACGCCGCCCGACAGACCGAGAATCACATGCTCGTTGCCGACCTGCTTGCGGATGTTCTCGACGGCTTCGTCGATGTAGTTGCCCATTTCCCAGTCGGGCTTCGCGCCGCAGATCTTCAGCACGAAACGTTCGAGCATCGCGCGACCCTGCACAGTGTGCGTGACTTCCGGGTGCCACTGGACGCCGTAGAAATGGCGCGTCTCGTCCGCCATCGCGGCGATCGGGCACGATTCCGTCGATGCCATCAGCTGGAAGCCTTGCGGCATTTCCAGCACCTTGTCGCCGTGGCTCATCCAGACCTTCAGCATGCCGTGGCCTTCGGGCGTCGCGAAGTCCTGAATGCCGTCGAGGAAGCTCGTGTGATTGCGCGCGCGCACTTCCGCGTAGCCGAATTCGCGCAGATGGCCGCTGTCGACCTTGCCGCCGAGCTGCTCGGCCATCGTCTGCATGCCGTAGCAAATGCCGAGCACGGGCACGCCCGCTTCGAACACGGCTTGCGGCGCGCGCGGCGTGTCGGTCTCGGTCACCGAGTTCGGGCCGCCCGACAGGATGATGCCCGTCGGTTTGAATTCGCGGATGAATTCGTCGCTGACGTCGTGCGGATGGATTTCCGACAGCACGTGCGCTTCACGGATGCGGCGTGCGATCAGTTGGGTGACTTGCGAACCGAAGTCGAGAATCAGGATCTTGTCATGCATGGCAGCGGACGGAATCTAAAAGGAACGGATAGGGGAAGCCGCGCTTGTCGCAACGCGACAGGACGGCGTTGTATTCAAAACGAACCGGCTGGTGCGGCGTCAACACGCTAAACAGCGCGTCGCAGCGTTGCCGCGCTCGATCAAGACCTGCGCGCAGACGGATTCTGGTTGTGTCGGCAGTGGGCGTGCGCTTGCTCGCGTCAGCCATGAAACGGCGGCCGTGGCGTGCCGGACTTCGCTTCGGCGGCGCGGGCGTCGGCTTCGCTACGCTCGGCCGCGGCACGTTCGCGCGCGGCGGCGTCTTCGTGGGCGCCGGCCCGGCGTTCATGCGCCAGCGCGTCTTCGCGTGCGGCGGCTGCTGCCTCCGGCATCATGGCGCGCGGCGCTGCAGCCGTCAGGCCCGGCTCGACGGGATGGCCCGTCGCAGGGCTCACCGGTCGCGAACCGCTCGCCGTCGGCGTGACGCCCAGCGTCGGCTCGACGTGCGCTCCCGTTGCCGGATAGACGACACCCGGACGCGCGACATTACGCTCCCGCTCGGCCTTGCGCGCTTCGTTCTCGGCCTCGCGCGACGCGACGCGATCGGCACGTTCGGCAGCAGCCGTACCCGCTAGCCGCTCGCGCCGCTTCACGGCGCTCGAAAGCTTCACACCGCCCAGACCGATCACGAGCAGCACGACGCCCGTCAGCACCGCCACCAGCTGACCGAAACCCGTCAGCTGCGGCGTATGCAGCCCGACCAGCCAGACCAGCATCAGCACGCCTGTCAGCCAGTTCACGTGCCCGACGACCTTGGCCGTGGTCGCCGTCATCGCACCGTCGATCGACGCATGCAGCGCCAGCCAGGCGAGACCGATCAGCGCAATGCCCGCCCCCTGCCCGACCAGCACAGGGTCCGTCTGCACCAGCTGCAGCGCGTCGTACAACGATTTCCACGGCGTGAGCAGGAACAGCAGCCCGAACGCCAGCAACAACAAGGCATCGATGATCAGTACGGCACGCAGCAGCGGCTTCATCGGCAATTAGTCCACGTGGTAGTTGGGGGCTTCCTTCGTGATCTGCACGTCGTGCACGTGCGATTCGCGCATGCCCGCCGCCGTGATTTCGACGAACGAGGCCTTCTCGTGCATTTCGTCGATCGTGCGGCAGCCGCAGTAGCCCATCGACGCGCGCACGCCGCCGATCAGCTGGAACAGGATCGCGCCGACCGAACCCTTGTACGCGACGCGGCCTTCGATGCCTTCCGGCACCAGTTTGTCGATGTTCGCGGAGTTGTCCTGGAAGTAGCGATCAGCCGCGCCGTCCTTCATCGCGCCGACGGAACCCATGCCGCGGTACGACTTGTACTGGCGACCCTGATACAGGAACACGTCGCCCGGCGCTTCTTCCGTGCCGGCGAACATGCTGCCCATCATCACCGCATTGGCGCCGGCCGCCAGCGCCTTGCTGACGTCGCCCGAGAAGCGCACGCCGCCGTCCGCGATCACGGGGATGCCCGTGCCCTTGAGCGCCGCCGACACATTCGCGATTGCCGAGATTTGCGGCACGCCCACGCCCGCGACAATACGCGTCGTGCAGATCGAACCGGGGCCGATACCGACCTTCACGCCGTCCGCGCCGTATTCGACGAGCGCCTTGGCCGCGTCGGCCGTGGCGATGTTGCCGCCGATCACCTCGACGTGCGGGAAGTTCTTCTTGACCCACTGGACGCGCTCCAGCACGCCCTTGCTGTGGCCGTGCGCCGTATCGACGACGATCACGTCGACGCCCGCCTGCACCAGCAGCGACACGCGCTCTTCGTTGTCCGGGCCGACGCCGACAGCGGCGCCTGCGCGCAGCTTGCCATGCTCGTCCTTACAGGCGTCCGGGTGTTCCGTCTGCTTCGTGATGTCCTTCACCGTCATCAGGCCGCGCAGTTCGAATGCGTCGTTGACGACCAGCACGCGTTCGAGGCGGTGGCTGTGCATCAGCGCCTTCGCTTCGGCGAGCGGCGTGCCTTCCTTGACGGTGACGAGGCGCTCGCGCGGCGTCATGATCGTGCGCACGGGCTCGTCCAGACGCGTTTCGAAGCGCAGGTCGCGATTCGTGACGATGCCGATCAACTGGACGCCTTCGACGACAGGGAAGCCCGAAATGCCATGCTGGCGCGACAGCGCGATCACGTCGCTCACCTTCATTTGCGGCGGAACGGTGATCGGATCGCGCACGACGCCCGATTCGAAACGCTTGACCTTCGCGACTTCGCGAGCCTGCTCGGCCGGCGTGAGATTCTTGTGGATGATGCCGACGCCACCCATCTGCGCCATCGCGATGGCAAGGCGAGCTTCCGTGACGGTGTCCATGGCGGCGGACACGAGCGGCATATTCAGGGAAATGTTGCGGGTCAGCCGGGTTTTGAGGCTGGTGTCGCGCGGCAGAACGTCGGAGAAAGCCGGGACGAGGAGCACGTCATCGAACGTGAGTGCTTTTTGGATCAGACGCATGGCAAATCCTATAGGCGCAAAAGCGAATTATACGCGATACCTCCCCGGTTTTCACTGCGCGAACAGTCAGTTAGCGAAATTCTTCAATGTTTTTTCGCGTCGAACGATCGTCCGATTTCGCTTCTGCGTTCGGCTCGGGTTCGAACGGGTTTCGTTTATCCATTCGAACGTGCGCGCGTCCAGGGAACGCTTCCCAGCATAGACGACGCGAGCCAAAGTGCAGAATCGAACAAGACGCCCACCCATCCGACCGGCTATGCTTCGCGCACTTTCAGTTTTCGATCGGGGCAAGGCAATGCAGCGCGGTGTGGTGTACGGGATGTTGGCGGGAGCGTTATGGGGCATGGTGTTTCTGGTGCCGCGCCTGTTGCCCGATTTTTCGCCAGTGCTGCTGAGCGCCGGCCGCTACGCGATGTACGGCGTCGTGTCGCTGGTCGCCGCGCTGCCGTCGGCGCGCTCGCTGCTGCGCCGGCTCACTCGCGAAGACCTGCATGCGCTCGTCAAGCTCGCGCTCGCGGGCAACCTGCTCTACTACCTCCTGCTGACGGGCGCCGTGCATCTGGTCGGCATCGCGCCGTCCTCGCTGATCGTCGGCGTGCTGCCCGTGACGGTGACACTGCTCGGGCGGCGCGATCACGGCGCCGTGCCGCTCGCGCGTCTCGCGTGGCCGCTCGCGCTCGTGGTGGCGGGCATCGCTTGCATCAACGTCGACGTATTCGGCACGGCGGGCGAAACGTCCGGCACGATCGCAACGAAGCTGATGGGGATTGCCTGCGCGGTCGGCGCACTCGCCTGCTGGACATGGTTCGCCGTCGAAAATGCCCGCTATCTGCAGCGTCATACGCATTTCAGCGGCAATGAGTGGTCGGTGCTGTGGGGCGTCGTGACGGGACTGCTCGGGGCGCTATTGTGGCTCGTGGTCGCAGTGCTGCCGTCGTCGGCCGTCGATACGTCGCATGTCGACATCCGCTGGCATCTGTTCTGGATGCTGAACCTGGGGCTCGCGATCGGCGCGTCGTGGCTCGGCAACGGCTTGTGGAACGCGGCGTCCAAGCGTCTGCCGCTCACGTTATCGGGCCAGTTGATCGTCTTCGAGACGCTGTTCGCGCTGCTCTACGCGTTCATCTACGACCACCGTCTGCCCCGTCCGCTCGAACTGGCGGCCATCGTGCTGCTGGTGGCGGGCGTCAGCTGGTCGGTGCGCCAGCATGCCGACGACGATTCCGACCGCTCGACGCTCGAAGAAAAGGCGCAAGCGGCCGTGCACTGAGCCTATGCTGCGCCGTGGCAGCGTAGTTCAAGCGCCCAAAAGAAACGGCGCACCGCGTGATACGGTGCGCCGTTTGTCATTTGGCACTGCGCGTCGGCGAGACGTCAGCGCGAATCCTTGGGCAGCCACTTGCGCCCTTCGACGGATCCTTCCTGACGCGATTTCTCGACGCGCCGCTGCCGCGCGAGCTTCGGATCGACGATCAGCGGCCGGTAGATCTCGACACGATCAAGGTTGGCCAGCACGGCATCCAGCGGCTTGAGCTTGCCGAACACGCCTGTCTTCTGCTTCGTCAGATCAATCTCGGGATGCCGCGCGAGCACGCCGCTCGCGTCGATCGCCTGACGCAGCGTCGCGCCTTGCGGCAGTTGCAGTTCGATCAGCGTCTGTTCCTGCGGCAGCGCATAGCAGACCTCGATGGTCAGATTGGCGCTCATGGCTTGCCGTAGCGCTGGTCGGCGCGCTTCACGAACGATTCGACGAAGGTGTTGGCGATATGGCTGAACACGGGCCCGATGATCTTCTCCAGCAGGATGTTCGAAAACTCGTAGTGCAGCGCGAACTCGATCTTGCACGCGTCCGCGCGCAGCGGCGTGAAGCGCCAGTAGCCGGTGAACTTCTTGAACGGGCCGTCGGCGAAGTTCATGTCGATGCGGGTGGGCCGTTCCTGCGTGTTGTGCGTCGCGAAGTGCTGCTTGATGCCTTTGAAGTTGATGTCGATCTTCGCCTCCATCAGGTTTTCCTCCTGGCGGCGGATTTCCACGCCCCCGCACCACGGAAGAAAATTGGGGTAATCGGCGACATCGGTGACGAGGTCGAACATCTGTTCCGCCGAATGGCGTATCAACACGGTTTTCTGGACATCTGCCATAGATTGAACAGCGCGTGGCAACGGTGATTGGGAAATAGCGAACGGGTGACAACTGAATGACACCGCGGCGGGTTTTCGGCGGCCCGCTTTGCTAAAATCGTGATTTTAAACGAGTTGGCCGGTTTCCATTCATGAGCATCATCGACAACAGAAAAGCGTTCTTCGACTACTCGGTCGAGGAACGTTACGAGGCGGGGCTCGTGCTGGAGGGCTGGGAAGTCAAGGCGCTGCGCGCCGGGCGCGGGCAGATCAAGGAAGGCTACGTCGTGATCAAGAACGCGGAGCTGTTTCTGATCGGCACGCATATCAGTCCTCTGCCGGAGGCATCGAAATTCGCCAATCTGGATCCGGTGCGCACGCGCAAGCTGCTTTTGCACGCGGAAGAAATCAGCAAGCTGATTGGCAAGGTCGAGCAGCGTGGGTATACGCTCGTGCCGTTGAATTTCCACTACAAGAATGGGCGCGTGAAGTGTGAGATCGGGCTTGCCAAGGGGAAGAAGCTGCACGACAAGCGTGAGACCGAGAAGAAGCGGGATTGGGAGCGGGAGAAAGCCCGCTTGATGCGGACGCCGACGTAAAGGTTCTTGTCTTTCTGTCTGCGACGCAGTCGACATTCCTGGCTTCTCGGCGCGGGCTTTGCCTTTCGGTTTCCGCTCTGCGCTTTCGCTGGCATCCGCGTTATGCCCTCGTGCTTCATGCGTTGCCCCTGTGCGGGGCGGCACCTACTTTTCTTTGCAGCGGCAAAGAAAAGTAGGCAAAAGAAAGCCGCTCACACCGCTAGCTTTTGTACTTGCCTGCGGGCCCCCAACGGGTCCCGCACTCCACTCGGCAACACTTTGTTTTGCGCCCGTTGCCAGCGCTTCGAACAGGCGCATCACCCACTCCAATCACCCGTAGCGCAGCCAGCGGCAGCGACCCGTCCGCGCCGCCCAGGTGGCAAACTGTGTGTAGGTTGTCGCGCCGGACACATTCGCGCTCCTACGACACCGATCCCGCTTTTCAGTCCGGAGTGGTGCACTTCCATCGCGACGGCCTACACACAGTTTGCCACCTGGGCGGCAGTCGACGTCTGGTACCGCAGTTTGTGACGCGGGGGCGTGAAGTGGGTTAGGCGAATCCAGGGGCGCTGGCAACGAGCGAGGATTAGCTCGTTGCCGCATGAGGCGTAAGAACTGTTGGGGGCCCGCAGGCAATAACACGGGCTGGCGGTGTGAGCCCGCTTTCTTTGCTTAGGAAGGTCTGAACAACCCGTTTTCTGCTTTGGATACCGAAGTTGGGCGCTCAGAGTGAAGGGCGCGGCGTCACTCGCACCGTATTGAGCCGCGACCGGTGACGTCCTGGCCACCGGCGCTGCATTCATACGTTGCATTTTCGTCCTTCATTTCGCTTTGCACAGCGCCTTGCGCGCCAGCCAGAGATTGACCAGCGCGAACTGCGTTTCGATCTGAGCCGTGTTCTTCGCCAGTCCCCGATACCTCGCCTTCACATATCCAAACTGACATTTGAGCACCCGGAACGGGTGCTCTACCTTCGCTCTCACGCCCGCCTTGAGTCGCTCGATCTTGTCGTAGATCCGGTCGAGCCGCTTGCTTTTATCCAGCTTTCTGCGCTTGCTGGGCCTCATCGCGACATGCCACTGGACCGCGCCCGCTTCCTCCCGCTTCTCAATGCCGACATAGCCCGCATCGGCAAACGCAATCTCTTCTTTGCCGTGCAACAGCGCATGCGCCACCGTGATGTCATGGACGTTCGCTGGCGTGCATTTCACGGTGTGCACCAGCCCCGACTCCACATCGACTCCAATGTGTGCCTTCATGCCGAAGTACCAGTTGCCGCCTTTTTGCGTCTGGCGCATCTCCGGGTCTCGCGTGCCAGCCTTCTTCGTCGAACTGGGCGCCGAAATCAGCGTCGCGTCGACCGCCGAGCCCACCTTGAGCGTCAAGCCCTTGTCCTGCAGGAGCCTGTTGACCGTCGCCAGCATGCTGGCGGACAACTCATGGGCCTCGAGCAGGTGCCGGAAGCGCAGGATCGTGCTCTCGTCGGGCAGCCGCGTCATGCCCGTGCCCAGCAGCGCGAACTCGCGATACAGCGGGATATCGTGCAGCGCCTCCTCCATCGCCGGGTCCGAGAGGCTGAACCACTGTTGCATGAAGTGAATGCGCAACATCGTCGCGACTGGAAACGGCGGGCGCCCGGTCTTGCCTTTGGGGTAGTGTGGCTCGATGAGTGCAATCAGTTTCTGCCACGGCACCACGCGGTTCATCTCATCGAGAAACTCGCGCTTGCGCGTGCGCTTCGTTGACAGATCCAGACCAAGACCGAGCTGTGTCATCGCGCCACTCCTTGAATTCGACTGACCCCAGGATACTCCACGCGCGCGCTAACGCCAGGACTTTTGCAGAGATTCCCTTACTTTCTTTGCGGCGGCAAAGAAAGTAAGTGCCGCCCCGCACAGGGGCAACGCTAGCAAACCAGAAACAAAACGCGGATGCCGGCGAGAAAAAGGCGCTCGCCAGCAAAAAAACCAAACCGGCGACTGCGTCGCAGACCAAAAAACTTCAGCTCACAGTCTTGCCACCAGACTTAACAATAGCCAGCGCGGCAGAGATCATCGAACTCATATCGGCCATGTTCCCCGGCACGATCAAGGTATTCCCCGTCTTCGCCAGATTCGCAAACGCGCCTACATACTGTTCGGCAACCTTAAGATTCACGGCCTCCATCCCACCCGTCGACTGGATCGCCGCAGCGATCTTCTGAATGGCCTGAGAATTAGCCTCCGCAACAGCAAGAATCGCAGCCGCCTGGCCCTGCGCCTGGTTGATCGCGGCCTGGCGCTCGCCTTCCGACTTCTGGATCGCCGCCTCGCGTCCGCCCGACGCGATATTGATCTGCTCCTGCTTACGTCCTTCCGACGCCGCGATCAGTGCGCGCTTCTCACGCTCGGCCGTAATCTGCGCCTGCATCGCATGCAGAATCTCCTTCGGCGGCGTCAGATCCTTGATCTCGTAGCGCAACACCTTGACGCCCCAGTTCGACGCCGCTTCGTCGAGCGCCGAGACGATCGAATGATTGATGAAGTCGCGCTCCTCGAAGGTCTTGTCGAGTTCCAGCTTGCCGATCACCGAGCGCAGCGTCGTCTGCGACAACTGCGTGATCGCAAACACGAAATTGCTCGACCCGTACGACGCCTTCATCGGATCGGTCACCTGAAAGTACAGCACGCCGTCCACCTGCAACTGCGTGTTGTCGCGCGTAATGCAAACCTGGCTCGGCACGTCGAGCGGAATCTCCTTGAGCACGTGCTTGTAAGCGATCCGGTCGATGAACGGCAGCACGAAGTTCAACCCCGGCGTGAGCGTCGCGTGATAACGCCCGAGCCGCTCCATCACCCATGCATGTTGCTGCGGCACGATCTTGATCGTCTGCGCGGCCACCACGATAACGACGATCAGCAAAACCAGCCCAACGATGCTCGACGGTTCCATCATTCCTGCACCCCCAATCTGTTTTCGAGTTGTTGTGCGCATGCGGATGCGCTCAGGTCGCGTCCTGCCGACGCATGAATCCGTTCAGGCAACTGCAACGACTCAGGCCCTCGCCGCCGCGTGCCGGCTGGCGACGACGACCAGGCAATTGCCCCGCAACGCGGTGATTTCGTAGAGATTCGCGTCCTCCCGCT
The DNA here is from genome assembly GCF_017104565.1 of Paraburkholderia sp. Tr-20389. GTDB lineage: Bacteria > Pseudomonadota > Gammaproteobacteria > Burkholderiales > Burkholderiaceae > Paraburkholderia. The sequence goes on along the minus strand of NZ_JAAGPD010000007.1, from coordinate 174,132 downwards.
CGCCCGGCGCGAGTTCGACCTCCCATGACGCGCCGCGATAGTTCGTACGCGCGTGCCCGTCGTGCCACCCGGAGACCGTCAGCGTCGAACCGATATCGAGGTACACGTCGGGATTGTGCGCAGCCTCGGCGCGGTTTCGGGTCTTGCGCCCGAAGCGGGAGTTGCGAAGCAGAAGCACCGCCACGAGCGCGACGGCAGCCGCAATACCGAGTTGCAGCGAGAGATCGAGGCCGGCGAGATGTGCAATCGCCGCCGCGATGAATCCGAGCGCCACCATCAGCAGATAGAACGTGCCGTGCATCAGTTCGAGCACGATCAGCACGCCCGCGCCGATCCACCAGAACAAGCCGCTGTGCAACATCTGCGCCTCCACAAAGCAAAACACCCCGGAGCTACCGGGGTGTTTATAGCATGAAGCGTCTGCGTTTTATCGTTCGCAGAGGCACGTTTTACGCACCTCTACAAATCGATGCGCAATGCTTACCTGGCCGTCAGCTTGGCGAGCGCCTGCCACGTATCGATGATCGTGTCAGGGTTCAGCGAAATCGACGCGATGCCTTCCTGAACCAGCCACTCGGCGAAGTCCGGATGGTCCGACGGGCCCTGGCCGCAGATACCGACGTACTTGTTCAGGCGCAGGCACGTTTCGATCGCACGCTTGAGCATGAACTTGACGGCCGGGTCGCGCTCGTCGAAGTCGACGGCGAGCAGTTCCATGCCCGAGTCGCGATCGAGGCCCAGCGTGAGCTGCGTCAAGTCGTTCGAGCCGATCGAGAAGCCGTCGAAGTACTGCAGGAACTCTTCGGCGAGGATCGCGTTCGACGGCACTTCGCACATCATGATCAGGCGCAGGCCGTTCTCGCCACGCTTCAGACCGTACTTCGCGAGCAGGCCGACCACACGCTCCGCCTGCTTCAGCGTGCGCACGAACGGCACCATGATCTCGACGTTCGTCAGGCCCATCTCTTCGCGCACGCGCTTGAGCGCCAGGCACTCCATCTCGAACGCCTGCGCGAAGTCTTCAGCGATGTAACGCGACGCGCCGCGGAAGCCCAGCATCGGGTTTTCCTCGTCCGGCTCGTAGCGCGAACCGCCGATCAGCTTCTTGTACTCGTTCGACTTGAAGTCCGACAGACGCACGATCACGGGCTTCGGATAGAACGCCGCACCGATCGTGGCGATACCTTCCGTCAGCTTGTCGACGTAGAACGCACGCGGCGATGCATGACCGCGCGCGACGCTTTCGACAGCCTTCTTCAGGTCCTGATCGATGTTCGGGTACTCGAGAATCGCCTTCGGGTGAACGCCGATGTTGTTGTTGATGATGAACTCGAGACGCGCGAGACCCACGCCCTTGTTCGGCAGTTGCGCGAAGTCGAACGCGAGCTGCGGATTGCCGACGTTCATCATGATCTTCGTCGCGATCTCGGGCAGTTCGCCGCGCTGGACTTCCGTCACTTCCGTTTCGAGCAAACCGTCGTAGATCTTGCCTTCGTCGCCTTCCGAGCACGACACCGTGACGAGTGCGCCGTCCTTCAGCACGTCCGTCGCGTCGCCGCAGCCGACCACGGCGGGCACGCCCAGTTCACGCGCGATGATCGCCGCATGGCAGGTCCGGCCGCCACGATTCGTGACGATGGCCGACGCGCGCTTCATCACCGGTTCCCAGTTCGGGTCGGTCATGTCCGCGACCAGCACGTCGCCCGGCTGCACACGCTCCATTTCCGACGGATCGTGAATCACGCGCACGGGGCCTGCGCCGATCTTCTGGCCGATTGCACGGCCCGTCGCCAGCACCTGCGACTGCCCCTTCAGCTTGAAGCGCTGCTCGGCCTTGTTGCCGCCCTGGCTCTTCACCGTTTCCGGGCGCGCCTGCAGGATGAAGATCTTGCCGTCGCGGCCGTCCTTGCCCCACTCGATGTCCATCGGACGCTGGTAGTGCTTCTCGATGATGACCGCGTACTTCGCCAGTTCGATCACGTCTTCGTCGGTGATCGAGTAACGGTTGCGCTGCTCGTGCGCGACATCGACGGTCTTCACGCGGCCTTCCTCGCCTGCCTTCGTGAATTCCATCTTGATCAGCTTCGAGCCGATCGAGCGGCGGATGATCGGGTATTTGTTCTGCGCGAGCGTGGTCTTGAAGACATAGAACTCGTCCGGATTCACCGCGCCTTGCACGACGGTTTCACCGAGGCCATAGCTCGACGTAATGAAGACGGCGTCCTTGAAGCCCGATTCGGTATCGAGCGTGAACATCACGCCCGCTGCGCCGACGTCCGAGCGCACCATGCGTTGCACGCCCGCCGACAACGCGACTTCAGCATGCGTGAAGCCCTTGTGGACGCGATAGGAGATGGCGCGGTCGTTGTAGAGCGACGCGAAGACGTGCTTCATGCGATCGAGCACGTCCTCGATGCCGACGACGTTCAGATAGCTTTCCTGCTGACCGGCGAACGATGCGTCGGGCAGGTCTTCCGCCGTGGCCGACGAACGGACGGCGAACGACAGCTCTTCAGGCGAGCTGTTGGAGAGGACTTCGAACGCAGCGCGGATTTCCTGTTCGAGACGCGACTGCATCGGGGCGTCGACGATCCATTGACGGATTTCCTTGCCCGCAGCGGCGAGTGCCTTCACGTCGTCGACGTCGAGCGTCTCGAGACGTTGGGCGATGCGTTCGGTCAGGTTGTTGTGATGCAGGAAGTCGCGGAATGCGAGCGCCGTCGTGGCGAAACCCGTGGGCACGCGCACGCCGGCTTCAGCGAGCTGACTGATCATCTCGCCGAGCGAAGCATTCTTGCCGCCGACGATTTCCACGTCGGTCATCCGCAACTGCTCGAATGGAACTACATACGCCTGATCCTTAGCAACGTTAACTGCGTTAGTCATACAAGCCCCTAAGTGTGAAAAAAATGCTCGATTGCGCAAGTGGGCTCGAACACGGGGCGCTCATTGGAAGCGTGACCCGTGCCTTACGCAACCTGTTGGAGAAGCAATCGCGGCAGGCTTCATGTTCGACACGAAGCCCGAGGAAGCAGGAGATTGAACGAATTTGCAGCGTTGCCGTGCAAGATACGAACAAATCGCGACGCAATCAAAGAGCGATAACGGATAGTTACACGCGATTTGGCTGCAATTGCTTATCGAACAGGTTGCCGCTATTCTACCGTGCCGACTCTCGAAATGTGACTGTCGGGCGAGAAATGCGCCGTGACGGCGCGCGCGGCTTGCCGCACTGTCTGATTCGAGCGGATTTTGACGCTCATGTTCCCTGCCCACTGATGCCGCCCACCGTATTCATCGTCTCCGACGGTACCGGGATTACTGCCGAAACCTTCGCGCACTCGATCCTCTCCCAGTTCGACCAGAAATTCCGCCTGGTCCGCGTGCCGTTCGTCGATTCGACGGAAAAAGCCTACGCCACGCTCGAAAAAATCAACGAAGCCGCCCATCACGAGGGCCGCCGCCCGATCGTCTTCACGACGCTCGTGAACAGCGCGTCGAACCAGATCGTGAAGGACTCGAACGCGCTCGTGCTGGACATGTTCCAGACCTTCGTCGAGCCGCTCGAACAGGAGCTGGAGCTGAAGTCGAGCCACGCGATGGGCCGCGGCCACCAGAACGCGGACACTGAGGAATACAAGAACCGGATCGAGGCAATCAACTTCTCGCTCGCCCACGACGACGGCCAGTCGAATCGCAATCTGGAAGAAGCCGACGTGATTCTCGTCGGCGTGTCGCGCAGCGGCAAGACGCCGACGAGCCTGTATCTGGCGATGCAGTACGGCGTGAAGGCAGCAAACTACCCGCTGATTCCGGAAGACTTCGAGCGCGGCAAGCTGCCGACGCCGCTGTATGCGCATCGCGCGAAGATGTTCGGGCTGTCGATCGATCCGCAGCGCCTGTCGGAGATCCGCAATGAACGGCGCCCCGGCAGCAAGTACGCGGCGCTGGAAAACTGCCGCTACGAGATCAACGAAGCCGAGACGATGATGCGGCGTGAAGGGATCAAGTGGCTCTCGTCGACACACAAGTCGATCGAGGAAATCGCGACGACCATCCTGCAGGAAATCAGGCTGGACCGGTCGTCGTATTGACTGTGAGGCGTGGTGGCTCGCTTAGCGCGGGCCGCTACCGTGATTACCGCGCTGCTGCCGGCACTGCTCGAACAGACACACGGCGGCGGCCGCCGCCACATTCAGCGACTCCATCCCGCCCGGCTGTGGAATCGTCACGCGATACGTGACGGCGTCGCGCCACGCCTGCGATACGCCCGCCCCTTCATTGCCGAACACCCACGCGACAGGCCCCGACAGATTAGTGTCGTAGATCGCCTCGGCGCCGTGCGAATCCGTGATCGCGACGGGCACGTCGAGCCGTTCGATCAGCGTGTGCGGCTCGATGTCCTCGTGAATCTGCAGCAGGAAATGCGCGCCCATCGCCGAACGCAGCACCTTCGACGACCACGCGTACGCGGTGCCCGGTGCGCAGAACACATGGCCGATGCCCGCCGCCGCCGCGCTGCGCAGGATCGAACCCACATTGCCCGCATCCTGCACACCGTCGAGCACGACGCAGCCGTGCGTCACGCGCTCGGGCAACGGCAGATCGAGCTTCTCGACCAGCAGCAGCATACCGACGCCGTTGACCACGTTCGACAGCTGCCCGAACAGCGCATCCGGCAGCGTGACGATGCGCCGTTCGTCGATACGTGCGACGATCGCCTGCGCCTCGTCGTGACGCAGCGCGCCTTCCGTGACGACGCACGTTTCCGGCTGCCCGGCGACATCCAGGTAAGCGCTCGCGAGGTGAAACCCTTCGAGCAGCGCATGGCCGCTCTTGCGCTGTTGATGCGTCGATCCGGCCAGAGCCTTCAGACGCTTGTAGAGCGGATTGTCCCGCGAGGTGATGGCTTTCACAGGCGACGAGCGAGATAAAAAGCGGTGAAAAGAATAGCGCCCGCAGGCGCTTGATGGCTGACTGCCGGATCAGAACGGCGCGCTGTCGTCGGCGAGAAACGCGTCGTCGGTCGCAACCGGTGCGACGACGACGCCCTTCGGCAGATCGACGGCCTTGCCGAGGCGCAGGTGCGCCTCACGCACGGGCGCGAACGAGCGCCGGTGATGCTCGCACGGACCATGCTCGCGCAGCGCCGTCAGATGCTGCGGCGTGCCGTAGCCGGCGTGCGCGTCGAAACCGTAGACCGGGAACATCTGATGCAATTCGAGCAACATGCGGTCACGCGTGACCTTCGCGAGAATCGAAGCCGCCGAAATGCACGGCACGAGCAGATCGCCGCTGACGATCGCCTCGCTGCGAATGCTCAACGACGGGCAACGGTTGCCGTCGATCTTCGCGAGCGTCGGCGCAATGTGCAGGCCTTCGACGGCGCGCTTCATCGCGAGCATCGTCGCGTGCAGGATGTTCAGCGAGTCGATTTCTTCGACGGACGCCGACGCAATGCAATACGCCAGCGAGCGCTCGATGATCTTCTCGTACAGTTCATCACGCTTTTTCGCCGTCAGCGCTTTCGAATCGGTGAGTCCGCGGATGCGCGGCTTCGCCGGATCGAGAATCACGGCTGCCGCAACCACCGGCCCGGCGAGCGGACCGCGCCCCGCTTCGTCGACGCCGCAAATGACGTCGTGCGGCGACGAGAAATCGAGTCCGGCCTGCGCGGTGGCCTTCGCCGACGTCTTGCGGCGCGGCGCAGCCGTGCCCGCCGCGCGGGTCATGGACGCCCCCGGCGCGTCTCGATCACGCTGACGACGGCTTCGGCGGCGCGCTGCGCTGTGTTCTGCTTGAGCACGTGATGCATCTCGGTGAAGATTTCCGTCAGCGTGCGCCGGTTCGCGTCGTCGCGCAACTGGGTCAGCGTGGCATCGGCCAGCGCTTCCGGTGTCGCGAAGTGCTGCAGGATTTCCGGCACGACGAAACGCCCAGCCAGAATGTTCGGCAGACCGACGTACGGCAGATAGCCTTGTCGGCGCATGATCTGCCCCGTCAGCCAGGGCACCTTGTACGAGATCACCATCGGCTTTTTCAGCAGCGCCGCTTCCAGCGTCACCGTGCCGCTCTTCACGAGGATCGCGTCGGCGGCCGTCATCGCGCGTTGCGCGTTGCCGTCCGTCAGCGTGAGCGGCAGCTTCGGGTGTGCGTCGACGAGCGGCTTCAGCAGTTCGCGCAGCGCCGGCGTCGCGGCCGGCATCACGAAACGCACGCCCGGCTCGCGCTGCAACATCAGCTCCATCGCGTCGAAGAACGTCGGGCCGATCAGCGCAATCTCCGAGCGCCGGCTGCCCGGCAGCACGGCGATCACCGGACCGCTTTCTGGCAGGCCGAGTTCGCGGCGCGCGCCTGCCGTGTCCGGTTCGAGCGGAATCTCGTCGGCGAGCGGATGCCCGACATAGGTCGCCGTCACCCCCGACTTCTCGAGCAGCGCCTTTTCGAACGGGAACACGCACAGCATGTGATCGACGGCCTTGACGATCTTCTTGATGCGGCCACCGCGCCATGCCCAGATGGACGGACAGACGAAATGGATAGTCGGAATACCCGCGTCGCGCAGCGGATGCTCGAGGCCGAAGTTGAAGTCGGGCGCGTCGACGCCGATGAACGCCGACGGCGGCTCGGCCAGCAACTGGCGCTTCAGCTCGTTGCGGATGCCGAGGATCTCGGGAATGTGCTTCAGCGCTTCGACATAACCGCGCACCGACAGCTTTTCCATCGGGAAATGCGCATCGAAACCCTTCGCGATCATGCGCGGGCCGCCGATACCGAAGTACTGCGTCGCGTCTGGCAGACGGGCCGCGAGCCCGTCCAGCATCGAAGCCGCCAGCAGGTCGCCCGACGGCTCGCCGGCCACCATTGCGAGCCGTAGCGGACTGGTAGGCAACGGCATCGGTTAGCGGATGATGCCGCGCTGCGACTGCTCGACGAAGTCGACGAGCGCGCGCACCGGCTCGTCGCCGTCGCCGCCCGCCGTCGCGAGTTCGCGCAATTGCACCTTCGCCTCTTCGAGCGACAGACCGTTCTTGTACAGCAGGCGGTAGGCAGAACGCAGCGCCGAAATCGCATCGGCCGAAAAGCCGCGGCGGCGCAGCCCTTCGACATTGATGCCGTGCGGCTCGGCCTTGTTGCCCGCCGCGATCACGAACGGCGGAATGTCCTGCACGAGCGCCGACGCGCCACCCAGCATCGAATGCGCGCCGATGCGCACGAACTGGTGCACGCCCGACATGCCGCCGACGATCGCGTGATCGCCGATGATCACGTGGCCCGCCATCTGCGCGTTGCTCGACAGGATCACGTTGTTGCCGATCTGGCAGTCGTGGCCGATATGCACGTAGGCCATGATCCAGTTGTCGTCGCCGAGCGTGGTGATGCCCTTGTCCTGCACGGTGCCCGTGTGGATCGTCGTGAATTCACGGATCGTGTTGCGACTGCCGATGACGAGCTTCGTCGGCTCGTCGCGGTACTTCATGTCCTGCGGACGACCGCCGACCGACGCGTAATGGCCGATGCGGTTGTCTTCGCCGATCGTCGTGTAGCCTTCGATCACGCTATGCGAACCGATGGTCGTGCGCGCCCCGATTGTGACGTTCGCGCCGACGATGGCGTACGGTCCGATTTCGACCGATTCGTCGAGCTGAGCGCCCGACTCGATGATCGCAGTGGGATGAATCCTGCTCATGCGCCCTCGCTTGAATTGCGTTGCTTGCGCGGATGACGCTGTCGCATCACCCGGCGCGCCGACGCGGTCACCTGTGAAAGCGTGAGTGTGACCGCCCCGATGTTTCGATTGTCTGTTTTCGCTGCAGCGAGCTCTCCGACAAGCCCGGTGTTCCTACCGATCCAGCGCTTACTCGCTGTCCGTCTGGCGCACCGCGCACATCAGGTCGGCTTCGGCTGCGACCTGGCCGTCCACTTCGGCGCGCGCCTTGAACTTCCAGATGCCGCGCATATGACGCTCGAACGTGACGTTCAGGATCAGCTGGTCGCCCGGTTCGACCACGCGCTTGAAGCGCGCATTGTCGATGCCGACGAACAGGTACAGCGTGTTGTCCGGATCGTGCGGCTCTTCCGCGAACGTCAGCAGCGCAGCCGTCTGCGCGAGCGCTTCCAGAATCAGCACACCCGGCATCACGGGGCGCTTCGGGAAGTGACCCATGAAGTACGGTTCGTTGATCGACACATTCTTCAGCGCTTTGATGCTCTTGTGCGGCTCGAGTTCGAGTACCCGATCGACGAGCAGGATCGGATAGCGATGCGGCAGCAGCGTGAGAATCTTGTGAATGTCGAGATTGATTTTTTCGGTGCTCATGGTGTTTCTGCTCACGCAAGGGTTGCGCGATGATGACTGCGAATGCTGGGGGCAAGGGTCCGATCGATGACGACGCGCCCTGCCGCCCGTTCCTGTGCCGGCGGCCCGCCGCCCATCGGCCGCGCGCGCCAGCGCTTTTCTTCCGTCGTGCTTATGGTGCCCGAGGTGCTTACGCCTTGTCTCCGGAGGCGCTGGCGACTGCTGCTTCGAGCGCCTTGATGCGATCGCGCAATTTGTCGAGATTGCGCATCAACGCGGCGCTCCTGTTCCAGTCGGCATGATCCACGGCCGGGAATGCGCTCGTGTAGATGCCCGCTTTCGGAAGCGATTTCGATACACCCGACTTCGCCGTGACGATCACGTAATCGCCCAAGGTGACGTGGCCGGCTATGCCGACCGCGCCGCCGATCATGCAGTGACGGCCGATCGTCGTGCTGCCCGCGACGCCTGCGCAACCCGCGATCACCGTATAGGCGCCTATCTTGCAGTTATGTCCGATCTGCACGAGGTTATCGATCTTCACGCATTCTTCGATGACAGTATCGGCCATCGCGCCGCGGTCGATCGTGGTATTTGCACCGATTTCGACGTCCGGTCCGATCGATACGCCACCGACCTGTGGAATCTTCACCCAGCTGCCCGTGCGCGCATCGCCGTCGCCGACGAAGTCCGGCGCGAAGCCGAAGCCATCCGAGCCGATTACAGCCCCCGCGTGCACGATTGCGCGTTCGCCGAGCTTGCAGCCGTGATACACGGCAACGTTCGGGTACAGGTGCGAACCCGCGCCGATGCTCGTGCCGCGCCCGACGAACACATTTGCGTCGAGCCGCACGTTCTCGCCGATCACCGCGCCCGCTTCGACCGTCACGTTCGGGCCGACGACAGCCGTTGCTGCAATCTGCGCAGACGGGTCGACGGTTGCGCCCGGATGCACGCCCGGCTTCGCCTTGGGCGCAGCCATGTCGATGAAGGCCTGCGCAAGACGAGCGAAGTACGCGTAGGGATTCGGCGTGACGATGAAATTGCGGCCATCGCGCGACGCAAGCTTCGCGAGATCGGCTGCATTGATCAGCACAGCGCCTGCGCGCGTCGTTTCGACTTGCGCCAGGTACTTCGGATTGGCGAGAAACGCCAGTTGATCGGGGCCAGCCTGATCGAGCGGCGCCAGATTGCCGACGCGGTGCGCGCGATCGCCGACGACCTCTCCGCCGAACCGCTGGACGATCTCCTCGAGCGTGAATGCCATGCGTGTACTGCTCCTGCTGTTCAGTTACCCAAGCGGCGCGGATTCCGCGCGCCGGAGGTGTTGCGCCGGGCGGCCGCTGTACGCGCCGTCCGGTCCGGCTTTAATTGCTGCTCGATGCCAGCGCCTTGAGCACCTGATCGGTGATGTCGATGCGCGGGCTGACGTAGACCGCTTCCTGCACGATCAGATCGTAGTGCTGCTGCTCGGCGATCTGCTTGATCACCTTGTTCGCGCGGTCGAGCACGGACGCCAGCTCTTCGTTACGGCGCTGGTTCAGGTCTTCGCGGAATTCACGCTGCTTGCGCTGGAAATCCGTGTCGAGTTGCGACAGATCGCGTTGCTTCTGCGCGCGGTCGGCGGGCGCCAGCGACGCGCCGTTCTTGTCCAGCGAGTCGGACATCGACTTCAGACGCTGCGCCATGTCCTGCAGGTCCTTGTCGCGCTTCGCGAACTCCGCTTCGAGCTTGGTCTGCGCCGCTTTCGCCAACGTCGACTCACGCAGGATGCGATCCGAATTCACCGCGGCGATTCGCGCTTCCTGCGCCTGCGCCGCGTTGGCGGCGCCCACGCCGAGCGTCATGGCCAGAGCCATTGCACACGCCGCACGTTTCGAAAACATACCAGTTAGCAAAGTCATCCTCTCGATGCTGTAAGGGGTTCCAGTTCCGGTGCGCGCGATCAGAACGCCGTACCGATCTGGAACTGGAACTTCTGATACTGGTCGCCCGTATGTTTCTGGAGCGGGAAGCCCAGCGACAGCTTGAGCGGCCCGATCGGCGAAATCCACGCGAGACCCACACCGTAACCGTAGCGCAGGCCGTTCGAACCGACCGTCGTGTCGCCGCCCTGACGCGAATCGCCCCAGACGTTACCGGCGTCGAGGAACGTGAACACACGCAGCGTGCGGTCATAACCCGTACCCGGCAGCGGGAACGTCAGTTCGACGTTCGACACGAACATCTTGTTGCCGCCGATCGGGTCGTTCGTGACCTTGTCGCGCGGACCCAGCGAGCTCGGTTCATAGCCGCGGACCGAGCCGATACCGCCTGCGTAGTAGTTCTTGAAGATCGGGTACGCGTTGCCGATGCCGTTGCCGTAGCCGCCCTGCACGTTGAAGCCGATCACGAAGCCGCGCGAGAACGAGTAATAGTACTGCGCCTGCAAGTCGGCCTTGTAATACTCGGTGCCGCCGATCGGCGTGCCGTATTCGGCGTTCGCCTGCGTGAAGTAGCCGCGGCTCGGCACCAGCGCGCTGTCACGTGCGTCGCGCGACCAGCCGACCGTCAGCGGCACGTTGTTCGACACGCGGCCGAAGTCCTGCACGTAGTTCTTGTAGGCCTGCGGCGTGTTCGCGTCGACGTCGAGCGTGTTCTGCTCGAAGCCTGCGCCGAAGTACACCGTGTCCACTTCCGAGAACGGGATGCCGAACTTCAGGTCGCCACCCATCGTGACGATGCGGAAGCTCGAGTCCGTCGAGTAGTACAGCGGCTCGTACGTGCGGTAGTAGACGTCCGTGATGCGCTTGATGCCGTCGACCGTGAAGTACGGGTCGACCTGGGTCACCGTCAGCGTGCGGTACGTTTTCGCGGTATTCACGTTCACCGAGAGGCTCGTACCCGAACCGAACACGTTGTCCTGCGACACGCCTGCCGACAAGACCACCTTGTCCGTCGACGAGAAGCCGGCACCCAGGGTGATCGCGCCCGTCGGCTTTTCAGCGACCTTGACGTCGACGTCCACCTGGTCCGGCGTACCTTCCACAGGCACGGTCGTCACGTCGACGTCCGTGAAGTAGCCGAGACGGTTGATACGATCCTTCGACAGCGCGAGGCGGTTCGAATCGAACCACGAGCTTTCGAGCTGGCGCATTTCGCGACGCACGACTTCGTCGCGTGTACGCGTGTTGCCGACCACGTTGATGCGGCGCACGTAGACACGGCGGCTCGGATCGACCTGCAGCGTGAGGTCGACCTTGTGATGTTCCTGGTCGATCTGCGGCAGCGCGTTCACCGTGGCGAACGCATAGCCGTATTCACCGAGCTTGTCGACGATCGCCTTCGTCGTGGCCTGCAGCTTTTCCGCCGAGAAACGGTCGCCCGGTTTGATCTTGATCAGCTTGTTCAGCTCGGCTTCGCGGTCGAGCAGATTGCCCGCGAGCTTGATGCTGTTGATGGTGTACGGCTCGCCTTCGTGCAGCGTCACCGTCAGATACATGTCCTTCTTGTCCGGCGTGATCGATACCTGCGTCGACTCGATGTTGAACTCGAGATAGCCGCGATTCAGGTAGTACGAGCGGACGTTCTCGAGGTCGCCGGTGAGCTTCTCTTTCGAATACAAGTCGTTCTTCGTGTACCACGAGAACCAGTTCGGCGTGGACAGCTGCATTTCGTCGCGCAGCGTGCCCGTGCTGAACGACTTGTTGCCGATGAAGTTGATCTGGCGGATCTTCGCGCTAGGACCTTCGATCACGGCGAACAGGACCGCAACACGGTTGCGATCGATCGGCGTGATCGTAGTCGTGACTTCAGCTGCGTAAAAACCGCGCGTCAGATACTGGCGCTTCAGTTCCTGCTCGGCCTTGTCGACGAGCGCCTTGTCGTAGTAGCGGCCCTGCGACAGACCGACGGCGCGCAGCGCCTTGACCAGGTTGTCCTTTTCGAATTCATGCAGACCGGAGAAATCGATCGTGCCGATGGCGGGACGTTCGAGCACCTGCACGACCACGACCTCGCCTTCCGTGGCGATCTTCACGTCGTTGAAGAAGCCCGTTGCGTACAGCGCGCGGATGGCTTCGGAAGCCTTCTCGTCGGTAAACGTGTCGCCTTGCTTGATGGGGAGGTAGGAGAACACCGTGCCGGGTTCGACCCGCTGCAGCCCCTCGATCCGAATGTCTTTCACCACGAAGGGTGTCGTCGCGTGGGCCGCCAGCCCATGCGCGGCGATTGCCGCGGCTACAACCGTCTTTGGAACAAAGCGATGAGGTTTAAACAACGTGCTTCCCCAGTGTGTATAGCTGCATCAGGTCAGGCGGGCGCCATCGTACGCCGCCAGACACTTTAAAAATGGATTAAACGAGCAAGATCGTTGAACAGCGCGATCGCCGACAAGGCGACGATACAAGCCAGTCCCGCTCTTTGAAGAACGAGCTGCCAGCGATCCGATACGGCTTTGCCGGTAACAGCTTCAACCAGATAATATAACAGATGCCCCCCGTCCAATACCGGTATTGGTAAAAGGTTGAGCACGCCGAGGCTTATGCTGACTAGCGCGAGGAACGAAAGGAATGCTGAAGGACCGAGTCTTGCGCTCTTGCCTGCGTAGTCCGCGATGGTAACGGGACCCGACAGGTTCTTCAGCGATGCTTCGCCGACGATCATCCGGCCGAACATCCGCACCGAGTACACAGCAAGGTCCCACGTGCGATGCACGCCCAGCCGCAGGCTTTCCACAGGACCATAGCGCACGTCGATGGAAGGCACCTGGGTCGCGAGTTCCGCACCGATCCGGCCGATCGGCTGACCCGTCGTTTCATCGCGCTGCGTGCCGGGTACGATGGTTAGATTCTGTAATGCACCCGCTTGCTGATTCTTCGCGCCGCGTTCGATCTGCAGCACGATCGGCGTACCCGCATGCGACTTGATGTAGTTGATGAAGGTCGTTGCGTTGTCAGCGGGATGACCGTCGATCGCGCGAATCCGGTCGCCTGCGCGCAGGCCCGCCTGCAGTGCCGCGCTGCCGGACTGCACACCCGCCACCGACAGCGTGCCCCCGCCCGGCTCGAAGCCGAGACGCGACATGAATTCGTCATCGACCTCCTTCTCGGTAAGGTTCTGCAAGTCGAGCGGGAAGTCGAAGGTGCCGTGCGCGTCCTTCGCGGTCAGCACTACACGCTTGTGATCGAATGCGGCACCCAGCAGCTTCCAGCGCAGATCGGACCACGAGCGAACCGACTCGGATTCGCCCGCATTCGCGTCGCGCACGGCCACCACGGTCTCGCCGCCGTCGAAGCCCGCGCGCGCCGCCGCCGTTTCGGCTGCGGGCGCCGCGACGATTGCAGCGGGTTCCGTGACGCCCGTCGCGAACACCGCAGCGAACAGCACGATAGCCAGGATGAAGTTGGCGACCGGGCCGGCCGCCACGATCGCGATACGCTTGCCCACCGATTGACGGTTGAATGCGCGCGGCAGGTCGTCCGGTGCGATGAGCACGCCCTCTTCGCGCTCGTCGAGCATCTTGACGTAGCCGCCCAACGGCAACGCCGCGATGGTCCACTCGGTACCCGTCTTCTTGCTGACCCAACGCGCGAGCGGCTTGCCGAAGCCGATCGAAAAACGCAGCACTTTGACGCCGCACAGGCGCGCGATGCTGTAGTGGCCATACTCATGGACGACCACCAGTACGCCAATCGCGACTGCGAAGGCGACCAGTTCGATCAGCAGGTTCATAAACGCCTCACTGGACGGCGCGTTCCGTAAGGCGAGCGCCCGCCGGCAGACCGTCGATGTACGCGTGGGCGGCGCGGCGCGCGGCGGCGTCGGCATCGACCACGTCAGCGAGGCTCGTTGCCTCGCGGTTGGGCAAGGTATTCAGCACGGCGTCGACCACTTGCGCGATCGCCATGAAGCCGATGCGGCGCGTCAGGAACGCTTCGACCGCGATCTCGTTCGCCGCATTCAGCGCCGCGCTCGCGACGCCGCCTTCGGCCAGCGCCTTCATGGCCAGCGCGAGGCACGGGAAGCGCGTGTAATCGGGCTTTTCGAACGACAGTTGCGCAATCTGCACGAGATCGAGTTGCGCGACGCCGGAGTCCACGCGATCGGGAAACGCGAGCGCGTGCGCGATGGGCGTGCGCATGTCCGGGTTACCCAGTTGCGCGAGCACCGAACCGTCCGCGTACGACACGAGCGAATGGATCACGCTCTGCGGATGGATCAGGACGTCGATACGGTCGCCCGGCAGATTGAAGAGCCAATGTGCCTCGATCACTTCGAGGCCCTTGTTCATCATCGTCGCCGAATCGACGGAAATCTTGCGGCCCATCACCCAGTTCGGGTGCTTGCACGCCTCTTCCGGCGTCACGTCGACGAGCGAGGACGGTTCGCGCGTGCGGAACGGGCCGCCCGACGCCGTGAGAATGATCTTCGACACGCCGCCATGCAGCGCCGATTCGCGCGGCAGGCATTGGAAGATGGCGTTGTGTTCGCTGTCGACGGGCAGGAGGATCGCGCCGTTGTCGCGCACCGCGTCCATGAAGATCGAGCCCGACATCACGAGCGCTTCCTTGTTCGCGAGCAGAATGCGCTTGCCGGCGCGCGCCGCCGCGAGACTCGGCTCCAGACCGGCCGCCCCGACGATCGCGGCGACCACGGTATCGCAGCCGTCGCTCTTCGACACGTCGACCAATGCCTGCGGACCGTACGCGACTTCCGTCTTGCAGCCCGCTGCGCGCAGTTTCGCGGCCACGCTTGCCGCCGTGTCGGCATCGCCGACCACGGCCACTTCGGGCTGGAAGCGCAGGCATTGCTCGACGAGCTTGTCGCCGTTGCGGTGTGCCGTCAACGCGTACACCGAGAAGCGGTCAGGATGACGCGCGACGACGTCGAGCGTGCTGTCTCCGATCGAGCCCGTGGAACCGAGCAAAGTAAGTCGTTTTTGCATATCTCTTTCTCTAGCCAATGGGCTACGACAATACGAGCATCGCGAGCGGCAGCACCGGCAACAAAGCGTCGATGCGGTCGAGCACGCCGCCGTGACCCGGCAGCAGATTGCTCGAATCCTTCACGCCGGCCTGGCGCTTGAGCATCGATTCGAACAGATCGCCCACCACGCTGAACACGACCAGCAAGGTCAGCGTGGCAAACGCACGAGCGGTGCCCAGATGGTCGAGCAGCGCGGAAAACAGGGTCGGCGCGAAGGCATGGGTGGCGACGGTTACGGCGGCGACGATCATCACGGCCAGCCATCCGCCGATCGCCCCTTCCCAGGTCTTGCCAGGGCTGATCGACGGCGCGAGCTTATGCTTGCCGAATGCCTTTCCGGCAAAGTATGCGCCGATATCGGCCAGCCAGACCACCAGCAGCAGGGAAAGCACGAATGGCACGCCCGCCATCCGCGCCGCGACGAGCGCATGCCAGCAGGCGGCGAACACGACGACACCAGCCAGCAGCAGGAACGGCCGCCATGCGCCCTGCGCGAGCGTCGGCTTGCGCAGCAGCACGAACGGCCCGGCGAATATCCAGAAGATTGACGACGCCTGGAAGAGCGGCCGCGGCGCCGTGACACCCGTGCCGAGCTTCGTGCTGACGACGAGCGCGAGCGCTGCGACGATCGCGTAGATCACAGGCCCGGCGCCCGGCAGCTTCAGAAGCCGCGCCCATTCCCATGCGGCGAACACGACGACGAAGGCGATCAGCGCGCCGAAGCCGCCGATCGGCGCCCACAGCGTGACAGGCAGAAGAATGGCCAGCAGGACGATCGCCGTGATGACACGGGTTTTTAGCATGGAAGCGAATCGACGTTTTGCGATTGCGGCTCGAGCTGCGCGCTGGTCCGGCCAAAGCGGCGCTCGCGACCGGTGTACGAGGCCATTGCGCGGCCAAGCGCGTCGGCGTCGAAATCCGGCCAGTAGGTATCGGTGAAATAGAACTCGGTGTAGGCCAGCTGCCACAGCAGGAAGTTGCTGATGCGCTGCTCGCCGCCCGTGCGGACGAACAGGTCCGGCTCGGGTGCGTAGGCCATCGCGAGGTGTTCCGCGAAGGCTTCCTCGCTGATCTCGACGGAACGGCCCGCCGCCACCGACTGCTCGACCAGCTTGCGCGTGGCCTGCATGATGTCCCAGCGGCCGCCGTAGTTCGCGGCGATGGTCAGCGTGAGACGCGTGTTCTTCGCGGTCTTGGTTTCGGCGCGGGTGATCAGATCCTGGATCTTCTTGTCGAACATCGACAGATCGCCCACGACGCGCAAGCGGATGCCGTTGGCGTGCAGCTTGCCGATTTCGCGCTCGAGCGCAGTGACGAACAGACGCATCAGGAACGACACTTCGTCGGTCGGACGGCGCCAGTTTTCGGAACTGAACGCGAACAGCGTCAGGTATTCGACGCCCTGGCGCGCGCAGGCTTCGACAGCCGCGCGCACGGCGTCGACACCGCGGGTATGGCCCGCAACGCGCGGGAGACGGCGTTGAGTCGCCCAACGGCCATTGCCGTCCATGATGATCGCGATGTGACGCGGTACGGCTGACACGTCAGGTACGCGAACGGTTGAGCTTGTATAGGTCATGGCCGTCGGGTAAAGCTAAAGAAAGAAACGATGATCAGTGAAAATTTGCGTGTCTGGTTTGCGCCAGACCGTCAAACCGTCATGATCTCGCCTTCCTTGGTCTGCACGAGCTTGTCGATCTCGGCCACGAACTTGTCCGTCAGCTTCTGGACGTCGTCGCTGGCGCGGCGCTCGTCGTCTTCCGAGATTTCCTTGTCCTTCACGAGCTTCTTGAGCTGCTCGTTGGCATCGCGGCGCAGATTGCGCACGGCCACCTTGGCCGTTTCGCCTTCGCTCTTGACGACCTTGGTGAGTTCCTTGCGGCGCTCTTCCGTCAGCGGAGGCATCGGAACGCGGATTACGTCGCCGTGTGAAGCCGGGTTCAGGCCCAGATCCGATTCGCGGATCGCCTTTTCGACGACGGAGACCATCTTCTTTTCCCACGGCTGCACGCCGATCGTGCGGGCGTCGACGAGCGTCAGGTTCGCGACCTGCGAGATCGGCACGGGCGAACCGTAGTAATCGACCTGGATGTGATCGAGCAGACCCGTGTGGGCACGGCCCGTACGGATCTTCGACAGATCGTTCTTGAACGCGTCGAGCGAGCGCTGCATCTTCTGCTCAGCGCCTTTCTTGGTGTCAGCCACAGACATGATTAAACCTCCGAACCTTCAAAACGATGCGGGCCCGCCAGCGCGCGAGGCGCAGCCAGAGCCCGCGTTCAAGCCCACAGAATGCAAGAGAGTTTACACGTGGACGAGCGTGCCTTCGTCTTCGCCCTGCACGATGCGCTTGAGCGCGCCCGGCTTCACGATCGAAAACACGCGGATCGGCAGCTTCTGGTCGCGGCACAGCGCGAACGCCGTCGCGTCCATCACCTGCAGGTTGCGGCCGATTGCCTCGTCGAAACTGATCGTCGTGTAGCGCGTCGCCGACGGGTCCTTCTTCGGGTCGGCGGAATAGACGCCGTCGACCTTGGTCGCCTTCAACACCACTTCGGCGCCCACTTCCGAGCCGCGCAGCGCCGCCGCCGTGTCGGTCGTGAAGAACGGATTGCCGGTGCCGGCCGCGAAAATCACGACTTTGCCTTCTTCCAGCTGACGGATCGCGCGGGGACGGATGTAAGGCTCGACCACCTGATCCATGCGCAGCGCCGACTGCACGCGCGCCTCGATGCCGGCGTGACGCATCGCGTCCTGCAGCGCCAGCGCGTTCATCATCGTGGCCAGCATGCCCATGTAGTCAGCCGTTGCACGGTCCATGCCCGCTGCACCGCCTGCGACGCCGCGAAAGATATTGCCGCCGCCGATCACCACGGCGAGCTGCGTACCGAGCCGCACCACCTCGGCCACGTCCGCCACCATTCTTTCGATCGTCGCGCGATTGATGCCGAATGCATCATCGCCCATCAGGGCTTCGCCAGAGAGTTTGAGGAGGACGCGTTTATAGGCAGTGGGCATAGAGATATCCAGATCGCGCTGAGCAGGGCAAAAAGCCGCCAAACAACAAGGAACTAACTGTAGGGGTGAAATACGGGTTCGGGCAAGCGCCGCCAAATTGACGCGCCTCGACGATCGGTCGAAGCCTGCCAACCGGGCGACCACGGCGCGCCTTTCGCGCGCCGTGGCCCAAGGACGCTGCCGGCCGCGGCGGAGTCCAGCCCCGCCGCGGGTCAAACGGTACTGCGTGAAACTTAAATGACGCTTATTGTTGCTTTGCAGCAGCGACTTGCGCAGCGACTTCAGCAGCGAAGTCGTCCTGGCGCTTCTCGATGCCTTCGCCGACCACGAACAGCGAGAACTTCTGCACGCTTGCGCTCGCCGCCTTCAGCATCTGCTCGATCGTCTGCTTGTCGTTCTTCACGAACGGCTGGTTCAGCAGCGACACTTCCTTCAGGTACTTCTGCACCGAGCCGTCGACCATCTTCGCGACGATCTCAGCCGGCTTGCCCGATTCGGCAGCCTTCTGTTCGGCGATGCTGCGCTCCTTGGCGATCAGATCGGCGGGAACGTCGTCCGACGACAGCGAAACCGGCTTCATTGCCGCGATGTGCATCGCGACGTCCTTGCCGACCTGTTCGTCCGCGCCCGTGTACTCGACCAGCACGCCGATGCGCGTGCCGTGCAGGTACGCTGCCAGCTTGTTCGACGTTTCGAAGCGTGCGAAGCGGCGGATCGACAGGTTTTCACCGATCTTGCCGACCAGTGCCGAACGCACTGCGTCGACCGTCGAGCCGTCCAGAGCCAGTGCCGACAGGGCAGCGACGTCAGCCGGGTTCTGCTTGACCACCAGTTCGGCGACCTTCTTCGAGAAGCCGATGAAGTCGTCGTTCTTCGAAACGAAGTCGGTTTCGCAGTTCAGTTCGACGATCGCGCCGACGCCGCCTTCGATGAACGAAGCGATCACGCCTTCAGCCGTGACGCGCGACGCTGCCTTGCTTGCCTTGTTGCCGAGCTTCACGCGCAGCAGTTCTTCCGCGCGCGCCATGTCGCCGTCGGCTTCCGTCAGCGCCTTCTTGCATTCCATCATCGGCGCATCGGTCTTCGCGCGCAGTTCTGCCACCATGCTTGCGGTAATTGCCGCCATCATTCGCTCCTTGAGTCTGTCTGTCACACGCCGCCCGCATTCGATGCCGGCGACAGCATTTCGTTTCCGCGCAGCGCACAATTATTTCTTCGGGCGCTGCAACGTGCCTTTTTCGGCACGCACATTCAGATCGTCGCGACTAAAAAAAAGGGGACTATAGAGAGCCCCCTTTTTTGCCGGACACAGGGTGCTTTACGCTTCCCCGTTGACCTCGACGAACTCGTCGCCGTCGGTGCCGCGGACTGCCTGCACGACTTCGTTGACCGCGTTGGCACGGCCTTCGAGGATCGCGTCAGCCACGCCTTGCGTGTACAGCGCGACAGCCTTGCTTGCGTCGTCGTTGCCCGGGATCACGTAATCCACACCTTCCGGCGAGTGGTTCGTGTCGACCACAGCGATGACGGGCACGCCCAGCTTGTTCGCTTCCGTCACGGCAATCTTGTGATAGCCGACGTCGACGACGAAAATCGCGTCAGGAATGCCGCCCATGTCCTTCACGCCGCCGATCGACTTTTGCAGCTTGGCGATTTCGCGTTCGAACAGCAGCGCTTCCTTCTTGCTCATCTTCTCGAGCTCGCCCGCTTCGACAGCCGCTTCCATGTCCTTCAGGCGCTTGATCGAAACCTTCAGCGTCTTGAAGTTGGTCAGCATGCCGCCCAGCCAGCGTGCGTTGACGTACGGCATGCCTGCGCGCTGCGCTGCTTCGGCGATCGTGTCGCGCGACTGGCGCTTCGTGCCGACGAACAGGATCGTGCCGCGGTTCGCTGCCAGTTGACGCACGTACTTCAGCGCGTCGTTGTACATCGGCAGCGTCTTTTCGAGGTTGATGATGTGAATCTTGTTGCGATGGCCGAAAATGAAGGGGGCCATCTTGGGGTTCCAGAAGCGCGTCTGGTGACCGAAGTGGACACCGGCTTCCAGCATCTGACGCATGGTAACTGCCATGAAAATCTCCGCTAGGGTTGGGTCTTAAGCCGGCTGCCGTATCCGCCGCGCCGTCTTCGCCGCATTTCGGGAAGACCTGACGCCGCAAACACCCTGGGTGCGCCGGCTCGCGAATCTTGCGAACTCACGTTACTGCACTGCTCGCAAGGAAGCCCGCCGCCAGAATGAACAAGCATTCAAACTGACGATTGACTTAGCCAAAGAGTATAGCACGCGAGCATTGCCGGACTCAACCTGCCCGGTTGCCCAAGCTGATGCCGCCGGTTGCGCCGCCATGCGGCACCGCGGGGCACCGGCGCATCGGCGAGGCCGCGCCGCATGCACCCCGCCAAACGGGATCGCCCAGCAAACCCCAGCGATCACGCGAATAAGGTGCGATAATTCCGCGATAAACCGCATTTCAGGCCCGACTCATGGCTATTACGCTCAAAAACGAAGACGATATCGCGCAGATGCGCATCGCCGGACGGCTCGCGAGCGAGGTGCTCGACTACATCACGCCGTTCGTCAAACCAGGCATCACGACGGGAGAACTCGACCGTCTGTGCCACGAATACATGACGAACGTGCAAGGCACGGTTCCGGCGCCGCTGAATTACCAGCCGCCCGGCTATCCGCCGTTCCCGAAGGCCGTCTGCACGTCGGTCAACGACGTGATCTGCCACGGCATCCCCGGCGACAAGGCGCTGAAGAACGGCGACGCGCTGAATATCGACGTCACCGTGATCAAGAACGGCTATTTCGGCGACACGAGCCGCATGTTCATCGTCGGCGAGGGCTCGATCATGGCGAAGCGCCTCGTCCAGACCACATATGAATGCATGTGGCTCGGCATCGAACAGGTACGCCCGGGCGCGCATCTCGGCGACATCGGCCATGCGATCCAGAAACACGCGGAGGGCCTCGGCTACAGCGTCGTGCGCGAATATTGCGGGCACGGCATCGGCCAGGTGTTCCACGACGATCCGCAGATCCTGCATTACGGCCGCCCCGGCACGGGCATCGAACTGCAGGCGGGCATGATTTTCACGATCGAGCCGATGATCAACGCCGGCCGCCGCGAAATCCGCACAATGCCCGACCAGTGGACGGTCAAGACCAAGGACCGCAGCCTGTCCGCGCAATGGGAGCACACGATCCTCGTCACGCCGACGGGCTACGAAGTGCTGACCGTTTCGGAAGGCACGCCCGCGCGTCCGCAAATCGCCGCCGCCACGGCCTGATCATCTTCGTCGCCACCCGCCGCCTATGAGTAGCGTTCACGCTGTCGCCCATTCCGATGCCACGTCTCTCAAGGCGGATTACAAGGTGGCCAAGACCCCGCTGCTCGACCGCTTCAAGACCGCGTCCAACGTCGACACGTTGATGCGCTCGCTCGCTCGCATCACCGACGATGCGCTGCGCGGCGCCTGGACGGCGTGCGACCTCCCCGCCTCGCTGGCACTGCTGGCGGTCGGCGGATATGGGCGCGGCGAACTGGCGCCGCATTCCGACATCGACATTCTCGTGCTGCTGCCCGACGAGCCGATGCCGCATCTCGATGCGCGTATCGAGCGCTTCATCGGCCTTGCGTGGGACCTGGGGCTGGAACTGGGCAGCAGCGTGCGTACAGTCTCGCAATGCATCGAGGAAGCGGCCAACGACGTTACCGTGCAGACCTCATTGCTCGAGGCGCGGCGTATCGTCGGCAGCACGACGCTGTTTGAGAGTTTTTCGCTGCGTTATCGCGACGCGCTCGATCCACGCGCATTCTTCCAGGCAAAAGTGCTGGAGATGCGCCAGCGCCATGCGAAATTCCAGGACACGCCCTACGCGCTCGAGCCGAACATCAAGGAAAGCCCAGGCGGCTTGCGCGATCTTCAGCTGATTCTGTGGATCACGCAGGCGGCGGGCTTCGGCAGCAGTTGGCGCGAACTCGACGCGCGCGGTCTGATCACCGAGCGCGAAGCGCGCGAACTGCGCCGCAACGAAGGTTTTCTGAAGACGCTGCGCGCCCGTCTGCACGTGCTGGCGGGCCGCCGCCAGGACATTCTGGTGTTCGATCTGCAGACGCCGCTCGCCGAGAGCTTCGGCTTCAAGGCCACGTCCGCACGGCGCGCCAGCGAGCAGCTGATGCGCCGCTACTACTGGGCCGCGAAAGCCGTCACGCAGCTCTCGACCATTCTGATCCAGAACATCGAAGCGCAGCTTTTTCCCAGCACGAGCGGTATCACGCGCGTTCTGTCCGATCGTTTCGTCGAGAAACAGGGCATGCTGGAAATCGCCAGCGACGACGTTTTCGAGCGCGAGCCGAACGCTATCCTCGAAGCCTTCCTGCTGTACGAAGAAACGCCCGGCGTCAAAGGCCTGTCGGCACGCACGCTGCGCGCGCTGTACAACGCGCGCGACAAGATGGATCAGCACTGGCGGCGCGACCCCGAAAATCGCCGCCTGTTCATGGAAATCCTCAAGCAGCCGCAGGGCATCACGCATGCGATGCGTCTGATGAACCAGACCAGCGTGTTGGGGCGCTATCTGCTGAACTTCCGACGCATCGTCGGACAGATGCAGCACGATCTGTATCACGTCTATACGGTCGATCAGCATATTCTGATGGTGCTTAGGAACATGCGGCGCTTCGCAGTCGCGGAGCACGCGCACGAATATCCGTTCTGCAGCCAGCTGATTGCGAATTTCGACCGGCCGTACGTGCTGTACGTAGCCGCGCTGTTCCACGACATCGCGAAGGGGCGCGGCGGCGATCACTCGACGCTCGGTATGGCCGACGCGCGCCGTTTCTGCCGCGATCACAACATGTCGGCCGACGACACGGCACTGGTCGTCTGGCTCGTGCAGCATCACCTGACGATGAGCCAGGTCGCGCAGAAGCAGGACACGAGCGATCCGGAAGTGATCAAGCGTTTCGCCGATCTGGTCGGCACCGAGCGGCACCTGACGGGGCTGTACCTGCTGACGGTCGCGGATATTCGCGGCACCAGTCCGAAGGTCTGGAACACGTGGAAAGGCAAGCTGCTCGAGGACCTGTACCGCGCGACGCTCGCTGTGCTCGGCGGCGCGCGTCCCGATGCGCACTCGGAACTGAAGCAGCGCCAGGAAGAAGCTCTGGCATTGCTACGACTCGAAACGGTGCCCGAAAACGCACATCGAGCACTGTGGGACAAGCTCGACGTCGGCTATTTCCTGCGCCATGACGCCGCCGATATCGCGTGGCAGACGCGTGTGCTGTATCGCCATGTCGAGACGGTGACGCCGATCGTGCGTGCGCGGCCGTCGCCCATCGGCGAAGCGCTGCAGGTGCTCGTCTACGTGAAAGATCGCCCCGACCTGTTCGCGGGCATCTGCGCGTATTTCGACCGCAATTCGCTGTCCGTGCTCGATGCACGCGTCAGCACGACCAAACACGGTTACGCGCTCGACAACTTCCTCGTCCAGCACACGGAGCGTGATGTGCACTATCGCGACATCGCCAACCTCGTCGAACAGGAACTGGCGGAACGCCTGAGAGCGGAAGGCACGCTGCTGCCGGAGCCGTCGAAGGGCCGTTTGTCGCGCCTGTCGCGCACGTTCCCCGTGACGCCGCGCGTCGACCTGCGGGCCGACGAGCGCGGCCAGTATTACATCCTGTCCGTGTCGGCCAACGACCGGCCGGGCCTTCTTTATTCGATCGCGCGCGTGCTGGCCGAGCACCGGGTCGGCGTCCATGCGGCGCGGATCAATACGCTCGGCGAACGTGTCGAGGACGTGTTCCTACTCGACGGACACGGCCTCTCGGACAACCGACGACAAATCCAGGTCGAAACGGAGCTGCTGCGCGCGATCGCAGTGTGAGATTTCATGCGAGTCAAACTGACAGCCAAGCATCCGCGGCCGGCTTCGTCCGAACGCGCCCCTGTGCGTTCGGGCAGCACAACTGCCCGCAAGTCGACCCGGGCGTCCGCCCCGGCAGACAAACCCGCCGCGCCAAGGAAGCCGCGCAGCGACGCCGGTTCGTCGGCGGGCGCACCCGCTGCGCGTCGAAGCACGAGCACTTCCGGCGAAGCGGCTAAGCGCCCGTCCACGAGGAGCAACGCGGCCGGGGCGCCGGGAGAACGGCGTGGTCCGTCAACGGGTGCTCGCAACGGCGCACCCGCTCGCTCCGGCGACCGTCCGGCGCGTGCTGCGGGCGCTGGTTCACGCGAGCGCGGCGATTCCGAGCGCGGCAATTCCGCTTCGTTCGAGCGCCGTCCGTCGGCCGATCGCCCGGCGCGCAAGGAAGGCGCTTCCGCCGGTGCGGGGTTCCGTCGCGACGCCGACGCCCGAACCGACCGACGCACCTCCTCCGATCGTCCGCCGCGCAGCGGAGCGTCGGCGGGTGCGGGCGAACGCGCGCCGCGTTTCTCGCGCGAGGACGATGCACGCGGTGCACGACGCACACCGCGCGAGAACGATGATGGCCGCCGTGCTCCGCGTACCGCGCGCCCTGAAGGTGCACCGCCGCGCGAACGCACGGAACGACGTTACCGCGACGACGCCCCCGAAGGCCGCACGACGCGCGCTCCTCGCGGCGAACGATCGGAAGCACGCGGCGAACGCAGTTATGCGCGCCCAGCCAGGGCTGCCTACGAAGATCGCGGCGCGGCACCGGAACGCCGCCCACGCGGCGAAGGCGCACCGCGCCGCGGCCGCAGCGACGACGCAGAAGGTCGTAGCGAACGCACTTACGCACGCCCGCCCAAGGCTGCCTACGAAGATCGCGGTGCGGCACCGGAACGCCGTCCACGCGGCGAGGGCGCACCGCGCCCCGGCCGCAGCGACGATGCAGAAGGTCGTAGCGAACGCACTTACGCAAAGCAAGTGAAGTCGAGCTACGCGGACCGCGCCAGCGACGCACCGCCCAAGGCCGCGCCGCGCGCCACGAAGGCCAAACGCGACGCACGCTCGGTCGAAGACAGCTTCGACCGTCCGGCGCGCTTCGACCGCCCCGCTGAAAAGACGGCACGCAAGCCCCGTCCGGCCACCGCGCCGCGTCAGCGCGACGAAGGCGAATTCAACGACGCGCCCGGCAATCTGCGCCTGTCAAAGTTGATGTCCGAACTCGGCCTGTGCTCGCGCCGCGAAGCGGACGAATGGATCGAAAAGGGTTGGGTCACGGTCGACGGCGTCGTCGTCGATATGCTCGGCACGAAGGTCCGCCCCGACGCCGATATCCAGATCGACCCGGCCGCTCAGGCCGCTCAGCAGAAGCAGGTGACGATACTCGTGCACAAGCCGGTCGGCTACGTGTCGGGTCAGGCGGAAGACGGCTACGAGCCGGCCGTGACCCTCGTCAAACCCGAGAACCGCTGGGACGGCGACCGCACCGACATCCGTTTCACGGCCGTCCACTTGCGGCAACTGGCGCCCGCTGGCCGCCTCGATATCGATTCGACGGGGCTGCTCGTGCTGACGCAAGACGGCCGCATCGCGAAGCAACTGATCGGCGGGCATTCGGAGATCGACAAGGAGTATCTGGTGCGCGTCAGCTACGGCGACGTCGAAACGGATGTCGAGCATCAGTTTCCGGCCGAGGGTCTGGCGCAACTGCGCCATGGTCTCGAACTCGACGGCGTGCCGCTCAAGCCCGCGATGGTCAGCTGGCAAAACGGCGAGCAATTGCGCTTTGTACTGCGTGAAGGCAAGAAGCGCCAGATTCGCCGCATGTGCGAACTAGTCGGCTTGCAGGTGGTGGGCCTCAAGCGCGTGCGGATGGGCAATGTGATGCTCGGCGCCTTACCGCCCGGACAGTGGCGCTACCTCGGCCCGGACGAGTCGTTCTAAGCGCGACTGCGTGCTGTGCCAGGCAAAAGAAAAAGCCCGCGAACCGACTGGTTGCGGGCTTTTTTATCGGCATCTGAAGCTCAATCGTCGGCTTTCGGATCGAGGTCGGGAAACAGCACCTCGGTAAAGCCGAACTTCGCGAAATCCGTGATTCGCATCGGATAGAGCTTGCCGATCAAGTGATCGCATTCATGCTGGACGACGCGCGCATGAAAACCCTCGGCGACGCGGTCGATCGGTTTGCCGAACTGATCGAAGCCGTGATAGCGGATCATCGACAGGCGGCTCACCGCGCCGCGCAGACCCGGCACCGACAGACACCCTTCCCAGCCCTCTTCCGTATCCAGCGAAACAGGCGTGATGGTCGGATTGATCAGCACCGTTTCCGGTACGGACGGCGCATCGGGATAACGCTCGTTGTGGCCGAAACCGAAGATCACGACCTGCAGGTCGACGCCGATCTGCGGCGCCGCGAGCCCGGCACCGTTCGCGTCGTGCATCGTTTCGAACATGTCGCGCACGAGTTCATGCAACTCGGGCGTGTCGAAATGATCGACCGGCTTGGCGATGCGCAACAGGCGCGGGTCGCCCATCTTGAGGATGTCGTGGATCATGTTGTGTGCCCCTCCAGGAGCTTACGCATACCATCTTCGTCGAGCACGGGGATGCCAAGTTCCTCGGCTTTCGCAAGCTTGCTGCCCGCTTCCGCACCGGCCACCACGTAATCGGTCTTCTTCGATACCGAACCGGCCACCTTCGCGCCGGCCGCCTCCAGCAACTCTTTCGCTTCGTCGCGACCCATGTTGGGCAGCGTACCCGTCAGCACGACCGTCTTGCCCGCCAGCACGCCCTGTGGCGCTTTCGGCGCGGGCGGACCTTCAGTCCATGTGACCTTGCCGGGCGCACGCAACTGTTCGATCACGGTACGGTTGTGCTCTTCGGCGAAGAACTGGTGGAGCGCCTCCGCAACGATGGGGCCGACGTCGTTCACTTCGAGCAGTTCTTCGACGGTCGCGCTCATGATGGGATCGAGCGAACCGAAGTGCTTCGCCAGATCTTTCGCAGTCGATTCGCCGACATGCCGGATACCGAGCGCATAGATGAAGCGCGCCAGTGTAGTGTGTTTGGCCTTCTCCAGCGAGTCGATGAGGTTCTGCGCCGACTTCTCGGCGAAGCGGTCGAGTTCGGCGAGCGTCGCGAAGCCCAGGTTGAAGAGATCGGCCGGCGTGCGCACCAGATTGAGGTCGACCAGCTGGTCGATGATCTTTTCTCCGAGGCCGTCGATGTCCAGCGCGCGGCGCTGCGCGAAATGCCACAGCGCCTGCTTGCGCTGCGCCGGGCAGAACAGCCCGCCCGAGCAGCGCGCGATCGCCTCGTCCGGCAGACGTTCGATCGCGGAATCACATACGGGACATTGCGTCGGCATGATGAACTCGCGGGCGTCGGCCGGGCGCCGTTCGAGCAACGCGCCGACCACCTCGGGAATCACGTCGCCCGCACGCCGCACGATCACGGTGTCGCCGATGCGGATGTCCTTGCGGCGCACTTCATCCTCGTTGTGCAGCGTCGCGTTCGTTACGGTCGCAC
The DNA here is from genome assembly GCF_017104565.1 of Paraburkholderia sp. Tr-20389. Lineage (GTDB taxonomy): Bacteria > Pseudomonadota > Gammaproteobacteria > Burkholderiales > Burkholderiaceae > Paraburkholderia. The sequence continues at coordinate 146,395 of NZ_JAAGPD010000007.1, read as the reverse complement.
CGCCGACGAACACAGGCTCGAGCCGCGCGACGGGCGTGATCGCGCCCGTCCGGCCGACCTGCACGTCGATGGCGATCAGCTTCGTCAGCGCTTCCTGTGCGGGAAACTTGTGCGCGAGCGCGAAGCGAGGCGCGCGCGACACGAAGCCGAGCGTGTCCTGCTGGTCGCGGCGGTTCACCTTGTATACGACACCGTCGATGTCGTACGGCAGCTTGTCGCGTTTCTCGCCGACCTTATGGAAGAATCCCAGCACGCCTTCGGCGCCCTGCACCACGGCGCGCTCGCTGTTCACGGGCAAGCCCATCTCGTGATACCAGTCGAGCAGTTCGCTGTGCGTGGCAGGCATCTCGATGCCGTCGAGCACGCCAATCCCATACGCGAAGAACGACAGCGGACGCTGCGCCGTCATCTTCGGATCGAGCTGGCGCAGACTGCCCGCCGCCGCGTTGCGCGGGTTGGCGAACTCGCGCTGGCCCGCGTCGCGCTGGCGCTGGTTCAGCTTGTCGAAATCGCGTTTGAACATCAGCACTTCGCCGCGCACGTCGATCAGCTTCGGCACGTGCTTGCCCTTGAGCTTGAGGGGAATCGAACGAATGGTGCGCACGTTCTCCGTCACGTCTTCGCCCGTCGCGCCGTCGCCGCGCGTCGCTGCCTGGGTGAACTGGCCATCCACATAGCGCAGCGAAATGGCCAGTCCGTCGAATTTCAGTTCGCACGCGTAGTCGATGGGCGTGTGGTGCAGCGCGTCCGATACGCGCTTGTCGAAGGCCGCGATGTCTTCGTCCGAGAAGCCGTTGTTCAGCGACAGCATCGGCAGGTCGTGCACGACGGGCTGAAAGCCGCTCGCCACCTCGCCACCGACCCGCTGCGTCGGCGAATCCGGTGTGATCAGATCGGGATGCTCGCTTTCGATCTGTTGCAGTTCCTTGAACAGCCTGTCGTATTCCGCGTCGGGCAAGTCCGGCTGGTCGAGCACGTAGTACGCGTGGTTCGCGCGCTCGAGTTCGTCGCGCAGCCACAACGCCCGCTCGGCAGGTGCGCTGGTTGCAGGATCAGGGACTTGGGTTCGGGCCATGCTGTCGGCGTTTCGGCAAGAGTAACGGGATGTCAGATTATCTCAGGAAGCGCTTTCTGTCGCATCGGCCGGATGGCCAGTTTCGTACGCGCGCAAACCCAACCGCCACGCATTCCTACACGTCCTGGCCGATCGGCCAGTTCACGTGCAAATCGTTGACAGCGCGCGACCCGCAATGCGACCGTGTGGTCTGCCGTCCATCGCGTGCCGACCACCCACACGGGCACGCATCGACCGGGAGAATCCATCGTTATGTCCGCCTCCGCTCTCCGTTTCATGTGCCGCCTGTTCTGGCTGCTGGCCGTGCTCGCCGTCTTGCGGCCAGCCGACGCAATCGCCGGCGAACAGGTGATCGACGTGCCGCTCGCGCAAGGCGCGTCCATCGCCTATCTGCTGACGCAACAGGATGGCAGCCAGCCGCACTGGGTACTGGTGATGCTGCCGGGCAGCAAGGGCAATCTCGAACTGTCGCAACAGCCCGACGGCGCGATCCGTCTGCGCGAGAAGAACAACTTTCTGATTCGCGCACGGCACCTGTTTGTCGATGACCAGTTCGCGACGGCCATCGTCGATGCGCCGTCCGATCAACCCGGCGGTTACTCGGATGCGTTCCGCGCGTCGCCGCGCGCCGCTCAGGATCTCGCGCAGATTGCAGCGGATCTGCGCAAGCGCTTTCCGCAGGCGAAGCTCGTGCTGGTCGGCACCAGTCGCGGCACGATCTCCACGGCCTATGCGGGCCGCGCGTTGCCCGACGTATGGGACGCCGTCGTGCATACGTCGACGCTCAGCAGCCCGGCACGCGGCCAGGCCACGCCGCTGATCGGGTTCGACTACGGCGCGATCCATGCGCGTCAGCTCTTCGTGCATCACGCCGACGACGGCTGCTTCCTCTGTTCATACGAAGCGCTCAGACGCATTGCCGAGAGCAGCCAGTACGCGTTGATCACCGTGCATGGCGGCGACGCGCGCGGCGAACCCTGCGAGGCGCTGTCGCATCACGGTTTCTATGGAAGGGATGAGGCCGTGGTCACCGCGATCAAGGCGTGGATCAGCGGTCAGCCGTGGCAGGACGATGTGGGATGAGGTCGATGCGGGCCGCACTACACGGCACGGCGCGATCGCGAACAGGAAGGCTCAAATGAAAACCGCCTGAAGCAACGACATGCATCAGGCGGTTCATCGGTGGCGGCAGAAGCAGCGCCAGGCAGCTTGCTGGCTGCGCTTACTGGCTGAACAATCGCCGCGTCGCGGGCGAGCCGGCCGGAATGCCTGCCTGCTCGAGCTTCGCATACAGCGTCATCAACTGCTTTTCGATGGCGAGCAACGCGCTCTCGGGCAGCGGCCGGCGTCCGTCGTCGACCACTCGCCCGCCAATGCGCTCGGCCAGCGACTTCGCGTAATCGCACATCAGACGGAACGGCAGAATGTCTTCATCGGCAACGGGCACGTCGAGTACCAGCGTGATCATCTGGCCGCCCTTGTACGTGAGGTCATCGCGCAGGAAGTTGGTGTCGCCGAACTGCAGCATGAAGACGGGGCTTTGCTTCCCATCGAGCTTGACGAAGCGGGTGCCGTCGCGCGACAGCAGCAGTCCGTCCTGCGACGCGACCGCCTGCACGTAGTTCGCCGACCATGGCGCGCCGTCGGACAGCACGTTGATCGACAACTGCGCGTCGCACTGCGCAGCAAAGCCGTCCAGTTCGCGCGCCATCGACACCGTTTCCATCATGTCCGGAAACTCGGGCGAGGCGTCGAGCGCATCCGCGAACTGCTGGACACCCGTCACGAACTCGGAGAACTCCAGTTCGTTGAGCGGACCGCTGCGATTCGCGAGCTGCGCGGCCGCGCGCAGCTCTTCGTAGCGCACGCCGTTTTGCAGCAGCTCCCATGCGCCGCCTTCCGGCTTGCCTTCGATATGCACCGGCTTGCTGCCCGCACGACGCAGACGCTGCGCGAGCGGCAGCACCTTGTCGCCCATGACGGATGCAGACAGCCTGACGGGCACGATGCAGTCGATCCGGCGATCGACGATGGCGGGCGGCGCGGAAGAAATGGTCGTTGCCGCGGGCAGGATCGGCTCGCTGCGCTCGTCCTCCGCGACCTGTTCGCCTGCGGGCTGCACGGCCTCTTCCTCTTCCGGGAAGCCGTTGGGCGAGGTGTTCTCGGCCTGGATGTCGGCCGGCGTATCGAGTGGCGCGGCGCCGCCGAAGGTCGGCTCGACCCGCGCGACTTCAGCCTGCTCGCCCGGCGCGGACTCGCGGCGCGTCGTCGGACGCGCCGGCTCGATAAAGGGGCTCTGCTCGTCCGGGTCTTCCCGGGCGAGCGGTTCTGCCGCATCGGCGGGCATCGGACGCGGCATCTTGCGGCGCACCTTGGCGCCCTGCCACGCGTTGTAGACCACCACACCCCCGACCACCACGGCGCCCGCGCCGATCAAACCGAGTGTCAACTCATCCATGCACGCTCCATCTGCAATTCTTTTTGTCGTTGCGCATCGTGCCGGGTTCGCGCGGCTGGCAGGCGGCACCCAAGGTGACACGCGCCGCCGCTGCGGGCGAAGGCGCGCAGCGAGATCAATTCTGTTTCAGCAACACCCGCACGCGGCCCGGCATCACGCCGGACGACGCACGGGTGGACGTTTAAACGATATTCTGGGCAAATCCCGCAGCCGTTTCCATGTCGACAGCCACGATCCGCGAGACGCCCTGCTCCTGCATCGTCACCCCGATCAGTTGCTGCGCCATTTCCATCGCGATCTTGTTGTGGGAAATGAACAGGAACTGTGTTTTGTCCGACATCGCGCGCACAAGGTTCGCGAAACGCTCGGTGTTCGCGTCGTCGAGCGGCGCGTCCACCTCGTCCAGCAGACAGAACGGCGCCGGATTCAGCTGGAACATCGCGAACACGAGAGCCGTCGCCGTGAGCGCCTTTTCGCCGCCCGACAGCAGGTGAATCGTCGAGTTCTTCTTGCCCGGCGGCTGTGCCATTACCTGCACGCCGGCATCGAGAATCTCGTCGCCCGTCATGATCAGCTTCGCCTGGCCGCCGCCGAACAGACGCGGGAACAGCTCGCCGAAATGGTGATTCACCTGGTCGAACGTGCCTTGCAGCAGCGTGCGCGTTTCCTGGTCGATCTTGCGGATCGCGTCTTCGAGCGTTTCGATTGCGTTCGTCAGGTCGGCCGATTGTGCGTCGAGGAACGTCTTGCGTTCCTTCGCCGCCTTCAGCTCGTCGAGCGCGGCCATGTTGACGGGACCGAGCGCCGCGATCGCGTTGTTGATGCGCGTCACTTCGCCCTGCAGGTACGACGGCTTCATGTCCGGCGTGAGCTTCGCCTGAAGTTCGGCTTCGTCGACGCCCGCGGCCGTCAGTTGTTCGATGAACTGCTCGGCGTTCAGGCGCGCGGCCTGCTCTTTCAGTTGCAACTCGGTGATGCGGTCACGCAGCGGCTGCAACGAGCGCTCCGTCGTCAGACGCAGTTCGTCCGATGCACGCAGCTTCGCGGTCAGATCGTCAAGTTCGAGACGCGCAGCGTGCAGCGCTTCTTCCTTCACACGGCGAATATCCAGCGCGTCCTGCAGGCCTGTATGCGCCGTCTGCTCGTTGATCGTTTCGAGTTCCGCGCGCGCGTCTTCGAGCGAGCCGGCCACGCGTTCGCTCTGCTCGTGCGCGACCTGAATGCTGCGCTTCAGTTCGTCGATCCGGTTCGCCATGTTGCGTGCGGCGAAGCGCGCATCGGTGGCGGCGCGGTCGAGATCGCGCGCGCCGTTGCGCGCGTTGCTCAGTTCTTCGTCGAGCGATTCGAACGCGAGCTGATTGTCTTCGAAACGCGCCTGCAATTCGGCGAGTTCGGCATCGTGCCGCTCGAAGTTCGCTTCCGACTCCGCGCGCAACGCACGCTGCTCGTCGACCTGCGCGGTGATCTCTTCGAGTTCCTCGCTGATCTGCGTGCTGCGCTGCGTGTAGCGCTCGTGCGCCTGCGTGAGCTTGAGCACGTCCATTTGCAGCGCGTGAACGCGCTGGGTCGCGCGTTCGGCTTGCTGGCGCACTTCGGCCAACGCATTCGAAGCCTGCGTATGCGCGGCTTCCGCGCGAATCGCCGCTGCCTTCGCCTCTTCGGCGAGCAACGCCTGCGCGCGCACCTGACGCGTGAGGTTTTCGATTTCCTGCTGGCGCGCGAGCATGCCCGCCTGCTCGGAATCCGCCGCGTACAACTGCACGCCGACGCGCGTCACCACGTGGCCCGCCTTGACGACGAACGCGCCGCCTTCCGGCAATTGCGCGCGCATCGACAGTGCCTGCGGCAGATCGTCAGCGACGAATGCGTTACCGAGCCAGTCGTTGAGCACGGCGCGGATGCCGGCATCGTCGATTCGCACCAGCGACAGCAGCGGCCGCAGCGACGCCGGCGCCGCGACGGGCTGCCCTGCCGCCGGCGGCGCGTAGAACGCCAGCTTCGCGGGCGGCGCGTCGCTGACGAAGTGTTTCACCCAGTCGAGGTTCGACACTTCCAGCGCGGCAAGGCGCTCGCGCAGCACCGATTCGAGCGCGGTTTCCCAACCGGCTTCGACATGCAGCTTCTTCCACAGACGCGGCAGCGCGCCCAGCTCGTGCTTGTCGAGCCATGGCTGGATCTTGCCTTCCGTCTGCACGTTCTCCTGCAACTGGCGCAATGCGGCGAGGCGCGCTTCGAGCTGATGGATCTGCGCGCTTTCGGCCTGCACGCGCTCCTGCGCGGCGCGGCGCTCGCCGTCGAGACGCGGCAGCGTGTCCTGCGCGTCGGCGAGGCGTTCCTGTGCTTCGCGCAGAATTTCTTCGTGCTCGGCGAGCTGCATGCGCAGTTCTTCGAGCTGCGCTTCGTCCGGCGCATCGAGGCCGCCCGCTTCCGTCTTCAGACGCTCCTGGCGCTGCTGCAACTGCTGCAATTGCTGGTCGGCGTTGCGCTGATGCGCGGCTTCGAGCTTGATCGACTGCTCGGTCTGCGCGATGCCGGCGCGTTCCTCGTTCAGCTGCGACTGCGCATCGCGCCAACGCGCTTCGAGCGCGGGCATCGCGTCGTGCTTCGCGGCCGCCGCCTCTTCGGCGATGACGGCCTTCTCTTCGCCTTCGCCGAGCTGGATTTCCGCGTCTTCGAGATCGTCCTGCGCTTTCTGCGCCTGCACGAGCCACTGCTCGCGCTGCGCCGTCAACGCGGCGATCTGCGCCTGCACACGGTTGCGCGACTCGACGATGAACTTGATTTCGGCTTCGAGGCGGCTCACCTCGGCGTTCGCTTCGTAGAGCGCGCCTTGCGCGCCCTGCATCGCGTCGCTGGCCGAATAGTGCGCGACGCGCAGCGTTTCCAGTTGCGCTTCGACTTCGCGCAGTTTCGCGGTGTGCGCTTCGAGGTCGATCTGCGCCTGTTCGATCGCGCGCTTCTGCTTGTCCTGCTCGGTGCCCGCTTCGTTCCTGCGCAGCAGCCACAACAGACGCTGCTTCTCTTCGCCTTCGGCCTGCAGATCCTTGAACTTCGTTGCGACGACGGCCTGCGCTTCGAGCTTTTCCAGATTCGTCGTGAGTTCGCGGACGATATCTTCGACGCGCGTCAGATTCTCGCGCGTGTCGTGCAGACGGTTCTCGGTTTCGCGGCGACGTTCCTTGTACTTCGACACGCCCGCGGCTTCTTCGAGGAACACGCGCAGCTCTTCGGGCTTCGCCTCGATGATCCGCGAGATCATGCCCTGTCCGATGATCGCGTAGGCGCGCGGCCCGAGGCCCGTGCCGAGGAAGATGTCCTGGATGTCGCGGCGGCGTGCCGGAAGATTGTTGATGTAGTAGCTCGAGGTGCCGTCGCGCGTGAGCACGCGTTTGACGGCGATTTCGGCATACTGGCCCCACTGGCCGGCGGCACGGCCGTCGGCGTTGTCGAATACGAGTTCGACGCTGGCGCGGCTACCCGGCTTGCGGGCCGTCGAGCCGTTGAAGATCACGTCCTGCATCGACTCGCCGCGCAGCTCCGAGGCGCGCGATTCGCCGAGCACCCAGCGCACGGCATCGATGATGTTGGACTTGCCGCAACCGTTGGGACCGACCACGCCGACAAGCTGGCCCGGAACCTGGAAATGCGTGGGATCGACGAATGACTTGAAGCCAGCGAGTTTGATCGAGGTCAGACGCACGGCGATATCGCTGTTTGAAAATAATTTATGGAAACGGAACGCGCGGGTTCGATGTGCGAACCGCCTGCGGCTCCCTGCCCGTCAAGCGGCACAACGTGGCGCGAGCCCGCTGCGATTCCGGCGCCGCGGCGCGCCCTACGCTGCACCGCTGGCCAATGAGGGGCAATCATACCATCGCGCGTGGGCGATTCTTACCGTTGCCATCCCGGTTTGCGTCGGGGTTGTCCTCCGGGTTGCCAGTTCCTTCGGCGCCCGCCGCTGCGCCGGGCTTCGCGCGATGCACCCAACTCGACAGCGCCGAGGCCAGCACGATGCACGCGCCGCCCGCCCATTCGCGCGGGCCGGGCACTTCGCCGGCGAACAGCCACGCCGTGAGCGCCGTCACGACGATCTCGAACAGCATGATGATCGACGCGCGATTCGCCGGCACGCGCGCGAGCCCGTACTGCACGAGCATGTTGTTGGTCGCGAGCACGAAGCCGATCCCGAGCACGAGCAGCATGACCTCGCCGACGTGCGCGCCCGCGGGCGCAGCCGGCATCGATTCGAAGAACGATGCGCACGCGCCGAAGATCGCCGCGCCGCCGAAAATCACGGCCGTGCGCATCTCGGCGCGCATGTCCGGCAACTCGCGGCTCGTCTTGAGGATCAGCACGTTGCTCATTGCGAACGACATCCCCGCCGCGAGCCCCGCCCATTCGGCCAGGCTGCCGGGCACGGGCAGCCCCAGTTGCGGCGACCACAGCATCATCATCGCGCCCGCCAGCGACAGCGCCGCGAGCCCGGCGCCCGACCACGTCAGCCGTTCGTGCAGGATGAAATGCGCGAACAACGCGGTCCAGGCGGGCGTCAGATAGAACAGCAGCAGCACGCGCATCACCTGGCCGTGAATCGCGCCCCATACGAAGCCGAGGTTCGTGATACCGGCGAACAGCGCGAGCGCGGGCAGCAGCCAGTGCCAGCGCACCGTTTTGATCGCACTGCGCCGCACCAGCAGCACGAACAGGCAGCCGGCGCCGCTCGTCAGCGCGCTCGCTGCCGTGCCCGTCACGCCGAGCGCGTTGAGCATGCGCAGCGGATACCAGACCATGCCCCATACGGACGCGCCCATCATGATGGCGAGCGTGGGCCACGCATTGCGAAGCGAGAGATTCATCGTGCGGCGCTCCCGCCGATGTCCAGCCTGTGTTGCATTGCCTGTCTGCCTCGTGTGTTGCTGAGAACGGCGGCGCGTAGTCGCTGCCGGCCGTTGCCGCTGAATGCTTTATCGTTACGTCGGGATACCGCCCGCATTGCGTCTCCAGTTATTTTCGACGCGACGCGCGCATCGCGCCGTTCATGTCCTTCGCGCCATCGCGGCGTGCGTGCCATCGGCACCGCAAAGCCTTGTCCAATCGGACGATGCGCCGTGCCGTGGCTGCCCGACACGCTATAATCGGTCACTCGTCGCCCGTGCCGTCAGCCGCCGGGATGCCAACGCATCCGGCCTTCGCGCTGATGGCCGCCGCGCGCCGCCTTCACCTGCGTCAGTCACGCCGAACCCACGCCCGAACCGCCAAGTGAACCCGCTACTCGACTCCCTTCAGCCTTATCCCTTCGAAAAGCTGCGCCTGCTCTTCAAGGACGTCACGCCGCCTGCGCACCTCCCGCACATCAGCTTCGGGATCGGCGAACCGAAACATCCGACGCCCGAACTGATCCGCAACGCGGTGATCGATTCGCTCGGCGGTCTCGCGGCCTATCCGGCCACCGTCGGCGCACCGGCGCTGCGCGAGGCGATCGCGAAGTGGGTCACGACGCGCTACAACCTGCCGCCCGTCGACGCCGCCACGCAGGTGCTGCCCGTGGCAGGCTCGCGCGAGGCGCTGTTCGCGCTTGCGCAGACGGTGATCGACCCGAAGAAAAACGCCGGCGGCGAGCCTGCGATCGTACTCTGTCCGAACCCGTTCTATCAAATCTACGAAGGCGCGGCGCTGCTGGCGGGCGCGCAGCCGTACTTCGCCAACAGCGACCCGAAGCGCAACTTCGCCTGCGACTACTCGGCCATCCCCGGCGACGTCTGGGCACGCACGCAGCTGCTGTACGTCTGTTCGCCCGGCAACCCGACGGGCGCCGTGCTGACGCTCGACGACTGGCGCGAACTGTTCGATCTGTCGGACCGTCACGGCTTCGTGATCGCGTCCGATGAATGCTACTCCGAGATCTATTTCGACGAATCGCGGCCGCCCCTCGGCGGGCTGGAAGCGGCGCACAAGCTCGGCCGCGGCTTCGAGCGGCTCGTGATGCTGTCGAGCCTGTCGAAGCGCTCGAACGTGCCGGGCATGCGCTCGGGCTTCGTCGCGGGCGATGCGTCGATCCTCAAGCAGTTCCTGCTGTACCGCACCTATCACGGCGCGGCGCTGTCGACCGTCTATCAGACGGCCAGCATCGCCGCCTGGAACGACGAAACGCACGTGCGCGAAAACCGCGCGATGTACGTGCAGAAGTTTTCGACGGTGACGCCGATGCTCGCCGGTGTGCTCGACGTCAAGCTGCCCGACGCCGCGTTCTATCTATGGGCGAACGTCGCGCGCACGGGGCTCTCGGATACCGCGTTCGCCCAGCGCCTGTACGCCGACTATAATGTGACGGTTCTGCCCGGTTCGTATCTCGCGCGCACCGCGCACGACACGAACCCCGGCCGCGATTTCGTCCGCCTCGCGCTGGTCGCGGGCGTCGACGAATGCACGGAGGGCGTGCAGCGCATCGTCGATTTCTGCCGCTCGCTGCAAGGCTGAACCGGCAGAGTCATACGCTGCAGGAGCGCCGCCGCAGCGCTCCGCTCTCATCCGCTTTCCGATTTCAACTCTCTCGAAAGATCACCACGAACATGTCGCAACAACTTCAGCAGATCATCGATACCGCCTGGGACAACCGTGCCGACCTGTCGCCGAAGGCCGCGCCCGCCGAAGTGCGCGATGCCGTCGCGCACGCAATCGAACAGCTCGACAAGGGCGCACTGCGCGTCGCGGAAAAGAAGGATGGCGACTGGGTCGTCAACCAGTGGCTGAAGAAGGCCGTGCTGTTGTCGTTCCGCCTGGAAGACAACGCACCGATGCCCGCCGGCGGCTACTCCCAGTTCTACGACAAGGTGCCGTCGAAGTTCGCCAACTACACGGCCGAAGACTTCGCCGCAGGCGGCTTCCGCGTCGTGCCGCCCGCCATCGCGCGCCGCGGCTCGTACATCGCGAAGAACGTCGTGCTGATGCCGTCGTACACCAACATCGGCGCTTACGTCGACGAAGGCACGATGGTCGACACGTGGGCCACCGTCGGCTCGTGCGCGCAGATCGGCAAGAACGTTCACCTGTCGGGCGGCGTGGGCATCGGCGGCGTGCTGGAGCCGCTGCAGGCCAACCCCGTCATCATCGAAGACAACTGCTTCATCGGCGCGCGTTCGGAAGTCGTGGAAGGCGTGATCGTCGAAGAGAACTCGGTGATCTCGATGGGCGTGTACCTCGGCCAGAGCACGAAGATTTACGACCGCGAAACGGGCGAAGTGTCGTACGGCCGCATTCCGGCGGGCTCGGTGGTGGTCGCGGGCAACCTGCCGTCGAAGGACGGTTCGCACAGCCTGTACTGCGCGGTGATCGTCAAGAAGGTCGACGCGAAGACGCGTGCGAAGGTCGGTTTGAACGAACTGCTGCGAGGCGACTGATGGCGCGCGCTTCGTCGAAGACGACCGTCGTCTACGGCATTCCGAACTGCGACTCCGTGAAGAAGGCCCGCGTGTGGCTCGAAGAGCACGGCGTCGAGTTCGAGTTTCACGACTTCAAGAAAGCGGGCGTGTCGAATGCGCTGGTGCAAGACTGGCTGAAGGACGTGTCGCTGGAGCAGCTCATCAACAAGCGCGGCACGACGTGGCGCGGCCTGTCGGACGTGCACAAGGCGGAAGCCGACACCACCGCCGGGGCGATCGCGCTGATGATCCACAAGCCGTCGATCATCAAGCGGCCCGTACTGGTCGTGAACGGCCGCGTGAAAACGCTGGGCTTTTCCGCAGAGCAATACGAGACGCTGTTCGCCTGAATGCTCGTCTGAACGCACGCATCACGTTCGCCGAAGTACCTATGTTGTTGCCGGCCTTCCTGGGCCGGCATTTTTTCACCTGAGTTTGGAACTGCATCGATGTCCGGCACTCTTGCCCTTACCGAAACCCTGATCGGCCGCGCGTCCGTGACGCCCGACGACCAGAACTGCCAGCGCCTTCTGGTCGAGCGCCTGTCCGCGATCGGCTTCGAATGCGAAACGATCGAATCGAACGGCGTGACGAACCTGTGGGCCGTCAAACGCGGCGCCGCGGGCAAGGACGGCAAGCTGCTCGCGTTCGCGGGCCACACCGACGTCGTCCCGACGGGCCCCGTCGAACAATGGTCGTCCGCGCCGTTCGAGCCGACCCATCGCGACGGCAAGCTGTACGGCCGGGGCGCCGCCGACATGAAAGCATCGATCGCCGGCTTCGTGGTCGCGAGCGAGGAGTTCGTAGCCGCGCATCCGCAGCATCGCGGCTCGCTTGCACTGCTCATCACCAGCGACGAAGAAGGCCCGGCAACGGACGGCACCGTGAAGGTCGTCGATGCGCTCGAAGCGCGCGGCGAGCGTATGGACTACTGCGTCGTGGGCGAACCGACCTCGAGCGTGCAGTTCGGCGACATGGTGAAGAACGGCCGCCGCGGCTCCATGTCGGGCAAGCTGACCGTGAAGGGTGTGCAAGGCCACATCGCGTATCCGCATCTGGCGAAGAACCCGGTGCATCTGTTCGCGCCCGCGCTCGCCGAACTGGTCGCCGAGCACTGGGACGAAGGCAACGAATACTTCCCGCCCACCACCTGGCAGGTATCGAACCTGCACAGCGGCACGGGTGCAACCAACATCATCCCCGGCCACGCCGAGGTGATGTTCAACTTCCGTTTTTCGACGGCGAGCACGGTCGAAGGCCTGCAAAGCCGCGTGCATCAGATTCTCGACAAACACGGTCTCGACTACGATCTGAAGTGGACCGTGAGCGGCCTGCCCTTTCTCACGCCGCGCGGCGAGCTGTCGAACGCGCTCGAAAAGGCGATCCACGACGAAACGGGTATCGCGACGGAACTGTCGACGACGGGCGGCACTTCCGATGGCCGCTTCATCGCGCGGATCTGCAAACAGGTCATCGAATTCGGTCCGTTGAATGCGAGCATCCACAAGATCGACGAACATATCGAAGTCGCACATATCGAGCCGCTCAAGAACGTCTACCGACGCGTGCTCGAACAACTGATCGCCTGACGGAGGGCCTCGACCATGACTCATCCGTTTTCCACGGTTCGCGACGTGCTGCGCTACGCGGTGTCGCGCTTCAACCAGGCCGGACTCGCGTTCGGCCACGGCTCGTCGAACGCTTATGACGAAGCCGCGTATCTCGTGCTGCATACGCTGCATCTGCCCATCGATCTACTCGAACCGTTTCTCGACGCGCGCCTGACGCCCGAAGAAATCGAGTCGGTGCTGAAGGTAGTCGAACGGCGCGCGACAGACCGCGTGCCCGCCGCCTACATCACGCAGGAAGCGTGGATGCACGGCCATCGCTTTCATGTCGACGAGCGCGTGATCGTGCCGCGTTCGTTCATCGGCGAACTGCTGCAGGATGGTCTGCAGCCGTATGTCGAGGATCCCGAACAGGTCGGCGCGGTGCTCGAACTGTGCACCGGCTCCGGCTGTCTCGCGATTCTCGCGGCGTACGCGTTCCCGAATGCCGATATCGATGCCGTCGACCTGTCGCCCGCCGCACTCGAAGTCGCGACCCGCAATGTCCACGAGTACGAACTCGACGAGCGCATTGCGCTGTTCGAAGGCGACCTGTTCACGCCGCTGCCGGAGCGCCGCTACGACGTGATCGTCACGAATCCGCCGTACGTCAACGCGGAATCGATGAAGGCGCTGCCGCCCGAGTACAAGCACGAGCCCGAGATGGCGCTGGCGGGCGGCGAAGACGGAATGGACATCGTGCGCCGCATCATCGCCAGCGCGCGCAACTGGCTGACCGAGGACGGCGTGCTGGTCGTCGAGATCGGCAACGAGCGCGCGCATGTCGAAGCGGCGTTCGGCGGCCTCGACCTCGTGTGGATGTCGACGAGCGCGGGCGACGACAACGTGTTCCTGATCCAGGCCAGCGACCTTCCCGCCAACTGATGCCGGCACGCGGCTGATCGCTGCCTCGCACGACGCACGCTGCCTGTCCGGGCGCCGTGCGTCGTGTGCTTTTGGGCGTGTACATTCGACATGCATCGGCGTAGGTCCGCGGATACAGACAGCCTGCCGACCGCGACGCGGGCGCTTTCGGTAAGATGGGCGCGACCAGCGCTGCTGGAACTGGACGCCTGCATCCGGCGCCGCGAAGTACAACCACGAAGTCAACCACGCGCAGCGCGACGGCCATCGCACGCACGCTTATGCAATTCGATCTGCTCCACGTCGGCACGCTCGTATTCCTCGCCCATGCGCTGGGCGTGATCGCGGCGTGCCATGCCATCCTGCATACCCGCACGTCGCAAGGCGCGATCGCGTGGGCGGTGTCGCTCGTCGCGATGCCGTATCTGACGCTCGTCCCCTATCTGTTCCTCGGGCGCAGCAAGTTCGCCGGTTACGCCGACGCGCGCCGCCTCGAAAACGAAACGCTGCGCACGCGCGCGCATCCGCCCGAATGGGACACGGAAGCCTCGTCGCAAGGCCGTCCGACGGAAGCGCTCGGACATCACTTCGTGCGTTCGCTCACGCGCCTTTCCGGCATGCCGTTCCTGCCGGGCAACAGCGTGCGCACGCTCGTGAACGGCGAAGCGACGTTCGCGGCGATTCTCGATGCGATCGAACACGCGCAAAGCTACATCGTCGTGCAGTTCTTCATCGTGCGCGCCGATGCGCTCGGCGAGATGCTCAAGGACGCGCTGCTCGCGAAGGCCGCGCAAGGCGTGCGCGTGTACGTGCTGTACGACAGCATCGGCAGCTTCGATCTGCCGCATCGCTATGTCGCGTCGCTGCTGGCAGGCGGCGTGCAGATGCATCCGTTCGCGACCAACCGGAAGTTCGTCAACCGTTTCCAGCTCAACTTTCGCAATCACCGCAAGATCGTCGTGGTGGACGGCCAGCGCGCGTTTGTCGGCGGACACAATGTCGGCGTCGAGTATCTGGGCGGCAAGCCGCCTCTGTCGCCGTGGCGCGATACGCACATCGAGGTGCGCGGTCCCGCCGTTGCCAGCATCCAGTTCGTGTTCACGGAAGACTGGTACTGGGCCACGCAGGATCTGCCGCAGCTCGAGTCGCCGGCCGTCGATTCCCACGACGACATGCACTGCCTCGTCGTGCCGACGGGCCCCGCCGACAAGCAGGAAACCTGCTCGCTGTTCTTCGTCGAAGCGATCAATGCGGCGCGCGAGCGCATCTGGATCACGACGCCTTATCTCGTGCCCGACGAAGCCGTGTTCGCCGCGCTGCGGCTCGCGGCGCTGCGCGGCGTCGACGTGCGCATCCTGATTCCGAGCCGGCGCGATCATCGTGTCGTGTTCGAAGCGTCGAAGCTCTACGCGTTCGACTCGATCCGCGCAGGCGTGCGCATCTTCCGCTACCGGCCGGGTTTCCTGCATCAGAAGGTGGTGCTGATCGACGACGTCGCGGCCGCCGTCGGCAGCGCGAATCTCGACAACCGGTCGTTCCGCCTGAACTTCGAGATCATGGTGCTGACGGTGGATCACGCGTTCGCCGCCGAAGTCGAAGACATGCTGCTACGCGACTTCGCCGAATCGTACGAGATAGACCGCAGCGAGTATCGCAACGCGCCGGCGCTGAGGCGCATGCTGATGCACGTTGCGCGTCTGTTCGCGCCGATCCTTTAGAGCACGTTAAAGAAGCGCTTCGATGTCGTCCGTAATCGTTTCAGGCTTCGTGGTGGGCGCGTAGCGCTTGACGACCTTGCCGTTGCGGTCGACCAGAAACTTCGTGAAATTCCATTTGATCGCTTCGAGTCCGAGCACGCCGGGCGCCTCGTCCTTCAGAAACCTGAAGAGCGGATGCGCATCCGAGCCGTTGACGTCGATCTTGTCGAACATCTGGAACGTCACGCCATAGTTCTTCTCGCAGAACGCGCCGATCTGTGCCGCGTCGCCGGGCTCCTGCTTGCCGAACTGGTTGCACGGAAAACCCAGCACCTGCAGTCCGCGCGCCGCGTATTGCTCGTGCAGCTTCTGCAACCCCGCATATTGCGGCGTGAAACCGCACTCGCTCGCCGTGTTGACGATCAGCATCACCTTGCCGTCGTAACGTTCGAGGCTGACCGGCTCGCCGTCCAGCGTGCGTGCCGAGAAGGAATAAATCGAAGACTTGTCCGCCATGTGTCGCCCTCCAGGAATGTCGTTAGTCTAATGGCTCCGAGGCCGCTCGCCACCTGGCCGAACGGCCAATGCCTGAGCTTGCGCCGCGCAGTCTAAAATAGCGTTTTTCTTTCAGTCGGCCTCGTTGTGATCCGCTTCAATCAGTTCAGTCTCGCGCGCGGCACGAAACCGCTTTTCGAACAGACCACGTTCTCGCTGAATCCTGGCGAAAAAGCCGGCCTCGTGGGCGCCAACGGCGCGGGCAAATCGACCCTGTTCTCCGTCCTCCTCGGCGATCTGCACGCGGACGGCGGCGATGTTGCCATGCCGCCGTCGTGGCAGATCGCGCACGTCGCGCAGGAAACGCCCGCCGTCGACAAGACCGCGCTCGAGTACACGCTGGACGGCGACGCCGCGCTGCGCGCCATCGAAACCCGCATCGCGGCCGCCTCCGCCGCGCACGACGGTGCGGCCGAAGCCGAAGCGCACGCCGCCTTCGCCGATGCCGACGGCTACACGGCGCCCGCGCGCGCCGAAGCGCTGCTGCTCGGCCTCGGCTTCACGCTCGACCAGACACGTGCGGGCGTCGGCAGTTTTTCGGGCGGCTGGCGCATGCGCCTGAATCTCGCGCAGGCGCTGATGTGCCGTTCCGACCTGCTGCTGCTCGACGAGCCGACCAACCACCTGGACCTCGATGCCATCGTCTGGCTCGAAGACTGGCTGCACCGTTATCCGGGCACGCTGGTCGTGATCTCGCACGACCGCGAATTTCTCGATTCGGTCTGCAATGTTACGCTGCATCTCGAGAACCAGCAGATCAAGCGGTACGGCGGCAACTACTCTCAATTCGAAGTGCTGCGCGCGCAGCAGCTCGCGTTGCAGCAGAGCGCCTACGAAAAGCAGCGCAAGACCATCGAGCATCTGCAGAGCTTCGTCGACCGCTTCAAGGCCAAGGCAACCAAGGCGCGTCAAGCGCAAAGCCGGATGAAAGCGCTCGAAAAGATGGAGCTGATCGCGCCCGCTCATATCGCGTCGCCGTTCACGTTCGAGTTCCGCACGCCCGACTCCGCGCCGAATCCGATGATGGTGATGGAAGACGTGCGCTGCGGTTATCACGCGCCGGACGGTGGCGAAATTCCCATCGTCGAGCGCGTCGCGCTGTCCATCCAGAACGGGCAGCGCATCGGGCTGCTCGGCGCGAACGGCCAGGGCAAGTCGACGCTGATCAAGACGCTCGCGGGCACACTGGAAGCGCTCGGCGGCCATGTCCGCCAGGGCAAGGGCTTGCAGATCGGCTATTTCGCGCAGCATCAGCTGGAAACGCTGCGACCCGACGACTCGCCGTTGCAGCATCTGGCGCGCCTCGCGCCCGACACGCGCGAACAGGAATTGCGCGACTTCCTCGGCAGCTTCAACTTTTCCGGCGACATGGCGACGGCCGCCATCGCGCCCTTCTCCGGCGGCGAAAAAGCGCGTCTCGCGCTTGCGCTGATCATCTGGCAGAAGCCGAATCTGCTGCTGCTCGACGAACCGACCAATCACCTCGACCTCGAAACGCGCCACGCGCTGACGATGGCGCTTGCCCAGTTCGAAGGCACGCTGATCCTCGTGTCGCACGACCGGCATTTGCTGCGCGCGACCACGGACCAGTTTATGCTCGTCGCGAAGCACAAGCTGCAGCCGTTCGACGGCGATCTCGACGACTACCGGGACTGGCTGCTGCAGCATGCCGCCGAGCAGCGCGCCGCGCTCAAGGCGGGCGACGCGTCGGCGGAGAACGACGGCGGCGCCGACGCCTCCGTGAATCGCAAGGAGCAGCGGCGTCTTGAAGCGGAAACGCGCCAGAAGCTCGCGCATCTGAAGAAGCCGCTGCAAACGCGCATCGCGAAGATCGAAAAGGAAATGGACGCGCTGAACGCGGAAAAAGCGACGCTCGACGCGTTCGTCGCCGATTCCGCCAGCTACGCCGCGGAGCAAAAAACGAAGCTGACGGAATCGATACGCCGTCAGGCGGATGTCAACGCACGACTCGAAACGCTCGAAGCCGAATGGCTCGAAGCACACGAGGAACTCGAACAAATCGGCTAACGGCCCCTTCGCCACGGCGGAGGAACCAACAGGGAAGCAAGGCCGCGCCAGCAATCGATGGAGGGCTGGGCATTGTCGTCTACTGCCGCACTGAAGGGCTTGCGCGTGCTCGATCTGACGCGCCTGTTGCCCGGTCCCGTCGCGACGCTCCGGCTCGCGGAAATGGGCGCCGACGTGTTGAAGATCGAAGCACCCGGCGCCGGCGACGCGACGCGCACGATGATGCAGAGCACGGCCGACCGGGTGGCGGGACGCCCCGGCGCGTTCTACCGGCTGGTGAATCGCGGCAAGCGCGAGACGCGGCTCGATCTGAAGTCCGAAGGAGGACGCACGGTGCTGATGGCGCTGGCGCGCGAAGCGGACGTGCTGGTCGAAAGCTTCCGGCCCGGCGTGATGGACAGGCTCGGCGTGGGCTATGACGTGCTGCGTGTGATCAACCCGAAACTCGTCTATTGCGCGATTTCCGGCTATGGCACGGACGGCCCGTTTGCCCAACTCGCCGGGCACGACCTGAACTACATCGCGTATGCGGGCGTGCTCGACCAGTTGGCATCGCGCGATGGGGCGCCCATCCTGCCGAACTTCCAGATTGCGGATCTGCTGGGCGGCGCGCTGTCCGCCGTCAATCAGATACTCGCGGCGCTGTGGGCCGTCGCGCGCGGCGGCGACGGCCGCTTCGTCGATGTATCGATGGCGCATTGCACGTATGCGAACAACGTCGTCGCGCAGGTGGCGCTCGCCAACGACGGCACGGCGCCCGTCGCAGGAAGCAGTCTGCTGAACGGCGGCGTGCCCTGCTACAACCTGTACCGCACACTCGACGGACGGTGGCTCGCCGTCGGCGCACTCGAACTTAAATTCTGGGAAACGCTGTGCATGGCGCTGGACCGCCCGGACTGGGCGACGCGCCACTGGAGTCTCGGTCAGTCGATCGCCGGACCGGATGCCGTGCAGTTGATCAAGGATATGGCCGATGTGATCGCCACACGGCCCCTCGACGAATGGGTGGCGCTGTTCGTGCCGCTGGATTGTTGCGTCGCGCCCGTGCTGACGCCGGCGGAGGCCGCCCAGCACCCGCTGTTCAACGAAGCCGTGCGAGAAGCATTGATGGCGCAGGCTGGCGACGAGACGCCCGAATCCGAGTAGGCCTGTGATCGCCTCGCAGATGGGATCGCGCCCGGCTCAGCGGCGCGGCAAGGTCTGCCGAGGCTCCCGTTCGTCATCGATCAGGCGGTGCTTGCGACCCTCCACGTGATGCCGGATGGTTTCCCGCACTTCATCAGCCGTCACGTTTTCCGCTACGACCCGCCGCGAAATCTGACCGGTCGTATCGATCCACTCGACGATCCGGCAGCCGCCGCCCCACGGCCCCTGAATGGGTGCCGACACACGGCAGCCGCGCAGATTCGACAGAAATTCGCCCGAGGATTGATGAGACTGTTTCAAGACGTCTTCCTTTTCCACTCGTGACATTGCATTTCACGAGGATAGGGAAAACGAAAGTCACCTGGGTTACAGCCAAGGTTTGGAAATTTACAGCGGATTACGCCAGAAAGCCGGTGCGATCCGCTGTTGTCCGAACCCGGCTATTCGAGCGTGCGGACACGGTCGATCGCCTGCTCGATGCGCTCGACCGCGATCACCTGCAAGCCGTCGATGGCTTGCTTCGGCGCGTTTGCCTTCGGAATCAGCGCAATCGAAAAGCCGAGCTTGGCGGCTTCCTTCAGGCGCTCCTGGCCGCGCGGCGACGGCCGGATTTCGCCCGCGAGGCCCACTTCGCCGAATACGATCAGACCCTTCGGCAGCGGCTTGTTGCGCATCGACGAATGAATCGCGAGCAGCACGGCGAGGTCGGCGGCGGGTTCCGTGATCTTCACGCCGCCCACGGCATTCAGGAACACGTCCTGATCGAAACACGCGATGCCCGCGTGCCGGTGCAGCACGGCGAGCAGCATCGCGAGCCGGTTCTGTTCGAGACCGACGGCCAGCCGGCGCGGATTGGGCACGTTCGCGGCGTCCACGAGCGCCTGTACTTCGACGAGCAGCGGCCGCGTACCCTCCTGCGTGACCAGCACGCATGAACCCGGCACGATCTGCTCGTGCTGCGACAGGAATAGCGCCGACGGATTCGCAACGCCGCGCAAGCCGCGTTCCGTCATCGCGAACACGCCCAGCTCGTTGACCGCCCCAAAGCGGTTCTTGAACGCGCGCACGAGGCGGAACGACGAATGTGTGTCGCCTTCGAAATACAGCACGGTATCGACGATATGCTCGAGCACGCGCGGGCCCGCGAGGGCGCCCTCTTTCGTCACGTGGCCGACCATGATGATGGCCGTGCCCGACTGTTTGGCGACGCGCGTCAGTTGCGCCGCGCACTCGCGCACCTGCGCGACCGAGCCCGGCGCGGAGGTCAGCGCCTCTGAATAGATGGTCTGGATCGAGTCGATGACGGCGACGTCGGGCTTTTCTTCGGCAATCGTCGCCTGGATCTTTTCCAGCTGGATTTCGGCGAGCAGCTTCAGGTCGGTGGCATGCGAGCCCGGTTCGAGCAGCGACAACCGTTGCGCGCGCAACGCAATCTGGGCCGCCGATTCTTCGCCGCTCACGTAGAGCGCGCGGCGCTCGCTGGCGATCTCCGCGAGCGACTGCAGCAGCAGCGTCGACTTGCCGATGCCGGGATCGCCGCCGATCAGCACCACGCCGCCCGCCACCAGCCCGCCGCCGAGCACGCGATCGAACTCGCCGACGCCCGTCGTAAAGCGCGGCACGTCCGATGCCTGGATATCGGCGAGCCGCTGCACCGGCTGGTTCTTCGCAAGCGACTGGAAGCGGTGCGCGGAAGGCGACTCCGCAACCGTTTCGACGAGCGTGTTCCACGCGTGACACGCAGGGCACTGGCCCTGCCATTTCGGCGCCTGCCCGCCGCATTCCGTACAGGTGTACAACGTTTTCTGTTTAGCCAACTTGTTTCGTCACGCGTCGTTGTTCGTTATGTCGTGGAGCGAGGTGCGCCAGGGGAAGTGCGATCGAGACTCCGTCACTCGGCGCGTACGGGCACGCGCGGCGCGACGGCGCACACCAGCTCGTAGCCGATCGTGCCGCACGACTGCGCGACGTCGTCGACGGGCAGTTGCGCGCCCCACAGCTCGACGCGCGAGCCGACGCTCGCCTGCGGGCACGGCGTGAGATCGACGGTGATCATGTCCATCGACACGCGCCCGACGATCCGCGTGCGAATGCCGTCGACGATGATGGGCGTGCCCTCCGGCGCGACACGCGGATAGCCGTCCGCGTAACCGCATGCGACCACGCCGATGCGCAAGCCTTCGCGCGCCGTGTAGGTCGAGCCGTAGCCGATCGTGTGGCCTGCCGTGAGCGTCTGCACGGCGATGAGTTCGGAGGCGAGCGTCATGGCGGGCTGCAGGCCCGTGTCCTTGATCGCCGAGCTCATGCCCGACGGCGACGCACCGTACAGCATCACGCCCGGGCGCACCCAGTCGAAATGCGCTTCCGGATACCACAACGTGGCGGCCGAGTTGGCGAGGCTGCGCGCGCCCGCGATGCCCTGCGCGCCGCGCTCGAACGCTTCCATCTGATGCGTGATGCCGCGCTCGCTGTCGGCATCCGAGAAATGGGTCATCAACGTGATCTGGCCGACACCCTGGCAGGCCCGCGCCCGTTCCCACGCGGCCCGGAACTTTTCAGGCGTGTAGCCGAGCCGGTTCATGCCGCTGTTCATCTTCAGCTGGATATTGACGGGCTTGGACAGACGCGCCATTTCCAGCATCCGCAACTGTTCGTCCGAATGCAGCGCCGTGGTCAGACTATAACGGTCGATCACGTCGATATCCGTGGGCCGGAAAAAGCCCTCGAGCAACAAAATCGGCCCAGCCCAGCCCAATTCACGCAACTTCACCGCTTCTTCGAGGTCGAGCAAACCAAAGCCGTCGGTTGCGCGCAAACCGGGGAACGCCCGCGCGAGTCCGTGACCGTACGCATTGGCCTTGACGACAGCCCAGATCTTGGACTTCGGCGCGTAGCGACGGGCGACTGCGAGATTATTGGCGAGAGCGGCAGTATGAATCGTGGCTGAGACTGGGCGCGGCATGGGATATTTTCATAAAGGTATTGTCGAATCAGTAGCTTACAGCGCGTTTGCAACGCGCCATTGGCAAGCTCGACAATGCGATCAAGGATTCTGCTAGTCGGGATTCGACTATTTTCGTGATATAAAGCCGTGCGCACAACCCATTTCGAACGGAATAAGCCCGGACGCACACCTTACGGCCGGGGCGGACAGACCGCAGCGAGGAAAGCATCGCATCAGATGAAAAAAGGTTTTTACACCATCATGGCCGCGCAGTTTTTCTCCTCGCTGGCCGACAATGCGCTTCTGATCGCTGCTATTGCACTGCTGAAAGATCTTCACGCCCCGAACTGGATGACGCCGCTGCTCAAGCTGTTTTTTGTGCTGTCGTACGTCGTGCTCGCGGCTTTTGTCGGCGCCTTCGCGGACTCCCGTCCGAAGGGCCGTGTGATGTTCGTGACCAATACGATCAAGGTGGTCGGTTGCCTCACGATGCTGATCGGTGCGCATCCGCTGCTTGCGTACGGCATCGTCGGCTTTGGCGCCGCCGCTTATTCACCCGCCAAGTACGGCATTCTCACCGAGCTGCTGCCGCCTGACCGGCTCGTTGCCGCGAACGGCTGGATCGAGGGCACGACCGTCGGCTCGATCATTCTAGGCACCGTGCTCGGCGGCGCGCTGATCAGCCCGCATATCGCATCGCACATCATCAAGCACACGCCGCCGGCAATCCACACCCCTGCCGAAGCAGCGATGCTGATCATCATCCTGATCTACGCGATCGCCGCGCTCTTCAATCTGCGCATTCCCGACACGGGCGCCCGCTATCCACGCCAGGAACACGGTCCCATCCGGCTCATCACCGACTTCGCCGACTGTTTCGTCGTGCTCTGGCGCGACAAGCTGGGCCAGATTTCACTGGCCGTCACGACGCTGTTCTGGGGCGCAGGCGCGACGCTGCAGTTCATCGTGCTGAAGTGGGCCGAAGTGTCGCTCGGCATGTCGCTGTCGGAAGGCGCGATCCTGCAGGCCGTGGTCGCCGTGGGCGTCGCGGCGGGTGCGATGATCGCCGCCGCGCGCGTGCCGCTGAAGAAGTCGCTGTCGGTGCTGCCCGTCGGCATCATCATGGGCATTGCCGTGATGCTGATGGCCTTCTACACGAAGCATCTGTTCCCGTCGCACTGGGGCATCTACTTCGGCAGGATGCACGTCCCCGGCTATCTGATCTTCGCCTATATCTTCCTGATGGTCGTCGGTGCACTGTCGGGTTTCTTCGTCGTCCCGATGAATGCGCTGCTGCAGCATCGCGGGCACGTGCTGCTGTCTGCCGGTCACTCGATCGCCGTGCAGAACTTCAACGAGAACCTCTCCGTGCTCGTGATGCTGTGCCTGTACGCGGTGCTCGTGTGGCTCGACGTGCCCGTTGCCATCGTGATCGTGCTGTTCGGCACCTTCGTGTGCGTGATGATGTGGCTCGTGATGCGCCGTCATCAGGCGAACCAGCGCGCGTTCGACTCCGTGTCGCTGATCGGCGAAGCGCGGCACTGACACGCGCACGCGCCGCCGCGCACGCTCTTCGCATCCTTCTGTGCGCGCAGCACGCGCGCCCCGCTTTGCAGGCTTCTCCATGACCCGACCGATTCCCAACGTCCTGACGATCGCCGGTTCCGATTCCGGCGGCGGCGCCGGCATTCAGGCCGACCTCAAGGCCTTCTCGGCGCTCGGCGCGTACGGCGCGAGCGTGATCACCGCCTTGACGGCGCAGAACACGTGCGGCGTGACGGCCATCCACACGCCCGACCCTGCTTTCGTGACCGCGCAACTCGACGCCGTGTTCGACGACATCCGCATCGACGCGGTGAAGATCGGCATGCTGGCGAATGCGTCGATCGTGCGCGCGGTCGCCGATGCGTTGCGCCGCCACCAGCCGAAGCACGTGGTGCTCGACACCGTGATGATCTCGAAGAGCAATCACGCGCTGCTCGCGCCCGAAGCCGTCGATGCCGTACGCAGCGAACTGCTGCCGCTCGCCGATCTGCTGACGCCGAATCTGCCGGAAGCGGCCGCGCTGCTCGGCACGTCGAGCGCGGCGGACGAAGCCGCGATGGTCGGTCAGGGCGAAGCGCTGCGCAAGCTGGGCGCACGCGCGGTGCTGATGAAAGGCGGCCATCTCGCCGCCGCCGACAGCCCCGACTGGCTGATTCAGGAAAGCGGCACGATGCGCCTCGCCGGTCCGCGCGTACCCGTCAAGAACACACACGGAACGGGCTGCTCGCTGTCGTCGGCGATTGCGGCGTTGATTCCGCAGCGCGACGATCTGGCAAGCGCCGTCTCGGATGCCAAGACATGGCTGACGGGCGCGCTCGAACAGAGCGGGCGGCTCGACGTCGGTCACGGCGTCGGACCCGTGCATCATTTCTATCGCTGGTGGTAAGTGCGCGGGTGATGGTCCGCGCGGGAAGTGTCGCTATGATTTGCGCGTCTGCTGGCGCGCGAACGCGTGGGCCCGCTCGGGCCAGTCGTTGGGCACGATGAAGCCGCGCGAGCGCTCGCTCCATTGTCCTGCGGCGTGCTCGACGAATGCCGCTACCATCGTCGGTCCCGTCTGTCCCGCGAGTTGCTGCGCAAGCATTTCCGCCGATACGAAATTCGCTGCGTGAGCCGCACCACTTGTCGCATCATGTGTCGTGTCATGTGTCGCATCACTCGTATTACGCACGCGCAGCGCGAGCCATTCGAGCCGTGGCAACAGCATCCACGCGTCGGCATGGCCGGCTGAAAACGCCGGCCAGTCAGCACGCGTCGTCCACCAGCCGCGCGCGTGCGCCGGCTCGATTTCGACGGGATCGCGTTCGGCGCGTCCGTTGCGGTAAAACAGCCACCCTTTGACGAACATCTGCGCGTCCCACGGTCCGCGATGGCCGAGCGACGCGAACTCCTCGCGCGCACTGAGCCGCAACTGATGATCGAGCAGATGCGCGAGCTTCAGATCGAAGCGATCCTGCAGATTCGGCCCCACGTAGTCGGCCAGCTCGCCCCGGCCGTCGCCCGCGTGCAGATAGCATTTGACGGCCAGCTCCCAATGCAGCCGCCTGCCCGCCTGCGTCTCGACGAGAAAATCGCATTCGCCGAGTGTCACGCCCGCGCGCCGCAGCGGCACGTTCGCCGCGATCAGGCGCGCGGCTGGGCCGTGCTTCAGAAACCACGCGAGCAGACATTCGGCATAGCGGCCGAGTCGCGTGACCCGCGTCGCCGAGATATGGCGATGCAGACCGGCAGGATCGGCGTCCTGCGCTTCGAGCCAGGCCATCGCGGCGGCGGCTTCATCGGGTGATTCGAACGGCGTCGCGAGCACGCCGGCGGGCGGTTGCGCGCGCAACAGGTCGGGACTGAACAGCAGCCACGCGATGTCGCGCACGGCGGCATCAGACAGAGCGTCGAGCCGGGCCGATAACGGCGCCTCGAACGAAGCGTACGGCCCGGCGGGTTCCGTCATTTCGCCGCGTCCCCCGCGTTTCCTTCTGCGCCGGCCTTCTGCCACGTGTCGCGGGCGAGGCACAGGTCCTGCCACGACTTCGCCTTGTCGCCGAGGCTGCGCAGCAGATACGCGGGATGATAGGTAACGACGACGGGCACGCCTTCGTATTCGTGCACGCGTCCACGCAGCGACGAAATGCTCGCTTCCGTCTTCAGCAGACTCTGCGCAGCGAAGCGGCCGAGCGCGACGATCAGCTTCGGCTTCACGAGCGCGACCTGGCGCTGCAGATACGGCTCGCAGCGCGCCACTTCGTCGGGTTCCGGATTACGGTTGCCGGGCGGCCGGCACTTGATCACGTTCGCGATATAGACGTTCGTGCCGCGCGCGAGATCGAGCGAACGCAGCATGTTGTCGAGCAGCTTGCCCGCCTGGCCGACGAACGGCTCGCCCTGCTTGTCTTCGTTCTCACCGGGCGCTTCGCCGATCAGCATCCAGTCGGCTTCGCGATCGCCGACGCCGAACACGGTGTTCGTGCGCCGCTCGCACAGACGGCAACGCTCGCAAGCCGAGACGCGTGCTTCGAGGGCGGTCCAGTCGAGCGTATCGATGCCCGGCTGCGCGGGCTCGTTCGTGCTTGCATCGACGTTCGAGGGCGGCCCGGCCGGGAGATCGTCGAACCACGCGAAATCGTCGTCGGGGAACGGCGGTACGTCGTCGGTTGCAGACGGCGGTGCGCGGCGAGACTGAGGCGCGTCGGCGGGCGAGGCGTCAACTTCGGCTCGCGCGCTTTCGCGGCTGGCAGCCGGTTCGCTTGCTGCGTTTGCAACGCCTGCATCCGATTGCGCCGGGTTTGAAACCTGTGCGTCGGCACGAGCCAGTTCATCGACGCGAACGTCTTCGATACCGACGGGCGTTGCGGCCGGGGAAGACTGCGCTACGTCCGCCACGACATCGGCATCGTCATGCGACGCCTGCGGCTCGACGGCTGCGTCATGTGCGCCCGCGCGGCGCACCCACATCGGCGCGAGGCCGAGTTCTTCCAATGCGGATTCATGCAGCGCCATCTGCGCCCTCCTTCACGAAACTGAAACGCATGACGATGGCGTCCTCCCGGCTGCGATGCCGCGCCGGATAATAGTTCTTGCGACGGCCGATCGACGTGAATCCAAAGCGCTCGTACAGCTTGATCGCGCGATGGTTCGACGGCCGCACTTCGAGCAGCATGCCCGCGAGCTTTTCACTATGGGCGATGCGAACGGATTCGCGCAGCAGTGCGAGGCCTGCGCCCGCATGCTGCGCGACGGGTGCGACGCACAGATTCAACAGATGCATCTCGTCGACGACGGGCATCAGCACGCAATAGCCGATCAACGTGCCCGTCACATGCCGCAGACACACGCCGAAATAGCCGTTGCGCAACGAGTCTTCGAAGTTGCCCCGGCTCCACGGAAACTCGTAGGCGAGTTTCTCCACGACCGCGACCTCGTCGAGATCGCCTTCCGTCATTGGCGACATGTAGCGGTCCGCCAACAGCACGCCGCTCATTGCGCGCCCTCGTCGTGCGCGGAGCGGATTGTTCTACCTGCATGGCCCGGCTGCCCCGGCGACGCAGCGGCCGACTGCGCCTGCGCGGCCTTGGCCGCCATGCGCTCTTCCGTGGTTTGGGCAACCTTGTCGCGAATGTATTCCGGCGCGGCCTGATCGGCAGGCAGCGTGCGGCCGGCGCGGAATGCACGCAGTGCCGCGAACGCCACGGGCAGCGCGTGCGGGACGGCTTCCCGATCGACCTGCCGTGCGGCCGCTGTTGCGTTCAGACGCTCGCCGAAGGCAGCCGCGGCATTACCAGCAAGCGTGAACGGCTGATCCGGCAACGTCAGCGCATCCGGTGCAGCCAGCGATGCAGGATGTACCGTGCGCCACTCGCCCGCGACTTCGTCCCATGCGTAGTCGGCCCAATAGACCTCGTCCATGCGCGCGTCGAGCGCCGCGAGCACGCGCACAGCCGACGGATCTCGCAGGCGCGCACTTTCAGCGCACGCGAGCAGTGTGCCGATGGGCACCACGGGGCAATTCAGCCCGAACGCGAGTCCTTGCGCGACGCCCGTTGCAGTGCGCAAACCGGTGAACGAGCCCGGCCCCGCGCCGAACGCGATCGCGTTGCAGTCGGCGAGTGCGAGGCCTGCTTCGTCGAACACTTCGCGGATGGCGGGCAGCAAACGCGTGCTGGACACGGCGCCCGTCGCTTCATGGCGCACCCACACGCGCGGCTTCGGAGCAGGCGCGTCCGCCTCGGCCGCGGACGCATCGTCGGCGGATTCGGCGGACAGGAGTGCGACCGAGCAAAATTCGGTCGAAGTATCGAGGGCAAGCAGCACGGTTTTCGTCATGACCGCTATTGTAATGCGGCACCCTGCGTCGACGGATGCGAACAAAAGCCGACGCGTGCCCCGCCGGCACATCCGGCGTTTGGAAGAATCGCTCCAGCCTCGTGCGACCTCGCGCCGCATCCTGCTTGTTATGATCGACGCCCTATCTCGAATAAAGCATGGAGGATCCGATGAGCGACGTGAACGGTCTCTTCGCCCAGGCACAAGACGACGTGAAGCAACTGCCGGAGCGTCCGGGCAATCTCACGCTGCTGCGCCTGTACGCGCTCTTCAAGCAGGCCACCGACGGCGACGTGCACGGCGACAAACCGGGCTTCACCGATATCGTCGGCAAGTACAAGTACGATGCGTGGGCCGCGCTGCAAGGCACGGCATCCGACACGGCGAAGCAGCAATACGTCGAACTCGTCGAGTCGCTGAAAAACGGCACGGCAGCCTGATAGGCCGCAAGCGACCGCACACTGCGACCGACATCTCCACATTCTTCTCACGAATTAAGCACTTTCACTCGGAAGGTTCTTAACGGTGGCGCGGTGCAGCAAAAATCGATATAATGCTGGCTCGCGCTTCACCGCTCGTGTCCGGTTCGTTCCGGCGGCGTTGGCGGAAAGAGCGCCTCGTAGCGTTTTGCTCCAATCCAGTTTAGAACCTGTCCCCTCCTGCAAGGCCCCACGGGCCGCAAGTCCAGGCTGGCGGCAAGCCAATTCCGGCCTGTCGCATTCGATACAGCTTCTAACGAGAAACTCGCCTTCATTGTTGCGAGTTGCCCCCGTTTTTCGATTTGCTCGCTGATTTTTTGCTCGCTGAATCCGACGACTTGGGTATGCCGATTGGCGCCGACGTGTTATTTCCCATGTTTCAAGGATTCTCATGACTTCGAGCAATATCTCCAGCCCGCTGAACGCCATCGCCGATCAAGCCCTCGGTCTCGACACGCCGGAAACGGCCGTGCAAGCCACCGAAACGACCGGCCCGACGTTCGTTGAGCTGGGTCTGTCGGCGGAGATCGTCTCTGCGCTGACGGCAGCCGGCTACAAATCGCCGACGCCCGTTCAGCAGCGCGCCATTCCCGCCGGCATCGCTGGCCGCGACCTGCTGGTCTCGAGCCCGACGGGTTCGGGCAAGACGGCTGCGTTCATGCTGCCCGCCATCGAGCGTTTCGCCCAGCTGCAAAAAACGCAGGCCAGCCAGCCGCGCGAACCGCGCGACAACAACGCCGCCGGCCGTGGCCGCCGTCCGCAGCCGGTCGCACGTCCGGGCCTGCTGGTTCTCACGCCGACCCGCGAACTCGCGATGCAGGTGACGACGGCTGCTTCCACGTACGGCAAGCATCTGCGCCGTCTGCGCACCGTCAGCATCCTGGGCGGCGTCGCCTACGGCCAGCAGCTGATGCTGCTCGCCAAGAACCCCGAAATTCTCGTCGCCACGCCGGGCCGTCTGATCGACCATCTGGAGCGCGGCCGTATCGACCTGTCGCAACTGCAGATGCTCGTGCTCGACGAAGCTGACCGCATGCTCGACATGGGCTTCATCGACGACATCGACACGATCGTCGCCGCAACGCCCGCTTCGCGTCAGACCATGCTGTTCTCGGCGACGCTCGACGGCAAGATCGGCTCGCTGACGGGCCGTCTGCTGAAGGATCCGGAGCGCATCGAGATCAAGCAGCACATCGAACAGCGCACGAACATCGCGCAGACGGTGCATTACGTCGACGACCGCGACCATAAGGATCGTCTGCTCGACCATCTGCTGCGTGCCGACGGTCTCGACCAGGCAATCGTCTTCACCGCGACCAAGAGCGACGCCGACATGCTTGCCGGCCGTCTCGCCGACGCCGGTTTCGAATCGGCTGCCCTGCACGGCGACCTGCCGCAAGGCGCACGCAACCGCACGATCCGCGCATTGCGCGAGCGTCGTGTGCGCGTGCTGGTCGCAACCGACGTCGCAGCGCGCGGCATCGACATCCCCGGCATCACGCACGTGTTCAACTACGATCTGCCGAAGTTCGCGGAAGACTACGTGCACCGTATCGGCCGCACGGGCCGCGCAGGCCGTTCGGGCATCGCGGTGAGCCTCGTGCATCACGCCGAGCAAGGCGCGCTCAAGCGTATCGAGCGTTTCGTGCGCGCCCCGCTGCCCGTCAACGTGGTCGAAGGCTTCGAGCCGCGCAAGGCACCGCCCGCAGGCGGCCGTGGCGGCTTCGGCGGCCGTGGCCGCCCGGGCGGCGGCAACGGTGGTCGCCGTTTCGGTGGCAAGCCGGGCTACGGCTCGCGCGATGGTAACGGCAACGGCGGCGGCTACGGCTCGCGCGACGGCAATCGCGGCGGTTATGGCGCACGCGACGGCGGCAATGGCAGCGGTTACGGTGCACGCGACGCCGGCAATGGCGGTGGTTACGGTGCACGTGACGGTGGCAATGGCGGCGGCCGCAGCTGGGGCGACAAGCCGGCAGGCGGCAACCGTGAAGGCGGCTATCGCAGCGAAGGCTATCGCGGCAACCGCGAAGGCGGCTATTCGCGCGACGGCGGCTACGGCGCACGTCGCAACGACGGTCCGCGCAACTCGCGCCGCGGCGACTAAGCCGCTGCGGGAATCGCGCTGAATCAGGAAACCGACGCTCCGGCGTCGGTTTTTTTTCGCATCGACACACATTTCACAATGCGGAAAATTTTTTTGCGTCGTAAAAAATTGTGTTGCGCGGCACAAGAAGCACGATTGCAGCATAGAAAAGTTCATTTCTTATTGTGGAATTTGCGAATCAAATCATTGAATAATAACGAATAAAAATCACCTAAAAAGACTTGGTCGCGTCTGTCATGCCCTTCGCCTTTTGCCTAGACTCTTATATAAGACTTCACGAAACGAAACGCCTACGGCACCTTCGCTTCGCAAAAGCCAAGAGTCCATCGAACCTACTTCAAGGCACAAAAGGAGCACGCCATGACGCGCAACGAACAGGCAAAGCAGCTTCAGCAGCAATGGGAAACGGATAGCCGCTGGAAAGGCATCAAGCGCGGCTTCACGGCGGAAGACGTCGTGCGTCTGCGAGGCTCGGTGCAACCCGAGCACACGCTCGCGCGTCGCGGTGCCGAAAGGCTGTGGAGCGACATGCATCAGGAGCCGTTCGTCAATGCGCTCGGCGCGCTGACGGGTAACCAGGCGATGCAGCAGGTCAAGGCCGGCCTCAAGGCAATCTATCTGTCGGGCTGGCAGGTCGCGGGCGACGCCAACGTGGCAGGCGAAATGTATCCCGACCAGTCGCTCTATCCGGCGAACTCGGTGCCGCTCGTCGTGAAGCGCATCAACAACACGCTGACGCGCGCCGACCAGATCCAGTGGTCGGAAGGCAAGAATCCGGGTGACGAAGGCTACATCGACTACTTCGCACCGATCGTGGCCGACGCGGAAGCCGGTTTCGGCGGCGTGCTGAACGCGTTCGAACTGATGAAGGCGATGATCGAAGCGGGCGCGGCCGGCGTGCACTTCGAAGACCAGCTGGCATCGGTGAAGAAGTGCGGCCACATGGGCGGCAAGGTGCTCGTGCCGACGCGCGAAAACGTCGCGAAGCTGACGGCTGCCCGTCTGGCCGCCGACGTGCTGGGCGTGCCGACCGTACTGATCGCCCGTACGGACGCTGAAGCCGCCGACCTGATCACGTCCGATGTCGACGACAACGACAAGCCGTTCCTGACGGGCGAGCGCACGGTGGAAGGCTTCTTCCGCACGAAGCCGGGCCTCGAGCAGGCCGTGTCGCGTGGTCTCGCGTACGCGCCGTACGCCGATCTGATCTGGTGCGAGACGGGCAAGCCTGACCTCGAGTACGCGAAGAAATTCGCCGAGGCGATCCACAAGGAATTCCCGGGCAAGATGCTGTCGTACAACTGCTCGCCGTCGTTCAACTGGAAGAAGAATCTCGACGACGCGACGATCGCGAAGTTCCAGAAAGAACTCGGCGCGATGGGCTACAAGTTCCAGTTCATCACGCTGGCCGGCTTCCACGCACTCAACTACTCGATGTTCAACCTCGCGCACGGCTACGCACGTCAGCAGATGAGCGCATTCGTCGAACTGCAGCAGGCCGAGTTCGCCGCTGCCGAGCGTGGCTTCACGGCCGTCAAGCATCAGCGCGAAGTGGGCACAGGCTACTTCGACGCCGTTACCCAGACGGTCGAGCGCGACGCATCGACGACGGCGCTGCACGGCTCGACAGAAGACGAACAGTTCTTCGACAAGAAGGTCGCCTGAAGCGCTTGAGCCGGCTGGAACCGGCTGGAACGACAGGCCGCCTCTCGTGCAGCACCACCGGCCCCGCAGCGGACTGGTTCCCTTCGTTCCGGTAAACGCGCGCCAGTGATCACTGGCGCGCGTTTTTTCACGCTAGCGATACACGATCACGGGGATTTTCGTATGCGTGAGCACGCGCTGCGTCTCGCTGCCGATCAGCAGACTGCCGAGCCCGCGCCGCCCGTGCGACGCCATGAAGATCACATCGCAGCCGCCCTGCTCGGCTGCTTCGATGATGCCGAGATACGGCGACGGATGCACGCTCGTCTGGCTCGTGCATTCGACACCCGCGCCGCGCGCCGCCTCCTCGACTTCCTGCAGATGCTGGCGTGCCTCGCGCTCGCTGCGGTCCTGAAAATCGACGGGCGGCTCGATCACGACTTCGGAAAACGGCGAGTACGGATATTGCGGCAGACACGCATAGGCGGTGACGCGCGCGCCGACGGCCTGGGCGAGATCGATTGCGCCGTCGATCGCCTTCTTCGACAGGTCCGAACCATCGGTCGGAACGAGGATGTGCTTGAACATGGTGCCCTCCGTCGTCGACTGCAGGTGTGGAATGCACGCGCGTGCCGCCGTGCCTTGACGAACACAAACGATGGCCGGCCAACGCGTGCAAGCGCCTGCGCCGCAGCGGTCGAAACGCCGCGCGGCGGGCTGTCAAAACGATTGTAGTGCGCCGGAATGTCGTGCAAGCCGTGCCTGCGGGCATGTCCGCATATCGGAAACCCGTGCGCGGTTCGACGCGCTGCCTTCAGATCCAGTACGCCGGATTGCCGTAGGTATGCTTGAGAAAATCCAGGAAAAGACGCACGCGCAGCGGCAGATGCCGCCGCTGCGGAAACACGGCATGAATGCCGATGGGCGGTGCCGCATGATCGTCGAGCACGCTGACGAGCCGTCCCGCCGCGATGTCCGCGCCGACTTCCCACCACGAGCGCCACGCGAGCCCATAGCCTTCCAGGCACCACTCGTGCAGCACTGCGCCGTCCGAGCAATCCATCGTGCCCGAGACCTTGATCGTCACGACCTTGTCGCCCTGCTGGAACACCCAGCCGCGTTGCTGGTTCGCGCTTGCGCCGAGCGCGAGACAGTTGTGGTGCGCGAGATCGGCGAGTGTCTGCGGCGGCGCCCGGCGCGCGAGATAAGCCGGCGACGCGACACAGACGCGACGGTTCTCACCGAGCTTCAACGACACCAGAGACGAGTCCGGCAATTCGCCGAGCCGGATCGCGCAGTCGAATCCTTCGTTGACGAGATCGACCATGCGGTCGGACAGATCGAGAGAAATCGATACGTCGGGATGCGCAACCGTGAACGCGGGCACGAGCGGTGCGACGTGTCGACGACCGAAGCCCGCCGGCGCCGATACGCGCAAATGGCCGCTCGCCTTGACGCCGCCCGCCGACACGCTGGCTTCGGCGTTCTGCATGTCGTGAATGATCCGCTGACAGTCTTCGAGGAACGCGGAGCCTTCGTAGGTCAGCGTGATGCGGCGCGTGGTACGCACGAGCAGTTTGACCCCGAGGCGTTCCTCGAGCGCGTCGATACGGCGTCCGATGATGGCGGGCGCCACGCCTTCCGCCTGCGCCGCCGCCGACAGGCTGCCGCGCGCCGCGACGGTCACGAAGGTCTCGATCTGCTTGAAGCGGTCCATCTGCGGATGAGTGGGCGCATCGATCGCGCGCAAAAAGTAGATGCGCGTCAGATTAGGTTGATGAAAGTAAAAGATCAAGTGATCTTTACTGTCTTTTTTAGCACAAGCCGTCACGAATAAAATCGATCCCGACCTCTGATGGAGCGCACGGCAATGTCGGCCACAACGACACTCTCTCCCACGCAGTACCCGAAAGCAGTGATCTTCGACGCCTACGGCACGTTGTTCGACGTGCATTCCGTCGTCGCTGCCGCGGAGCAGATGTTTCCGGGCCACGGCGATGCGCTCTCGCAGTTGTGGCGGCAAAAACAGATCGAATACACGCAGTTGCGCACGGCCGCGGATCCCGCCGGCGCGCACTACCAGCCGTTCTGGAACATCACGCTCGATGCGCTGCGCTTTTCCGCACGCAAGCTTGGCCTCTCGTTGAACGCGGCGGGCGAAAAACGCCTGATGGACGAATATGCCTGCCTGTCCGCGTTTCCCGACGTGCTGCCCGCATTGCGGCGACTGCGCGAGTTGCAGACCGGCCTCGCGATTCTCTCGAACGGCAATCCGCAGATGCTCGACATCGCGGTAAAGAGCGCGGGCATGTCGGGACTGTTCGACCACGTGCTGTCGGTGGACGCGGTGCGCGCGTTCAAACCGGCGCCCGCGACCTACGCACTCGGCACCCAGGCATTCGGCGCGACCGCGCGCGACATCGTGTTCGTGTCGTCGAACGGCTGGGACGCGAGCGGCGCGAACTGGTTCGGCTACACGGTGTTCTGGCTCAACCGGCTGGGCGCGCCCGTCGAAGAACTGGGCGTCACGCCGCACGGCACCGGCAGGAGCATGAACGAACTGATCGCATTCATCGAAAACCAGCCCTCACCCGAGAAGGCTGACAAGGCGGCCAGACGGGAGAAAGGCAGCCGCACGCGCCACAGCCCTGGCGCATGACGGCATCAGCTGACTAAAAAGACGCATGGCAATCGCATCACCCGCATTTTTGAAACTGACCGACCAAGGAGAAATCATGGCGAACACGTTGTCGCTCCCGCAGGGCATGAACATCACCGGCGAAATCAAGCCCGGCTTTGAGGCAATTCTGACGCCTCAAGCGCTTGAACTCGTCGCCGCCCTGCACAGGACATTCGAGCCGCGTCGCCAGCAACTGCTGAAACTGCGCGCCGAGCGTGCGCAGCGTCTCGACGCCGGCGAGCGCCCGGACTTCCTCGCCGAGACCCGAGCCATCCGCGAAGGCGACTGGACCATCGCGCCGCTGCCGCAAGACCTGCAATGCCGCCGCGTCGAGATCACGGGTCCCATCGAGCGGAAGATGATCATCAATGCGCTGAATTCGGGCGCGGATTCGTACATGACCGACTTCGAGGATTCGAATGCGCCGAGCTGGGACAACCAGATCACGGGGCATATCAATCTGAAGGAAGCGGTGCGCCGCACGATCTCGCTGGAGCAGAACGGCAAGTCGTACAGGCTCAACGACAGGATCGCGACGCTGATCGTGCGTCCACGCGGCTGGCATCTCGACGAGAAGCACGTGACCGTCGACGGGCAACGCGTGTCGGGCGGCATCTTCGACTTCGCGCTGTTCCTGCATCACAACGCGAAAGAGCAACTCTCGCGCGGCACGGGCCCCTACTTCTATCTGCCGAAGATGGAGAGCCATCTCGAAGCGCGTCTGTGGAACGACATCTTCGTCGCCGCGCAGGAAGCCGTCGGCGTGCCGCGCGGCACGATCCGCGCGACCGTGCTGATCGAAACGATCCTGGCCGCGTTCGAAATGGATGAGATTCTGTACGAACTGCGCGAACACAGCTCGGGCCTGAACGCGGGACGTTGGGACTATATCTTCTCGGCGATCAAGAAGTTCAAGAACGACAAGGACTTCTGCCTCGCGGATCGCTCGCAGATCACGATGACGGTGCCGTTCATGCGTGCGTACGCGCTGCAACTGCTGAAGACCTGTCACCGACGCAATGCGCCGGCGATCGGCGGCATGAGCGCGCTGATCCCGATCAAGAGCGACGCGGCAGCCAACGACAAAGCAATGGCCGGTGTGCGCTCGGACAAAGCACGCGACGCGACAGATGGTTACGACGGCGGCTGGGTCGCACACCCCGGACTCGTGCCCATTGCGATGGAAGAATTCGTGAAGGTGCTGGGCGACAAGCCGAATCAGATCGGCAAGCAGCGCGACGATGTACAGGTGACGGGCAAGGATCTGCTCGACTTCCGTCCGGAAGCGCCCATCACCGAGGCGGGTCTGCGCAACAACATCAACGTCGGCATTCACTACCTGGGTTCGTGGCTAGCAGGCAATGGCTGCGTGCCGATTCACAACCTGATGGAAGATGCCGCGACGGCGGAAATCTCGCGCTCGCAGGTGTGGCAATGGATCCGCTCGCCGAAGGGCAAGCTCGACGACGGCCGCAAGGTGACAGCCGAACTCGTGCGCGATCTGACGGTGCAGGAACTCGACAAGGTGAAGGCGGCAATCGCGGGCGATACCGCGCCGTATGTTCGCGCCGCGCAAATCTTCGGCGACATGTCGACGTCGGAGCACTTCACCGAGTTTCTGACGCTGCCGCTTTACGAAGAACTCTGAACGACGCGATGTTTACCGCGCTGACGCTCGACGCAGTGACGCTCGTCGGCGAGCGCCGGCTACGGCACACGGCGCGTAGTTTCAACGGTTGACCGACCGGGATGGCCTGGCGGGCGTCATGCCTGCTGGGCCATTCTTTTTTGGCGATCGTTCTGGTGATCAGCGCGCGTTCGAGCGCCGATGCTCGACCCAATCGCCGCCGCGGATTTCCGGCAGTCCCTTGACGGCGTCCCGCTGCACCGGATAGTAACGGCATGTGACGGGCAAGCCTTCGATGTCGACGGTCACTTCGCGCGGCATGAACAGCCCCTCGACGCCCGGATAGATCTCCTCGATCTCGTCGAGCACGGCCACGAGTTCGTCGTCGATTTCATAGACGTCGCCGCGCACATGAATGCCTGCGTCGTCGGGCACGAAGCCCGGATACGCGCCGAAGTCGAACAGACGGCCACGCAAGGTGGCCGCACCGAGCAGCGTCGGCGCCGAGATATCGTTGCGCGCCGCCGCGGCGCCGATATCGTTGATCTCGCCGGCACGCAAGGTGCCGTACACAAACACGTTTTGCATCAGTCCACTACCCTCTTTCCAGATACCGATCGGATTGCCGATCGTACGAGGCGTCAGACGAGCGGCGCGCTCGCCACCAGCACGCCGTCGCTGTCCGCGTAAATCCACTCACCCGGCCGCACGGCCGAGCCCGGCAATCGCACGGGCACGTCACGCTCGCCGCCGCCGCGTTTCTGGCTGCGTTGCGGATGGGTTGCAAGCGCGACGATGCCGAGGTTGCATTCATTCAGTTCGAGCGTATCGCGCACGCAACCGAACACGACGATGCCCGCCCAACCGTTCTTCTCGCCCAGCTTGCCCAGGTTGCCGCCCACGAGTGCGCAGCGCAGGCTGCCGCCGCCGTCGACGACCAGCACCCGGCCCGCGCCTTTCTCTTCGAGCGTCGCGCGCACGAGCGTATTGTCTTCGAAGACCTTGAGCGTAACGGCCTCGCCGCCGAAACACTGCGCGCGCCC
Organism: Paraburkholderia sp. Tr-20389; assembly: GCF_017104565.1. Classification (GTDB taxonomy): domain Bacteria; phylum Pseudomonadota; class Gammaproteobacteria; order Burkholderiales; family Burkholderiaceae; genus Paraburkholderia. Next base: position 109,164 of record NZ_JAAGPD010000007.1, on the reverse strand, counting down.
AAACCGGCTGAACACGGGATCGAGCACGCGCAGCGTTCCCGCAGTCAGTTGGTCTTCGTGTGCGTCACACAGATCTGCCGTTGCGAAGTTCATTGGGTTCCTCCTGCTGATCGAACGAGTCCGGTGCATTATGCCGCGCCATTCTTTCGATGTCGCATCGTCCGTTCGGCCAATGGGCGGACAACGCGCGCGACCCTACAATGAGAACCATCTTGCGGCAGTTCTCCTGCCGCCCAATCCGTCACGCCATGACCGAAGCTGCCCGCTCAACACCGCCCACCGCGAAAGCACCCGCAGAAATATCGACCCGCGTCGATTTCGCGGACATTCCGCCGGAGTTCGCGCCCACGCCGACGCATCCCATCCGCGTGCGCTCGCGGCCCATGCCGGCCGGCGTGCGCATCGCGCGTCACACGCACGCGTGGGCCCAGGTCGCGTATGCGTCGCGCGGCGTGCTGCGAGTCGGTACCTTCGGCACGACGTGGATGGTGCCGCCGTCCCGCGCGATCTGGATTCCACCGTACGTGTTGCATGAGGTGGCCATTGTCGAAGAGGCGTTCCTGCGCACGCTCTATGTCAACGAAACGGTCGTGCCGGCTGGACTGGACGCCTGCCGTGTCGTCGAGGTGTCGGGGCTGCTGCGCGAAGTCATTGCTGCGCTCGACACACCGGGCCTCGCGCCCGATCGCGAGCGGCTGCTCGGTTCGCTGGCGCTCGACGAGATCACGCGGTCGCAGCCGCTGCCCCTGTCCGTGCCGATGCCGACCGAGAAACGTCTGCGTGCATTGTGCGAGGCCGTCATCGCCGATCCCGCCAATACCGATTCACTCGAACGATGGGCATCGACAGTCGGCGCAAGTACGCGCACGATCGCTCGGCTCTTTCGGCAGGAATTGGGGGTGAGCTTTTCCCAGTGGCGTCAGCAGGCCGTTCTGGCGCGCGCCATTCCGCTGCTCAGTCAGGGGCGGCCACTGTCGCACGTCGCGCGGGAATTGGGCTACCAGAGCCAGAGCGCCTTTTCGGCGATGTTCCGGCGCGCGTTCGGAGAAAGCCCAAGGGCATTCATGGTGCGCGGCGCGGAACGCGGACGCGATGACCGCGAACGGGAAGAAGAAGCGGAGGAGGACGAATCCAGTTGACGTGACGCGCGGGCGCTGCGCGCATATCGTCCCGAAAAGCAGCGCGAATTCGATGCGCCCGCAACGCTCTCAGACGCGCCGCGCCATATGCCGGATCGAGCCGAGCTGTGCGAGCCGCGGGCCCGCAAGACGGTAGCCCATCCGCTGATAAAGACGCGCGGCAGGATTGTCGACGAACACGCGCAACTGCAGTTCAGAGAGACCACGCGCCCGAGCCCAGCGATGCGACGTATCCAGCAGATAGGTGCCCGCTCCGCGCCGCCGATGGCCTTCGGCAATCTGCACGTCGCGAATATGCAGCGAGTCGCCCTCTTCTGTAATGCGCAGCACACCGATGCGTTCGCCATCCACTTCGAGAATGAAGTTCTCCGACTCGCGCCAGCTGGCGAGAAACAGATCGCTGCGCCACACGAGATGATGCCGGCGGTAGTACCCGCCCATGTTATTGCGCGTCAGCGCCTCGGCGAACTGGAAGTCGTCCATGCTGGCCTTGCGCAAATGGAAGGGAGATGGATCGTCGGTCGGGTCGAGCATCGCACGGAGACGTAAGAGTCAGTCCGCACAACGTTAAGACAGGCGGACCGCGCTGGCAATGGCTGTTTGCCCCACAACGACGCACGCCGAGGTTCGAGCGCCTGGGTGACACCATCTATTGGGAAGAGCAAAACAAAAAAGCCCGCTGACAACTCAGCGGGCTTCTTGATCTGGCGGAGCGGACGGGACTCGAACCCGCGACCCCCGGCGTGACAGGCCGGTATTCTAACCGACTGAACTACCGCTCCAGTCTTGCTACCTGACTTGCGAGCGTCGGTTAGATCTCGCAAGCGCATCACTTGAATCTCAAGCAACGCCAGTATTTTGGCGTCCCCTAGGGGATTCGAACCCCTGTACTCACCGTGAAAGGGTGATGTCCTAGGCCTCTAGACGAAGGGGACAACGTACTTCACACACTACTGCTTACACCTTTAACGAAAAAGCCCGCTCACCGAACGGGCTTAATCTGGCGGAGTGGACGGGACTCGAACCCGCGACCCCCGGCGTGACAGGCCGGTATTCTAACCGACTGAACTACCACTCCAGTCTTGCTACCTGACTTGCGAGCGTCGGTTATGTCTCGCAAGCGCATTACTTGAATCTCAAGCAACGCCAGTATTTGGCGTCCCCTAGGGGATTCGAACCCCTGTACTCACCGTGAAAGGGTGATGTCCTAGGCCTCTAGACGAAGGGGACATAATCTTTTCAGATCTGTCTCGATTTTGCTGCTAACTTCATTCATCAGCAGCGAAGACCGCTATTCTAAACTGCTTTACTACCGTTTGTGAAGTCTTTTTTTCTACAACTTCCAGCTAACCGGAAGAACTTCACTCTGCTCTGATGGTGGAGGTAAGCGGGATCGAACCGCTGACCTCTTGCATGCCATGCAAGCGCTCTCCCAGCTGAGCTATACCCCCTTGCAGAACAGAAGCGAGATTGTAGAGAGCAATTTTCGCTTTGTAAATACCTCTTGAGCAGCTTTCTACAATTTTTTTGCGAGGCCGCGCAATCATCCTCCGCGGCCTTGCTTCGCCTGCTCGTTGTCGCGTCGAACGTGAATCAGACCAGCGCCTTTTCGATGCGGCTCACCACCACATCGCGACCGAACAGCATCAGCACGCTATCGATGGACGGCGTATGCGTGGTCCCCGCCACCAGCAGACGCACGGGCATCGCGAGCTGCGGCATCTTCAGCTTGTGCGCGGCGAGCGTTGCCTTCAATGCCGCGGCGATGCCCTCCTTCGTCCACTCGCACGCCCTCAATGCAGCGGCGAGATCGGCCAGCGCCGGGCGCACGGCGTCCGTCACATGCTGCGCGAGCGCATCCGCTTCCGGATTCGGTTCGCGATAGAACATCGCTGCATTGTCGACGACCTCCTTCACCGTCGATGCACGATCCTTCATCAGCGCAATCACACTGACGAGATCGGCACCCTTCGCGAGCGTCGCTTCGTCGATGTCGAGTGCCGCGAAGAACGGCTTGCTCAGACCGGCGAGACGCGCATTGTCCGCTTCCTTGATGTAGTGATTGTTCAGCCAGTTGAGCTTGTTGTGGTCGTACTGCGCGGGCGACTTGCCCAGATGATCGAGATCGAACCACTCGACCAGTTGCTCGCGCGAGAAGATTTCGGCGTCGCCGTGCGACCAGCCGAGTCGCGCCAGATAGTTCAGCACGGCCTCGGGCAGATAGCCTGCGTCGCGATAGCCCATCACGCTCATCGCGCCATGACGCTTGCTCATCTTCTCGCCCTGCTCGTTCAGCACCGTCGGCAGATGCGCGTAGACGGGCGGTTCGGCGCCGAGCGCGCGCAGGATGTTGATCTGGCGCGGCGTGTTGTTCACGTGGTCGTCGCCGCGAATCACGTGCGTGATCTTCATGTCGAGGTCGTCGACGACCACGCAGAAGTTGTACGTCGGCGTGCCGTCCGGTCGAGCGATCACGAGATCGTCGAGTTCTTCGTTCGAGATTTCGACGCGGCCCTTCACGGCATCGTCCCACGCGACGACGCCCGTCAACGGGTTACGGAAACGCAGCACGGGCTCGACGCCTTCGGGCGGCGTGGGCAGCATCTTGCCCGGCTCGGGACGCCACGTGCCGTCGTAACGCGGCTTCTCGCCGGCGGCGCGCTGGCGCTCGCGCAGTGCGTCGAGTTCTTCAGTCGACATGTAGCACGGATACACGAGCCCCTGTTCCTGCATCTGCTTGAGCACTTCGCGATAACGGTCCATGCGCTGCATCTGGTAGAACGGGCCTTCGTCGTAGTCGAGGCCAAGCCATTGCATGCCTTCGAGAATCGCATCGACGGATTGCTCGGTCGATCGCTCGACGTCGGTGTCCTCGATACGCAGCACGAACACGCCTTTCGATTTGCGCGCAAACGCCCACGGATACAGCGCAGAGCGAATGTTGCCGAGGTGGATGAAGCCGGTGGGGCTCGGTGCGAAGCGGGTGCGAACGGGAGTGGTCATGTGCGGTAACTCGAAGACGGACGCCGGCGCCGGCGAACAGCGATACCGGGCGCGGCGACGAAAACGGTTCGCTTCCGGCGACGGCAACAGCAGCCGGCGGCAGCGCGAACGCGATGAAAAAAGAGAGTGCCGATTATACCCGCCGACGGCACTTCCACCGGGCCGCACGCTTATGCCGCGGATCGCTTCGAAGCGGGCCTCGCCGCGTGTAGACGGTTTCTTCAGCCGATTGTCGCCGTGCGTGCGCTTTGCATTATGATGTGCGCGCGCTGCCGTTCGACTTCATGCAGCGCGTAAAGATCGCCCGCCGGCGATCACGCTCGCAAGACACGCGGCGCGACGCATTCGCATGGACGTCGGCGCCGTCGCTGGAGAATTCGTTGAAACCGTCATCACCACGTTTGTCCCGCCGCACGTTCTCGATTGCCGCGGCCTCCGCTGTCCTGTCCGCCTGCGCGTCGACGGGCGGCAAGCCTGAGAACGTCACGTCCAACACCGCCACCGTTCCGCCGGCGCCGCCCGAGATCAGGCCGCAGCGGCCGCTGCGCGTCGGCCTCGCGCTCGGCGGCGGCGCCGCGCGCGGCTTTGCGCATATCGGCGTGATCAAGGCGCTGGAAGCGCGCAACATTCAGGTCGATCTGATCTGCGGAACGAGCGCCGGATCGGTGGTCGGCGCGCTGTATGCATCGGGGCTGAACGGTTTCGCGTTGAACAAGCTCGCGCTGACGATGGACGAAGCCTCGATCAGCGACTGGGCGATGCCGTTTCGCACGCGCGGCTTTCTACAAGGCGTCGCGCTGCAGAATTATCTGAACAAGACCCTCGACAATCGCCCGATCGAAAAGATGGCGAAACCGCTCGGCGTCGTCGCAACCGATCTGAAAACGGGCCAGCCCATTCTCTTCCAGCGCGGCAACACGGGGATCGCGGTGCGCGCGTCGTCGAGCGTGCCGTCGGTGTTCGAGCCCGTGAAGATCGGCGGACATGAGTACGTCGACGGCGGCCTCGTCAGCCCGGTGCCCGCGTCGTTCGCCCGAAAAATGGGCGCGGACTTCGTGATCGCCGTCGACATCTCCGCGCGACCCGAGACGGCCGTCACGGAAAGTTCGTTCGACGTGCTGATGCAGACTTTCACGATCATGGGTCAGACGATCAAGGCGTATGAACTCGACAAATACGCCGACGTCGTGATTCGTCCGAATCTCAACGCGATGAGCGGCACGGATTTCGGACAACGCAATGCAGCGATTCTGGCAGGCGAGGAAGCCGCCGCGCGCGCCGCGCCGGAGTTGCTGCGCAAGCTGGCGGCGGCACGGGCTGCCGCCGTTTGACGCGCGAAATCAGACAGCAGAACGCAAAAGGCCCGCTTCGAATGAAGCGGGCCTTTTGTTTTGAAACCGGCAAGTAGACGATCGTCTTAGTTGCTGCCACCGATCGTCGCGCTCACACGCTGACGCAGGTCCTGCTGCTGCGGCACCGTGGTCTCGATGCGGCGTGCGCCCGTGAAGCGCTTTTCCCAGTAGCCGTCATCCATGTCGTCGACGCGGATCGTGCTGCCCGTCGACGGCGAATGCACGAACTTGTTGTCGCCGATGTAGATGCCAACGTGCGAGAACGTGCGACGCATCGTATTGAAGAACACGAGATCGCCCGGCTTCAGGTCGGAAACCCGAACCTTCTCGCCGACACGGCTCATTTCTTCCGCGCGGCGCGGCAGGGCCATGCCCAGCGTGTCCTGGAACACGTAGCGCACGAAGCCGCTGCAATCGAGGCCGGAGTCCGGCGTATCGCCGCCCCAGCGGTAACGCACGCCGATCATGTTGAGGGCGCCGACCACCACATCACCCGCCTTGCCGGCCATGCCGGACAGAAACGAACGAGCGCCACTCTCGGAATTCGAGGCGGCGCTTTGCGTGTTTTGTGTGGTGGAGGACACTGAATTCGACCCGGAAGAGGTCGAAAATGAGGCATTCTGGTTAAAGCTGCTTACTTCATCGGCGAAAGCGCCGGGAGCTGCGGCCATCAGTACGCCAATGAACATCCCGGCGACGACGCGCGTGCAAGCCTGGGTTAGATTTCGGTGCTGCATTGGTCTGGTGGTTGGTCTTGGTTATCGCGGGTGTCCGCGGTAGTTTTTGCCTGTAAATCAACAGGCTACGAAAAAAAGTTTGGTCGATACTAGCCAGTAAGTATTCCTATGTCAAAACAAATAGAAAAAATCAATGACTAGGCGCACCCAATTGGTGAATGTCAATTCGTGAAGGCGGCTTTCAGCAGCTTTCGCGTGTAAGGATGGGTAGGCTCGCCGAAGATCTGCTCGACGGCGCCCGACTCGACGATCTCCCCGTTTTGCATCACCGCGACGCGGTGCGCCATCGCGCCGATCACGGCCAGATCGTGGCTGATGAACACGAAACCCAGGTTGTATTTGCGTTGCAGACCCGCGAGCAGCTTCAACACCTGTTGCTGGATCGACACATCGAGCGCGCTCGTCGGTTCGTCGAGAATCAGGATGCGCGGTTCCAGCACCAGTGCGCGCGCAATCGCGATGCGCTGCCGCTGCCCGCCCGAAAACTCGTGCGGATAGCGGTGCAGCGCCGTGCGGTCGATCCCCACTTCGCGCAGCACGGACACGACCTTCTCACGGCGCGCGTCGGCGGCGAGTTGCGGCCGGTGCAACGCGAGCCCTTCGCCGACGATCCGTTCGATCGTCTGTCGCGGTGAAAGTGAACTAAAAGGATCCTGAAAGACGACCTGCATGTTCGAGCGCAGCGCCGTCTGATCTCGTCCCCGATAACTGCCGAGCGCCCTGCCCTGAAACTCGATTGCGCCGTGAGAAGTCTTTTGCAGGCCGAGCAGCGCCATCGCCAGGGTCGATTTTCCCGATCCCGATTCGCCGACGATGCCGAGCGTCTCCCCCTGCCGCAACGACACCGTCGCGTCCGCCACCGCGCGAAAGTGCCCCGCGCGGAACCAGCCCGCGAAGCCGGGCAGCTTCGTCTTGAAATCGACCGACACATCGCGCGCGTCGAGCAGCACGGGAGCGATCGGCAGCACGGGCACCACCGTGCGCTCCGGACGGCTCTGCAGCAGACGCTGCGTGTACGGATGCTGCGGTGATTCGAATAGTGTGTCGACAGCGCCGCTTTCGACCAGCACGCCCTTCTCCATCACCGCGACGCGTTGCGCGAAGTGCCTCACGAGGTTCAGGTCGTGCGTGATCAGCAGCACGGCCATGCCGCGCTTTTCGGCTTCGTCGCGCTGCAGTTCGAGCAGCAGGTCGACGATCTGTGCGCGGATCGTCACATCGAGCGCCGTCGTCGGTTCGTCTGCGAGCAGCAGACGCGGGCGACAAGCCAGTGCCATCGCGATCATCGCGCGCTGCCGCTGTCCGCCCGACAACTGGTGCGGATAACTGTTGACGCGCTTGCCCGGCTCCGTGATCCCCGTGCGTTCGAGCAGCGCGACGGCACGCTTGCGCGCTTCGCCGGCACTCACACCGTCGTGCAGCACGATAGTTTCGGCAATCTGCTCGCCGACCGTGTACAGCGGGTTGAGCGCCGTCATCGGCTCCTGAAAGATCATCGCGATATCGGAGCCGCGCAGACCGCGCATCTCGCGCTCGCTTTTCGTCAACAGGTCTTCGCCGTCGAAGCGCACCGTGCCGCTCGTCTGCGCGTCGTTCAGCAGACGCAGGATGGACAGCGCCGTCACGCTCTTGCCCGAGCCGGACTCACCGACCAGCGCCACACGTTCGCCGCGCGCGATCGACAGCGATACGTCGTCGACTGCAACCGTGTCGCCGAACGTCACGCGCAGATGATCGAGTTCGAGCAGCGGCCCGTCGTAGTGCTTCACGTTCGCGCTCACTGGTTGCCTCCCGCTTTCATCGCGTCGGAGATGCGCGTGTCGAGCGCGTTGCGCAACGCGTCGCCCATGAACGTCAACAGCAACAGCGTGACGACCAGCACGCCGAACGTCGCGACGGAGATCCACCACGCGTCGAGATTCGCCTTGCCTTGCGCGAGCAGTTCGCCGAGGCTCGGCGTCGGCGCCGGCACGCCGAGACCGAGAAAGTCGAGGCTCGTGAGCGCGAGAATCGCGCCGCTCATGCGGAACGGCAGAAACGTGATGACGGGCGTGAGACTATTGGGCAGCACGTGCCGCCAGATGATCTGCCAGTTCGACAAACCCATCGCGCGCGCGGCGCGCACGTAGTCCTGTTGCCGGTTGCGCAGAAACTCCGCGCGCACGTAGTCGGACAGACCGATCCAGCCGAACAGCGACAGCAGCACGATCAGCAGGATGAAGCCCGGCTCGAAGATCGACGCGAAGATGATCAGCAGATACAGCTCCGGCATCGCGCTCCAGATTTCGATCAGACGCTGCCCGATGATGTCCGTCTTGCCGCCGAAATAGCCTTGCACGGCGCCCGCCAGCACGCCGAGTATCGTGCCGATGAAGGTCAGCACCAGCGCGAATTCGACCGACACGCAAAACCCGTAGACGAGCCGCGCGAACAGATCGCGTCCGCGGTCGTCGGTGCCGAGCCAGTTGTCGCGCGACGGCGGCGCCGGATTCGGCACCTTCGAAAAATAATTGAGCGTGTCGTAGTAGTAGCGATTCAACGGATAGATCGCGAAATTGCCCGGTGCGGTGAGTCGCTGCTTGATGTACGGATCGAGATAGTCCGCGGGCGTCGGAAAGTCGCCGCCGAAGGTCGTCTCCGCGTAGTCCTTCGCGAGCGGGAAATAGTAGTGACCGTCGTAGCGCACGACGATCGGCTTGTCGTTCGACCACAGCGGCGCGGCGAGGCTCGCAGCGAACGCGACGACGAACACGATCAGACTCCAGTAGCCCAGACGCTGCTGTCTGAAGCGCGACCACACGCGGCGCGCGGGCGACGGCGACACGAACGCGCGCACCGGCTGCGCACGCGACACTTCGGCATCTGTACGGACGCGGCTCAAATCAGCGCTCCAGTTGTTCGAATTGAATGCGTGGATCGACCCACACGTAGCAGAGATCGGAGATGAGCTTGGTCGCGAGTCCGATCAGCGTGAACAGATAGAGCGTGCCGAGCACGACGGGATAGTCGCGCCGCACCACCGACTCATACGACAGCAGCCCCAGCCCGTCGAGCGAAAACAGCGTTTCGATCAGCAGGCTGCCCGTGAAGAACGCGCCGATGAACGCAGCCGGAAAGCCGACGATCAGCGGCAGCAGCGCGTTGCGAAACACGTGCTTCCACAGCACGCGCCGCTCGGAGAGCCCCTTGGCCCGCGCGGTCAGCACATATTGCTTGCGGATTTCATCGAGGAACGCGTTCTTCGTGAGCATCGTGACGACGGCGAAGCTGCCGACCACCGACGCGACGATCGGCAGCGTGATGTGCCACAGATAGTCGAGCACCTTGCCGATCAGACTCAACTGACTCCAGTTGTCGGACGTGAGATTGCGCAGCGGGAACAGTTGCAGGAACGTACCGCCGCCGAACAGCACGAGCAGCAGCACGCCGAGTACGAAGCCCGGAATCGCGTAGCCGATCAGCACGATGAGACTCGTCGCGACGTCGAAGCGCGAGCCGTTGCGTACTGCCTTCGCGATGCCGAGCGGCACCGATATCAGATACGTGAGGAAGAACGTCCACAGCCCGATACTGATCGACACGGGCAGCTTCGACACGATCAGCGACCACACGCTTTGATGGCGAAAATAGCTTTGCCCGAGATCGAAGTGCGAGAACTGCTTGAGCATCATCCAATAGCGTTCGAGCGGCGGCTTGTCGAAACCGTACAGCGCCTTGAGTTGCGCCATCTGCTGCGCGTCCACTCCGCTATGCGCGCGCAGCCCGAACGGCATGCCGCCTTCGGCCGCATTGCGCCGCAGTTCATGCGCCATCTGTTCGACGGGGCCGCCCGGCACGAACTGGATGACGGCGAACGTCAGCGTCAGCACGCCGATCAACGTCGGGATCATCAGCAGCAGACGTTTGAGGATGTAGCTCCACATGGCGGCGGTCCGGAATGCGTCGCCGGGTAGCGGCGCGCGTTGTTCAAGAGTGCGTGATGGGGATGCGGACCGCGCTCACTGCGGCGCCGCGAACCACCACATCGAAGTGATCCAGCCTTCCGCCGTATAGTACAGCGGCAAGGTCGCCGGCCAGGCGAGGCCGCGCTTGAACGCCACGCGGTGCGTCGCGCTGTACCAGTGCGGAATCATGTAATAGCCGTTGATCAGCACGCGATCGAGCGCGTGAACGGAATCGACGAGTTGCTCCCGCGTCTGCGCGCCGACCAGCGCACGCAGGATCGAATCGACGGCGGGCGACTTCAGGCCGATCAGATTGCCGGAGCCCGGTTCGTCCGCGGCCTTGCTGCCGAAGCGGTCGATCATGTCCGCGCCGGGTACCTGCACGTCAGGGAAACGGATCGTCGTGACATCGAAATCAAACGCGTCGAGGCGCTTCTGATACACCGCGAAGTCCATCACGCGGAAGCGCGCTTCGATGCCGAGCTTTTGCAGATTGCGGATATACGGCGCGATCACCGGCTCGAATACCGCCGATGACCCCGAGTCGTCGAGTATCTCGAACACGAACGGCTCGCCCTTCGCGTTACGCAGCGCGCCGTCGCGATAGGTCCAGCCCGCCTGCGCGAGCAACGCGCGCGCTTCGAGGAGATTGGCGCGCAGCGAACCGGGCGCATCGGTGTCGGGCTGCTTCGGCGGCACGCCGAACACCGACGGCTCCAGCTTCGCACGCCACGGTTCGAGCAGCGTCAGTTCGCCCGGCGACGGCAAGCCCTTTGCCTGCAGATCGGTATTGACGAAGTAGCTGTCGATCCGCTTGTACTGGTTGTAGAACAGTTGCCGGTCGAGCCACTGGAAATCGAGTGCGAGGTCGAGTGCCTTGCGCACACGCACGTCGCCGAACAGCGGCCGGCGCTGATTGAGGATGAAGCCCTGCATCCCCGTGCCGTTGTGATGCGGAAACTCGCGCTTGATCAGCTCGCCGCTATCGAACTTCTTGCCGACATCGCGCCGCACCCAGTTACGCGCGACGTTCTCGACGAGCGCATCGTACTCCCCTGCCTTGAACGCTTCGAGGCGTGCCGTCGCATCCGAATACAGCTTGTAGTTGATGCGCTCGAAATTGTAGGTACCCACACGCACGGGCAGTTTGTCGCCCCAGTAGTTCGGGTCGCGTTTGTAGGTGATCGTCCGCCCGTTGTCGTAGCGCTCGATCAGATACGGCCCGCTGCCGATCGGCTTTTCGAACGCGAGCTGATCGAACGGAATGCGACTTCCGTCCGCCTTCACGCCCCACTTGCGCGAGAACACGGGCATGCCGCCCGCGAGCAGCGGCAACTCGCGATCGTGCTGCTTGAACTCGAACCGTACCGTCGCGGGATCGACGATCACACAGCGCGTGATATCCGCGAAATACGCGGCGAATTGCGGCGCGGCCTTCGGGCTCTTCAAGGTATCGAACGAGAACTTCACGTCTTCGGCCGTGACCGGATCGCCGTTCGAAAAGCGCGCGTGCGGGTTGATATGGAACGTGGTCGACATGCCGTCGGACGCGACGTCGATGTCGTCGGCGAGCAGGCCATAGGCGGACGCGACTTCGTCGGCGCTGCCCGTCGCGAGGCTCTCGAACAGCAGCCCGATGCCGGGCGCCGCACTGCCGCGCAGCGTGAACGGATTGAACTTGTCGAAACTCGTCGATCGATCGGGATTCGCGAGCACCAGCGTACCGCCGCGCGGCGCGTCGGGATTGACGTAGTCGAAGTGCTTGAAGTCGCGCGGATATTTCGGCTCGCCGTACTGCGCGATCGCGTAGGCGGCTTGCACACGCTGCGCCGTAACGGGCGACAACGCGATCAGCGAACCAAGACACATGGCAAACGCGGCGCGCGATACCGTCTTGCAACGCACACGCGACCACGGACGAATCAGAGTGCGCCATCCCGGGCGCGGCGCTTCAACCCGTCGCGTGCCTGTCGTCATAAGTGCCTTATTGGTCCGTGGTGGTCGGTGGGTTGTTGCAATGTGAGAGAATTCTACCCAAAATCCCGCGCGCTCCCGCACTCTGTCCGCGCGGCGCGCTGACCTCATTAGGAGAATTCATGGGCTTCCTCGCTGGTAAACGAATCTTGCTGACGGGCCTCCTGTCGAACCGTTCGATCGCGTACGGTATCGCGCAGGCCTGCAAGCGCGAAGGCGCAGAACTGGCGTTCACGTATGTCGGCGACCGCTTCAAGGACCGCATCACCGAATTCGCCAACGAATTCGACAGCAACCTGGTGTTCCCGTGCGACGTCGCCGACGATGCGCAAATCGAAGCGCTCTTCGTGTCGCTGAAACAACATTGGGACAGCCTCGACGGTCTCGTTCATTCGATCGGCTTCGCGCCGCGCGAAGCGATCGCGGGCGACTTCCTCGATGGCATGACGCGTGAGAATTTCCGCATCGCGCACGACATCTCCGCGTATAGCTTCCCGGCCCTCGCGAAAGCCGCGCTGCCGATGCTGTCGAACGATGCGGCACTGCTCACGCTGTCGTACCTCGGCGCAGAAAGAGCAATCCCCAACTACAACACGATGGGTCTCGCGAAGGCATCGCTCGAAGCCAGCGTGCGTTACCTGGCCGTGTCGCTGGGCAACAAGGGCATTCGCGTGAACGGCATCTCGGCCGGCCCGATCAAGACGCTCGCGGCAAGCGGCATCAAGGGCTTCGGCAAGATTCTCGATTTCGTTGAAGAGAATGCGCCGCTCAAGCGTAACGTGACGATCGAACAGGTCGGCAACGCCGCGGCGTTCCTGATGTCGGATCTCGCTGCCGGCATGACGGCCGAGATCATGCATGTCGACAGCGGCTTCAGCAATGTGGTCGGCGGGATGGCGGCAGTCAGCGAGTAAGCGCGGCTACACGTCCTCGCGAGCGGCGCACGTCGTTGCGCGTGCAACCAGAAAAAAACCGCCCCTCGGGGCGGTTTTTTGTTTGCGCATGCGCTTCGGGTTCAATGCCAGCCATTGTGGCGGCCGTTGTCCCAGTGACCATGACCGCGATCATAGCCGCCATGATCATAGCCGCCGTGATGGCGATACCAGTCGTCGCGGCCCCAGTAACGGCGGCCATCCCAGTAGCGGTCACCGTGCCAGCCGACCACGACGGCGGGCGCGACCACGACGGGCGCCGGCTGATACACGACGGGCGGCGGCGGGGGCGGCGGCGGCGCATATACGGGCGCCGGTGCAACGTAGACAGGAGCGGGAATACCGATGTTGACACCGACGTTCAGTCCCCCGGCCATCGCCGCGCTCGACGCGCCGATCGCGAGCACGCCGGCGATCAACGGGATAAGACGCATGGACTTCATGGTTTCACCTTTTCTTTGCGGGAAGTTGTGTTTATCGACTGCGTGATTCGAATATAACAAAGCAACGCTTAACGCGTATTTCAACTTTGTAATAACTGATGCACAAGTTCGCATCGCAACGCGTGTCGTAACGTCCGGTTACACGCGACAGCATTTCGTGACGTGTCCCGTACGTTCGGTGTTGCTTGCACGCACGTCGCGCCTGTTCGATTGGTCATGCCAGGCAACGCACTCATGCAAACAATTCGATTGTCGCTTTCGACGCGAAGACAATTTTCCATTACCCGCATTGACGGATACGCGAATGAAAAATGGAGTGCCGCAATGCAATGCGGTCAAATGACGGGATGAAAAGACAGGTAAAGAGCCGTATGCATATCCAAATGCATGTGCGTAAAAAACAAAACCCCGCAGAGCCGCAGCTCTACGGGGTTCCACCGCCATTGCTGGCGGAGACGGAGGGATTCGAACCCTCGATCCAGGTTTTGGCCCAGATGCTCCCTTAGCAGGGGAGTGCCTTCGACCTCTCGGCCACGTCTCCCAAACTTTCGGTTGCGCCAGGGAGGCAGCGCAACGAAGCCAAGATAATAGCGGGTTCGAAGGCCCAGGTCAATTTTTACTTCACACTTTTTGTGCCTGAAGTGTCAATTCAATGTCACTTCTTCGACCTGTCCACTGAACCACGCTTTATCCAACACAACCTTTGAACAAATGCCTGCCACCGTAGCGAACAGGCATTCGCGTGCATCAAGCCTGATCGAGTTCGAACGCCTTATGCAGCGCGCGCACGGCGAGCTCCATGTACTTCTCGTCGATCAGCACCGAGATCTTGATTTCCGAGGTGGAGATCATCTGGATGTTGATGCCCTCTTCCGACAGCGTGCGGAACATCTTGCTCGCGATGCCGACGTGCGAGCGCATGCCGACGCCGACCACCGACACCTTCGACACCTTCGGATCGCCCAGCACCTGCTCCGCGCTCACATGCCCCTTCACCTGATTGGTGAGGATGTCCATCGCGCGCTGATAGTCGCCGCGACCGACCGTGAACGTGAACGCCGTTTTGCCTTCGACGCTCTGGTTCTGAATGATCATGTCGACATCGATATTCGCGTCGGCGACCGGGCCGAGGATCTGATATGCGATGCCCGGCTTGTCGGGCACACCCATCACGGCGATACGGGCTTCGTCACGCTGAAACGCGATTCCCGAGATGACTGCTTTTTCCATGGTTTCGTCTTCTTCAAAAGTAATCAGGGTGCCCGACTTCATTTCCTCGTCGAGCGACATCAGCGGATCGGTCAGGCTGGACAGCACACGCGTCTTCACCTGATATTTGCCGGCGAATTCCACCGAGCGGATCTGCAGCACCTTCGAACCCAGGCTGGCCATTTCCAGCATTTCCTCGAACGTCACGCGATCCAGACGACGCGCTTCTTCGACCACGCGCGGGTCCGTCGTGTAGACGCCGTCGACGTCCGTGTAGATCAGGCATTCGTCGGCTTTCAGCGCCGCGGCCACTGCGACGGCGGACGTATCCGAGCCGCCACGTCCGAGCGTGGTGATGTGGCCTTCCGGGTCGATGCCCTGGAAGCCCGTGATGACAACGACCTTGCCTTCGTCGAGGTCGCGCAGCACGCGCTCGCCGTCGATGTCGCTGATGCGCGCTTTCGTGAATGCGCTATCCGTTTTGACGGGCACTTGCCAGCCGGTGTAGCTGACGGCATCGACGCCTGCGTCATGCAGCGCGATGGACAGCAGGCCGACGCTGACCTGTTCGCCCGTCGACGCGATCATGTCGAGTTCGCGCGGGCTCGGCTGGGGCGAAATTTCTTTCGCGAGGCCCAGCAGGCGGTTCGTTTCGCCGGACATCGCCGAAGGCACGACGACCATCTTGTGGCCTGCCTTGTGCCATTTCGCGACGCGCTTCGCGACGTTCTTGATGCGCTCGACCGAGCCCATCGATGTGCCGCCGTATTTGTGTACGATGAGTGCCATTGTCGTTCTGAACTGAAGGAGAAACTGATACGCCAACCGGCGCGCGCCGGACGCGCTGGAGACGGCCGCACAAAGAGAGCACAGGGCACAACGTTCGGGAACGACGGCGCAGTGTGGCGGCGCAGATGCAGCGCGCGTGCAGTACGCGCGGATTTGCCGGGGTTGCTTTTTCCGGCCCTGCCGAAACCTGAGGATAAACAGGCCGCTGACGACGCTAACGGGTGGCTACCGGGGTTAGCGGCTTGGAGCGCGCCCGGGCATTCGCATAAGAACGGCCGGGAACGCGTCAAAAGCGACGACAAAAAGCGGGTCGGGCAAACAAGTTACACTACCCGATCAGGGATAAAAAGACAAGCCGAAATCCGGTCAAAGGCCGTTGCAAATGCTTGTCGGAGAAGGATTTGCGGCCAATGTTGCGTGCTGATGACAATAGCCGTCCGGTCAGTCGGGCATGGGCGCCCGATCACGCGAGCGTGAGATCCTCGCGCCATTCGATCCTGACGTAACGGGTGCTCGTCCGTTGCGCCGCTTCGGCGATCGCCGCGCGGTTCACGCCGATCAGCGGCACGAACAGCAAAGCGTCGCCTGCGAACAGCAACGGCACGTCGCGCTTCCATGACGGTACGCCGCGCTCCTGAAAGAGATTCTTCAACGTTCGACTTGGGCCGTTCGACGCGCAGCGCATCCGTTCGCCACCGCTGCGTGATCGCGCGACGAGCGGCGCTCGCGTGAGCGCATCAGCGGGAATCGCATCGGGTGCATCGGCGGCCGCGTCGCTGAACACGAACGTGCCGCGCCACTGCGGCAGTCGCCACACGCTTTCGCCCCGCCATGCGAGCACGCTCTCGCTCCGTTCGACGAGCGCCGTTTCGTCGGCGGGATCGCTGCTGTCGCCTGCTTCCCAATAGATCTGTCCGCGATAGCTGCGCAACGCCTGCCCAGCGTGATCGACACGCAGCGTGTGGGCATCGCTGATCTCGCGCAGCTGACGCAGCGCATCCATCAGGCGCGCAGTCGACGCAGCGGGCAAACCGAGCGTGCGCATCCAGTAGCGCAGCAGGTTGGCTGCGCGTTCGTCGTCGAGTGCGAGCAGCGCGTCGCGCGACAAGGCACCCTCTTCCTCACCACGCGCCGTTTGCAGATCGATGCGCGCCAGCTCGTCGAGCAGACGCTGGGCCGCCGCCGCATGCGCCGCCGTACGCGCGAGCGCGTCACGAAAGCCCGGAAAATGCACGGCGAGACCCGGCAGCACATCGTGACGTAACGCGTTGCGTGCATAGCGGGTGTCGGCGTTCGACTCGTCATCGATCCAGCGCAGATCGCGTGCGTGCGCATACTGCTCCAGTTGCGCGCGCAGCAGATGCAACAGCGGACGCACGCGCGTGACCGAGGCGCCGGGCGGCAGATATTCCGGCGCCATCGCCGCGAGCCCGGCGAGCCCCGCACCGCGCAGCAGTTGAAGCAATACGGTTTCCGCCTGATCGTCCGCGTGCTGCGCGAGCCACAGCGTGTGCACGCGATGCTGCGTGCACAGCGCATCGAGTGCGCGATAACGCGCGTCGCGTGCCGCGGCCTCGATGCTCACGCCTGCCGCTCGCGACACGTCGACGTGTGTCGAAGCAAACTCGACACACCGTTCGCGCGCAAACGCCTCGCCATGCGCGAGCCATTCGTCGGCGTTGGGACTGAGACCGTGATGGATATGCAACGCGACACAACGCGCCGCACCACCGACGCGCACCGCCGCGTCGAGCAGCACAGTCGAATCGACGCCGCCGCTGAACGCGATCGCGACGCGCGCATCGTTCGGCAACGCGCCAAAAGCAACGCCGACCGCATCGAGAACGAGGCGGTCGGCGGATGTGTCAGCGGAGAGAGTCACGAGGTGACGGCGCCGAAGCGCCTGCTGATGAAAACGCTAGCGCGCTTACGCGCCCGGCGTGGTTTCCTTGAACTTGCCGTAGGCCATCAGACGATCGAAGCGGCGTTGACGCAGATCGTTCGTGCTCATGCCGTGGAACTGGCGCAGCGAATCAGCCAGCGCGCGGCGCAGCATCGCCGCCATGCCCTTCGGATCGCGATGCGCGCCGCCGAGCGGCTCGCTGACGATCTTGTCGATCAGACCCAGCGCCTTCAGACGATGCGCCGTCAGGCCCAGTGCTTCAGCCGCTTCGGGCGCCTTCGCGGCGCTCTTCCACAGAATCGACGCGCAGCCTTCGGGCGAAATCACCGAGTAGGTCGAGAACTGCAGCATCAGCACGCTGTCAGCGACGGCGACAGCCAGTGCGCCGCCCGAACCGCCTTCGCCGATGATCGTCGAGATGATCGGCGTCTTCAGCTCGGCCATCACATACAGATTGCGGCCGATCGCTTCCGACTGACCGCGCTCTTCCGCGCCGATGCCGGGATACGCGCCCGGCGTGTCGATGAACGTAAAGAGCGGCAAACCGAATTTCTCGGCAAGGCGCATCAGCCGTTCGGCCTTGCGATAGCCCTCGGGACGCGGCATGCCGAAGTTGCGCAGCGCGCGCTCCTTCGTGTCACGGCCCTTCTGGTGGCCGATCACCATGCACGGCTGGCCATTGAAGCGCGCGAGGCCGCCGACGATCGACAGGTCGTCCGAAAACGAACGGTCGCCATGCAGTTCGTGGAAATCGGTGAACAGTTCGTTGATGTAGTCCTGCGTGTACGGACGCTGCGGATGACGCGCGATTTGCGAAACCTGCCACGGCGACAGGTTCGTATACAGATCCTTCGTGAGTTGCTGGCTCTTCTTCGACAGCCGCTCGATCTCTTCCGAAATATCGACGGCCGAATCGTCCTGCACGAAGCGCAATTCTTCGATTTTCGCTTCGAGCTCCGCGATTGGCTGCTCGAAATCCAGAAAGGTGGTCTTCATTGGTTTTTAATCCTTCGACTTACCGGCAGCGCGTATTCTAACCGCGCGCGCCCATGACGAAATCGTCTCGAATCTATCGATTTTAACAAATCGATAGACGATGAGGGGTTCCGCTTTTTGCTTCGCTCGTTGCTTCGTTCGTTTCTTCAGTTGCCGGCGGGCGCCGGATCAAGGCTTCGCCACATATACCACGTTGCGACGGTACGCCACGGCTCCCAGTTCGCAGCGACTTCCCGCGCCTCGCTGCGCGTCACCGGCTCCCCGCTGAAATAGTTCTGGCTGATTGCGTGGATCAGATTCGGATCGTCGAGCGGCAGCACGTCCGGACGCGAGAGGTCGAAAATCAGGAACATCTCGGCCGTCCAGCGGCTGATGCCGCGAATCTGCGTCAGCTCGGCGATCACGCCCTCGTCTTCCATCGACGTCCACTTGCCGACGTGCAAGGCACCCGAGACGAAGTGATGCGCGAGATCGAGAATGTACTCGGCCTTGCGCTTCGATACGCCGCAGCCCATCAGATCGCCCTGGCCCAGCTTGATGATCTGCTGGGGCACGAGCTTCGGACACGCAGCGACGATGCGTTGCCACATTGCCTGCGCGGACGCGACGGAAATCTGCTGACCGATCACCGACCGCGCAAGCGTGACGAACGGATCGGCACGGCTCGACAGATGCACCGGGCCGAATTTCGGAATCAGCTTCTTGAGAATGCGGTCGCGCTTGACGAGATCGGCGCACGCCTTGTCCCAATACGCGGGACGCGTGACGACCGACGGCTGCGCGGCCTGCACCGCGTCGACGCCTTCCGCCGACGACACCGCCGCGCGCGGCTTGCGCGCCGGCTCGACTTCCTGGTTGTCGTGCGCGGTGTCGCGCAAATCACCCGCGAGTCCGGCAGGCAGCGAACCGTTGCCCTTCGCGTGCGCAGTCCGCGCGCGCGACGGCTTCACCGCTGCAGCCTCGGGCGCGTCCGCGCCGTTGACGTGAGATCGCGTCGGCACAGGCCTCGCGAGCGCACCCGCCTTGACCCCCTTCGCCGATGCCGATTTCACCGCCACCTTCGCGGCGCCCTTCGCGGTCACACCGTTTCGCGCACGCACTGCCCTTACTTTAGATGCCGCGTCAGATTGAGACGCGGCCCGTTTAGCCGGCGTCTTCGTGGCCGTTGCCATCCTGCCTCCTGCCTGGCGAGTCGATCAGTGGGAAGTTCGAGGTGCGTTCAAACGCGACGCCACTCGGTCAACCCGCCCGGTTTATCTTCGAGTGCAATACCGGTGTCCAGCAATTCCTTGCGGATCCGGTCTGCCTCGGCGTAGTCCTTTGCCTGCTTCGCGGCGACGCGCGCGGCGATCTTCGCTTCGATCGCTGCCGTATCCAGCGCGCCTTCGCCGACGCTCCCCCCCGCCTGTTGCAGATAGACGCGCGGCTCGCGCCCGAGCAACCCGAGCACAAGCCCAAGACCGTGCAATTGACGCGCAAGCGCCCCATCGCGCGTGCGGTTCACTTCGCTCACCAGCTCGAACAGCACGGACACGGCGACAGGCGTATTGAAATCGTCGTTCATCGCCGCGCGAAAACGCTGTGCGTACGCTTCGCTCCAGTCGACTTCGCCGGCTTGCGGCGGTGTGTCCTTCAGCGCCGTGTACAGACGCGCGAGCGCGCCGCGCGCATCGTCGAGATGCACGTCGCTGTAGTTGAGCGGCGAACGGTAATGCGCGCGCGCAATGAAGAACCGCACGACTTCGGCATCGTACTTCGCGAGCACCTCGCGGATCGTGAAGAAGTTGCCGAGCGACTTCGACATCTTCTCATTGTCGATCTGGACGTAGCCGTTGTGCATCCAGTAATTGACGAAGGTTTGGCGCGTTGCGCCTTCACTTTGTGCGATCTCGTTTTCGTGGTGCGGAAACTGCAGATCCTGGCCGCCGCCATGAATGTCGAAATGTTCGCCGAGCAGCGTGCAGCCCATCGCCGAGCACTCGATATGCCAGCCGGGACGCCCGCGGCCGTACTTCGAATCCCAGCCGGTGTCGGCGGGCTCGTTGGGCTTCGACTGCTTCCACAGCACGAAGTCGAGCGGGTCCTGCTTCGCGTCGTTGGCGGCCACGCGCTCGCCTGCGCGCAGGTCTTCGAGCGACTTGCCCGATAGCGCGCCGTAGTTGTCGAACTTGCGCACCGCGTAGTTCACGTCGCCGTCGGCGGCCTGGTACGCGTAGCCGTTCGCTTCGAGCTTCTCGATCATGCCGAGCATCTGCGGCACGAACTCCGTCGCGCGCGGCTCGAGATCGGGCCGTTCGATACCGAGCGCGTCGGCATCTTCATGCAGCGCCGCGATGAAGCGGTCGGTCAGCGACTTGATGGTCTCGCCGTTCTCGACGGCGCGGCGAATGATCTTGTCGTCGATGTCGGTGATGTTGCGCACATAGGTGACCTTGTACCCGAGCGTGCGCAGCCAGCGCTGCACGATGTCGAACACGACCATCACCCGCGCATGGCCCACGTGGCAGTAGTCGTACACCGTCATCCCGCAGACATACATGCGCACTTCGCCTTCATGAAGCGGCACGAAATTTTGCTTGTCACGCGCGAGCGTGTTGTAGATGCGCAGAGATTCCATAGAGACGATGCGTGGGCCGAAAGAAATCCGCTTGGTGTTCGTTCATACCGCGCCCGAAGAAAGCATGCAACTGCATGAACGAACACGGGCGGTGCGGCATGACTGACAGCATGTCGCGCAACGGTGCGGGATCAGGCTGACGTCAAGGCGGAGACGACCACGAGTGGCGAAAGACAGTCTGTGGTTCGACGGAACGCGCAGACCTTTTGTTAGAATGGGTCGGAGTATAACATCCCGACCTGAGCCTATGAAACACTCCAGCGGCCGCGCGCGAGGCGCCACGCCCCTCTTCGCGACGGCGCTCCGTTCGACATTTTCTTCGACGTCGGACACATCGTCCCGCCCGGGTTTGCTCGCGGCTTTGAGCGCGGCAGCGGGCACGGCCTGCTGCGGTCTTGCCCTGTTGATGCTGCCCGCCGCACCGGCTTTCGCGCAGAAAACGCAGACGGTTTCCCACGGTCCGGCCGTGCGCGACGTCACGCCGGACGCCGACGCGTCCATCCAGGAGAAGAACTGGACGGCCGCCCTCGCGCAGCTCGACGCGCGCATCGCCGCCAATCCGCGCGACGCGCAGGCCAAATTCAAGCGCGCCACGGTGCTCGCGCGACTGAATCGCGACGACGACGCCATCGCCGCGTTCACCGAACTCACCCAGACCTACCCCGAACTGCCTGAGCCGTACAACAACCTCGCTGCGCTGTACGCGAAGCAGGGCCGCTACACGGAAGCGCGCGCCGCGCTGGAAACGGCTGTCAAGGCGAGCCCCGGTTACGGTCTCGCGTATGAAAATCTCGGCGACCTGTATCTGCGCCTCGCGGATCAGGCGTATCGCCGTGCGCAAAGTCTTGGTGCCGGTAACGGCACGACGAGCCAGCGCATCGCCGACATCGAGAAAATCGTGTCGCCGCGCAAGACGCCCGTGAAGAAGACGAGCCAGCCGGCAGCCGAATCGGACTACACGAATCGCGCGATGGAGAACATCACGAACTCGCAGGGCTTCCAGTTCGGCGGCCCGAATGGTTCGCTCGCGACGCCGCCATACGTTGCACCATCGCAGTGAGCGCTCGCGCGCGTGCCTTCGGGCCGCGCGCTTGCCGACGTTTTTCTTCTGAGTTCACCCTGCTTTCACCCCGAGGATTTACATGAAATGGTTGATGTTGGCGCTCGGCAGCGCCGCCCTGATCGCAAACGCACCCGCCTTTGCGCAAAACGGGTCACAGGCTGCGCATCCGTCCGTTCTCTTGAAGACATCGGAAGGCGATATCCGCGTCGAGCTGTATCCTGAGAAAGCGCCGAAGACGGTTGCCAACTTCCTCGACTACGTGAAATCCGGTCAATACAACGGCACGATCTTCCATCGCGTGATCCCCGGCTTCATGATCCAGGGCGGCGGCTACACGACAAGCTTCGCGGAGAAGCCGACGCGCGCGCCGATTCCCCTCGAAAGCCGCAATGGCCTGAAAAACATGACGGGCACGATCGCGATGGCGCGTACGGGCGATCCGAATTCGGCCACGGCACAATTCTTCATCAACACGGTCGACAACGCCGGCCTCGACTATCCGAATCCGGATGGCAACGGTTATGCCGTGTTCGGCAAGGTGACGGCAGGCATGGACGTCGTGAAGAAGATCGAAGGAACACCTACTACGTCGCGCGGCCCGATGAGCGATGTGCCGCAAAAGCAGGTCGTGATCCAGTCGGCGACAATAGTCGGCAAGTAAGGCGGCAAACAGGTCGGCGGAACCGGCAAGGCGACGGGCGAATCAGCCACGAAGCCGACATGCAGCACCGGAACTAACCATGCCACGGGCGCGGGCCACTCACCGCTCAGACGGCGATGCACCGCGCCTTCCACTCACTCAGACCCAAAGGAAATCATCATGGTTGAACTGCACACGAACCACGGCGTCATCAAGCTCGAACTTGACGCGGAAAAAGCGCCGAAGTCGGTCGAAAACTTCCTCGCCTATGTGAAGGCCGGCCACTACGACAACACGGTGTTCCACCGCGTGATCGACGGCTTCATGATCCAGGGCGGCGGCTTCGAACCCGGCATGCAGCAAAAGCCGACCAGCACGCCGATCGCCAACGAGGCGAACAACGGTCTGAAGAACGTCAAGGGTTCGATTGCGATGGCACGCACGAACGACCCGCACTCGGCAACGGCCCAGTTCTTCATCAACGTGAACGACAACGACTTCCTGAACCACTCGTCGCCGACGCCGCAGGGCTGGGGCTACGCAGTGTTCGGCAAGGTCGTCGAAGGCCTCGACGTCGTCGATGCGATCCGCAAGGTCAAGACGGGTTCGAAGGGCTTCCACCAGGACGTGCCCGTCGACGACGTGATCATCGAAAAGGCTGTCGTCGTCGAGTAAGAACATTACTCAGCCGAACGGCCTATTCTTTAAGAAGCGCTGAGAAACCAAGAGAAGCACACTTCAATGCTGCAAGAAACGCCGCTGCGAAGCGTCGCTGCGGGCGTGCCTGGCGAGGGCAAACGCCCCCACGCGGCGCGCCCGTTTTTCTTTATCGCCGACCTGCATCTGAGCGAGGCGATCCCGCAAACGGTCGCCGCGTTCGAGCACTTCGTCATGGTGACGGCCGAGCACGCGGATTCCGTCTTCATTCTCGGCGACCTGTTCGAATACTGGATCGGCGACGACATGCTCGCCGAACCCTTCCCCGCCCGCATGGCCAAGCTGATGCATACGCTGTCGGAGCGCGGCATTGCGCTCTACATCATGCACGGCAACCGCGACTTCCTGTTGGGCAAGCGCTTCATGAAAGCGGCGGGCGCGATCTGGCTGCCCGATCCGTTCGTCATTACCGCATTCGGTACCAAGATCGCGCTCACGCATGGCGACGCGCAGTGCACGCTGGACCGTGGCTACCAGCGCTTTCGCGGCTTTGCGCGCAACCGTCTCGCGCAGTGGCTGTTTCTGGCATGGCCGTATCGCTGGCGCAAGGCGCTGGCTGAAAAGATGCGCAGGACGAGCGAAGCGGGACGTGTACGCCCGGTGACGCCGCGATATGACGTGACGTCGGAAGGCATCGCCGCGCTCTTCAAGAAGACCAAAACGGCCACCATGATTCACGGCCACACGCACCGGCCCGCGCTGCATCACGAGAAAGGCGGCATGCGCTGGGTACTGCCCGATTGGGACCTCGACCACGGCGAGCGCCGTGGCGGTTACGTGCGTATCGATTCCGAAGGGATCAAGGCGCTGCGGCTCGACAAATAAATAGCCGCTTGCAATGTCGCGGTCCAGTTGACGCGTCGTTCGCGTCGGCGCAGCGACGCCGCTGTCGACGCCAACTCAGCGCGTCGTTTCCTCGACCTTCCCCGCAATCGCCGCCGAAAGACGGCGCAGATCCAGCAACGCGGCATCCGCGCCGTGCAGCGCTTCGAGACTCGCACCGAGCCGTTCGAGCGCGGCGACGATTTCATCAATGCGCTGCGACTGCGTAGCCGCATGGTCGATCAGCCCGTGAATCGCGAGCGAAACGGGATCGTCCGCATTCGGCGTGATGCCGTATGCACAGAAACCCGGGCGCGTGCGCGTTGGGTTGGCATCCGGTTTCACGTCAGTGTCGAGCGGCGCGTTCGCGGCTGCCCTGGCCGGCATGATCACGCGCGCCGGATTGCCGACAGCCGTGCCGCCCGCCGGCACCGGCTTCACGACCACGGCATTCGAACCGATTTTCGCGTCCGCGCCGATGGTAAAGCCTCCGAGCACCTTCGCGCCCGCGCCGACGATCACGCCGCGCTCGAGCGTCGGATGGCGTTTCGCACCGCGCGTCAGCGACGTGCCGCCGAGCGTGACGCCCTGATAGATCGTGCAATCGTCGCCGACTTCAGCCGTCTCGCCGATCACGACGCCCATGCCGTGGTCGATGAACACGCGCCGTCCGATGGTCGCGCCCGGATGAATTTCGATGCCCGTCATGAAGCGGCCGAACTGCGATGCGAAGCGCGCGAGCCAGCGGCGATTCGCGCGCCAGCAAGCGTGGGCGAAACGATGGAAGATCAGCGCATGCAAACCCGGATAACACGTGAGGACTTCCCAGGCGCTGCGGGCGGCGGGATCGCGCTCGCGGATCGTGGCGATGTCTTCGCGGAGTCTCGTGAACATGGCAGTGGGGCTGTCGTAGGGATGGAGCGCCGCCGCGCGTCGCGCGGGCAGCAGCAGGCCGCCGTTGCATCCGGCGTCGGGACGTTGGCGTCCGACACCACGTCTATTGCAGCCGGCGTGCTTTGCTTATGACGTTTCGGGCCATTGTAGGGCGAATGCGCGAAACCTGCCGGAAGCCCACGCAGACGACAAGGTCTGGCGCCTCATGGGCAAAACGGGCGCCCGGCTCGACCTGCCCGCGCACGATTCAACGCTCGTCGGCGTCGCGCCCTTTTGCCTTCAGCAGAATGTGCTTGGCGATGCCCCGCACGATATTGACCTCTTCGCGCTCGAGACCCGAGCGAGCAAAGAGCCGCCGCAAGCGCGACATCAGCTTCTTGGGATTGCCGGGATCGAGGAAGTCGAGCGCGATCAGTGCGTTTTCCAGATGCACGTACATACGCTCGATTTCGTCGCTGGCCGCGAGTGCGCCGGCACTGCCCGACACGGAATCCGCGCCCTCGCCGTCGACCAGATACGCCATGCGCAGTTCATACGACAGCACCTGGATTGCCTGCGAGAGATTCAGCGAACTGTACGCAGGATTCGCGGGAATGTGCGCAAGCGCGCTGCACCGCTCGACATCTTCGTTCGACAGACCCGTACGCTCGTTGCCGAACACGAGCGCGATATCGCCATGCGCGGCATGCTCGCGCGCCTGCGTCGCGGCGGCGCGCGGCGCGAGTTGCGGCGGCCCGTATTCGCGAGCGCGCGCCGTCAGCGCCAGCGACCAGCTCGCGCCCGACAGCGCGTCCGCGAGCGTCGGCACGACATGAGCCGACGCGAGTACGTCGTCCGCGCCGCTGGCCATCGCGATCGCTTCCGGGTCGTTCTTCACATCGGCCACACGCGGCGACACCAGCACGAGCCGCGAGAAGCCCATGGTCTTCAGCGCCCGTGCCGCTGCGCCGACGTTGCCGGGATGACTGGGCTCGACGAGCACGAAACGCGTCGACGTGAAGCCGCCGCCGATGGTGCCGGAGTTGTCGGAAGCAGTACTGGTAGAGGTCGAAGAAGGCGTCTGAACCACGATAGGCATTTAAGTGCAAGGAAACAGTCATGTTAGCGCCGCCCGCCCGCTCTTTCCATCTGCCGTTCGGCTAACGTCTGCCCTGTTGCTTCGGAATCGACGCGCTTGCATCCGCCACGTATCCATCATGCACCGGTCCGGATAGGCCCCGACCGCCATGAAACCACCAGACTCAGGTAAAATCCCGATATTCGCGCCCTGCCAACTCGTCTCTCACAGGGATCATCCGCAAGGCGCACCGCTCTTCTTCAATTCGTCTCCGTCGACGGAATGTGCTGCCAGGTTGCGACCCCGTCGTGTCCGGCGCCCGTTTCGCGTGATTAACAGCTTATTTTCAGCTCAACACCGGGCAGCCGCCGTGCGCGTCCGGCACAAGGATCCAGACTCATGCATCCCATGCTCAATATCGCTGTCAAGGCCGCTCGCCGCGCCGGGCAGATCATCAACCGCGCGTCGCTCGATCTCGACCTCGTGCAGGTCAGCAAGAAACAGCACAACGATTTCGTCACGGAGGTCGACAAGGCGTCGGAAGCGGCCATCATCGAAACGCTGACCACCGCCTACCCCGATCACGCCATCCTCGCCGAAGAGTCCGGCGAATCGGGCAACGAGTCCGAATATCAGTGGATCATCGATCCCCTCGACGGCACCACGAACTTCATCCACGGCTTCCAGTACTACTGCGTGTCGATCGCGCTCGCGCACAAGGGCATCGTCACGCAGGCGGTCGTCTATGACCCGACGCGCAACGACCTGTTCACGGCATCGCGCGGCCGCGGCGCCTACCTGAATGACCGCCGCATCCGCGTCGCCCGCCGCGACCGGCTCGCCGACAGCCTGATCGGCACGGGCTTCCCGTTCCGCGAAAAGGACACGCTCGACGCCTACACGCAACTCTTCGCCGACATGACCAAGGCCTGCGCGGGCCTGCGCCGCCCGGGCGCGGCCGCCCTCGATCTGGCAAACGTCGCAGCGGGCCGCCTCGACGGCTTCTTCGAGCAAGGCATCAGCGCATGGGACATGGCGGCAGGCAGCTTGCTCATCACGGAAGCAGGCGGCCTCGTCGGCAACTACACGGGCGACTCGGACTTCCTGCATCTGCATGAGATCGTCGCGGGCAACCCGAAGGTTTATGCGCAGATGATTCCGATTCTGTCGCGCTACACGCGGACGAAGGAACAGGCGGCGTAAGACGCTGTGCGATATCGAAAGCGGCTTCGGCCGCTTTTTCTTTTTGAGCCGCCGCACACGACGCGCTTCGCGCACATACCGCAAAGCGTGCGTCAACGGCAAAAATGCGGGCGCTGTGTTCCAATCGGGACCATGAAGAAAGGTTTCTACACGATCATCGCGGCACAGTTCGTGTCGTCGCTCGCCGATAACGCGCTGCTGATCGCGGCCATCGCGCTGCTCACGGTAATCCGCTCGCCCGCGTGGATCACGCCGCTGCTGCAGATCTTCTTCACGATCTCATACGTACTGCTCGCGCCCTTCGTCGGCGCGTTTGCCGATGCATTGCAAAAGCGCCACGTGATGTTCATTTCGAACGCGCTGAAGGCAGGCGGCTGCCTGCTGATGATCGGCGGCGTGCATCCGATGATCGCGTATGGCGTGGTCGGCTTCGGCGCGGCCGCGTACTCGCCGGCGAAGTACGGCATTCTCACCGAACTGCTGCCCGCCGAACGGCTCGTCGCCGCGAACGCGTGGCTCGAATCGGCGACCGTGCTGTCGACCATCGTCGGCACGATGCTGGGCGGCGCGCTGATCAGCACCTACGCGTCGCGTCTGGTTCAGCACATGCAGTGGCCGCTGATCCATTCCGCCGCCGACCTCGCGATGCTCGCCGTGATGATCACCTACGCGATCGCCGCGGCGCTCAACGTCGGCATTCCGGACACGGGCGCGCGTTATCCGAACCGGCTGGTCGAACCCGGCGCGCTCGTCGGCGAGTTCGTGCGCTGTTTCAACGTGCTGTGGGCCGATCGCCTCGCGCAGATTGCGCTGTGGGTCACGACCCTGATGTGGGGCGGCGCCGTCACGCTCCAATTGCTCGTGCTCAAGTGGGCGGACGCGAACCTCGGGCTGTCGCTCTCGAAGGCGGCTGTCATGCAGGGCGTCGCGGGCCTTGGCATTGCGATCGGCGCGGCGGCCGCCGCAGCATGGATTCCATTGCGCGCTTCGCTGAAGGTGTTGCCCATCGGCCTGATCACGGGCGGCGTCGCCATTGCGATGGCCTTCTACAGCAAGAGCCTGTTTCCTCCCGGCGCCGGCCTGCGCGTCGGCGAACTGTTCGCGCCCGCTTACCTGATCTTCTCCTATCCGTTGATGGTTCTGCTCGGCGCGCTGTCCGGCTTTTTCATCGTGCCGATGAATGCGATTCTTC
Organism: Paraburkholderia sp. Tr-20389; assembly: GCF_017104565.1. Lineage (GTDB taxonomy): Bacteria > Pseudomonadota > Gammaproteobacteria > Burkholderiales > Burkholderiaceae > Paraburkholderia. The sequence goes on along the minus strand of NZ_JAAGPD010000007.1, from coordinate 80,538 downwards.
AACATCGCGGCGCGACGCTGCTCACGGCGGGCCATTCGATCGCCGTGCAGAACTTCAACCAGAACCTCGCCGTCCTGCTGATGCTGGGCGCGTACGCGATCCTGCTGACGGCGAAAATGCCCGTGCAGTGGATCATCGCCGTGTTCGGCCTGTTCATCACGGGGATGATGTGGCTTGCGCAGCGACGCAGTGCCGCGAACGCGCACAAGGTCGACATGCGCGCGCTCATCGAGGAATGAACGTCTCCGCAGCTTACGCAACGGAATGTCGCTGCGGCAGCCTGGCCATCCGGCCAGGTTCGCTCGACGCGTCGCCGGGTTAAACTCACGCCCTGAACAGTTACGCAAGAAAGACACGAGGATGGGCACTCAAACGGCAGCCGCAAGCGATATCGCGCAACACACTCCCATGATGCAGCAGTACCTGCGCATCAAAGGGGAGCATCCGGGCACGCTCGTGTTCTACCGGATGGGCGACTTCTATGAACTGTTCTTCGACGACGCGGAAAAAGCCTCGCGCCTGCTCGATCTGACACTCACGCAGCGCGGCGCATCGGGCGGCAATCCGATCAAGATGGCGGGCGTGCCGCATCACGCCGTCGAACAATATCTGGCGAAACTCGTGAAGCTCGGCGAGTCGGTCGCGATCTGCGAACAGATCGGCGACCCGGCGACATCGAAGGGGCCCGTCGAGCGCAAGGTCGTGCGCGTGGTGACGCCGGGCACGCTGACTGACGCCGCCCTGCTCTCCGACAAGAGCGATACCTATCTGCTCGCGGTATGCGCGGGACACAACCGGCGCGGCGTGGTCACGACGGTCGGTCTCGCCTGGCTGAATCTGGCCAGCGGCGCGCTGCGCCTCGCCGAAGTCGCGCCCGATCAGGTCGCGGCAGCACTTGAGCGCATCCGTCCCGCTGAAATCCTCGTTGCCGACGCGCCGTCGTCGGGCGACGCGAACGCGTGGTCGATGCCCACGGGTTTCGGCGCGACCACGCGTGTCCCCGTCTGGCATTTCGACGTCGCGTCGGGCACGCAGCGGCTGTGCGATCAACTCGAAGTAGCAGGCCTCGACGGCTTCGGCGCGCATTCGCTTTCCAGCGCGTGCGGCGCGGCAGGCGCATTGCTGCTGTACGCGGCGGCCACGCAAGGTCAGCAGTTGCGCCACGTGCGCAGTCTGAAAGTCGAATACGAATCGGAGTACATCGGCCTCGATCCGTCCACGCGGCGCAATCTCGAACTCACGGAAACGCTGCGCGGCACGGACTCGCCCACGCTCTGCTCGCTGCTCGATACCTGCTGCACGACGATGGGCAGCCGGCTGCTGCGTCACTGGCTGCATCATCCGCCACGCGATGCCTCGTTCGCGCAGGCGCGCCAGCAGGCCATCGGCGCGTTGCTCGACGCGCCGCCTCAAGCCAGCCTCGATGCGCTGCGCGGCGCGCTGCGACAGATCTCGGATATCGAACGGATCACGGGGCGGCTGGCGCTGCTGTCCGCGCGTCCGCGAGATCTATCCAGCCTGCGCGACACGTTCATCGCGCTGCCCGAACTGCGCGCGCAACTCGTCGCGGTCACGGCGGCAGCGGATTCGCTCGCGCGCATCGATGCGTCGCTGGAACCGCCCGCCGATTGCGTCGATCTGTTGAAACGCGCCGTCGCGCAGGAACCGGCGGCGATGATCCGCGACGGCGGTGTCATCGCACGCGGCTATGACGCGGACCTCGATGAACTGCGAGATATTTCGGAGAACTGCGGACAGTTCCTGATCGATCTCGAAACGCGTGAACGCGCGCGGACAGGCATCGGCAATCTGCGCGTCGAGTACAACAAGGTGCACGGCTTCTATATCGAAGTCACGCGCGGCCAGACGGACAAAGTGCCCGACGACTACCGTCGCCGCCAGACCCTGAAGAACGCCGAACGCTACATCACGCCCGAGCTGAAGACGTTCGAGGATAAAGCGCTGTCCGCGCAGGAACGCGCACTCGCTCGCGAAAAAGCCTTGTATGACGCGCTGCTGCAATCGCTGCTGCCCTTCATCGCCGACTGCCAGCGGGTCGCGTCGGCGCTCGCCGAACTCGATCTGCTCGCTGCGTTCGCCGAGCGGGCCCGCGCGCTCGACTGGGTCGCGCCGAGCTTCTCCGCAACGGGCGGCATCGATATCGAACAGGGCCGGCATCCCGTGGTCGAAGCGCAGGTCGAGCAGTTCATCGCGAACGACTGCGTGCTGAACCCCGAACGCAAGCTGCTGCTGATCACCGGTCCGAACATGGGCGGTAAGTCGACCTTCATGCGGCAGACCGCGCTGATCGCGCTGATGGCGCATGTCGGCAGCTATGTGCCGGCGCGTCGGGCATCGTTTGGACCGATCGACCGGATCTTCACGCGGATCGGCGCCGCCGACGATCTGGCGGGTGGGCGCTCGACCTTCATGGTCGAAATGACGGAAGCGGCCGCGATCCTGAACGACGCGACACCGCAAAGCCTCGTGCTGATGGACGAGATCGGCCGCGGCACGTCCACCTTCGACGGCCTCGCGCTCGCGTGGGCAATCGCGCGACACCTGCTTGCGCATAATGGCTGCCACACACTCTTCGCGACGCACTACTTCGAATTGACGCAACTGCCTGCCGAGTTTCCGCACGCGGCCAACGTCCATCTGTCGGCGGTCGAACATGGGCACGGCATCGTGTTCCTGCATGCCGTCAACGAAGGCCCTGCCAACCAGAGTTACGGCCTGCAGGTCGCACAACTCGCGGGCGTGCCGAATGCCGTGATTCGCGCCGCGCGCAAGCACCTCGCCTACCTGGAACAGCAATCGGCTGCTGCGCCCGCGCCGCAACTCGACCTGTTCGCCGCGCCCGTGGCAATGCTCGAAGACGCCGACGACGAGCCCGTCGCCCCGGCGCTCGATCCCGCTACCCAGACGCTCGTCGAGCGCCTGCGCGAGATTGACCCGAACGATCTGCGGCCGCGCGACGCACTCGATCTGCTTTACGAACTGCATGAACTGGCCAAGTCGCCAGATGCGCCGCGCTGACACGCACACGAACTGCGCGCTGACACGCCGCCGCTGTTCGGGCGGCGCAGTGCGCGCCATCGCGGTCGCCGCCACGCTGGCGCTGGCAGCGTACGGCTCCGGGTCGTTTGCTAAAGAATCGGCGCCCAACTACGCGTTCGCGGTCATCGGCAGTACGCTGCAGGGTCCCGCCGACGAAGCGCTCACGCAGCGGCTCCTGGAAGCAATCGGGCGCGAGCCGGACGTTTCGTTCGTCGTGTACGACGGCAATCTGAAAAGCGGCAAGGAAGCGTGCCGGGACTCGCTGTTCGAGACGCGCCATACGCTGCTCGAAACTTCGAAGCCCGCACTCGTCTTCATCCCTGGCCAGCATGACTGGGCCGATTGCGGGACGGCTGAGGCAGGCGGCTACGATCCCGTCGAACGACTCGATCAGTTGCGGCAGACCTTGTTCGCGGATGCGTCGTCGATGGGACAGAATCCGCTTCCGCTTGCGCGGGAAAGCGAAGTATCGCGATTTCATCCGTATCGGGAAAACGTGCGCTGGATGGTCGGCGACACGGTATTCGTGGGCCTGAACGTACCGGGCCCAAACAATCATTTTCTGTATGCAGGCGGTCGCAACGGCGAATTCGAAGACCGCGTGATCGCCAACACCTTCTGGCTCGATCATGCGGCCGAGTACGCAAAGCGCCGTGGTGCGCGCGCGATCGTCGTGCTGGTTCAGGGCGATTTCGATCCCGAGCGCTACGAGCGCCCTGAACGATTCGCGTGGCTGCGCTTCGGCCATCGATCGAAGCGCGATGGCTTCATGGAATTCAAGCGCAGTCTCGTGAAACTGGCGGAGACGTTTCGCGGACCCGTGGTCGTGATTCATCAGGACGACGATCGATCGCACCCTGGCTTCATGATCGACCAGCCGTTGCGCAACGACAAAGGCGATCTGGTGACGAATCTCACGCGTATCGCATTCGCGCCGCGTAGTCCTCAGAACCAGTGGGTGCAAATCGACGTCGATCTGGCGAAACGGCCGCCGTTTCGCGTCACCGTGCGGGATGTGCCGAAGAGTCTGCCGCTGCCTGCTGCGCCCACTATGCCGAACGCGGCGCCCCCCGTACCGCCGCCGATGCCGCCCGTACCGGATTCCTCACCCGCTTCGGAACTGCCGCCGATACTGCCCGAGCCTTCGCCCCCAGGCATGGGCGCGAGCGGAACGAACCGGGGCAACGGCTACTAGCGCCACTCCACGCCCAGATGCGACAACGGGCGCTTTCGCGCCCGCTGCGGGAACTGCTCCGACTTCCCGTCTCTGACCTGTCAACCCTGCACGGTCAGTGCAGCGTCGGCCGTGACGGTTCGGCTTCGTCGGCACCATCTTCGTCATCGTCTTCATCGACGATTTCGAGGCCGCTCGCACCATGCGCGTGCTCGTGCTGGATCTCGTCTTCCGTCGCTTCGCGCACGTCCTTCACGGTCAGCGCGAAACGCAGCGCCATACCGGCGAGCGGATGATTGCCGTCGAGCACGACTTTGTCTTCCGCGACGTCGGTCACCGTATAGATCAGCGAATCGAGGTCTTCGTCGCCCTCTTCAGGCGTGCCTTCGAACTGCATGCCGACTTCCAGCGGCTCGGGAAACCGGTTGCGCGGCTCTATCTTCACGAGTTCGGGATCGTATTCGCCGAATGCGTCGCCCGGCTCCAACTGGATCTGGGTTTCGAAGCCGGGCTCATGGCCGTCGAGCTCTTCCTCGATCTTGGGGAACGTGCCATCATAGCCGCCGTGCAGATAAACCATCGGCTCGTCGCTTTCCTCGATCAGATTGCCTTGCGCATCCGACAACTTGTAAGAGACCGATACGACGGTGTTCTTTGCGATTTTCATTCGATTCTCCAGATTACGACTCACATTATACGATGCCCGTGCGGCCCCCTGACTACCCCGCTGGCAAAGGTTCAGCGCGTCCTTCTCCGAGTTCCGTTTCCATGTCTTCCGCGCCATCGCCGGATCAGCCTGCAGCGCTGCTCGGCAATCTGACACCGTCGCAATTCATGCGGCGCTACTGGCAGAAAAAGCCGCTGCTCATCCGTCAGGCCATTCCCGATATTGCGGCGCCGCTCTCGCGCGACGAACTGTTCGAGCTGGCCGATCAGGACGAAGTGGAGGCACGCCTCATCACGCACTTTCGCAACAAATGGCAACTCGAGCATGGTCCGTTTGCTGCAGACGAATTGCCGTCCGTCAAACAGCGCGCGTGGACTTTGCTCGTGCAAGGCGTCGACCTGCATAACGACCGCGCACGAGCATTACTTGACCGCTTTCGCTTCGTGCCCGACGCGCGCCTCGACGATCTGATGATCTCGTATGCGACGGACGGCGGCGGCGTCGGTCCTCACTTCGACTCTTACGATGTCTTCCTGTTGCAGGTGCACGGCAAGCGTCGCTGGCGAATCGGCGCGCAACGCGATCTGACGTTGCAACCGGGTTTGCCGTTGAAAGTTCTACAACACTTCGAACCCGAAGAAGAATGGGTGCTGGAGCCGGGCGACATGCTGTATCTGCCGCCGCACATCGCACACGACGGCGTCGCGGAAGGCGAATGCATGACGTGCTCGATCGGTTTCCGTGCGCCGTCGACGGCCGAACTGGCCGCGCAGTTCCTCTACTACCTTGCTGAGCGCGGTGAAGCGAATGGCGCGCGGGATGGCGCTACGCTCTATCGCGATCCGCAGCAACCGGCTGTCGCGAAGCCCGCGGCACTGCCCGCTGCACTCGTGGACCGCGTGGGCGCAATCCTTGCTAAGATCGACTGGAGCGAGAAGGACGTGTCGGCTTTTCTCGGCACGTATCTGAGCGAACCGAAGCCGAGCGTCGTGTTCGATCCACCCGAAAAACCGCTCGACGAAACGCGTTTTTTGAAGCGCGCAAGCAAGGAAGGTGTGCGGCTCGATCGCAAAACTGTGCTGCTTTACGACACCCGCTCTTATTACCTGAATGGAGAAGAAAGCCGGTTGTCGGGCGTTAAAAATTGGGTGATTGAACTCGCCGACAACCGCTATCTGAGTGCGAAACGCTTTGTAACACTCTCACAGCAATCGTCGATGACAGCACTGCTACACGAGTGGTATCGTGCGGGCTGGATACAGATGGGTGAACTGAGATAAGATTCGCTCCGCTGTCATACCGTATAGCGAAAAATTGTCTGAGAAAGACAACGTATTGGCCCCGGATTTGTCGACGGTCGATATGAAAGTGCATATAATTTCCGCCCAAGCCGTAGGGAAGATTCACGCTCATGAAGTGCGGTCTCCACCAGCGGCCCAGGTCGGTGTTGGAGCACATTACCGGTTTTATTTTGCGCTGTTGCTTACCTTTAACCATAAAAGGACGTGATCATGAAGAAATCCCTCCTCGTAGCATCCCTGTTGGCAGCTGTGGCACTGGCTGCATGCAACAAGAGCAGCGACCAGGCAGCTGCCCCGGCTAGCGACGCTGCTGCCGCTTCGGCACCGGCTGCTGCTGCTTCGGATTCGGCTGCTGCTGCTTCGGGCGCTGCTGCTGCTGCGAGCGACGCTGCTGCTTCGGCTACGGCTGCTGCTTCGGACGCAGGCGCTGCTGCTTCGGACGCTGCTGCTTCGGCAGCTGCTCCGGCTTCGGGCGCAAGCCAGTAAGCTGTAGCACAGGGTTCGCCTCAGGGCGAAAACTGCAACGGGAAGTCCGAGGGCTTCCCGGGCAAAAAACAAAACGCCACGGATTTCAGTCCGTGGCGTTTTGCTTTATGCGCCCGCTTTACGTGCTCGATATATGCGCGCGATATTGATATCGATTATCCGGCTCGCATTCATTCGATGCGTTTCAGCTTCTAGTGTCGTCAAGCCGCGACACCTGGCAATCTATTTTTTGAAACGCGATGAACGGCCCGTTGCATCGGCAGACATCATGTATCGATGCAACGGATCGTCCCTTCTCAAGCCTGCTTCTTCTCGTCGAAAAACTCGCGCACGACATCCATCTCACGCGTGCGCTTGAAAGGCGGCAGGCTCTGCCATATACGGCGTCCATACGGCTTGTCGACGAGCCGCGTGTCGCAGATCATCAGCACGCCGCGATCGGTCTCAGAGCGGATAAGACGCCCGGCGCCCTGCTTCAGCGTAATCACCGCCTGCGGCAGCTGATGCACGGCAAACGGACTCAAGCCCTTCTTGGTCAGCGCATCGAGCCGCGCGGACAGCACGGGGTCGTCGGGCGGCGCGAATGGCAGCTTGTCGATCACGACGAGCGACAACGCATCGCCGCGCACATCCACGCCTTCCCAGAAGCTCTGACTGCCCACGAGAATCGCATTGCCATACGAGCGAAAACGATCGAGCAGTTCAGTGCGGCTCGCATCGCCCTGCACGAGCAGCGGCATGTTCCAGCCACGCGACTCGATCACGTCGCGCAACTTCGATGCGATGCGATCGACGGCGCGCAGCGTCGTGCACAACATGAACACACCGCCGCCCGATGCTTCGATGGCGGGCAGCGCCGCATCGAAGACAGCGTCGGTGAACATCGGCGACGACGGCTGCGGCAGATTGCGCGGCACGTAGAGCAGACCCTGCGTGCCGTAATCGAACGGACTGGGCAGCGTCATCGAGCGGCGCGAGTTGAGGCCCATCTGCGCCGCGTAATGCGCGAAGTCGCCACGCACGGACAGCGTCGCCGACGTGAAGACCCATGCGCGCGGCACGCCTGCGCGTTGCTTCGCGAAAATGGGCGCAACGGATAGCGGCGTCTCGTGAAGTTGAACGGTATGCGAGAACACTTCGATCCAGCGCACCTTCTCGTTCGGATCGCCTTTCTCCGCTGCCGATCCGGCAGCGGATGCCGCGTCGCGCTCTGCTTCCGTCGGCGGCGTGGTCCAGCCCGACAGCACGTCCTGCAACTCGCGCGCACGACGCAGCAGCGCGCCCAGCGACTCGGCGCGCTCCGACTGTCCGGCGAGCGCGCCAGCGAGCGCATCGAGTTCGGTCTCGACGGCTTCGAGTGCCGGGAACAGCGGATGATCGTCGGGCAACTGTCCGATCGACAGACGCACGGAATCTTCCTTGAACGCGAGCCGCACGTCGCGCGCCGAGCGTTCGAGCGCCGCACCGAGCTTCACCCAGTCGACGGCATCGCGCGCATGACCGAGGCCTTCCGCTACAGAGTCGCGCGCGAGTTCGAGAAACTGCGTGGTCGACAGCGTCTCGCCGAAGAACAGCGTCGCGGTTTCGGGCAACTGATGCGCTTCGTCGAAGATGACGGTATTCGCCGTCGGCAGCAGTTCGGCCATACCCGTATCGCGCAACATGATGTCGGCGAAAAACAGATGGTGATTCACGACGACGATATCGGCCTGCTGCGCTTCGCGACGCGCCTGCATCACGAAACAGTCCTTGTACTGCGGACATTCCTGACCGAGACAGTTGTCGCGCGTCGACGTCACCATCGACCACACGGCGGCCGTCTCCGGCACGCTCGCAAGCTCGGCCTTGTCGCCTGTACGCGTGATCTTCGCGAAGCGGATGATGTCCTGCAGATACGACGTTTCCTGCCGCGACGGCAGGCGTCCGTTGTCCGCCGTGCGTTGCAGGTAGTAGTGGCACAGATAGTTCGCGCGGCCCTTGAGCATCGCAACGGACACGGGCACGGCGAGCGCGTCGCGCACAGTCGGAATGTCGCGCTGAAAGAGCTGATCCTGCAGGTGCTTCGTGCCCGTCGAAACGATGACCTTGCCGCCCCACAACATGGCGGGTACGAGGTACGCATAGGTCTTGCCCGTGCCTGTACCGGCCTCCACGATCAGCGTGTTTTCGCCGCCTTCGAGATCGCCTTCGTGAGCCGATGCCTGATCCGCGTGCGTTTCGCTTGCCGATGGCGATGCCGATTGCTGCAAACGCCGCGCCGGTCGCTTCTGCGCCTCGAACATCGCGGGCTCGGGCATCGCGCGGCCCGAGGCTTCCATTGCGGCCGCAACGGCGCGTGCCATCTCGATCTGCGATGCGCGCGGCCGGTAGCCGTCGATCTGACGCGCGAGCAGTCCATCGGCGGCGAAGATGTCGGCAAGTTCCGACGATCGCTTGTGAGTCAGCGACGCTGCCAGCGCGCCGCCGCCCGACGCGCCTTTCGTGGCGCGTTCGTCAGGGGCCGGCGCAGCGGCGCCCGACGCGTCATCGGCCGACGCCGCCCGGGAAGAAGATTGAAGCGGTGAGTTCAAGGCAAGCGATTCCTGCAAAGTCCGGCGCGCCACACACTGAACGGGGCCGGCGCCTGCCTGGCCGCGCTGTCAGTTGCGTGCTTCCGGTTCAAGCTGCAATTGCAGCAAGATGATGGTGTCCTTGACCTTGAGTTTGCGCTTTTTCAGGCGCTGTATCTCGAGGTCGTCGATGCCGGGTTCCTCGGACATTCTGTCGATCAACCGGTCGAGTCCGCTGTGCTCCGATTCCAGTTGCAGAATGCGGTCGCGCAGTGTGTCCGCGTCGATGACGCGATGATGGTCGCGCATGCTCGCCTCCTCTTTCGAAATGGCGAAGGCCGCGCTGCGCGGTCGCTCCGCTCGAGGTTGCTGTCCGGCCTGAAACGCGTTACGGCTGTTGCTGACTTGATGCTACCGACTGATGCTACTTACTGCTATTGCTGTTGCTGTTGCTTCTGTTGCTGGTCGAGCTGCTGTTGCTGCTTCGCCTGCTCGTCCTGCTTCTGCCTCGCTTTCTCGGCCGCCTGCTTCTGACGCTCTTCGACGTCGGCCTTATGCTGCGTCGCCTCCGTCTGCTTCTGCTCGTAGCGCTGCTGCTTCTCGACGCGCTCCTGGGCCTTCTGCGCGGCCTGACGATGCGCCTCGTCGAGCTTGCGCTGGAAGTCGGCCTGTTTCGCGTCATAGGCCTTCTGGTTCGCGGCCGCCTGCGACGGCGAGATACCGCGCTGCGCCTGATCGATAGCGTGCTGCTGCTGCTTCTGCTGATACGCCTGCTCGTTCGCGGACCGCTGCGGCGCTTCGGCTTCGCGCTGCGCCTGGTTCAACTGATGCTGGCGCTGCTTGTCCTCATAGGCTTGCGCGTTGCGCGCGTCCTGCGCTTCGCGTCCGGGCGCGTCGGCTTCATACTGCGCGCGCTTGACGGCCGCCTGCTCGTCGCGTTGACGCGCGTGCTGCATGCGCTTTTCGTCGTCGAGCGCGAGTTGCTCCTTGCGGATGTCGGCCGCGACCACGCGCATGTCGTCGCGCGCCGAGTTCAGGCAATGATTGACGAAAAACTTGCTATAACAGTTGTGCTGGGCGACGGCGTAACGATAGTTGTTGTCGGCCGTGCGGCCATCGAGCGCCTTCTGGCGCAGGTCGAAATCGCTCGAATCCGAGACATCCACGGCCGCCGCCCCCGAAGCCGCCACCGCCGACGATGCGCCCGGCGTGCTCTGCTGCGCATCGGCCATTCCAGGTGCAACGGCCGCACAGGCGACGAACGCGAGCGATGCGGCAAGCGCGACACGTCGGATGGACGCGGCAGACCCGAAGGCAACGGAAGCAACTGGCAGCCTGGAAACGGGCGATGCGGGCGATGCGAGCGGGGATCGAAGCGAGGATCCGGGCGAAATGCGGGAGGTTGGCAACGTCGTAGATGGGCAACGGAACATGCCTGAAATTCTATCACCCCGCGCTTGAGCGCTCGGTCATTTATGGCAAAATGCCCCGCTTCAACGAGCTTTCACGCGCTTGCGCGCCTTTTTCAGCAACCCGGCCGCCGCGCCTCTCGCGCCGCACGGCCACAGTCGAATCCGGCAGGAACATCAAGACCCTATGACGGACACCGTAGCACTCAAGATCGTACAGCGCATCGCCACCGAACTCACCGTCCAGCCCCGCCAGGTCGCGGCCGCGGTGGCCCTTCTCGATGAAGGAGCGACTGTTCCGTTTATCGCCCGGTACCGGAAGGAAGTCACCGGCAATCTCGACGACACGCAACTGCGTACGCTCGAAGAACGCCTGCTCTATCTGCGCGAACTCGAAGACCGCCGCGCCGCGATCATCGCGAGCATCGACGAACAGGGCAAGCTCACGGACGAACTGCGCACTGCGATCGAAGGCGCCGACAGCAAGCAGGTGCTGGAAGATCTCTATCTGCCGTACAAGCCGAAGCGCCGCACGCGCGCGCAGATCGCCCGCGAAGCCGGCCTGCAGCCGCTCGCCGATGCGCTGCTCGCGAATCCGCTGCTCGATCCGCAGACGGAAGCCGCGCAATACGTCGACGCCGAGAAAGGGGTTGCGGACGTCAAGGCCGCACTCGACGGCGCGCGCGACATCCTCTCGGAACAGTTCGGCGAAACGGCCGAAGTGCTCGGCAAGCTGCGCGACTATCTGTTCAATCAGGGCGTTCTGACGTCGACGGTGGTCGAAGGCAAGGAAGGCGAAGAAGGCGAGAAATTCCGCGACTACTACGACTATTCCGAAACGATCCGCACGGTGCCGTCGCATCGCGCGCTCGCCCTCTTCCGCGGCCGCAATGCGGGCGTGTTGATGATCAAGCTCGGGCTCGGCGAAGAACTCGACGCGCAGGTGCCGCACCCTGGCGAGGCGATGATCGCGCGCCACTTCGGCATTGCGAATCAGGGCCGTCCCGCCGACAAGTGGCTGTCGGACGTGTGCCGCTGGTGCTGGCGCGTGAAGGTGCAGCCGCACATCGAAAACGAGTTGCTGACGAATCTGCGCGAAGAAGCCGAAAGCGAGGCGATCCGTGTGTTCGCACGCAACCTGAAGGATCTTCTGCTTGCAGCACCGGCCGGCCCGAAGGCCGTGATCGGTCTCGATCCGGGTCTGCGTACGGGCGTGAAGGTGGCCGTCGTTGATCGCACGGGCAAGCTGCTCGCCACTGACACGATCTACCCGCATGAACCGCGCCGCGACTGGGACGGTTCGCTCGCGAAGCTCGCACGCATCGCCGCGCAGACGCAGGCGGAACTGGTGAGCATCGGCAACGGCACGGCATCGCGCGAAACGGACAAGCTCGCGAGCGAGCTGATCGCGCGTCATCCCGAGCTGAAGCTGCAGAAGATCGTCGTGTCGGAAGCGGGCGCGTCGGTGTACTCGGCGTCGGAACTCGCTGCGAAGGAATTCCCGGAGCTGGACGTGTCGCTGCGTGGCGCAGTATCGATTGCGCGCCGACTGCAAGACCCGCTGGCGGAACTTGTGAAAATCGAGCCGAAGGCGATCGGTGTCGGTCAGTATCAGCATGACGTGAATCAGCGCGAGCTTGCGCGTTCGCTCGATGCCGTCGTCGAAGACTGCGTGAACGCGGTCGGCGTGGATGCGAACACGGCGTCCGTCGCGTTGCTCGCGCGCGTGTCCGGCCTGAACGCGACGCTCGCGCGCAACATCGTCGACTATCGCGATGCGAACGGTCCGTTCCCGACTCGCGACCACCTGCGCAAGGTGCCGCGCCTCGGCGACAAGACTTTCGAGCAGGCTGCGGGCTTTTTGCGGATCAACGGCGGAGAGAATCCGCTCGACCGTTCGTCGGTCCACCCGGAAGCGTATCCCCTCGTCGAGCGGATGCTGGCGAAGATCGCCAAGAACATCGGCGAGGTACTCGGCAATCGAGATGCATTGAACCGTCTGTCGCCGGCCGAATTCGTCGATGACCGTTTCGGTCTGCCGACGGTGCGCGACATTCTCTCCGAACTTGAGAAGCCGGGCCGCGATCCGCGTCCTGAGTTCAAGACGGCGACGTTCCGCGAAGGCGTCGAGAAGATTTCCGACTTGTCGCCTGGCATGGTCCTGGAAGGCGTGGTGACGAACGTAGCCGCGTTTGGCGCGTTCATCGATATTGGCGTCCATCAGGATGGACTCGTGCATGTGTCGGCGATGTCGACCAAGTTCATCAAGGATCCGCACGAAGTCGTGAAGGCTGGGCAGATCGTTAAGGTCAAGGTGCTGGAGGTCGACGTCAAGCGTCAGCGGATTTCGTTGACGATGCGGTTGGATGATGATTTTGCTGCCAGCGGCAGTGGCGCGCCTGCGCGCGCTGGGCAGCAGGATCGGGGTGGGCGGTCGGGTGGTGCCGGTGCCCGGACGCAGCAGGCTCGCTCGCGGGAGGCCGAGCCTGTTAATGCTATGGCTGCTGCTTTTGCTAAATTGAAGCGGTAAGGTTTTCGGGGTTTTACGCCGGCATCCGCGGTTTGCTTCTGGTTTGCTGGCGTTGCCCCTGTGGCATTTTTGCCTGCGGCGCGGCGTTGCCCGTTTTTTTGCTGTCGATTTTGCTTTCGCTGGCATCCGCGATTTCTAGCGTTGGCATCCGCGTGATGTTTCTGGTTTGCTAGTGTTGCCCCTGTGCGGGGCGGCACTTACTTTCTTTGCCGCCGCAAAGAAAGTAAGCAAAGAAAGCGGGCTAACACCGCCAGTGCTTGTTGTTGCCTGCGGGCCCCCAGCGGGTCCCGCTCTCCACACGGCAACACTTTGTTTTTGCGCCCATTGCCAACGCCCTGAACAGGCGCATCACCCACTCCAGTCACCCGTAGCGCAGCCAGCGGCAGCGACCCGTCTGCGCCGCCCAGGTGGCAAACTGTGTGTAGGTTGTCGCACCGCACACTTGAGCGCTTCTACGACACCGATCCCGCTTTTCCGTCCGGAGTGGTGCATTTGCATCGAGACGGCCTACACACAGTTTGCCACCTGGGCGGCGGTCGACGTCTGGTAACGCAGTTTGTGACGCGGGGGCGTGAAGTGGGTTAGGCGAATCCAGGGGCGCTGGCAACGAGCGTGGGTTAGCTCGTTGCCGCATGAGGCGTAAGAACTGTCGGGGGCCCGCAGGCAACAGCTAGGATTGGCGGGGTTAGCCCGCTTTCTTTGCTTACTTTCTTTGCGGCGGCAAAGAAAGTAAGTGCCGCCCCGCACAGGGGCAACGCTAGCAAACCAGAAGCAAAACGCGGATGCCAGCGAAAGCGAAAGCAAAACCGCAGAACCGCAGAACCGAAACCAAACGGCGAAGCCCGGCGCCGAGAAGGCAAGAATGTCGACTGCGTCGCAGACAAAAAAAAACGTCAAATCTCGATCTTAGTCCCCAACTCAACCACCCGATTCGCGGGAATACTAAAGAAATCCGTCGGCTTGGCCGCATTCTGATGCATCCACGCGAACACACGTTCGCGCCACACCGACATGCCGGGCAACTGCGTCGGCACAACGGTCTCGCGTGCCAAAAAGAACGACGTGTCCATCAACTCGAACGACATGTCATGCGACACGCTGATCTGTTCGAGCACCGCCTTGACGTCAGGCGTCTCGTTGAACCCGTACGCGGCCTTCACGAGAAACAGCCCACCGCTCACGTCCTTCACCGTCAGCCGGTCCTTGTCGTCGACATACGGAATATCCCGCGTGATGAACGTCAGAAAGATCGTCCGCTCATGCAGCACCTTGTTGTGCTTGAGATTGTGCAGCAAGCTCACGGGCACCAGCGTCGCGCTGCCCGTCAGATAGATCGCCGTCCCCGACACGCGATGCGGCGGATGCGCCAGCAATCCCTGCACGAAGGGCATCAGCGGAATACCGTCGGCAGCCGTGCGCTCCTTCACGATCATGCGCCCCTTGAACCACGTCATCAGCAGGAAGAACAGCAGCGCGCCAATGCCGAGCGGCAGCCAGCCGCCCTCCGCCACCTTCAGCAAATTCGCGCCGAAGAACCCCAGGTCGACCATCAGCAACGCCCCGATGATCAGCGCCACCACGCCCTTGTTCCAGTTCCACACCTTCACCATCACGACGCTAGCGAGAATCGTCGTGATCACCATCGTCGCCGTCACGGCAATACCGTAAGCCGCAGCCAGATTGTCCGAACTCTTGAACGCAATGACGATGCACAGAATGATGAACAGCAGCATCCAGTTGACGACGGGTACATAGATCTGCCCGATCGCGAGCTCCGACGTGTGCAAGATCTTCATGCGCGGCACGTAGCCGAGCTGGATCGCCTGGCTCGTCAGCGAATAAGCGCCGGAAATCACCGCCTGCGACGCGATAACGGTGGCAACCGTCGACAGCACGACGAGCGGCAGCAGCGCCCAGTCCGGCGCGAGCAGGAAGAACGGATTTTCGATCGCCTTCGGATCGTGCATCAGCAGCGCGCCCTGGCCGAAGTAGTTCAACACCAGCGACGGCATCACGAGCGAATACCACGCGCAACGGATCGGCGCCGCACCGAAGTGGCCCATGTCGGCGTAAAGCGCTTCCGCGCCCGTCAGCACCAGCACGACCGAGCCGAGTACCACGTAGGCCTGCAGCACGTGCGCCGACATGAACGAGAACGCGTAGTACGGATTGAGCGCCTTGATCACTTCCGGCGACTGCACGATGTGCGACAGGCCAAGCACGGCGAGCGTCAGGAACCACAGCACCATGATCGGGCCGAACAGCCGGCCGACCATCGCCGTCCCGTGGCGCTGGATCCAGAACAGCAGCACGAGAATCACCATCGTGAGCGGCAGCACCAGATGTGAGAGCTTCGGCGCCGCTATCTCCAGACCTTCAACGGCGGACATCACCGAAATGGCGGGCGTGATCACCGCGTCGCCATAGAACATGCAGGCACCGAAGATGCCGAGCATCATCAGCAGGCCGGCCGCCTTGCTCTTCGTGTCGAACGAGCGCAGCGACAGCGCCATCAGCGCGAGCACGCCGCCCTCGCCGTTATTGTCGGCACGCATCACGAACATCACGTACTTGATGCTGACGACCACGATGATCGCCCAGAACAGCAGCGAAATGACGCCGAGAATGGAGCTTTCGGTGAGAGGAATACCGTGGGAGGGGCTGAAGGCTTCTTTCAGCGAGTACAGCGGGCTTGTACCGATATCCCCGAAAACCACGCCGATCGCAGCAACTGCAAGCGAGGGCAAGGGCTGCTTCGGGACGTGAGGGTTATCTGTCATAAACGCGAAAAGAATCCGTTCCTGAGCGGCAAAAACGAACGCTATTCTAATGAATAGTGGCGTCAAAGCCCACCACCCGGCCCGTTGTGCGCACGCCACGCCATCGCGTAACGGCAGCCCAGTGTAGCATCGCGCCCCTGTTCCGGCCTGTGTTTGCGCGTGTCAAGGGTGGTGTTGCGAAATTTTTGCGGATCGCGTTGCGGGCCCGCGCCCTGCCCGCCTCGACCACGAACGGACATAAAAAACGGAGCCTCGAAGGGCTCCGTTTCAATTTGCCGCGGATCGCGGCCATCGATTGGCGCGACGGCGGCTGAATGCTAGCCGGCGTCCGTCGAACGCTCCTGGCCGCGCTTGATCCACGCGCCCAGGTTATGCGGACGCACCGTGTCCCATTCCTCGAACGGCTGGTGGATCCACGGGTTCGTCCCGAGATACTGCACGTGATAGTCCGGCTTCACCTTCGAGCACGCCTTCCACCACAGCACGGCGGAACGCACCGACGTAATCGCCGGATAGCGTTCCTTCAGATGCTGCTGCACGCGCGCGAGCGTCACGCCCGAATCGACGAGATCGTCAACCAGCAACACGTTGCCCGACAGTTCGCCGCGCGTCATCGTGATGTATTGCGCGATATCGAGGTCGCCTTGCTCCGTGCCCGCCGCTTCGCGGTACGAACTGGTCGCGAGGATCGCGAGCGGCAGATCGTAAATGCGCGACAGCTGATCGCCGACGCGCAAGCCGCCGCGCGCGAGGCACAGGATCTTGTCGAACTTCCAGCCCGATTCGTGCACGGCGAGCGCCAGCATTTCGATCAGCCGGTGATATTCGTCCCAGCCGACCCACAGATTGCGCTCGTCGTTGCGCGGGTCCTTCATTTCAATCATCGGTACACCCTGGATCATGCGTTAAACCTTGAACGGGTGACGCAGAAGAATGGTTTCGTCGCGGTCCGGACCCGTCGACACCATGTCGATGGGCACGCCCGCCACTTCCTGCACGCGCGTCAGATACGCCTGAGCGTTGGCGGGCAGCTTGTTCCATTCCTTGATACCGACCGTGCTTTCCTTCCAGCCACCAAAGGTTTCGTACACCGGCTCGCAGCGCGACACTTCAGACGCGCCACGCGGCAGGATGTCGGCGTCCTTGCCGTCGATCGTATAGCCGACGCACAGCTTGACTTCATCGAGGCCATCCAGCACGTCGAGCTTCGTGATGCACAGACCCGACACGCCGTTGATCTGGATCGCGCGGCGCAGCGCGGCAGCGTCGAGCCAGCCGGTGCGGCGCGGACGACCCGTGACCGAGCCGAATTCCTTGCCGACCTTCGCGAGCGTCAGACCGACTTCTTCCTGGCGGTTCGCATTGTCCGCGTCGTACAGCTCGCTCGGGAACGGGCCCGAACCGACGCGCGTGCAGTATGCCTTCGTGATGCCGAGAATGTAGTTCAGCTTCTGCGGACCGATGCCCGCGCCTGCCGTCGCGGCACCCGCGACGCAGTTGCTCGACGTGACGAACGGGTACGTGCCGTGATCGATGTCGAGCAGCGTGCCTTGCGCGCCTTCGAACAGCAGGTTGTTGCCCACGTGGTTCTCGTCGTAGAGACGGCGCGACACGTCGGCCACCATCGGCTTGAGACGATCGGCGTAGCTCAACATCATGTCGAGCGTCTGCTGATAGTCGACAGCCGGCGCGCCCAGATATTGCGTGAGCACGAAGTTGTGGAAATCGAGGTTCGCACGCAGGCGCTCGGCGAACGCCTTCGGCTCGAACAGGTCTTGCACGCGCAAACCGCGGCGCGCGACCTTGTCTTCGTAGGCCGGACCGATGCCGCGTCCCGTCGTGCCGATCTTGCCGGCGCCGCTGCGTGCTTCGCGCGCCTGGTCGATGGCAACGTGGTACGGGAGAATCAGCGTGGTGGCTTCGGAAATGAAGAGACGCTTTTGCACGTCGACGCCGGCCGATTCCAGCTCTTCGATTTCCTTGAACAATGCTTCCGGAGACAACACGACGCCATTGCCGATGTAGCAGGCGACGCCCGGGCGCATGATGCCCGACGGAATCAGACGCAAGATGGTTTTCTTGCCGCCGATGATGAGCGTATGACCGGCGTTATGACCGCCCTGGAAACGAACGACGCCTTGCGCGTGGTCCGTGAGCCAGTCAACGATCTTGCCTTTGCCCTCATCACCCCACTGGGTACCCACGACGACGACATTGCGCCCAGGGTTCACATTCACTGCGCTGGCAGACATGTTGTTTCTTAAGCTGGTTAAAAACGTATTTTACCTATGTTCGCGGAAGCTTCCGGATTTTTTCGCGGACTGATGTCCAGAATTTCCGTTTCCGCTCAAAGGCATGGATGAACCGCATCGTCCAAAGGCCGTCGCTGCGGCCGATGGCGGGCGGGCATTCCGATCGTTGCGGCGTCACGTTTCACATGACGCCGCGCGCACTCACCACACTCAGGACTTCGATTCGACGACCCACTGGCCATTGCGCTCGACCAGCACCCGGTCGCACGCGAATTCGTCGAGCGCATGATCGTGACCCGGCAGCGCCTGGATCACGACTTCGCCTGCATCGCGCAATGCGGCAACGCTCGCACGCAACGCTTCGCCATGCTGCCACGGCGCGAGGATGGCGCTGCTGCGCGCCTCGATGGGCGAAATGCGCGCGACTTCGCGCAGATCCAGCGAAAAGCCCGTCGCCGCGCGGGCACGGCCGTATGCCTGGCCGACCTTGTCGTATCGGCCGCCGCGCGCGACGGCATTCGGCACGCCGTCGACATAGGCCGAGAACATCACGCCACTGTGATACGCGTAGCCGCGCAGATCCGCGAGATCGATCATCACTTCCGCGCCGCCGACCTGTTGTGCGAGGAACGCGAGGTCGTCGAGTGCGCGCGCGATTTCCGGCGCGTTCGGCAGGCGCGCACGCGCCTCCTCGAGCACGGTCGCGTCGCCGTACAGCGTGGGCAACGCACGCAGCGCGTCGCGCGTGACAGGCGTGAGGTTCGCGGTCAGTTCGTTCAGCAGCGGCACATCCTTGCCCGAGAGCGCTTCGTACAGCGATTCGCCGAGTTCGGCAGCGGCCGGCTCACTGTCGACCAGCGCACCCAGCACGGCGGCATGGCACAGGTCGAGACGCACACGGCCAAGGCCCGCGAGATGCAGCGCGTCGAGCATCAGTTGCTGGATTTCCAGATCGGCTTCAAGACCGGCATGACCGTAGATTTCGGCGCCGATCTGGATCTGCTCGCGCGTCGCGTGCAGGCCACGCGGACGCGTATGCAGCACATTGCCGGCGTAGCACAGACGCGTCACGCCCTGACGGTTCAACAGGTGCGCGTCGATGCGCGCGACCTGCGGCGTGATGTCGGCACGCAGCCCGAGCGTGCGGCCCGATAGCTGGTCAACGAGCTTGAAGGTGCGCAGATTCAGGTCGCGGCCGCCGCCCGTCAGCAGCGACTCGAGGTATTCGAGCAGCGGCGGCATGACCATTTCGTAGCCGTATGCGCGAAAACGGTCGAGCAACCGCCGACGCAGTTCTTCGATCTTGCGTGCCTCCGACGGCAGCACGTCGGCAATATTCTCGGGAAGTAACCAGGTCGACATCGATACAGTCCTACGACGGTGAATCCGGCGTCATGGCAGACGCCGTTGGGAATGGGAGCGACGCAATGGCGCATGAACGCACGAGTGCGCTGGCGCGCTGCGGGTGTTGCTTTCCGGGCCGACGATGTGCCGCCCTGTCATGCGCCGGGCAGGCGCGCTGCGGCACAGGCCGCAGTGGTCAAAAGCGAAGAGGACGCCGCCTCGTGAGCGGCGCTCGATAGTTCCGCGACGTCTACGTCGCGATCAGCAGCAGCAACAGCCCTAGCACCATGACGATCAATCCGCCGATCCGGATGTGGTGCGGCGGACGCTCCGCTATTTTACGGAACGTGTCGCGCCAGGCGCCCGGAAACACGAACGGGAACATCCCCTCGATGATCAGCATCAGTGCGATCGCGAGCAATAACGAGCCGGCTATGTCCATGCGATGAGGCCGCCGCGATTCGTATGCCGCGGCGTTCCGGTAATCAGTGTTTGTGCGCGCCCGTCGGCGCAACGGAAGTCGATGGGGCGGCGCCGCCGCCATCCGGGCCGCGCATGAAGCGGAAGAACTCGCTGCTCGAGTCGACAACCATCACGTCGCCCGGCTTGAAGCTGTTCTTGTACGCCTGCATGCTCTGGTAGAACCGGTAGAACTGCGGATCCTGGCCGTACGCTTCGGCGGCAATCGACGCGGCCTTGCCGTCGCCGTCACCCTTGATCGCCTGCGCCTGCTTGTATGCGTCGGCGAGCACCGCTTGCTGCTGCTGTGCTGCGTCCGCCTTGATCTTGTCCGCTTCGGACGCGCCTTCCGCGCGTTCCTGGTTCGCGATCTGTTCGCGCGCGGCGATCATCCGCTTGTAGACGGAGTCGGCCATGGCCGCCGGGAAGTCAATGCGCGTGAGCGTCACGTCGACCACATCGACGCCCAGCGACGCCGCGCCCTTCTGCATGCCGTCGCGCGCTTGCGTCGCGATCGCGTCCTGCTTCGCGAGCGCGTCGGGCAGCGTGTACTTCGCGAACGCATCGCCGAGTGCGCCGCGCGTGAGCAACGCGAGACGCTCGGGCAAGCTCTGCACGTCACCCTTCGTTTCCGAAACGAGCTTCACGGGATCGGACACGCGGAATTTGACGACGGGATTGACCAACAAGTCGGTCTTGTCCGACGTGGCGTAACGGTCTTCGTCCGGTGTGTCGAGCGACTGGATGCGCGTGTCCACCGACGTCACCGTTTGCAGCGGCGGCGGCAGCTTCACGTGCAGACCCGGACCGGCGAGCGTCGGCGCGGCGTCGCCGCGGCCGGACACGACAGCCATATGCGGCTGATCGACGACAAACACCATCGACGATGCCGCGAACAGCACGATGACGATGGCCACGACGAGCGCAACGATTTTATTCATGTTCGCGCTCCTTATTGCAGATCGTCTTCGCGGCCGCGGCTGCGGAACGAATCGCGCGAACGGAACGCATCGCTGGCGGCTGCAGCCTGGCTTGCGCTGCTGACGGGTGCGGCCGGCTGCGTGACGATGGTCGGCGTATTGCCGCCTTGCGCCGCCGCTTGTGCACCCTGCGATGCGCCCTGTGCGTTCTGTGCGTTCTGTGCGTTTGGCTGGTTCGGCGCGGACGGCGCCCCCTGCGCTGCCGACGCCGAGTTCGCCGCCGTTCCCTCGGCCGCCCGTTGGCGCGTCTGCTCGACGAGCTTATCCAGCGGCAGATACAACACGTTGCTGCCCGACTTGCTGTCGACGAATACCTTCGTCGTATTCGAATAGATCTGCTGCATGGTTTCGAGGTACATCCGGTCGCGGATCACAGCAGGCGCCTTCGAATACTGCGCATAGACTTCCTTGAAGCGTTCGGCGTCGCCTTCCGCCTGTGCGACCACGCGGTCGGCATACGTCTTCGCGTCGTCGATCATGCGCTCGCCTTCCGCCTTCGCGCGCGGCAGGAGTTCGTTTGCATAGGCTTGGGCATCGCGCTTCGCACGCTCGCGATCCTGACGTGCCTTCGCGGCGTCGTCGAACGCGGCCTGCACCTGGTCGGGGGGCTGCACGCCCTGGATCGTCACGCCCGTGACGGCGAGACCCGTGCGATATTCGTCCAACGAATGCTGGATCGCTTCCGACAATTGCGCGCGAATCGCCTCACGGTCCTGATACAGGATGTCGTTCGTGCTGCGCGAACCGACGATCTGCCGCACAGCTGCCTGCGCAGCCTGCGTGACGCTCAGATCGGGATCGGCGCTACGGAACAGATAATCGGTCGGCTTGCGGATCTGGTACTGAACGGCAAAACGGACATCGACGATATCGGCGTCGTGCGTGAGCATCGACGCGTCCTTCACGTTCGCGAGACGCACCACGTTGTTGCGGCCGATTTCCACCGAGCGCACCTGGCCGACATTGACGAGTTCATGCGATTCGAACGGATACGGCAGGCGCCAGTGCACGCCCTGCCCGGCCGTGTCGCGCAACTGGCCGAAGCGCAGCACCACGGCCGCCTGGCCGTCCTGCACGACGAACACACCGCTGCCGAGATAGATGGCGATCAGCACGCCGATGATGATGCCCACGCCGATACGCGCTCCGCGCCCGTTGTCAGGACGCGGACCGCCGCCACCGCCCTTGCGGCCGAACACGCGCGACAGGCGCCGGTTGAAGTCGCGCCACATTTCGTCGAGATCGGGCGGACCTTCGCTGTCCTTGCCGTTGGGCGGACGCTTCGAATCGTTCAGACGCTGGCGGTCGCCATTGCCTTCGCCCCGGCCCCAGCGCGGGTCGTTCAGCGACAACATGGCGCGCACACGCAGCCAGATACTCCGCTCGTTGTAATCGTTCACCTGTGTTCGTTCACCAGAGTAGACAGCGGGTCAATGCAATTGGAACGGGTCGGTGCCCGTGTCTGGGATCTTGCGGTCGTCGCGGTGGTCTTCGCCTGCATCATCGCGTAGCTCTTGATGAATGACGGCCGCTCTCGGATCTCCCTCCGACAATAGACCGTCAGGCTCCGGAAGTTGTTCGGCAGTTGCGATTTCGGCGATAGCAGCGCGCAATGTGTCCAGCCCTTGCCCCGTACGCGCGCTCAAAAAGACGCGCGAAATATTACCATACTCGTCCCTTTCAACCGCGTCGCCTCGGGCCGCCAGTTCGGGCACGGCGTCGATCTTGTTGAACACGAGCACCTGCCGGATCGTGTCCGCGCCGATCTCGCGCAAGACGTCGTTGACCTGATCGATCTGATCGAGACGCACCGCGCTCGACGCATCGACGACGTGCAGCAGCAGATCGGCGTGGATGGTTTCTTCGAGCGTTGCACGGAACGCCGCCACCAGTTGGTGAGGCAGCTCGCGGATAAATCCTACGGTGTCCGATACAACAATCTGGCCGACATCTTCGCCAAGGTAGACACGGCGCGAAGTCGTGTCGAGCGTGGCGAACAGCTGGTCGGCCGCGTACGCCTGCGCCTTGGTCAGCGCATTGAACAGCGTCGACTTGCCCGCGTTCGTATAGCCGACGAGCGACACCGACATCGTGCGGTTGCGCGCCCGCGCGCGACGCTGCGTGCCGTGCTGGCGGCGCAGTTTTTCGAGCCGGCCCTTGAGCATCTTGATGCGTTCGCCGATCAGCCGGCGGTCAGTTTCAAGCTGTGTTTCGCCAGGACCGCGCAAGCCGATACCGCCTTTTTGACGCTCGAGGTGGGTCCATGCGCGCACGAGCCGCGTCGCGAGGTACTGGAGTTGCGCGAGTTCGACCTGCAGCTTGCCTTCATGGCTGCGCGCGCGTTGCGCAAAGATGTCGAGGATCAGGCTGGTGCGATCGACGACACGTCTGTTAAGCGTACGCTCCAGATTGCGCTGCTGCGCAGGGGCGAGTGCGTGATTGAAGATGACGATGTCGACGTCGTTGGCCTCACACGCGAGGCGCAGTTCTTCCGCTTTGCCGCTGCCGACGAACATCGCGGCATCGGGGCTGGAACGGCGACCGGTGAGAGTGACGGCGGGATGGGCGCCCGCGCTTTGCGCGAGCAGGCTGAGTTCTTCGAGACTGGCTTCGAAATCGATCTTTCCGAAGTCGATGCCGACTAGCGCTGCGTTGATCAAATTAGTGGATGTCAAAATGAAGCGGCCGGTCAGTGTCGCCTGCGGACGACGCTCGACCGGCCGCGACGAAGGGTTAGGACGATTCGGAATCCGGGTGGAAATTCACCGGACGGGCAGGCACGACAGTCGAGATAGCGTGCTTGTAGACCATCTGGGTCACCGTATTCCGGAGCAACACGACGTACTGGTCGAACGATTCAATGTTCCCTTGAAGCTTGATGCCGTTGACCAGATAGATCGAGACCGGCACGTGCTCTTTACGCAGTGCGTTCAAAAACGGGTCTTGTAACAATTGCCCTTTGTTGCTCATAGCAAACTCCGTGTTTTTTTGCAGGTTGACTTTATTGCCGGCGAAGAAAAAGAAATCCGCCGTCAATCGCTACACTATAGCCGATTTTTATTGACCAGCGCTGTGCCTGGCCGTTCGGCCAGGACCCAATGTACATGCGGGTTTCAGCCCGGATTTCAAGCCGGGAATCAGCCTGCGTGACCGCCCTCTGTCAGTCCTTGTCCGCGTAAGGATTCGTCGAAGACCGGAACTCTATCCGCAATGGAGTGCCCGTCAGCGCGAAAGTTTCCCGGAAGCGGTTTTCGAGGTAACGCTTGTACGTATCGGTGACGGCATCGAGCGCATTGCCGTGAATCACGATGATCGGCGGATTCTGCCCCCCTTGGTGCGCGTAGCGCAGCTTCGGACGCACGGGGCCCCGGCGGCGCGGCTGCTGGAACTCGACGGCTTCGATCAGCGCGCGCGTGAGCTTCGGCGTCGGCAGCTTGGACATCGCGGCCTTGTAGGCGTCGTCGACGGAGCGCATCAGCGGGCCGATCCCCGTCTTTTCCGCTGCGGAAATGAAGTGGAATTTCGCGAATTCGAGGAATTTTAGCTTGCGCTGAAGATCCGATTTGGTGCGCTCACGCACATGCGGATCGAGCCCGTCCCATTTGTTTACGCCGACCACCAGCGCCCGGCCCTGCTCGACCACGAAGCCCGCGATGTGCGCGTCCTGCTCCGAAATGTCCTGGCGCGCGTCCAGCAGCAGGATCACGACATTGGCGTCGGAAATCGACTGCAGTGTCTTCACCACCGAGAACTTCTCGATCGCCTCGAACACCTTGCCGCGCTTGCGCAGACCGGCCGTGTCGATCAACGTGTATTTTTTGCCTTGCCGCTCGAAGTCGACGTAGATCGAGTCGCGCGTCGTGCCGGGCATATCGAACGCGATGACGCGGTCTTCGCCGATCAGCGTATTGACCAGCGTGGATTTGCCGACGTTCGGCCGTCCGACGATGGCGATCTTGATGCCGTGCTGCGCCTTTTCTTCGTCGCTTTCTTCCGGCTGGCCGGCGTACGCGACGTCGAGCGCCTCGTTGATCATCTCCGTCACACCGTCGCCGTGCGCCGCGGAAATCGCGCGCGGGTCGCCGAGGCCCAGTTCGTAGAAGTCGGCGGCGACGTTCGTGTACTTCATCCCCTCGGCCTTGTTGACGACGAGGAAAATCGGCCGGCCCGTCTTGCGCAGATAGTCGGCGATCGACTTGTCTTGCGGCGCGAGACCGTTGCGGCCGTCGACGATGAACACGATGACATCGGATTCCTCGACGGCCTGGCGCGTCTGACGCGCCATCTCGAACAGGATGCCGTCCTTCGCGACGGGCTCGAAGCCGCCCGTATCGACGACCAGATACG
Organism: Paraburkholderia sp. Tr-20389; assembly: GCF_017104565.1. Classification (GTDB taxonomy): domain Bacteria; phylum Pseudomonadota; class Gammaproteobacteria; order Burkholderiales; family Burkholderiaceae; genus Paraburkholderia. Next base: position 55,200 of record NZ_JAAGPD010000007.1, on the reverse strand, counting down.
GACGCTCGCCGCCCACCCGCCCTTCGCCGTAGTGGCGATCGCGCGTGAGGCCGGGCAAATCGGCGACGAGTGCATCGCGCGAACGCGTGAGCCGGTTGAACAGCGTGGATTTCCCCACATTGGGGCGCCCGACGAGGGCAATAACGGGTTTCATCAGATCTTGTTCACAGTGAGGCGCGGGATCGAACGGTCGATCTGCCGCGCTGGCAACGCCATGCGGCCGTTGCACGGCTGCGTTTGACGAAAATTATCACGAATTTGACCCATTTCGAACGCGCGGAGCTTGCGCGTGCGAACGGATGTCAGGTTGGCTGCCTGGGTAGGGCCGCGGGTAACGTGTGCGACCCGACCGGCGCGACATGAATGGCGCGACGCCTGATAGATGACCGCCAGTGCAGCCCGACTGGCGGTTCCGGCGATAGAACGGCTTGTTTCTGTTCGCGCCCGCGCCCGATCACTATCGGGACGCCATCAAAACAGCTGCGGCCGGCAAAGCCGGCCTGCAATCACCGCACGACGCGCCTTCAGGCGCGCGCCGCACAGCCCAACGACGATTAACGCGGACGGAATCCGTACAGATCGCCGTCGTGCGTCTGCACGATCAGCGTGTCGCCTGCCAGCACGGGTGCTGCGGTGATCGCACTGCCGTCAGTCTTGGCTCGGGCGACGAACGTACCGTCGTCGCGCGACAGGAAGTGCACGAAGCCCTTGTAGTCGCCGACCACGGCGGCATGGCCGAGCAGCAGCGGCACGCTGACGTCGCGGCTCTTCAGCTGGTCGTTGCGCCACAGTTGCTTGCCCGTTGCCGCGTCATACGCCGACACGACCGCCCAGTCGTCGCCTGCGACCACGACGCGCTCGTCCTGCGCAAGACCGCTCGTGCTCGAAAACGCCTTTTCCCACAGCGCACGGCCCGAGTTCGCATCGAAGCAGCCCAGTTGACCCTGGAACGTCACCGCGCAGGTTTCGGCGCCGACCAGCGTGGGCGGGCCGGTCACGTCGTTGATACGTTCGACTTCCGTCACGCCCTTCGGATACGACACAGGCGTCGTCCAGTAAGCGTCGCCCGTTTGCAGGTTGATCGCTGCGAACTGGCCGCCCGGGAAGCCGGCCAGCACGGCAGCGTCGCCCGCGAACGTCATGCCCGACGACACGCGCAGGTTGAGCGGCACCGCGCGATTGCGGTAGTTCCACTTCTGCTCGCCCGTTTGCGCGTTGAACGCGGTGATCTGACCGTCGACCGTGCGCACGACCACGAGGCCATTGCCGACGAGCGGCGGCGACAGGATTTCGCCCGGCGCCGTGCCCTTCCACGACAGCTTGCCGTTCTGGTCGAGCACGAACACTTCACCCTTCAGCCCGCCGACAGCCGTCAACGTACCGTCCGTGCCGACACCCGCCGACAGGTCGCCGTCGACCTTCGTGCGCCACACGTCCTTGCCCGTCTTTGCATCGATTTTCGCGACCGAGCCGTTCGCGCCCGCAGCGTACACGGTGTCGCCGACCGCGACGGGCGAGAACATGTAGCGCCCGGCCTTGCCGACGCTGGCCGTCCAGGTCTGCTGCACGTCGAGTACGGGTTTGAACTCGGTGAGCGGCGTGGGCACGCGGCGCTCGTCTTTCGACGACGAGCAGGCCGACAGAGCGAGCACGGTCATCGCACAGGCAACGGGCACGGCGTAACGTTTCAGCAGATTCATCGGTGAACGAAGCATGTATGTTGTATTGATCAAAAGGTAACGGCGGACGTCGCAGCAGCGCGCAACGTTCAGCCGCCCAGCGCGTCGAGCTTGAACTGGATCAGTTGACGGGCCGAGGCATCGTTCTTCGGCAGCGAGTCGAGCGCGAGCTTGTAGGCAGTGCGCGCATCGTCGCGCTTGCCTTGCGCCGCCAGCAGATCGCCGCGACGGTCGGCGACCACGCCCTTGAACGCATCCGAAGGATCGTTAAGCAGTGCGAGACCGGCGTCGTAGGCTTTTTCGTCGAGCAGCAGCGACGCGAGGCGCAGCTTCGCGATCTGCTTGAATTCGTCTTCCTTCGCGTGGTCGATCGCCCATTGCAGTTGCGCCTTCGCGCCCGGCTCGTCGCCGGCGGCGTATAGCGCCTTCGCTGCTGCCAGCGCCGTCATCTGCGCATACGCGGTGCCGCTGAACTTGTCTTCCATGTCGGTCGAGACACGCGTGATGGTCGCCTTGTCCGTGCCCGCCGTGGCTTGCTGAACCTGGTCATACAGCACGGCCGCTTCCGCCGCCTGATGACGTTGCCAGTAGTTCCAGCCGTTCCAGCCCGCCGCAGCGACGAGCGCGACCAGCACGATCCACGTGACGCCGTTCCCCCACTGCGCCCACCAGGCCTTCAGGCTTTCAATCGATTCTTGTTCGTCGTGGTAACTCATCGCGACGCGGTTTCCTTTCGTGGTGCCTTATCTGATTGGGGCCGCAAACATTGCGGCCCGCAGAACGTCGATGCGCGTGGCCGCGCTCAATCGTCGCCGTCTTCGGTGGACGCAACCATCGCATTGATTAGATATTCGGTCAAGTCTTCGAGCGGCACCGTTTGTTGCTCGCTCTTTCCATTGCTTTGCGACGTATCGCGCAATGCCTTGACGCCTGCCGTGCCGTTCGCGATTTCGTCTTCGCCGAGGATCACGGCGAACGCGGCGCCGCTTGCATCGGCGCGTTTCATCTGCGACTTGAAGCTGGACGCCTGACCGTCAGGACTGCAATGCAGAATCACGTCGAGGCCCGTGTCGCGCAGACGCTCCGCGACGATGAACGCCTGCTCGCGCGCTGCGTCGCCCTGATGCGCGACATACACGTCGCAGCCTTCGTCTTCAGGCACGAGGTTCTCTTCCTTCAGCAGTTCGAGAATGCGCTCGATGCCCATCGCCCAGCCGCATGCCGCCGTCGGCTTGCCGCCGAGCTGCTCGATCAGCGGATCGTAACGACCGCCCGCCGCCACCGTGCCTTGCGCGCCGAGCTTGTCGGTCACCCATTCGAACACGGTCAGGTTGTAATAATCCAGACCGCGCACGAGACGCGGATTGATCGTGAACGGAATGTTGTTCGCCTTCAGGATCCGCTGCAGGCCTTCGAAGTGTGCACGGGATTCTTCGCCGAGGAAATCGATCAGCTTCGGCGCATTCTGCGCGACGGCCTGCAGGGCCGGATTTTTCGTGTCCAGCACGCGCAGCGGGTTCGTGTAGAGACGGCGCTTCGCGTCTTCGTCGAGCACGTTCATGTGCTTCTCGAGATACGCGATCAGTTCGACGCGATGCTTCGCGCGCTCTTCAGCGAGACCCAGCGAGTTGATTTCGAGCTTGATGCCCGTCAGCCCGAGGTCGTCCCACAGACGCTGGCACATCAGGATGATTTCGGCGTCCGTGTCCGGACCTGCGAAACCGAGCGCTTCGACGCCCACCTGATGGAACTGGCGATAACGCCCGCGCTGCGGACGCTCGTGGCGGAACATAGGGCCGATGTACCACAGACGCTTCGGGCCGTCGTACAGCATGTTGTGCTCGATCGACGCACGCACGACGGCAGCCGTGTTCTCCGGGCGCATCGTCAGGTTTTCGCCGTTCAGCGCGTCGGTGAAGCTGTACATCTCTTTTTCGACGATGTCGGTCACTTCGCCGATACCGCGCGTGAACAACTGCGTGTGCTCGACGATCGGCGTGCGGATATTCTGGTATCCGTACGAACGCAACATCGACTTGACGGTCGATTCGAAAAATTCCCACAAGCCGGCGTCCTGCGGAAGGATGTCGTTCATGCCCTTCACGCCGGACAACTTTTCAAGCCGTTTCTTCTGTTCAGTCATCTGTCTTTGATTGACGATTGGAGATGGGGCGAATCAGTTCGTCGCTTCGGCGCGGACCGCATTCGGCCCATAGCTGCGCTCGACGTAGTCGCTCACGATCTGCTGGAATTCCTGCGCGATGTTTTCGCCGCGCAGCGTCTTGACCTTCACGCCGTCGATGAACACGGGCGCGGCCGGGTTCTCGCCCGAGCCCGGCAGGCTGATGCCGATGTTCGCGTGCTTCGATTCGCCAGGACCGTTGACGATGCAACCCATCACGGCCACGTGCATCTTTTCGACGCCCGGATACGTGTCGCGCCACAGCGGCATCTGCGTGCGCAGATACGTCTGGATCTGCGACGCCAGTTCCTGGAACAGCGTGCTCGTCGTGCGGCCGCAGCCCGGACAGGCGATGACCATCGGCGTGAACGAACGCAGGCCCATCGTCTGCAGGATTTCCTGGCCGACGATCACCTCGCCCGTACGCGACGCGCCCGGTTCCGGCGTCAGCGAAATACGGATCGTGTCGCCGATGCCTTGTTGCAGCAGCACGGACAGCGCAGCCGTCGACGCGACGATGCCCTTCGAGCCCATACCCGCCTCGGTGAGGCCCAGGTGCAGCGCGAAGTCGCAACGGCGCGCGAGCTCCTGGTAGACGGCGATCAGATCCTGCACGCCGCTCACCTTGCACGACAGGATGATCTTGTCGCGGCCGAGCCCCAGTTCGACAGCGCGTTCCGCCGAGCCGATCGCCGACTGGATCAGTGCTTCGTACATCACGCTTTGCGCTTCCCACGGTTCGGCGCGCGCGGCGTTCTCGTCCATCATCTTCGCGAGCAGGTCCTGATCGAGGCTGCCCCAGTTCACGCCGATACGCACCGGCTTGTCGTACTTCGCGGCGGCTTCGATCATCTGCGCGAACTGCGTGTCGCGCTTCGCGCCCTGCCCGACGTTGCCCGGGTTGATCCGGTACTTCGACAGCGCTTCCGCACAGCCCGGATAGTCGCGCAGCAACAGATGGCCGTTGTAGTGGAAGTCGCCGACGAGCGGCACCGTCACGCCCATGCGGTCGAGCTGCTCGCGGATCGCGGGCACGGCGGCCGCCGCTTCCGGCGTGTTCACTGTGATACGCACGAGTTCCGAACCGGCCTGCGCGAGCTCCTTGATCTGGATCGCAGTGCCGATTGCGTCGGCCGTATCCGTGTTGGTCATCGACTGTACGCGCACGGGCGCGTCGCCGCCGATCGTCACGAGCTGGCCGCCCCAACGCACGTCGACCGCATTCGAGCGGCGACGCGGCGCATGACCGCCGAACACCGGCACGGTCGAAACAATCTGACTGCTGGATTTCACTTGATCGGAGTGCATCGATAAACCCGCTTGCGTCGTCCGCTCATGGCCTGGAAAGTACCCGGCCATGTTGCAAAAAACGGCGCATGAATTGAAAAAGCGCCGCGGCCTCAAAGCCGCGACGCACACGATTGAATTGCGTCAGGGCAACGCGAAGCGTGCCACATTGCCCTTGGCCGACGCATATTTGGCCGGGTCGACCGGCTGGCCGTCCAGCGTGATCGTATCCAGACCCGCCTTGTTGCCGACCGTCACCTTGAGCGGAGCCTGTCCGCTGATTTCCTTCTTCTCGCCCGCGTGCACGAGGCCGGAGAACACTTCCTTGCCGTCCTTCTGACGCACACTGAACCAGCTGTCCTGCTTGACCGTCAGCGCCACTGTCGACGCACCTTCCGGTGCGGCCGTCGGCTCGCTGGCGGGAGCAGCCGATGCAGCCGCCGCGACAGCGGGAGCCGCGCTCGCGGCCTTCGGTGCGGCGGCGGCCGGCGCGGACGCCGATGCTGCATTTGATGCCGGAGCAGCGCCTGCCATCGGCAGCGGCGTGGGCATCGGTGTTGCCGACGACGCGCCTTCAGCGTCCGCCGCCTGCGTATCTGCGGGTGCGTCTGCTTGAGTCGCCGATTGAGTCGCCGATGCCGAACCTGTCACCGCGCCCGTTACCGACGCGCCGCTCGCCGGCTGACCCGTAACCGACGACGCGGCCCCCGTGCTCGCCGAACCGCCCGCAATACCTTTCAGACGCGCAAGCCACGCGTTCGAATCGCCGTTGTTCGTGTGCCACATGGCGAGCGCGATCAGCACGACCACGGACAGCGCGACGCCCCACAACCACGAGCGACGACGCGGCGCGCCACCGCCGCCGAGCGACAGCGACACCTTCCCGCGTGGCAAATCCGTTCCAGCCGATGCCGGCATGGTCAGCGCGGGCTCCGGCACCCCTTTCTCGCGACGCAGCGCCTGCGTCATCGGTGCCGGATCGGCACCGACCATCTTCGCGTAGCTACGTACCACGCCCAGCGCGAACGTCGTGTCCGGCAACTGGCTGAGATCGCCCGCTTCGAGCCCGCGCAACTTGCCCGGCGAAACTTTCAGGCGCGCCGACACGTCTTCGACCGACCAACCCTTCGATTCGCGCAACTGTGCGAGCCGCGCGCCGACGGCAGCCAGCGAGTCGAACCCGGTCGGCACGGCCGTCGGCGCCGCCGATAGCGGTCGATCCGAATGCGTATCCATGTCGTGCGGTTGCGGGTGCTGCGGCTCACTCATCCCAAATCCTTTCGCGTCGATTCTTTTATCACTCATGCGAACGGGCGGCTCGTGCCTTGCCCGGTTTCGCAGACCGTTTATAACAAAATGTGCGGCTGTGCGTGCCGCTTCCGATCGCTTTTACACACATTCTTTTCACTTCACGCGACATGGCGCGCCCGCAGAAGCAGCTGACTGACTTCCCGCCCTGTTTCGCCTGTCGCGGGTCTTACACGGCGCGGACTTCGATGACCTTGCCCTTACCGGTGCGCTCGGCGAGGCGCGTGCGGTCCTTGACGGCGCCTGCCAACTGACCGCAGGCCGCATCGATGTCGTCGCCGCGCGTTTTGCGCACGGTCGTGACGACCCCTGCGTCCATCAATACCTGCGCAAAACGCTTGATCTGTTCGTTCTTCGAACGCAGCAAACCCGACTCCGGGAACGGATTGAACGGAATCAGATTGAACTTGCACGGCACGTCACGTGTGACAGCGAGCAACTCGCGTGCATGCGCCTCGGTGTCGTTCACGCCGTCGAGCATGCAGTATTCGAATGTGATGAAGTCGCGCGGCGCGACTTTCAGATAACGCTGGCAAGCCGCCATCAGCTCGCGCAGCGGATACTTCTTGTTGAGCGGCACGAGTTCGTCGCGCAGCGCATCGTTCGGCGCGTGCAGCGAGACCGCGAGTGCCACGGGGAGATCGGCGCCGAGCCGGTCCATCATCGGCACCACGCCCGAGGTGGACAGCGTCACGCGCCGGCGCGACAGGCCGTACGCGTTGTCGTCGAGCATCAGGCGCATGGCGGGCACGACCGCGTCGTAATTGAGCAGCGGCTCGCCCATGCCCATCATCACGACGTTCGTGACGACGCGCTCACCCTTGCCGTCACCGCCCGTCGCGCGACCGCCGGCCGTGCCGCGGGACGCACGCAGCGCGAACTCGGCCATGCGCAGCTGGCCGATGATTTCGCCGGTGCTGAGATTGCGGGAGAAACCCTGCTTGCCCGTCGAACAGAACCGGCAGTTGACGGCGCACCCCGCCTGCGACGACACACACAGCGTGCCGCGCGTTTCTTCGGGGATGTACACGGTTTCGACGGCGTTGCCGTTGCCGACGTCGACGAGCCACTTGCGTGTGCCGTCGGAAGAAATATGGTCGCTGACTACAGGCGGCATCGTGATCGATGCACGGCCTTTCAGCTTTTCGCGCAAGGACTTCGCGAGATCGGTCATCCCGTCGAAGTCGGCAGCGTTGTACTGGTGAATCCAGCGCTGCAATTGTTTGGCGCGAAACGGCTTCTCGCCGAGGCCGTCGCAATACGCGACAAGGCCCGCGGCGTCGAGATCGAGAAGGTTGACGGTTGGACTGCTCGTCATATCGAATCCTGCCATTCAGTGCGAGACTGCGTTCATGCAACAAGCTGCATGAACGCGTATGCCGTTCGCGCCCGCTCCTGCTGCTGTTACTGCTGTCTTACGAAGCGCTTAGCGCGAGTAGACGTTGACTTCCGGGAAGAAGAACGCGACTTCGACGGCTGCCGTTTCCGCAGCGTCCGAACCGTGGACTGCATTGGCGTCGATGCTGTCAGCGAAGTCAGCACGGATCGTGCCCTTGTCGGCCTTCTTCGGATCCGTTGCGCCCATCAGGTCGCGGTTCTTCAGGATGGCGCCTTCGCCTTCCAGAACCTGAACCTGCACCGGACCCGAGATCATGAATTCGACCAGATCCTTGAAGAACGGGCGTGCTGCGTGCACAGCGTAGAACTTCTCCGCGTCGGCGCGCGACAGGTGAACCATGCGCGATGCCACGACCTTCAGGCCAGCGTTTTCGAAGCGGCTGTAGATCTGGCCGATCACATTCTTGGCCACTGCGTCCGGCTTGATAATCGACAGGGTGCGTTCGATCGCCATAAAAACTCCAAAAAATTAAGAGGTTACAGATTTAAATGAATCCGCTATTGTAGCATGTTCCCGTGTATGATTGCGATTGAACCCTTACGATACTGTAAGGTCGAACAAAAGTGCCGTAGTTCCTCCCAACATTCCTTTTAAGACAGGGCTAAGAAAGGGGTAACACAATGAAATCGCACGCTGTTGTGCGCCGCATTGAAACTCCCCGATCCAGCGTTAATCTTAGGGTTGTGGGTTCGCGTGACGGATGGCAACCGCCCGCCGGCACCGTACGAAAACCGTTGCAAGCCACGTCGCAACACTGCGTCTGACGCAAGGAGAGACCATGAACGAATATCCCTATAACTTTGGCCGCGGCGGCTCCGTCACCACGGCCGAGACCCGCAACCGGGTACTGCGCAACACATACTGGCTGCTCGCGCTGTCGATGGTGCCGACCGTGCTCGGCGCGTGGGTGGGCGTCGCGACCGGCTTCTCGCTGTTCGCCGCCACCAGCCCGGCCATGAGCATGCTCGCGTTCTTCGCGATCGCGTTCGGCTTCATGTTCGCGATCCAGAAGACGAAGGACAGCGCCGCCGGCGTGTTCGTACTGCTTGGCTTCACGTTCTTCATGGGCCTGATGCTGTCGCGCCTGCTGAGTTTCATCCTCGGCTTCTCGAACGGACCGTCGCTGATCATGCTCGCCTTCGGTGGCACTGGTGTGATCTTCGCGGCAATGGCGACGATCGCCACGGTCAGCAAGCGCGATTTTTCTGGCCTCGGCAAGTGGCTGTTCATGGGCGTGATCGTGCTTCTGCTGGCCATGGTCGCGAACGTGTTCCTGCAACTGCCCGCGCTGATGCTGACGGTGTCCGTGCTCGCCATCGTGATCTTCTCGGCCTACATGCTGTTCGACGTACAGCGCGTCGTGAACGGCGGCGAGACGAACTACATCACGGCGACGCTCGCGATCTATCTCGACCTGTATAACGTGTTCGTGAATCTGCTGTCGATCCTCGGCATCTTCGGCGGCAACCGCAACTGATCGACGTCGGTCGTTAGCTGGTAGCTAGCGGCCGGCCAAAAAGCAAGACGCCCGTGACGAGTCATCGTCACGGGCGTTTTCGCTTCTGCTCCAAAGCCTCCAGCTCAAAGGCTCAACCAGTCGAACCCTTCGCTTTGCGTTGCGACCACCACTTCCGTCGCCGCCGCGCCAAGCACGGCAGCCATCGCCGCCTGTGCCAGCTCGGGCAGATTATTCTGCTGACTCAGATGCGCCGCGACCAGATGCCGCAACTTCGAGCGATCGAGCGACGCAAGGATGTCCGCCGCCGCGTCATTGTTCAGATGCCCGTGATTGCCGCCGATCCGCGCCTTCAACGACGGCGGATAGCGCGACGCAGCCAGCATCTGGACGTCATGATTACATTCGAGGACGAGGGCATCGCAACCGCTCAACACCTCGGCGATATGCGGCGTCGACGTACCGACATCGGTCAATACGCCCAGCCGCGCTGCGCCATCGGAAAACACATATTGCAGCGGCTCGCGCGCGTCGTGCGGCACGGTGTACGGCAGCACGCTCAGATCGCCGATCGCAACAGCTTCGTCGCCCCATAGGACATGCAGATCGACCGCGGCCTCGTCGGCGCCGACGGCGCGCGCCGTGCCCCAGCTCATATACAGGGGAATCGACAATTTGCGCGCAAGCGTCATCGCGCTGCCGATGTGATCGCTGTGCTCGTGGGTGATGAGAATGGCGTCGAGTTCGTCGACGCCCGCGCCCAGCCGCTCCAGCCGCCGGGCAATTTCTTTGCCCGAGAAGCCGCAGTCCAGCAAAACCCGCGTGGTCGTCGCACCGCTTTGGGCCTCGACCAGCAATGCATTGCCTTCACTGCCGCTTCCCAGACTGGCGAATCGCACGACCCGCCTTAGTTGAGTTGCGCATGCAGCAGCGACACGATGCGCTGCGCGTCCGACGACGTATCCACCTGACCATTCGAATCGACAACGGCAACCTGCGTCATCGCGTCGCCCTTGGAGCGCACGTTGACGAGGAACTCGTGGCCGTCCTTCTTCGCGCTCTTGTCACTGTAGAACAGCTTGCCGAACAGACCGTCGCGCTTGAGTTCCTGCATGGAATCCGCGTAACGGACATAGTAGATGCCCTTTTCGCGATCACGGTTGTCGACGGTGAAGTTCGTGCGGTCGAGTGCGAGGCCGACGCGCAGCCACGCGCGATCGAACGACTCAGGCAGATCCAGCGTCGCGCCGCCCGCGCTCTTGTCGAGCTGCGCCGAAGCCGTCGCCGGACGTGCGTCCGTCAGCAACTGCTTTGATTGCGCGTCGGTGAGGCCGAACTTCTGCATCAGCTTGGCGAGGAATTCAGCTTCGAGTGCCGGATCGCGCGGCCGCTCGACCCAACGCGACGACGTCTTGTCCTGCCCCGTCATCACTTCTTCCATTGCTGCGTGGGTGATGGAAATGTCGGTGCCGCCGCTGGTGTCGCGCGACACCAGCGTGCGGAAGCTGTCGCGCGTGCCCGACGAGTACGCGAAATCGATCACCTTGCCGACCGTGCGGCGGAACCAGTCGTCCGGAATATTCGCGCGGTTTTCAGCCCAGTCGGTGGACATGATGCCCGTCGACGGAGCGTCCGTCTTCAGCGAGAAGCCGTTCTCCGTCCAGAATTCCTGCAATTGCGGCCACAGTTGTTCCGGGGTGCGGCCGTTCACGACCAGCCAGCGGCGGTCGCCGTCGCGCTCGACGTGCATGCCCATCGGATCCTGCGCGTTCGGGACGCCTTCCGTCAGATTGCCGGCTGACGTCTTTGCGCGCTCCGGCGCGCCGCCAAGTGCGGTGCCCGCGGGGGGCGCGACATAGCGCTGGTCGACCTGCGCAGCCGTCAGGTCGCTCGGCACGGCCAGCGGCGGCGCGCTCGCCGTCGCCTTGTAGTTCACCTTGTCCGACGCGAGCATGTCGTTCAGCGACTCGCAGCCAGAAAGCGACACAACCGTGCCAGCCGCAAGCATCAGCGCCGCCAGGCGCGTTGCGTGGAGGGAAAGTGCGGAACGTTTCATGGGGTCCTTCGTGAAGCTAGAACGCGCTGCCGGATTCGGTGCAGGACCGTGGGCGATATCGACGTCAGTTGAAAAAATGCCGGGAGGCGCCTGAAAAATCAGGCGCTCAGCCGAGCAGCCCTGCCTCGCGCAGCGCAGCGCGGACCACGTCGTGGTAGCGCGCGTCGAGCGGCGTGAGAGGCAGACGGATGCCGCCCTTGACGCGGCCCATTTGCTGCAACGCCCACTTCGCGGGAATCGGGTTCGATTCGATGAAGAGGTTCTTGTGCAGCGAGAGAAGTTTCAGGTGGATTTCGCGCGCCGTCTTCGCGTCGGCTGCGAGCGCCGCCTTGCACAGCTCGCTCATCAGACGCGGTGCGACGTTTGCCGTCACCGAAATATTGCCGTGGCCGCCCAGCAGCATCAGCGCGATAGCCGTCGGATCGTCGCCGCTGTAAATGCCGAAGTGCGCGGGCGCCGACTTGATCAGATGCGCGGCACGGTCGATGTTGCCCGTCGCTTCCTTCACGCCGATGATGCCCGGCACGTTTGCGAGGCGCAGGATCGTCTCGTTCGACATGTCCGCGACGGTGCGGCCCGGCACGTTGTACAGAATCACGGGAAGGTCGACGGTTTCGGCGATCTTCGCGAAATGGCGATAAATGCCTTCCTGGGTCGGCTTGTTGTAGTACGGCACGACCTGCAGCGTGGCATCGGCACCCACTTTCTTCGCCTGCTCGGTCAATTCGATCGCTTCCGTGGTCGAGTTGGCGCCTGCGCCCGCGATCACGGGGATGCGGCCCGCGGCGTGCTCGACGGCAGTCTTGACCATCAGGACGTGTTCATCGACCGACAGCGTCGCCGACTCGCCGCTCGTTCCGACCACGACCAGCGCGTTCGTACCCTCTTCAATGTGCCAGTCGACCAGTTTGCGGAACGCCGGCAGATCGAGACTGCCGTCTTCGAGCATCGGGGTGATGATGGCGGGAATGCTGCCGCGAATCGCGACGCCGTCTTGCTGAGTGCCGTTAGCCATGAAACGTCATGAATTTGTTCGATAAACTTCGATTGTAGCGGATTAACCGGCCAAATCGTAACGCGGGGGAACCCCCTTATCTTTCGTTTTGACCGACCCGTCCGCCTCGCGCACCGCGCAGATGCGCTGCACGTAGGCGGGGCGCGGTTCTGCGAGGAAACCGTCCTGAAATGCAACGACACGTAACGGACCCCGCACCGCGTCGAGCAGCTCGCCCGGTGCGAGCAGAAACGCGGGATTCGATGGCTTGCCGACCGTTTCGTTCCCCTGCGCGAAGGTTTCGTAGATCAGCACGCCGCCGGGCACGAGTGCCGCCAGCAATTGGGGAAAGAGCGGCCGGTGCAGGTAGTTCGTGACGACGACGGCCGAGTATTGCGCGCTCGCAGGAAGCGGCCATGGGCCGTTTTCGATATCGGCGGCGACGGGTTCGATGCCCGGCACACCGCTCATCGACGCGAGCGCGGCGGCATCGCGGTCGATGGCCGTGACGGCATGACCGCGCGACGCAAAGAACCGCGCGTGCCGCCCCGCCCCCGATGCAACGTCGAGCACGGCGCCGCCGGCGTCGACCAGATGCGCCCAGCGCTTCACCCAGCGCGACGGCTCGCCGATCGCCGCATGGCCGGCACCCGGCGAGCACGGGTTCAGGCTGTCCGTCATCAGGTGTACGACAGGCCCATCGCCTCGCGCACGTCGCGCATCGTCTCGGTCGCGAAACGGCGCGCCTTGTCGCAGCCATCGGCGACGATCGCACGCAGCAGCGACGGATCGTCCATGTACTTCTGCGCGCGCTCGAGCATCGGCTGCTGCTCGCGCAGAATGCCTTCGATCACCGGCTGCTTGCACTCGAGGCAACCGATGCCCGCCGAGCGGCAACCCTTCTGCACCCACTCGTGCGTCTCGCTGTCGGTATAGACCTGATGCAGTTGCCACACGGGGCACTTGTCCGGGTCGCCCGGATCGGTGCGGCGCACGCGCGCCGGGTCGGTCGGCATCGTGCGGACTTTCTTCGTGATCGTTTCCGCGTCTTCACGCAGGCCAATCGTGTTGCCGTACGACTTCGACATCTTCTGGCCGTCGAGGCCGGGCATGCGCGACGCTTCCGTCAGCAGCACCTGCGGCTCGGGCAGGATGATCTTGCGCGAGCCTTCGAGGTAGCCGAACAGGCGCTCGCGATCGCTCATCGACAGGCTTTGCGACTCCGACAGCATCGCACGCGCCTTTTCGAGCGCCTCTTCGTTGCCTTCCTGCTGATACGCGTTGCGCAGTTCGTGATACAGCTTCGAGCGCTTGCCGCCGAGCTTCTTCGCGGCCTCGTTGGCCTTCTCTTCGAATCCCGGCTCGCGGCCGTACATGTAGTTGAAGCGCCGCGCCATTTCGCGCGCCATTTCGACGTGCGGCACCTGGTCCTCGCCCACGGGCACGAGCGACGCGCGGTACAGCAGGATGTCGGCCGCCATCAGCACGGGATAGCCGAGAAAGCCGTAGGTGCCGAGATCCTTGTCGCGCAGCTTTTCGATCTGCTCCTTGTAGGTCGGCACGCGTTCGAGCCAACTGAGCGGCGTGCTCATGCCGAGCAGCAGCGCGAGTTCGGCGTGCTCGGGCACGCGGCTCTGAATGAACAGCGTTGCCTGCGCCGGATCGATGCCCGAAGCGAGCCAGTCGATCAGTACGTCCCAGACGTTCTTCTCGATGACTTCCGGCGTTTCGTAGTGCGTCGTCAGCGCGTGCCAGTCGACCACACAGAAAAAGCACGGATACTCGGACTGCAGACGCACCCAGTTTTTCAGCACGCCGTGATAGTGGCCGAGGTGCAGCGAGCCGGTAGGCCGCATGCCGGAGAAGATACGGTCGGGATACATGGTTTTGATTTATAGAAGCGAAATGAGGGGAGTCAGGATAGCCGTCACTGCCGCGTAGCCGATATTCACGAGCGGACTCAGCCAGAAACGCGTCAGCGTGCCCGTCATCACGAGCGCCATCACGATGAAAAAGCCATACGGTTCGAGGCGTGCGAGCATCATCGCGGGACGCACGGGCAACAGCGCCGTGAGCACGCGACCGCCGTCGAGCGGGGGCAACGGAAACAGATTCAACACGCCGAGCACCAGATTCACGAACACGCCGGCGCGCGCCATGCGCGTGAAGAACGGCTCGTCGACGTTCAGCGCGGCGAGCGCCACACCGAACACACCCCAGAGGAGCGCCTGCACGAAGTTGCACAGCGGTCCCGCGAGCGCGACCCAGAGCGAGCCCCAGCGGGGATTGCGCAGATTGCCGAAGGCGACGGGCACCGGCTTCGCGTAGCCGAACATGAACGCGCCGCTGGTCGCGAAGTAAAGCACCAGCGGGATCACGATGGTACCGATCGGGTCGATGTGCCGCATCGGATTGAACGACACGCGGCCGAGCACGTACGCGGTGTTGTCGCCGAGCATGCGCGCGACGTAGCCATGAGCCGCCTCGTGCAGCGTGATCGAGAAAATGACGGGCAACGCGTAGACGACGATGGTCTGTATCAGGGAGGAATCCATATCGCTCTATTGTAACAACGGCGCCTTGCGGCTCTGTCGGCTTTCGTTCGTGTCGCGTCTAGGCCGTCTCTTCGAGACCGAACGGCGCGAGCGAGCCGCGCCCCGGCCTCACCAGCACGGGCTCCTCGCCCGTCAGGTCGATCACCGTCGACGGCTCGCACGGACACGCGCCGCCGTCGATCACCAGATCGAGCTGCTTTTCCAGCTTTTCGCGGATTTCCTCCGGGTCGTTCAGCGGCTCTGTCTCGCCCGGCAGGATCAGCGTCGAACCGAGCAGCGGCTGGCCGAATTCTTCGAGAATGGCGAGCGTGATCGCGTGATCGGGCACGCGCAGGCCGATCGTCTTGCGCGACGGATGCGACAGGCGGCGCGGCACTTCCTTGGTCGCCTGCAGCACGAACACATAGGGGCCGGGCGTCACGGATTTGATCAGACGGTACTGACGGTTGTCGACCAGCGCAAAATTCGCCAGCTCGGACAGATCGCGCACGAGCAGCGAAAGCAGTTGCCGCTCGTCAATGCCGCGAATGCGCCGCACGCGATCGACGGCATTCTTGTTGTCCAGCTGGCATGCGAGCGCGTAGCTCGAATCGGTCGGCAGCGCGACCACACCGCCGCTCTCGATGATCTGCACGGCCTGCTTGATGAGGCGCGGCTGTGGATTGTCGGGATGAAGCCGAAAGTATTGGGACATGATGTCGGTCAGGAAGTCGTTGAACAGCGACGGCTCATGCAGCGCGCGTGCCCATGCACGGCGGACAACGAGAGCTTACAGCCAACGTTCCCAGACTGGCTTCAGATCGGACGGCAACGGCGGCAGACTGCCGAGTTCGACACGGCCTTCCCCCGCCGCATGAAAATCGGACCCGCGCGATGCCTCGAAGCCGAAGCGCCGCGCGACGTCCGCGTATTCGCGGTACTGATCGGGCGTGTGGCTGCCCGTCACGACTTCGATTGCCTTGCCGCCGAGATCGATGAACTCGCCGAACAGCGCGTCGAATTGGGTCTGCGTGTACGCGTAGCGGCCCGGATGCGCAATCACCGCTTCACCGCCCGCAAGCTGGATCCATTTGACGGCGTCGGCGAGCTTCGACCAGCGATGCGCGACGCAACACGGTTTGCCGTCGCCGAGAAAGCGGTTGAACACGTCCTGGGTGTTTTCCGCGTAGCCGTTTTCGACCATGAAGCGCGCGAAGTGCGTGCGCGAAATCATGTCGGGATTCGACACGAACTTCAGTGCGCCTTCGTACGCGTCGGGAATCCCGAACGCTTCCAGCTGTTCGCCGATGGCTTCCGCGCGCGCCGCGCGGCCGTTGCGCGTGCGCTCGAGCCCTTCGACGAGCGCCTGGCAGGCAGGATCGACATGCAGGCCGACGATGTGGATCGTGCGCGACGCCCACGTGACAGAAATTTCGACGCCGCTCAGATACTGCATGCCGAGCGCCTCGGCTGCTTCGCGCGCTTCGACCTGACCGCCGATTTCATCGTGGTCGGTAAGCGCCCACAGCGTCACGCCGCCGGCTTGCGCGCGGCGCGCGACTTCGGCTGGCGCGAACGCGCCGTCGGACACGGTGGAATGGCAATGCAGGTCGGCGTTCATCATGTTCTTGATAGCGGAATCAGCCCATTTTACTGCAACGCAGTAAGCGTACGCAGAGGATTCGTCGGCACAAAACCGCGACAGATGCTAGGCGCAAAACGCCTCGATGAGCGCCGCGACCCGCTCCGGCTGATCGTGATGAACCATGTGGCCCGCATCCTCGATGAATTCCTCGCGCCAGTCGGCAAACGCCTGAAACCGCGCCTTGAATTCGTCGAGCGGCATGTTGCCGGCGAGCGCCGCGAGCGTCGGAGACGCCTTGGCTTCGACGTGCAGCACGCTGGCCTGCACGTTGGCCCAGACCGCCGTTATTTCATCGAGCCGGTACAGCAGCGGGCCGAGAATCTTGTGCGCAGGATCGGCGAGCAGCACGTAACCGCCCGCCCCGTCCGGCTTCGACCAGTGCTGCGCGAGAAAACGGGCGCGCTGCGGCGCGAGCCGGGCGTTGGTCTTGATGAGACGCGCGGCGACGTCGTCGAGCGACGCGTACGGACGCAGCGTCGGCGGCTCGCGCAACTCATCGAGCCACGACGCGATACGGCGCGGCAACTGCGCCGCCTTCGCCGGCGCGAGCCCGAAGCCTTCCAGATCGACCACGCGCCGCACGCGCTCCGGCCGCACGCCCGCGTACAGGCACACGACGTTCGCGCCCATGCTGTGCCCGACGAGGTTCACCTGACCCGTGGGCGCATAGTGATCGAGCAGCGCGTCGAGGTCGGCCAGATATTCCTGGAACCAGTAGTGACCGCCGCCGTGTTGCGCCACAGGCCAGTCGGACAGCCCGAAACCCCGTGCATCGGGCGCGATCACCTGCCAGTCTCCCGCGAGTGCGTCGACGACGAACTGAAACGACGCGGCGACGTCCATCCAGCCATGCAGCATGAAGAGCGTCGGCGCATCCGGACGGCCCCAACGACGCACATGAAGCCGCACACCGCGCACGGTGACGAATTCGGAAACGGAGGGTTTGAGAGAGCGGTCCATGATTCGACCATAAAAGAATGATCGTTCGATTATATCGAGATAGCCGCGCCGCCGCTGGCGGCGACTTCAAGCCACACGTCAGCCTTCCGTGCGCTGCTGCGCTTCGAGGCCCGCCAGCGCGGCCAGCTCTGCCTCTTCGAAACCGGCGTCGCGGCGCGCCTCGAAGTTGAACGGTCCGCGTAGTTTCGGCGCGCGATATTCATCGGAAAGGCGCAGATAAGTCTGATGCGCGTCGGCGCCCATCTGGTCGCACAGGTGACGGAACCAGCGATTGCCGATCAGCACGTGGCCGATTTCATCGCGCAGGATCACGTCCAGAATTGCCGCCGACGTGTGATCACCGGCCTGCTGCAGACGCGCACGGATGGGCGGCGACGCATCGAGCCCGCGCGCCTCGAGCGTGCGCGGCACGAGCGCCATGCGCGCGAGCACGTCGCCACGGGTGCGCTCGCACATGTCCCACAGTCCGTCGTGTGCCGGGAAATCGCCGTAGGCGTGGCCGAACGCCGCCAGCCGCACGGTCAGCAACGAAAAGTGATGCGCCTCCTCGGACGCCACCTTCAGCCAATCGACGTAAAACGCTTCGGGCATATCGCTGAAACGCCAGACGGCGTCGAGCGCGAGATTGATCGCGTTGAATTCGATGTGCGCGAGCGCGTGCAACAGCACCGCGCGCCCTTCCGGCGACTGCATGCTGCGCCGTCCGAGCTTGCGCGGCTCGACCAGTTCTGGCCGCTCGGGGCGGCCTGGCAATCCCGGCGGCTCGTCCAGCACGAGCTGCGGCGACACGACAGCCGCGCCCTCCAGCACACGCGCATAAAGCGCCTGCGTGGCCGCGGCTTTCGCGGCGGGAACACGTTCCGCCAGAACGGCAAGCGCGTCGGAACGGACGCAATGCGTGGGATAGGGACGGACGGGATCGGCGGCAAGCATCGACAAGCGGAGGTAACGAAAAAGGATACAGAACCCGCGATTCTGGCACGACACGGCGCGCGCACGCGCTTCACACGGGCTTCTGGCACAACCGTTTACAATACGCGATTCGACCATGCCGCGCGCAATGCCGCCATTTCGCGCAATCCGCCGCGCCGCCCGTTGAACGGCGGCACGGCGCCCGAGACCCGAGGAGACACTGTGGCAATCTACAAGCTTGGCGACGCAGCCCCGACCATCCACGAAAGCGTGTTCGTTGCGGACACGGCGACGATCATCGGCGACGTGACGCTCGAAGAAAACGCCAGTGTGTGGTTCGGCGCGTCGATTCGCGGCGACAACGAGCCGATCACGATCGGCAAGGGCACTAACATACAGGAGAGCGCCGTCCTGCACGCCGACCCGGGCTTTCCGCTGACGCTGGAAGCGGGCGTGACGGTGGGGCACCAGGCGATGCTGCACGGCTGCACGGTCAAGGAAGGCGCGCTGATCGGCATTCAGGCCGTGGTCTTGAATGGCGCGGTAATCGGCCGCAATTGTCTGGTTGGCGCAGGAGCCGTCGTTACCGAAGGCAAGGTTTTTCCTGACAATTCCCTGATTCTCGGCTCGCCCGCAAAGGTCGTCCGGGAATTGACTGAAGCAGATATCAAAGGCCTGAAGCGCGCCGCAGACATTTACGTGGAACGCAGGGATTATTTCAAGGCGCAGCTCGTGCGCATCGGCTAGTGGCCGACCGCACGGCGCACCACGCGCGGCTTTCCCACCGCGCGGTTCGACCGAGGAAAAGTTGTGAGTGACCAGTTGCAAAAATTCATGTTCAGCGCGGCGCCCGTTCGCGGCGAGATCGTTTCGTTGCGCAATACATGGCAGGAAGTGCTGACGCGCCGGAGCTATCCGGCGCCCGTGCGTAACGTGCTCGGCGAAATGATGGCCGCGTGCGCGCTGCTGTCGGCGAATCTGAAGTTCGACGGCACGCTGATCATGCAGATTTTCGGCGACGGCCCTGTGAAGATGCTCGTCGTGCAGTGCAACTCGGATCTGTCGATGCGCGCCACGGCCAAGTTTTCGGGCGACGCCGCGAACGCGATCCCCGACGACCTCTCGCTGGTCGATCTCCTCAATGTGGGCGGCCACGGCCGCTGCGTGATCACGCTCGACCCGAAAACCAAGGTGCCGGGCCAGCAGCCGTATCAGGGCATCGTGCCGCTGTCGGGCGTGGACGGGCCGCTCAAGTCGATGGCGGAAGTGCTCGAGCACTATATGCGTCACTCGGAACAGCTCGATACGCGTCTGTGGCTCGCGGCCAACAACGATCGTGCCGTCGGCATGCTGCTGCAGAAGCTGCCGGGCGACGGCGGCATCGTCCCGCATCCCGGCGAAATCGACGCCGATACGTGGGACCGTCTGTGCACGCTGGGCAGCACGCTGTCGCACGATGAAATGCTGGCAGAAGAGCCGACCACGCTGTTCCGCCGGCTCTTCTGGCAGGAAAACGTGCAGCACTTCGAGCCGGCGCGGACGCGCTTCGAGTGCACGTGTTCGCGTGCGCGCGTCGGCAACATGCTGAAGATGCTGGGCCGCGAGGAAGTCGACAGCGTGATCGAAGAGCGCGGCCACGTCGAGATCCATTGCGAGTTTTGCAACCAGCGCTACGAATTCGACCCCGTCGACGTCGCGCAACTTTTTGTCGCCAGCGGGCTCTCACAAGGCGTGGCGCCCGCTGCCGAACAGCGGCACTGACGCAGCCCCCGCGTCGCCTCGTCTCGCTTCGGCGGAACGGCGACGCGGTATCATCGGTCAGTGGCGGCGCGCCCGTTCGATGCCGTCCAATTGCTTAGGTATCCGACCGATGGAGTTCCACATGTTCGCCCCTTCCCTGCCGCACTCCGCACATCGCCTGGCTGCCGCGCTCGCGCTCGTCGCGGGTGCCGCAGCGCTGTCCGGCTGCATGATGGACCCACCCGGTCCGTCGCCGATTTACAGCCGGCTGCCCGCCGATCAATCGGGCATCGCAGCGACAGCGCAGCCGCTGACGCCGGAAGAGCGCGCGCGCTACGACGAAATCGACAGGCAGGTCATGGCCGAACAGAATCAGGCGATGGCCGCCGACGCCGCCGCGCAGGCATACTCGCGCTACGCAGCGCCGCCTGTGTCGGTGTTCGGCAGCTATTCCAGCGGTGGCTGGGGACACGGCTGGAGCACGGGCGTCGGTTACGGCTACGCGCCGGGCTGGGGCTGGTGATGCGCGCATTGGCGTGAGTCGCGAAAGTGCCCCGCAAAACAAAAGGCGCGGTTCGTATGAACCGCGCCTTTTTCTTGAGCGTAATGCACCCGCTTCGCTATCGCCCGCAATCAACCGGGCTTCTTCTCCTTCGCATCCTTTTTCGCATGCTTGCGATCCGGCTTCGCGCGCGACTCCGGATTCGGCACGACGCGCAGCGGCGCACCCGTGATCTGACCGCGTGTCGAGGTGTTCGACTGCGGTGCGTTCGCTGCCTGCGACGGCGAATTCGGCGATACGAACTGCACGAACACCTCGCTGTCCTTGACCATGCCCATTTCGTAACGGGCGCGCTCTTCGACGGCTGCCGTGCCGTTCTGCAGATCCTGAACCTCGCCCTGGATGCGCTCGTTGCGCTCCTTTGCGTCCGCGTTCTTTTGCAACTGCTGCGCCAGTTCCTGTTGCAGCTCGTGAACACGCAACCAGCCGCCATGACCCCACCATAGCGGGTATTGGATCAGCACCAGCAGGACGAGCAGAACAACGGTGACGAGCCGCATGAAGTGAATTGCAGGGTTGAATATGCGTCGCCCTGCGCTTTACGCAGGGCGACAAGGTGAATCAGTAGCGAAGCATAACCGGTTTAACGGTTATTGAGACGAAATGTTGACAGCAAGCGTCACTCTTGCCCATCAATCCGTCTCAAAACAACGAATGGACGTCGTTCAGCGCAGGTTGTAGAACGCCGACTTGCCCGGGTAGCTAGCGATATCGCCGAGATCTTCCTCGATGCGCAGCAGCTGGTTGTACTTCGAGATGCGGTCGCTGCGCGACAGCGAACCCGTCTTGATCTGACCGGCGTTCAGGCCGACCGCGATGTCCGCGATCGTCGAGTCTTCCGTTTCGCCCGAGCGGTGCGAGATCACAGCCGTGTAGCCCGCGCGCTTCGCCATTTCGATCGCCGCGAAGGTTTCCGTCAGCGTGCCGATCTGGTTGATCTTGATCAGGATCGAATTCGCGATGCCCTTTTCGATGCCTTCCTTCAGGATGCGCGTGTTCGTCACGAACAGGTCGTCGCCGACCAGCTGGATTTTCTTGCCGAGCTTGTCGGTGAGGATCTTCCAGCCTTCCCAGTCGCTTTCGTGCATGCCGTCTTCGATCGACACGATCGGGAACTTGTCGGCGAGCGTCGCGAGGTAGTCCGCGAATTCCGACGACGACAGTTGCAGGCCTTCGCCCGCCAGTTGGTACTTGCCGTCGTGGTAGAACTCGCTTGCTGCGCAGTCGAGCGCGAGCAGCACGTCTTCGCCCGCGCGGTAGCCTGCCTTTTCAATAGCTTGCAGGATGGTCGACAGGCACTCGTCGTTGCTGCCGAAGTTCGGCGCGAAGCCGCCTTCGTCGCCCACGGCCGTGCTCATGCCGCGATCCGACAGGATCTTCTTCAGCGCGTGGAACACTTCGGCGCCGCAGCGCAGTGCTTCGCGGAAGGTCGGCTGGCTGACCGGGACGATCATGAATTCCTGGATATCCAGGCTGTTGTTCGCGTGCGCACCGCCGTTGACGATGTTCATCATCGGCACGGGCAACTGCATTGCGCCCGAGCCGCCGAAGTAGCGGTACAGCGGCAGGCCGGCTTCTTCAGCGGCGGCCTTCGCGACGGCCATCGACACGGCCAGCATCGCGTTTGCGCCGAGGCGCGACTTGTTGTCGGTGCCGTCGAGTTCCAGCAGCGTCTTGTCGAGGAAAGCCTGCTCGGAAGCGTCGAGGCCCATGATCGCTTCGGAGATCTCGGTGTTGATGTGCTCGACGGCCTTCAGCACGCCCTTGCCGCCGTAACGGCCGGCTTCGCCGTCGCGCAGTTCGATCGCTTCACGCGAGCCCGTCGATGCACCCGACGGCACAGCCGCGCGGCCCATCGTGCCCGATTCGAGCAACACGTCGCATTCGACGGTGGGGTTGCCTCGCGAATCGAGAATCTCGCGACCGATGATATCTACGATAGCACTCATGGTTTCCTCTGAAATGACGATGAATTCTTAAGATGAGACGTCCGGACCACTTCGACCGCACACGTCCGGACGCGTTCGACGACCATCGGGTTGGAGTACACGCGCAGCGCCGGATCGCGACGCCGCACGCGTGATTGCATCAGTTGAAATCGTTCTCGAGGAACGGTGTGCGCTTCACGGCCTGATCGAGCGTCATCAGCGTCTCGAGCAGATCGGCCATGCGATGCAGCGGCACGGCATTGGGACCGTCCGACTTCGCTTCGGCCGGATTCGGATGCGTTTCCATGAACAGGCCCGCGATACCCGTTGCGACGGCCGCGCGCGCCAGCACGGGGACGAATTCGCGCTGACCGCCCGAACTCGTGCCCTGCCCGCCCGGCAACTGCACCGAGTGGGTTGCGTCGAACACGACGGGCGCGCCCGTTTCGCGCATGATCGCAAGCGAACGCATGTCCGACACGAGGTTGTTATAGCCGAACGACACGCCGCGCTCGCACGCCATGAAGCGGTCTTCCGACAGACCCGCTTCACGTGCCGCGTCGCGCGCCTTGTCGATCACGTTCTTCATGTCGTGCGGCGCGAGGAACTGGCCCTTCTTGATGTTGACGGGTTTGCCCGAACGCGCGCACGCGTGGATAAAGTCCGTCTGACGGCACAGGAACGCAGGCGTTTGCAGCACGTCGACCACGGACGCGACCGCCTCGATCTCATGCTCGCTGTGCACGTCGGTCAGCACAGGCAGGCCCAACTGACGCTTCACTTCGGACAGGATGCGCAAACCCTCATCCATTCCCAGCCCACGGAACGACTTGCCGCTGCTGCGATTGGCCTTGTCGTAAGAAGACTTGTAGATGAACGGAATCTTCAGCTTCGCGCAGATTTCCTTCAGCTTGCCGGCCGTGTCGATCGTCATCTGTTCCGATTCGACGACACACGTGCCCGCGATCAGGAAAAACGGCTTGTCGAGGCCGATTTCGAAATCGCCCAGTTTCATACTTTCTCCTCGACGCTCGCTTCATGGTGAGCGCGCGCCGCTTCGACGAACGCCTTGAACAGCGGATGGCCATCGCGCGGCGTCGACGTGAATTCGGGGTGGAACTGAACGCCGACGAACCACGGGTGCATCGAACGCGGCAGTTCCATCATTTCCGGCAGATCTTCGCTCGGGGTACGGGCGCTGATGATAAGGCCGCCGCCTTCGAGCTGGGGCACGAAGCGGTTATTGACTTCATAACGGTGACGGTGACGCTCGTTCACATCTTTGCCGTAGATCTCTTCGGCCATCGTGCCCGGCTTGATCGGGCAACGCTGCGAACCGAGGCGCATCGTGCCGCCCAGATCGGATTCTTCCGTACGCTTCTCGACCTTGCCTTCGCGGTCGTACCACTCGGTGATCAGCGCGACCACGCGGTTCGGCGTTTCCTGGTCGAATTCCGTGCTGTTCGCATCCTTGAGACCGACGACGTCGCGTGCGAATTCGATCACGGCCAGCTGCATACCGAGACAGATGCCGAGATACGGCACCTTCGATTCGCGCGCATAGCGGATCGCCTTCATCTTGCCTTCCGTGCCGCGACGGCCGAAGCCGCCCGGAACCAGCACGGCATCCAGATGCTTGAGGCTGTCGACGCCGTGCTCTTCCAGCTCTTCGGAGTCGATGTATTCGATGTTGACCTTCGTCGACGTGTGGATCGACGCATGGCGCAGCGCTTCGATCAGCGATTTGTACGATTCCGTCAGTTCGACGTACTTGCCGACCATGCCGATCGTGACTTCGCTCTTCGGGTTCTCGAGCTTCTCGACCATTTCCGACCAGATCGACAGATCAGCCGGCTTGGCGGTGAGCTTCAGCTCTTCGCAGATCAGTTCGTCGAGGCCCTGATCGTGCAGCATCTGCGGAATCTTGTAGATGCTGTCGACGTCCCACACCGAGATCACGGCGTCTTCCGGCACGTTCGAGAACATCGAGATCTTCGCGCGCTCGTCGTCGGGGATGCGGCGGTCGGCACGGCACAGCAGCACGTTCGGATAGATACCGATTTCGCGCAGCTTCTGCACGCTGTGCTGCGTCGGCTTGGTCTTCAGTTCGCCTGCGGTGGCGATGAACGGAACCAGCGTGAGGTGCACGAAACACGCGCTGTTGCGACCGAGGCGCAGGCTCATCTGACGCGCGGCTTCGAGGAACGGCAGCGATTCGATGTCACCCACCGTACCGCCCACTTCGACGATCGCGACATCCGGCTCGCCGCACGTCGCGGATGCCGCGCCGCGTTCGACGAATGCCTGGATTTCGTTCGTGATGTGAGGGATGACCTGGACCGTCTTGCCGAGATAATCGCCGCGGCGTTCCTTGCGGATCACCGATTCGTAGATCTGGCCCGTGGTGAAGTTGTTGGCCTTGCGCATCTTCGTGCTGATGAAGCGCTCATAGTGGCCGAGGTCGAGGTCCGTCTCAGCGCCGTCTTCCGTTACGAACACTTCGCCGTGTTGAAACGGGCTCATCGTGCCGGGGTCGACGTTGATGTAGGGATCAAGCTTGAGGAGGGTGACTTTCAGACCGCGCGATTCGAGGATCGCGGCGAGGGAAGCGGCGGCAATACCCTTGCCGAGGGAAGAAACTACGCCGCCGGTGACGAAAACATATTTGGTCATCGCTGGATGCTCGCGGGAAAAACGGATTATACCTGAACGCGTGCTTCCAGCCCATACCTGGGGCGGCTCGTTCGCACCGATCGAACGGTCTTTTCGGCACGCCCGTGCGGCGGCTTTACCCGGCAATGCGCGGCGGATTCATGCTCGCTGCTTCGACGCCTCACTCCAGCTCGCGCAGCATTCTTTGCACCGCGCGTGCCGTGTCGATCGGCCGCTCCATCGGAAACAGATGGCTGCCTTCGATCCACTCCAGATGCTCGCCCGCCACGCGCCGCGTCGCGTGCAAGCCGGCCTGCCGCACTTCCCGCGAACGCGTTCCCGCAACGAAGCCGACGGGCACGGGCGCGCCGCGCAGCAGACGGCTGCCGAAGGTGTGCGGCAAGGTCTTGTAGATCCGGTATTCCGTCTGCCGGTCGAAGGCCAGTTCCCGCGCACCGTCGCTGCCCGCCTGCGGGATGCCGAAGTCGATGTAGTCGGACAGCACGCGCTCATCCCAGCGCGCGAACGCCGGCTTCGCGTGAAAGTGGCGCCACGCCTCGTCGCGGCTGGCCCAGTGCGTGCGGCGCGTGCGCGTTGCCGCTGCGGGCGACAGCCGCTCGTCGAGCCCCGTCCATTGCGACACGCGCAGCATGTTGCTGCGCCAGCCCGCGATCACGGGCGAATCGAGCATCACCACGCCACGCACCCACTGCGGCTTCCTGAGCGCGGCCATCAGCGACAGATAGCCACCCAGCGAATGTCCGACGAGCCACACAGGGTTTTCGTAGCTGCGCCCGATGGCATCCAGCAACTCCTCGACCAGATGCGGCCAGTCGCGCGTCACGGGATAGCGCGCGTCGTGTCCGATCCGCTCGATGAAACGCATGTCGTAGTCGTCCGCGAGTTCGGCGAAGATCGTCCGATAGATGGACGCGGGAAATCCGTTTGCATGCGAGAAATGGATGATGTTCTTCAAGCGCTCTGGCCTCCGTTCTGATTTGTTCTTGATCGCGCCGCCGGTCTTTCGTTATCGATCCATCCAGTACCGGCGATGCGTCTGCCGATAGCGTTCGAGCGACAACCCTGCTTCAATCGCTTCGATGCGTACCGCGCCGTCGTCGTCGCTGCGCGACAGCTCGATGCGGCGCGCCTGGTACCGCTCGTACACGCCCGCGTAGGGATGATGAAACCGGTTGCGATAGCCTACCTGAAATACCGCGATGGACGGCTCGATAGAGTCGAGGAACGGCTCGGTCGACGACGTCCTGCTGCCGTGATGCGGCACAAGCAGAATCTGTGCGCGCAACGCGGCGCGGCTGTGCGCGAGCAGCGTGCGTTCGACGGGTGCTTCGATGTCGGCCGCCAGCAAGGCGACGACGGGTTTTCGTTCGCTCGTGTGCGTTTGAATAGGTGTTTGAGCGTGCGTTTGACTTCGCAGCCCGCTCGCGGTGCTGATACGTAACACGCAGCAATGCGCGTTCGGCTTGCCTTGCAGCGGACCGGCGTCCGGCCAGAGGATCGCGAAGTCGACGCCGTCCCACTGCCAGCGCTGACCCGCTGCGCAGCGCACGGCCTGTGCGCCCTTGCCGCGCGCCGCCTGCCATAGGGGATGCGTGGGCGGAAGCCCCGCCAGCAGTTGCCTCACCTCGACACCCTCCAGCACCGCCGGCGCGCCGCCCGAATGATCGGAGTCGGCATGACTGATGATCAGCGTGTCGAGCGCGCCGATACCCGCCGCCTGCAGATACGGCACGACGATACGCTCGCCCGCGTACGTCGATTCGGGGCCTGGACCGGCGTCGAACAGCAACGTGTGGTGCGCGGTTTCCACGACGATCGACGAGCCCTGCCCGATATCGAGCGCCGTGAGCCTGAACGTGCCGTCGGCGGGCGCGGCCGATGGCGGCGCGAGCAACGGCAGCCACGTGAGCGGCGCGGCCCAGCGCAACGGCCAGCCGGCCGGCGCAAGGCACCATGCGACACCCACGGCCGCCGACGCCAACGCCCATGCGTTAGGTTGCGGCAATTGCCAGAGCGTCCATGCGGCACCCGACAGCCATTGCAGACCCGCCATCATGCATTCCAGCAGATGGCGTGCAATGCGAAAAGCCAACGCATCGATGGGCGCGGGCAACGCGACGCCGGCAATCACAGCAGGCGTTACGAGCACGCTCACCCACGGAATGGCGAGCGCGTTCGCGAAGGGGCCGATCAGCGGGATCTGCGAAAAGAAGCAGACCGTCAGCGGTGCAAGCGCGATCGTCACGGCGCACTGGACGCGCGCGCCGCTACGTATGCGCTCGACCAGGCCGCCGATTCGCGAACGCAACGCGTCGGCACAGCGCGTGACGAAAGCGCCCTCGCCTTCCTCACCGGAATCTCGCGACCGCGTTTGCACGATGCGCGCATGCCCCGACATCCCGAACAGAATCGCGCCCACTGCACAGAACGACAGCCAGAACCCCGCCGACACGACCGCCCACGGATCCACCAGCAGCACGAGCCCGAGCGCCCACGCGAGCACGACCGACGGCGCGACCCGCCGCCCGCCGACATAGGCCAGCGCAACGATGCCCGCCATCCACAACGCCCGTTGCGCGGGCACGTTGAAACCCGCGAGTGCGGCGTGAAACGCGGCGAACAGCGCGCCGCTCGCCATCGACACCTTCTGCGCGGGCACGAGCAACGGCCAGTTGCGTCCGACGAAAAACGAGCGCCGCCACGCCATCCCGGCCAGCCATCCGGCAAGCCCCGCGACGAAGCCGATATGCAACCCGGAAATCGCGACGAGATGACTCGTGCCCGTGCGCCGCATCAACTGCCAGTCGGCGGCACTGACGGCATCCTGCGCGCCGATCGCGAGCGCCACGACGACGCCTGTGTGCGGCGCATCGGCCAGCACGGCGACTATCCGATCGCGGATCGCCGATCGCCGGCGGTCGACGGTCACGCCGACGCCGCTCGCCTTTCCCGGCAGCCGCCGGGCCTGCAACGGCAGATTCACATAACCCGTTGCCCTGACATCGCGCGCCAGCAGCACGGCTTCGGCGTCGCGCACACCCCAGTTCGCATTGCCATGCGGACGCTTGAGCCGTACGTTCAGGCGCCAGCGCGAACCCGGTTCGAGCGCAGGCGGCGCGTCGTCCGCGATCCACGATAGCTGCAGCGTGCGCGGAAAACGTTCGACGGGCACGTCGGCCGCATCGACGGCGAACAGGAAGCGGGCACCGTCCGCGCTGCGTGCGGGCAGGCCCTTGATCCAGCCGGTCACGACGATGTCCCGTCCTTCCCACTCGCGCGGCAACTCGAACGCAAGCCGTGTCTGCGCGCGCCACGCCGCGTATCCGAAGCCGGCGCATGCCGCCGCAACCAGCACGGCAAACCAGCCGGCACGCGAGAACCACACAGCGCTGTGCGAGAAACACAGTCGCGCAACGACGACCAGCGCGCAGGCACTCGCTCCCAACGCGAGCAGCGCCGGCCATCCGGGCAATGCGGCCTGCTGCTGCAGCCACACGACGCCCAATGCAAATCCACACCACACCGCCCGCATGCCGCCTCCGCACCCGATGCACGCGAGGCATCGCCGCGACATTCATCAGGAAACCGAATTAATGTCAGCGGCACTGCACGACGCGAGCCAGAGTGTGATTATGCAGAGGAAAGCGCAAGCCGCGGCAACGCGGCATGCGCATTAGCCGTTGTGCCTAGTGCGAGTTCGTTTGGCTCTATGTTGCGCTGTTCAGCGAGGATCGCGCCGATTGCGGGAATCTGATCCGGCGTGTTGCGCTGTTTGTAGCGCCACGACGGCGCGATGTCGGGCGCATCGGTTTCTACGACCAGCGCATCGAGCGGCAGTTGCGCCGCGAGCCGCCGGATCTGCAGCGCGCGCTCGAACGTCACGTTGCCGCCGAAGCCGAGATGCATGCCGTGATCGATGAATGCTTGCGCCTGCTGGAAACTGCCGTTGAACGCATGCGCAATGCCGCGATGCACGTTGTTGCGCCGCAGGCCTTTCAAAACCTGATCCTGCGACTTGCGCACATGACAGATCACGGGCAGATCGAATTCGCGCGCGAGCTTCAGTTGCTCGTTGTAATAGAACTGCTGCGTCTCGTCGTCGAGCCCCTGCACGAAATAGTCGAGACCGATCTCGCCCAGGCCGACGAAGCGTGGATCGTCGAGACTCGCCTCGATCTCCATGCGCAACACATCGAGGTCGGCGGGCCGCGCCTGCGGCGTAAAAAGAGGATGAATACCGAGCGCATACGCCCCGCCCTGCACCCGATGCGCCAGTTCGCGCACCGTCGAGAAATTGCTGCGCGCAATGCCCGGAATCACGATCCGGCTCACGCCTGCGTCGAGCGCCGCGCTCGCGACGGCGTCCCGGTCCGCATCGAACTCAGAAGCATCGAGATGACAGTGCGTATCGATCCACATGCGCGCAGCATTCCTCCTGGTTGCAACCAAACGGACTCAGACGGGAACCGTCGGCTCCTCGTACAGCACGCCGTCACGCAGACGCATCGTCCGGTCGCAACGCGCGGCCAGGTCGGAATCGTGGGTGACGATCACGAAGCTGGTCGAGAGCGTGTTCGACAGTTCCAGCATCAGGTTGAACACGGTGTCCGCCGTACCGCCGTCGAGATTGCCCGTCGGCTCGTCGGCGAGCACGCAAGCCGGCTTCGTGACCAGCGCACGCGCAATCGCGACACGCTGACGCTCGCCACCCGACAACTCGCCCGGACGGTGCTTCGCGCGATGCGCGAGCCCGACTCGCTCCAGCATGTCGAATGCCTGCTTGCGCGAGTCTTCCGTCGTCATGCGGCGAATGCGCAGCGGCATCGCGACGTTGTCGAGCGCGGTGAACTCGGGCAGCAGATGATGGAACTGATACACGAAGCCGAGCGCGCGGTTGCGCAGGTCGTTGCGCTCGCGCTCGGAGAGCTTCGTGAAGGGCTTGCCCATCACTTCGACGTGGCCCGTGCTCGGATCGTCGAGACCGCCCAGCACGTGCAGCAGCGTGCTCTTGCCGGAGCCGGACGCGCCGACGATCGCGAGCTTCTCGCCGCGCCGCACGTTCAATTGCGTGTTGTTCAGCACCTGCACGTTCAGGCCGCCCTGAACGAATGCCTTCGAGATGCCCGTCGCTTCGAGCACATACGGGTGCAGACCAGAATCTTGAGAAGCCATCAACGTGTTGTCCGGACGATCATTCATAACGCAGCGCCTCCGCCGGACGCACCTTCGCGCCGCGCCAGCTCGGATAGAGCGTGGCGAGGCACGACAGCAGGAAGGCGATCACACCGATCTTGATCACGTCGCCGGGCACGAGTTCCGACGGCAGCTCGCTGATGAAGTACACCGACGGCGGCAGGAATTGCACGTGCAGCAGGTGCTCGATCATTGGCACGAGCCACGGGATGCTCCACGCGATCAGGCAGCCGAGCGCAACGCCGATCCCCGTACCGACGAAGCCGATCGTCATGCCCTGCACGACGAAAATCTTCATGATCGAACCGGGCTGCGCGCCGAGCGTGCGCAGAATCGCGATATCGGCCTGCTTGTTGGTCACCGTCATCACCAGTGACGAAACAAGATTGAACGCGGCCACCGCGATGATCAGCGTGAGGATGATGAACATCATCCGCTTCTCGATCTGCACCGCCGAGAACCACGTCTTGTTCTGCTGCGTCCAGTCGCGGATATACAGGTCGCCCGAGAGCGTGCGCGCAAGCTGATGCGCGACTTCCGGCGCGCGCTGCATGTCCTTCAGACGCAGGCGCACACCCGTCGGCGCGGGCAGCCGGAACAGCGCCTGCGCGTCGCGGATGTCGATCAGCGCCAGCGTGCTGTCGTACTCGTAGTGGCCGGACTCGAACACGCCGACCACGTTGAACTGCTTCAGGCGCGGCAACAGGCCCGCGGGGGTCATCGTGCCTTCGGGCGCGACGAGTGTGATCTTGTCGCCCTTCATCACGCCGAGGTTGGCCGCGAGATCCGCGCCGAGCACGATGCCGAATTCGCCCGGCTTCAGGTCGCTCAGGCTGCCCGCCTTCATTTCCTTGCCGATGTCCGACACTTCCGGCTCCAGCGACGGCTCGACGCCGCGCAGCGCGACGCCGCTCACGGCGTCCTGGCGCGTGAGCAGCGCCTGCGCTTCGACGTACGGCGCCGCGCCGATCACTTCCTTGTTCTGCTTCGCTTCCTGCGCGGTCAACTGCCAGTTCGGCATCGAGCCCGTCGGCGAAAAAATCTCGACGTGCGCGAGCACCGACAACATGCGGTCGCGCACCTCTTTCTGGAAGCCGTTCATCACCGACAGCACGACGATCAGCGCGGCGACGCCGAGCGCAATGCCCGACATCGACACGAGCGCGATGAACGAGATGAAGCCGTTCCCCGTGGTGCGTTTGCCGGCGCGCGTGTAGCGCCAGCCTATCTGCCATTCGTATGGAAGTTTCAAGCGAGTCCTTTTTCAGCGTGATTGCGCTGTGTTCTGCAGTTACCGGGCATTTACGCCGCACGGATCGAAGACCGTCCGGCGCGCGAATGCCGTGTCGATTGGGCGCGAATTGCGGCCGATGGTTCCAGAACGGCGGCTTGCGGCAGCTTTCGTCATCCGGCGCAGGTCCGATGGCCCGGCGCAATGCCGTCCTGCCGCACCGTGCGATTCGCGCGCAATCGTTGCGTGAATTGTACGCATCGGCGCACAAGTCACCGCCTCCGTTCTCCGCCAATGCGGATCGACGGGGCGAAGTTTGCCATACAATGCGCAGCATCATGAATGCCAACCGACTGCACCTTCTTCTGCCCTTCGCGCTGCCCGCCGCGGCCGACGCCTCCACCGCGCTGCATTCCCTCGACATTCCTGCCCTCGACAAGCTGGTCGCCCGCGCGACGCTCGTCGAGCGTGTGATCGGCGAAGATTTCCAGCGTACGCTGCCCCACGAGCGCTGGGTCGCGCGCAGTTTCGGCGCGGTGCCGGCGGGCACGGCGGCAGCCGACGAGGCGCCGCTCGCGCCGTACATGCTGCTCGCCGACGGCGGCAAGCCGGGCGACGCCACCTGGGCCTGCGTGGAACCGGTGCACGTGCGGATTGCGCACGATCATCTGGTGCTGATCGATCCCGCCTCGCTGGAACTCGCCGACGCCGACGCGCGCACGCTGTTCGACGTTGCGCGTCCGCTGATCGAGGAACTGGGCGTACGCATCGAGGCGCCGCAGCCGTCGCGCTGGTATCTGTCGAGCGACGCGTTCGGCACGCTTGCGGGCGCGTCGCCGTTGCGCGCGAGCGGCCGCAACATCGAGATCTGGCTGCCTCACGAAGCGCACACGGGCGAGCGCTCACGCGCGTGGATGAAGCTGCAGAACGAAGTGCAGATGGCGTGGTTCGAGCATCCCGTGAACGAGGCGCGCGAGGCGCGCGGCCTGCCCGCCGTCAATTCGATCTGGTTCCACGCGCAAGGCGCCGCGCAGCCGGTTCGCAGCGACTTCACGCGCGTGCTGTCGGATGCGGCGGCAACGCGCGGTCTCGCGCTGGCCGCGAACGCGGCAACAGGTGCGCCGCCCGCAGCCTTCGACGCCTGGCGCAAGGACGGCGCGAACAGCAATGCGACCTTGATCGAACTCGATCCATTCTCCGCACCCTTCATCGAGCAGGACTGGGGCCGCTGGAACGCGGCGTTCGCCGCGCTGGAGCGCGACTGGCTGGCGCCCGCGCTGGCCGCGCTGCAATCCGGCGAACTCGGCGAACTCGGGCTTACGCTGTGCGGCGACACCGGCTCGGTGACGCTGAACATCACGCGCGGCGATCTGCGCAAATTCTGGCGGCGGCGCCTGTTCGCGTCGCTCTTCATCGAATGAACTGCTTTTTTGCTTCTGATCTCGCCGCATGACCCAAATCGTTACGCGCCCCTGCTCTCCCGCCGACGCCGAAGCGTTGATCCGTCACGGCCTGCATCCCGTGCTCGCGCGTCTGTACGCGTCGCGCGGCGTCTGTCTGCCCGATGAAGTCGAAACCGGCCTCGCGCGTCTCACGCCGCCTGCGTCGCTCAAAGGCTGCGACACGGCAGCCGCGCTGCTCGCCGACGCGATCGAAGGCAAACGCCGCATGCTGGTCGTCGCGGACTACGACTGCGACGGCGCGACCGCCTGTGCCGTCGCCGTGCGCGGACTGCGGATGTTCGGCGCCCAGATCGACTATCTCGTGCCGAACCGCTTCGAATACGGCTACGGCCTGACGCCCGAAATCGTCGCGCTCGCCGCGCAGCGTCCGGGTGGCAAGCCGGAGTTGCTGATCACCGTCGATAACGGCATTGCGAGCGTCGACGGGGTCGAGGCGGCGAACGCGCTCGGCATCGACGTGCTCGTCACCGATCACCACCTGCCCGGCGACGAACTGCCCGCCGCGCGCGCGATCGTCAATCCGAACCAGCCGGGCTGCACGTTCCCGAGCAAGTGTCTGGCGGGCGTCGGCGTGATGTTCTATGTGCTGCTCGCGTTGCGCGCCGAACTGCGCAAACGCGGCGCGTTCGGCGAAACGCGTCCGGAGCCGCGCCTCGACGGTCTGCTCGACCTCGTCGCGCTCGGTACCGTGGCCGACGTCGTGAAGCTCGACGGCAACAACCGGGTGCTGGTCGCGCAGGGTTTGCAGCGCATTCGCAACGGACGCATGCAACCCGGCATCGCGGCTCTCTTCCGTGCCGCGGGGCGCGACGCGCGCAGCGCGTCGGGCTTCGATCTCGGTTTCGCGCTCGGGCCGCGATTGAATGCGGCAGGACGTTTGTCGGACATGTCACTGGGCATCGACTGCCTGACGACGGACGACGTCGGACGCGCGTGGGAACTCGCGCAACAGCTCGACACGATGAACCGCGAGCGGCGCGAAATCGAAGCGGGGATGCAGCAGCAGGCGCTCGATGACCTGTCGGGCGTCGATCCCGCCGGCTCGACGACGATTACGCTGTTCAATCCGACGTGGCATCAGGGCGTGATCGGCATTGTCGCCGGACGGCTGAAGGAAAAATTCCATCGTCCGTCGTTCACGTTCGCGCTTGCCGACGACAGCGGCAACACCGTCAAGGGCTCGGGACGTTCGATTCCCGGTTTCCATCTGCGCGATGCGCTCGATCTGGTGTCGAAGCGCGAGCCGGGCCTGATCGCCAAGTTCGGCGGCCACGCGATGGCGGCGGGTCTGACGATCGCGACGGCAGATCTGCCGCGTTTCACGACGGCCTTCGAGCAGATTGGCCGCGAGTGGCTGACGGCAGAAGTGCTGGCGCGCACGGTGGAGACGGACGGCGATCTCGAAGATGCGTATTTCACGCCGCAATTCGTCGAGATGCTCGAAGCGGCTGTGTGGGGACAGGGGTTTCCCGCGCCCGTTTTTTCGGGCGAATTCGACGTGATGTCGCAGGCGCTGGTGAAGGACAAGCACCTCAAGCTTCAACTGATGCGCGGGCGGCAGCGGTTCAATGCGATCTGGTTCAATCATACGGAGTCGTTGCCGGCGCGGACTACCGTTGCGTACCGACTGTCTGCCGATTCGTGGAATGGTGTGGCTCGGGTGCAGCTTATCGTTGAACACGCTGTGTCGTAGGCCGCGGTTGCGCGCGGCCCTCGCGCCGGGTGATCCGCTATAATTTTGGTTTTTGTGGTTTGGGTTTTGGTTTTGGTTTTGGTTTTGGTTTTGCCTTCGGCTTTTTGCTTTCGCCGGCATCCGCGTCGTGCTTTCGGTTTGCTAGCGTTGCCCCTGTGCGGGGCGGCACCTACTTTTCTTTGCAGCGGCAAAGAAAAGTAGGCAAAAGAAAGCCGCTAACACCGCCAGTGCCTGTTATTGCCTGCGGGCCCCCGACGGGTCCCGCACTCCACGCGGCATCGCACTGTTTCACGCGCGTTGCCAGCGTGCTAACTGCACGCATCACCCACTTCACAATCCCGCGTCATGGACCGCGCCACCAGAAAGTCCATCGCCGCCCAGGTGGCAAACTGTGTGTAGGCCGTCGCGATCGAAGTGCACCACTCCGGACGGAAAAGCAGGATCGGTGTCGTAAGAGCGTCAACACAAGTGGTGCGACACCCTACACACAGTTTGCCACCTGGGCGGCGCGGACGGGGCGCTGCCGCTGCCTGCCTGCGGGTGATTGAAGTGGGTGATGCGCCTGTTCAAGGCGCTGGCAACGGGCGGAAAAAGCTGCGTTGCCGTTTGAAGTGCGGGACCCGTTGGGGGCCCGCAGGCAACGACTAGAACTGGCGGTGTGAGCGGCTTTCTTTTGCCTACTTTTCTTTGCCGCTGCAAAGAAAAGTAGGTGCCGCCCCGCACAGGGGCAACGCATGAAGTACGAAGGCAAAACGCGGATGCCAGCGTAAAAAACCGGATGCCAGCGCAAGCAAAAAACCAAACCCCAACCGCAGACAAAACCTCATTTATACGGATCGACATGGAAGCGGAACGCCTGAACTCCATTGACTCCTCTCTGGCGGACCTGCGCACACGCGCAGGCGAGCTCCGGGGGTATCTTTGACTACGATGCAAAGTCGGTACGACTGATCGAAGTCAACAAGGAACTCGAAGACCCGAACGTCTGGAACGACTCGCAGCACGCGCAGGCGCTCGGCAAGGAAAAGAAACTGCTCGAAGGCGTCGTCGACGTGCTGTCGTCGCTCGATAACGACTTGCGCGACACGAAGGATCTCTTCGACATGGCGCGCGAGGAAAACGACGAAGACACCCTCGTCGCCTGCGAGGAAGACGCCGCGAAACTCACGGCGCGTGTCGAAGACATGGAATTCCGCCGGATGTTCTCGAATCCGGCCGACCCGAACAACGCGTTCATCGACATCCAGGCCGGCGCCGGCGGCACGGAAGCGTGCGACTGGGCGTCGATGCTGCTGCGCCAGTATCTGCGCTATTGCGAACGCAAGGGCTTCAAGACCGAAGTGCTCGAAGAGTCCGAAGGCGACGTCGCGGGTATCAAGAGCGCGACGATCAAGGTCGAAGGCGAATACGCGTATGGCTTCCTGCGCACCGAAACGGGCATTCACCGCCTCGTGCGCAAGTCGCCGTTCGACTCGTCGGGCGGCCGCCACACGTCGTTCTCGTCGGTGTTCGTGTATCCGGAAATCGACGAGTCGTTCGAGATCGAAGTCAATCCGGCCGATCTGCGCATCGACACGTACCGCGCTTCGGGCGCGGGCGGTCAGCACATCAACAAGACCGACTCCGCCGTGCGTATCACGCACGTCCCGTCGGGCATCGTCGTGCAGTGTCAGAACGACCGCTCGCAGCACCGCAACCGCGCCGAAGCGATGGCGATGCTGAAGTCGCGCCTGTACGAAGCCGAAATGCGCAAGCGTCAGTCGGAGCAGGACAAGCTCGAAGCGGGCAAGTCGGACGTGGGCTGGGGCCACCAGATCCGCTCGTACGTGCTCGACAACAGCCGTATCAAGGACCTGCGCACCAACGTCGAAATCAGCAACACGAAGAGCGTGCTCGACGGCGATCTCGACACATTCATCAGCGCGAGCCTGAAACAGGGCATCTAAGCGCAGCCGGCGCGGCATGTTCCGCCGCGCCGCATTTTTTCACCGCCCGCGCGACCGCGTCGTCGAGCGCGCACGAGGCACCGGACACCGAACATCATCACCATGACCGAACCGACCCAGCCCAACGCTGCCCAGCAAAATGCAGTCGAACTGGACGACAACCAGATCATCGCCGAGCGCCGCGAAAAGCTGCGCGCGCTGCGCGAGCAAGGCGTCGCCTATCCGAACGACTTCCGTCCGACCCACCACGCCGCCGACCTGCAAACGGAATACGCGGACGCCGACAAGGACGCGCTCGAAGCCAAAGCGCTGCAGGTCGCGCTGGCCGGCCGGATGATGCTCAAGCGCGTGATGGGCAAGGCGAGCTTCGCGACGGTGCGCGACGGCTCGGGCCAGATCCAGTTCTTCATCACGCCCGCCGACGTCGGCGAAGCCACCTACGAAGCCTTCAAGAAGTGGGACCTGGGCGACATCGTCGCCGCGAAGGGCGTGCTGTTCCGCACCAACAAGGGCGAACTCTCCGTGCGCTGCACGGAACTGCGTCTGCTGTCGAAGGCGCTGCGTCCGCTGCCGGACAAGTTCCACGGTCTCGCCGATCAGGAAATGCGCTATCGCCAGCGCTATGTCGACCTGATCGTCACGGACGAAGCGCGCAAGACTTTCGTCGCACGCACGAAGGCCGTGTCGTCGATCCGCAAGTTCATGGCCGACGCGGACTTCATGGAAGTCGAAACGCCGATGCTCCATCCCATCCCCGGCGGCGCTGCGGCCAAGCCGTTCGTCACGCATCACAACGCGCTCGACATGCAGATGTTCCTGCGTATCGCGCCGGAGCTGTACCTGAAGCGGCTGGTGGTCGGCGGCTTCGAGCGCGTGTTCGAGATCAACCGGAATTTCCGTAACGAGGGCGTGTCGCCGCGTCACAACCCGGAATTCACGATGATGGAGTTCTACGCCGCGTACACCGACTACAAGTGGCTGATGGACTTCACGGAGCAACTGATCCGTCAGGCCGCCGTCGATGCGCTCGGCAACGCGAGCATCACGTATCAGGGACGCGAGCTGGATCTGTCGAAGCCGTTCCATCGTCTGACGATCACGCAGGCAATCCAGAAATACGCGCCGCAATACACGGACGCGCAACTGGCGGACGGCGCCTTCCTGCGCACGGAACTGAAGAAGTTCGGTGTGGACACGACGCAGCCGGCGTTCCTGAACGCGGGTATCGGCGCACTGCAACTGGCGCTGTTCGAAGAAACCGCGGAATCGCAGTTGTGGGAGCCGACCTTCATCATCGACTATCCGGTCGAAGTGTCGCCGCTCGCGCGCGCGTCGGACAGCGTCGAAGGCATCACCGAGCGTTTCGAGCTGTTCATCACGGGCCGCGAGATCGCGAACGGCTTCTCGGAACTGAACGATCCCGAAGACCAGGCCGCGCGCTTCAAGAAGCAGGTTGACCAGAAGGACGCCGGCGACGAGGAAGCGATGTACTACGACGCCGACTACATCCGTGCGCTCGAGTACGGCATGCCGCCCGCGGGCGGCTGCGGTATCGGCATCGACCGTCTGGTGATGCTGCTCACCGACAGCCCGAGCATCCGCGACGTTATCCTGTTCCCGCATCTGCGTCGCGAAGACTGATCTCCGGCCGCGTTCTGCGCGGCTTTCAATCCCGTGCACGGTGCCTGTTGCTTGCGCCGTGCACGTGCTTCTCCTTCCCTCTCCCTTCCCGCCTGTTGCCGACCGTTTGTAACTATCGGTAAAAGCTGCGCTATCGCGGGATACGTTCGCGCGCTTCGATTCCGTCGAGACCCAATACCAGCGCGGCTTCGCGATTCCGGTGCAGTTTTTGCATAAATTGGAAAACTGAAGTGCCGGCGCGCAAGGTTACATTCTGAAACCCTGCCCTTTTTCGGATGTCCGACACTTGGAGCGTGCGTGTGACCCGCACGCAATGCAGTGTTCAATCCGGTCAACTCTCCCCGGACGAGGCCAAACACCATGGATAACCCGAACAACCAACGCCGTCTTCATCCGCTGATCGCAGTCGCGGCGGGCGCCGTCATCATCGCCAGTCTCGCTGCGACAGCAGCCGTGACGGGACTGTTCCCGAGAGCGTCGAGCAGCGACGCGGAGAACCCGCAGACGCAATCGGCCGCTGTGACGCAACAGCAGCAACCTGTCGTCGATACGGCGCAGCCGGCCAACCTGCCCGCGCAGCAAACGACGGCAGCTCAACAGCAAGCAGCGCAGCAAGCTGAACAGCAGGCAGCGGCGCAACAAGCCGCCGCGCAACAGCAGGCGCAGGCTGCCCAGCAAGCCCCGCGCGCGCCGGCACCAGGCCAGCAATACGCGCAGCAGCCGCAATACGCACAGCAACCGCAGCAGCAATACGCCCCCCAACAACCGGCGCAACCCGCCTACTGCTCGACGTGCGGCACCGTCGAAGCGATCTCCGCCGTACGTCAGGAAGGACACGGCACGGGGATCGGCGCAGTCGGCGGCGCGGTGGCGGGTGGTGTGGTCGGCAACCAGTTCGGTGCCGGCAACGGCCGTACCGCGATGACGCTACTGGGCGCGCTCGGCGGCGGTCTCGCCGGGAACTCGGTCGAGAAACATCTGCGCAGTACGACGAGCTACTCGGTGCGCGTGCATATGGAAAACGGCAAGACCCGCTACTTCACGTATCACGAAGCGCCGCCGTTCCAGCAAGGCCAGCGCGTGCGCGTGCAGAACGGCGCGCTCGTCGCAGGCTGAACCCGTTTTTGAGCCACAAGAAAAAAGGCGGCTTCCTCGGAAGTCGCCTTTCTTGTTTGAAGCTACTGAAGCGTCACGCTTAATAATCCGCGTCCTCGATCCATGCCGCCTGGATGGCTTCGAGAATCTTCTCGTTCGAGCGGTTCGGATCGTCATCGAACCCGTCCAGCTCCATCACCCAGCGGTGAAGATCGGTGAACCGCACGTGTTGCGGATCGATCTCCGGGTGCTTGTCGGTCAAGGCCATCGCGATGTCTTGCGTGTCGGTCCACTTCATGGCTGCGTGCTCCTGTTAGTGATTTTCCTTGGCGTGGTTGATCGAATAACGCGGAATCTCGACCACGAGATCGTCGCCCTCGGGCACGAGTGCCTGGCACGACAACCGCGACTCGCGCTCGAGACCCCATGCCTTGTCGAGCAGATCGTCCTCGTCTTCTTCCGACGGTTCCAGCGCGTTGAAGCCCTCTCGCACGATCACGTGGCAGGTCGTGCACGCGCAAGACTTCTCGCACGCGTGCTCGATTTCGATGCCGTGCTCGAGCAGGTTGTCGCAGATGCTCTTGCCCGGCACGGCGTCGATGACCGCGCCGTCCGGACACAGTTCGACGTGAGGCAGCACAACGATTTGAGGCATACAAATTCCGTTTTGGTCTGTGGGGCACGGACGCCGCCCTTCAGGCACCGTACCATTTTACTGGTGGCGCGGCCGTTTTTGGCACGCGCCGCGTGAATCAGAGTTCGTCGAGTTTCTTGCCAGCAAGCGCACGTCGAATGCTCTTGTCCATCCGGCGCGCGGCGAATTCGTCGGTGCCTTCGGCGAGCGTCTTGGTGGCCGTTTCAATTGCATCGACATCGTCGCTGGGCGCAACAGTACGCAGCGCGGCGACGAGGCTTTCGAGCGTCGTGCGCTCGTCGGCGTCGAGCAGTTCGCCGTCGACCGCGAGCGCCGCTTCCGTCGCTTCGATCAGCCGCTGCGCTTCGACTTGCGCCTCGCGCAACGCCCGCGCGCGCATATCGACTTCGGCCGTCTTGAAGCTGTCCTCGAGCATGCGCGCGACATCGTCGTCGGCGAGACCGTACGACGGCTTCACGACCACCGATGCCTCCACGCCCGAATGCTGCTCGCGCGCAAACACGGACAGCAGGCCGTCCGCATCGACCTGATAGGTGACGCGGATGCGCGCCGCGCCCGCCGCCATCGGCGGAATGCCGCGCAGCTCGAAACGTGCGAGCGACCGGCAATCGGATACCAGTTCGCGCTCGCCCTGGACGACGTGAATCGCCATCGCTGTCTGGCCGTCCTTGAACGTGGTGAATTCCTGTGCGCGCGCGATCGGAATGGTCGAGTTGCGCGGGATGATCTTCTCAGCGAGGCCGCCCATCGTTTCGACGCCGAGCGACAGCGGAATCACGTCGAGCAGCAGCCACTCGTCGCCGTCCGCGCCGCGATTGCCCGCGAGCAGATCGGCCTGGATCGCCGCGCCGAGCGCGACGACCTGATCGGGATCGAGATTGGTCAGCGGCGGCTGGCTGAAGAAGTTTTCAACCGCGCGGCGGATCACGGGCATGCGCGTCGCGCCGCCCACCAGCACGACGCCGTTGATATCGGCGGGCGACAGTTTCGCGTCGCGCAGCGCCTTCTTCGTCGGGCCGAGCGTGCGCTGCACCAGCGCCTGCGTGATCGTTTCGAACGCCGCTTCGTCGACGGTGACGTCGATCTTCGCGCCGCTCGCGAGCGTCGCCTGAACGGCTGCGCTCGACGCGGACGACAGCGCTTCCTTCGCGACGCGCACGCTGTCGAGCAGCAGACGCACGTCTTCCGGCGTCAGCGACTGCGGCGTCACATTCGCCTTGTCGAGCACGTACCGATACAGCGCAT
Organism: Paraburkholderia sp. Tr-20389; assembly: GCF_017104565.1. Taxonomy (GTDB): domain Bacteria; phylum Pseudomonadota; class Gammaproteobacteria; order Burkholderiales; family Burkholderiaceae; genus Paraburkholderia. The sequence goes on along the minus strand of NZ_JAAGPD010000007.1, from coordinate 13,723 downwards.
GATCGAAATCATCGCCGCCGAGCGCCGAATCGCCGCCCGCCGCGAGCACTTCGAAGACGCCTTTCGTGAGCTTCAAAATGGACAGGTCGAAAGTGCCGCCGCCGAGGTCGTACACCGCGTACAGCCCTTCAGCGCCGTTATCGAGACCGTAGGCAATCGCCGCCGCCGTCGGCTCGTTCAGCAGGCGCAGCACGTTCAGACCGGCAAGACGCGCGGCGTCTTTGGTCGCCTGGCGCTGCGCTTCGTCGAAATACGCGGGCACCGTGATCACCGCGCCGACCAGTTCGTCGCCGAGCGTGTCTTCCGCGCGGTAGCGCAGCGTCGCGAGAATTTCCGCGGACACTTCAACGGGGCTCTTCACGCCGTCGATGGTGCGGATCTGCACCATGCCAGGCGCGTCGACGAAATCGTACGGCGCGTTTTCCGCGTGCTCGACTTCGCTCTTGCCGCGTCCCATGAATCGCTTGACCGACACGATCGTGTTGCGCGGATCGGTGGCGGCCTCCGCTTTCGCGGTACGTCCGATGCGCCGGCCGCCCTTCTCCAAATACCGTACGACGGACGGCAGCAGATAGTGGCCTTCGTCGTCGGGCAACACGTCGGGCACGCCGCTGCGCACAGCCGCGACGAGCGAATTGGTGGTGCCGAGGTCGATGCCGACAGCAAGACGCCGCTGATGCGGCGCGGGCGCCATGCCGGGTTCAGAGATTTGCAGTAAAGCCATCTGGAATCTTCTTCGGGGACTGTATCGCCCCGGTCCTGATCATGTTGTTCGCGTGATGAATATGGGCCGTTGCTTCCGGCAGCGCCGCACGCTAGTTGTCGAGCCGCTCGATCTGCGTGCCGATCTCCACGGCGACGCGTTCGATGAACATCAGTTGCCGCACTGCCTCGCCCGCTGCCTGATTCGAGCCGCTATCGAGCAGCGCGGCCAGCTTCGTGAAGCGCACCTTCTCTTCGTCGCGCAGATCGGTCAGCAGCGAATCGAGTGCATCGACGTTCTTCGCCGCCGACGCATCCTCGATGTTCTCGCGCCATTCCATCTGCTGCATCAGGAAGGCCGGCTCCATCGCCGTGTTGTTCTCCGCGCCGACGTCGATGCCGCGCAGCGACAACAGATAGCGCGCGCGTTTCAGCGGATCGCGCAGCGTCTGATACGCCTCGTTCGTGCGTGTCGCCCATTGCATCGCGATGCGCTTTTGCGCGTCGCCTGCCGCGGCGAAGCGGTCGGGATGCACCTGCGCCTGCACCGTGCGATAGGCGTGATCCAGCGCGGACGCGTCCAGTGCGAACTGCTCCGGCAAGTTGAAGAGTGCGAAGTGACTGTCGTTCAGCGAGGCCATCAGGTTACTTTGTCCATCCAGGGCGCGCAGCGCAACGCCGTGAAATTGTGCGCGAATGAATACGCGGCGAAATTGAAAAAAGGCGGCACAGGCCGCCTTTTCAGCATGACTCGCGCGCTTACACGCGGAACGATTCGCCGCAGCCGCACTCGTCCTTCACGTTCGGGTTGTTGAACCTGAAGCCTTCGTTCAACCCTTCACGTGCGAAATCGAGTTCCGTGCCGTCGATATAGGCGAGGCTCTTCGGGTCCACCACGATCTTCACGCCATTGCACTCGAAGACCTCGTCTTCGGGCGCCAGTTCATCGACATACTCGAGCTTGTACGCGAGGCCCGAGCAGCCCGTCGTGCGCACACCGAGCCGCAACCCGACGCCCTTGCCGCGGCGGATCAGATATTTCTGCACGTGTTGTGCTGCCTTTTCGGTCAACGTAATTGCCATAGCGTTTCTCAATGTGCGCGACGCCGCCGTTCATCATGACGCATCGCACGACCCTGCCTGCTTCTCAAATCGTTCCAGCGGGCGTCGAATTCAGGTACTCGAACCCGACGCCGCGCCGTGCCACTCCGCGCGTTCGGAACGCGTCGCTTACGCCGACTGCTCGGCCTTTGCCGCTTCGCCGTGACGCTCTTTGTAATCGGCGACGGCTGCCTTGATCGCGTCTTCCGCGAGGATCGAGCAGTGAATCTTCACGGGGGGCAGCGCGAGTTCTTCGGCAATCTGCGTGTTCTTGATGGAAAGCGCTTCGTCGAGCGTCTTGCCCTTCACCCATTCCGTCACGAGCGAGCTCGACGCGATAGCCGAACCGCAGCCATACGTCTTGAACTTCGCGTCTTCGATCACGCCGTCCGCGCCGACGCGGATCTGCAGCTTCATCACGTCGCCGCAAGCCGGTGCGCCGACCATGCCGGTGCCGACCGTGTCGTCGTCCTTCGCGAACGAACCGACGTTGCGCGGGTTTTCGTAGTGGTCCAGGACCTTATCGCTGTATGCCATGTTGTCACTCCTTGATTCGATTCAACCTGCGTTCGTATTCGACCAGCCGGGGCGCGTGCTCAGTGCGCAGCCCACTGGATGGTCGACAGATCGATGCCGTCCTTGTGCATTTCCCACAGCGGCGACAGATCGCGCAGCTTCGCAATCTTGCTCTTCAGCAGGTTGATGACGTAATCGACGTCCTGCTCCGTCGTGAAGCGGCCGACCGTGAAGCGGATCGAGCTGTGCGCCAGCTCGTCGTTGCGGCCAAGCGCGCGCAGCACGTACGACGGCTCCAGCGAAGCCGACGTGCAGGCCGAACCCGACGACACGGCCACGTCCTTCACCGCCATGATCAGCGACTCGCCTTCCACGAAGTTGAAGCTGATGTTCAGGTTGTGCGGGACGCGCTGCTCCATGTCGCCGTTCACATACGTTTCTTCGATTTCCTGCAGGCCGCGCAACAGCTTGTCGCGCAGCATGCGGATGCGTTCGTTTTCCGTCGCCATTTCTTCACGCGCGATACGGAACGCTTCGCCCATGCCGACGATCTGGTGCGTGGCCAGCGTGCCCGAGCGCATGCCGCGCTCGTGACCGCCGCCGTGCATCTGCGCTTCGATCCGCACGCGCGGCTTGCGGCGCACGTACAGCGCACCGATGCCCTTCGGGCCATACGTCTTGTGCGCCGAGAACGACATCAGGTCAACCTTGAGCTTCTGCAGGTCGATCACGACCTTGCCCGTGGCCTGCGCCGCGTCGACGTGGAAAATGATGCCCTTTTCGCGGCAGATTTCGCCGATCGTCTCGATGTCCTGGACGACGCCGATCTCGTTGTTCACGTGCATCACGGAAACGAGGATCGTGTCCGGACGCAGCGCCGCCTTGAAGACGTCGAGATCGATCAGACCGTCGTCCTTCACGTCGAGATACGTGACTTCGTAGCCTTCGCGCTCCAGCTCACGCGTGGTGTCGAGCACAGCCTTGTGCTCGGTCTTCACGGTGATGATGTGCTTGCCCTTGCTCTTGTAGAAGTGCGCAGCGCCCTTGATGGCGAGGTTGTCCGATTCCGTCGCGCCCGACGTCCAGATGATTTCGCGCGGATCGGCGTTGACCAGCGCTGCGACGTTCTCGCGCGCTTCCTCGACGGCACGCTCCGCATCCCAGCCATACGCGTGGCTGCGCGACGCCGGATTGCCGAACTGTTCGCGCAGATACGGGATCATCTTGTCCACCACGCGCGGGTCGACCGGGGTCGTCGCGCTGTAGTCCATGTAAATGGGCAGGTGGGGAATGTCGTTATTCATCAATCGCTCCGGGGGACATCAGTGCTTATGGCTTGTCGGTTCTGGCGTTCGCGTCTCTTGCGCGCTCTTTCAGCCGGCCATGTTGAAAACGGAATTCGGCCCTTTCGGCACCGCGCGCGGCTCGACGGCGGGCGCTTCGGTGCGCCGGTCGCGCAGCACCGCCGTCGCGCCTTCGCGCGAACGCTGCTGGTCGACCAGGTCTTTCAGGGAAACGGAGTCGAGATACTCGACCATCTTCTGGTTCAGCGTCGACCACAGTTCATGCGTCATGCAGTGGCCGTCGTGATGCTTCGTGCCTTCGCACGAACCCTTGCCGCCGCACTGCGTGGCATCGAGCGGTTCGTCGACGGCGATGATGATGTCCGCCACGGTCACGTCCTCCGCGCGGCGCGCGAGGTTGTAGCCGCCACCCGGCCCGCGCACGGATTCGACGATCTCGTGCCGGCGCAGCTTGCCGAACAGCTGCTCGAGGTAGGACAAGGAGATGTGTTGGCGCTGGCTGATACCCGCAAGCGTCACCGGGCCCTGCTCCTGGCGCAGCGCCAGGTCGATCATCGCCGTGACGGCGAAACGGCCTTTCGTGGTGAGTCTCATATGTGGTGGGAACCGCAATTCTCGACAAGTTTGGTCAAGTATAAATACATGACAGATTTAGTCAAGTATCCCTATCTCGATTTGGGTCATTTACTTAACGAAAAACTCGTCTTACAGGGTCAATTGGGGTCGCAGTGCCGCAATCAGGCCACGGCAGGCGGCTTCGCACTGGTTCAGCACGATTTCGAAACCCTCGCCGCCGCCGAAGTAAGGATCGACGACCTCGCGTGAATCGAAACCCGGCGCGCTCCGCGCTGCGCCGCTCGCTTCAGACGCGCCCGCGTCCGTTGCGAATTCCATCAGCAGACGGATCTTGTCGCGTTGAGCGGGCGGACAGATCTGCCTGAGCGCGGCGACGTTCTTGTCGTCCATCGCGACGATCAGATCGAAGCGCTCGAAATCGGCGGCCGCGATCTGGCGGCCACGAAATGTCGACAAATCGTAACCGCGGTTTTTCGCGGCGCGCTGCGCACGTTCGTCCGGCGCCTCGCCGATATGCCAGTCGCCCGTGCCTGCCGAATCGACCGTCACGCGATCCGCGAGCTTCGCCTCTGCCAGTTGATGCCGCATGACGCCTTCCGCAGTCGGGGAACGGCAGATGTTCCCAAGGCACACGAAGCAGATGGCGACGGTTTTCATCGATGGCTGCGGCCCAGCCGCAAGTGTCATAAGTGGTGAAACAGTGCCGCGATTATACAAAGCCATGCAAAATCACGCCCGCGCCGCGCCAGCGCGCACCCGACGTACCGCTCACAGCGGCTGCGCGGGCATGCGGGCGGTGGCAGGCAGCGTCTCGGCGGGCATCGCCGCTTCGCCGCCGACGAACCCGTAGGACACCGTGCGCGCCAGTTCCGCGGATACGCGATCGGCAGCCAGTGGCGACGTCGACGATTGCGCGACCGCGCCGTTGTACAGATGCAGGTAAGCAACAGCCGCAAGCGGCAAGACGATGGCAAGCGGCCAGTACACCGATATTTTCTTTTTCATGATGTCGTTTCTCTCTAAGCGGGCCGAAATGCATAGACGCACTTTGCCCAGTCGAAATGGTAGACGAGGACGCAATCCGGAAAAACCCGCCCAGACAAAACACAGCGTTGCACCTGGATGAACAGTTCAAGGTCAGGCTGTCTTGCGGGCGCCGTCCAGGATAATCTTTCGGCCGCCGAAAAGAATCCTTACAAAAGCACACACAGGTAATACTCAGTCGGCGTTACAAATAGAACTGCGGACTTCGCGTCTCTCGCTTGTCTTAACACTCAAATGAAACGTCTTATTCCTTCTCTCGCTTCTGCTGTCGTTGCCGTCTGCGCGGTTGCCGCACTCGGCGGATGTGTTGCCTATCCCGCAGGCCAGCCGGCCTACGGCTACAGCGACGGCTATTACGACGGCTACGGCGCGCCCGCCTACGGTTACGCCGAGCCTCCCGTTCAATCGAGTCTGTTCCTCGGCTTCGGCGGCTATTCGGGCCGGGACTATGACCGCGGCTATTGGGGCGGCGGTCGAGGCTACGACCACGGTTACAACCACGACCGCGGCAACTGGAACGGCCACGGCGGAGGCAACGGCGGACCGCCGCGCGGCCAGCCGCCGCAGGCAGGCGGTGCTCCGATGAGCCCCGGCGGCAACTCGGGCGGCATGCATGGCAACCGCCCGCCCGTGCAGGCCGGCGCGGGCCAACAGCAAGGGGGCGGCAATCGTGGCGGCAATCGTGGCGGCGAGGCATGGAATGAAGGCGGCGGCCGGCCGCATTGACCGCCAGGACGGAACGATGCCGCCATGCTTTCGGCGGCGATCCTGAAGGCAAAGAGGCTGCATCGCTCACGCGATGCAGCCTCTTTGCTTTCGGCAGCGCCCTCCAACGGGCGGAGACGTTTATCCGATATGCGTCTTGCTCGCGGCGTACAGTTCGCGGAACGTCCGTCCGACGGGCGCCGGCATCTCGCGCGTATTCGTCCAGCCCGCACCCAACGGCAGCTTCGCGATCGACTTCCCGCTTCCACCCATGCGTTCGAGAATGCGCACCGCGAGCCTGGTGAAAAATCCGTACGCCGCCGGATGCATCGCGAGATAGCCCCAGACGGCCAGGCCGAAGCGTTCCTGCCACGGACGCAGATGCCGCTCCACCTGCCGCTCGCGCAGCTTGCGCAGCAGATCGGACAGCGGGATGCCGACGGGACATACGCTATTGCATTCGCCGCATAGCGTCGCGGCCTGCGGCAGATCGAGCGCCTTCTCGATGCCGACATAGCTCGGCGTCAGCACCGAACCCATCGGCCCGGGATACACCCAGCCATAGGTGTGTCCGCCGACCTTCTGATACACCGGGCAATGGTTCATGCACGCGCCGCAGCGGATGCAGCGCAGCATCTCCTGAAAGTCACCGCCGATCAGCCCCGTGCGCCCGCCGTCGACGAGCACCACGTACATATGCTCCGGTCCGTCTTGATCGTTCGCGCCGCGCGGTCCCGTCAGCACCGAGAAATAGTTCGAGACGTCCTGCCCCGTCGCCGAGCGCGGCAAAAGGCGCATCGCCGTCGCGAGATCTTCGAGCGTCGGCAGCACTTTCTCGATGCCCGTCACCGCGACGTGCACGCGCGGCATCACGGTGCACATGCCTTCGTTGCCCTCGTTGGTCACGAGCGCAACCGAGCCCGTTTCCGCGATCACGAAGTTGCCGCCCGTCACGCCCATATCGGCCGTCATGAAATGCGGACGCAGCATCTCGCGCGCTTCGCGCGTCATCTCGGGAATTTCCGTCAGACGCGGTTTCTGGTGCGTCTTCGCGAATAGATCCGCGATCTCTTCCTTGTCCTTGTGAACGACGGGCGCGATGATGTGGCTCGGCGGCTCGTTGTCGTTGATCTGCAGGATGTATTCGCCGAGATCGGTTTCGATCGACTGCACGCCCATCTGTCCGAGCACCTCGTTCAGGCGCATTTCCTCGGACACCATCGACTTCGTCTTGATCACCTTCTTCACGTCGTGCTTGCGCGCGATGTCGGCGACCAGCTTCGCTGCGTCCTGCGTCGTCTCCGCGAACAGCACAGTGACACCGCGCCGCGTCGCCTCGCGCTCGAAGGTTTCGAGCCACACGTCCAGATTCTCCAGCGCGCGGTTACGCCGCTCCTTCAGCGCCGCACGCGTGGCTTGGAAATCGATCGCGGTCATTGCCGACGCGCGCGCCGACACGAATTTCGTCGACAGCTTGGTGAGATTCTGCTGAAGGCGCTGGTCGGCGAGTTTCTGGCCCGCGCGCGCCTTGAACTGCATCGTTTGGACTTGCATGACGGCCTTGGGGATCGGTTGTAGGTATCCGCTACTGCCTGGCGTGCGAAGCGAGGTTTACGCGTCGCCGGCGAGCACCTGCGCGATGTGCAGCACGCGTGTGGTCGTATCGCCCGTGCGCCGCAGGCGCCCTTCTATATTCAGCATGCAGCCGAGATCGCCCAGCACGACCGCTTGCGTGCCGCTCGCCTGAATATTCGCGCACTTCTCGTCGACGATGGCCGTCGAAATATCGCCGAACTTCAGCGCAAACGTGCCGCCGAAGCCGCAGCAGTGCTCGCAGTCCTTCATCTCGGTCACGGCGACACCCGCCTGCGCGAGCAACGCGCGCGGCTGCTGCTTGACGCCCAGTTCGCGCAGCCCCGAGCAGGAATCGTGATACGTCACCGGTCCCTGGAATTCGCCCGGCGTCAGCTCGATCTTCGCGACGTTGGCAAGGAAATCGGTCAGCTCGTAGACCTTGGGACGCAGACGTGCGAAGCGGCCCATCAGCTCGGGATCGTCCGCGAACAGATCGCCGTAGTGCGTGCGGATCATGCCGCCGCACGACCCCGACGGAACGACCACGTAGTCGTACTGCTCGAATTCGCGCAGCGTCTTTTCGGCGAGATCGCGCGCGATACGCCTGTCGCCGGAGTTGTAGGCCGGCTGTCCGCAGCAGGTCTGCGCGGGCGGCACGAACACCTCGAAGCCCGCACGTTCGATCAGCTTGATCGCCGAAAAGCCGATTTCGGGGCGCATCAGATCGATCAGGCAGGTGACGAATAAACCGACTCGCATGTGTGCTCCTCCGGGGAAACGTCCCCGATTATCCGCTGTTTGGCGCGCAATACCAACGCGTAGCGGCCCCGATGCGCAATGAACCGCCAGATATTGAGATTGGAGGATCAATTCCAACGGCGTTCGCTTTTTTCACAATACGAGATACAATCGGTTTTCCGCTGTTTGACGCGTCAACCGTTTAGTCTTATGAGCGACACGAACCCGGACCCCAAAACATCGATCCAGGTGATCGAGCGCATGATGCGGCTGCTGGACGCCCTTGCCGCACATAGCGACCCGGTCAGCCTGAAGGAACTCGCGCAACGCACCGACCTGCATCCGTCGACGGCTCACCGCATCCTGAACGACATGGTGACCTGCCGGCTGGTGGACCGCTCGGACCCCGGCACCTATCGTCTCGGAATGCGGCTGCTGGAACTCGGCAATCTCGTGAAGGCGCGTCTGTCGGTGCGCGACGCGGCGCTGATGCCGATGCGCGAGCTGCACCGGCTCACGGGCCAGACAGTGAACCTGTCGGTGCGCCAGGGCGACGAGATCGTCTATATCGAACGCGCCTATTCCGAACGCTCGGGCATGCAGGTCGTGCGCGCGATCGGCGGCCGGGCGCCGCTACACCTCACTTCGGTCGGCAAGCTCTTCCTCGCCGCCGACGAGTCGACCCGCGTGCGCGCCTACGCGACGCGCACGGGCCTGTCGGGACACACGCAGAACAGCATCACCGACCTCGGCAAGCTCGAACGCGAGTTGTCGCATGTGCGCCAGCAGGCTTGTGCCCGCGACAACGAGGAACTGGAACTCGGGGTGCGCTGTATCGCCGCCGGCATTTACGACGATACCGGCAAGCTGGTCGCGGGCCTGTCGCTGTCGGCGCCCGCCGACCGTCTGCAGGATTCGTGGCTCGGCCAGTTGAGCAAGACGGCCCTCGTCATTTCCGAATCGCTCGGCTATCACCCGCAAGCCCAACCCATGAGCGCTTCGGCGCATGCTATTTGATGCGCCAGTAAGCCACGTCACAAAAGAAAAGCCCCGCAATGCGGGGCTTCTCTTTTTGCGTCATGTAACGCGTTGCAACTCAGGTTCCGGGGCCGTTGGCGTCCGCGCTCGTGATGCGCTGTTCGCCGCCGTTGTCGAGCCACGTGCGCAGACGCTGCGCATCGGCGAAACGCGAGTACTTGCCCGACGAATCAAGCAGCACCATGATCATCGGACGATCGTGGATCGTCGCCTGCATCACGAGGCACTCGCCTGCTTCGTTGATGAAGCCCGTCTTCTGCAGACCGATGTCCCACGACGGATTGCGCACCAGCGCGTTCGTGCTGTTGTACGCGATCGAGCGCTTGCCTGTGTACACCTCGTAGCTGCGATCGGTCGAGAACTTGCGGATCAGCGGGTACTGATACGCCGCGTTGACCATCTTCACCAGGTCGCGTGCGCTCGACACGTTCTGGCTCGTCAGACCCGTCGGGTTTTCGAAGTGCGTGTCGGTCATGCCGAGCGACTTTGCCTTCGCGTTCATCGCTGCCATGAAAGCAGGACGGCCGCCCGGGAAGTAGCGCGACAGCGCCGCCGCCGCGCGATTTTCCGACGCCATCAGCGCGATGTGCAGCATATCTTCACGCGAGAGCACCGAGCCGACGGACAGACGCGAGCCCGTATTCTTCTCGTAGTCGCGGTCTTCGTCCGTGACTTCGATCTGCTCCGTCATGGCTTCCTTCGAATCGAGCACGACCATCGCCGTCATCAGCTTGGTGATCGACGCGATCGGCACGACGGCGCGCGAGTTCTTGTCGAACAGCGACTCCGACGTGTTCTGGTCGACCACGTAAGCGACGCTCGAACGGAGCATCAGCGCGTCAGGCGTTTCGTGCAGGCCGAACGCCGTGCCGACGGACGGTTGACGCGGTTCGAACGCGACGCGGCGCACCACCGAATGATGGCGGCCATTCGAGGTGTACGACACGCGGCGCTTCTTCGAAACGGTGCGCGGCTCGTCGTCTTCCTTCGCGGCCGCTTTCACGGCCTTCGACGGCTGGCTGGAGACTTTCTCGGCAGCCGCCTTCTTCGACGACTTCTTGCCGGCTTTCGCGGACTTGGCGGGGGCCGTGGCGGACGCGGCGAAGGCGTCCACCGGCGCGGCAAAAGCCGCTGCGATGACCACCGAGGCAGCCACCGACAGAGCGGTGCTGAGCGCCGCGCCGTGCATCACTTTCAGTGACGAAAACATGTCGGTTTTCATTGGTGTTCTGGTTGGAGCGGCGAGAGAGTTTCCGCCAGTGTAGTAAAACAGTTAAAAATTAGCAATATTAAGCACTTATCGACAGTCCTTAAACCGAGTTGTCAGCCCCGATTGAAGAAAGGCAATAGGTTGCGGGTACACCATCGAAAATGCCAATGACGTGCCGCCAAGTCGCCACCGCCCATAGCGCTGAAAGCTCTCACTCGTTCAGCATATCGGCATATTCGACACAAACTTGATCGGGGGAAGTACGGTTGCGTACGGTGGCGATGCGAACCCACCGCAAGCGTTCCGGAACACGGCTTCCTGCTGCACCGACGCACGCCCGCAGGACGCCGCGAACCGATCGACTGTTAAGCGACTACTGCGAAGCAGCACGACGCGCATTCGACCGGGATGAAGATTTAACGTTCCGCTACGGTTTTCGGTTTACTCGGGAATTTTACCTTTTCATCCAGTATCGCGCCGTCGGAATGCGCGCAAGCCTGACAGGGCTTGGGAGACCACGTTTTTCATAGCACCACATCGGTGCAAACCCTAATGTGCACGCGCTTCACCACATTGTCATAAACGCTACATAACGTATTGTTTTATTAGTAATTTTTATGCGTTGTGCGTTGCACAAAAAAGTGCTTGACATCTATCGGAGCCGTCCTAAAATGGGAACCATTGCTGCGACGCACAATGACTGCGGACCAGCGATTCCAATTCAAGTTCTGCAGTTAACCCAACCCGGTTCGCGATAGACGAGCCGGTACTCCAGGAGCGTAAACATGACTCTGCTGACCCCTGAGCAATTCGCCGCAGCACAAAAGGCCAATCTCGAAACGCTGTTCGGCCTGACCTCGAAGGCATTCGAAGGCGTCGAAAAGCTGGTCGAGCTGAATCTGCAAGTCGTCAAGTCGACGATCGCTGAAAGCCAGGAAAACGCACAACGCGCGCTGTCGGTGAAGGACGCGCAAGAACTGCTCGCACTGCAAGCAGGCCTGACGCAACCGGTGGCAGAAAAGGTTCTGTCGTATGGCCGTCACCTGTACGAAATCGCATCGGCAACGCAAGCTGAATTCGCCCGCGTCGCTGAAGCTCAATACGAAGAGCAGAACAAGAAGGTGCAGGCGCTCGTCGAGAACGTCGCGAAGAACGCACCGGCTGGTTCGGAAACGGCTGTCGCCGTGATCAAGTCGGCCATCACGGCTGCGAACACGACGTACGAAACGGTTCACAAGGCAACGAAGCAAGCCGTCGAAATCGCTGAAAGCAACTTCAACGCGGCTGCAACGGCTGCATCGAAGGCCGCTTCGCAAGCTGCTGCTCAAGCTTCGCGTACGGCAGCGTCGGCCAAGAAGGCTGCTGTCTAAGAACGCACTGAAAACGTAACGGATTCAACGGATCGGGCTTCACCTGCGCGTTGACGGATGCCCCATCATCCATCGGCGCGCAGCCGCGAGATGCACTGTCGAAGTGACTGGCGGTACTGAACAGCGCCGCGTGGTCGAGACTTCGGCGACCAGGCGGCCAGACGCTCCGATACGTTAAACAGCGTATCGTTTCCCCGGCTCAGGCCGGGATTTTTTTGCCTGCTCGCTTTGCATCGATGCCTGTTCACCGGCTTGGACCGGCCGCAACGACGCACATGAAAAACGGCGCGCCCTTCTTTCGAAGGACGCGCCGTTTGCACATGCGCTGAACGAAACCGGCGTGAGCCCACGCCGGTCGCGCTTTACTTCTTCTTCTGCGGCGGCAGATCCGTGCAGACGCCTTCATACAACTCGGCGGCCATGCCGATCGATTCGCCGAGCGTCGGGTGCGGATGGATCGTCTTGCCGATATCCGTCGCATCCGCGCCCATCTCGACCGCGAGGCACACTTCGCTGATCAGGTCGCCCGCATTCAGGCCGACGATGCCGCCGCCGATCACGCGATGCGTCTCCTCGTCGAAGATCAGCTTCGTGAAGCCTTCGTCGCGGCCATTGGCGATCGCGCGGCCGGACGCGGCCCACGGGAACACCGCCTTGCCGTACTTGATGCCTTCGGCCTTGCACTGGTCTTCCGTCTTGCCCGCCCATGCCACTTCCGGATCGGTGTAAGCCACCGACGGAATCTGCATCGCGTCGAAGTACGCCTTCTCGCCATGCGCCGCTTCCGCCGCGACGTGGCCTTCGTGCACGGCCTTGTGCGCAAGCATCGGCTGGCCGACGACATCGCCGATCGCGAAGATGTGCGGCACGTTGGTGCGCATCTGCTTGTCGACGTCGATGAAACCGCGATCCGTCACAGCCACGCCTGCCTTGTCCGCGCCGATCTTCTTGCCGTTCGGGCTGCGGCCCACGGCGACCAGCACGAGATCGTAGCGTTGCGGCTCGGCGGGCGCCTTCTCGCCTTCGAACGTCACATAGATGCCGTCCGGCTTCGCTTCCGCGCCGGTGGTCTTGGTCTTCAGCATCACGTTGCCAAAACGCTTGCTGTTGAACTTCTCCCAGACCTTCACGAGATCGCGGTCCGCGCCCATCATCAGACCGTCGAGCATTTCGACGACGTCGATCTCCGCGCCCAGCGTCGCGTACACCGTCGCCATTTCGAGGCCGATGATGCCGCCGCCGATCACGAGCATGCGCTTTGGAATCTGGCGCAACTCGAGCGCACCCGTCGAATCGACGACGCGCGGATCTTCCGGAATGAACGGCAGCTTCACGGCCTGCGAGCCCGCAGCGATGATCGCCTGCTTGAACTTGACGACCTTCTTGCCGTTTTCGCCCTGCACTTCCATGTGATACGGATCGACGAACGCGCCGACACCCGTCACGACTTCGACCTTGCGCGCCTTCGCCATGCCGGCGAGACCGCCCGTCAGCTTCTTGACGACGCCCGACTTGAAGTCGCGCAGCTTGTCGAGATCGATCTGCGGCTTGCCGAACGAGATGCCGTGCGAGCCGAGCGCGGCCGCTTCGTCGATCACGAGCGCCGTGTGCAGCAGCGCCTTCGACGGAATGCAGCCGACGTTCAGACACACGCCGCCGAGCGTCGAATAACGTTCGACCAGCACCGTCTTCATGCCGAGGTCGGCCGAGCGGAACGCCGCCGAGTAGCCGCCGGGACCGGCGCCGAGCACGAGCATGTCGCATTCGACGTCGGCGGAACCCGAATAGCTGCCGGCTTGCGGCGCGGGCGTCGGCGCCGCTGCGGGCGCGGGCGTCGGCGCCGC
>NZ_JAAGPD010000090.1 GCF_017104565.1 Paraburkholderia sp. Tr-20389 | reverse complement strand
CTGGACCCAACGCGGGCATGGAAGTCGGCAAGCAACGGACGCGGTCCCTGGTGGAACGCCGGAGCGAGTCACATGAACGCGGCCTACCCCAAGAGCTTCTTTGACGTATCAGGGTTAGTTTCGCTGCTGGATACCCAGCGGCGCTTCCAGTGTGTTTAATGAACCGCCGTATGCGGAACCGCATGTACGGTGGTGTGAGAGGGCGACGGGGGTAACCCCGTCCCCTACTCGATTGCACTCTGCAATGGCAAGCGTACGCAAACCTACACGCCGCGCTCCCATTGCTCGATAACGAGATCGCGACCGAACCGCCGCTCGGGCGCTGCCCCGCGCAGCGCGAAACCGGCCTGCGTGAAAAGCCGCCGCGCATCGTCGAGCGAACTCTCGCTTTCGACGGATAACGTGCGGTATCCCGCTCGCTTCGCAAAGCGAACGCATTCGTTGATCAACTGCGTGCCGATGCCGAGTTGCCGCACGTCCGGTTCGACATACAGCATATGGAGATTCGCCTGCGCGTCGGAGGCCGTCGCCACCAGCGCCGATCCGACGATCAGACCATCCTGTTCCGCGACCCAGCAGATTTCCCGCCGCGCGTCGTGTGCCTGCGCGAAGCGCGCGGCCCGCTGCGCGAGCAGCGCTTCGAACGTGTGATCCCAGCCGTGTCCCTGCGCGAACAACTGCGCCTGGCGCGACACCAGCAAACCATATTCGCCCGCACGCGGCGCACGCAACGTGACGATGCTGTGCCGCGGTCGCTCGTCGAGAAGCCGCTCGATCAGTTTCATCGCGCCGACCAGTTGTTCCTGCGAGTGCGGTGCGAGCCGCGCGAGAACGGCGGTGACTTCGTCGATCGCGGCGGCGTCGAGCGGGCGGTACGCGGCGAGTCCCGTCTCGGTCAGCGAAACCAGCGACTGACGCGCGTCGACTTCCGACTGCCGCCGCGAAATCAGATTGCGCCGCTCGAAGCTTGCCAGCAGACGGCTCAGATAGCCGCTGTCGATACCGAGGTCGCGCGCGAGCGCCGCGGCCGTCTGGTGCTGGCTTCGCGACAGTTCGTGCATCACGCGGACTTCCGTCAGCGAAAACGGGCTCTTCTGCAGATGCTCGTGCAGCGCTCCGATGTGCTGCGTGTAAAAACGGTTGAAGTGACGGACGTGTTCCGCCCGGACTGTATTGGGATCGTTCACCTTGTCCGTTCCCCGTATTGGACTGTCATTCGGTCACCAAGCTCTGTTGTTTCCGTCGAGTGATCGCGCGCGAATTTCGAAGTTTGCACCAGATTGTTAATAAAGAGGTATGACATTTGCGGCTTAACGCACGCAACTTGACAGACGATTGATGCAGACCAGTTAACCAACTGGTCTCAAATACGGGTATGCCCTAATGCCAGCGGCGTGTCAGTTGGAAACCGCTTAATTCGCGGAGTGCCTTACCGATCAACGGTTTGCGGGATGTAGACCAGCTAGATACCAGCTCGTTGACTGGTATTATTGTGGTTATATAATGGGCTCCGATTTCGTGGTTAACGCAGTTCAGAATCCTCACGATCCCGACCGAGCCATATGGAAACCCGTTGGTCCGCACTGACACCTGACGTTCACAACGTCACCCCGCTGTACCTGCAACTCGCCCGCAACCTTGCGACGGCGATCCATTGCGGCGTGTGGTCGGCGGGTGAAGCGCTGCCGTCGGAGCGTACGTTGTCCGACGCCATCGGCGTATCGCGGATCACGGCGCGCAAGGCGATCGCCTTGCTGGTCGAACAGGGCTTGATCCGGCGCGCGCGCGGCGCGGGCAGTTTCATCACGCCGCGCGTCGAAGATCCGCTGTCGCGGCTCACGGGCTTCACGAAGAAGATGGAGCAGCGCGGCTTCCGGACGGATTCGGTGTGGCTGGAGCGCGAGGTGCGCACGGCCAGCCGCGACGAGATCGTGCATCTGGGCATGTCGCCGGGCGCGTCGGTGGCGAGCCTGCGCCGTTTGCGCCGCGCGGACGGCATCGTGATGGCCGTCGAGCATTCGTCGCTGCCCGTGTCGATCGTGCCCGATCCGCAGGCGATCGGCGGCTCGCTCTACAGCTATCTCGAACAGCGCGGTGCGCCCGTCGTGCGCGCGCTGCAGCACTTTCGCGCCGTCAATGCGTCGAGCGAGATCGCCACGTTGATGGACCTCGAACCGGGCAGCGCGCTGCTGCTGATCACGCGCGTCGGCTACAGCGCCGACCAGCGCGCCATCGAACTCACGGACACTTACTGTCGCGACGACTACTACGACTTCGTCGCTGAATTGCGGCTTTGATCCTGCGGGCAACGAATACAGGTTGAACGCGGGCGGCACGAATCAGTCACGCACTGCATAACGCAACATCAGAGAGACTCATGCTGACCGGAAACATACTCACTCCCGAAGGCTGGATCCACGGCACGATCGAATTCGAAAACGGCCGCATCTCGGCCATCAAGGGCGACGCCGTCGATCCGTCGAAGAATGACGCGCCATACATCCTGCCTGGCTTCATCGATCTGCACGTGCACGGCGGCGGCGGCGCCGACGTGATGGAAGCGGGCAACGCGATCGAAGCGATCACGCGCACGCACGCACGCTTCGGCACGACGAGCCTGCTCGCCACCACCATGACCGCGCCGCGCGACGAACTGATGGCAGTCGTCGCCGGTCTCGGCGACGTCGCGAAGAACCGCGTGCCGGGCGGCGCGCGCGTGCTCGGTGTGCACCTCGAAGGGCCGTACATCAATCCCGGCAAGCTCGGCGCGCAGCCTGACGCAGCCGTGTCGGCCGTGCTCGACGAAGTGCTGAAGTATCTGTCGATCGCGCCGATCCGCGTCGTCACGATCGCGCCGGAGATTTCCGGCCACATGGACATCATCTCGGAGATCAACGCGCGCGGCGTGCGAGTGCAACTGGGCCACTCGCTCGGCACCTACGACGACGCCGTGGCCGCGATGAAGCACGGCGCGCGTAGCTTCACGCACCTGTTCAATGCGATGTCGCCGCTGCATCACCGCAATCCGGGGATGGTCGGCGCGGCGCTCGCACACGCCGAATACGCGGAAATCATTCCCGACCTGCTGCACGTGCATCCGGGCGCGATCCGCGCCGCGATGCGCGCGATCCCGCGTCTCTACGTGGTGACGGACAGCACGTCGGCGACGGGCATGCCCGACGGCGAATACCGCCTCGGCAGCCAGCACGTGACGAAGTGCCTCGGCGGTGTGCGCCTTGCCGACGGCACGCTTGCGGGCAGCACGCTGACGATGGATCAGGCGCTGCGCAATCTCGTATCGCTCGGCCTGCCGGTGGCCGATGTTTCAAACCGTATGTCCCGTTATGCCGCCGACTACCTCGGCATCGAAGACCGTGGCCGCCTCGCGCGCGGCGCGTGGGCCGATGTCGTGGTGTTCGACCGCGAACTGGCGCTGACGGCGACTTACGTCGAAGGAGAATCGATTGTCGAATATGCTTAAAGAGGCGCTGGCGTCCGCTGACGTCGTCGCCGCGCAACTCAACGATACGTCGCGTGTGGAAGCGCTCGCGGCCCGCCTCGCGCAGGAGCCGCGGCATGTCGCGCTGACGGTGGCGCGCGGCAGCTCGGATCACGCAGCGAGTTACTTCGCATCGCTGACGATGAGCCGCGTCGGCCTGCCCGTCGCGTCGCTGCCGATGTCGGTCGCCACGCTCCAGCAGGCGCCGCTCAAAGTGCGCGATCAGCTTGCGCTCGGTTTCTCCCAATCGGGCAAGAGTCCGGATCTCGTCGGCACGATGCAGGCGCTGCGTGAAGCAGGCGCGCTGACCGTGGCCGCCGTCAACGTGCCCGGCTCGCCGCTTGAACAGGCATGCGAGTTCTATTTGCCCCTCGTCGCCGGTCCCGAGCTGAGCGTCGCGGCGACCAAGAGCTATATCGCGATGCTGTCCGTGTCCGCGCAACTCGTCGCGCACTGGCAGCAGGACGATGCGCTGCTCGGCGCGCTGAAATCACTGCCGGATGCGCTCGCGCGTGCGGGCGCGCTCGACTGGTCGAAGGCCGTGGACGAACTGCGCAATGTCGAACGCATGATCGTGATCGGCCGTGGGCTTGGTCTCGCGATCGCACAGGAAGCGGCGCTGAAACTCAAGGAAACGTCGGGCATCCAGGCCGAGGCGTTTTCGAGTGCCGAAGTGCGTCATGGTCCGATGGAACTGATTGACCGCGACTATCCGCTGCTGGTGTTCGCACCGCGCGGACCGGAGCAGGCCGGCCTGTTGCAACTCGCGCGCGACATGCAGGCGCGCGGCGCGCGCGTGCTGCTCGCCGCACCGGACGACGTGCCCGAAGCCACCTTGCCGCTCGTATCGACGGCCCACGCGGCGCTCGATCCGATTGCCGCAATCCTTTCTTTCTACGTGATGGCAGCCGGCCTAGCCGCCGCACGCGGACGCAATCCCGATGCGCCGCGCCATCTGATGAAAGTCACCGAAACTCACTGATCGAGATATTCAGATGCGACGTGTCGAGGAGTCCCGCTTGAAGAGCCATTCCGAAGGCCAGATTGTCCTGCTTGCGCCGATGACGGGTCCCGTCGTCCCGCTCGCGAACGTGCCCGACCCGGTGTTTTCGGGTGGCATGTTCGGCGACGGCATCGGTATCGATCCGCTGGAAGGCAAGCTCGTTGCGCCGTGCGACGGCGTCGTGATGCATCTGGCGCGCACTGGCCACGCCGTCACGATCACGACGGAAGAAGGCGCCGAAGTCCTGCTGCATATCGGTATCGACACGGTCGAGCTGAACGGCAAAGGCTTTGCGCCGATGATCGAGCAGGGCGCGAAAGTGCGCACGGGCGACGTGCTGATCGAGTTCGATCAGGATGCCGTCGCGCGCAATGCGCCGAGCCTCGTGTCGGTGATCGCGATTGCGAACTCCGATGCATTCGAGATCGTGGAGCGCGCCGAAAGCGGCACGCTGAAGGCAGGCGAGTCGCCGCTCCTGACGCTGCGCGTGCGCGATGGCGCAGCCGTGGCGGCGTCGCGCGAGGCGTCGAGCGTCAGCGAAGAAGCGCGCCAGAGCATCGTGCTCGAGCATGCGGGCGGTCTGCATGCGCGTCCTGCGGCACGTGCGCGCGAAGCGGCGCGCGGTCTCGATGCGCGCGTAGAGGTGCGTTTCGACGGCAAGAAGGCGGCGATCGAAAGCGTCGTCGGCTTGCTGGGACTGGGCGCGGGACAGGGCGCGACGGTCGAGATCGTCGGCATCGGCGGGCAGGCTCGGGCGGCCGTCGATGCCGTCGTGCGCGAACTGACGCGCGAGGCGCACGGCGAAGCGGAAGAGAAGCCCGCGCGCCAGATGTCGCCGGCACCTGTCGCTGTGCCGAAGACGAGCGGCGAAACGCTCGCGCCGAACACGCTCGCGGGCGTGTGCGCGGCGCCCGGCATCGCCGTCGGCAAGCTGGTGCGCTGGGACGACGCGGACATCGATCCGCCCGAGACGACGGGCAACACGCCCGCTGCCGAAAGCCGCCAGCTCGACAAGGCGCTCGCCGCCGTCGATGCCGAACTGAACACGACCGTGCGCGACGCATCGCAGCGCGGCGCGCATGGTGAAGCAGGCATTTTCGCGGTGCATCGCGTACTGCTGGAGGATCCGACGCTGATCGACGCCGCGCGTGATCTGATCAGCCTCGGCAAGAGCGCGGGCTTCGCGTGGCGCGAGACGATCCGCGCGCAGATCGGCGTACTGTCGAAAGTCGATGATGCGCTGCTCGCCGAACGTGCCGCCGATCTGCGCGACATCGAGAAGCGCGTGCTGCGCGCGCTCGGCTATTCGAACGCGGCGGCGCGCTCGCTGCCGGATGAAGCGGTGCTGAGCGCCGACGAGTTCACGCCTTCGGATCTGTCTTCGCTGGATCGCAAGCGCGTCACCGCGCTCGTGATGGCGCGCGGCGGCGCGACCTCGCACGCGGCGATCATCGCGCGGCAGGCGGGCATTCCCGCGCTGGTCGCGATGGGCGATGCGTTGCACGCGATCGCGGACGGCACGCAGGTGGTGGTCGATGCGACGGCGGGCCGCCTCGAATATGCGCCGAGCGCACTCGATGTCGAACGCGCGCGCAATGAGCGTCAGCGTCTGGCGGGCGTGCGCGAAGCGAACCGCCGCACGTCGCAGCAAGCCGCCGCGACCAGCGACGGCCGCGCAATCGAAGTCGCCGCGAACATCGCGACGCTCGACGACGCGACCACTTCCGTCGACAACGGCGCAGACGCCGTCGGCCTGCTGCGCACCGAACTGCTGTTCATCCACCGTCAGGCGGCGCCGACCGTCGACGAGCATCGCCAGAGCTATCAGTCGATCGTCGAGGCGTTGCAAGGACGCACGGCCATCATCCGTACGCTCGACGTCGGCGCGGACAAGGAAGTCGATTATCTGACGCTGCCGCCCGAACCGAATCCGGCGCTCGGCCTGCGCGGTATCCGTCTCGCGCAGGTTCGTCCGGATCTGCTCGAAGACCAGCTGCGCGGCCTGCTCGCAGTGCAGCCGGTGGGCAAGGTGCGCATCCTGTTGCCGATGGTGACGGACGCCGGCGAACTCGTGCGTCTGCGCAAGCGGATCGACGAACTCGCCACCGAGCTTGGCCGCACCGGGAAGATCGAGGTCGGCGCGATGATCGAAGTGCCGTCGGCGGCGTTGCTCGCCGATCAACTCGCGAAGCATGCGGACTTCCTGTCGATCGGCACGAACGATCTCACGCAATACACGCTCGCAATGGACCGTTGCCAGCCGGATCTCGCCGCGCAGGCGGACGGTATGCATCCGGCCGTGCTGCGTCTGGTGTCGGCGGCAGTGCAGGGCGCCGAAAAGCACGGCAAGTGGGTCGGCGTGTGCGGCGCGCTCGCGGGCGATCCGCTCGCAGTGCCGCTGCTCGTCGGCCTCGGTGTGACCGAATTGTCGGTCGACCCCGTGTCCGTGCCCGGCATCAAGGCGCGTGTGCGCAAACTCGATTATCAGCTGTGCCGTCAGCGCGCCCAGGATGCCCTGGCGCTCGATTCGGCACAGGCGGTAAGAGCCCTGAGCCGCGAAATCTGGCCGCAAGACTGAGGGCGCTTGCGTCGCAACCGGTCCGAACGACGGATTCGTCAGCTCAACATTTCAACCAGCAAGTAAAGCAAGTACGCAACTACACGAGACAAAGGAGTGGAGGTATCAATGGATGGGAATCCGTTTCTGAAGATTCAGCGCCTTGGACGCGCACTGATGCTGCCGATTGCGGTGTTGCCGGTAGCCGGCCTGTTGCTGCGCCTCGGTCAGCCCGATGTGTTCAACATCAAGATGATCGCCGACGCAGGCGGCGCGATCTTCGACAACCTGCCGCTTCTGTTCGCGATCGGCGTCGCTGTCGGCTTCGCGAAGGACAATAACGGCGTGGCGGCGCTGGCGGGCGCGATCGGCTATCTGATCGAAGTCGCCGTGATGAAGGACATCAACGACAAGCTCAACATGGGCGTGTTGTCGGGGATCATCGCCGGTATCGTCGCGGGCATGCTGTACAACAAGTACAAGGACATCAAGCTGCCCGACTACCTCGCGTTCTTCGGCGGCAAGCGCTTCGTGCCGATTGCCACGGGGGTGGCCTGTCTGGTGCTAGGCATTGTGTTCGGCTACGCGTGGGCGCCCGTTCAGGGTGTCATCGACGCCGCCGGCCACTGGCTGACGACGGCAGGCGCGGTCGGCGCATTCGTGTTCGGGTTGCTCAACCGTCTGCTGCTCGTGACGGGTCTGCATCACATCCTGAACTCGCTCGCGTGGTTCGTGTTCGGCTCGTTCACGCCACCGGGCGGCGCAGCCGTGACGGGCGACCTGCACCGCTTCTTCGCCGGCGATCCGACGGCGGGCACGTTCATGACGGGCTTCTTCCCGATCATGATGTTCGGTCTGCCCGCAGCGTGTCTCGCGATGTTCCATGAAGCGCCGAAGGAGCGCCGCGCGCTGGTCGGCGGCCTGCTGTTCTCGATGGCGCTGACGTCGTTCCTGACGGGCGTGACGGAGCCGATCGAGTTCAGCTTCATGTTCCTCGCGCCGGTGCTCTACGCGATCCACGCGGTGCTGACAGGCCTGTCGCTCGCGATCTGCTCGGCACTCGGCATCAAGCTCGGCTTCACGTTCTCGGCGGGCGCGATCGACTATGTGCTGAACTACGGCCTGTCGACGAAGGGCTGGGAAGCGATTCCCATCGGTATCGCGTATTCGGTCGTCTACTACGGGCTGTTCCGCTTCTTCATCCGCAAGTTCAACATGGCGACGCCGGGCCGCGAGCAGGAAACACCCGAAGCAGCCAACGAATCGTTCTCGACGGATGGCTTCGTCGCGCCTGTTGCAGGCGCAGCGGCAGCGTCGGGCACGCGTGCGCAGCGTTACATCGCGGCGCTCGGCGGTGCGGCGAATCTGTCGGTGGTCGATGCGTGCACGACGCGTTTGCGTCTATCGGTGGTGGATTCGGAGAAGGTGTCGGAGAACGAGCTGAAGTCGGTCGGCGCGCGCGGCGTGCTGAAGCGCGGCGGCGGCAACGTGCAGGTGATCATCGGACCGGAAGCGGACATCATCGCCGATGAAATCCGTACGACGATCGCGAGCGGCAGTGCGGCTGTTTCGCCTGCGGTTGCTTCGACGTCGAAGCCGGTTGCTCCGGCTGCGGCTCCCGCTGCCGCCGCTGCATCCGGCAACGGTCCGCTCGATCCGGACCCGCTGCGCTGGCTCGCCGTGTTCGGCGGCGCGACGAACGTCGTGTCGCTGGAAGCCGTCGCGGCGACGCGCCTGCGCATCGTGGTGCGCGATGCATCGGCGATTGATCGCCAGCGTCTCGACACGCTGAATGTAGCGTGGGTGTCGACGGATACGTTCCACATCGTCGTCGGCGAGGCGGCGCAGCGTTACGCGCAGCAGCTGTCGACGCGTCTGACGGCAACGGCCTGAGCTTCGTGAAGGCCTGAGTCTTCGGCGATAAAAGCCGGCGCCCCGAGGGGCGCCGGTTTGCGTTTACGGCTCAGTGTTCGCCGCGCTCAGCATCCGCGTCGACGGCATTGTTCGCTTCGAGCCACATCACGTTGATGATGCCGAGCGCGAGCGCAAGACCAATGCCGAGAATCCAGCTGAAGTACCACATGGTTCGCTCCTTCAGTACATCGAGTGATGGTTCTGTTCGATCGCGTCGGCCGTGACCTTGCCGCGCATCACGCGATACACCCAGCTCGTGTAGATCAGGATGAGCGGCAAGAAGATGATCACGGCGATCAGCATGATCTGCAACGTCATCTGGCTCGACGTCGAATCCCAGACGGTGAGGCTGCTGCGGCCGTCGAGCGACGACGGCATGATGAACGGAAACATCGAGAAGCCTGCCGTCAGGATCACGCCGATCACCATCAGCGACGTCGACAGGAACGCGGTGCGCTCGAAGCGCGAATTCGCGAGCACCAGCGCGAGCACGCCGCCCACGACGCCGGCGATGGGCGCGGCGATCATCCACGGATACATCGCGTAGTTCGTGAGCCACAGGCCCGGCGCGCCGATCACGTTTTTCAGCAGCGGATTCGCGACGGTATCGAGCGGCGCGGGCTCACTGATCTGGTAACCGCCGATCAGCGTCGCCACCAGCACGCCCGCAATCAGAAACAGCCCGACCGCGACGAGCGATGCGACGCGCAGCGCAATCGACGCACGCCGTGCGACGACACCATCCGCTTTCATCTTCACGAACGCTGCGCCGTGCGCGGCGAGCATCGACACGCTCACCACGCCGCACAGCAAGGCGAACGGATTGAGCAGCTCGAAGAAGCTGCCGTGATAGGTGACGCGCAGTTCCTGATCGAACGCGAACGGCACGCCTTGCAGCAGATTGCCGAAGGCGACGCCGAACACCAGTGCGGGCACGAATCCACCGACGAACAGCGCCCAGTCCCATGCGCTGCGCCAGCGCGGATCGTCGCGCTTGCCACGATAGTCGAAGCCGACGGGGCGGAAGAACAGCGAGAACAGCACGAGCAGCATCGCGAAGTAGAAGCCCGAGAACGATGCGGCATACACGAGCGGCCACGCGGCGAACATCGCGCCGCCCGCCGTGATCAGCCAGACCTGGTTGCCTTCCCAGGTCGCGCCGACCGTATTCACGACGATGCGCCGCTCGGCATCCGTCTTGCCGATGAAGGGCAGCAGGATGGCTGCGCCCATGTCGAAGCCGTCGGTGAGCGCGAAGCCGATCAGCAGGACGCCGATCAGCACCCACCAGATCAGCTTGAGAGTTGGGTAATCCATGGCGTTGTCCTTGTCTTTTTCATGCGGCCGTATTCGCGCCGATGCCCGTCTGCGCACTCTGCTCGTGGTGGTAGCGGCCCGTATGCAGCGACGACGGACCGAGCCGCGCGTACTTGAACATCAGCGTGATCTCGATGATGAAGAGTGCGGTGTAGAACACGATGAATCCCGCGAGACTCAGATACAGGTCGCCCGCAGTCAAACTCGACGACGACAGCGATGTGGGCAGAATGCCCGCGATCGTCCACGGCTGGCGCCCGACTTCCGCGACGATCCAGCCAAACTCGGCCGCGAGCCACGGCAGCGGAATCGCCCACACGGCCCAACGCAGGAACCAGCGGCGGTTGTCGCGCAACAGCGAGCGCTGCGCGCAGAAGAAGAATGCCAGCACGAAGGTCGCAAGGAACAGGATGCCGAGGCCGACCATCAGGCGGAACGACCAGAACACGGGCAGCACGGGCGGGACGGTCTTCTTCGCGGCCTGTTTGATCTGGTCAGCGGAGGCGTCGGTAACTTTCGGCGTGAACTGCCTGAGCAGCAAGCCGTAGCCGAGATCTTTCTTGTGCGCGTCGAACGTGGCGTGTGTTTCGTCGGTCGTGTCGCCTTGTCTGATTTTTTGCAGCGCGCCGTACGCGAGGATGCCGTTGCGGATGCGCGTCTCGTTCTGCGCCATCAGTTCTTTCAGCCCGACGACGGGTTCGTCGAGCGAGCGCGTTGCGATGATGCCGAGCGCGTAGGGCACGCGCAGCGCATAGTCGGTGCGTTCTTCCTGCTGGTTCGGAATGCCGAAGATCGTGAACGGCGCGGGCGGCGGCGCCGTTTCCCATTCGGATTCGATTGCGGCGAGTTTCATCTGCTGCACCTCGCCCGTGGTGTAGCCCGATTCGTCGCCGAGCACGATCACGCACAACGTCGCGGCCAGCCCGAAGCCCGACGCGACGGCGAACGAGCGCAGCGCGAAGTCGATGTCGCGGCGCTTCAGCAGATACCACGACGAGAGTCCCAGCACGAACATCGACGCCGTCACGTAACCCGCCGACACCGTGTGCACGAACTTTACCTGCGCGACGGGATTGAAGATCACGTCGAAGATGCTCGACAGCTCCATGCGCATCGTTTCGTAGTTGAACTCGGCACCGACGGGGTTGTTCATCCAGCCG
Source organism: Paraburkholderia sp. Tr-20389 (assembly GCF_017104565.1). Classification (GTDB taxonomy): domain Bacteria; phylum Pseudomonadota; class Gammaproteobacteria; order Burkholderiales; family Burkholderiaceae; genus Paraburkholderia. The sequence goes on along the minus strand of NZ_JAAGPD010000090.1, from coordinate 8,417 downwards.
TTCGCGATCAGGATCCACAGCGCGGACAGATTCGAGCCGAGCGCCACGAGGAACGTGACCATCAGATGCTGGACACGCGACAGCCGGTTCCAGCCGAAGAAGAACAGTCCGACGAAGGTCGATTCCAGGAAGAATGCCATCAGCCCTTCGACGGCGAGCGGCACGCCGAAGATATCGCCGACGTAGTGAGAGTAGTACGACCAGTTCGTGCCGAACTGGAACTCGAGCGTGAGGCCCGTCGTTACGCCCATCGCGAAGTTGATGCCGAACAGCTTGCCCCAGAACTGGGTCATGTCCTTGTAGATCTGCTTGCCCGTCATCACGTAGACGCTTTCCATGATGACGAGCAGCCAGGACAGACCGAGCGTCAGCGGTACGAACAGGAAGTGATAGAGCGCCGTGACGGCGAATTGCAGACGCGAGAGATCGACGACGTCGCTAGCGGGCATGGTTGTCACCTCGATGCGGAAGCGGCGATTGGGCGGACGCCGGCACCGACAGCAGCGCCTGTGCCACCTGGGCAGGCGGCAGCGACATGTTCTGCGCCTGCGGATGATTGAAGAAGGCGAACTTGAGTGCGATCAGAAGCGCGAATTTGATCGCGAGCACGATCAGGATGTCGCGAGCGAAGGTCGGACCGCGAGCACACGCGACGATACGGCTGACGAGGGTGCGGCGTGAGGCATTCCTTTGATTGAGCGTTGTGGCCATGTTTGATCGGCAACGACATCGCGCCGGTTGACCCGGCAGGATCCAGTGCCCGTCATTCACGGCGCTGGCGCATGCCTAACCATTGTAGGAATGAGCTGATGGACAAATCCGCGTCATCGTGTCGCGAGTCTGCGTCAGCCTTATCTTTAATAAGTCACGGTCCGCATGAGGTCAAGGCAATGTCTCGACATTGATCCGCATCGACGCAATATCTGACGCTCAAAAGGTAAAAAGCCCCGCCTTCTTGCGAAGAGCGGGGCTCTGTTCGTTACGGGTGCCGCCGATGACCGGCGCGCCCGCTGCTTCTCTGTGGTTACGCGTATTCGGCCAGCGCGGTGCGCATCTTCTTCATCGCGCTTGCTTCGATCTGGCGAATCCGTTCGGCCGACACGCCGAACTCGTCGGCCAGTTCGTGCAGCGTCGAGCCGCCCGAACCGTCGTCTTCCACCTGCAGCCAGCGTGCCTCGATGATGCGGCGGCTGCGCGAATCGAGTGATTCCAGTGCGCTCGCGATACCGTCGCTGTGCAGCTTGTCGCGCTGACGCGCAGCCAGCACGGCCGTCGGCTCGCTGTGCGAATCGGCCAGATAGGCGATCGGCGCGAAAGCGTCTTCGCCGTCTTCGACCTGACCTTCGAGCGCGACATCGCCACCCGACAGACGCGTTTCCATTTCGGCCACTTCTTCGCGCTTGACGTTCAGCTCTTTCGCCAGGCCGTCGATCTCATCAGGCGTGAACGACTGCAAGCCTTGCTTGTGGCTGCGCAGGTTGAAGAACAGCTTGCGTTGCGCCTTGGTCGTCGCCACTTTCACCATGCGCCAGTTGCGCAGGATGTATTCGTGGATTTCGGCCTTGATCCAATGCATTGCGTACGACACGAGACGCACGTTCTGCTCCGGGTCGAAGCGCTTCACAGCCTTCATCAGACCAATGTTGCCTTCCTGGATCAGGTCCGCGTGCGGCAAACCATACCCGAGGTAGTTACGCGCGATCGACACGACCAGCCGCAGGTGCGACAGGACGAGCTTGCGCGCAGACTCGAGGTTGTTCTGCTCGCGGTATTCGGTGGCGAACTGGCGCTCTTCTGCCGGCGTCAGCATCGGAATCCGGTTTACGGCCTGGATGTAGGCGTCGATGTTGCCCAGCTGGCCGGGCAGAAGAGAAGCATGCGAGAGCGCCAGTGCACCTGCCGGAGCGGCCTTAGCCGACGACGGGCTCAGAGTACTCGGAAGGGTCAATGTGTTGCTCACGTAGCAAACTCCTTTTATTCAGACAAAAGTCTGGCAGTTGCCAGACCACGATGGATGTTAGCACTCTCATCTACTGAGTGCTAATACTTAGAAGCCGTAGGGCCATCCAAGTTCCCTAGATGCTATTGGAATCAAACTTCTAATAGCATCGTACCCTTATCGTACCTCATCTGCAGGTTTCGCAGCGAACGCATAGGATTCGTCGAGTGCGACAGAATTCCGCAACCGAGGGCAAGATTTTTTCGGAAACAGAAGCAGTTATTTGCGACTTTTTGGCGGTGATTAAAGGGTCCGATAGTTGCTACCGTCTCTAAAATGTCGCTGCGCGATGTCCTCGCTCAAACTCGCATCTGGTGAACGTACGATGGAAAAAAAGAACAAGGCTTGGATCAACCTGGCGTTCAAATGTGCCGCCGCTGCGGTTTTCTTCAGCCTGTCAGGTCTGGCTTCGGCAGACCAGTTCGGAATTCAGATCACGGGCGCCACCGCCGACGAACACGTCCACAAGCTCGACCTCGGTTTTGTCTGGGATCCCAATCTGACCTGGTGGGAAATCGGCGGCTGGCACTTCGCGCTGCTCGGCGAAGCGCACGCGGCATGGTGGCACACGGACGAGGGCAACGTTCACCAGAACATCGGCGAATTCGGCGTCACGCCGGTGATCCGCTTCATCAAAGGCTCGGGCGCGTTCCGGCCGTACGTCGAGGCGGGCGTCGGCGTGCGCGTGCTGACCAGCTCGCGAATTTCTTCGACCTTCTCGCTGGGCTCCGCGTTCCAGTTCGCCGATATGGTGGGCGCGGGCGCGCAGTTCGGCGATCATCAGCAGTATCAGCTTGGCTACCGCTTTCAGCATGTCTCGAACGGCGGTATCAAAGAGCCGAATCCTGGTATAAATTTCCACCAGATTTACGTGCAGTACAACTTCTGACGACTGCTGCCACTATCGGCGCCGTCGTCGATGGGGGCGAACGCGATGGTGGCAAAAGTGATCGAGGCGATTCGCGGGCTGGAGCGCGACCGCTTTCGCGCGATGGTGGAAGGAAACGGTCAGCAGCTCGACACGCTGCTCTCGGACAACGTCATATACGTTCACACGAACGGCAAGCGCGAGTCGAAGCAGCAGTTCATTGACGGCATCACGGCCGGGCGTCGCCGCTATCGCCAGATCGAGGTGCAGTCGCAGGAGGTGCTGCCTGTCGGGCGCGAGACCTGCGTGGTCACGGGCCGTGCGCTGATCGAGATGGAAGCGAACAATGGCGCGTTGCTGTTCCCGATTGCCTACATGGCCGTTCACGCGCAGGAAGACGGCAAATGGCGGCTGATCGCGTGGCAGGCGACGCGCTGCGCTATCGAGTGACGCGGATCGCGCGATCACTCCTCTCCTGACGGAAGCCGCTTTTTGAGCGGTCCGTGCGCGCCGGCGACGGGTGACTCGCCGGCGTTTGCGCTGCTGCGGTCCTGCGTGTTTCTGGTTGCCTTACGTTCGATCAGGCCGCGACTCTACTGTCGACAGCCGGCCAGCCCGCCCGATTGACGCCGCTGACGACGGCATCGACGACGGCCGTCATTTCGTCCTGCGCCACGCCGACGCCATGACGCATCGGCTGATCGCCCACCCGGCAGCCGACGAATACTGCCGTGCGGCCATCCGTCGTGCGCATAGTCTCGAACGACGTGATCTCGATGGCCTGCTTCGCCGCCGTCGTCATTTCCTGTGCGACGGCCTTTGCATACGCCTCGTGGCCATCGACGCTCGCCGCCGCCGCTGCGGGCACGCCGATCTCCCGCTTGTTCCAGCGAACCGTCGAGCCGTTCACGCGTTGCGCCGGGCCGTCCGTCTCGAAGTATTCGCGGGCGAACAGCGTGCAGATTGCGTCGCCCGTCACCTCTTCGCCCGACTGGTCGGCGACCGTCTGCACGGCATGGCTGAATTCGATCTGCACGCGTCGCGGCGGTGCGAAGCCCATGCCTCGTTCGAGCAGATAGGTCGAACCGCCCTTGCCGGACTGGCTGTTCACGCGGATCACGGCGTCGTAGCTGCGGCCCACGTCGGCGGGATCGATGGGCAGATACGGCACTTCCCAGACGGCGTCGGCTTTCTGCTGAGCGAAGCCCTTGCGGATCGCGTCCTGATGCGAACCGGAGAACGCGGTGTAGACGAGATCGCCCGCATACGGATGGCGCGGGTGCACGGGAATCTGGTTGCAGCGCTCGACCACGCGCCGCACGGAATCGATGTCCGAAAAGTCGAGGCCGGGATCGATGCCCTGCGTGTAGAGATTCATCGCGAGCGTGACGATGTCCACGTTGCCCGTGCGCTCGCCGTTGCCGAACAGGCATCCTTCGATGCGGTCCGCGCCCGCCATCAGCGCGAGTTCCGCCGCGGCGACGGCGGTGCCGCGATCGTTATGCGGATGCACCGACAACACGATGCTGTCGCGATAGCCGAGATTGCGGTCCATCCATTCGATCTGGTCCGCATACACGTTCGGCGTCGCGGCTTCGACCGTCGCGGGCAGGTTCACGATCATCTTGTGATCGCGCGTCGGACGCCACGTTTGCGCGACGGCGTCGCAGACTTCGCGCGCGAACGGCAGCTCGGTCATGCTGAACGTTTCCGGCGAGTACTGGTAGGTCCAGTGCGTCTGCGGGCGGGCGTCGGCGTGCTCGCGAATGATCCGCGTGCCTTCGACGGCGAGCGCCTTCACCTCTTCCTTCGACTGGTTGAAGACGATCTTGCGGAACGACGGGCAGATTGCGTTGTACAGATGGACGATCGCGCGCGGCACGCCTTCGAGCGCCTCGAACGTGCGCGCAATCAGGTCTGCGCGCGACTGGACGAGCACTTCGATGGTCACGTCGTCGGGAATGCGCTTTTCGTCGATTAGCTTGCGGACGAAATCGAAGTCGGTTTGCGACGCCGACGGAAAACCGACTTCGATCTCCTTGAAACCGATGGCGACGAGCATCTCGAAGAACTCGGTCTTCTGCGCGATACTCATCGGTTCGATCAGCGACTGGTTGCCGTCGCGCAAATCGGTGCTCATCCAGATCGGCGCGCGGTCGATCGTGCGGCTGGGCCACTTTCGGCCGGTGAGGCGGACGGTGGGGAAGGGACGGTATTTCTCGGCAGGGTTGCGCAACATGGTAAGGCCTCGTTCGTTTCGTTTAGTCGTGTGCTGGGGGATGTGGCGTCGAGCGGCTGGCGGGTTGCCACAGATGCACGACCCGCAAGCCGGGCGCTAGCGGGAGCAACGAACGGGCGCGAACAAACAACGTCATCGGAACGACGACGAAGGCAACGATCGATACGGAAGCCCATGCAACGTGCATTTGACCCTCGCGATTCGTCCGAACGGTAAACGGACGAATGCAGACGACTACAGGTTTTTGAAGGAACTACGGACTGGGGTGAAACAGGAACTGCTGGGAGGACCGCTGCAACCGCTTGGGCGACTGCACGCGGCGCTACGTCTTGCTTACGCTAGACGTAGCGATAGGGGCCGCGCTAGGCGGCCGGAGGTAATTCGGAGGGTGTTCGGAATGGAACGCATTGTCAGAAGATAAGCGACGCGGCAGGAGGCTGTCAACCTGCGGAGCGCTGCAAGGCGTTCCTTTTGCATGCGGAAATCACGCGTGGGCAGCCGTCAACCGTTGTCAGGCGGCCTTCCGCGCGATCTCCACGATCAGTTCGACCTGCCGGGTGATGGCGGCGGGCACGGGTGCGTCGCCGCGCAGCACTTCGGCGATCCACGCGGCCGTGGTGGGCGCATCGCGTCCTTCGGGCAGGTCGACTTCGGGCGCATCGGGCGACGAACGCTCGGCGGCGACGCGCGTTTCACAGATGCCGTCATGCAGCCAGTCGATCTGCACCTGGCGGCGCGTATCCGCGACGGCCTCGCCCTCCGTGCCGCGCGCGAGCAGCGCACCGCCGACGGCCGCCTCCGGATGCGCAACGAACAGTTGTGTCAGGCTCTCGCGATACGGCGGATGCGTGTAGTTCACGAGCCGCAGGCCTGCCGGCGCAAACGGCTGAAGAATCTTGACGAGCGTGTGGGTCGAATTGCGCACGCCCATCCGTCGACGCAGCGAGAGCAGCCGCGCCAGTTTCGGCGCGAGCGTTGCGATCGGCGCGAATGCGATGCGTTGGCTCGCGAGGCTCGCTTCGATATCGTTGTGCGTCTGCGCAGGCGCGACGTTCAGATGCGCGAAAATTTCGGCGCTCGTCACGCGGCCCGGGTCTTCCGTTACGCCGTGCACGAGCACGGGCACACCTTCGCGCGCTAGCAGCAACGCCAGCAACGGCACGAGGTTCGGCTGCTTGCGCGCGCCGTTGTAGCTCGGGATCGACACCGCCTGGTGCGCGTCGTGCTTCACGTCAATCGGCGTGAACGACGCGTGCGCGGCGGCCAGCATCGCGGCCAGTTCGTCGGCGGATTCGCCTTTCACACGATACGCGAGCAGGATCGCACCCAGTTCGAGATCGGACACGCGGCCGTCGAGCATCGCGGCGTACAACGCGTGCGTGTCGTCCGGTGTGAGCGCGCGCGCGCCGTTGGGGCCGCGTCCGATTTCCTTGATGAATCGGGCGCAGGGAAAAGGCGTGGTGTCGGTGAGATTGGTCATCGGGGCAAATCGGTATTGAGGGGGCGGCGGGCCGTGTTGCTCGGCTGACGACGTGCTACGTCCCTTTCGAGTATCGCACGCCAACGGTTCCTTCAGAATTCGAGCAAATTCACGGCCTGTCATGAACCTTACGGCATGAGTCCGTTGCCTGCCACCTGGCCGTTCGGCCAGACGACGCGCGAAACGGCGTCGCGTTACACTCAACGCTTCGCCGCGTCTGAGCGGCTCCATAGAAGACGGAGAACGGGAATGGGTTACGTGTTTGCGCCAGCGCCGGTGACGGCAGTGCCAGTCGTCGGATCGGACGATCAATTCGCGGTACGCCGCATTTACTGCGTCGGCCGCAATTACGAGGCGCATGCGCGCGAAATGGGCCATGATCCCGACCGCGAGCCGCCGTTCTTCTTCGCGAAGCCTGCCGACGCCGTGCTTTACGTCGCGCCCGGCGCCACGGGTGAATTCCCGTATCCGGCGCAGTCGAAGAATGTCCACTACGAGATGGAACTCGTCGCGGCAATCGGCAAGGGAGGCAAGAACATTCCCGCCGGCAAGGCGCTCGATCACGTCTACGGCTACGCGCTCGGTCTCGACATGACGCGCCGCGACCTGCAGGCGGAAGCGAAGAAACTGGGCCGTCCGTGGGACACGGCGAAGGGCTTCGATCATTCGGCGCCGCTCGGTCCGATTCATCCCGTTTCGAAGGTCGGTCATATCGACAAGGGCGCAATCTTTCTCACGGTCAACGGCGAAGAGAAGCAGCGCTCGGATGTGTCGCAGCTGATCTGGTCGGTGGCTGAGACGATCGAGTATCTGTCCAGCTTCTTCGAACTGCAGCTCGGCGATCTGATTTTCACAGGTACGCCCGAAGGCGTGGGCGCCATCGTCCAGGGCGACCTGATGAAGGGCGGTGTGGACGGGCTGGGCGAATTCAGCGTGCGCGTGGTTTAACGCCCGCAGATTCAGTCAGGGGGAGACTACACAATGAAGCTGTACAGCTACTTTCGCAGCTCGGCGTCGTATCGCGTGCGTATCGCGCTGAACCTGAAGAACCTGCCGTACGAGTACATGCCCGTGCATCTGCTGCGCGACGGCGGCGAGCAGTTCAAGCCCGAATACCGCAAACTCAATCACGACGCCATCGTGCCGACGCTGGTGGACGGCGGCGACGTGATCACGCAGTCGCTTGCGATCATCGAGTATCTGGAGGAAACGCATCCGGAGCCCGCGCTGCTGCCGTCGAAGCCCGCGGATCGCGCGTATGTCCGCTCGATCGTCCAGCAGCTTGCATGCGAGATCCATCCGTTGAACAACCTGCGCGTGCTCAAGTATCTGAAGCGTACCGTCGGCGTGAGCGACGAGGTGAAAGATGCGTGGTACCACCATTGGATCAGTTCGGGTTTTGCCGCGCTCGAAGAGTATCTGGTTGCCGATGGCCGTGCGGGCAAGTTGTGCTTCGGTGATACGCCGACCATCGCCGATATCTGCCTCGTGCCGCAGGTATTCAATGCGACCCGCTTCAATGTCGACTTGAGCCCGTATCCGACCATTCGCCGCATTTGCGACTACGCCAACTCGCTCGATGCGTTCGCGCGTGCCGAACCTTCCGTGCAGCCGGACGCGGAGTGAACGCGCGAGCATTCCGCTAGACACTCACTCGCAACGCAGAAGCAATGAAAAAGGGCGTCATGCAAACACATGACGCCCTTTCGTATTTGTGCGCCCAGCATGGGCGCACTCCTGCGGGTGCAAGTCCCGCCATAAGCTGGTCACAGCGAATGAAGTGAAGCGCAACTGCATGAGGGCGACCGAGTGTGGGGAGGAAGCGTGGAGC
>NZ_JAAGPD010000089.1 GCF_017104565.1 Paraburkholderia sp. Tr-20389 | reverse complement strand
TGACACTCGTGTCATGATCAAGCTATAAATAGATAGTCACGATGATGTTGACGAATCACACTAAGGTGTATGGTCTATCATGGATTACTCAACCTGAATGATGGTACTAACTAAGTCATGAGACGTTGTCAGTACTACATTTAATTATTTTATTTAACATTTATCTAAATTACGTTTTTCATTTTATTGTTCTTTATCTATCGTCATCATTTTTTTATTTTTTTTTTTTTTTTAATCA
>NZ_JAAGPD010000088.1 GCF_017104565.1 Paraburkholderia sp. Tr-20389 | reverse complement strand
ACCACACGTCAAACCCAGAGCGGCTGGATGCCGCACGCTCCCGGCGCGTTGCCGGGCGGACTCGCACAGGAGGCGCCCGATGGACTGTAACGAAGCACGGCCGCTTCTCGATGCGAATGCGGACCACGAACTCACGCCGCCGCAATCGCGCGACGTGCAGCGGCATATCGAAAGCTGCGAATCTTGCCGGAGGGAAAGCGAGATGGTGCGGGCGATGAAGGGCGCGGTGCGCTCGGCCAACTACTACCGCGCGCCGGACGAACTGCGCGCCAGGATCATGGCGGCGCTGCCGTCGACGGAACCTGCGAGGCCCGAACGGGTGATGCGGGAGAGCGAGGCGCAACAGGAGCCGGGCGCGAGGCAGCGCAAGGGCTGGCGCGACTGGCTGCGTCTGCCGGAACTGCCGAAGCTACCGAAGGGCGGCGGTTTCGGGCCGCTGGCGGGCGAGGGCGCGGGCGGCTCGATGAGCGGCACGGCGGGCGGCCGCTGGCAGCAAAGTACGGCCTGGCGCGGCGGTCTCGCGCTCGCTTTCTGTGCGCTCGTCGCGGCGGGCGTCGCGGTGACGCTGCACCGGACGGGCGAGCCGCTGCCGCTCGTCGACGAACTGGTGGCGAGCCACGTGCGGGCACAACTGTCGGGGCACGATATCGACGTGGTGTCGTCGGATCAGCACACGGTCAAGCCCTGGTTCAACGGCAAGCTCGACTACGCGCCGCCCGTCGAGGATCTCGCGGCGAGCGGGTTTCCGCTGGCGGGCGGGCGGCTCGACTACGTCGGTCATCGGCGGGTGGCCGTGCTGACGTACCGGCACGCGAAGCACGTGATCGATGTCTACGTGTTCCCCGAGGACGACCGCTCGGCGGGCAAGCCCGGCCCGGCGCTCGTGCGCGACGGGTATGCCGTCGCACGCTGGCGCGACGACGGCATGATGTGGTGGGCCGTGACGGACGCCGCGCCCGAATCGCTGACGGCGTTGCAGACTGCGCTGACGGCCCGGCTGCATGGCGGGGAGCCGGGCGCGCCGTATTCGGGCAGTTGACGGGCAGACGAGGACTCGCAACCGGGCAAGAGAGGGGCGACGGGCGCTTTTTGAGCGCCCGTCGCCCCTAAATCATTGAAAACACGCCCGAATCGCGTCCGCGCCTCATGCTTTATCTTGCAAACAGTGCCGATTCACGTTATATTCTTCGGCTTCTCACTTGCCACACCGGTTCCGACGCCCGGGTGGCTTCAATCCACAAGGAGTGAACATGCGTCATTACGAAATCGTCTTCATCGTGCATCCCGATCAGAGCGAGCAAGTGCCCGCCATGATCGAGCGTTACAAGACCACGATCACGTCGCACGGTGGCCAGATCCACCGTATCGAAGACTGGGGCCGTCGCCAGCTGGCCTACATGATCGAGAAACTCGCGAAGGCTCACTACGTCTGCATGAACATCGAATGCGACCAGGCTACGCTCGACGAACTGGAACACGCGTTCAAGTTCAACGACGCGGTTCTGCGTCACCTCATCGTCAAGATGAAGAAGGCCGAAACCGGCCCGTCGCCGATGATGAAGGAAGTGCAGCGCGAAGAAGCCAAGAAGGCGGCTGCAGCGCAGTCGACCGAAGCGCAGGCTTAAAGCAACACCGTTAAGCCATCAGAGACACGCGCCGTTTTCGCAATCAGGGTTCGTAAAAGGAATCGATGAATCGGCTGCAGCTCACGGCGAGCGTCGTAGAACGCGAACCGGTGCGGTACACCCCCGCCGGCGTTCCGATTGCAGGCTGTACGTTGCAACACCGCACGCAGGTCGTCGAGGCGGGCATTGCCCGAACCGTCGAACTGACCATGCAGGCGGTCGCGGCCGGCGAAGCGAGCGGCAGGCTGGAACGGGTTGAAATGGGCGTCGAAACGCTCTTCACCGGCTTCCTGGCCAAAAGAAGCCGCAACGCGAGAACTCTGGTGTTTCACATCACAGAATTGCAGGACATTGGAAAGGACTAATCATGCCCCGCCCGACTGGTAAGAAATTCGACAAGCGTCGTCAGCAACAAAACCCGCTCTTCAAGCGCAAGAAGTTCTGCCGCTTCACGGCTGCAAGCGTCGATCAGATCGACTACAAGGACATCGATACGCTGAAGGACTTCATCGGCGAAAACGGCAAGATCACGCCGGCACGTCTGACGGGTACCAAGGCCCACTATCAGCGCCAGCTCGACACGGCCATCAAGCGCGCACGTTTCCTCGCGCTGATGCCGTACACCGATCAGCACAAGGCCTAACCCGGCGACGTCACAAGGAGCATCCGAATGCAAATCATTCTTCTCGAAAAAGTCCTGAACGTCGGCAACCTGGGCGACATCGTCAAGGTGAAGGACGGTTACGCACGTAACTTCCTGATCCCGAACAAGAAGGCACGCCGCGCAACGAAGGAAGCGATCGCTGAATTCGAAGTTCGCCGCGCAGAACTGGAAAAGGTCGCTGCTGAAAAGCTGACGGCTGCTCAGGCTCAAGGCGAAAAGCTGGCGGGCATGACGGTTCAGATCGCACAGAAGGCCGGCGTCGACGGCCGTCTGTTCGGCTCGGTGACGAACGCCGACATCGCCGCAGCACTGGGCAAGCAAGGCTTCGCAGTGGAAAAGGCGCAAGTGCGTCTGCCGGAAGGCCCGCTGAAGATGGTCGGCGACCATCCCGTCCACGTTTCGCTGCACACGGACGTCACGGTTGACGTCACGGTGTCGGTGCTGGGCGAGCACGTCTAAGCATCAGCAGGACTGGAAGTCAGATCGCCAGGCAGGTTCTGGCGATGAAGGGCAGGGGCCGGGAAACCGGCCTCTGCCTTTTTTGTTCTCCGCCACCGCTGTTGACGAGCCAGGGTCGTTGAGCTTTTCGGCGCTTTGCCGCCGTCTCTATTTGTTCGATAATTCCACCCCATGAACGCACCGTCGAAAGATCCTCAAATCGAGTCGCTGAAAGTCCCGCCCCATTCCATCGAGGCCGAGCAATCGGTGCTGGGCGGTCTGCTGCTCGACAACGGCGCATGGGACCGCATCGCTGACTTCCTCGCGCAAAGCGACTTTTACCGCTTCGATCACCGTGTCATTTTCGAGCACATCGGCAGGCTGATCGCGGCGACGCGTCCCGCCGACGTCGTGACCGTCTACGAAGCGCTGACCACTGCGGGCAAGGCCGAAGATGTCGGCGGGCTCGCGTATCTGAACGCGCTCGCGCAGAACACGCCTAGCGCGGCGAATATCCGGCGCTATGCGGAAATCGTGCGCGACCGCGCGGTGCTGCGCCGGCTCGTGTCCGTGGCCGACGAGATCTCCGCCGACGCCTTCAATCCACAAGGCAAGGAAGTCCGTCAGCTGCTCGACGAGGCGGAGTCGAAGGTGTTCTCGATCGCGGAAGACGGCGCGCGCGGCACGCAGGGCTTCCTCGAAATCGGGCCGCTTCTGACGCAGGTCGTCGAGCGCATCGACACGCTGTATCACACTGCGAACCCGAGCGACGTGACGGGCACGCCGACGGGCTTCGTCGATCTGGATCGCATGACGTCCGGCATGCACGGCGGCGAGCTGATCATCGTCGCAGGGCGGCCGTCGATGGGTAAGACGGCGTTCTCGATGAATATCGGCGAATACGTGGCCGTCGAGTATGGTCTGCCCGTCGCGGTGTTCTCGATGGAAATGCCGGGCACGCAGCTGATCATGCGTATGCTGGGTTCCGTCGGCCGGCTCGACCAACACCGCATGCGCACTGGGCGTCTGACCGACGAAGATTGGCCGAAGCTCACGCACGCCGTGCAGAAAATGAGCGAGGCGCAGATTTTCATCGACGAAACGGGTGGCCTGAACCCGATGGAACTGCGCTCGCGTGCGCGGCGTCTGTCGCGGCAGTGCGGCAAGCTCGGGCTCATCATCATCGACTATTTGCAGCTGATGAGCGGTTCTTCATCGGGCGAAAACCGCGCGACGGAAATCTCGGAAATCTCGCGTTCGCTGAAAAGTCTGGCCAAGGAACTCGACGTACCCGTCGTCGCGCTGTCGCAGCTGAACCGCGGTCTCGAACAGCGTCCGAACAAGCGTCCGGTGATGTCGGACCTGCGCGAATCGGGTGCAATCGAACAGGACGCGGACGTGATCCTGTTCATTTACCGCGACGAAGTCTACAACCCGGACAGCCCCGACAAGGGCACCGCCGAAATCATCATCGGCAAGCAGCGTAACGGTCCGATCGGCCCCGTTCGACTCACGTTCCACGGGCAATTCACGAAGTTCGACAACTTTGCCGGACCGCAGAACTTCTACGGCGGTGAGTAGCACATCGGACGCAAACGGGGAAACCCGGTTGCGCCGGACGTTGCGCGCACGCACACAAGACGGGCGCGCACGATGCCCGGAATGGTCGGGAACGGTACAATGTTGCGGTTTTATGACAGCCTCACCGTGACCATTTCCCGGGACCCCAATGTTCGGTCGATTCATGCCCACCGAGGGCAAATTCTTTGAAATCTTCAACGCTCACGCGAAGCACATCGTCGCGGGCAGCCGAGAACTCGAACTGCTGATCGATAACCTCGGCGACGCCGAGATCCACAAGAACAACGTGCAAACGGCCGAAAAAGCGGCCGACAAGCTGACGCACGAAACCATCGATCTGCTGCACAAGACCTTCATCACGCCGCTGGACCGCGACGAAATCCACAAGCTGATCACCACGATGGACGACATCCTTGATCTGATGGAGGACGTCGCCACCGCCATTTCGCTGTACGACGTGCAGGCCGTGACGTCGGAGGCGAGCCAGCTTGCGCACATTTCGACGTCGTGCTGCGAACGCGTGCAGGCGGCTGTCGGCATGCTGTCCGACATGAAGCAGGCACGCGAGATCCTCAAGGCCTGCGAAGACATCGATCGTCTGGAATCGGATGCGGACCGCGTGCTGCGCTCGGCCATGTCGAAGCTGTTCCGCGAAGAGGACGACGTCAAGACGCTGATCAAGCTGAAGGCAATCTACGAGCTGCTCGAGTCGATCACCGACAAGTGCGAGGACGTGGCGAACATCATCGAAGGCATCGTGCTGGAAAACGCGTAATGCATTCGATACAACTCGCCATCTGGGCGGTCGCAACGCTCGTCGTCGTCGCGCTCGTCTTCGACTTCATGAACGGTTTCCACGACGCAGCGAACTCGATCGCGACCGTCGTATCGACGGGCGTGCTGAAGCCGCAACAGGCGGTTGCCTTCGCGGCCGCGTTCAACGTCATCGCGTATTTCATCTTTCACCTGAAAGTCGCGCAGACGGTCGGCAAGGGCACGATCGATCCCGGCATCGTCGATCACTACGTCGTGTTCGGCGCGCTGGTCGGCGCGATCGGCTGGAACATCGTCACGTGGTACTACGGCATTCCGTCCAGCTCGTCGCATGCGTTGATCGGCGGGCTGGTGGGCTCCGCGCTGGCGAAATCGGGCTGGAGCGCGCTGAACTGGGATGGTCTGCTGAAGACCATCGCGTTCATTTTCGTGTCCCCGCTGCTCGGCTTCGTGCTCGGCTCGTTCTTCATGCTGCTGGTGTCGTGGATCTATTTCCGCACGCCGCCGAGCAAGGTCGACCGGCGCTTCCGTCGTCTGCAGCTGGTGTCGGCGGGGCTGTACAGCCTCGGTCACGGCGGCAACGATGCGCAAAAGACCATCGGCATCATCTGGATGCTGCTGATCGCGACGGGCTACGCATCGGTCTCGGCCGACGCGCCGCCGCTGTGGGTGATTGGGGGCTGCTACCTGTCGATGGGCCTTGGCACGCTGTTCGGCGGCTGGCGCATCGTGCGCACGATGGGTCAGAAGATCACGAAGCTCAAGCCGGTCGGCGGATTCTGCGCGGAGGCGGGCGGCGCGATCACGCTGTTCCTGGCGTCGTTCCTCGGCATTCCCGTATCCACCACGCATACGATTACCGGCGCGATCGTCGGCGTCGGCGCGACGCAGAAGCTGTCGGCCGTGCGCTGGGGTGTCGCGGGCAATATCGTGTGGGCGTGGGTGCTGACCATTCCGGCTTCCGCCGTGCTCGCGGCGGCCGGCTGGTGGCTGGGTCACCGCTTCCTTTAAGCCTTTTTCAAGCCTCGATACAGCGCGCCGCGGTCAGATCAGCGGCGTGCTGCCTCCATCCATCGGGACGATGGCGCCCGTCACATAGCTCGCGCGGCGGCTTGCCAGAAAAAGCGCGACGTCCGCAATTTCCTCTGGTTTCGCGAAACGTCCGAGCGGCACGCGTGCTTCGCCGCGCGCCAGCGCTTCGGCCGGCTCCACGCCTTCGCGCGACGCTTCCAGTTTCAGCGCCTCCTCGACGCGATCCGTGAGCGTCGCGCCCGGATTGATCGCGTTGATGCGGATGCCGTACCGCGCGTAATAGTGCGCGAGGCCGACGGTGGCGAGCATCAGCGCCGCGTTGGCGGCGCCGCCCGCGATGTGTATGTCGCTCGCCATCTTGCCGCCCATGCCGATAATGTTGACGATCGTTCCCGGCTCCTTCGCGGCGCCGGATTTGACGCGCTCGGCCATGCGCTTCAGCACTTCCTGCTGCGGGTAGATGTATGGGAAATATTTGGCTTCCATCGTCGCCTTGAAGGCGGCGGCGTCGAGCGTTTCCGGATCGTAGCGGCGCGCTGCGCCCGCGCTGTTGATCAGGACGTCGATCGGGCCGACGGCGCCCGTCGCTTCTTCGACGACGTCGGCGGCACTATGCGGCTCGTGCAGATCGGCGCGCGTCAGATGCACATGCAAGCCTTCGCTCGACAATTGCTCGCGGGCGCGCGCGAGATTGGCGGGATCGCGCGACACGATCGCGACCTTCGCGCCTTCCATCGCGAACGCGCGCGCGCACGCGAGTCCGATGCCTTTGCTGCCGCCCGTGATCAGAACCACTTTGTCTTTGAGCCCAAGATCCATCGTCGTCACCGCCTCAGGGAAGTGAAGGAAATATCGTCAAAAGATAGCAGAGGTGCGCGGTGCCGGGTGGTGAATCGGGCGCGACGGCTACCGCTTTCGCGCGGAGGAGCGAGTGCGCCGGTCCGCGTCAGTAATTGGCGAAGCCTGCAATCGGGTCGTCGTTCGTTCGAGTCGGGGCGGGGACCGGCCGCGAAGCCGTCGACGCGCGCATGATCTGCACGCCGCCCGGCTCCCCGTACGATTGCGCCTGACGGGCCTGGACCGCCTGCCGATTCGCCACGGCGGCGGGCGGCGGCGGTTCGTAGGCATCGGCGGCGGCGTCGATGGCGTCGGGCGCGGATGCGGCACTGTAGGCGCGTTGAGTCGCGCTATCCGGGGCAGGCGAACTCACCGGCGACGCAGCTACATTCGGCGACACGGCGCCTGCCGCGCGCGCCTGCATCTGCGCTGCGCTCGTGCCGGACGGCGGCGGCTCGAACTGGTCGGCGGAAGCGGTGACGGGCGCGGAGGGCGTTACAGCCGCCGTATTCGCGCCGGACGCTGCCTGGCTGCGAGTTTGTGCGGCATATGCACCGGAGGCGCCACGAGACGTACCGTAGGCGCCAGCGGGGACTTCCCCAGCAGTGACGGGACGTGACGTACCGACGGTTGCGACAGCAGGCGCAACCGCAGGCGCAACCGCAGGCGCGGCGGCCTGATAGCTCGGCGCATCGAATGGCGCAGGCGTCGGCTTGCTCAACGCCGGCGCCACCCGGCGGATGCCGTCGAAACGCTTCGCCCAATACGGGTTGGTCAGGTAGTCGAGCCGCACGGTGCCGCCCGTCGACGGCGCGTTCACGAAACGCAGCTTGCCGACGTAGATCCCGACATGCGAATGCGGCCGTCCGGTGGTGTTGAAGAAAATCAGGTCGCCTGGCGCGACTTCGTCGGGATCGATCGATTCGCCGCGCGAACTCATGTCAGCCGTCGTGCGCGGCAGGTTCACGGAGGCGGCGCGCTGCACGACGTAATGCACGAGTCCGCTGCAGTCGAAGCCGCTGTCGGGCGTGTTGCCGCCCCAGCGATATGGCACGCCGACGAGGCTCATCGCCTGAATCGAAATTTCTTCGCGTCCGATGCTGTGATCGACGAAACGGGGGAAGCCGGGCGGCGTGGTGCGATACGCGTCGCCCGAGGACGCATACGATCCGCCCGAGCCGCGCACGGTCTTCTGCGGCGCGCCGGAGCAGGCGGCGAGCAGGGCGACGACCAACAGTGACAGCGCGAGGCGGAGCATGAAAGCACGGACGAGCGCCGACGCTCGCCAAAAGCCGACGATGCCCGATGGTAGCCCGTGCGACGGGCCTCTCGCAACAATTCCTGATGAATCACTTGAAGTTTACGCGCTAAATGTTGCTTTGCGCGGACGTTGAATACCTGCAAACGGGCGCACGGAGCGATGCGCCCCGCATAGTGTGCGTCAGCGGAGCACAAATGAAAAAGCCGCTTCCGGCACCAACCAGAAGCGGCTTCGAACTTCGGCAAAAGCGCGTTAGAGAATATCCGACGCGTAATCCGCGAGTCGCGAGCGTTCGCCGCGCGCGAGCGTCACATGACCGCTGTGCGTCCAGCCCTTGAAGCGGTCGACGACATACGTGAGGCCCGAACTGCCTTCCGTCAGGTACGGCGTATCGATCTGCGCGATGTTGCCGAGGCAGATGATCTTCGTGCCCGGACCCGCACGCGTGACGAGCGTCTTCATCTGCTTCGGCGTCAGGTTCTGCGCCTCGTCGATGATCAGATACTTGTCGACGAACGTACGGCCGCGCATGAAGTTCATGCTCTTGATCTTCAGGCGCGAGCGGATCAGTTCCTGCGTCGCCGCGCGGCCCCATTCGCCGGCGGCGTCATCCGTCTTCTGCAGCACTTCGAGGTTGTCGTCGAATGCACCCATCCACGGCTGCATCTTTTCCTCTTCGGTGCCGGGCAGGAAGCCGATATCCTCGCCGACGGGAACGGTCGCGCGCGTCACGATGATCTCGTTGTAGCGCTTGTCGTCGAGCACCTGTGCGAGGCCCGCCGCGAGCGCGACCAGCGTCTTGCCCGTGCCGGCCTGGCCGAGCAGCGTGACGAAGTCGATCTCCGGGTTCATCAGCAGGTTCAGCGCGAAGTTCTGCTCGCGGTTGCGCGCCGTGATGCCCCACACGTTGTTCTTGTGGTGGCCGTAGTCGCGCAGCGTCTGCAGCAGCGCTGTCTTGCCGTTCAGTTCGCGCACGATCGCGTGGAACGCCGGCTCGCCGTTCTGCGGCTCCAGATAGACGAACTCGTTGACCAGCATCGACGCGCACAGCGGGCCCGTCACACGGTAGTACGTGGTGCCCGTCTTCGTGTCCTGCCAGCTCTCCATGTCCTTCGCGTGCTTCGTCCAGAAGTCGGGCGGCAACTGACGGATACCGGAGTACAGCAGATCCTTGTCTTCGAGAACCTGGTCGTTGAAGTAGTCTTCAGCGGGCAGGCCGAGCGCGTGCGCCTTGATGCGCATGTTGATGTCTTTCGACACCAGCACGACCTGGCGATCCTGCCGGTCGCGTTGCAGCGCGCGCACGACGCCGAGGATCTGATTGTCGGCCTTGCCTTGCGGCAGACCTTCGACGGGTTCGATATGCGTGAGCTTCGTCTGGAAGTACAGACGCCCCAGCGCTTCGCGGCTGCCCAGACGCGCAAGGGGAATGCCTTCCGACATCTCGCCCGCATTGGCGACGAGCGTATCCAGCGTGCGGCTCACCTGGCGCGCATTGCGCGCGACTTCCGACATCCCTTTCTTGTGATTGTCGAGTTCTTCCAACGTCATCATGGGCAGATAGACGTCGTGTTCCTCGAAGCGGAACAGGCAGGTCGGATCGTGCATCAGCACGTTGGTGTCGAGCACGAACAGCTTGCGGATCTCGACCTGCGCGCTCCTGGCCGAGCCTTTCTTCGTGGCCGTGCGCGCCGGCTTGGCGTCCGCGGCGGCGGGTGCTTCCGCTTCGCCGGAACCCTTGCCGCGACGCGCGACGACGGGCGCTGCCGTGTGCGCATCGGCGGCGGGCGCAGCGGGCACCGGCTGCAGCAGGGCAGCCGTCTGCTTCGTCTTGCGGCTGCGCGACGGCGTGGCTTCTGCAACGGCGGGGGCGGCGCTCGGAACGGGGCGCAGGGTGGTGGCCGCGTTCGCGGCGTGCGTCATCGGTGCGGCAACATTGGCGCGGCCATATTCGGCCGATGCGGCTTGCTCCCCTTCTTGTGCCTGTTTTCGACCAGGCTTTGCAGGCTTCGCCGTGTATTCATCAGGCGGCAACAGATTGCCGAGCTTGCTGGGGGGGGTAGGCAAAGGCATGGTTTCCCTCAAGTAAAGCGGGTCACAATTCTTCGCCGCCTGCCGCAAACTGTCGTGCGTTGTGCGCTCGCAATTTGCGTCCGGTGGCGCGTGTCGGATTAGTAATGCCGGTTCGCCTGGTTTTCGATCGGCTCCTTGACGAAAGTGCGCTGCGAACGACGCGAACTGCTTCGCGCAATTAAAAAAGCCGCCGCCCCGGCAACCGGGGCAAGCGGCTCGACTTCGGTCATCGCATTGCGCCTCGTGGCTCGCTTCATTGCCGGTCTCACTGCCTTGTGGTCAGCGACGACAACTACGCGATCTGCAGCGCAACTGCGGAAAAAAGTATGTGAACAGGCACTCATTGCGGCCCAATATAACGCGCCTCAAAGCGCTTGTACAGCCTCCAGAATCTCGTCGACGTGCCCCGGCACCTTCACGCCGCGCCATTCGCGGCGCAGCACGCCTTCAGCATCGATCACGAACGTGGAGCGCTCGATTCCCCGTACTTCTTTGCCATACATTTTCTTCAATTTCATGACGCCGAAGAGCGTGCACAGCGTTTCGTCGGGGTCCGATACCAAGGTAAACGGCAGTTCGAGCTTAGCCTTGAAGTTATCGTGCGAACGTACGCTATCGCGCGACACGCCGATGATCTCCGCGCCCGCTTTCTTGAACTTCGGATACAGGTCGCGGAACTGCAGGCCTTCCGTCGTGCAGCCGGGCGTGTTGTCTTTCGGATAGAAATACACGACGACCTTTTTGCCGCGCAGGCTGGACAGCGTGAAGTCGCCGCCGGTGGCCGGGGCGGTGAAATCGGGAACGGGTTGATCGACTGCGATGGGCACGAGGTCCTCCGGTTGTTATCGGTGCCGGCGGCGGCATGGGCCGCGCGCCTGAACTTTTTCTTCGGGGTTGCTTGGGGTTGCTGCGCGGAGCGGCGTCGGGGCGGTCATGCGGTGTGTTGCATGACGCGTCGCGACGCGCTTGCTGGCGCAAGGTGCGCCCGGCGAACAGGACGGCACGCATCGGGCGAGCGCATATCGGACGAAGGGACGATGCGCGGCCCTCTGCATGACTAGTCGGGCTGGACGATCAGTTCGCCGGACCGGCCCGGGATTTCGCCCCACGTGACAGGGTACGACGGCAGTGTGTCGCGGTCTAGCGTGGCGTGGTAATCGCCCATCGTCGCGAACGTGTGGCCTTGCGCGCGCCAGCCGGCCAGCAGTTGCTCGAACACGGGTGCGAGCTTCTGGCCTTCGAGTTCCGCGTGGAGCGTGAACACCTGGTCATGCGGGTTGTTTTCGGTGCGCTTCAGCATCCACGCGGCGACGGTGTCCGTGTCGATACCGTCGACGCCCAGCACTTCGTCGAGCGTGGGCAGCGTGGTCGGCATCTGCACATGTGTCAGCGTACGGCCGCCGACGACCGGGAAGTAAGGCGTATGCCCGCGCCCATCGGACGCGTACTGCATGCCCCACGCGTCGATCTGTTCGAACGCGTGGCCGTTCATCTGCCAGCCGGCCGCACCGTGCGTGACGGGCGGCATGCCGAAGATGTCGGCGAACCGGTCGTGACTCTTCTGCATCTGCGCGACGGTCCAGTCGCGCGGCCGCGAGCGCACGTTGTCCTGCCAGTAGACGTGATCCCACGTGTGGATGCCGCATTCGAAGCCGGCTTCGTGGATCGCGCGCATCTCCGAGCGGGCGCGCGCGCCGATGTCCGGTCCCGGCAGCAGCACGCCGTACATCAGTTGCCTGACGCCGTAATGCTCGACCACCGAGGTGCGCGACACCTTCTTCAGGAAGCCCGGCCGCAGCACGCGCCGCATCGCCCAGCCGGTGTGGTCGGGGCCGAGGCTGAACAGGAAGGTGGCGCGCGCCTTATAGCGGTCGAAGATACGCGCGAGATTCGGCACGCCTTCACGCGTGCCGCGCAACGTATCGACGTCGATCTTCAGAACGATCAAGGCCAAGAGCGGCAGCCCTTAATGTTGCTCGACGAGGGCGCGCGCTTCGGCGACATGGCCGCGGTACGCTTCGAAGATCTTGCGCAGGGCTTCGTCGAACGTCGATTGCGGCGCCCAGTTGAGTTCCTGCTTCGTGTTGTCGATCTTCGGCACGCGATTCTGCACGTCCTGATAGCCCGAGCCGTAATACGCGCCCGACGACGTCTCGACGAGTTGCACTTTCTTCGCCGACTCGGCGTACTCGGGGAATTCGGCCGCCAGCGCCAGCATCTTGTGCGCGAGTTCGCGCACCGAGAAGTTGTTGGTCGGGTTGCCGATGTTGTAGATCTTGCCCGTCGCGATGCCGTTCTTGTTGTCGATGATCTTCATCAGCGCGCTGATGCCGTCGTCGATATCCGTGAACGCGCGCTTCTGCGCGCCGCCGTCGACGAGGCTGATGTTCTCGCCGCGCACGATATGGCCGAGGAACTGCGTGACCACGCGCGACGAACCTTCCTTTGGCGTGTAGATCGAGTCGAGGCCCGGGCCGATCCAGTTGAACGGACGGAACAGCGTGAAGTTCAGGCCTTCCATGCCATAGCCCCAGATCACACGGTCCATCAGCTGCTTCGAGCACGCGTAGATCCAGCGCGGCTTGTTGATCGGGCCGTAGGTGAGGGCGGACGCGTCGGGATCGAACTGCTCGTCCGAGCACATGCCATAGACTTCCGACGTCGACGGGAAGACGAGATGCTTGCCGTACTTCACGGCCGAACGGACGATAGGCAGGTTCGCCTCGAAGTCCAGTTCGAACACGCGCAGCGGCTGCTTCACGTACGTGGCGGGCGTGGCGATCGCGACGAGCGGCAGGATCACGTCGCACTTCTTCACGTGATATTCGACCCACTCCTTGTTGATCGTGATGTCGCCCTCGAAGAAATGCATGCGCTCGTGGTTCACGAGGTCGCCGAGGCGTTCGGTTTGCATGTCCATCCCGAACACTTCCCAGTCGGTCGTTTCGAGAATGCGCTTGGACAGGTGATGGCCGATGAAGCCGTTCACACCCAGAATCAGGACTTTTTTCATGCGTTACGGGAAGATTGAGTGAACTGGGTGAATTCGGCGGGGGTGACGACGCGCTCGTTGCCGTCGCGCTGATGCCGCAATTCGTGGATGGCGATCACGCGGCCGTCGCCGCATGTCGCAAAAAAGCCATTATCGCCTACGTGGATGCCGGGCGGCAAATCCGCGCCGGCCGCACCGGGCTGCGCGAGACGCGCGCGCGCAACGACGAAGCGCTCGCCGCCGATATCCGTGAATGCGCCGGGATACGGCGGCGCGACGGCGCGAATCAGGTTGTAGACCCGCTGGCCGCTCTGGCTGAAGTCGATGCGGCCGTCTTCCGGCTTGCGTCCGCCGAAGTAGCTGCCGTGCGCGAGGTCGTTCGGCAGATGCGGCGCTTCGCCTGCGAGCAGTGCTGGCAGCGCGCGCCACAGCGTCTGCTCGGCGGCGACGGTCACCTTGTCGAATACCTGGGCGGCCGTGTCGTCGGGCAGGATGGGCACGGGCGTCTGAGCAATGATCGCGCCTGCGTCCGGCTTCGCCGCCATTTCATGCAGCGTCGCGCCCGTTTCCGTCTCGCCGTTGAGCACGGCCCAGTTGGTGGGCACGCGGCCCCGATACTTCGGCAGCAGCGAGCCGTGCATGTTGTACGCGCCGCGCGGCGCGACGGCCAGCAGATCGACGGGCAGCATGTGCCGGTAATAGAACGAGAAGATGAAGTCGGGCCGCGCGTCGACGACGCGCGCGCGCAGCTCGGGACTCTTCGGATCGGCGGGCGTCGCGACGGGAATGCCGTGATCCGCCGCCACCGACGCCACGCTGCCGAACCAGATGTTTTCGGTAGGGCTGTCTTCGTGCGTGACGACAAGCGCGACCTCGACGCCGCGCGCGAGCAGCACCTGCAGGCAGCGCACACCGACGTTGTGATACGCGAAGACGACGGCGCGCGGCTTCATGCGCCTTGCCTCCGTTCGTCGTGGGCGACGGGCGCGGGCTGCATGCCCTGCACGATCGACTGGCGCGGCTGTGCGACAACGGGTTCGCCGTCGCGCTGTTCGAGAATGGTCTGCACCAGATAGCGCGGACGCGCGCGCACTTGCTGATAGATGCGGCCGATATATTCGCCGAGCAGGCCGAGCGCGAAGATGATCACGCCGAGCATGAAGAACGTAATGGCGAACAGCGTGAACACGCCTTGCACTTCCGCGCCGATGATGAAGCGGCGAATCAGCAGCAGCACGAACAGGGCCGCCGAGCCCATCGACAGGATCACGCCGATGAACGACAGCCATTGCAGCGGCACGACCGAGAAGCCCGTGACGAGGTCGAAGTTCAGGCGGATCAGGCTGTAGATCGAATACTTCGATTCGCCTGCGAAGCGCTCTTCGTGCGCGACCTCGATCTCGACGGGGTTCTGCGCGAACGTGTAGGCGAGCGCGGGGATGAACGTGTTCACTTCGCCGCAGCGGTTGATGGTGTCGATCACGTGACGGCTATAGGCGCGCAGCATGCAGCCCTGGTCGGTCATCTTGATGCGCGTGATGCGTTCGCGCAGGCGGTTCATCGCCTGCGACGCCTTGCGGCGCCAGAGGCTGTCGCGGCGCTGCATGCGGATCGTGCCGACGTAGTCGAAGCCCTCGCGCATCTTCGCGCACAGCTTGCCGATTTCCTCGGGCGGATTCTGCAGGTCGGCGTCGAGCGTGATGACGATCTGGCCGCGCGACTGCTCGAAGCCCGCGAGAATCGCCATGTGCTGCCCGTAGTTGCCGTTCAGCAGGATCACACGCGTCGTGTCGGGGCGGGCGCGGAACTGGTCGGCGAGCATGGCGGGCGAGCGGTCGCGGCTGCCGTCGTTGATGAAGATCACCTCGTAGCTCGTGCCGAGCGCATCGAGCGCGGGGTAGAGGCGCGAGAACAGCGCGGCGAGTCCTTCCTCCTCGTTGTAGACGGGGATGACGACCGACAGTTCGGGAGCGACCGTGCGTGGGTCCGATTGATTCATATTCCCTGGATTTCCGCTTTATTGACCGTATTGTTCGCAAATCTCGTTGACGGCGCGGCAGACGCGCTCGACATCGCCTTCGTTCATCAGCGTGAAGAGCGGCAGCGTGAGCGTGGTCGCGCCGTAGTGCTCCGCATGCGGATACATGCCTTCCTTGTAACCCATCGCGCGATACAGCGAGAACAGATGGATGGCCGGGTAGTGCATGCCCGTGCCGATACCGCGTTCCTTCATCTGCTCCATGAAGCCGGCGCGGCTGATGGACAGGCGCGCGAGCGGCAGCGTGACGAGGAACATGTGCCAGTTCGTGTTTTCGAAGTCCGCCAGCGGCAGGCCCATGCCGAGTCTCACGGCTGCGCCTCCTTCGAACCCCGTGAAGTATGCGCGTGCCAGCTTGTGGCGCTGCGTGCGGAAGCGCTCGATATGCTGCAACTGCCCGAGACCGACGCGGGCGGCGACGTCCGTCAGGTTGTACTTGCCGCCGAGCAGGTCGCAATCCATGCCGTCGAAGCCCGTGCGCGTGATGCCCTGCAGCCGGTACTTCTGCGCGAGCACGGCTTCCTCTTCGTTGTTCAGTACCAGTGCGCCGCCTTCGATCGAGGTCAGGTTCTTGTTCGCGTGAAAGCTGAACGACACGATGTCGCCCAGCTTGCCGATGCGCTCGCCGTTCCACGTCGCGCCGAACGCCTGGGCAGCGTCTTCGATCACGCGCAGCTTGTGCGCGCGGGCGATCGCGTAGAGCCGGTCCATGTCGACGGGCAGGCCGGACAGGAACACGGGGATGATCGCCTTGGTGCGCGGCGTGATCGCCTTTTCCATCAGATCCAGATCGATGTTGCGCGTGACCGGGTCGATATCGACGAACACGGGTGTCGCGCCGACTTCGAGGATCACGTTGCTCGTCGCGACCCACGACGCGGGCGTCGTGATGACTTCGTCGCCGGCGCCGACGCCCGCGATGCGCAGACCGATTTCCAGCGTCGCCGTGCCCGAGTTGAAGGTGCGCACCGGACGGCCGCCGCAGTACTCCGACAATGCCTTTTCGAACGCCTGGTTCTGCGGGCCCGTCGTGATCCAGCCGGAGCGGAGCACGTCGACTACACCGCTGATCGTTTCTTCATCGATCTCGGGACGCACGAACGGCAAAAACGGTACGGATGACTGGGTCATGAGTGGTTGTGCTCGATATAAAAAAGGGTCGCGGGCCGCAGTACCTAACAAAGCCGTAAGTTCGAGCTTTAGTCAAGCGCTATCGCATCGCCAGTGTTAATTGCCGCGCGTGTGCTTCTACGCCGAATGCGGCGGCGATGATGTGCGAGTTCGGCTGGAATGTCCAGCGCTCGAAACATTTCAGAAGACATTAGCAGACCTGCGCGCGCTTGCCAGGGGCGTTACCTCTAAAGGCAAGCGATGCGCGCCGGGCCCGCGGGTCAGCTGCGCGCCACGATGAACACCCCGACGAGGATCACGCCGATGCCGATCAGGCGTTGCGCCGACAGCACTTCGCCGAACAGGTACCACGCCGCGAACGCGTTCACGACGTAGCCGAGCGACAGCATCGGATAGGCGATCGACACGTCCACGCGCGACAGTCCGACGATCCACACGACCACGCTCAGCACGTAGCAGGCAAGCCCGCCGATGATGGGCAGCTGCGTTGCGATGCGCCAGCCGATGGGGATGATGTTCGACAGCGTGAACTCGAAGTGGCCGACCGCGTTGGTGCCGGCCTTCAGGAGCAGCTGGGCCGTCGCGTTGAGCGCGACGCCCGCGAGGATGCAGAACAGGGAAATCGGGTTCATCGAGGAGATGTGAGGGTGAGGGGTGCGGTCAAGGCTGCCGTTGCGGGGCGGCATCGGGCTGTGGCTGCTCGGTGCCTTGCGCGGCGGCACCCGTGTCGGCGGCGAGCGGCTTCTCGACGATCACGCGGCGCGCGTCCCGCGCGACGACGGTCATCGGCAGATGCTGCTCGCTGAACGTCTTGTAGCGGTCGGGCGACATCAATGCCATCGCGTAGCGGTCGGTCTTCCAGCGCTCGATCCATTGCGGGATCGTCGGCACCCATTTCTGCGGCTCGACGGAGACGCCGAACGCCAGCTCGTCGGGATGCTCGACCATGATCATCGTGTGGTCGATATAGAACGGCACCGTGTGATCGAGCACGCCGACCGAGTAGAACGGCGTGTCGGCGGGCAGCTTGGCGAGCGCGGCCTTCACGGCAGGCGCAAGCGGCGCGCCCGACGACAGCCGGCCGAACGCGTCGTGGCCCGTGCCCGCGACGGTCGCGAGCAACACCCAGCCCAGGCCGAATGCCGTTGCGGCGCCCGCGATCCCCGTCGACGACGATGCGCTCGCGGTCGTACCGCTCGGCGCGCCATTCGACGCTCCGTTTGCGGCATGGCGCCGGCGCCGGTTGATCCAGATCGCGATCACCGTGCAGACGAAGCCGACGGCGAGCGCTGCGAACACCCAGTTGCGAAACTCGAGATACAGCGCGTTCGGATTGCGCTGGTCGCCGAGACGCCCCAGAAACACCGCGCCGAAGCCGCCCGCGACGAGGAACAGCGCGTAGCCCGTCAGATGACGGTGAAAGCGCTCACGCGTGACGAGGGGCAGATACATGCCGATTACGAGCGCGATGGCGGGCGCGATCGGGAGCGTGTACGACAGCAGCTTCGAGTGCGACGCGCTGAAGAACAGGAAGATGAAAGCCGTCCACACGAACAGCAGCGTGATGGGCGCGAAGCCGTTCGCCTGACGCGGCATGCGCAGCGCGTGCCGCGCACTTTGCACCGTCACCGACAGCCACGGCAGAAAGCCGACCAGCATCACGGGCACGAAGTAGTACCACGCGCCGGGACGGTTCTGCTCGGGCGTCAGATAGCGCCTGAACTGCTGGACGATGAAGAAGAAGTTGAAGAACTCGGGGTTGCGGTCCTGCACGAGCAGGAACCAGGGCGTGACGACCGCGAAGAACACGATGAGCCCGCTCACGAGGTACAGCCGCTTCCAGATCGCCCAGTCGCGCGCCACGAGCGTATACAGCACGAGCACGGCGCCCGGCAGGATCAGGCCGACGAGGCCCTTCGACAACACCGCGAGCGCCATCGATGCCCAGACGAGCCACATCCACAGCCGCTGTTCGCGCGCGGCGAGCCCCGGGCGCTGCGCGAGCAGCAGGCCGCACAGCGTCAATTCCATCCAGAACGACAGGCCCATGTCGAGCGTGTTGAAGTGGCCCATCAGATACCAGTACGGCGCGCTCGCCAGCACGACGGCTGCGAAGAAGCCCGTTGCGCGGTTGAACACGCGCGCGCCCGTGTAGCCGATCAGCAGCACGCCCGCGAAGCCCGTCAGCGCGGTGTAGAGGCGCGCCTGCCACGCGCCGATGCCGAACCACGCGAACGACAGCGCGTTCGCCCAGGTTTGCAGCGGCGGCTTTTCGAAGTATTTGTAGCCGTTGTAGCGCGGCGTGATCCAGTCGCCTGTGAGGAACATCTCGCGCGCCATTTCCGCGTAGCGGCCTTCGTCGCTCGGCAGCAGATGGCGCCAGCCGAGCGGCACGAACCAGATCACGGCGAGCGTGAGCACGAGCAGCAGGACCGTCGTGCGATTGAGCGTGAGCCCGGACGGCTTGTCGTTCATGTGTTTCAACCTTTGTCGACGCCGCTGTCGCGGCTACTTTCTTATTCCGTTCGGACAGATGTCCGTTGCTGTGGCGCGTCGGGCCGGCGCGCGTGGCGCGAATTCCGGCCGGGCGCGCCGCAGACGCGCAAGCGGGTCGCGCACGCTGCGCCTGCGCCGCGCCGGATGCGGCGCTGCCCGCCGGCGCGGATTGTCCATGCGCGAGCCTTAGCGCAACCTTATGGCGCCCGTGATTCCGGGCTGGATGCCGCGTTCATCCGGCGATGGTCGCAACGAGAACGCAACGGGCGCGCGAAGCCACGCAGGCGCGCAGTGTACTTGATTCGCAAGGCACCCAAGCCAAAAACGCGGCGCCTCGTCCGACGAATGGCCGCGACGCGGGGGCGCGCGGCGTTCAGCCCTCGATCAGCAGCGCCGCTGCGACCTTGCGGCCTTCCGCCATCAGGATGTTGTAGGTGCGGCAGGCGGCCTTGAAGTCCATGGTCTCGACGCCGATCCGGTGAGCGGCGAGCGCGGCCGTGAGGCGCGGATGCGGGAAGCGCAGGCGCTCGCCGCTGCCGAAGATGACGACTTCCGGTGCGGGCTCGATCAGCAGCGCGAAGTGCTCGGCCGACAGGGCCTCGAACGACGACACGGGCCAGCTGATGACGGGGCTCTCCGGCAGCACGATGATGCTGCCCTCGTGACGTTCGAGGTTGATTTCGA
>NZ_JAAGPD010000087.1 GCF_017104565.1 Paraburkholderia sp. Tr-20389 | reverse complement strand
TGCATGGTTCGACCGACTAGGCCTACCCCGTCTCTCCTGACCTCAACTTCCCGAACCGCCCGGTGCGGACCCGCATGCCGGGTGGTGTGGCAGGGGCGTAGCCTGTTGGCTACCCCCTATGCCGATCAGTCGCGCTCCGTTTTTCCCGGGGAAAGCGCGACGACATCCGTTACCAGCCGCCCCAGCGCGCAGCCAGCGCGGATAGCACCGCGATCCCCGCCGTTTCCGTACGTAGCACGCGCGGGCCGAGGCCGACAGCCGTGAAGCCGTGGGCAGCCGCCGCCGCTTCTTCCGCCGCGGAAAAGCCGCCTTCCGGGCCGACCAGCACCAGCGCGCGGACCTTTGGCGGCTCCGCGGGCAGCGCGGAAAACGGCACGCTCGCACGAGGTGACAGCAACAGGCGCAGTTCGCCGTCGACGGGCTCCTTCGGCATGGAACTGAGCCAGGTGGCCAGTTCGCGTGTCGGCATCACTTCGGGCAGGCGGTTGCGCCCGCACTGTTCGCACGACGCCTGCACGATCCGCTGCCAGTGAATCTGGCGGCGTTGCGCGCGTTCGCCGGCGAGCCGCACGACGCTGCGGGTCGTGGTGAGCGGCACGAATTCGCACGCACCGAGTTCGGTGGCCTTTTCGATCAGCCAGTCCATCTTGTCGCTGCCGGCGATACCTTGCGCAAGGGTCAGCCGGTACGGCGGTTCGGCCTCGACGTCGCGAAATTCGCCGATCCGCACGATGGTTCCATGTCGATCCATATCGACGATTTCAGCACCGTACTCGCCGCCATCCCCATTGAACAGGCTGACGGTGTCGCCCGGTTGGAGACGCAGGACGCGGACGTGCCGGTTGACTTCATCCGGCAAGGAAACGATGTCGTCGGTTTTGAACGGGGTGCCGACGAAGAAGCGAGGCATAAGGAAAGTTCTCATTCACTCAAGACAGATGGCAGGCTAACGCCCAGCGATAGCCGTCGAGATCTTCGATCTGGGCAAAACGGTCGCCCCAGAACTGATCTTGCGGTTCGCTGAGCGACCTGGCGCCGGCCGCGATGGCGCGCGCATAAACCGTATCGACATTGTCGACGTAGAGGTAAAACGATTGGGGGGCAGTCGTGGCCGCACTCTTCGGCGTTTGAGCCGTCGAGCCGAACGCGCCTTCCGGAGCGAACATCACGATCAACTGATCCTGATAGGTCATTTCGACGTGCATGACGACGCCGTCGTCGTGCACGCTGTCCCGGATGCGGAAACCAAACGCTGCCTCGAAGAACGCGATCGAGGTACGCGCGTCGCGGACCGTCAGATACGGTGTCAGCCACGGCACTCCGGCTGGGCGTGGGGCAGTCATCGAACTCTCCTGAAACCAGTGGGTCGGTATGCCATCGCCTTCGCTACCGTTGTTGCCTTACGGCGGCCAGTGCCGAAGAAGCGATGAATTTTGCAGCAGTCTCACAGCCAACGCTCTAAGAATCGGCTTAGTTTATCGCCCGTGACGCGACGAATGGCGACTGATCGTGCGTCGAGCGACATTTCTACGCATCGCGTGTAGATGGATTCTCGCAGTTCCAGGCCGAGAAAGCGCGCGGAACCGTCGGTTCACAGATCGGCCCGCGCATGGCGAGATCCGCATTCCGCGACAAAAGTTCTGTAGATTGCACGGTATCGGCGCATACGGCGACGGGCGGTCGGAATCCTGCCGGGCGGTTACCGGGCCGCCCCGCGCAGACCCGCCTCGCGCCGCATCGGTGGCGGGGACATGCGCGCCGGATCGCTCCGAGACGCCCGTCTATGGCCGGAGACAAGGCTGGCTATCTGTTAGAATATCCCGCTTTGCAGCCCTGTCCGTTTGCTCTGCCCGCCTCGCGTCTCCCGGCGCCGCACCGTGCGCCGAAGCAGATTGGCCGCTGGCTTCCGGACCACCATCGGCGCCCCCGCTTTTTGGACCATTCTCCGGAATCGACATGACGACCCCGTCTCCCGCCCCTACCTCCCTGATGGCCAACGCGATCCGCGCGCTGTCCATGGATGCCGTTCAAGCAGCGAACTCCGGTCACCCCGGCATGCCGATGGGCATGGCCGAGATCGGCGTGGCGCTCTGGTCGCGGCATCTGCGTCACAACCCCAAGAATCCGCACTGGGCCGATCGCGACCGCTTCGTGCTGTCGAACGGTCACGGCTCGATGCTGCTGTACTCGCTGCTCCATCTGACGGGCTACGACCTGCCGATGGAAGAGTTGAAGAACTTCCGCCAGCTGCACTCGAAGACGCCGGGCCACCCGGAATACGGCATCACGCCGGGCGTCGAGACGACCACGGGCCCGCTCGGCCAGGGTCTCGCGAACTCCGTCGGCATGGCGCTCGCCGAATCTCTGCTCGCGAACGAGTTCAACAAGGCTGACGCGAAGATCGTCGATCACCACACGTACGTGTTCCTCGGCGACGGCTGCCTGATGGAAGGCATTTCGCACGAAGCCTGCTCGCTCGCCGGCGTGCTGAAGCTGAACAAGCTGATCGCGTTCTACGACGACAACGGCATTTCGATCGACGGCGACGTGATCCACTGGTTCCACGACGACACGCCGAAGCGCTTCGAAGCGTACGGCTGGAACGTGATTCCGGGCGTGATCGGCCATGACGTCGAAGCCGTCGATGCCGCCATCAAGAAGGCGAAGCAGTCGGACAAGCCGACACTGATCTGCTGCAAGACCGTGATCGGCGAAGGCTCGCCGAACAAGGCAGGCTCGCACGACGTGCACGGCTCGGCGCTGGGCGAAAAGGAAGTCGCGGCCACGCGCGAAAAGCTCGGCTGGACCTACCCGCCGTTCGTGATCCCGCAGGAAGTTTACGCAGCATGGGACGCGAAGGAATCGGGCGCGAAGTTCGAGGGCGAATGGAACGACGCGTTCGCTGCGTATCGCGCGAAGTACCCGCAGGAAGCCGCCGACTTCGAGCGCCGAATGGCGAACAAGCTGCCGGACGACTGGGCTGAAAAGGCGCAGGCCATCATCGCCGGTGCGAATGAGCGCGCTGAGACCATCGCCACCCGCAAGGCGTCGCAGCAGGCCATCGAAGGTCTCTCCGCCGTGTTGCCGGAACTCGTCGGCGGCTCGGCCGACCTGACTGGCTCGAATCTCACGAACTGGAAGGCGGCGAAGTACGTGCGCGTCGGCGAAAACGGCGCGGCGGGCAACTACGTCAACTATGGCGTGCGCGAATTCGGCATGAGCGCGGCCATCAACGGCCTCGCGGTGCACGGCGGACACAAGGCGTTCGGCGGCACGTTCCTGACGTTCTCGGACTACAGCCGCAACGCGCTGCGCGTCGCTGCGCTGATGAAGTCGCCGTCTATCTTCGTGTTCACGCACGACTCGATCGGTCTCGGCGAAGACGGTCCGACGCACCAGTCGATCGAACACGTCGCGAGCCTGCGCCTGATTCCGCACATGCAGGTGTGGCGTCCGGCGGATACCGTCGAAACGGCCGTCGCGTGGACGCAGGCTGTCGAGCATGTGGGCCCGTCGTGCCTGATCTTCAGCCGTCAGAATCTCGCGTTCAACCCGCGCACCGACGCGCAGATCGCGAACATCGCGAAGGGCGGCTACGTGCTGAAGGACTGGAACGACGACATTCCCGCACGCAAGATCATCCTGATCGCGACGGGTTCGGAAGTCGAACTGGCGATGAAGTCGGTCGAAGCGCTCGCGCGCGAAGGCATTGCGGCACGTGTCGTGTCGATGCCGTCCACGACCACCTTCGACAAGCAGGACGCCGAGTACCGCGAGCGCGTGCTGCCGCACGGTGTGCGCCGCGTCGCGATCGAAGCGGGTGTCACCGACTTCTGGCGCAAGTATGTGGGCCTGGAAGGCGGCGTCGTCGGCATCGATGTGTTCGGCGAATCGGCTCCCGCCGGCGCGCTGTTCAAGTATTTCGGTTTCACCGTCGAGAAGGTTGTCGAGACGGCCAAGGCCGCACTCGGCTAAATGCGCGCAGCGTCGTGCGCGCCGCGTTTCGGGCGGCGCGCATGAACGCTTCGAGGCGCATCAGCCGAAGCATCACGGAAGAATTTTTTCAGCCATCAGGAGATAGAACATGACGATTCGCGTCGCAATCAACGGCTATGGCCGGATCGGCCGCAACACGCTGCGTGCCTTCTATGAAAACGGCAAGAAGCACGATCTCGAGATCGTTGCGATCAACGACCTCGGCGATGCCAAGACCAACGCGCACCTGACGCAGTACGACACGGCGCACGGCAAGTTTCCGGGCGAAGTGACCGTCGACGGCGAGAACCTGATCGTCAACGGCGACAAGATCCGCGTGCTGGCCAACCGCAACCCGGCTGAACTGCCGTGGGGCGAGCTGGGCGTCGACGTCGTGATGGAGTGCACGGGCTTTTTCACGACGAAGGAAAAGGCGAGCGCGCACATCAAGGGCGGCGCGAAGAAGGTGATCATCTCGGCGCCGGGCGGCAAGGATGTCGACGCGACGATCGTCTACGGCGTGAACCACAACGTGCTGAAGGCTGAGCACACGGTCATCTCGAACGCATCGTGCACGACGAACTGCCTCGCGCCGCTCGTCAAGCCGCTGAACGACAAGATCGGTCTGGAAACGGGTCTGATGACCACGATCCACGCATACACGAACGACCAGGTGCTGACGGACGTGTATCACGAAGACCTGCGCCGCGCGCGCTCGGCCACGCACAGCCAGATCCCGACGAAGACGGGCGCGGCATCGGCCGTCGGCCTCGTGCTGCCGGAACTGAACGGCAAGCTGGATGGCTACGCGATTCGCGTCCCGACGATCAACGTGTCGATCGTCGACCTGTCGTTCATCGCCAAGCGCGACACGACCGTCGATGAAGTCAACGCGATCATGAAGGAAGCATCGGAAGGCGCGCTGAAGGGCATCCTCGGGTACAACTCGGCACCGCTGGTGTCGATCGACTTCAACCACAACCCGGCTTCGTCGACGTTCGACGCGACGCTGACCAAGGTGTCGGGCCGTCTGGTGAAGGTGTCGAGCTGGTACGACAACGAGTGGGGTTTCTCGAACCGCATGCTGGATACCGCGGTTGCTTTCGCTAACGCGAAGTAAGGTTTTTTTCGCTTTCTGCGGGAAGGTCGCTCTTTAGGGTGGCCTTTTTTTTTGTCTGCGACGCAGTCGCCAATTTTGCCTTCTCGGCGCGGGCTACGCCTTTGGGTTCGGTTCTGCGCTTTTGCTGGCATCCGCGTTGTGGCTCTGGTTTGCTGGCGTTGCCCCTGTGCGGGGCGGCACTTACTTTCTTTGCCGCCGCAAAGAAAGTAAGCAAAGAAAGCGGGCTCACACCGCCAATCCTTGTTCTTGCCTGCGGGCCCTCAACAGTTCTTACGCTCCACGCGGCAACGCGCTGATTTGCGCTCGTTGCCAGCGTGCTAACTCAAGCATCCCCCGCTTCACACTCCCGCGTCACGGACCGCGTTACCAGACGTCCACGGCCGCCCAGGTGGCAAACTGTGTGTAGGCGGTCGCGCCGCATGCGTTGGCGCTCCTACGACACCGATCTCGCTTTTCAGTCCGGAGTGGTGCGCTTCCATCGCGATGGCCTACACACAGTTTGCCACCTAGGCGGCGCAGACGAGTCGCTGCCGCTGGCTGTGGTACGGGTGACTGGAGTGGGTGATGCGCCTGTTCAAGGCGCTGGCAACGGGCGGGGAAACGATGCGTTGCCGTGTGGAGCGCGGGACCCGTTGGGGGCCCGCAGGCAAAAACAAGGATTGGCGGTGTGAGCCCGCTTTCTTTGCTTACTTTCTTTGCGGCGGCAAAGAAAGTAAGTGCCGCCCCGCACAGGGGCAACGCCAGCAAACCAAAAACCCAACGCGGATGCCAGCAAAATCAAAAAAACCGGCATCGCCGCGCCGCAGGCAAACGCCTTCACACCTGCGGCGTAGGAAAATAAACCCCAGCCCGCTGGGCGGCATTAGCAATGTGCTTCTCGATAGCAAGCCCAGCAGCATGAGGATCACGCGCCTTGAGCGCGTCAAGAATCGCCCGATGCTCATGAAAGGTAGACAGCACAAGCTCACGCCGATAAAACGGCATCCGCTGACTCTCCTTCATGATGTCGGCGCTGCTGCGCAAAATCGACTCGATGGCAGCATTGCCAGCAATCGCCACGATGCGCATATGAAAGTCGAAATCGAGCTGCGCGGCATCGTCGAGATCGCCATGGGTCAGCGCGACCTGCAAGGCCGCAATATTGTCCTCGAACCACACAACATCGTCATCGCCGATAGCAAGCGCAGCCATTCTCGCGACAAAACCTTCGAGCGCAAACCGCATCTGATACGTGTCCGGCAACGACGACTGATCGGCAAACCGCCACGGATGCGCCGACGACGCCTTCGTCGACTGCACATACACGCCCTTGCCAGGGCGAATCGTCAGCATGCCGAGCGCTTCGAGCGTCGATAGCGCCTCGCGCAGCGACGCCCGGCTGATATCCAGTTCCTCCGACAATTGCCGTTGCGCCGGTAACAGGCTCCCGACAGGATATGCGCCGCCCTCGATCCTCTCGCGGATCGTCGAGATGGCAGCGTCGGTGACGGTGTGCGGGACGTTTTTCATGATCTCACAGCGGTTCGGTGCGGTCTGACCAGTATTCTAGAACGGCTTCGCATCCAGCGTGCAATCCGAATTCCAACAGCAAGTTCCACGCGAGAAGGCCGGTCAGACCAGATCGGGTAAACACCGCCCCGACAATCCTTGACCTCACTATATCGGCTTCCTACTATTCGCCATAACAGCACTGGTCAGACCGGTATGAATGGAAGCCGGATAATCGTGCTGCTGACCCAATTCGTGACCGGGAGAAAGCCGTGTTGAAGTTCTTCAATTCGCTGTTTGGCCGGGTGGTGATCGCTCTTGTAGCGGGCATCGTGATCGGCGCGCTGTTTCCGCATTTCGCGCAGTCGCTACGTCCGTTGGGCGACGGCTTCCTCAAGCTGATCAAGATGGTGATCGGCCCGATCGTCTTCTGCGTCGTCGTCAGCGGCATGGCGCACGCGGGCGATCTGAAGAAAGTGGGGCGCGTCGGCCTGAAGGCCGTCGTCTACTTCGAGATCATGACGACGATCGCGCTCGTGATCGGCGCGGTGCTCGCGTATGCGACGCGTCCGGGCGTCGGCATGAACATCGATCTGCATTCGCTCGATCCCGCGTCGCTCGCGTCGTACACCGAGCACGCGAAGAGCCTCAAGGACACGGCGGGCTTCCTGCTGAAGATCATCCCCGAAACCGCAATCGATGCCTTCGCCAAAGGCGACATCCTGCAGATTCTCGTGTTCTCCGTGC
Organism: Paraburkholderia sp. Tr-20389; assembly: GCF_017104565.1. Taxonomy (GTDB): domain Bacteria; phylum Pseudomonadota; class Gammaproteobacteria; order Burkholderiales; family Burkholderiaceae; genus Paraburkholderia. The sequence continues at coordinate 14,942 of NZ_JAAGPD010000087.1, read as the reverse complement.
TGGTCGGCTCTGCGCTGTCGCTGCTCGGACCGCGTGTGCGGCACGTCAACAGCCTGATCGACGAACTCGCGCAAGTGTTCTTTCGCGTGATGAGCTTCATCATCAAGCTCGCGCCGCTCGGTGTGCTGGGTGCCATCGCGTTCACGACGGGCACGTACGGCGTCGCTTCGCTCAAGCAACTCGGGATGCTCGTCGTCGTGTTCTACGCGAGCTGCTTCGTGTTCGTGGCCGTCGTGCTCGGCGTCGTGATGCGACTGGCGGGCTTCAGCGTTTTCAAGCTGATCCGCTATCTGCGCGAAGAGCTGTCGATCGTGCTCGGCACCGCTTCGTCCGACGCCGTGCTGCCGCAGATCATGCGCAAGCTCGAATGGATGGGCGTGAAGGATTCGACCGTCGGTCTGGTGATTCCGACCGGCTACTCGTTCAACCTCGACGGCTTCTCGATCTACCTGACGCTCGCCGTGATTTTCATCGCGCAGGCAACCAATACGCCGCTGTCGATGCACGATCTGATCGTCGTCGTGCTCGTGTCGCTGGTGACGTCGAAGGGCGCGCACGGCATTCCCGGCTCGGCGATCGTGATTCTCGCCGCGACGCTCTCCGCGATTCCCGCGATCCCCGTGCTCGGACTCGTGCTGATTCTGCCCGTCGACTGGTTCGTCGGCATCGCCCGCGCGCTGACCAATCTGATCGGCAACTGCGTCGCGACCGTCGTCGTCGCCGTGTGGGAGAACGACATCGACAAGGCGCGCGCCCGTCGCGTGCTCAACCTCGACAGCGACTTGCGCTTCGTGCCGACCAGCACCGATCTCGAAGGCGAGACGGGCCACGCGAACCCGGCGCACGCCGTCTGATCGTCTGATAACGCTTTCCGCCATCTGACCGACCACCAATGGCAAAGCGGCGGACCACGACGGTCCGCCGCCTATTTACCTCAATTCCTCAATCGACCGAAGACTGAACCGATCATGGCCAATCCGATTCTCGATCCGAACGCACCCGCCTTCACACGCCGCTACATGAATCTCGCCGACCCGCGCCTCGGCGCGAAGGCGCTCTTCGCCAGCGACGAATTCTTCGCGCCGAAGGAGCGGATGCTCGACCCGCAGCCGGCTGTTTTCATCCCCGGTAAGTACGACGACCACGGCAAGTGGATGGACGGCTGGGAGACGCGCCGCAAGCGCACGACGGGGCACGACTACTGCGTCGTGCGTCTGGCGCGGCCGGGCGTCGTGCACGGCGTCGATCTCGACACGAGCCACTTCACGGGCAACTTCCCGCCGGCGGCATCGATCGAAGCCTGCTATTCGAACGGCGACGTCCCCGCCGATAACGCCGACTGGCAAATCATCGTCCCCGCGACCACGCTGCAAGGCAATCAACATCACTATGTCGACGTGAGCGACGCGCGCGCGTTCACGCATCTGCGCGTGAACCTGTTTCCGGACGGCGGCCTCGCGCGTCTGCGTGTGTATGGGCAACCGAAGCGCGACTGGGAACGCACCGAGCGCGGCAGTCTGATCGATCTGGCCGCGGTCGAAAATGGCGCCTATCTCGTCGCCGCCAACAACCAGCATTTCGGACCCGCATCGCAGATGCTGATGCCGGGCCGCGGCGTGAACATGGGCGACGGCTGGGAAACGCGCCGCCGCCGCGAGCCGGGCAACGACTGGGCGATCGTCGCGCTCGCGCGGCCGGGTGTGATCCGCAAGGTCGAAGTCGACACCGCGCACTTCAAGGGCAATTTTCCGGATCGCTGCTCGTTGCAGGCGGCCTCCGTCACGGGCGGCACCGACGATTCGCTCGTCACGCAAGCGATGTTCTGGCCCGTGCTGCTGCCCGAACAGAAGCTGTCGATGGACAACGTCCACGCGTTCGGTGCGGAACTGGCCGACCTCGGTCGCGTGACGCACGTGCGCTTCAACATCTACCCGGATGGCGGCGTGTCGCGGCTGCGTCTGTGGGGCGAACCCGAGTAACGCGTACTGCATCGATCGACGGAGAAGGTCATGAACACACTGCGCATCGAGCGCCTGACACGCGACGCGTTCGCTCCATTCGGCGACGTGATCGAACTGGACGGCGCGCGCCATTACCCAATCAACGAAGGCACGACCGAGCGTTACCACGATCTGGCGCAAGTGGATGTGGGCACGCAAGGCGGGCGCCCGCTGATCAACGTGTTTCGCGCGCAGCCGCGTGCATGGCCGATCGACATCGCGATGATGGAGCGGCATCCGCTCGGCAGCCAGGCGTTCGTCCCGCTGTTGGATGCGCCGTATCTGATCGTCGTCGCGCCCGCCGGCGAACTCGATCCGTCGAAGCTCAAAGCGTTCTCGACGCACGGCTGGCAGGGCGTCAACTACGCGAAGGGCGTCTGGCATCATCCGCTGCTGGCGCTCGGGCGCGTGAGCGATTTTCTCGTCGTCGATCGGGGCGGAGAAGGGCCGAATTGCGATGAAGTGGCGCTGCCGCAGACGTGGCGGCTGGAGCGCGAATCGTTCGAGATGCTTGCCGTTTAGCTGCGTTTTTGCGCTTCCGTAAGCGGCGGAAAGCAAAAGGCCCGGCCGATTTTCACGGCCGGGCCTTTCTGCTTCTTACGGAAAACGCGTCAGTGCTTGCGGTGCGGGCACTTGTCTTTCGTGCACGCGCCGTAGAGCGCGAGCGCGTGTTCCTGCAGCTTGAAGCCGCGTTCTTTCGCGATCGCCTGCTGGCGATTTTCGATCTCGGGGTCGAAAAATTCTTCGACCAGACCGCAATCGATACACACCAGATGGTCGTGGTGTGTCCCTTCGTTCAGCTCAAAAACGGCTTTACCCGACTCGAAGTTGCTACGCGACAGCAGACCTGCCTGCTCAAACTGCGTGAGCACGCGATACACCGTGGCGAGCCCGATATCCAGCTCTTCATGCAGCAGATTGCGGTAGACATCTTCGGCGGTCAGATGGCGCACCGGGCTGTGCTGAAAGATCTCCAGAATCTTGAGGCGCGGTAGGGTCGCCTTGAGTCCGATATTTTTCAGATCGGTTGGATTGGTCATGGCAAGGGATCCCTAGAGTACAATGCGGGGTTCTAATAGTAATGTGAATTGCTGTTCAGGTCATCTTACACGGAAACACGCGCGGCTCGGTAAGCCCGCACGGTGAGGGAAATGATTCCAAAAGCTCTATTGATCAACCGGGGGAGCCGCATACGGCGTACCTTGATCGTCGCTGCGGCTGTGGCGGTACTTGCTGGATGTTCCACGTATGACAGCCTGACACAGCGCGTCGCCCAAAGCATCACGCCATACCGCATTACCGTGGTTCAGGGTAACTTCGTATCGAAGGAAGCGGCTGCGCAGATGCAGGTGGGCATGTCCCGCGCGCAGGTCAAGCAGGTGCTCGGCACCCCGCTTCTGACCGACATGTTCCACGCCGACCGCTGGGACTACGTGTTCTATTTCAAGCGCGGCTCGACTTCGGTCGTGCAGCAGCGTGACTTCATCGTGAACTTCACCGGCGATCGCGTCGCGAGCTGGTCGGGCGGCGAGGATCTGCCGTCCAACCTGGAACTGCTCGCCGATATCGACGGCGACCGCACCGGCAAGAAGAAGGCCGTTGCGCCCGTCGTCGCGAGCGCAACGGGTGCGGCAAGCGCGCCTGTTGCAGCAGCGCCGGCGTCCGCCGCAACGCCCGACACGGTGCGCTCGGCCACGTCCGACGCCGCGCAGGCAGGCAGTCTGCCCGCTGTCGATCCGAACGCGCAGGCCGCACAAGCCGCGAACCGTCTGACCAACGCGGTGCAGGCGCCCGCGCCGGGCGCGACGCCGTCGGTGCGCGCGAACACGCCGCCGTCGAACGGTGGGGTTCCGCAGAACTCGACGGAGCCGGGCCAGCCGCAGTTCCGCTTCACGCGTCCGCCGCCGCCGCAAATCCAGGGCGTACCGAGCGACAACCCCGTCGGCCCGACCGGTCCCGAAAGCAACAACGGCCAGTCGAAAGACTCGGCCTCGAAATCGTCGCAATCTTCCGCACAAACGGGCACGGGAACGGGCGGCTGATTCCGTTGTCCGTAACATGATGGGTGGCTGATTCCGTCAACCACCCATCGTGCGTCTCGCGGCGAAGCTCCGCCGCCGCGAGACGTTGCCAGTTTCGTTTCTTGTGTCGCCGATCCACGCGCTGTCTTTTAGCGCAGTGCACAGGCGCTGTTTCTGGATTACCCATGAAAATTGCCATCGCCGGCGCATCGGGCCGCATGGGCCGGATGCTCATCGAAACCGTTCTCAACGATCCTGAAGTCAAGCTGTCGGGTGCGCTCGACCGCACTGGCGCGCCGCAACTCGGCCAGGACGCGGGCGCGTTTCTGGGCAAGCAGACGGGCGTGCTGATGTCGGACGACATCGACGCCGTGCTCGCGCAATCCGACTACCTGATCGACTTCACGCGCCCCGAGGGCACGCTCGCGCACATCGAAGCCGCGTTGCGGACGAACACGAAGCTCGTGATCGGGACGACGGGCTTCGACGACGCGCAGAAGGCGCAGATCCGCGCCGCGTCGGAGAAAATCGGCATCGTATTCGCGTCGAACTTCAGCGTCGGCGTGAACGTCACGATGAAGCTGCTCGAATTCGCCGCACGCCATTTCTCGCAGGGCTACGACATCGAAATCATCGAGGCGCATCACCGTCACAAGGTCGACGCGCCTTCGGGCACCGCACTGACGATGGGCGAAGTGATCGCCGGCGCGCTGGGCCGCAAGCTCGAAGATTGTGCCGTCTACGCGCGCGAAGGCGTGACGGGCGAACGCGATCCGTCCACGATCGGTTTCTCGGCGATTCGCGGCGGCGATATCGTCGGCGATCACACGGTGCTGTTCGCAGGCATCGGCGAGCGGATCGAGATCACGCACAAATCCGCGAGCCGTCTGTCGTACGCGCAAGGCGCGGTGCGCGCGGTGCGCTTCCTCGAAGGCCATTCGAACGGCCTGTTCGACATGCAGGACGTGCTCGGCTTGCGTTAAGCCCTGCATCGATCCCGTTTTCACGCGCCAGGGCGCGACGCCCCGGCGATCGGCGAGGTCCGATGGCAAACACCGGCATCATCCACTATCTGCAAACCAGCGACGCCATTACGCATGGCGTCGCCTATGTGCTGCTGGCGATGTCGATTGCGAGCTGGTGTTTTCTGATCGTCAAAAGCTGGATGCTGAGCCGCGCGAAGCGGCAAGGATCGCGCGCCGTCGCGCGGTTCTGGCAGGCGCCGACGCTGGCCGACGGCGTGACGGCACTGCGTCTCGCGGATCGCGAGCGAATCTTTTCCCCGTTGGCAGAAGCGGCGCTGCAGGCATCGGAAGTCGAGATGCCGGGGGCGCTGCTCGCGCGCGTCGAACGCAGCGAACGTGTGCTGAGGGCGCTGCGCCAGGCACTGCACCGCTCGCAGCGCCGGCTGGAATTCGGCCAGGTATTGCTCGCGTCGGTGGGGAGCACGGCGCCGTTCGTCGGGCTGCTCGGCACCGTGTGGGGCATCTATCACGCGCTCGGCAGCATCGCGCAGAGCGGGCAGGCGATGATCGAAAACGTCGCGGGGCCCGTCGGCGAGGCGCTCATCATGACGGCGTTCGGTCTCGTCGTCGCGATTCCCGCCGTGCTTGCCTATAACGTGCTGGGACGGATGGTGCGGCAGGTGTCGGAAGATCTCGACGGCTTTGCGCATGATCTGCACGCCTACGTGTGCGCGCCCGCGGACGAAGCGCACGGCGCCGCGCGCGGCGATCTGCGTGACAACCCGCGCGATGCTCAAGGCACGCGCTCGCCTGCGCGGACGCAGGCGTAAGCGCACAAGCGGCGAGAGCGAGGCACGGCACATGGCATTCGGCGGACTCGACAGGCACAAGACGGCAGCGCCGATGGCGGACATCAACATGACGCCGCTGATCGACGTGATGCTCGTGCTGCTGGTCATTTTCATCATCACGGCGCCGCTCTTCACGCACGCGATCCGGCTCGATCTGCCGCGCGTGGCGGCAGCCGAGTCGCGCGAAACGCCGCAGACCATCACGCTGTCGATCGACGCGGCGGGCAAGCTCTACTGGAACGACAAGCCCATCACGCTCGAGCAGATGCGCGCGCAATTCAACGACGCGGGCAAACAGAAAGAGCAGCCGGAAATCCATCTGCGCGCCGAGCGCTCGACGCGCTACGAAGTGATCGCGCAGGTCATGGGCGCGGCGCAGCAGGCCGGGCTGGAGCGGATCGGTTTCGTGACGGAGCCGCCGGCATCGGGCGGTGCCGCTGCTGGCGGAAATTCGCCTGCGCCGACCGCCGCATCGGCGGCTCGGTAAGCCACGGCAAGCTGCACGCGCGCGGTCCAAAACTCCGCTTCGAGCCCCGATCACGTCCAATCGGTGCGCAATTGCCGCGCAAACGCAGCGCATCCGCTCAATCGCGCGCGGCGTGAGCCCGGCCGAACGGTATAATCAGCCCTTTCCCCTTGACGAAAAGGGGATCGACGAGACTTTCATCACGCAGAGCACCGTGCCGGTGCCGACGCACCGAACAGCGGCACCGAATAGCGATCCCATCACACCATGCACGAAAAATACGTTCCCTCCGACGTCGAATCCGCCGCGCAAGGACAATGGCGCGCCACCGACGCGTACAAAACGACGGAAAAGGCCGACAAGCCCAAGTTCTATTGCGTTTCGATGCTGCCGTATCCGTCGGGCAAGCTGCACATGGGGCACGTACGCAATTACACGATCAATGACGTGATGTACCGCTATCTGCGGATGAACGGCTACAACACGCTGATGCCGATGGGCTGGGACGCGTTCGGCATGCCCGCCGAAAACGCCGCGATGGCCAACGGCGTGCCGCCCGCGAAGTGGACCTACGACAACATCGCGTACATGAAGAAGCAGATGCAGTCGATGGGTCTTGCCATCGACTGGTCGCGCGAAGTCGCCACCTGCAGTCCGGACTACTACAAGTGGAACCAGTGGATCTTCCTGAAGATGCTGGAAAAGGGCATCGCGTACAAGAAGACGGGCACCGTGAACTGGGACCCCGTGGATCAGACCGTGCTCGCGAACGAGCAGGTGATCGACGGTCGCGGCTGGCGCTCGGGCGCGCTCGTCGAAAAGCGCGAAATCCCGATGTACTACATGCGCATCACGCAGTACGCGGATGAACTGCTGAACGATCTCGACGGCCTTGGCTGGCCCGAGCGCGTGAAGGTCATGCAGCAGAACTGGATCGGCAAGAGCTTCGGCGTGAACTTCGGCTTCCCGTACGAACTGGACGGCGAGCAGAAGCTGCTGCGCGTGTTCACGACGCGCGCCGACACGATCATGGGCGTGACCTTCTGCGCGGTCGCCGCCGAGCACCCGCTCGCGACGCGCCTCGCGCAAGGCAAGCCGGACCTGCAGGCGTTCATCGAAGAGTGCAAGCAGGGCGGCGTCGCCGAAGCCGACATGGCGACGATGGAAAAGAAGGGCATGCCCACGGGATTTTTCGTCACGCATCCGCTGACGCAGGAAAAGGTCGAGGTGTGGGTCGGCAACTACGTGCTGATGAGCTACGGCGAAGGTGCCGTAATGGGCGTGCCGGCGCACGACGAGCGTGACTTCGCGTTTGTGAAGAAGTACGGCATTCCCGTGAAGCAGGTCGTTGCCGTCGAAGGCCAGACGTTCTCGACGGACGCGTGGCAGGAATCGTACGGTGACAAGGAAAACGGCGTACTGGTCAATAGCGGCAAGTACGACGGCCTCAAGTACGGCGACGCCGTCGACGCGATCGCGGCGGATCTCAACGCGCTCGGCCTCGGCGACAAGCAGGTCACGTGGCGTCTGCGCGACTGGGGCATCTCGCGCCAGCGCTACTGGGGCACGCCGATTCCGATCATCCACTGCCCGTCGTGCGGCGACGTGCCCGTGCCCGAGAAGGATCTGCCCGTCGTGCTGCCGGAAGACCTCGTGCCGGACGGCACGGGCAATCCGCTCGCGAAGTCGGAAGCGTTCGTGAACTGCACGTGCCCGACCTGCGGCGCGGCCGCGAAGCGCGAAACCGACACGATGGACACGTTCGTCGATTCGTCCTGGTACTTCTATCGCTACGCGGCACCCGACGCGAAGACGATGGTCGACGAGCGAACCGATTACTGGATGCCGATGGATCAATACATCGGCGGCATCGAGCACGCCATTCTTCACCTGCTGTACTCGCGTTTCTGGGCGAAGGTTTGCCGCGATCTGGGCATCGTGAAGTTCGGCGAGCCGGCGAAGAACCTGCTCACGCAGGGCATGGTGCTCAACGAAACCTATTACCGCGAAAACGACGCGGGCAAGAAGACCTGGTATAACCCGGCTGACGTCACCGTCACCCACGACGACAAGGGCCGCCCGGTCGGCGCGACGCTGAACGCCGACGGCCAGCCCGTCGTGCTCGGTGGTGTCGAGAAGATGTCGAAGTCGAAGAACAACGGCGTCGACCCGCAGGTGCTGATCGACCAGTACGGCGCCGACACCGCGCGTCTCTTCACGATGTTCGCCGCGCCGCCGGAACAGCAGCTTGAGTGGTCGGGTGCGGGTGTCGAAGGCGCGAGCCGTTTCCTGCGCCGCGTGTGGGCATTCGGTCAGGCAAACGAAGCGGCGCTCTCCGAACGCGCTCCGTTCGACGCCGCCAAGCTCGCCGACACGGAGAAAACGCTGCGCCGCGAAATCTACAGCGTGCTGAAGCAGGCTGACTTCGACTATCAGCGTTTGCAGTACAACACGGTCGTGTCGGCGGCGATGAAGATGCTCAACGCGATCGAAAGCGCGAAGGGTGCGGGCGCCGCCGTGCTGCGCGAAACGTATGGCGTGATGCTGCGCGTGCTGTACCCGGTCGTGCCGCACCTCACGTTCCAGTTGTGGCGCGAACTCGGCTACGAAGGCGAATTCGGTTCGCTGCTCGACGCGCCGTGGCCGAAGGTCGACGAAAAAGCGCTGGAACAGAGCGAAATCGAACTCGTGCTGCAGGTGAACGGCAAGGTGCGCGGCGCCGTGACGGTCGCGAAGGACGCGTCGCGCGAAGCGATCGAAGCCGTTGCGCTCGCCCACGAGATGTTCGCGAAGTTCAGCGAAGGCAAGCCGGCGAAGAAGGTCATCGTCGTGCCGGGCCGCCTCGTGAACGTCGTTGTCTGATGGCCGCGCCGATCGCCTTAACTGCGAACCAGGAGCTCATGTGACTCGCAGATCGTTTTTGACTCTGGCGTGCAGCGCGGCGCTGCTGTCCGCGTGCGGCTTCCAGTTGCGCGGCCAGCAGGACTACGCGTTCAAGCGCCTCGCCATCTCGGGTGGGTCGGGGGCCGTCGCCGCGCGCCTGACGCGCATGGTGCAGGGCGGCAGCGACACGGTGATCGTGACGTCGCCGGCCAATGCCGACGCCATCCTGTCGATATCGGAAGGACGCGGCACGTCCGTGCTGACGCTGAATTCGCTCGGCGTGGTGGAAGAGTACGCGCTGAACTACGCGCTGAACTACACGCTGCGTGGCGCGGACGGCACCTTGCTGATTCCGCCCAGCCAGATCGCGCTGAATCGCGCGATGACCTATAGCGACCAGTTCTCGCAGGCGAAGTCGTCGGAAGCGGACATTCTCTACGCCGACATGCAGAACGACGCCGTCGATCAGCTGATGCGGCGTCTGTCCGTCGTGAAGTCGCTGCATCCGGCGCCGGGGCAGGAAGTGCCGGGCATCTCGCCGCGCGCGCCGCTGCCGCCGCCGCCGCTTTGATCCACCGGTTCGACCCGCTTTCACTCTCAGTCATCCGCCGCCATGCAACTGCGTCTTGACGCGCTCGAAGCGCATCTCGCGAAAGGTCTCGCCGGTCTGTACGTCGTGTACGGCGACGAGCATCTGCTCGCGCAGGAAGCGTGCGACCGCATCCGCGCGGCGGCGCGTGCGGCCGGCTTCACGGATCGTACGGTGTTCACGGTGGAGCGCGGGTTCGACTGGAGTTCGCTGCTCGGCGCGAGCCAGTCGATGTCGCTGTTCGGCGACCGCCAGCTGGTCGAATTGCGCATTCCGACGGGCAAGCCCGGCAAGGAAGGCGCTGACGCGTTGAAGACTTTGGCCGCAGCCGCGAATCCCGATGTGCTGACGCTCGTCACGCTGCCGCGTCTCGACGCGGCGACGCAAAAAGCCGCGTGGTTCACCGCGCTGGCCGACGCGGGCGTCGCGCTGAAAATCGATCCCGTCGAGCGGGCGCAATTGCCTGGATGGATTGGTCAGCGCCTTGCGTCGCAGAATCAGCGCGTTGCGCCGGGCGAAGACGGCAAGCGCGCGCTGCAGTTCATCGCGGAGCGCGTCGAAGGCAATCTGCTCGCCGCGCATCAGGAAATTCAGAAGCTCGGGCTGCTGTATCCGTCGGGCGTGCTCACGTTCGAACAGGTTCACGACGCCGTGCTGAACGTCGCGCGCTACGACGTGTTCAAGCTCAACGAAGCGATGCTCGCGGGCGATGTCGGCCGCCTGTCGCGCATGATCGATGGTCTGAAGGGCGAAGGCGAGGCGGCGGTGCTGGTGCTGTGGGCGGTCGTCGAAGAGATTCGCACGCTGTTGCGCGTCAAGCGCGGCGTCGAAGCGGGTAAGCCGCTCGCGATGCTGCTGCGCGAGAACCGCGTGTGGGGACCGCGCGAGCGGCTCGTCGGACCAGCGCTGTCGCGCGTGACGGAAGCGTCGCTCGAAAAGGCGCTCGCGCTCGCGGCGAAGCTCGACCGGCAGGTGAAGGGTTTGTCGGGCGGCACGCCGGGCAATCATCGCAACGATCCGCCGCCCGATCCGTGGGCGGGGCTGTTCGAACTCGCGATGGCCGTGGCGGGCGCTTCCGCTTCGCAGGCGCATGGCGCGCCGATGCGGCCCGCGCCGGGTCGGCCGGCGCCAGTTCCAGCGCGACCGGCGCCGATGCGCCGACCGTCGTAGGCTGTCGCACGCCTGACGGATCTCTTCGCAGCCTCTGTGCAGTTGCAGGCGAAGCGTAGCGAGACATCCGTCACACCAGCCGCGCGGCAGCCCTCTCCAGCCCGTGGAACGGCGCCGCCGCGCCGAGCAGACTCCTGTCACACGTCATACAATCGGCGGATCGTTCCACTTTCAGAAATTCTTCGCCGCACTTCAGATAAAACTGAAGCATCGAGCGGCACAACGGGAATCATCATGGATATCGACCAGTACATGACCGACCTCGGCCGCCGCGCGCGTCAAGCATCGCGTGCAATGGCGCGGGCGTCGACGGCCGCGAAGAACGCCGCGCTCGAAGCGGTTGCAGTTGCAATCGAGCGCGAGACGGCCGCCCTGAAAGAAGCGAACGCACGCGATCTGGCGCGGGCGCGCGACAAGGGCCATGACGCGGCGTTCATCGACCGTCTGACGCTGTCGGACAAGGCGCTGAAGACGATGGTCGAAGGCTTGCGGCAGGTAGCAGCGCTGCCCGATCCGATCGGCGAGATCAGCAATCTGAAGTACCGGCCGAGCGGCATCCAGGTCGGCCAGATGCGCGTGCCGCTCGGCGTGATCGGCATCATTTACGAATCGCGTCCGAATGTCACGATCGACGCCGCGGCGCTGTGCCTGAAATCCGGCAACGCGACGATTCTGCGTGGCGGCTCCGAGGCGCTCGAATGCAATACGACGCTCGCGAAGCTGATCGGCGAAGGGCTGGAGAAAGCGGGGCTGCCGCAGGAAGCGGTGCAGGTGGTCGCGACATCGGACCGTGCGGCCGTCGGCAAGCTGATTACGATGACCGAATACGTCGACGTGATCGTGCCGCGCGGCGGAAAGAGCCTGATTGCGCGTTTGATCGAAGAAGGCCGCGTGCCGATGATCAAACATCTGGACGGCATCTGTCATGTGTACGTCGATGATCGCGCGGATCTCGCCAAGGCGATGACGGTGTGCGACAACGCGAAGACGCATCGCTACGGCACCTGTAACACGATGGAGACGCTGCTGGTCGCGCGCGGTATCGCGGGCGAGGTGCTGCCCGCGCTGGGCAAGCTGTATCGCGAGAAGGAAGTCGAACTGCGGGTCGATGGCGCCGCACGCGAGGTGCTCGCGGATGCGGGTGTCAATCCTCTGGTGGATGCGACGGAAGAAGACTGGCGCACCGAATACCTCGCGCCCGTGCTGGCGATCAAAGTCGTGGACGGCATGGATCAGGCGATCGAGCACATCAACGAATACGGCTCGCATCACACGGACGCAATCGTCACCGAAGATCACGATCGCGCGATGCGCTTCTTACGCGAAGTGGACTCGGCGAGCGTGATGGTCAATGCATCGACGCGTTTCGCCGATGGCTTCGAATTCGGTCTGGGCGCCGAGATCGGCATTTCCAACGACAAGCTGCATGCGCGCGGGCCGGTCGGGCTGGAAGGGCTGACGTCGATGAAGTACGTCGTGCTGGGCCACGGCGAAGGCCGCCAATAATCGAGCGTTTGCTACGAGGGAAGAATAATTGGCTTTCTTGTGGATCAAGACATTTCACATCGTTCTGATCGCTGCTTGGTTCGCGGGGCTTTTCTATCTGCCGCGAATTTTCGTGAATCTCGCGATGGAGACCGATCCGAATGCCGTCAAGCGTCTGTTGCTGATGGCTCGCAAGCTGTTTCGCTTCATGTCGTTCATCGCGGTGCCGGCGCTTGCGTGCGGATTGTGGCTGTGGCTCGTCGTCGGCATCGGCAGCGGGCAGGGCTGGATTCATGCGAAGGTCGGCGTGGTCGTGCTGCTCGTCATCTATCACGGGTATTGCGGCGTGCTGTTGCGCACGTTCGAGCGCGGTGAGAACAGGCGCTCGCACAAGTGGTATCGGATGTTCAATGAGTTGCCTGTGCTGGGGATGCTGGCGGCGGTGGCGCTTGTCGTGATCAAGCCTTTCTGACGACGTCTTTCACTTCCGGCAGGCATTCAAGAAAAAAGCCCGGTTTGCTGTTTCCAGCAAACCGGGCTTTGCGCTTTCGGGAGGGCACCGAACCATCTGGTGCCCTATCCGGTCGAGCCGCTTAGAACTCGTAGCCGACCTGTGCGCGCACGCCTGCGTCACCCGTCGAGGTCACCGAGACGGCACCGTTCACCAGCCACTTGCCATCACGCGAGCGGTACGTTGCACCGACGCCGGCGGCGGAACCACCCTTGTACGTGCCTGCACCTGCTGCAACCACCGTGTTACCCGGCTGCGACGGCGTCATGTTCGGCATGGCCATTGCGGCGGCCACACCTGCATACGCGTTCTTCGCAACCTGATTGACGGTGTTCTGCATCATGTTGATCTGCTGGTCCGTGTAGCTCTTGGACGTCATGCCGGCAGGCATGGTGCCCATCGCGTTCGCGACCGTCTGGTTCAACTGGTCGACGTTGACGGCGTCCGTACCTTCCGTGCCTGCGGCAACGTTGGTGACCTGACGCTCGCTGCCCTTCGCTCCGACCGACACGGTGTTCGCGCGGTCAGCCACCGAGTTCGCACCCAGTGCCACCGAGTTGTCCGCCGTCGCCTTGGCGTTGCCGCCGATCGCGACTGCATTCGCGCCCGTTGCCTGCGAATCCGCGAGGTCCGAGTTCGAGTGGAAGTACTTGATGCCCGCGTTGCCCGTCGTGATCTCGTTCAGCGTGTTGTTGATGCTGTTGATATCCGACGAGTTCTGCGTGACACGCGTATCCAGGTTCGTCACGGCGTCGCCGATCGAGTTGACCGTCGTGCCGCCGACATTGAACGTCGGAGCCGAGATCGTGCCGTCGCTGTTCACCGTCGAGCCGCCGCCGATCGCGCTGGCGATCGAAGCATTCGATGTGTACAACTGCGAGCCGTTCACTGCGTCCGTGCTCGATGCGTTGACGTCGCCGGCCGAGACGCCCGTCAGCTTGCGCGTGCCGGCCGTGCCCGTGAAGTCGACGACGGAACCATCGGTTGCAGCCGCGACGGTGATGTTGCGCGTCGTCTGGTCCTGCTGAACCATGCCGATCGTGCCGCTGTTCAGGCCGTTGTTGATGCTCTGGATATCCGCGGTGTTCTGCGTCGTGCGTGCATCGATGTTGCTGATCGCGCCGCCGACGTTGTTCACCGTCGTGCCGCCGACCACATACGTCGGTGCGGAGATCGTGCCGTCGGCGTTGACCGTCGAACCGCCACCGAGCGCACCCGCCATCGAATTGCTCACGTTATACAGCTGCGAGCCGTTGATAGCGTCGGTGCTCGATGCGTTCACTGCGCCGGCAGCGACACCCGTGATCACACGCGGGCCTGCTGTGCCGGACACATCGACCAGCGAACCGCCCGTGTTTGCCGCGACGGTGATGTTCTGCGTCGTCGGATCTTGCTGGACGAGGCCGACCGTGCCGCTGTTGATCTGCGTGGTCAGGTTGTCGATGTTCGCCGTGTTCTGCGTGGTACGTGCATCGACATTGCTGATCGCGCCGCCGATGTTGTTCACCGTCGTGCCGCCGACCACATACGAAGGCGCGGAAATCGAGCCATCGCTGTTCACAGACGAGCCGCCGCCGAGCGCGTTGCTGACCGACTGGCTGACGCCGTACAGCTGCGAACCGTTGACCGCGTCGAAGCTCGATGCGTTGACCGCGCCTGCTGCGACACCCGTCAGCACGCGCTGACCGGCCGTGCCTGTGAAGTCGACGATCGAACCGTCGGTTGCCGCTGCGACGGTGATGTTGCGCGTCGTCGGGTCTTGCTGGACGAGGCCCACTTCGCCGCTGCTGAGTTGCGTGGTCAGGTTGGTGATGTCGCTGGAATTTTGAGTCACGCGCGCATCGACGTTGGTGAGGGCGCCGGCGATGTTGCTGACCGTCGTGCCGCCGATCACATAGCTCGGTGCCGAGATGGAACCGTCGCTGTTGACCGTCGAACCGCCACCGAGTGCTGCGGCCGTCGAGTTCGCGACGCTATACAGCTGCGAGCCGTTGACTGCAT
>NZ_JAAGPD010000086.1 GCF_017104565.1 Paraburkholderia sp. Tr-20389 | reverse complement strand
ATGGTTCGACCGACTAGGCCTACCCCGTCTCTCCTGACCTCAACTTCCCGAACCGCCCGGTGCGGACCCGCATGCCGGGTGGTGTGGCAGGGGCGTAGCCTGTTGGCTACCCCCTATGCCGATTTCGCTTCCCGAGAAGCGTCAGGGATGCATTACAGGCAGGCGCTGATATCGCCCGTCGCGTCGCTGCCGGCGCCGCCAGCAGCGCGGAACCCAACCCATGTGCCGCCGCCCTGATAGGCCGGACGCACGATGGCGGCCGCGCCGTTCGGCGGTTGCTGGCCCGGGACATACACGTCCATCGCTGCGTCGTTGGCCATCGTGTTTTGTGCCACGACCTGCTGTTGCGTCTTGTCAGCCCACTTCTTGGCAATGCACTGGCCGACGACCTTCGGCGGCTGCTGGCTGGTGCCGACGGACTGCACGCCGGCGGGCGGCTGTGCTGCACAAGCGGAAATGGCAACAGCCATAGCGATAATCGGTAAGTATTTCACGTTCGTTATCTCCTTCCAGAAATCGCTCACATAGAGCCGGTTGTCGAATTCAGGTGAATCTGTCTGATCGACGTGCGTGGTCATGTTCCCAATCGTTCGGAAACAGGTTGTCAGCGCGTGCCGGCATGTCGCGGCAACGCGCTCATTGAGGCGAGATGTGAAGCAGCGGCTTCAGCGCTGGCCACACGTTGTCCAGTAGCAGGGGCTGTGCCCGTTGTGTCGGATGAATCTGATCCGACTGGAACATGTCCGGCTTGTTTTCGATGCCGGCGAGCAAGAACGGCACGAGCGGCACGCGCAACTGTTTCGACAGTTGTCCATAGAGTGCATGGAACTTCTGCGTGTAGTCGGGGCCGTAGTTGGGCGGCACGTACATACCGACGAGCAGAACCTTCGCGCGACCTTGCTGCGCCTGTTCGACGATCGTACGCAGGTTGTCCTCCGTCGTGCTGAGCGGGACGCCGCGCAGCGCATCGTTGGCGCCGAGTTCGACGATCACGATGGCGGGCTTCAGCCGCTGCATCAGCGCGGGCAGGCGGGCGCGTCCGCCGCTCGTGGTATCGCCGCTGATGCTCGCATTCGCAACGTTATAATCGATCTGCGCATTCGACAGACGCTGACGCATCAGAGAAACCCAGCCTGTATCGCGGGGCAAGCCGTATTCCGCGGAAAGGCTGTCGCCGAGTACGACGATGGTCGGCTTCGACAGTTGTGTGTTGCTGCCCGCCGGGCTCATGGCTGCTGTCGCAGTCGGGCTCGTGGTGCCCGCCGCATGAGCGGGCATCGAAAACGTCGCGGCGAACAAGAATGGGAAACACGCCGCAGTCAGCGCCGTGATGGACGCAATGGCGCGTACTTTCAACCTACGCTTCACCATGCAAAAGAAAACCGATCCAGTCATCGAAGTGCGGGGTTTGTGCAAGAGGGTTAAGGACGCGACGGGTGAGCTGACGATCCTCGACAACATCGACCTGTCGATTCGCGCGAGCAGCCGCGTGGCGATCGTCGGCGCGTCGGGCTCGGGCAAGTCTACGCTGCTCGGCCTGCTCGCGGGATTGGACAGCGCGACGTCCGGGTCGGTTCGTCTGCTCGGCCGCGAACTGACGGAGCTCGACGAGGACGGCCGGGCCGCGTTGCGCAATGGCTCCGTCGGGTTCGTGTTCCAGTCCTTCCAGTTGATGCCGCATTTGACGGCGTTCGAGAACGTGACGCTTCCGCTCGAGCTGCAAGGTGGACTGGCCGCACGCGACGTTCATGCGCGTGCGCGGACACTGCTGACGCAAGTCGGCCTGGGCGAGCGCATGCGGCACTATCCGAAGCTGCTGTCGGGCGGCGAACAGCAGCGCGTGGCGCTGGCGCGTGCGTTCGCCACGCATCCCGCCATTCTCTTCGCCGATGAGCCGACGGGCAGTCTCGACGCGGCGACGGGCCACGCGGTCATCGATCTGATGTTCGAGATGAATCGCGCGAACGGCGCGACGCTCGTGCTGGTGACGCACGATGTCGAACTGGCGCGCCGCTGCGATACCACCGTGACGATCGAAGCAGGGCGCCTCATCTGAGCGCGCATTGCAGTCGAAGAAAAAACGGGCCTTCCTGACGAAGGCCCGTTTCGTTTCGAACGTGTGAGTGCGCGAACGCACCCGATCAGCGCTTCGATGATCAGCGCTTCAAGGCAGCGCGTGCACGCGCGATCAACGCGGACGTGGACGAGTCGTGCTTCTTTTCATCGACGCTCGCCGCCGTGAGATCGGCTTCGACCACCTTGCCGAGGACCTTGCCCAGTTCGACGCCCCACTGGTCGAACGAATTGATGTTCCAGACCGTGCCTTGCACGAGCACCTTGTGTTCATACAACGCGATCAACGCGCCGAGCGAACGGGCGGTGAGGGCGTCGACGAGCAGCGTCGTGGTCGGACGGTTGCCGGGGAACATGATGTGCGGCACGAGTTCGGGCTTGTCCGGACCCGCCACCTTTTCGGCTTCTTCCCGCGTGCGGCCGAGCATCAGCGCTTCGCTTTGCGCGAAGCAGTTTGCGAGCAGCTTCGGATGATGCGAGACGAGGGGATGTTCGGGCGTGAGCACGGCGACGAAGTCGATCGGGACGATGGTCGGCCCCTGATGCAGCATCTGGAAGAACGCGTGCTGACCGTTCGTGCCCGGCTCGCCCCACGTAACGGCCGACGTGTCGTACGTGACGAACGACCCGTCCAGACACGCCTGCTTGCCGTTGCTTTCCATCTCCAGCTGCTGCAGGTACGACGGCAGGAAGTGCAGCGCTTCGGAATACGGCGCGACCAGATAGCTCTGCGAACCGAAGAAGTTGCGATACCAGATGCCGATCATGCCCATCAGCACGGGCAGGTTGCGTTCCAGCGGCGCGCTGCGGAAATGCTCGTCCATCTCGTTCGCGCCCGCGAGCAGTTCGTCGAACTGCTTCGGACCGACGGCGATCATGATCGACAGGCCGACGGCCGACCACAGCGAATAGCGCCCGCCGACCCAGTCCCACATCTCGAACACGTTCTCCTGGGCGATGCCGAACTTGACGACTTCGGCGGGATTCGCCGACACGCCGACGAAGTGCTTCGCCAGCTCGCCCGCCGGGCAACCTTTCTGGAGGAACCAGTCGCGCAGCGAGTTCGCGTTGGTCATCGTTTCGAGCGTCGTGAAGGTCTTCGAGACGATGATCGCGAGCGTCTCCTCGGGATCGATCTGTTGAAGCACGCGATACAGATCGGCGCCGTCGACGTTCGATACGAAGTGCGTGGAAATCTCAGGCGTGGCGAGGTGGTGCAGCGCGTGCACGACCATCTTCGGACCAAGATCCGAGCCGCCGATGCCGATGTTCACGACATGGCGAATCCGCTTGCCCGTGTAGCCCGTCCATTCGCCGCTGCGAACCTTGTCGGCGAACGCCGCCATTTTTGCGCGCTCGGCCTGTATCTTGCCGTAGAAGGGGGCCGTCGGATTGCTCGCGCGCAGCGCCGTGTGCAGGACCGCGCGGCCTTCCGTCGGATTGACGGTGTCACCCGCGAACATCGCGTCGCGGCGCTTCTCGACATTCGCTTCGCGTGCGAGCTGTACGAGCAGCTTCAGCGTTTCGTCGGTGATGCGGTTTTTCGAAAAATCGGCTGCGAGACCGCCGCCGGCGATGGTGAAGCGTTCGGCGCGCGTCGGCGCGGGATCGTTCTCGGCTGCAAACCAGTCGCGCAGGCGCGCATCGCGAATCTGTCCGTAGTGGGTCTGCAGCGAGTTCCAGGCGGGGAGCGAGTTGAGAGTCATAACCGTCCGTCTAACGAAGGAAAACGAATGGCCGGCCGCGCGTCAGGCGTGCCGGGGGTGATCTGCAGACGCGCAGTTGGCTGAGCGGTCCGGTCGCCGGATGCGCGGCGGCGTGTCCCGTGCCCCGTCAGCGGGCGCCTGCAGTTCGCGTCGCGGCCGTTGGACGGCCGCACGACGCAGTCAATCAGTATAGCGGGCCAGGATGACAGCCGGGATAGACGGGCATGCACGCCAGATAACGGGAAGCCCGGCGCGGCACGTGCGTGCCGTCAATCCCGCAACGGATAGACGAGCCGATTCAACAGCTTGCGCACCATCGGCGCCAGTTCGCCCGCCGTCAGACCTGCGGGGCCTTTGCCGCGCGCGGTGAGCCTGTCGGCCGCGAGGCCATGTAGAAAGACGCCCGCGAGCGCTGCTTCATAGCGCGGCAACCCCTGGCCGAGCAAGGCGCCGATCAGGCCGCCGAGCACGTCGCCCGTGCCGCCCGTCGCGAGCGCCGCATTGCCCGTCGGGTTGACGGCGACGCGCCCGTCCGGGGACGCGATCACCGTGCCCGTGCCTTTCAGCACGGCGACGCACGTATAACGCGCCGCAAGCTCGCGCGCTGCCGCCATCCGGTCGCGCTGCACGTTTTTCGCGTCCGTGCCGAGCAGGCGCGCCGCTTCGAGCGGATGGGGCGTCAGCACGCACGGATCGTTCGCGATCTCGCCGCGCTGCTTCACGGCGGCGGCGAGTTCGGCATGATCGGCGACCAGATTCAGCGCGTCGGCATCCAGCAATTTCGGAACATTCAGGGGCAACACATCGCGCAACACGCCGACGGCACGCTCGCGCTTGCCCATGCCGCAGCCGATCGACAGCGCATCCATTGTCGCGAGCGGTAGCTCGTCCAGCGGATGGAGCATCAGTTCGGGGTGTGGCGGATCGTACGGCGGACTGCCCGCGCCCACGAACGCGACGTGCACCTTGCCCGCGCCGGCGTACAACGCCGCCCGCGCGGCAAGAATGGGCGCACCACACATGCCCGTGTCGCCGCCCACGACGGCGAGACTGCCGAACGTGCCTTTGTGCGTCGAGAAATCGCGCGGCGGGAAATACGGGACGAACAGGGCAGGTCCGTTCAGGCGGACAGCCGGCTGACGCGGCCCCTCGACGCCGATCGGCGCCACGGTCACGTCGCCTGCCAGATCGCGTCCCGAGGCCATGAACAGCCCTGGCTTGGCGCCGATGAACGTGACCGTGTTCGTCGCGCGCACGGCGACGCTGCCGTCGACGACGTTGCCCGTGTCGCTGTCGAGCCCGCTCGGCACATCGAGCGCAAGCACGCGGCCACGCGTTTTCGCGCGCGCCGACAACTGCCCGGCGATCGACGCGAACACGCCTTCCAGCGGCCGCGCGAGACCGATACCAAACATGCCGTCGACCACCCAGCCGTAACGATCGAACGAAGCAGGCACGGCGTTCGAGATGGCGACGCCCGCGGCACGCGCTTCGGCGAGCGCCCAGCGGGCATCGTCAGGCTTCACCTCGACGGGCATGCAGACTTCCACTGCGACGCCCGCTCGCCGCAACTCCGCCGCCACGACGAGCGCATCGCCGCCGTTATTGCCGGGTCCGGCGACGAGCCATACCGGCTGGTACGGATCGGCTAAACCGTCGTGCGCGATATGTTCGAGCAGGAAGCGCGCGCCCGCGTGCCCGGCGCGTCCCATCAGCGTGTGGGCGGGGAGGGTCGCTTCGGCGTCTTTTTCGAGCGCGCGCAATTCAGCGACGCTCAGCAGCGTGAACGGCCGGTCGTACGGGTTGATGAGGATGGCTTGAGCCGGCGGAAGCGAGGGAATGGCGAGAGGGAAATCGGTCATGGCAGCCTACGAGAGCAACAGGGTATGCCCATGGTAGTTGCATTGCGCGTGCCGATGCCAGTGCGGCTAAAGGCATAGGACGAATGACCGTCCTATGCCGTGTTCTCGTGCTCAGGCGTTGAAGCGTTCGGGGCGAAGCGCCGCGATCGTGTCGGGCGGCAGGTCCGAAGGAGCGCCGGATACGAGGCTTGCGATCAGCTTGCCCGAACCGCAGGCGAGGCCCCAGCCGACAGGGCCGTGTGCTGCATTCACGTAGAGCCGCGGATGCAGCGCGTTGCCCGTCACGGGCAGGCCGTCCGGCGACAGCAGCTTCACGCCTTCCCACGGCAGCGCCGCCGAAATGCGCGCGGCACCCGGCACCCAGTCGTGCGTCGCCTGACTCAGCAGCGCGAGCGCTTCCTTCGTGAGCGGCTCCGGCAGCGGCTGGCGCGTCTGGCTCGCGCTTTGCAGCACGGCGCCGCCGGCAATGCGCAGCCGATGATTGCTGCGCGTGATCGTGATGCGTTTGACGGCGTCGATCACCGTCGTGTGCGGCGCGAATTCCTCGCGCGCGACAGGCGCGACCAGGTTGTGCAGCCGCAGCGGATGCAGCGGCAGGTTCAGACCGAGCTTCTCCAGCAACGCAAGGCTGCCGACGCCCGCCGCGACCACCACGGCATCCGCGCTGATCACATCGACTTCACGCGAACGCGCCGATTCGCCGTTCGCGGGCGCCAGTTCGACGGCGGCACGCTGGTTGTCGAGACGGATGCCCGTCACTTCGCGCCCGCACTGGAACTGCACGCCGCCTTGAGAATCGAGTGTCTGCTTGATCAGCTTCGCGAACAACGGGCAGTTCGCGGTGCCCTCGTCGTCGAACAGCACGCCGCCGGCGAAATGCGGATCGAGGGGAATCGAATGCTCAATGGTCTGACATTCCTGCGGGCTCAGCACGTGATGCGGCACCTCGAACTGCCGCAGCAGGTCGAGGGCAGGCTGGGTGTGCTCCCAATCCTGCTGGCTGCGCACCAGATACAGCTGGCCCTTCGACTGCTCGAATTCCAGGTTGAAGTGATGTTCGATTTCGTCGAGCGACTCGCGCGCCGATTCGATCAGCGGACGCAGCAATGCATATTGCTTCTTGAAGGCCTCGGGTTCGGCGAGCGCCGACAGCTTGCGGATGAAATCCCGCACCGGCCCGTTGAAGCCCGTTTTCTTGATGACGCCGCTTCTGGACGCCTGACGGTGCTGCATGAAGGTCGGTCCGAACCAGACATCGAGCGGCGTGGGCAGCAGCGTGCCGCCGTGTCCATAGGTGGCGCCTTGCGCGACGGTGGCGTGCCGTTCGACGACGCACACCCGGTGACCGGCCGCGCGAAGCTGATAGGCGGTGGCGACGCCGACGATCCCGCCGCCAATAACGATGACATCCATGATTAATTCGTATTGCCCGCGGCACGCGTGGGGCCAGGCGTATTTCGCGACATGCGGCGCAGCGCGACAGCCGATACTGCGCCGATCTGATGAAAGGCGGAATGATAGCAGCCAAACGACCCGCCCGGCAGGCTGCCGTTCGGCACGGAAAGAATCGTTCGATGCCGGTACGCGGGGCCGCCGCGATAGCTGAAAACGGTGCAAACGGCCTAGCACATCTGGCCGGAAGTGCGTCCCAAAATGATGCGGGAAAGCGCGGGCGCCGCGTGCAGGCACAACAGACGCATGTCACACGGGTATGCAGCCCAGGTCTGCCGGGGTTTTCCCGGGTTATAATCTCGGACTCCCTTACGCCTCACGTCGCCCCCACGCGCGACTGTCCGAGCGCTTGCCTGAAGCAATCGAGCAAGCAACCGAGCAAACAATCGCGGGCGGCACCCAGCGACGCAACCGATCGACGCAACGTCAAGTTCATGGCCCACTTCTCGTGTTTCCCCGGCGCTTCGGCCCTTTCCGATTTCCGTCAAACCCGTCTGCTCGATACGTTGTCGCGCATCGACGCCAGCATCGTCGGCGTGCGCGGCCAGTATCTGCATTTCGTGAATTCGCAGACGCCGCTTTCCACGGAAGACAGCGCGAAGATCGAAGCGCTGATGCACTACGGCGATCCGTTCGATGCGGGCAAGGACAAGGGCGCGGTCGAGACCTTCCTCGTCGTGCCGCGCTTCGGCACCGTGTCGCCGTGGGCGAGCAAGGCCACGGACATCGCGCACCATTGCGGTCTCACGCATGTGCGGCGCATCGAGCGCGGCGTCGAGTACACGGTCGTGCTGAAAAGCGGACTGCTCGGCGGCAAGAAGGCCTTGTCGGATCAAACGCGCGCGGCCGTCGTCGCGGCGCTGCATGACCGCATGACGGAAAGCGTCGCGCCGTCGCGCGATCAGGCGATGCATCTGTTCGACGAACTGCCCGCCAAGCCGCTGCAAACGGTCGGCGTGCTGACGGACGGCCGCAAGGCGCTGGAGAAGGCGAACTCGGAACTGGGCCTCGCGCTCGCCGAGGACGAAATCGACTATCTCGTCGACGCGTTCACGAAGCTCGGCCGCAATCCGACCGACGTCGAACTGATGATGTTCGCGCAGGCCAACAGCGAACACTGCCGCCACAAGATTTTCAACGCGAGCTGGACGATCGACGGCGAAGCGCAGGACATGTCGCTGTTCAACATGATCCGCAACACGGAAAAGCTCAATCCGCAGGGCACGATCGTCGCGTATTCGGACAATTCGTCGATCATGCAGGGCGGCATGGCCGAGCGCTGGTTCCCGCGCAAGCCGGCGAACGCGGGCGAGCCGGGCGAACGCTACGGCCGTCACACCGAGCTGACGCACACGCTGATGAAGGTGGAGACACACAACCACCCGACGGCCATCTCGCCGTTCCCGGGCGCCGCGACGGGCGCTGGCGGCGAAATCCGCGACGAGGGCGCGACGGGCCGCGGCGCGCGTCCGAAGGCGGGTCTTACGGGCTTCACCGTGTCGAACCTCGAGCTGCCCGACGCGCGCGAGCCGTGGGAAAACGCGCGCGACACGAACCAGCCCGTCGGCCATCGCAACGCCGCCGACCACTTCGGCACCTACGGCCGTCCCGACCGCATCGCGTCGCCGCTGCAGATCATGATCGACGGGCCGCTCGGCGGCGCCGCGTTCAACAATGAATTCGGCCGTCCGAACCTCGGCGGCTATTTCCGTACCTACGAGCAGAACGTCGCCGGCCGCGTGCGCGGCTATCACAAGCCCATCATGATCGCGGGCGGCCTCGGCAACGTGTCCGACCAGCACACCCACAAGCACGATCTGCCCGCCGGCTCGCTGCTGATCCAGATCGGCGGTCCGGGCATGCGCATCGGCATGGGCGGCGGCGCGGCAAGCTCGATGGCGACGGGCACCAATACGGCCGAACTCGACTTCGATTCCGTGCAGCGCGGCAATCCGGAAATCGAGCGGCGCGCGCAGGAAGTGATCAACTCGTGCTGGCAACTGGGCGAGGGCAACCCCATCCTGAGTATTCACGACGTCGGTGCGGGCGGTCTGTCGAACGCCTTCCCGGAACTCGTCGATGGTGCGGACAAGGGCGCGCTGTTCGAACTGCGCAAGGTCCAGCTGGAAGAAAGCGGCCTGTCGCCGCGCGAAATCTGGTCGAACGAAGCGCAAGAGCGCTATGTGCTGGCCATTCCGCCGTCGCGCCTCGAAGAGTTCGCGGCCATTTGCGAGCGCGAGCGCTGCCCGTTCGCGGTGGTCGGCACGGCCACGGCCGAGCGTCAGCTGAAGCTGATCGACGCCGACAAGGCGGACGGCAGCGCGCATGAACCCGTCGACATGCCGATGGAAGTGCTGCTCGGCAAGCCGCCGCGCATGCATCGCGACGTGAAGCGCGAGTCGACGCCGCTGCAACCCGTCGACGTCACGCATATCGCGCTGCACGAGGCGGCTGTCAACGTGCTGCGTCACCCGACGGTGGCGAGCAAGTCGTTTCTGATCACGATCGGCGACCGCTCGGTGGGCGGCACGACGGCGCGCGACCAGATGGTCGGTCCGTGGCAGGTGCCCGTCGCCGACTGCGCGATTACGACGGTCGATTACGCGGGCTTCCGCGGCGAAGCGATGACGATGGCGGAGCGCACGCCGCTGGCCGTGATCGACGCGCCGGCGTCGGGCCGCATGGCCGTCGGCGAAGCGGTGACGAACATCGCATCGGCGCCCATCGCGTCGCTCGACAAGCTCAAGCTGTCGGCGAACTGGATGGCCGCGTGCGGCAGCGCGGGCGAAGACGCGGCGCTCTACGACACGGTGAAGGCGATCGGCATGGAACTGTGCCCGGCGCTCGGCATCGGCATTCCCGTCGGCAAGGACTCCCTGTCGATGCGCACGAAGTGGGCGGACGCCGGCGTCGAGAAGGAAGTGGTTGCGCCCGTGTCGCTGATCATTTCGGCGTTCGCGCCCGTCGAGGACGTGCGCCGTCATCTGACGCCGCAACTGGCGAGCGTCAAGGAAGCGGGCGAAACGATGCTGATCGCGATCGACCTCGGCCGCGGCAAGCATCGTCTAGGCGGCAGCATTCTGGCGCAGGTCACGCAGCAGGTGGGCGACACGGTGCCGGACGTCGACGATGCCGAAGACCTGAAGCGCTTCTTCGCGGCGATCCAGGCGCTCAACGCGGACGGCAAGCTGCTTGCGTATCACGACCGCTCGGACGGCGGTTTGTGGGCGACCGTCTGCGAAATGGCGTTTGCGGGTCACGTGGGCGTGTCGCTGAACGTCGACATGCTGACGCTCGATCCCGATCACGAATCCGACTACGGCGACGCGAAGGACTGGGCGAAGCAGACCAGCGGCCGTCGTGAAGACCGCACCATCCGTGCGCTCTTCAACGAAGAACTGGGCGCGGTGGTGCAGGTGCGTGCCGCCGATCGCGACGCGGTGCTCGCCGCGCTGCGCGAGCATGGTCTGTCGGCGTGCTCGCATGTGATCGGCAAGCCGAACACGAACGACATGATCGAAATCTACCGCGACGCGAAGAAGATTTTCGACGCGCCGCGCGCCGAGCTGCATCGTACGTGGAGCGAGGTGAGCTGGCGTATCGCGCGTCTGCGCGACAACCCGGCATGCGCCGACGCGGAATTCGACATGCTGCTCGACGCAGCGGATCCTGGCATGCAGCCGCATCTGTCGTTCGATCCCGTCGAGGACGTTGCTGCACCGTTCATCGGCAAGGGCGCGCGTCCGCGCGTCGCGATCCTGCGCGAGCAGGGCGTGAACTCGCACCTCGAGACCGCGTATGCATTCGACCGTGCGGGCTTCGATGCGCACGACGTTCACATGAGCGATCTGCTGTCGGGCCGTGCCACGTTGGCCGATTTCGCGGGCGCTGTCGCGTGCGGCGGCTTCTCGTATGGTGATGTGCTGGGTGCGGGCGAGGGCTGGGCGAAGACGATCCGGTTCAACGCGCAACTGGCGGACATGTTCGCCGCGTTCTTCGGTCGCAGCGACACGTTTGCGCTCGGCATCTGCAATGGCTGCCAGATGATGAGCAGCCTCGCGTCGATGATTCCTGGCGCGGACGCCTGGCCGAAGTTCACGCGCAACAAGTCCGAGAAATTCGAAGCGCGCTTCTCGCTGGTCGAAGTGCAGTCGTCGCCGTCGATTTTCTTTGCGGGCATGGAAGGCTCGCGGATTCCTGTTGCCGTTGCGCACGGCGAGGGTTTTGCGGACTTCTCGCAGCAGGGCGATGCGTCGCGTGTCGCGGTGGCGATGCGGTATGTCGATCATCGCGGTCAGCCTACTGAACAGTATCCGTTCAATCCGAATGGCTCGCCGGTGGGGATTACGTCGGTGACGACCGCGGATGGGCGTTTTACCGTGCTGATGCCGCATACGGAGCGCGTGCACCGCAATGTGCAGATGAGCTGGCATCCGCAAGCATGGAAGGAGAGTGCGACGGACGGCAGTCCGTGGATGCGGGTGTTTCAGAATGCTCGTAAGTGGTTAGGGTAAGCTTTTTGCGCCTGCGCGGCGCGGGCGGTTTTTGCGTTCGCGTTCGCGTTGGTTGTCAGGTTTGCCTGTTTTTTCGCTGGCGTCCGCGTTTTGCTTCTGGTTTGCTGGCGTCGCCCCTGTGCGGGGCGGCACCTACTTTTCTTTGCAGCGGCAAAGAAAAGTAGGCAAAAGAAAGCCGCTAACACCGCCAATCCTTGTTGCCGCCTGCGGGCCCCCAACAGTTCCTGCGCTTCGTACGGCAACGCGCTATTTTCATGCGCGTTGCCAGCGTGCTAACTGCATGCATCACCCACTTCACGCTCCCGCGTCACTAACAGCCTTGTCAGACGTCCACGGCCGCCCAGGTGGCAAACTATGTGCAGGCCGTCGCGATCGAAATGCACCACTCCGGACTGAAAAGCGGGATCGGTGTCGTAGGAACGCGAACGCGTAAGGTGCGACAACCTACACACAGTTTGCCACCTGGGCGGCGCAGACGATTTGCTGCCGCTGGCTGCACTACGGGTGACTGGAGTGGGTGATGCGCCGCTTCAAGGCGTTGGCAACGGGCGCAAAACAATGCGTTGCCGTATGGAGTGCGGGACCCGGTGGGGGCCCGCAGGCAACAACACGGGCTGGCGGTGTGAGCCCGCTTTCTTTGCTTACTTTCTTTGCGGCGGCAAAGAAAGTAAGTGCCGCCCCGCACAGGGGCAACGCATGAAGCACGAAGGCAAATTGCGGATGCCAGCGAAACGCAACGCGGATGCCAGCGAAACACAACGCGGATGCCAGCGAGAAAAACCAAACCGCGCATGCGCGTTAACCTCGCCCCGCGAAGGCAAAAAGACAACACCAAAAGCAAAAAACAAAAAAGCCGCCCGAAGGCGGCCTCCTTCAACCGAACTGCAAAGGTCACTGAACCTTTGCCTTACCCCGCAGATCCTCTTCGAAAGCCTGCAGCTTTTCCTGCTGCATCTGCTGCGCGATCTGCGCCTTCACCTGCTCGAACGGCGGCGGCGGCGTCTGACGCACGTCGTCCACGCGAATGATGTGCCAGCCGAACTGCGTGTGCACCGGCTCATCCGTCATCTGGCCTTTCTGCAGCTTCTCGGCGGCAGCGGCAAACTCAGGCACGTAAGCCTTCGGGTCCGACCAGTCGAGGTCGCCACCGTTCTTGCCCGATCCCGGATCCTTCGAGAACTGCTTCGCCAGATCTTCGAAGCTCGCGCCACCCTTGATCTTCGCGATCAAATCCTTCGCCTGCTGCTCGTTCTCCACCAGGATGTGGTGCAGGTGATATTCCTTGCCGCCAATCTGCTTCACCAGCTCGTCATACTTCGCCTTCACTTCGGCATCCGTCGGCTGGTTCTTCTTCACATAGTTCTCGATCAGCGCGCGCAATACGACCGTCTGCTGCGCAACGGCAACCTGCGCCTTGACTTCCGGCTTCGACGGAATGCCTTCGCGGATCGCTTCCTGCATCAGGATCTCGCGGTTCACGAGTTCTTCACGAACAGCCTGTTGCAGCTTCGGCGAATCCTGTTGACCCTGTTGCACGAGTTGCGCAACCAGCGCATCGGCGCGCGACTTCGGAATCGGCGTGCCGTTCACGACGGCGATGTTCTGTGCAAATGCAGGCGCGGCCGCGAATGCAGCCAGCAAAACCCAGTAACGGGTGTTTTTCAAGGTCATCGGAAGTTTCCTAACGGGACAGCAAATTGAATTCTTCTGGCGTGTAAGCCGTGATGGCGAGAGCGTGAATGCCGCGTTGCATGGCATCGGCCAGCGCATCATACACCATGCGGTGCCGCGCCACGCGAGCCTTGCCGGCAAAGGCGCCTGCCACGATCGTCACCGCGTAGTGCCCGCCCGCCGACGCGCCCGCATGCCCCGCATGCAGCGCGCTGTCGTCTCGCACGGTGATCGAATCGACGGGCGCGAGCGCCGCCGTGATGCGCGCCTCGATCAGCGCAATGCGCTCGGCGGGACTCGCGTGAAGGAATACGTCGTCGCTCATGTCACTCTTCCTTCATGTACTTCGACAGCCACAAACTCTGCCCGACGATGAATACGACGAGGCAGCCCGTCGCGCCGAACAGCTTGAAATTGACCCACGCATCCGTCGAAAAGTTATACGCGACAAACAGATTGAGAATGCCGAGCAGCACGAAAAAGACCGCCCACACATAGTTCAGCTGACCCCAGATACGGTGCGGCAACTCGATCTGCTTGCCCATCATCGCTTCGATCAGGTTCTTGTTGAACGCGAGCGCGGACACCACCAGCACGACGGAAAACGCCCAGTACAGCACGGTCGGTTTCCATTTGATGAAGGTATCGTTGTGCAGCACGAGCGTCGCGCCGCCGAACACGGTGACGACACCGAGGCTCACCCACAGCATCGGGTCGACCTTGCGGTGCCGGAACGCGACCCACGCGATCTGCACGAGCGTGGCGCCGATCGCAACGGCTGTCGCCGTGAAGATACCCCACACCTTGTACGCGACGAAGAACAGGATGATCGGGAATAGATCGAACAGGAATTTCATTGTCGGGTTGGAAATCCGGAGAGTGTTGGGCGCATCGTGCGCGCGGTCGGTGGTCGTATCGCGAGGCGTCGCGTGCCTGGCGGACACAGCCAGGGCGGCCGTCCGACAGGCGCTGGCTTGCGCCGGCATGACACTCACACCGCACGCGATGCTATCTGGGCTCGAATTGTAGCGCAGCCGGGTTGGGGCGGTCGCGCGAGCCCGCCTGCGCGAAACGGCGCGAACCGCCACTGGCTCAAGACGAGCAACTCACTTCGAGCGACGACGCCCAGTCGGGCGGCAAGCCCGCATAGGCCTCGTGCTCGGGCTGTTCGTCGAACGGGCGGCGCAGCACGTCAGCGAGGCGTTCGACTTCCGAGAAATCCTTTTCCTTCGCCTGGCGGATCGCGTTTTCAGCGAGGTGATTGCGCAGCACGTACTTCGGATTGACGCGGTTCATCGCTTCGGCGCGCGCGGCGTCGTCGCGTGTTTCATGCGACAGACGAGCGCGATAGTCGTTCGCCCATACGTCGAACGCGGCGCGGTCGAGAAACAGGTCGCGCGCGGGCGCATCGCCGCTTGCATCGTGTTTCGACAGCTTCGACAGGTTGCGGAACGTCAACGTGAAGTCGGCGCGGTTCGCATGCATGATCTCGAACAGCTTGTTGGCAAGCGTATCGTCGCCTTCGCGCTCCGTCTCGAGGCCGAGCTTCGCGCGCATGCGAGCTTCGAGCGCGGGCGCAAAGCGCGCCTTGAAGCCTTCGAGCACGCGCTGCGCGTCCTGCACCGCGCGTTCGCTGCGTTCGGCCTCGCCGTAACGCGCGCCGAACAGCGGCAGCAAACCCTGCGCGAGGCAGAAGAGGTTCCAGTACGCGATCTGCGGCTGCATCCGGTACGCGTAACGTCCCTGCGAATCCGAGTGGTTGCAGATGTGATTCGCGTCGAAGCCGTCCATGAAGCCGAACGGACCATAGTCGATCGTGAGACCGAGGATCGACATGTTGTCCGTGTTCATCACGCCGTGGCAGAAGCCGACTCCCTGCCATTGCGCGATCAGATCGGCCGTTGACAGCACGGCTTCGTTCAGCAGCGCGAGATAGGGATCCTCGGCGTCGCGGCACGCCGGATAGAAGCGGTCGATCACGTGATCGGCGAGCGATCGCAATGCATCGACGCGATCGTTCGCATAGAAATGCTCGAAGTGCCCGAAGCGCACGAAGCTCGGCGACACGCGCGTGACCACGGCGGCCGTTTCCATCTCTTCACGGCGCACGGGTTGATCGGAGCCGATCACGCATAGTGCTCGCGTGGTCGGAATGCCGAGGTGGTGCATCGCTTCCGAGCACAGATATTCGCGGATCGACGAACGCAGCACCGCGCGGCCGTCGCCCATGCGCGAGTAGGGCGTGCGTCCGCCGCCCTTGAGCTGCAACTCGAAGCGCCGGCCGTCGTGCTCGGCTTCGCCGAGCGTCAGTGCGCGTCCGTCGCCGAGTTGACCCGCCCACACGCCGAACTGATGCCCCGAATACACCGATGCATACGGCAGCGACGCAGACGGCCAGTCGCGCGTCGTGTTGCCGGAGAAAAATTCGGCGAAGCCCGGCGCGCTCGCGAGCGACGCGTCGAAACCGAGCATCGTCGCGACGTCCGGCGCGAAGCCGACGACGTACGGCGCGGGCAACGGCGCCGCGGGCAGGCGTGTCAGAAAGACGTTCCCGAGCGCGGCGAAACTGCCTTCACGCTGATTGTCGATGGCGCCTGCCGCCGTCGACATGGGACCGGATAACCCTGCATTGCATGGGGAAAACGACATATTGAGCGCCTCTTTATTAACCGATATTGTAAGTCCGCCCCCGCCGCGCTGCAGGGCGCGCATCGTCGGCGCATCGAAAGCGCCATTCGAACCGGGCGAAACGAATAGAGACAACACGATACTGGGAGACACCCGCGTATGACGACGCCGCTCTATGGACAGATGATGGACGTGCCCCTCACGGTCTCTTCGCTGCTGGCGCATGCGTCGCGCCACTTCGGCGCCACGGAGATCGTGTCGAAGCGCATCGAGGGCGACGTGCATCGCTATACGTATAGGGATTGCGAGCGGCGCGCGAAGCAACTGGCGCAGGCGCTGATGGCGCTCGGCGTCGAAGCGGGCGACCGGGTCGGCACGCTCGCATGGAACGGCTACCGACATCTGGAAGCGTACTATGGCACGACGGGTTTCGGCGCTGTGTGCCATACGATCAATCCGCGGCTCTTTCCCGATCAGATCGCCTACATCGTCAATCACGCCGACGACCGCTACGTGCTGTTCGACATCACGTTCGCCGCGCTCGTCGATGTGCTCGCGCCGCAGTGTCCGAACGTGCGCGGCTGGATCGCGATGACGGACGAAGCGCACATGCCGCGCATGTCGACGGCCGTATCGAGCTATGAAGCGCTGCTTGCACGCCACGACGGCGCGTTCGAGTGGCCCGCGATCGACGAACGTTGCGCATCCAACCTTTGCTATACGTCGGGGACGACGGGCAACCCGAAGGGCGCGTTGTACTCGCATCGCTCGACGGTGCTGCATGCGTTCGGCGCGTCGCTGCCGGATGCGATGGGCCTGTCCGCGCGCGACGCCGTGTTGCCCGTCGTGCCGATGTTCCATGTGAACGCGTGGGGCATTCCGCATGCGGCGCCGCTGACGGGCGCGAAGCTCGTGTTGCCGGGCAAGGATCTCGACGGCAAGTCGCTGTACGAGCTGATGGAGGCGGAACGCGTCACGTACTCGGCGGGCGTGCCGACTGTGTGGCTCGGCTTGCTCAACCATGTGCGCGACGCAGGCGTGAAGTTTTCGTCGCTGGAGCGCACGGTGATCGGCGGCTCCGCCTGTCCGCCCGCGATGATCAAAATGTTCCGCGAAACCTATGGCGTCGAGGTGATACACGCGTGGGGCATGACGGAGATGTCGCCGCTCGGCACGCTGTCGAAGCTCACATGGGAGCAGTCGCAGCGTTCGCCCGACGAGCAGCGCAAGCTGCGCGAAAAGCAGGGCCACGCGTTGTACGGCGTCGACATGAAGATCGTCGGCGACGACGGTCGCGAGTTGCCGTGGGACGGCGTCGCGTTCGGCGATCTGCACGTGCGTGGGCCATGGGTGATCGACCGGTATTTCCGCAGCGACGCGTCGCCGCTCGTCGACGGCTGGTTTCCGACAGGCGATGTCGCGACGATCGACCAGGACAGCTTCCTGAACATCACCGACCGCAGCAAGGACGTGATCAAGTCGGGCGGCGAGTGGATCAGTTCGATCGATGTCGAAAACGTCGCGGTCGCGCATCCCGCCGTCGCCGAGGCCGCGTGCATCGCGTGTGCGCATCCGAAGTGGACCGAACGGCCGCTGCTCGTCGTCGTCAGACGTCCCGACGCGCACGTGACACGTGAAGAGTTGCTCGCGTTCTATGAAGGCAAGCTCGCGAAATGGTGGATTCCCGACGACGTCGTGTTCGTCGACGAACTGCCGCACACGGCAACGGGCAAGCTGCAAAAGCTCAAGCTGCGCGAGCAGTTCCGCGCGCACGTGCTGCCGTCGGCGCTCGGCATCGAAGACTGCCCGTTCGACGAAGCCGCGCCCGCCGGCGATGCGAACTCCGGCCGCGCATAAACCTCGAAAACCTCGGGTTTACGCCCACGCCGATGGCTATCGTCTGAATTGAACGATCGTGCTTTTTTGTGTATTCTGCCTGCTGTCGCAAACGAATGGCGAAACAGCGGACAATGGTCCGCATGTTTTCATCCGGCTCGCGCGAATGAAGCGCGGCCGCATCGCATGGAGGCAGGCAGATGGCAGTGGACTACACGACACACGACGGCGTTGCCGTCATCACGCTGAACAATCCCCCCGTCAACGGACTCGGCCTGTCGACGCGCACGGGCATCGTCGAGGGCATCGAGCGCGCGCAAAACGATCCCGCCGTCAAGGCGATCGTGCTGACGGGCGCAGGCAAGGCGTTCTCGGGCGGCGCCGACATCACCGAATTCAACACGCCGAAGGCGTTTCAGGAGCCGACGCTGGCGACGGTCATCAAGGCCGTCGAAGGCAGCGCGAAGCCCGTCGTCGCGGCGATCCACAGCGTCGCGATGGGCGGCGGCCTGGAACTGGCGCTCGGCGCGCACTATCGCGTCGCGGCGCCAGGCGCGCAGATCGCACTGCCCGAAGTGAAGCTCGGCATTCTGCCGGGCGCAGGCGGCACGCAGCGTCTGCCTCGCGCATTGGGACTCGAAGCGGCGCTCAACATGATCGTGTCGGGTACGCCCGTGATGTCGGAGAAACTGGCCGGCACGCCGATCTTCGATCAGTTGGTGGAAGGCAATCTGCTGGAAGGCGCGCTCGCGTTCGCGCGCAAGGTTGGCGCACAGAGCGGCCCGTATCCGAAGATTCGCGACCGCAAGATCGAGCATCCGAACGCAGCCGGCTTCATCCAGTTCGCGCGCAATAGCGTCGCGGGCGTCGCGAAGCAATTCCCTGCGCCGCACAAGTGCATCGATGCGATCGAAGCAGGTGTGCTCAAAGGCTTCGAGCAAGGCATGAAGGTGGAGCGCGAATGCTTCCTCGCGCTCGTGCAGACGCCGGAGAGCAAGGCGCTGCGTCACGCGTTCTTCGGCGAGCGCGCGGCGAGCAAGATCCCCGACGTGCCGTCCGACACACCCGTGCGCAACATCAAGAAAGTGGGCGTGATCGGCGCGGGCACGATGGGCGGCGGCATCGCGATGAACTTCGTCAACGCTGGCTTGCCCGTCACGCTGCTGGAGACGAAGCAGGACGCGCTCGACCGTGGGGTGGCGACGATCCGCAAGAACTACGAAGCCACCGTCAAGAAAGGCAAGCTGACGATGGAAGCGCTCGAACAGCGCATGTCCCTCATCACGCCGACGCTGACGTACGAAGCGCTGAGCGACGCCGACCTCATCATCGAAGCCGTGTTCGAAGAACTCGGCGTGAAAGAGCAGGTGTTCACGCGTCTCGACGAAGTTGCGAAGCCGGGCGCGATCCTCGCATCGAACACGTCGACGCTCGATCTGAACAAGATCGCCGCGTTCACGAAGCGGCCGCAGGACGTCGTCGGCATGCACTTCTTCAGCCCCGCCAACGTGATGAAGCTGCTCGAAGTCGTGCGCGGCAAGGACACGGCGAAGGACGTACTCGCCACCGTGATGCAGGTCGCGAAGAAGATCCGCAAGACGGCAGTGGTGTCGGGCGTGTGCGACGGCTTCATCGGCAACCGGATGATCGAGCAGTACGTGCGCCAGGCGCTCTTCATGCTCGAAGAGGGCGCGCTGCCCGCGCAGGTCGACAAGGCAATCGAGAAATTCGGCTTTGCGATGGGCCCGTTCCGCATGAGCGATCTGGCGGGCAACGATATCGGCTGGGCGATCCGCAAGCGGCGCTACAAGGAAGAGCCGGACATGCGTTACTCGAAGATCGCCGACCGTCTGTGCGAGGCCGGCCGCTTCGGGCAGAAGACGGGCGGCGGCTGGTACGACTACAAGGCGGGTGACCGTAACGCATATCCGTCGAAGCCGATCGACGAAATGATCGTTGCGCATTCGAAGGAACTGGGCATCGAGCGGCGCAAGATTTCCGACGACGAGATCGTCGAGCGCCTGATGTTCGCGCTCGTCAACGAAGGCGCGAAGATTCTCGAAGAGGGCATTGCGTCGAAGGCGTCCGATATCGACATGGTGTATCTGACGGGCTACGGCTTCCCGCTCTACCGCGGCGGCCCGATGCTGTACGCGGATGGCGTCGGACTCTACAACGTCGAGCGCGCGATCCGCCGTTATGCGGCGCAGCCGAACGGGGATGCCTGGCAGATTGCCGCCGGCATCGTCGAGCGCGCGGCGCAAGGGCGCGGATTCAACAGCTGATCGAGCCGGGCGGGATTTGCGATGAAAGATGCCAATGAAGTTCTGCTCGTCGTCGACGTGCAGAACGACTTCATGCCGGGCGGTGCGCTCGCCGTCGCGCACGGCGACGAGATCGTGCCGCTCGTGAACCGGCTTGCACGCCGCTTCAGTCATGTCGTGCTGACGCAGGACTGGCATCCGCCGTCGCATGTTTCGTTCGCCGCGAATCACGCGGGACGCCAGCCGTTCGAGACGATGACCTTGCCGTATGGCGAGCAGGTGCTGTGGCCGACGCATTGCGTGCAGAACACGCCGGGCGCCGCGCTGCACGCGGACCTCGACATTCCGCATGCGCGCGCGGTGATCCGCAAGGGGCATCACGCCGGCGTCGACAGCTACTCGGCGTTTCTCGAAGCCGATCGCACGACGCCGACGGGGCTCGCGGGTTATCTGCGCGACACGGGCGTGACGCGCGTGTGGTGCTGCGGACTCGCCACCGACTATTGCGTCGCGTGGTCCGCGCTCGATGCACGCGCGGCGGGCTTCGAGGTCGCTGTGATCGAGGACGCCACCCGCGCGATCGATCTGAACGGTTCGCTCGACGACGCATGGCGTGCGATGGGCGCCGCGGGTGTCGAACGCGTGCAAGCGGCGGATGTCCTCGCCTGAGCCGCGCAGCGCGAACCTCACACATTCATTTGAAGCGTAAATCGTTACGTCGGACGGGAGCAAGCGCTCAAGCCACCGCTCCCATCGACATTGGAGACATGCATGACTGACGCCGTAATCGTATCGACTGCCCGCACGGGCCTGGCCAAATCGTGGCGCGGCGGGTTCAACATGACGCATGGCGCGACGCTCGGCGGACATGTGACGCAAGCCGCCGTCGAACGCGCGAAGATCGACCCGGCGCGCGTCGAGGACGTGATCATGGGCTGCGCGAATCCGGAAGGCGCGACGGGCTCGAACATCGCGCGGCAGATCGCGCTGCGCGGCGGCTTGCCCGTGACGGTGCCGGGTATGACCGTGAACCGCTTCTGCTCGTCGGGCCTGCAGACCATTGCGCTGGCTGCGCAGCGCGTGATGGTCGGCGAAGGCGACGTGTACGTCGCGGGCGGTGTCGAGTCGATCTCGTGCGTGCAGAACGAAATGAATCTGCACATGCTGCGCGAAGGCTGGCTGATGGAGCACAAGCCGGAAGTCTATTGGTCGATGCTGGAGACCGCCGAAAACGTTGCGAAGCGCTACGGCATCTCGAAGGATCGTCAGGACGAATACGGCGTGCAGTCGCAGCAGCGCGCGGCAGCCGCGCAGGAAGCCGGGCGCTTCAACGACGAGATCGTGCCGCTGACGGTGCTCGCCGGCGTCGCTGACAAGGCGAGCGGGCGCATGTTCACGAAGGAAGTGACGGTCGCCGCCGACGAAGGCATCCGCGCGGATACGACGCTCGAAGGCGTATCGAAGATCCGTACCGCGCTGCCCGGCGGCGTGATCACCGCAGGCAACGCGAGCCAGTTTTCGGACGGCGCGTCGGCGTGCGTGGTGATGAATGCGAAGCTCGCTGAGCGCGAGGGCCTGCAACCCATGGGCATTTTCCGCGGCTTCGCCGTCGCCGGCTGCGAGCCGGACGAAATGGGCATCGGTCCCGTATTCGCCGTGCCGAAGCTGCTGAAGCAGGCGGGTCTCAAGGTCGACGATATCGGTCTGTGGGAACTGAACGAAGCATTCGCCGTGCAGGTTCTGTACTGCCGCGACAAGCTCGGCATTCCGAACGAACGGCTGAACGTCAACGGCGGCGCGATTGCCGTCGGACATCCGTATGGCGTGTCGGGCGCGCGTCTGACGGGGCATGCGCTGATCGAAGGCAAGCGGCGCGGCGCGAAGTTCGTCGTGGTGACGATGTGCATCGGCGGCGGGCAAGGCGCGGCGGGGTTGTTCGAAGTCGTCTAAGACGCTTGCTGCGTGTCACGTCAACTGAAAGCCCGCGTACGAAAGTGCGCGGGTTTTTTTCTTACTCGTGCTTGTTCCGGCGTCGGCGTGCGGGCGTTTTATGCAAAGCTTCCGCACGGTGGAAGGCACGCTTGCCGCTTTTTTCGCTTTCCACTTCGTCATGCGCGTCGTCTTTCGATACGGCGACCGTGTGGCCATCGAATTCCGTATACGTCGTGATCGCGCGGCCTGCCGTCGTCCATTGCGGCATGTTCCAGCTTACGCGGTCGCCTGTTTTCAGATGGCTGCTGATGCTGCGCTCCCGATGCATCGTCTGCCGATTTCCGCTGCATGCGCCGTTCCTGGCGACAGCGCGCAGTCAGGCACAGGATTCGCTGGCTGGTGTTAGGGTTGAGGTGCTTCGTCGGCCACAAGGCCGCGAAGCACCAACAGGAGAACATAAGGGAGAACATGATGCGAATGCGGGTTGCATGCGCGGCGCTTGCGGGGACGTTGACGATGGTATCGGGTGCGGCATCGGCGCAATCCGAGGCTTACACCAGCACGCCTGTTTATCTGTACGCGGGACCGGCGCAGGATTACCCGATCGTTGCGCAACTTCCGGCTGGGCAGCCCGTGACCGTCTACGGCTGCGTGGGCGGTTATACGTGGTGCGACGTGTCGATTCCGCAGGCGCGCGGCTGGGTGTATGGCGGCGATCTGGCGTATCCGTACCAAGGCAGCAATGTGCCCGTCATGACTTACGGGACGGCGATCGGCTTGCCGCTGATCACGTTCTCACTCGGCACGTACTGGGGACATTACTATCGGGAGCGTCCGTGGTATCCGGATCGCTCGCGCTGGGAGCATCATGCGCCGCCGCCCAACCGGCCTCCGCCGCCGGCGCATCCGCCGCCCCCACAAGGCGCGAACCGTCCGCCGCCCGCATCGCCGCCGCCT
>NZ_JAAGPD010000085.1 GCF_017104565.1 Paraburkholderia sp. Tr-20389 | reverse complement strand
GAACTCGGTGGCGCTGGGCTCGAACTCGGTGGCGAACTCGGCGACGCTGGGTACGGCGGGCTTCACGCCGGTGGGTGGCACGGCGATCGCAGCGGCGACGGCAGCGGGCGGTGAAGTGTCGGTGGGCAGTGCGGGCGCAGAGCGTCGCATCACGAACGTGGCGGCGGGTCTGAACCCGACCGATGCGGTGAACGTAAGCCAGCTGATGTCGGAAGACGCGAAGGTGAACAACGTTTCGAGCAATGTTTCGAACGTGTCGAACAACCTGAGCAACCTGGGCAACAACGTCACCAACATCAACAACCAGGTGACGAACATCGTCAACGGTGGCGGCATCAAGTACTTCCACGCGAACTCGACGCTGGCGGATTCGTCGGCGACGGGTGCGAACAGCGTGGCGGCGGGTCCGGCGTCGGTGGCGAGCGCATCGAATGCGGTCGCGATGGGTAATGGCGCGTCGGCGACGACGGCGAACTCGGTGGCGCTGGGTTCGAACTCGGTGGCGAACTCGGCGACGCTGGGTACGGCAGGCTTCACGCCGGTGGGTGGCACGGCAATCGCAGCGGCGACGGCAGCAGGCGGTGAAGTGTCGGTGGGCGCAGCGGGCGCAGAGCGTCGCATCACGAATGTCGCGGCAGGCCTGAACCCGACCGATGCGGTGAACGTGAGCCAGTTGACGTCGGAAGACGCGAAGGTGAACAACGTTTCGAACAATGTTTCGAACGTGTCGAACAATCTGAGCAACCTGGGCAACAACGTCACCAACATCAACAACCAGGTGACGAACATCGTCAACGGTGGCGGGATCAAGTACTTCCACGCTAACTCGACGCTGGCGGACTCGGTGGCAACGGGTACGGACGCAGTGGCGATCGGCGGCAACGCAAGCGCGACGACGGCGAACTCGGTGGCGCTGGGCTCGAACTCGATGGCGAACTCGACCACTTTGGGTACGGCAGGCTTCCAGCCGGTCGGTGGCACGGCAATCGCAGCGGCGACGGCTGCGGGCGGCGAAGTGTCGGTGGGTGCAGCGGGCGCTGAACGTCGCATCACGAATGTCGCGGCAGGCCTGAACCCGACCGATGCGGTGAACGTGAGCCAGTTGATGTCGGAAGACGCGAAGGTGAACAACGTTTCGAACAATGTTTCGAACGTTGCGAACAACCTGAGCAACCTGGGCAACAACGTCACCAACATCAACAACCAGGTGACGAACATCGTCAACGGTGGCGGCATCAAGTACTTCCACGCGAACTCGACGCTGGCGGACTCGGTGGCGACGGGCACGGACGCAGTGGCGATTGGCGGCAACGCAAGCGCGACGACAGCGAACTCGGTGGCGCTGGGCTCGAACTCGGTGGCGAACTCGGCGACGCTGGGTACGGCAGGCTTCAACCCGGGCGGCGCGGCGATTTCGGCAGCGACGGCTGCGGGCGGCGAAGTGTCGGTGGGTGCAGCAGGCGCCGAGCGTCGCATCACGAACGTCGCGGCAGGCTATTCGGCAACGGACGCGGTGAACGTGAGCCAGCTGATGTCGGAAGACGCGAAGGTCAACAACGTTGGCACGAGCATCTCGAACGTGATCGGCGGCGGCACGACGTATGACGCGTCGACGGGCACGATCACGGGTCCGACGTTCAATATTGGTGGTTCGACGGTGACGACCATCGCTGGTGCGATCACGAACCTGGACGGCCGCGTGACGCAGAACACGACGGACATCAGCAACATCACGAACCAGATCAACAACGGTACGATCGGTCTGGTGCAGCAGGACCCGACGACACGCAACATCACGGTGGCGAAGGACACGGACGGCACGCTCGTGGACTTCACGGGTACGGCTGGCGTTCGCAAGCTCACCGGTGTGGCGAACGGCGAC
Organism: Paraburkholderia sp. Tr-20389; assembly: GCF_017104565.1. Lineage (GTDB taxonomy): Bacteria > Pseudomonadota > Gammaproteobacteria > Burkholderiales > Burkholderiaceae > Paraburkholderia. The sequence goes on along the minus strand of NZ_JAAGPD010000085.1, from coordinate 25,261 downwards.
GTGAACGCGACGAGCGTGGATGCAGTGAACGGCTCGCAGCTGTACAACGTGGCGCAATCGACGGCGAATTCGCTGGGCGGTGGCTCGACGGTGAACAGCGATGGCACGATCAGCAACCCGACGTACGTGATCAACGGCGGCAACACGACGGCAACGAATGTAGGTGACGCGATCACCAACATCGACGGTCGCGTGACGAACATCGACAACACGGTGACGAACATCGTCAACGGTGGCGGGATCAAGTACTTCCACGCTAACTCGACGCTGGCGGATTCGGTGGCAACGGGTACGGACGCAGTGGCGATCGGCGGCAACGCGAGCGCGACGGCGGCGAACTCGGTGGCGCTGGGTGCAAACACGACGACCACGGCTGACCTGACGGCAGCGGCGTACAACCCGGGCAGCAGCACGCTGTCGGGCACGACGCCGGTGGGTGAAGTGTCGGTGGGTTCGGCAGGCAACGAGCGTCGTCTGACGAACGTGGCGGCCGGTTCGGCGGCAACGGATGCGGTGAACGTAAGCCAGCTGATGTCGGAAGACGCGAAGGTCAACAACGTTGGCACGAGCATCTCGAACGTAATTGGCGGCGGCACGACGTATGACGCGTCGACGGGCACGATCACGGGTCCGACGTTCAATATTGGTGGTTCGACGGTGACGACCATCGCTGGTGCGATCACGAACCTGGACGGCCGCGTGACGCAGAACACGACGGACATCAGCAACATCACGAACCAGATCAACAACGGTACGATCGGTCTGGTGCAGCAGGACCCGACGACACGCAACATCACGGTGGCGAAGGACACGGACGGCACGCTCGTGGACTTCACGGGTACGGCTGGCGTTCGCAAGCTCACCGGTGTGGCGAACGGCGACGTGAACGCAACGAGCGTGGATGCAGTGAACGGCTCGCAGCTGTACAACGTGGCGCAATCGACGGCGAATTCGCTGGGCGGCGCCTCGACAGTGAACAGCGATGGCACGGTCAGCAACCCGACGTACGTGATCAACGGCGGCAACACGACGGCAACGAATGTGGGTGACGCAATCACCAACATCGACGGCCGCGTGACGCAGAACACGACGGACATCAGCAACGTCACGAACCAGATCAACAACGGCACGATCGGTCTGGTGCAGCAGGACCCGACGACACGCAACATCACGGTGGCGAAGGACACGGACGGTACGCTCGTGGACTTCACGGGTACGGCTGGCGTTCGCAAGCTGACGGGCGTGGCGAACGGCGACGTGAACGCAACGAGCGTCGATGCAGTGAACGGCTCGCAACTGTACAACGTGGCGCAGTCGACGGCGAATTCGCTGGGCGGCGGCTCGACGGTGAACAGCGATGGCACGGTCAGCAACCCGACGTACGTGATCAACGGCGGCAACACGACGGCAACGAATGTGGGTGACGCGATCACCAACATCGACGGTCGCGTGACGAACATCGACAACACGGTGACGAACATCGTCAACGGTGGCGGGATCAAGTACTTCCACGCAAACTCGACGCTGGCGGATTCGGTGGCAACGGGTACGGACGCAGTGGCGATCGGCGGCAACGCGAGCGCGACGACGGCGAACTCGGTGGCGCTGGGCTCGAACTCGGTGGCGAACTCGACGACGCTGGGTACGGCAGGCTTCAACCCGGGCGGCGCGGCGATTTCGGCAGCGACGGCGGCGGGCGGTGAAGTGTCGGTGGGTGCAGCAGGCACCGAGCGTCGCATCACGAACGTTGCGGCAGGCTATTCGGCAACGGACGCGGTGAACGTGAGCCAGCTGATGTCGGAAGACGCGAAGGTCAACAACGTTGGCACGAGCATCTCGAACGTGATCGGCGGCGGCACGACGTATGACGCGTCGACGGGCACGATCACGGGTCCGACGTTCAATATTGGTGGTTCGACGGTGACGACCATCGCTGGTGCGATCACGAACCTGGACGGCCGCGTGACGCAGAACACGACGGACATCAGCAACATCACGAACCAGATCAACAACGGTACGATCGGTCTGGTGCAGCAGGACCCGACGACACGCAACATCACGGTGGCGAAGGACACGGACGGCACGCTCGTGGACTTCACGGGTACGGCTGGCGTTCGCAAGCTCACCGGTGTGGCGAACGGCGACGTGAACGCAACGAGCGTGGACGCGGTGAACGGCTCGCAGCTGTACAACGTGGCGCAATCGACGGCGAATTCGCTGGGCGGTGGCTCGACGGTGAACAGCGATGGCACGGTCAGCAACCCGACGTACGTGATCAACGGTGGCAACACGACGGCAACCAATGTGGGTGACGCGATCACCAACATCGACGGTCGCGTGACGCAGAACACGACCGACATCAGCAACGTCACGAACCAGATCAACAACGGCACGATCGGTCTGGTGCAGCAGGATCCGACGACACGCAACATCACGGTGGCGAAGGACACGGACGGCACACTCGTGGACTTCACGGGTACGGCTGGCGTGCGCAAGCTCACGGGCGTGGCGAACGGCGACGTGAACGCGACGAGCGTGGATGCAGTGAACGGCTCGCAGCTGTACAACGTGTCGCAGTCGACGGCGAATGCAATCGGCGGTGGCTCGACGGTCAACAGCGATGGCACGATCAGCAACCCGACGTACGTGATCAACGGCGGCAACACGACGGCAACCAATGTGGGTGACGCAATCACCAACATCGACGGCCGTGTGACGCAGAACACGTCGGATATCGCCAACCTGAACACGGACGTGACGAACATCAACAGCGTGTTGAACAACATCAACAACGGTGCTGGTATCACGTACTTCCACGCGAATTCGTCACTGGTCGATTCGCAGGCGCTGGGTGCGGAATCGATTGCAATCGGTGGCGCGGCCGTCGCACAGGGTGCGAACTCGATCGCGATCGGCAGCAATGCCAGCGCGTCGGCGGCGAACTCTGTCGCGTTGGGTCAGGGCTCGGTGGCAGATCGTGCGAATAGCGTGTCGGTCGGTTCGGCAGGCAACGAGCGTCAGATCACGAACGTCGCAGCCGGTACGGCCGATACGGACGCGGTCAACGTCAGCCAGCTGAAGGCGGCGGGCATCATCAACGGTGACGGCACGACGAAGACGGCCGTGACGTACGACACGAATCCGGACGGCACGACGAACTTCAGCAGCATCACGGTCGGCGGCGGCAACGCACCGGACGGCACCACGATCCACAACGTGGCAGCCGGCACGGACGGCACCGACGCGGTGAACGTCAACCAGCTGAACGACGCAATCTCCAACGTCACGAACATCGCGAACAACGCAGTCGATCCGATGTTCACGGCAAACGGCGATCGCAACACCGAGCAGGCGAGCGCAAGCGGCTCGCATGCCACGGCGATGGGCCCGACGGCCAACGCGAGCGGCAACCAGTCGATCGCAGGCGGCTACAACGCGCAGGCAAGCGGCGACAGCTCGATCGCGATGGGCGCGAACTCGAAGGCGACGGCAGACCACGCTGTCGCACTCGGCGACGGCTCGGTGGCGGATCGTGCGAACACGGTGTCGGTGGGCTCGGCGGGTAACGAACGCCAGATCACCAACGTCGCGGCCGGCACGCAGACGACGGACGCCGTCAACGTCGGTCAGTTGAACGCTGCTGTGGCGAATGCCGTGGGCGATCTGCCGACAGGTACGACTGTGAAGCAGTACACCGACCAGCAGATCAACATGGTTCAGCAGGGTGTGAACAGCGTCGCACGTAACGCCTACTCGGGTGTCGCGGCAGCGACGGCGCTGACGATGATCCCGGACGTCGATCAGGGCAAGACGATCGCGGTGGGTATCGGCAGCGGTTCGTACCACGGCTATCAGGCCGCGGCGCTGGGTGCATCGGCACGCATCACCGAGAACATCAAGATCAAGCTCGGCGCAGGCATCAGCGCGCAGGGCACGACGGTGGGTGCGGGTGCGTCGTATCAGTGGTAAGCAACGCGGAGTGAGTGCGAGGGCGGTGCGGTGTTCGCCGCCTGAGCACAGTCTCCATTGGCAGTAGGCTTCAAAACGAAACGGGCTCCTTCGGGAGCCCGTTTTGCGCTTACGTGTCCGTGCTGCGTGAGGCTCAGGTCGCTACCCTGCGTTGCGCAATCAGATCCTTCGCGCCCGCCAGCTTTTCCATCAATTCCGGCCCGCGTTGCAACGCCACACCGACAGCCAGGATATCGCCGATCGCCAGATGCGAGGTGCGCGACGTCATCGGCGAAAAGATGTCCGTGTCTTCGTCGACGTTCGCGAACAGTCCAATCGACGCGAGCCGCGCCAGCGGCGAATTGCCGTGCGTAATCGCGATGACTTTCGCGCCGGTGGCGAGCGCGGACTTTGCCGCATCGATGATGTCGCGCGTGCGGCCCGTGTTCGAAATCGCCACGACGACATCGCCTTCGCCGAGCAACGCCGCCGACATCAGAAACGTGTGCGGATCCGAATACGCGACGCTCGGCATGCCGAGCCGGAAGAACTTGTGCTGCATATCGAGCGCGGCAATGCCCGAGCCACCCGCACCATAGAACTCGATGCGTTTTGCGTGCGCCAGCAGCTGGATCGCGGCCGCGACGCTATCGGAAGACAGATTGTTGCGCACCTGGATCAGCGCGCCGATGGTCCGGTCGAGTACCTTCGCCGCGACGCCCGGCGCGGGCTCGTCGGGCCGGACGTCGCGATAAACAGCGGGCACCTCCGTTGCTATGCCTTGCGCAAGGCGAATCTTGAACTCGCGGAAGCCGGAAAAGCCGAGCGCGTGACAGAAGCGCGCGATGGTCGGCTGGCTGACGCCCGCGCGTGCGGCGACCTCGGTCATCGACAGGTCGAGCACTTCGCGCGGCGCCTCGATCACGTAGTCGGCGAGCTTGCGTTCGGAAGGGCGCATCTGGTCGCGCATCGCTTCCACCTGGGACAGCATCATCGGGAATCTCGCACTATGCTGAAGAATGCGTGGACTATAGCTGATAGACGAATCAAGTACAAAAACTACATCCGTGCCGTAGGTGATTACCCTGATGGAGTATGTGTAGTCGCTGAAATCGCCAATACACAATGGTTTCGCGTGAATTCAGCTGATCCGCCGATTCAGCAACTGCCACATTGTGCGCGTGTAGTTTTTCTACTAATATCCCGGTTACCGGCTTTCCATGCCGTTCCCTGCGATACCAATCTGGCGCAACGCGCACCTCAGCGCGAGCCAGCGACGAAGGAGCATCGATGGTTTCCCCGCATTCGCAACTGATGAAAGTCACGCAGCGCGTGATCGAACGCAGCAAGCCGACGCGCGAAGCGTATCTGGCGCGCATCGACCAGGCGCAGGGCAAGTTCCCGGCGCGCGGCGCGCTCTCCTGCGCGAACCTCGCGCATGGTTTCGCCGGTCTCGAGGGCAACGACAAGCTCGTCATCAAGCAGATCCGCCAGCCGAACATCGGCATCGTCTCGTCGTACAACGAGATGCTGTCGGCGCACGCGCCGTACAAGGATTTCCCGGACATCATCAAGGCCGCCGCGCGTGAAAACGGCGGCGTCGCGCAGTTCGCGGGCGGCGTGCCGGCGATGTGCGACGGCGTTACGCAGGGCAACGCGGGCATGGAACTGTCGCTATTCTCGCGCGAAGTGATCGCGATGAGCACGGCTGTCGCGCTCACGCACAACATGTTCGACGCGGCGCTGTGCCTCGGCGTGTGCGACAAGATCGTGCCGGGCCTGCTGATCGGCGCGCTGCAATTCGGCCATCTGCCGACCATTTTCGTGCCCGCCGGACCGATGACGAGCGGCATCTCGAACGACGCGAAGGCGAAGGTGCGCCAGGAGTTCGCGACGGGCCAGTGCGGCCGCGACGCGCTGCTCGAATCCGAAGCGGCTGCGTACCACGGCCACGGCACCTGCACGTTCTACGGCACGGCCAACAGCAACCAGATGCTGATGGAAATCATGGGCCTGCATCTGCCGGGCTCGGCCTTCGTGCATCCGCATACGCCGCTGCGCGACGCGCTGACCGCGCAGGCCGCGCGCCGCGTGCTCGATCTGACGGTGGAGCGCGGCAACTACATGCCGATCGGCCATGTGATCGACGAGAAGGCGATCGTCAACGGCATCGTCGGCCTGCTGGCGACGGGCGGCTCGACCAATCACACGCTGCACCTCGTGGCGATCGCACGTGCGGCGGGCATCATCATCGACTGGGACGACTTCGACACGCTGTCGGCGTCCGTGCCGCTGCTCGCGAAGGTCTATCCGAACGGCAAGGCCGACGTGAACCATTTCCACGCGGCGGGCGGCATGGCGTTCCTGACGCGCAATCTGCTCGAAGGCGGCTTGCTGCACGACGACGTGAATACGGTCGCGGGCAAGGGCCTGTCGCATTACACCGAAGAGCCGAAGTTGCTCGACGGCAAGCTGACTTGGGTGCCGGGCGTCGTCGAAAGCCAGGACGCCGCCGTTCTGCGCCGCATCGACGAGCCGTTCCAGCCGGACGGCGGTCTGCGTCTGATGCAAGGCAAGCTGGGGCGCGGCGTCATCAAGATTTCGGCGGTCGCGAAACAGCATCGCACGGTGAAGGCGCCTGCCATCGTGTTCGATTCGCAGGAAGCCGTGCAGGAAGCATTCGACAACGGCGAACTGAAACGCGACTTCATCGCCGTCGTGCGCTTCCAGGGCGCGCGGGCAAACGGCATGCCCGAGCTGCATCGTTTGACGCCGCTGCTCGGCGTGTTGCAGGATCAAGGTTTCCATGTCGCGCTCGTCACGGATGGCCGTATGTCCGGTGCATCGGGCAAGGTGCCCGCCGTGATTCACGTATCGCCGGAAGCGCTGCTGCAGGGTCCGCTCGGCAAGGTGCGCACGGGCGACATGCTGGTGATCGATGCGGAAGCCGGTCTGCTCGACGTCGAGATCGACGCCGCCGAATGGGCCGCGCGTCCGATTGCCGTGTCGCAGCATCAGGCGGAAAACGAAGTGGGCTTCGGCCGCGAGCTGTTCGGCGTGTTCCGTGCGGCGGCTGCGCCCGCGGAGCTGGGCGCGTCGGTGTTCGGGCCGCTGGTCGGCGAAGCGGCGAGTGCCGGGCAGCATGCAGCTCAACCGGCCGGCGCCGACGCGAGCGAAGCCCGTCACGCAATGCACAAATAAGCTAAGGAGTTTGAAGATGACGTCGAAAACAGTCAGCGAAATCGTGCGCCTCGGACCGGTGATTCCCGTCCTCGCATTCGATACCGTCGAACAGGGCGAACACGTGTCGCGCGCACTGCACGCAGGCGGCGTGAAAGTGCTGGAAATCACGCTGCGCACGCCCGCCGGCATCGAAGCGATCAAGCGCGCGAGCCAGCTTGCCGAAGATATCGTCGTCGGCGTCGGCACGATCACGAAGCCCGAGCATTGTGAGCAGGCGAAGAAGGCGGGCGCGCAGTTCGGCGTGTCACCCGGTCTGACGAAAGACATGCACAAGGCTGCGCAGGACGCCGGCCTGCCGCTGCTGCCCGGCGTGATGACGCCGAGCGACATCATCGTTGCGCTTGAACTCGGCTATGAAATCGTCAAGTTCTTCCCGGCGCAACAGGCGGGCGGCATTCCGATGCTGCAGGCGTTTCATGGCCCGTTCCCGTCGCTGAAATTCTGTCCGACGGGTGGCATCACGGCGGAAAGCGCGCCGAGCTTCCTCGCGCTGCCGAACGTCGTGTGCGTCGGCGGTTCGTGGCTCACGCCGAAGGCGGCGCTCGCCGCGCAGAACTGGGACGAAGTCACGCGCCTCGCGCGCGCCGCCAGCGAACTGGCTGCACCGGCGCATTGATGCACTGCGTCGCGTTTTGACGCAGCGCGCAACGGGCTTCGCAAACCTCGCCGTTTTTAGCCTCGAAACAGGCTTTAACGGCGGGGTTTTTTATTTTTAGCGCGGGTTTATTCCCCGCGCGGTATGCGTCAACAAACAGTAAAATTCAGCGTCCGCGAGCGCATCCATTTCTGAGGGCGCTTTCAGCATCCGGAAGCGGGCGAGGTGCCGCAGCACTTTGCAATTCGAACCAACAAACCAAAGCAAAGGAGGAGCTTCATGGAAGCTGTCCACGGCAGCATGCTGCTGATCTACGCCGTGATTGCCATTGCGGTGCTGATCCTGATGATCACGCGCTTCAAGGTCTATCCGTTCCTTGTCCTCATCATCGTCTCGTTGCTGCTGGGTCTTGCCGTCGGCATGCCGGCGGGGACGATCGTGAAGTCGTTCGAAACAGGTAACGGCAACACGCTGGGTCACATCGCAATCGTCGTCGGTCTCGGCACGATGCTCGGCAAGATGATGGCCGAATCGGGCGGCGCAGAGCGCATCGCCACCACGTTGATCAACTGGTTCGGTGAGAAGAACATTCACTGGGCGATGATGTTCGTTGCGATCATCGTCGGCTTGCCGGTGTTCTTCGAAGTCGGCTTCGTGCTGCTGATTCCGATCGCGTTCAACGTCGCGAAGCGCACGGGCAAGTCGCTGCTGCTGATCGGTCTGCCGATGGTCGCGGGTCTGTCCGTCGTGCACGGCCTGATTCCGCCGCACCCGGCCGCGTTGCTCGCCGTGCAGGCGTATCACGCGGATATCGGCCGCACGATCGCGTATGGTCTGATCGTCGGCGTGCCGACGGCGATCGTTGCTGGTCCGCTGTTCGCGCTGCTGATCCATCGCTACATCAAGCTGTCGGCGAACAATCCGCTTGCCGCGCAGTTCATCGATACCGAGCATAAAGAGGGCACGCGCGAGCTGCCGGGTTTCGGCATCACGCTGTTCACGATTCTGCTGCCCGTGATCCTGATGCTGGTCGGCAGCTGGGCCGATCTCGTGTTTGCGCCGAAGACGATGGCGAATGATCTGCTGCGCTTCATCGGTACCTCCGACGTCGCGCTGCTGATCGCGGTGCTCGTCAGCTTCTGGACGTTCGGTGCGAAACGCGGCTTCAACCGCGAGCAGATCCAGAAGTTTTGCGGCGACTGTCTGGCGCCGATCGCGGGTATTACGCTGATCGTCGGTGCGGGCGGCGGCTTTGGCCGCGTGCTGATGGACAGCGGCATCTCGAAGGAAATCGTCGCGACGGCGACGGCGGCGCATCTGTCGCCGTTGCTGTTCGGCTGGTTCGTGGCGGCGCTGATCCGTCTCGCGACGGGTTCGGCGACGGTCGCGATGACGACGGCTTGCGGCATCGTCGCGCCTGTTGCGGCGGCGAGCGGCGTGCAGGTGAAGCCGGAATTGCTGGTGCTGGCGACGGGTTCGGGCTCGCTGATTTTCTCGCACGTCAACGACGGCGGTTTCTGGCTGATCAAGGAGTATTTCGGAATGACGGTGGGGCAGACGTTCAAGACGTGGTCGCTCTGCGAAACCATCATTTCGCTGATGGGTTTGGGTTTGACCTTCGCGTTGGCGGCGGTCCTGTAAGGAGTTTCAAATGATCTTGATCGCGATGGGCGTGTCGGGCGCCGGCAAGACCCGCATAGGGGAATTGCTGGCGGAGCGGCTCAAGTGCAGCTTCACCGATGGCGACGCGTTTCACAGTGCCGCCAACAAGGAGAAGATGCACAACGGCATTCCGTTGACGGACGAAGACCGCTGGCCGTGGCTCAGGACGATTCGTGCGGCGATCGAAGAAAAGCAGCGGGCGGGCGAGACGGCTGTTTTTACGTGCTCGTCGTTGAAGCGCTCGTATCGCGATATCTTGCGCGCTGGGGATCGCGATGTGTGTTTTGTTTATCTCAAGGGCACGCGGGAGGTGTTGCAGGAGCGCCTGCAGACGCGGACCGGGCATTTCTTCGATCCGTCGTTGTTGCAAAGTCAGCTCGATACGCTGGAAGAGCCGGGTGAGGATGAAGCGATTACGGTGAGTATCGAGCTGACGCCGGAGCAAATCGTAGATGAAGCGCTTGCTAAGGTTGAAGCGCGCTAACTTTGGGGTTTGTTTGGGGTGCTGTTGTTGTTGTTGCTGGCGTCCGCGTTGTGTTTCCGCGCTGGCGTCCGCGTTGTGGCTCTGGTTCGCTAGTGTTGCCCCTGTGCGGGGCGGCACTTACTTTCTTTGCCGCCGCAAAGAAAGTAAGCAAAGAAAGCGGGCTAACACCGCCAGTGCTAGTGATTGCCTGCGGGCCCCCAACAGTTCTTACGCTTCATGGGGCAACGCGCTTGTTTGCGCGCGTTGCCAGCGTGCTAACTGCACGCATCACCCGCTTCACACTCCCGCGTCATTGATCGCGTTACCAGAAGTCGACCGCCGCCCAGGTGGCAAACTGTGTGTAGGCTGTCTCGACGGAAGTGCACCACTCCGGACTGAAAAGCGGGATCGGTGTCGTAGGAGCGCAAACGTGTCCGGTGCGATTGCCTACACACAGTTTGCCACCTGGGCGGCGCAGACGATTCGCTGCCGCTGGCTGCACTGCGGGTGACTGGAGTGGGTGATGCGCCTGTTCAAGGCGCTGGCAACGGGCGCAAAACGATGTGTTGCCGTGTGGAGTGCGGGACCGGTTGGGGGCCCGCAGGCAACAAGAAGGATTGGCGGTGTTAGCGGCTTTCTTTTGCCTACTTTTCTTTGCCGCTGCAAAGAAAAGTAGGTGCCGCCCCGCACAGGGGCAACGCATGAACTACCAACACCAAAACGCGGATGCCAGCGAAAGCGAAAGCGAAAGCCAACACCAAAACGCGGACGCCAGCGAAAGCGACAGCCAACACCAACATCCAGCGTCGCAGACAATACAAAAGCGATTATTTAATCCGCTTAGCCAACTCGGCAGCCTTGCCGACATAGGAACCAGGCGTCATCGCAAGAAGCCGCTCTTTAGCGTCAGCAGGAATAGCAAGCCCGTTGACGAAAGTCTGCAGCGCCTCCCGCGTGATGCCCTTGCCGCGCGTGAGTTCCTTGAGTTGCTCGTAGGGATTCTCGATCCCATACCGCCGCATGACGGTTTGCACCGGCTCAGCCAGAACTTCCCACGTCGCATCGAGATCGTCGTTGAGACGTTGAGGATTGACCTCAAGCTTGTCGAGCCCACGATTGAGCGCGTCATATGCCAGCAGCGAATACCCAAACGCAACACCAATATTCCGCAGCACCGTCGAATCGGTTAGATCGCGCTGCCAGCGCGAAACCGGCAGCTTGTCGGCCAGATGCCGCAGCGTCGCATTCGCGAGCCCCAGATTGCCTTCCGAATTTTCGAAGTCGATCGGGTTGACCTTGTGCGGCATCGTCGACGAACCGATTTCGCCCGCCTTCGTTCTCTGCTTGAAGTAACCAAGCGAGATATAACCCCACACGTCGCGGTCGAGGTCGAGCAGGATCGTGTTCGCGCGCGAGATCGCGTCGAACAGTTCGGCCATGTAGTCGTGCGGCTCGATCTGGATCGTGTACGGATTGAACGTCAACTTCAGACGCTGCTCGACGACTTCCTTCGAGAAGGCTTCCCAGTCGAACTCCGGATACGCCGACAGATGCGCATTGAAGTTGCCGACGGCACCGTTCATCTTGCCGAGCAGTTCGACCTTCGCGATGCGATCGATCGCACGCGAAAGACGCGCGGCGACGTTCGCGATTTCCTTGCCCAGTGTGGTCGGGCTGGCGGGCTGGCCGTGCGTGCGCGACAGCATCGGCTGATCGGCCTGCGCGTGCGCAATCGCGACGAGGCGCTGATGCACGGCGCGCAGCGCGGGCAGGATCACATGCTCGCGCGCGCCGGCGAGCATCAGACCGTGCGACGTGTTGTTGATGTCCTCGGACGTGCACGCGAAGTGAATGAATTCGCTCGCGCGCTCCAGTTCCGGCTGACCCTTCACCGATTCCTTCAGCCAGTATTCGACGGCCTTCACGTCGTGGTTCGTCACGCGCTCGATGTCCTTGATGCGCGCGGCGTCATGAGCGGTGAAGCGCTCGGCGAGCTGCAGCAGGAATTGCTCCGACGCTTCCGAGAAGCGCGGCACTTCGGCGAAGCCGGCGTGCGACAGCGCGATCAGCCAGTGGATTTCAACCGTCACGCGATGGCGCATGAACGCGGCTTCCGAGAGCCAGTCGCGCAAAGCTTCGGTTTTCGATGCGTAACGGCCGTCGAGCGGGGAGAGGGCGGTCAGCGCGAAGAGGGTGTCGGGGCGGGTGTCGGACATGATGGGAGGCGGGCAGGAACGGTGAAAATACGGTTGCCGGATATCAGCGGGGAGAACCGCGAATTTTACCACTTTAGGACATCGGGCCCGCCTCGTGCCCCGGCATCGATGCGCGTGCGCCTTCGCGGCGCCGCTAGAATGCAGGCTTTCCGTTACTGGTGGGAGCGCTAGGTCCGTATGGAACTGAAATGGCTCGAAGATTTCGTGTCGCTGGCGGAAACGCGCAGCTTCAGCCGCTCGGCGGAATTGCGGCACGTGACGCAGCCCGCTTTCTCACGCCGCATCCAGGCGCTCGAAGCCTGGCTCGGCACGGAACTGATCGACCGTTCGGTCTATCCGACGCGCCTCACCGCAGCGGGCCAGGTTTTCTACGAGCAGGCGCTCGCGATGCTCTCGCAGTTCCACGAGGCACGCACGCTGCTGCGCGGCCATACGGCGACGCCCGCCGCGACGATCGAATTCGCCGTGCCGCATACGCTGTCCCTCACGTATTTCCCGCGCTGGCTGCAGCGCATCGAGGCGCAACTCGGCTCGATTCACACGCGGCTGCGTGCGCTGAACGTGCACGATGCCGTGCTGTCGCTGGTTGAAGGCGGTTGCGATCTGGTGATGGGCTATCACCATCCGAGTCATCCCGTCGCGCTCGATCCCGCGCGCTACGACATGCTGACGCTCGGTATCGAAACGATCAGCCCGTTCTCCGCACCCGGCAAGGGCGGACGCGCGCGCTACACGTTGCCGGGCACCGCCGAGGCGCCGACGCCGTATCTGTCCTACACGCCGAATGCGTATCTGGGCCGCATGACGGAAGTGATCTTCGCGACGGCGCCGGGACGCCTGTATCTCGATCGCGTGTATGAAACGGACATGGCCGAAGGACTGAAGGCGATGGCGCTCGCCGGACACGGCGTCGCGTTCCTGCCGCACAGCGCGGTCGAGGACGCCGTCGCGGAGGGGAAGCTGATTCGCCTCGACCGCGCAACGCGCGGCGTCGCGCAAGGCCAATTCACGCTGACGATGGAAATCCGCCTCTATCGCGACAAGCTCGCCGTGCAAGCCGACGACGCGCGCCAGCAACTCGTGCGCGCGCTATGGGATGTCGTGAGCGCCGAACTCGCGCAAGCTTCGCGGTAGACAACAGTCCATTGCCCGGCTCGCCAATAACGGCCTCGCGACATGCATTTGCGCTTTCCGCAGCGTTATGCAAGAAAAACATAATCGGATGACCAAACGGCATTGGACCCTTTCAGGGCTTTTTTTCGACAATGGCGTCACCCGATAAAACGCTGGAGCGTTCATGTCTACCGCGGCAAATCTGCAGTCCATCCCGTCCTACCTTCATGCCGACGATCTCGGCCCTTGGGGCAACTACCTTCGTCAGGTCGATCGCGTCGCGCCGTACCTCGGCTCGCTGTCGCGCTGGCTCGAAACGCTGAAGCGCCCGAAGCGCATTCTCGTCGTCGACGTGCCCATCGAACTCGACAACGGCACGGTTGCTCACTTCGAAGGCTATCGCGTGCAGCACAACGTGTCGCGCGGTCCTGGCAAGGGTGGCGTGCGGTATCACCAGGACGTGACGCTGTCGGAAGTGATGGCGCTGTCCGCGTGGATGTCCGTGAAGAACGCAGCCGTGAACGTGCCGTACGGCGGCGCGAAGGGCGGCATCCGCGTCGATCCGCGCACGCTGTCGCGCGGCGAACTCGAGCGCGTCACGCGCCGCTACACGAGCGAAATCGGCATCATCATCGGACCGAACACCGACATCCCTGCGCCGGACGTGAACACGAACGAGCAGATCATGGCGTGGATGATGGACACGTACTCGATGAACCAGGGCCAAACGGCCACGGGCGTCGTGACGGGCAAGCCGATCACGCTCGGCGGCTCGCTCGGCCGTCGTGAAGCAACGGGCCGCGGCGTGTTCGTCGTCGGCTGCGAAGCGGCGCGCCGTATCGGCATGGATATCGAAGGTGCGCGCATCGCCGTGCAGGGCTTCGGCAACGTCGGCGGCATCGCGGCGCGTCTGTATCAGGAAGCGGGCGCGAAGGTCGTCGCCGTGCAGGATCATACGGGCACGCTGTACAAGGAATCGGGCATCGACGCAGTCGCACTGCTCGAACACGTCGCGAAGCATGGCGGCGTAGGCGGCTACGCTGAAGCAGACACGATCGCGAACGAAGACTTCTGGACGATCGAATCGGACATCCTGATTCCCGCCGCGCTGGAAAACCAGATCACCGAGAAGAACGCGGGCAAGATTCGTACGAAGATCATCGTCGAAGGCGCGAACGGCCCGACCACGACGGCCGCCGACGACATCCTGCACGACAAGGGCATTCTCGTGATCCCCGACGTCGTCGCGAACGCGGGTGGCGTGACGGTTTCGTACTTCGAGTGGGTGCAGGACTTCTCGAGCTTCTTCTGGACGGAAGACGAGATCAACGAGCGCCTCGAACGCGTGATGCGCGAAGCGTTTGCAGCCGTGTGGCAAGTGGCGAGCGAGCAGAAGGTGTCGGTGCGTACGGCTGCGTTCATCGTTGCTTGCAAACGCATCCTTCAAGCGCGCGAAATGCGCGGCCTGTATCCCTGATACATGCGCGCAGCCGCCGTATATCAGATACGCGGCGAAGCTGGCGCCCGTCGATGACGCGGCGCCGGGCAACAGCGTCTTTCCAGCGCGATTTCACGAAGTCGCGCAGAATACCGGGCGGACGGCACTTTCGGGTGCCGTCCGCTTTTTTGCAATTGAAGTCGCTCGAACCGGGTTGCCGAAACCGGCAAAAACGACGCAACCGATGACGTTTGCATCGACCGGTGAAGGCGCTGTAAGCCAATACCGGCGCCGCCGCCGCGCAAATTGGTGGCTTTATGCAACACTGCGCGCGGAACATGGTTAACAACCATACTTTCAGAATAATTACTGAGATACACTGGCGCCGGTTCTTGCCAAGGAGATCACAAATGAAGGTTAAAAAAGCTGCGCTGCTTCTCGCGACTCTGGGATTGTTCACGGTAGGCGCGCAAGCGCAGGACGCCGGCACGCTGAAGAAGATCAAGGACACGGGTGTTATTTCGCTGGGCCACCGCGAATCGTCGATTCCGTTCTCTTACTACGATGACAAGCAGAACGTGATCGGCTACTCGCAGGAATTCGCGCTGAAGGTCGTGGATGCCGTCAAGCAGAAGCTGAACATGCCGAACCTGAAGGTCAAGCTGACCCCGGTCACGTCGCAAAACCGTATTCCGCTGGTGCAGAACGGCACCGTCGACCTCGAATGCGGTTCGACCACCAACAACGCCGAGCGTCAGCAGCAAGTGTCGTTCTCGAACACGATCTTCGTGATCGGCACGCGCCTGATGACCAAGAAGGATTCGGGCGTCAAGGACTGGGCCGACCTGAAGGGCAAGACGGTCGTGACGACGGCGGGCACGACGTCCGAGCGCCTGCTGCGCAAGATGAATCAGGACAAGAACATGGGCATGAACATCATCAGCGCGAAGGATCACGGGGAATCGTTCCTGACGCTGTCGACGGGTCGTGCCGCTGCATTCATGATGGACGACGCACTGCTTGCAGGCGAGCGCGCGAAGTCGAACAATCCGGGCGATTTCGTGATCGTCGGCGAGCCGCAATCGCATGAAGCGTACGGCTGCATGCTGCGCAAGAACGATCCGGAGTTCAAGAAGGTCGTCGACGATGCGATCGCGAAGGTCGAAACCTCCGGCGAAGCCGCGCAGATCTACAAGAAGTGGTTCGAATCCCCGATTCCGCCGAAGGGCCTGAACCTGGCCTTCCCGGAAAGCGATGACATGAAGGCGCTGTACAAGGCACCGAACGACAAGGCAATCGACTAAATCTCGAGCAACCGTTAGTCAGTCAACGTGTTGAACGGAACGGAAGGGGCAGTCGCTTCTTCCGTTTCTTTTTGTTGGAGTCTTCGTCATGTCATACCACTGGAACTGGGGCATTCTGCTGAGTCCGGTTTCCACCGGCGAGCCGACCACCTATCTCGGCTGGCTGCTGTCCGGCCTCTGGGTGACGGTCACCGTTTCGCTGTCCGCGTGGGTGATCGCGCTGATCGTGGGTTCGCTGTTCGGCGTGCTGCGCACAGTCCCGAACAAAAAGCTCGCGGCGATCGGCACCGTCTACGTCGCCATCTTCCGTAACATTCCGCTGATCGTGCAGTTCTTCGTCTGGTATCTGGTGATACCGGAACTGCTGCCCGTTTCGATCGGTACTTGGTTCAAGCAACTGCCGCCCGGCGCGCAGTTCTTCTCGTCGTCGATCATCTGTCTCGGGCTCTTCACGGCCGCACGCGTGTGCGAGCAGGTGCGCTCGGGCATCAACGCGCTGCCGCGCGGTCAGCGTGGCGCGGGTCTCGCGCTCGGCTTCACGCAATGGCAGACGTATCGCTATGTGCTGCTGCCCGTCGCTTACCGGATCATCGTGCCGCCGCTCACGTCCGAGTTCCTGAACATCTTCAAGAACTCCGCCGTCGCATCGACCATCGGTCTGCTCGATCTGTCCGCTCAGGCGCGCCAGCTCGTCGACTACACGGCGCAGACGTATGAGTCGTTCATCGCCGTCACGGTCGCGTATCTGCTCATCAACCTGATCGTGATGACGCTGATGCGCATCGTCGAAGCCAAGAGCCGGCTGCCTGGCTATATCGGAGGCAAGTGATGCATCATTTCGACTGGAGCGGTATTCCGGGCGCACTGCCAACGCTGTGGACGGGCGCCATCGTCACGCTCAAGATCACCATTCTTGCAATCGTGATCGGCATCGTGTGGGGCACCGTGCTCGCGCTGTTGCGCCTGTCCGGGGTCAAGCCGCTGGAGTGGTTCGCGAAACTCTACGTGACGCTGTTCCGTTCGATCCCGCTGGTGATGGTGCTGCTGTGGTTCTTCCTGATCGTGCCGCAGGTGCTGCAGAACGTGCTGGGTCTGTCCGCCGACATCGACATTCGACTCGCTTCGGCGATGGTCGCGTTCTCGTTGTTCGAAGCCGCGTACTACTCGGAAATCATCCGTGCAGGTATTCAGGCCGTGCCGCGCGGGCAGGTGAACGCGTCGTACGCGCTCGGCATGAGCTACCCGCAGGCGATGCGCCTCGTCGTGCTGCCGCAGGCGTTCCGCGCAATGGTGCCGCTGCTGCTCACACAAGCCATCGTGCTCTTCCAGGATACGTCGCTCGTCTATGTGATCAGTCTCGCCGACTTCTTCCGCACCGCCACGAATATTGGCGACCGTGACGGTACGAACGTCGAAATGGTACTGTTCGCCGGTGCGTGTTACTTCGTGGTCTGCGTGGTCGCGTCGAGCCTTGTCAAAAGTCTTCAGAAAAAGGTCGCAAGATGATCTCTATCAAGAATGTGTCCAAGTGGTACGGTCAGTTCCAGGTGCTGACCGACTGCACGACGGAAATCAAAAAGGGCGAAGTGGTCGTCGTGTGCGGCCCGTCGGGTTCGGGCAAGTCGACGCTCATCAAGACCGTGAACGGCCTCGAGCCGTTCCAGAAGGGCGACATCGTGATCAACGGCCAGTCGCTCAACGACAAGAAGACAAATCTGTCGAAGCTGCGCTCGAAGGTCGGCATGGTGTTCCAGCACTTCGAACTGTTCCCGCATCTGTCGATCACCGAGAACCTGACGCTCGCGCAGATCAAGGTGCTCGGCCGCTCGAAGGACGAAGCGAACGCGAAAGGCCTGAAGCTGCTCGATCGCGTCGGCCTGCGCGCGCATGCGGACAAGTATCCGGGGCAACTGTCGGGCGGTCAGCAGCAGCGCGTGGCGATTGCGCGCGCGCTGTCGATGGACCCCATCGCGATGTTGTTCGACGAACCGACTTCCGCACTCGATCCGGAAATGATCAACGAAGTGCTCGACGTGATGGTCGAACTCGCGCAGGAAGGCATGACCATGATGTGCGTGACGCACGAAATGGGCTTCGCGAAGAAGGTTGCGCATCGCGTGATCTTCATGGACAAGGGCCTCATCGTCGAGGACGACCGCAAGGAAGACTTCTTTGCCAATCCGAAATCGGATCGTGCTAAAGATTTCCTCGCGAAAATCCTCCACTGAGATCGCGCTTCGATCGCAAAAATGCCGCTTCCTCGGAAGCGGCATTTTTTTCACCCCGACAATTATCTTGCAGCTGTCTTGCTGTTCTCTTGGTTGATGCGGATTTTCATTATGTAGTTATTAGGAGTATTTATTACTTATGAATGGGTAATCGGAATCGTCTCATTTGATCCACGCTCCCGCGAGCATAAGCTTGTCGGCGAAATGTGATGAGCGCGAGTGGATTGCCGTCGCTGCTATCCGTTTCGATCGAAAAGAGATAGTCCATGAAAGTGTTTTTGTTGAGCGACCTGGTTGTTCACGAGCTGGTTTCAATGCAGTTCGACGGGAAGTGGCTGACGTCCGAGCAGTTCCAGGAGTCGGCGCGGTTGTGGGTTTCACGTCACGGATTCGGAGATCAGTTATCCAAAGGATTTCTGGCAACGTTGCGATCCGAGGCGATTCAGATCGCGGAGCGTCTGATGCGGGGTGACGGCGTCGAAGGGCAAGCGTCGCCGCCAGAACGTCTGCTGTTCGACATTCATGCTGTCAACTACGCAGATCCATTGAGCGCGAGCGCGCTGGCGGCGAGCCTTGAGACCTGTCGCTCCAGGTTGTGCAATTGCTGGTCCGAACGCGCTGAGCAGAATGACGCGAAGGGGCGGCACGAGGGCGGATGGCGTTGTCCCCCGGCGTTGCGGCAGCTTTTGTGTGGGACGCCGACGGCGCACGGTAAGCCGCCCAGCACCGATATTGCCGGCGTGGAGAAGCGCGAAGCATGACGCCGCGCCGTGCATCGCGGTGTACGGCGTAATTTCGGCCGATCGGCCGATAAAACGATCAGGATTCGTACGCTGCCGCGTCGTCGGATTCGAGATCGGCGACGGAAGCGGCGGGCAGCATGCTCGCCGATGCGCTGGGGTCGCAAGCGGGGTTGCGCGCTTTCTCCAGCACGGCGGGCGGCACGGGAACGTTGGCCCGCGCGATCACTTCGCCATGCTGGAACATCAGCAGGTCGCCCGGCTCGAACGCCGTCCAGATTTCGTCATCGGTCAACGGCTGCGTGGCGATCACGGCGACGCGGTCTTCGGGGGTCGTGTACTTGGCGAAGTCGATCGAAACGTCCGCGTCGACCAGATGCGCAGTCGAAAACGGCCAGCTGCGCACGAGGTAATGCAGACGCGTCGAGCAATGCGCGAACAGCGCCTGGCCATTCGACATCAGGAAATTGAACACGCCGAACTGGGTGATTTCCTTCGTCAGCGTTTCGAGCGCGGCGAACAGTTCGTCCAGCGGCGGCTGCGAACCAGGAAACGCCTTGCGCAAACCTTGCAGCACCGCACAGAACGCCAGTTCGCTATCCGTGCTGCCGACAGGCTGATAGACGCCCGACAGCACCGGGCTGTAGTTCTGCAGATCGCCGTTGTGCGCGAAGATCCAGTGCCGCCCCCACAACTCCCGCATGAACGGGTGGCAGTTTTCGAGCACGATATGTCCTTGCGTCGCCTTGCGGATATGCGCAATCGTGTTTTTCGACTTGATCGGGTAGCGCTTGACCATCTCGGCGATCGGCGAGGTGGCCGACGACTGATGGTCGATGAACAGGCGACAGGCCTTGTCTTCGAAGAAGGCGATGCCCCAGCCGTCGGAGTGGTGGTCGGTGACGCCGCCGCGCGCCGCGAAGCCGGTGAACGAGAACGTGACGTCCGTCGGCGCGGCGCAATTCATTCCGAGTAGTTGGCACATGATGCGGAAGACAAGCCTTTCTAACGAGGTATGAGCCCGCGTGGGCCGACCCGTTACAATGATGATTTTCCAAGCATATCACCGAGCCAGAAACGGCAAAAAGCAAAATAGACGGGTGTTTTGGCTGCATTTGTGGAAAGTGCTCGTCAGTTATGCCGTCAGTCGTGCGTTTGCCGTGTCTGTGCCGTTCGTGAGTCCCCGCCATGACTGCCTCTACCGCTGCTTCCGTCGATACCCTTACGCTCGCCCGTCCCGACGACTGGCACCTGCACGTCCGCGACGGCGCGATGCTGGCCGCCGTCCTGCCGCACACCGCACGCCAGTTCGGCCGCGCGATCATCATGCCGAACCTGAAGCCGCCCGTCACGACGACGGAAATGGCACGCGCCTATCGCGAGCGCATCGTCGCGGCGATTCCCGCCGGCGTGAAGTTCGAGCCGCTGATGACGCTGTATCTCACCGACAACACGCCGCCCGACGAAATCCGCCGGGCACGCGAGAGCGGTTTCGTGCATGGTGTGAAGCTGTACCCGGCGGGTGCGACGACGAACTCGGACGCAGGCGTCACCGACATCCGCAAGTGCGCGAAAACGCTCGAAATGATGCAGGAAGCCGGCATGCCGCTGCTCGTGCACGGCGAAGTGACGGATTCGTCGATCGATCTGTTCGACCGCGAGAAAGTGTTCATCGACCGCGTAATGACGCCGCTGCGCCGCGATTTCCCGGCGCTGAAAGTCGTGTTCGAGCACATCACGACCAAAGATGCCGCCGACTATGTCCGCGACGCGGGCGCGCCGCCCGAACTGCTCGGCGCGACGATTACCGCGCATCACCTGCTGTACAACCGCAACGCGATCTTCCAGGGCGGCATTCGTCCGCATTACTACTGCCTGCCTGTGTTGAAGCGGGAAACGCATCGGGTGGCGCTCGTCGAGGCGGCGACGTCGGGCAATCCGCGCTTCTTCCTCGGCACGGACAGCGCGCCGCATCCGAAGGGCCTGAAGGAACACGCTTGCGGCTGCGCGGGCTGCTACACGGCGCTGCATGCGCTCGAGCTGTACGCGGAAGCGTTCGACACGGCGGGCGCGCTCGACAAACTGCAAGGTTTTGCCAGCTTCCACGGCGCGGATTTCTACGGCCTGCCGCGCAGCGAAGAGAAAGTGACGCTGCGCCGCGAACAGTGGACGCTGCCCGCCGAAGTCGAGGCTGGCGATACGCCCATCGTGCCGCTGCGCGGCGGCGAAGCGATCGGCTGGAAGCTCGTCTAAGGGCCGGCAGGCGATATGTCGGTCGGTGCAGTTTCACCGGACGGCGTGCTGAAGCGCGCCGCGCCGGGTTTCGCGGATATCGACTGGTCGCGGCCGTGGTTTGCGCCGGTGGCGGCGCACGGCGTGCGCTGGCAACAGGCCGCGCTGCAGGGCGCGGCGGAGCAACTGCGCGCGATGAACGCGGACGCGACGTCCGTCCATATCACGACGGGACGCGGAAAGCGGCTTGCCTTCATTCCGCAGGACGCGCTGCCGCCCGGCACGGCGTACGAGGCGCATATCGCGGCAACGGGCTGCGTACCGACGCGCTACAACCTGCACGATTTCTTCAATGCGCTGACGTGGTTTCAATTTCCACGTATCAAGGCGGCGCTGAGTGCGCGCGGCTCGGCGGTAGTGGATGCGCTGGGCATCGGTCCGACGCGCGGCGGCATACGCGACGCGCTGACCGTATTCGATGAGAACGCCGTGCTGTTCGCTTGCTCAGACCCGGCGCTGAGCACAGCGCTGCGCGCGTTCGACTGGAAGACGCTGTTCGTCGAACAGCGCCGGGCGTGGGACGAGCGCTGCGAAGTGCGCTGTTTTGGGCATGCGTTGCTGGAAAAGCTCGTCACGCCTTACAAGGCATGTACGGGGCATGCGTGGATCGTCGAGGTGCCTTCGGCGTATTTCACGTGGACACGGGCTGCCCGCGACGTCTTTCTCGATGACACCGTCGCCGGCGTACTGCTCGAAGGCGCTGGGTTCAGCAGCCGGATGTTCGCGCCGCTTCCCGTGCTCGGCATTCCCGGCTGGTGGGCAGACAACGAGACGGAATCTTTCTACGCCGACCGTTCCGTATTTCGCAGCGGCCGCCGGTCCCGCGTCGTTCCGGATGGTAAAATCGCGGCCAGCAAAGCAGGCCAGGCAGTCGCGGCCTCGCTGGTTTCGGCCGGCGAGGGCGAGGAAAGTCCGGACTCCACAGGGCAGGGTGATGGCTAACGGCCATCCGTGGCGACACGCGGAACAGGGCAACAGAAAGCAAACCGCCGATGGCCCGTCGCAAGACGGGATCAGGTAAGGGTGAAACGGTGCGGTAAGAGCGCACCGCGGCTGCGGCGACGCAGACCGGCACGGTAACCTCCACCCGGAGCAATTCCAAGTAGGCAGGCGCGCATCTTCGCGATGCAGGATGGGGCCCCCGTCTCGTCTGCGGGTAGGAAGCTTGAGCGCGTCAGCAATGGCGCGCCTAGAGGAATGGCTGCCACGCGTGAAGCGCTTTCGGGCGCGTCGCGTGCACAGAATCCGGCTTATCGGCCTGCTTTGCCTCTCAAATGACAAATGCCGGCGTCCGTTGGGACGCCGGCATTTTCTTTTTCGGCTTCGCTAATGCGTGGGCTGGCGATCAGCCCGCGACGATATCGAACGAATGCGTGAGCTCGGCCGTCTTCGCGATCATGATCGACGCCGAGCAGTATTTGTCGTGCGACAGATTGATCGCGCGCTCCACCGTCGACGGATTCAGGTTCTTGCCCGTCACCGTGAAGTGGAAGTGGACCTTGGTGAATACCTTCGGGTCTTCGCTTGCGCGCTCGGCCTTCAGCGTCACCGAGCAACCGGTGATTTCCTGGCGACTCTTCTTCAGGATCATCACGACGTCGTATGCGGTGCAGCCGCCTGTGCCGAGCAGCACCATTTCCATCGGACGCGGCGCCAGATTGCGACCGCCGCCTTCAGGCGCGCCGTCCATCGCGACGAGGTGACCGCTGCCCGTTTCGGCGGCGAACGCCATGCCGTCCTGACCCATCCAGCTGACTTTGCATTCCATGCGTGTACTCCGGCTCACAAGCTTAGATTCGAGAAGCGCATTGTAGCCCGACGGGTGATGGCTCGCCCGGAGCGACATCGGTGGCAGGTTATGCCGGGTCGAGGTTGTTTGTTGCGCCGCCGCATGTTCCGTGCATAGGGGATAGCACGGACCATTTGGGGATCGTTGTCCGATAGTCACGTGGGTGCGGAACTCGCAAATATCAAGTAACACATTGATTTTAAACGGAGTCGTGGATATTGCGGGTTTGGCTTCGAGATTTCAAATTATGAAAACGGATTTCGCATTGCAAATGTTCTTGCGTCGCACAAGCCACAGTCATATAATCCGTTCATTGGTTGTCGCAGTTCGACAATCTCCGCATGTCTCCTCCACCCTCCTCCTAAGGTGGATTAAGCCCGAACCGCTAGTTCGGGCTTTTTTTCGTCCGTCGTTCCCAGATTCCCTGCATCCTTTGACTCCCCGGTGCAAATTCCTTTATAATCATCAGCTTTTCCGCATTCGTGCCCGCGGAGGAAGAACAGGGAGAGCCTGCACGCGCCTCGATGCGCACTTACAAGCAGGAAAAAAACACAGGGCGCAGCATTTATTTTTGGATCGATCATGAAGACGTTTTCCGCAAAAGCCCATGAGGTGACGCGTGAATGGTTTGTGATTGACGCGACGGATAAGGTTCTCGGCCGTGTCGCCAGCGAAGTGGCACACCGTCTTCGCGGCAAGCACAAGCCTGAGTTCACTCCGCACGTCGACACCGGTGATTTCATCATCGTTATCAACGCCGGCAAGCTGAAGGTCACGGGCAACAAGACCACGGACAAGAAGTACTATCGCCACTCGGGCTACCCGGGCGGTATCTATGAAACGACGTTCGGCAAGATGCAAGAACGCTTCCCGGGCCGTGCGCTCGAGAAGGCGGTCAAGGGCATGCTGCCGAAGGGCCCGCTGGGCTACGCGATGATCAAGAAGCTGAAGGTCTACGCAGACGCAACGCATCCGCACTCGGCTCAACAGCCGAAGGCGCTCGAGATCTAAGGGGAGCCCACATGATCGGTAACTGGAATTACGGTACGGGCCGCCGCAAGAGCGCAGTTGCTCGTGTCTTCATCAAGGCTGGCAAGGGCGACATCGTCGTCAATGGCAAGCCCATCGCTGACTACTTCTCGCGTGAAACGTCGCTGATGATCGTGCGTCAACCGCTGGAACTGACGAACCACGGCACGACATTCGACATCAAGGTCAACGTATCGGGCGGCGGTGAAACGGGTCAGGCAGGCGCAGTTCGCCACGGCATCACCCGTGCGCTGATGGACTACGACGCAACGCTGAAGCCGGCACTGTCGAACGCTGGCTTCGTGACGCGTGATGCACGTGAAGTCGAGCGTAAGAAGGTTGGTTTCCACAAGGCACGTCGCCGCAAGCAGTTCTCGAAGCGTTAATCGTTTCGGGCTGGCCCTGTTTCAGACAGGGCTTGCTGCAGAAAGCCGCCAACGCAGATGCGAAGGCGGCTTTTTTATTTCTGCCCCTTTTATTCGCTTTCGTGCGCAGAGTCGGCCCACATCGGGCGTACGGGGGACATGGCTTACACATCCCGCCGCTCGGATCCGAGCCAGCCGTCCTGCATAAGAACCTATTGATTTCATGGGCATCGGCACGATATCGGGAAGAGCAATACAATAGCGGCTAGAAGCTATTTTGGAGAGTTCGCATGGACGCAGTGACCGACACCCCCGTGACCGAGATGCCGGCACCGTTCGTCTTTACTGACGCAGCGGCTGACAAGGTCAAAGAACTGATCGAAGAAGAAGGCAACCCGGAGCTCAAGCTGCGCGTTTTCGTGCAGGGTGGCGGCTGCTCGGGCTTTCAGTATGGTTTCACCTTCGATGAAGCAATCAACGAAGACGACACCGTGATGAACAAGAGCGGCGTCCAGTTGCTGATCGACTCGATGAGCTACCAGTACCTGGTGGGTGCTGAGATCGACTATAAGGACGACATCAACGGTGCTCAGTTCGTGATCAAGAACCCGAATGCCACGACCACTTGTGGTTGCGGTTCGTCGTTCTCGGTCTGATCGCGGCTTACTTCGCGCTTTTCGTCACTTAGGTGACGGCAAAACGGGGCTTCGGCCGTAATGCCGTTCAGTTAAGCGACTGAACGGCATTTTGTTTTTGGCGCAAACCGGTTGTAAACGGGACGCGGCGATGTTAACTTTCATCGCCATGCTGGTCGATGATCTGCGCCTGCTTGTTGA
>NZ_JAAGPD010000084.1 GCF_017104565.1 Paraburkholderia sp. Tr-20389 | reverse complement strand
TTACGCTCCACGCTTCCTCCCCACACTCGGTCGCCCTCATGCAGTTGCGCTTCACTTCATTCGCTGTGACCAGCTTATGGCGGGACTTGCACCCGCAGGAGTGCGCCCATGCTGGGCGCACAAATACAAAAAGCGGCTCTTCGATAGAGCCGCTTTTTTATTGCACCGTGCGTTTATGGAAAGCGCGGTGCCGATGGCGGCAGTCCACGCGACTTCGTCGGAATGCATGCGCGTGCGATTAGCGACAGATGATAGTAGAGCCGTGCATCGAAGCCGTACCCATATGCATACAGATGCTCGAACGCCACTCGCAGTGCGGCGAGCGGCGCATCGTTCTTCGCGTACAGCGACACGACGATTGGTGCGAGCCTGCGCAATGCGAGCCGTCGAGCGGGTTCGAGCGATACATCGAGCGTCAGCCGCGACACGAATTCGAACGCCGTCATCGAAGCAGAGAACGCCGAGCCTCGGGAGCGACCCGAAACGGACAAGTCCGTTTTGCGGTAGTACGACACATAGCGATGCAGGTAATACACCTGCGATGCGGCGAGACACAACTCGGAGCCGAACACGTAGTCGCAGCACGTACCGACGTCATCGCGATAGCTGATGCGTTTGACGAGATCGGCATTCGCCATCCAGCCGTTATTCGGGAACATCTGCACGAGACCCGTGCGTCCTGGCTGCGCCTGCAGGCCTTGCGCGGCTGCGTTGCGATGGAAAGCCGCATTCACAGCGGCGCTTTTCGCCGCGTCGAAGTTGCCTTGCGCGTCGACTTCGTATTGATCGGCGAATGCGACCTCGAGCTGCGGATGCTGTTGCCACAGCGTCAGAAGACTCTCGATGCCATCGTTCGTAAAGTAATCGTCGTCGTGAATCAACGCGATCTTGTCGCCCGTCGCACGCGCGAAAAGACTCGCGACGTTGCGCGCCTGTCCCAGCGACGGTTCGTTCCTGACGTATCGGATGCGCGCGTCATGCGCGTAGCGCGCGGCAATCAACTGCTGCGTGCGCGTGTCGCTCGAATCGTCGCCGATCAGTATTTCTAGGTTCGTGTGTGTCTGCGCCAGACACGAGTCCAGACATTCGACAAGCAATTCAGGCCGGTTGTATGTCGGGACGCAAATGGAAACCTTGCAGGATGTCGTCATTGTTCTCCGCTCCCTCCATGATCCAGATGCAGCGAGCATTCCTGTTACGAAATATTCCGCTGCTGGGAGCAAGGTAGATGAAGGGCTCGGAAAAATAACCAGAAATAATTCAGTAAAAAATGCGGCTTCGATGCGCGCGTGCGGCAGACAATGCGCGGTTTTGCGGCGAAAAAATACGACAGTCCCGCAAACGATGCGGGCCGCCGTATTTCTTGCTGCAAATGTCGCCGCCCGCGCGCGAATGCATCAGCCGACGGACGGTTCGCCTTCGCCGGGTTTTTTACCGGGCCGGTCAGCGGGGGACTGCTTGCGGTGTTCGTCCTGGCGTTCGGGCATTTTGCTCTTTTCGTTGTCGCTGTGAGCGGGATGCTTCGGATGTTCGAGATCGCCGCCGGGGCTGGCCGTGGTGGCCGTATCCTGCTTTGGGCTGCTCATGGGATGCTCCTTGAACAAAGTCTGCCTTGATCCAGCAATTGCCGGTCCCGTACTGCCGTTGATAGACTCGTCGACGGGCGCCTACATTAAAAACAGCCCGACGGAGACAACTCATGAGCAAAATTGCCTTCCAGGATTTCGAACGTCAGGTATTGCAGCGTCACATGATCCGAGGACATGTGTATGAGAATGCCGCTGCTCTCGTCGATCGCGCGAACGCGTGGATCGCCGAGCAGAAGGTCGATGTGATCAACGTGGAAAGCCTGTCGACATTCGGTTCCGGCGACGATACGAGCGTGAGTCACTGGTACTCGGGTATCCGCGTCTGGTATCGCATCGACTAGCGCGCGAGGCGCGGGCAACGTTACTTGCCCGACACGATCAGTTTCAGCTTGTTCGCGCCGGCGGGCATCGCGGTGATCTGCGTACGCGCTTCACGTGAGCCGATATAGAAGTGCTGCCGCGCGGGCGAATTCACGTCGTGCGTCGCGTCGGGCAGACAGGAGGCGATGTCGGCCGCGACAGCCTGCAAGGCCGTCGTGCTCGAACCCGCGCCGCCGCTCGGCGTCCATGAACACGCGTAGCTGCCTTGGGACGCGCCGCATTGTGCATCGCTGCCGTACGGCTGCGCGATGCCTTTGCCATCGTCCGGCGTCAGTTGGGAAAAGCCCGTGGGCGCGGCTGCGACGATGCGTTTGAGCGCGGCGCAGGGGCTCGGCGCATCATCGGCGCTCGCGGTGAGCGGCGTGGCGATAGCCGTCGCGAGCGCGACGAGCGAGGCAGCGATAGCTCGCAACGAACGAATGGAGTGGGCGCGTGGGGTCCTTTGCATGAGCATCTCCTTGGCCTGGATGACCGCGCAGCGTGCGTGCGCAGCCGATCTGCCAGCCTCTTTGCAATGAACGCGCCTGGTCCTTTCTTGCGCCGGTGATGCCTATGCAGCGGCACCGCCGCCATGCTCTTCGCGTTCGAGCGTTCGCGTGCGGCGCAATTCGGGGAAGAGCTTCATCCACAACAGCGCAATCGCAATCGTCGCGCAACCGCCGACCAGCACGGCCGGTTGCGCGCCCCACCAGCCTGCAGTGAGACCCGATTCGAATTCGCCCAGCTGATTGGACGTGCCGATAAACAGCGAGTTGACGGCGCTCACGCGGCCGAGCATGTCGTCGGGCGTACGCAACTGCACGAGCGACAACCGCACGACGACGCTGATCACATCCGATGCGCCGAGCGCCATGAGCGCGAGCAGCGACACGATGAACGAATGAGACAAGCCGAACACGAGTGTCGCGATGCCGAACGCGATCACGCCACCGAACATCGCGGCGCCCGGCCGGTTACGCAGCGGGAAATGCGCGAGCCAGATCGTGCCGCCGAGTGCGCCGACGGCCGATGCCGAGCGCAGCAGACCCAAGCCGAGCGGTCCGGCGTGCAGTACATCGCGCGCGAAGATCGGCAGCAGGGCCGTCGCGCCGCCGAACAGCACGGCGAACAGATCAAGCGACAGCGCGCCGAGAATCACCGGCTGGCTGCGGATGAAACGTACGCCCGAGAACACCGATTCGAGCGTGACGGGCGCGCGCGGCATGGGATTCGTGCGCAGCGGAATCGTGCTCACGGCCGCCGATGCGAGCGCGAACGACAGCGTGCACGCGAGATACGCCGCGCCAGGACCGATGCCATAGAGCAGGCCGCCCAGCGCAGGACCGCCGATCTGCGCGGCCTGGTTCGCGGAGGTCGCCCATGCCGTCGCCTGCGACAGCTGCGCACGCGGCACGACACCCGGCAGCAGCGAAGCGACAGCGGGCGACTCGAACGCGCGCGCCGCGCCCACGCAGGCAGCGAGCACGTAGATCACGGGCGCGCTGATCCAGTCGCCGAACGTCCCCCACGCGAAGAGGGCCGCGGCTGCGCATTCGAGCCCCTGGCAGATGGCAGCGATGCGCCGCCGGTCGTAGCGGTCCGCGACCTGGCCGACGACGAGTGTCAGCACGAACATCGGCAGGAACTGGGCAAGGCCGACGAGGCCGAGCGCGAACGCGCTATGGGTGAGCGCGTAGATGTGCCAGCCCATCGCGACGGCCAGCATCTGGAACGACAGCGACGACAGCACGCGCGTGCACCAGAAACGCTGAAACGGCTTCTGTCGCGGGAGGCTGATTTCGGGTTCGCGATCGACCTTGTCGACGAGGATGTCGAAGGTGTCGGCGGGTTCGCCGGTGGTGGGATGCGTCGGGTCGCTGGAGTCGGCGGGCGGTGTGTTCATCGATAGATGGAGCGTCGTCCCATATAACGGGCCGACTGCGGTCGCGCGGCATGCCTTTATTCAGGCACCGCATTTGCAAATGCATTGGGCGGGAAAAGCGCGGCAGAACGCGTGTTCTGTCGACACTTCATTCGGGCCGCCAAGTGTAGAGCAAGTGAGTCGGGCTTGCCGATCTGCTTTCGACGCCGATCGACGGCGGCACGTTACGCGATGTTACGTGGCCTGCGCGTGAGCCGCATGGCGACCCGTCTGGGGATTCATATCGCATGCATCGGGACATTTTCTTCAAACAAAACTCATCATGGATGATCTGATCGCTCGCCTGTTTCACCTGCAACCTTCGCTGATCGTGTCGCTCACGCATGACCTGATGCATGCGGGCGTGGCGATCCTGATACTGATCGTCGGCTGGTGGCTGTCCAACCGGATCGGCTCGCTGCTGTCGACGGCGATGTCGCGCACGCGTGCGGATCCGACACTTGCGCCGATGGTCAATGCAATCGGCACATGGACCATACGCGTGCTCGTCCTGTTCGCCGCGCTCAGCGAGGTCGGCGTCGCGACAGCGAGTGTGCTGGCTGTGCTCGGTGCTGCCGGCCTCGCGATCGGTCTCGCACTGCAAGGCACGCTGCAGAATATTGCGGCCGGCATTATGTTGCTGATGCTGCGGCCGTTTCGTGCCGGCGACGTGATCGAAGGCACGGGAGCGACGGCAGGCATCGTGCGCGAAGTGGGGCTCTTCACGACGCGCATCGAACGTAGCGACGGCAATGCCGTGTTCGTGCCGAACAGCCAGATCTGGAGCAATCCCGTGATCAACTACAGCAGCGGCGGCACGCAGCGCGTGGAGGTGGAAGTGGCGATCGCGCAGCGCACGGACGTCGCATGCGCGATCGATGCGCTCAAGAAGATGATCGCCGGCGATCCGCGCGTGCTCGGAGGCACGACGCTCGCGCCTGTGGTGACGGCGGCCGACTATCGGCGCGGCGGGGGCGCGGCGGTCCGGCTCGCGGTCTGGGTGAGCGGAGCGGACGCGCAACTCGCTGCGGATGACATGCGCGAGCACGCGCGGGCCGTGCTCGAAGAGGCAGGCTGCAAAACGGTGGAGGCGCCTCGTGCGCAACCTGCACAGCGCTCTTCGCAGACGCAGCACGCCTGACAAGTACTCTACCGCTCCGAACTGCGATGCACTGTCGTGCATGTGGGCTGAGTTCCGGTTCCTGCATCGCAGCGCAGTGCACGACCGTTCATCGCCGATACCGCTTTTCCCGTCAATCACATCTCGCGCGGAATAATCTGCACTGAAGACGCGAACTCAAGTACACCGTTACTCGATCTGCGAACTGCCCGGCTCGGGCGCGCTGCTTCCGCGTTCAACGCTGGAGCGCACCCATTCGCGCGTTTTTCGAATTTTCCGGTGCACACGACAACGTGCCTGTTCGCACCGGCATGTTGCAAAGCCGCAATTTCGGGTAGGTGAAAACCCTGGCATTGAGATAAAATGCCGGTTCACACGAAGAGATTGCCATGTCGCCCCGTTTTCAGATCTTTGAAAAAATTGCCTTTTCGCTGGTCGTGATGTCCGCCGTGCTGTGCTCCGGCTACATCGCGTGGGAAACGTCGCCCGATTTCCAGGACGCCGTGCACGCTAGCGCCGCTGCCGTCCGGTGGAGCGGCGATTACTCGTTCATCTGCGCGTCGACGGCGACCAACGCCTGCGACCAGCTACCCGTCGACTGACTCCTCGAAGCGGAGCGCAAGAGCACGCTGGCGCGCCTCTCGGCGCAAGCCAGCGAGCAGCGTCGCGTAATTTTCGCTCCTTCCGTCGGCGTTTTTTTCAAAGCGCCGGCCGGCCATCCCGCATAAGCGTCGCCCCGTCTGGAACATGCATTTGGAATGCCGCTTGCTTGCTATAAGCGGCTGGACTTCGTCCGTCGCAACGACATGAAGTCCGGTTCCTTCGAAAACCGTCGTCGCCAGCCCGTCGATCATCAATGGTCGGCCTCCAACGGTCTAGAACAATTCCGATGCATGCACTGAGGAGCCGCGCCATGACACCCGCCACGCGTTATGAAATGCAGATTCTGCAAACGGATATGCGCATGCTGATCGCGGTCGACGACGCCGCGATCGAACTCTTTCCTGGCGCTGCGGCAAGCAGCGACGTCGCCGGCAAGCCATACGCGGTGTTGCACACCGATTCGCTCGCCATACTGAGCGGCTGGCGGGAGGTCATGCAGGCAGGGGGACGTCCGCATCGCCTCGTGAACAACGTCTACGGCTACCGCCAGGAAGTGAACAATCCGGACTGGTAATGCATCGCCGCAGCCGCGCGCGCGACGTCCCGCCCATGAGACACCGTGCGCGCCGTTCCCTCACTGACACCGCTCGACGCGGCGCATGTTGACGATCCTGCTCACCGCCGTCGTCACGCTCGTCGTCGTGCTCGTGATCGCCAATCTGTCGACGGGCGAAAAGAAGATCGAGCACAAGATCGAGCGCCTGTACGGCAGCGACGATCCGCAATTCATTCGTTCGATGGGTCTGCTGCTCGGGCCGCCCGTCACGTCCGGCAATCGCTTCGAGGTGCTCGTCAACGGCGACGAGATTTTTCCGTCGATGCTCGAAGGCATCGCGAGCGCGCGCAAAACCATCACGTTCGAAACGTTCATCTACTGGTCCGGCGCGATCGGCGAACAGGTCGCGCAGGCACTGTCGGAGAAGGCGCAAGCCGGCATTTCAGTGCATGTGCTGCTGGACTGGCTGGGTTCGCAAAAAATGGATCGGCGCTATCTGCAGATGCTCAAAAATGCAGGTGCCGAAGTGATCCAGTACCACAAGCCGCACTGGACCGGGCTCGGCCGCATGAACGATCGCACACACCGCAAGCTGCTCGTGATCGACGGACGAATCGGCTTCACGGGCGGCGTCGGCATCGCGCAGGAATGGACCGGGCATGCACAGGACGACACGCACTGGCGCGACACCCATTTCCGCGTGATGGGCCCTGTGGTCGGCCACATGCAAGCGGTTTTCATGGACAACTGGATCAAGACGACGGGCAATGTATTGCATGGTCCCGACTATTTTCCTGAACCGGACGAAGCAGGCGACGGTCGCGCGCACATGTTCAGCAGTTCACCTTCGGGCGGCAGCGACGACATGCAGTTGATGTATCTGATGGCGATCACGGCGGCGACGCATTCGATTCATCTCGCCAGCGCCTATTTCGTGCCGGACCGACTCACGATCAACGCGATCATCGAAGCGGCGAAGCGCGGCGTCGACGTGAAGATCCTGACGCCTGGCCGGCACATCGACACGCATACCGTGCGCGAAGCCTCGCGCGCATGCTGGGGACGGCTGCTGGAAGCGGGCGTGCAGATGTTCGAGTATCAGCCGACGATGTTTCACGTCAAGCTGCTCGTCGTCGACGAATTCCTCGTGTCGGTCGGCTCGACCAATTTCGACATGCGCTCGTTCAAGCTGAACGACGAAGCGAACCTCAACATCTACGACAAGGCGTTCGCACGCCGTCAGACGCAGATCTTCGCCAATGACCTCGCGAAGTCGAAACGCGTGACGCTCGAAGACTGGAACGGGCGACCGTGGACGGAGAAACTCGTCGATCGCGCGGTCGCCTTGCTCGATTCGCAGCTCTGACCGGCAAGGATGCCGGCGGTCCGCCCATCCCGTCATTGTCATGCATGCGATGCGCGCATCGGTGGAGCGTGCCCGGGTGGATCGCCTGCGGGCGGCTCGTGAGCGGGCGGTGCCCGATCCGGCTCACGCTCGGGAATGGGCGGTGAGCCGGGGCCCGGATCGGGATCGTCGTCGGGCGGCGGCGCAGGATCGGGGTCGGCTTCCGGCGGCGTCGGCGTGTGCAGACGCAGGCCGACGGGAAACGGCGGGACGGAAAGAACAGGGTACGCAGTCTGGTTCATCGTGTGGATCTCTCGAATGCAGTTCGACACAGGGATGAAGTCCGCAATGCATGTGCCATCAATTGCGTGCATCAGCCGGTGCCGTGCGATGCACGATGGTTCAGCGCGCAAGATAGTGCATCGATGGCATCGACCTAGAACCGTTCGATCATCCCGACCTGCACGCCGCGCACAGGTGCGCCCGGATAGGCAACAGGAAGTCCCGTCACGTTGACGCCGCGCAGCGTGAACGTCGCCTGCCCGTGGTTCTCCAGGTCGGCGGCGCTCAGGTAGAGCAGCAGCGCTTTCGATAGTTGATAGTCGAACGCGACGCTGAACTGGTCCGCGTTGTTGTCGCCGCCGCTGCGGTCGCGCGCATGCGCGTAGCCGACGGACGCGCTCGCTTGCGGCGTGATCTGCCACTGCGCGGACACGGAGAGGCCGTCGTCGTGATAACGCGGCGTCCCGCCGTCGCCATTGAAGTACGCGACAAAACCCGTCAACGCGCCCCATTGATACGACGCTCCCGCGAAGTTCGCGCGCAACGCGCCGTCCCCATGCGTCTGCTGATGCGCGTACAGCAGTTTCATGCCGCCTAGCGCCCATACGGCCGTCACGTAGTAGCCGCCGATGCCGTTGCCGTCGCCGGGATCGCGCGGCGCGTACATGCCTGTGACGGACAGGCCGGCGATCGTCGGCGACAGATACGCAAACGCGTTGTCGGTATAGGGTGTGATCTTCGACAGGTTGTTCAGGCCGGACGCGATCGTGCCGGCGCCGAATGCGTCGAGTTGTCCCTTGAACGGAATGTAGAGGGGCGAGTACTGCCGGCCCATGCGCAGTTCGCCCCATGCGCCGTGTGCGCCGATCCACGCCTGCCGGTTGAAGATGCTGCCCGGCACCGAGAGCACGCCGCTCGACGAATCGAAGCCGTTTTCGAGTGTGAAGACGAGGCTGTTGCCGTCGCCGAGCGGCTCGCTGCCATGCAGACCAAAGCGCGTGCCTCGATACGCGCCCGAGTCCATGCGCGCGACATAGCCGCTGCCGGGATTCGTGACTTCGATGCTGGTATCGATCAGCCCGTAAAGCGTGACAGCGCCTTGCGCGAATGCCTGCGTTGCAGCGCCGAGCGCGCAGGCCAGCGCGAGCAGGCGGCATAGGGCAGCGCGTCGCCGCGAAACGCGGCAGGACAACAGGAAGCACAGCCGGCAAAACGCATTGGACGCCGGCATCGGACAGGCAAGCATAATGGCGTCACGAGGGCGCAAGGGCGCCACGCCATTCGCGACAATGTGGAATAGAGGTAAGAGCGAATACTAACCGAACATCGTCGCGCGCCAACGCGCGACCCGATTCAAACGCGGACGCGCTACATGTTCGTGTAAGAACTGCACCATCCGCCGCCTGCTACCTGTTTCGTGCCGAACAGCGTGCAGCCGCCCCATGCGTCCGTCGGGTTGCCCTGAAAGAGCGAGCAGTTGCTGCAGGTTTGTCCTGCCGTATAGGCTGGAAAGCGCGCCTTGTCGACTTTCGCGGCCGCGCTCACATAGCCGACCGCCTGCGCGGCGGGATCGCTTTCGCTGAGCTTGTCATCGGCACGCGCGTCGCGGCTTGCGCCGAGCACTGCGCACAGACCGACCGCGGAGCCGAGCCCCGCTACGATGAACTCACGCCGGGTCGTTGTCATGATCGGTCTCTTGTGGGCGAGAAGAAGCAGAAGCGATGGACGGCATCGGCCGTCGGTGATTGATTGCGGCGAACACGGCCATCAGCAGCAGAAACGCCAGTACGAGCAGGCTCGCGTTGATCAGCACGCGTTCGTAGCCGAGTTCGCCGACGTCGATGAAGGGATAAGGATAGAAGTCCGACGCCGCGCCGCGCGCCATCGTCAGCGCGAGGTAGCCGAGCGGATAGACGAGCCACCACAGCAGATGGCGCAGCGTCAGATGAAAGCGCGGCACGAACCACAGCCAGTAGAGCGCGGCGAGCAGCGGGACGAGCGTATGCAGGCTTTCGTTGAGCACCATGCGCCAGCCCGACGGCGTCCACAGATGCCGCAGCAGCAGGTTGTACGCGAAGCCGACGAACACGATGTAGCAGGTGACGGCCGTCACCACGGTGGGTTGCCGGAAGAAGCGCACGATGGGCGTGCCGCCACGCGCGAAGAAACCCACACACGTGAAGCACAGCGCGCACGTGAAGATGGTCAGATTGGTCAGGTAACTCGTCAGCCGTTCGATGCCGTCGAGCACGCCGTAGCCGCGCGACAGCATGCGATGCACGGTGATGTCCGTCTGCGCGGCGAAGCCGAGCCACGCAACGAGCGCGATCGCCATGGCAAGCGAAACGGATGCGATGCCTGGTGCACGCAGCGGCAATCCGGCGCCGATGGCCGCGAGCGGCGACGTGTCTGACGCGACGGGAAGAGACGCGGGCTTCTTCATGCGTCGATTCTATACGCGTGAAGCAGGCCGTGCAGATGCTGCACCGCTACGGGTGCCGCAACCGCGAGAAAAAAGAGCCGGCCCGCAGAGTGCCGGGCCGGCCTGCTACAACGTCCGTCAGGGACGCAGGAACTCAGTGTGCGCGATCAGTGGCCGTGACCGTCGTGATCGTGGTCATGATCGTCGTCATCGTCGCGGCCGCAGACGCTGTCGTGATCGTGATCGCGGTCGTTCTTCGACACGCCCGGCAGGCGCTGCGCGACGTAATCGGGCAGATCGGAGGCGTCGATCGCGAACACGAAGAACTGGTTCGGATTCGCGATGCCCGACGGATGGTTCGTGTCGGTGACGGTGCCGATGAAGTCGTTGTCGTTCGCGACATAGAGCGTGTGCTTTTTCACGCCGTGCACGGTCACATCCGGACCGAACGCGATGCCCTCGATCTTCGCGGGAATGTCGTTCGCGTTGTAGCCGTTCGCCGTCAGCGCCGCCACGATATCGAGGAACAGCGTCTTCTTCACCGCAAACGGCGCGAGTCCGCTTTCGCCGCTTGCCTGGCCGACGTCCTGTGCGCCCGTCAGGTCGATGCGGTTGAGCTGCTTGAACACCGCCGTCGAATTGTCGCCGAGCCCCTTGCCGTCGCGCTCGTCGACGAGCAGTTCATGATCGTTGATCGCGAGCACGTCGCTGATGGTCGGATACTTCGGCTTCGTTGCCGAGCCGATGTTCGTCAGCGGATACGCGTATTGCGTCGTGCGCCCCGTACGAATGTCGATCTTCACGATGCGCGTGTATCGCGCATTCGTGCCGCCGTCCTGAATCAGCGGACTCTGCATCGCGCCGAACAGCGTCGTGCCGTCGGGCGAGATCGCAAGGCCTTCCATGCCCTTGTTCGCGACGCGGCCCGAGGTGTTGACGCTGATCTCGGTGTCGCCGACGGGCGAGAGCGTCGCTACAGCGAACGTGTCGGGCAGCTTGTAAGTCGCGATGCGACGGCCGCTCTTGCGGTCGAAGCGATAGACGTACGGGCCGTATTCGTCGGAGATGAACACGCTGTCGCCGTCGTTCGCGACGCGGATGCTTTCGGGATCGAAGCGGGCGTCGAGGGTATACGTCGACAGATGCGTCGGATCGAAATTGTCCGAGCGGCCCGTGAAGTAATTCGTGTGGTTGTCGCGGTTGAGTTTCGGCGCGCCGTTCGGCACGTTGTACGCCGAGCCCGAGCCGTATACGAGGCGGTCCGACGTATGCAGCAGCGTCGTGTCGATCAGCTTCGGCGTCAGCGTGAACGGCAGCGCCGAACCCTTCGGCGCGTCCTTCAGATGCAGGCGCAGCGTGTGGAAGCGGTTGATGTACGAAGCGGTGTCGTCGATCGCCTTGTTGTACGAGACCGCATTCGGGCCGCGATCCGGCACGGCGACGAACGTATGGCAGCCCGCATAGCCGATGCCCGAGCCGAGGCCGCCGAGCAGATTGCCGGGCACACCGTTTTCGAGCGTGGCTGCCGTCTCTTTCGACTTGTCGAGCAGATTGCCGTCGAGCTTGCCGATCGCGATCAGTTCGACGGTTGCGTGAGCGGCGGGAGCCGCGGCGAGCGCCGCAAGCGAGGCGACGGCACCGATCATGGTGCGGGAGAAAAGCGATGAGCGCAGCACGGAAGGGATCCTTGAAAGGAACGATGCGATGAGGGCGGCGCCGGGCGCGCACGGCAGAAGCGGGAAAGCGGCAAGCGACCGGACGCGAGGTTTCTTACGGGGTTTCTTACTTTTTATTGCCGGGGACCGATGTTGCGTGAGGTATATGTCGGAAGTGTGACGAGGCACTTGCGGGCGCCGCGCTATGTGCGCGAGCGCACATTTGCATGAGCGGGCGTCATCGATGTGCGTACACGCATATCGACGCCGCATGAAGAACGGCATCGCATGCCGAAGAGCAAAACCGTATGGCTTAGTGCCGCTCCCCGATTTCAGGCGCAATGGCGGCATGATTCAGCAGCGCGACGAGCGACATGCCGCCCACCACATTGCCCGCGAGCGTCGGCAGCAGGAAGCGGTTGAAGTAGTCGGGCAGCGACGCGTCGCCTGCCAGCACCGCATATGCGACTTCCGTCGACCCGGCGATGATGTGCGACAGCTTCGCGACGGCCACCACCCATGTGATCAGCACGACGGTCAGAAGCCGCGCGGAGCGTGCGCTCGGCAGCAGCCACACCATCAGCGCGATCAGCCATCCGCCGAACACCGCGCGCATGAAGGTGGGAAATGTATCGACGGGACCGATGGCCGAGCGCGCGGTTTCGTCGAGCGCGCCGACGACCTCCGCTTCGAATACACCGGGCAGACGCAGCATGGCCGCGAAGAGCCACGAGCCGATCACGTTGCAGACGAGCACGACGATCCATAGCCGCAGTGCCTTGAGCAGGCAATCCAGCTCGCGCCGCGTGAGCACGGGAAGAATCACCGTCAACGTGCTCTCGCTGAAA
Source organism: Paraburkholderia sp. Tr-20389 (assembly GCF_017104565.1). Classification (GTDB taxonomy): domain Bacteria; phylum Pseudomonadota; class Gammaproteobacteria; order Burkholderiales; family Burkholderiaceae; genus Paraburkholderia. Next base: position 15,687 of record NZ_JAAGPD010000084.1, on the reverse strand, counting down.
AGCTGCTGCCGTCCCATGATGACGATCACGAAGCCCGTCGTGTAGCCGAAGCTCGCGACGAGATGCTGCCATGACGTATCGGGGAGGCCGGCTTGCAAAACTGCCGTCGTGAGAAAGGAAAATCCCATCGACAGTCCCGCCGCGAGCGACGACCACACGAGCGCGATCACGCTGCGCGCGAGCGCGGCTTCGCCTTCTTCCCGCACGATCTCGTGCAGCATCAGCGCGTGCGGCGCCGTGTGCTGCGCGGCCTGATCTTTTTCGTCTTCGTCGAGGTGGGGCGATTCCGCGCCCGCTTTTTCCGGACGATCGTCTGAAGCTGCACGACCGGCCGGATCGCGATGGTGTACGCGAGGGGAGATCTCTTTCGTCATGACGGCGCTCGCTCATGCGCGGCTCACAGGCGCATCGCACAGCGTTTTGCAAAAATGGTGCCCGACATCGCGGACGGGTCGTCGCTTTTCTTGTCGCTTTTCGTCGGACCAGGCTGTTTCGATGAACACGGAACGCCGTGCTACGATGAATGCGACCGTTACCGCAAACCGAAACCCAACGCGACATGGCAACCCTTTACGCGAAGCTTGGCGTGTCTCAAGACGCCACCTGGGAAGAGATCAAACGGGCGTACCGGAAGGCCGCGATGAAGTGGCACCCGGACCGCAACGTCGGACAGGAAGAGGCTGCCCGCGCGGCATTCCAGGAGATCAGGGACGCGTACGCGATTCTCTCCGACGAAGGGCAGCGCAAGGTCTACGACGCCGTCTACGCGCAGGAAATGCGCCGCTGGGATGCGCTTCAGAAGCGCCAGCAGGAAGTGGAGGCGGCGCGGGCCCGCAAGGCCAAGGCCGAAGCGGAAGCGAAGTACTCGCAGATGGTCGGCGTGGCGATGCGCTACGCAGACGAAGGGCACAACCGCGACGTGCTGTTCGGTGTGTTGCTCGGACGCGAATGCGACGCCGACATGGCGCAACGCATTGCCGATAGCGTGTGGGCCTTGCAGCAGGCACGGCAAGCGGCGCACACGGGCGAATCCGCCGATCACGCGGATGCCGACGTCGCCTCATCGTCCGAAGCCAGCGATCACGAGACGCCTTCTCCAACCCAGCCCTCAACTGCAAAACAGGACAAGCCTGTACACGATGCGCGTGCCGCGGGTCTGTTCGATTCGCTGTGGCAGGGCTTTTTCGGCGTTCGCTCATAGCGCGGCGGTTGCATCGGCCGACGATAACCGACCCTACCTTCTCGCTCTACGTCGCGCGCGATCTGCATGCGCACGAAAGACTTACGCATGGACATGCTTCGATGAAAGACGCTTTCGAACGACGCGCGCTGCTGCTGCATCTCGGCGACGCGCTGCAAGCCATCACGGCGGCGCTTGCCGCAGACACGGCAAATCACACCTTGCAGGACCTGTTGAACGCGCATGCGAACCTTGCCGCGCACGCGTGGCTCGCGGCCGTATCGCCCGATATGAAGGCTGCGGACTTTGCGAAGCGCACGAGTGCAGCGTTTGCCGCATGGCCTGCGTTGCTGCTCGAAGAGAAGGTGGATTACGACAGTCTCGCGCTCGCGGTGCGCAGCCACCTGTTTGCGGACGAGCCTGCGGGCTGGCGCAGCTATGTCGAGGCGATCAGGCACGAAGTCGAGTGGTTCGGCGATGCGCTGCCTTCCATCGATGAGCCCACACAGACCGCCGACAGGACCGCATACGCACAGGCATCGGATGAACCGCCCGCGAACGATACCGCCGATGTCGAGCGTGCCGAAGAGCCCGGCGATCTGCAACGCGAAAGTGTCGAGAGCAATGATCGCCTGTATCCTTCATGGCCCTGGAAGTCCGGCATGTGACGCACGCTTTCCTGCGCGTCATAAGCGGAATCAAGCGGGATCAGGCGGAATCAAGCAGGAACAAACGGAATCGCCTCGCGACTGCCGGTCATCTATCGGCTGCCGTGAGGCGATCAGGGTCATGCGTCAGGCAACGACCAGGCGATCAGTAGCCCCAGCGTTCGCGTTGACGTTCGCGCCATTCGTGCTCGCGCCACGCCTGATGGCGGCGCCATTCGTGTTCGCGCCACTCATGCTCGCGCCAATCGCGGCGCGCACGCCAGCCATCGTCATAGCCGTAGCCGACCGCGACGGGGGCGGGCGCAGCGTACACCGGCTGGGCAGGCACGACCACGCCCGGGACACCCAGACCCACGGCCACATCGACGTGCGCGGAAGCCGCCGCCGAAGCTGCCAGCATTGCGACACCGATCGCTGCACCAAGCATCATCTTCTTCATTTTTTGCTCCCTGCGCATGGATGCGCGTCACTGAATACGGCTTCAGTCTAGGGGCGCACAAGCGACACAGGTGCTACAGCGTTGCGAGAAAAGTAACGCCGGGTTACAGCACGATTTCAGCGATCGACGCATGCAGCCGCATGCGCTGACGGCGAGCGAAGCAGCGCTCATGCAGCACAAAGCCTCGGCACGCGATGGAACTGGCGGTCGAAGTAAATGAGGCTGTCGCCATCGTCGCGCACGCGAATCTGTGTAGCTTCGACGAACATCACGGAGTGCGAGCCCACGTCCTTCAGTTCGACGATGGTTCCCTGCAGGCTCGCGAGCGCGTCGCGCAACACGGGCACGCCGTGCAGACCTTCGTCCCAGATCGGCAAACCGAAGCGCGCGTCCATCGGCAGTTGCGTGAGTCCGGCGAAGTGCCGCGCGAGCAGTTCGTGATTGCCAGGCAATACGTTGATGCAGACGTTGCGGTTGCGTTCGAACACGGCGTGCATCGCGCTCGATCGGTTCATGCAGACGAGCAGCGTAGGTGGTGCATCCGTGACGGAACAGACGGCGCTTGCGGTGATGCCGCAGCGCCCGGAAGGACCGGATGTCGTGATGACGTTGACGGCTGCGCCCAGGTGCGCCATTGCCTGGCGGAACTGTTTGCGTGCGTCGTCGGGAGCGAGCGTGGTCGCGCGTTGAATATCGGACGGTCGGGATGGTTGGGACATAGGAGTGCCTTCCTGCTCGTTGGTTCGCTGCCAGTCGATCTCGCGTGCGGCGGTTGCGCGCGCGACGATCCCATGAACTCAAGCGTACGGCACGCGTTGCGCAAATAAAATCCGCGCGAGCGGCACACGTGTTGGCGCGCTTCCCGAGACGTCTAAAGGTTTTACCAGGTTGCATTCGGCACGCAACTGCGCATCGCGTACGAGTACGGTGCTGAACGGAAAAAAGCCTGCGCTGAAGGCTTTTCACGCGAATTCCGGCTGGTTATGATGGGTCTTCACAAAAATTGACGGACGACGCGTGGAGACAGCCGGACTTCAACGGCGCGCATTGTCGACGGGTTCTGGAAGGTTCAAGACATGAGTTCAGCGAGCAAGGCGCCATCCATCGGTTCGCCCGCACCCGTCGTGTACATCGTCGACGACGACAACGGCATGCGCACATCATTGGCGTGGCTGCTGGAATCGGTTGGCGTGAAGTCGGAAGGATTCGCGAACGCCGCCAACTTCCTGCAGGCGTTCGACGCGAACGTGCCCGCATGTCTCGTGCTCGATGTGCGCATGCCCGAGACGAGCGGCTTCGACGTGCAGGCGGAACTCAATGCACGCGGCGCGACCTTGCCGATCATCTTCGTGAGCGGACACGGCGACATTCCGATGTCCGTGCGCGCACTGCAGAACGGCGCGATCGATTTCGTCGAGAAACCATACAACTCGCAGCAGATGCTCGAACGCATCCAGCGCGCGATGAAGCTCGCGACGCAACGACATGCAGCGGATCAGAAGCATCGTGAGCTGCGTCAGCGAATCGAGTCGCTGACGGCGCGCGAAAAGGAAGTGCTGCGCGGCGTGCTCGACGGCAAGGGCAGCAAGCGCATCGCGTCCGATCTGTCGATCAGCGTGAAGACGGTCGACGTGCATCGCGCGAGCATCAAGGACAAGCTCGGCGCGTCGTCGATTGCGACGCTGGTGCGCGATGTGATGGCCGTGTGGAGTCCGGGCGAGAGCGGACGCGAATAGCGTCGGACGGCACGGCCTGTGTGCAACGCCGTGCCGCTCGCCGTGCGCTATCGCATGTAAAGGCCGCCGTTCACATCCCAGCACGCGCCATTGGCGAAGTAAGCATCGCCCGATGCGAGCAGCACCGCAACCTGGGCCACGTAATCCGCCGAACCGAGACGACCTACGGGTATGCTCGAAACAACCTTGTCGAGCTTGTCGGCGGGCACGCTTTCATGAACGATGGGCAAATCGAGCGGCCCCGGCGAAATCGCATTGACGGTCACGCCTTGCGCGGCGAGATCGCGTGCGAACACCTTGGTCAAGGTAATCGCGCCGCCTTTCGCGGCGGCATAGTGCGCGCCCGTCGCCGAGCCGCCGTTTTGTCCCGCGAGCGAAGCGATGTTGACGATGCGCCCCACGCCACGCGAGGCGAAATACTGGCCGAATACCTGGCAGCCGAACAACACGCTGCGCAGATTGATATCGATGACCTGATCGAACTGCTCGGCGGTGATCTCCATCACGGGCACGACCTTCGATGCGCCCGCGTTGTTCACCAGCACGTCGACGTGTCCCCAGCGGGAGATCAATGCATCGCGCGCTTCGACGAAGTCTTCCTTGCGCGTGACGTCGAGGCGAATAGCGCACGCGGTCGACTGATCCGCGCTCAATTCAACGGCCAGTGCCTGGGCGGCATCGAACGCGATATCCGCGAGCGCAACCTTGTAGCCCGCGCGATGAAACTGCTGCGCGACGACGGCGCCCAGACCTCGGGCCGCGCCCGTGACGATGACGACTCTGTTCGACATGGATAGTAGTTCCTTCATTGCGTGCGTTCACATGCAGGTGAACGCGCGCCGTTCAATTCACGATGCGGCGAGTGCCGCTTCAAAGCGGGCGGCGAGGGCGCACACCTGTTCGTCCGCACCTTTGCGCCCGATGATCTGCAGACCGGCCTTCAACGCCGAACCTTCGATCGGCAACGGCAGGCTCAACGCTGGATGTCCGCTTAGATTGAACGGGCGGATCAGCGAGGACATCGCGATGACGGACGTGCCATTGCGTGCCGCCTCGATCGTGATCGGCAGCGCGGGCAAGGTCGGCATCACGAGGACGTCGGCGCTTTCCAGTGCGCGATCGACGGCAGCCGTGAACGCGCGTCGCACACGCTCCGCGGCGTCGACTTGCACCTGAGTGGTTTGTGCCGCTGCGCGCAGGCGCGCGTCGAGATCCGCGCCGAGCTTGCCCGTGCCGACGAGATGACCGAATGCGCGCGATGTTTCGACGTTGATCACGGCGAGGCCCGCTTCGAAGGCATCTTTCATCTGGTCAAGCTCGATGACGCGTGATGCAAGCTCTGCGCCGTGCACTGCGCGCTCCACGCCTTGCCGGATCGCAGCGTCGGCGTCGACGGCGACGATCGCGACGTGTGCGGCCGCGTGTGCGCGTTTCGCGGCGGCCAGATCGAATGCAGGGGTGATCGCTGCCATCGCGTCGACGAGCGTCGCGATGTCGCGCGCGAACGGACCGACGCAATCGAGCGTGGATTCATGCGGCGCGACGCCGTGCCGCGACACGCGCCCGAAGGTCGGCTTGAGTCCGCTTACGCCGCAACACGCTGCCGGTCCTCGAATCGAGCCGCCCGTGTCGGTACCGAGCGCCGCATCGACGAGCTTCAGTCCGACAGCCGATGCCGAACCGCTCGACGAGCCGCCCGGAATGCGCGCGGCGTCCTGCGGGTTGACGGGCGTACCCGTGTAGTCGTTGATGCCCGTCATGCCGAACGCGAGTTCATGCATGTTCGCCTTCCCCGTGATGCGCCAGCCTGCATCGAGCAGACGCTGCACGACTTCGGCATGTGCTGTGGCGGGCGGCGCGCCGGCGAGCGCACGGCTCGCGCCCGTGGTCGGATGGCCGGCGACGTCGATCGAATCCTTGATCGCGATGGTCGGCCCTTGCGCGGCCGGGTCCGCGCTCAACATGAATTCGCTGATGAATGCAGTCATGATGTCGTGTCCTTGCGAGCGTTGACTTGCCAGGGGGCATCGAACAGACGCTCGGTGCGAAAGTGCTCGATCAACCAGGCGCTGCCGTCAGCGGCGGGCACGAAATCGATCTCGAGCCGCGCGGCGATCAGTTCCGCACGCGCATCGACATAACCCGACGCCTGCAGCATGATCCAGCGGCCTTTCGCGCGTTCGCCATGCACGTCGATCGTCTCGGAAGTCAGGAAGTGCACATTGGTCGCGAAGTGCGGGACGGGCGGCAGATAACGCTGCAGCATCGCGAGTATCGCTTCGTGCCCTTGCAGACGGCCGAATTTCTGCGTGTATTGCTGGCCGATGCCTTCCCAGATCGCGTCTTCGGTGAAGAGCGCCGCGAGCGATTCGCCGTCGAGCGCGCCCGAGGGCACATCGCACAAGGCCATATAGCGCGCGATCGTTTTACGCACCGCATTTTCAGCTTCGAGCGCGACGATGCGGGCTTGCAAGGCCTCGAACGCGGCGGCGGGCAATGTGATATCGCCCATGGGTCAGGACGCGTTCTGCGCGGCTGCGTTGGCCGCAGCGGGCGGCACCGTCAATGCACGGCCGACGCGTGCCTCGATCTTGCCGTAGCGCCACAGGTTGTATTCACCGACGGGTGTCGTGCGATACAGATTGCACACGGCGACGGCGGTGTCGAAATCGGCGACGTCGGCCATGATGTAGAAGGTCCACGGCGCGCCATCCGACTGTCCGACGACGAGGCGGTCGTCGTCCATTACACCGAGCACGCGCACATTCTCCATCGCTTCGACGGCGGCGAGCATCTTGCCGTACGCCTGCCACACCTCGCCGATCTGCTCGCGCGGCAAGTCGAAGAAATTCTGCGTGACGCCGCAGCAGAACAGCACGCGCAACGGCAGCGAACGATTGTCAGTCATGAAGCGAAACTCCCTTGAAAATAGCGGTAAAAAAGGTGCCTTTAACGGTTACAGATAGCCGGGAATCGGCGGCACGCCGACGAAGACGGCACCTGCGCCGTCGTAATTGCCTTCGCCGAGAAACGCGTGCTGTGTGACGACCATCGCGTCGCGCATCAGGCGCTGCAGCGGATGCGAGCGATAGATCGCCATCGTGCCCCCCAGCCGGTACGCACGGCCCACGACATCGGCGCCTTCGCGTGCGATCTGCGTCGCGGCCAGACGCAGCAGGCTCACCTGGTCCGGCGTCACGTCGTTGCCGGCGAGAATCGATTGCCACACGCTGTCCGTCGATTCATAGAAGAACGCCCGCGCCGAGCGCAACTGCGCTTCCGCTTTCGCGAGTTCGATCCGGTAATACGCGCGATCCGCGAGTTGCGGCGCGCCCGTCGTCGTCTTGCGGCCGCCTGCCATCTGGTTCGCGACATCGAGCGCGGCGCGCGCCAGTCCGAGGTTCACGACGGCGAGCACCTGTGCCGCATACGCGATGGTCGGATAGCGATACAGCGGTTCATCGACGGTCGGCGTGCCGCCGCGCACGAAGGTCCAGTCGTCGGCGACGAACTGATCGGTGACGCGAAGATCGTGACTGCCCGTGCCCTGCATGCCGACCACGTCCCAGTTCTCGACGATGTCGACCTGCTCCGGGCGAAACACCGCCGTGCGCGGCTTGCCGGGGGACGCGCCGTCGTTGCTGCCCGTACCGATTCCGACACCGAGCCAGTCCGCGCCTTTGCAGCCGCTCGCGAACTTCCACGTGCCGTTCACGCGCCAGCCGCCGGGCGCGGGCTGCGCCGGCTGCACGGGAAAGAGGCCGCCCGCGAAGACCTGATCAGGACCGGATGCATAGATCGCTGCCTGCGTCGCGAGCGGCAGCGCCGCGAGATACACGTTCGCCGATCCGAAGCTCGCAACCCATGCCGCCGAACCGTCGGCGACGGCGATGCGTTCGATCATCGCGAGGAATTCGCCCGGTGCGCGGGCATCGCCGCCGAAACGCCGCGGCGTGCCGGCGCGATAGATGCCGGCGTGCTTCAGCTTCGCGATCACGTCGCGCGGGACGTGCGACATGCGGTCGAATTCGTCGCGACGTGCGGCGATTTCGGCGATCACGTCGTCGAGCGACAGGGCGTGGTCTGCTTCGTGTTGCGACGGCTCGATGCTGCGTTCGTGACACGAGGCGAGGGCGGTGGCTGACATGTCGGAGTCTCCTGAATGCGTTTGACGTTGTTGACGTTCAGATCAGTCTAGGAACGCAAAAAGGCGGCATCAATTGGGGCGGCGGTCTGCGTTTCCTGGTATCGACGCCCGCATGTCTAAAGAAATCTTTAGCCCCGTGAGCAGTGAGGCGGATGTTATGGTTATGTCTGCACTCGAGGCCCGCCGCACGCGCATCATGAACTTTCCCGCCGAAGAAGATTTTCACCGTCTGCTCGATGCGTTGACGCTGTGCGTGCTGCTGCACGATGCGCAGACGAAGGCGATCCTGTGGGCCAATCAGGCTGCGTGCGTTGCGTTGGGTTTTTCTCTCGAAGAACTGCTGCCGCTCAAGGCACCCGACATGACGCGTCCCGAACCCAGGTACCGGCGCGAGATCGGCGTGGCCGCGATGGACCGCGCGATCACGCAAGGGCCTCAGGTGTACGAGTGGTGCTACCGGTCGCGCTCGGGCATCGACATGCTGTCGGAGGCGATTGCCACGTATGTGCCGTTGCGCGAACGTGCTGTCGTCATGGTGCAGTTTCGCGACATCAGCGCGGAAGAAGCGATGCGCCAGAAACTGCGCCGCTACGAAACGCGTCTGCGCGAATTCATGCAGGATCTCGGCGAGGGCGTAGCCGTGCTGACGCCGCGCGGCAAGCTCGAATTCATCAGCGAGTCGGGACGCCGCCTGCTGGGCGTGTTGCCCGGCGAGCCGCTCGGTGGCGTGCTCGATTACTGCACGCTCGCGGATCGCAACCGGCTCGTCACGCAGTTGCGTCATGCGACGGGTGAACAGCGCACGCATGCGCAGCGTTACCGTATCAGGCGGCGCGACGGCGCGATATGCTGGTTGCGCATCACATGCCGGAGGGTGTCGATTGAAAACGATCTGAACGGCCTGCTGATCCACTTTCGCGACATCAGCGATGAAGTCGCGACCGAGGAAGCGCGCCGTACGGAAGCGCGCATGCTCGAATATGCGGGTCGTTACAACGCAATGGGCGAAATGGCGACGGCGATTGCCCATGAGCTGAGTCAGCCGCTTGCCGCTGTGCGTAATTTCATCGAAGGCGCGATTCAACGGCTGGGCCAGGGCAGCATCGATTCCGCAATCTGGGGCCTGCGCAGCGCGGACCGTCAGGCGGAACATGCCGCCCTCATCATCAAGAGCGTGCGCGAATACGTCGTGAAGCGCGAGCCGACGGAAACGCATGCAGACCTGCGCGACATCCTGAACGACGTCGCGTACTTCATCGAATTGCGCGCAAAAGAAGAGGGCGTGCGCGTGCGGATCGAACAGGCGGACGAAGCCTTGCCCGTGTTTTGCGAGCGCGTGCTGATCGGCCAGGTGATCCTGAATCTTGCATTCAACGCGGTGGAGGCGTTGACGGAGATGAAGGCGGCGACGCGCATCATGACGCTCGCCACTGCGTCGGCCGACGGCCGCGCTGAATTGCGCGTGATCGACAATGGCCCCGGCGTGCCGGCCGGATCGCACGAGCGGCTGTTCGACGGCTTTTCGTCGTCGAAGGCGGGCGGCAACGGCATCGGGCTGTCTTTGTGCAAGAACATCGTCGCACGCCACGGCGGGCGCATCTGGGCACAACCCGCGCACGCAGGCGGCCTCGAATGCCGCGTTGCGTTGCCGCTCGCGCCCGCTGTCGAGGCGGGGCTCTAGGTTCGCGTCAGCGTCCAAGCGCGCGGGCCGTCTGACCGCCAATACCGAAGTCGGTATTGGGGATGTCCTTGATCATCACGCGCGTCGCCTGAAGCGGCGCATCGAGCACGGCCGCGGCCGTTTCGGACAGCGCCGCGATCAGCGACTGCTTTTGCGCATCGGTGCGGCCGGCAATCAGGATCGCGACGATCACGGGCAGCGAAGGTGCGGCGCCGTTGGCGGCCGTCTTGCCGCCGATGCCGATGTGCGTGCCGGGCAGTTCGCTGAGCAGGATGCGCACGGATTCGGCGGGCGCGTCGATGGCGGCGACCGTCGCGTGTGTCAGGCCCTGGATCAGCGACGCTTTGCGCGCATCGTCGTGCCCATGCGGCAGATAGACTTCGAGTGTAGGCATAGGGAGTCCGCTTTCTCGCGCGCAGCGGGGTTGCAAGGCTGCTGCGCGCATCAAAGGCTCACAGCAGGAAGCCGATCGCACTGAGTGTTTCCGTCGAGTCGATCAGGCGAATCACCTTCTCGACGAGACGCGGTTCACCCGTTGCGAAGCTGATCTTGTGCGTGAGATCGGCGGCGAAGATCGTCGACACGCTGCGCTTGTACGCAACGATCACCTGTGCCGATTTCACTTCGACCACATCGGCGGCATCGCTCGTCAACGTGAAGCGCGAGACCGTGCGCACGGTGCGCGCGGCATCTGAGGCGGATGCCGAATAGCCGGACACCATGCGTTGCACGCGCTTTTCGCGCATGTCCTGATCGTCGTAGGCGTAGTTGAGCGTTGCAGCGTAGTCGGTCGTTTGCGGATCGATCGGGACCACATAGAAGCCCGACGGCTCCCACAGTTCGAGCCATGCGCGATAGTCGCGGCGATCCAGCAATTCGGCTTCGCGCCAGATGAACTCGATCGCGCGCGCGAAGGTCTGTTGCGAGAAGAGTGCGTTACGGTCGTCCATCATGCCTGCTCCATCATTGCGCGCCATTGGCGATACGCTTCGCGCATGCCCGTTTCATCCGTTGCGTGTGCCGTCTTTTCGCCATTCGCGGCCGTCGTCTCGCGGTTCAAGCCGCGGTTGACGAGAATGGGGAGATCGGGGCCCGCATACGAGCCGCGCTGCACGCGTTCCCATGCTTCCGCATCGTCGGGACTGCCGAAGCCGAACGGGCCCTGGAAATGTTCGTGAATGCGCAGGCGCACGCGGTTCGCTTCGTCAGGGCCGCCGTCCATTGCGAGCGCAACGTGGCGGATCTCGGTCTCCTCCGCGGAAATGGGCCGCAGCACACGGAAAAAGGCCATCGACAGCGCGAGGTTCGGAAACAGGTTCAGGTTGAAACCGACCCCCATCAGCGAGCGTACGATGCGGCGCACTTCTTCCGGCGAGTGACGCTCGGCGAGTGTCGCGGCGAGTTCGTTGAAGCGCTCGGGCAGCGGTGCGCCGTCGTCCTTGTCGAGATCGACCAGTTCGGGCACCAGCACGGCGAGGCTATGACCGTTGCCGAGCGAGCGGCAGAACGCGTCTTCGCTCGTCATGAAGCTGGTGATCGCGGCGGCTGTTTCGTCGTCGATCGATTTCATCCACGACTTGTGCACGACCGGGAAGTGATACAGGTCAGTCGTGTTTTCCAGCTGGATCTTCCAGTTGCCTTTGAACTTGAACTTGTGCTCGCCGTTCGCCTTCACGGGGTAGCCCGCGCCCTGCTTCATGAACAGGTCGATCCATGGCTTGGCGCCGCCGAGAAAGTCTTCGAGCGGTTCGATCTCTTCGTTGAAGCTCGCGAAGATCAGCCCTTGATAAATGCCCACGCGCAGCTTCGCGAGCGGCAGGTCGCCTTTCTCGCACACACCTTCGTAGCCGTCGCCGTAGGGCAGCGCGCGCAGCGTGCCGTCGAGCGCATACGACCAGCTGTGATACGGACACGTGAAGCCTTTCGCGTTGCCCTTGTGCTCTTCGCATACGGTCGCGCCGCGATGACGGCAGCGGTTTTGCAGCACGTTTACCGTGCCAGTCTTGTCGCGCACGACGATGACGGGTTGCCGCCCGATGGTGGTCGTGCGGAAGTCGCCCGGCTTCGGCAACTCGCTTTCGTGTGCGACCCATACCCACGTCTTGTAGAAAATCCGCTCGAGTTCGGCTTCGAACAGGTTCGGGTCGTAGTACAGCGAGGGCGCGATGCGATCGGCTTCGGCGCGGCTGCTCAGCGCACGCGTGTCGATGGTCTGCCAGGTGATGTCGCTCATCGGTGTGATAGCTCGGGACGTGATTGCGGGGAATGGAAATCGAGCGAAAGTGCGTACATGTCGTGCTTGTTTCGCGTTGACACCAGTCTCGCTTTGCACCGATCATGCGTCAAATCGATTAAAAATCAGCCGGTCAATAAGTCCGGCAAATAGTCGGAAGTTCATCATGACCTCACTCGATCACGTCGACCTCAACCTGTTGCGTGTGTTTCAGGCCATCGTCGAAGAGCGCAGCCTCACGAAAGCGGGGGAACGTCTCGCGCTTTCGCAGCCTGCAATCAGCTATTCGCTGGCACGGCTGCGCACGCTGTTCGACGATCCGTTGTTCATTCGCACGCGCTCGGGCATGCAGCCCACGCCGATTGCGCTGGAACTCGCGGGCATCGTGGGACGCGCGCTCGACACAGTGCGCGAGGCGCTGCGCTATGCGGAGAGCTTCGATCCGGAAACGAGCACGCGCACGTTCCGGCTGTCGCTGTCGGATGCGGGAGAAATGGCGTATCTGCCGGCCATCTGCGAGGCTTTGCACGAGCGCGCGCCGCGCGTGAAGCTCTCAGTCGAGCCGTTGCCCGTGGAAGACATGGAGGACGCGCTGCGTTCGAGCAAGCTCGATTTCGCGATCGGCAATCTGCCGTTGCTGATGGCGCGCACGCGCCATCAGTTGCTATTCGAAGAGACGTACGTGTGCATGACACGCAAGCGTCGCGGACTGCCCACGGGTGCCGCGTTGAGCCTCGAGCATTTCCTCGCGGCGTCGCACGTGCAGGTGCGCTCCGTCGAGCACAGCCATCATGCACTCGACGATGCGTTGCGTGCGCAAGGCGTCGGCCGCAACATCGTGCTGCAATTGCCGCACTTCGTTGCGTTGCCGGGCGTGCTGGCCGTCACCGATCTGTTCGCCACGCTGCCGCAACGGCTCGCTGGCATTCTCAATCGCAATGACGCGTTTCGCATCTACACGCTGCCCGTGCCGATTCCACAGGCCACCGTGACGATGCACTGGCACGAGCACTTCCACGAAGACGAAGGCATCGCGTGGATGCGCGACCTGATGGCCGAGATGGTGAAGCGCTTCGACCGGAAATAAGGTCAGAGATCGAGCACGAGCACGGGTGAGCGGGAACGCGACACGCAACAGCAGATCACATTGTTGCTCGCGCGTTCTGCCTTGCTCAGGCAATGGTCGCGATGTTCGGGTTCGCCGCTTACCACGTCGACCATGCAGGTACCGCATACGCCTTCGCCGCACGATGTGTCCACTTCGATGCCGATCGCCGCAAGAGCTTCGACGATCGAGGTCTTGCTATCGACGCGCACCGTTTGGCCCGTGCTCGCAAGTTGCACGTCGAAGCTGTCGAGCACGGCTTCGCCGGGCGGTTGTGGGTCGGCCGTAAAGCGTTCGAGATGAATCGAATCGGCGGGCAGGCGCGCTTCGCCCGCGGCGACGACGCGATCCATGAATGGTACCGGGCCGCATGTGTAGACATGCGCGCCTTGCGGCACGCCGGCGAGACACGCAGCGAGTTCGGCATCGAGCGCGTCGGTCTCGACGCCGAAGTGCAGTTTGACGTGGCCATCGAACGGCGCACGCGAGAGCAATGGAACAAACGCCGCATGTTCGGCGCCGCGCGCGAAATAGTGCAGTTCGAATGGCGCCTTCATCTTGATGAGGCGATACGCCATCGAAAGCAGAGGCGTGATGCCGATGCCCGCGCCGATCAACACATGCGTGCTGGCGTCCCCGACGAGGCGAAACAGATTGCGCGGCGCACCGACCGACAGTTCGGTGCCGATCTGCACATCGTCGTGGAGAGAGCGCGAGCCGCCGCGCGATTGCGCTTCTCTCTTGACCGCGAACAGATGCGAGTCGCGGTGGTCCGGATCGCCGCACAACGAATATTGGCGTGTCACGCCGCACGGACTCGTGACGTCGATGTGCGCGCCGGGCTCGTACCTGTCGAAGGGCTGGCCGTCGAGGCGTGAAATGACGAATGAGCGGACGCCGTGTGCTTCGTCGCGCACGGCGTCGACGCGAACCTTGAACGAATGAGCTTGCATGATGCGATCCAGTCTGTTGCCGATGGGCGTGTTGGGCGAAATCGCATTCAGCTTAAGGTTCGCGTGTGGATCAGGCAAATCGATTAAAAATGACTCCCCGCATAAGGCGCTTCGATGATGGGTGCGCGCGTGCGTTATCGATTGACGTCGACCACGAGACGTCCGCGCACTTTGCCGTCGAGCACGTCGGGTGCCGCCGCGAGCGCTTCGCCGAGGCTGATTTGCGTGACCATCGATGCAAGCCGTTCGGTGCTGAGGTCTTCGGCGATACGCTGCCATGCCTCGACGCGGCGCGCGTGCGGCGCCATTACGCTGTCGATGCCTGCAAGCGTCACGCCGCGCAGGATGAAGGGCGCGACGGTAGCGGGCAAGTCCATTCCTTGCGCGAGTCCGCAGGCCGCGACGATACCGCCATACGCGGTGCCGGCGCACGCGTTCGCGAGCGTGTGGCTACCGACGGCATCGACGGCGGCGACCCAGCGCTCCTTCGCGAGCGGCTTGCCCGGACCGGACAGCTCCGCGCGATCGATGATCTCCTGCGCGCCGAGTTCGTGCAGATAGCCCGATTCGCCGGGACGGCCGGTCGATGCGATCACCTGATAGCCGCGCCGGGCGAGCAGCATGATCGCGACACTGCCGACGCCGCCTGCCGCGCCCGTCACGAGCACTTTGCCTTGCGCGGGCGTGACGCCATGTCGCTCGAGTGCGAGTACGCATAGCATCGCCGTATAGCCTGCCGTGCCGACGGCCATCGCGTCGCGCGAGGCGAGCGGCGAGGGCAGGCGCACGAGCCAGTCTCCGCTCACGCGTGCGCGTTGCGCGAGTCCGCCCCAATGCTTTTCGCCGACACCATAGCCGTTCAGGATCACCGCGTCGCCTGCTTTCCATTGCGGATGTTCGCTTGACTCCACGACGCCTGAGAAATCGATGCCGGGCACCAGCGGAAAGCTGCGCACGACGGGTGAGCGGCCCGTGATCGCGAGTGCGTCTTTATAGTTGAGCGTCGACCATTCGATACGCACCGTCACGTCGCCTGCGGGCAGAAGTGCTTCGTCGATATCGGCGATGGAGGCGCGGCTGCCGTTGTCCTGCTTCTCGATCAAGATCCCTTTCATGGTCCCGTCCGTTGAGTTCGCCCGTTAGCGGGTGCGTATCAGTCTAGGCGAATGCGGACTGTGTGGCGCGTCTTGCGACATTCAACAATACGTTGGGTCGTTGCTGTTGGCGAGCGAGTGAAGCGTCATCAAGCGGCGCATACGCAAACGGCACGCGCGTGCGTGCCGTTGTCATTTGTCGAATGAATGCAGTGTGCGTGTCAGCGTGTGTAGTAACCGCGCTGCTGCATGCATTTCGCGTAGGCGGCCCAGTAGCGGACCATCGGCGGTTCGGGCGGAGGCGGTGGCGGCATGGCCGCCAGCGACGCGGATCCTTCCATCGGCATGCTGGCGCCCGACGCCGCGAGTGCCCCCGAGGCCGGGGCCGCTCCCGAGGCCGCCAGCGTAGCCGACGCACCCGATGCCGTCGCGGGCATCGCCGGGGCCGCCG
>NZ_JAAGPD010000083.1 GCF_017104565.1 Paraburkholderia sp. Tr-20389 | reverse complement strand
GTGTGGAGAGAGTTGAGAGCGTCAGCAGAAGGAGGGAGAGTAGGAGAATGGTGGAGGGTGACGAGCGAGAAGAGTTGAGGATGATGTCGAAGGGGGAAGCAGGAGTAAAGGGGTGAAGAGAGACAAGGAGAGTAAAACGGCAGGCGACCAGCGGGGACGGACAGGAAGACAGGGGGAAGAGCAGTATACAGAAAGAGTGAGACTAGTCGACATGAATCAGATAGAGTTTTTTTTTTTC
>NZ_JAAGPD010000082.1 GCF_017104565.1 Paraburkholderia sp. Tr-20389 | reverse complement strand
GGGCCGCGGCAATGCTGCCGGAGATGTAGCCCCCGCAGCGGCAGCCGAAGGCGAGAAGCAGGACGACCTGTTCGACTACGTGACGTCGCCCGCTTTCGACGCCGACAACTCGACAACGGGCGGCGTGCGTGCGCCGATGCTGCGTCGCGGCCGTCCCGCCGCGCCCAAGCGCGTGCTGTCGCCGGACGACGACGCGCCCAAGTTGCACAAGGTGCTCGCCGACGCCGGCATGGGCTCGCGTCGCGACATGGAAGAGTTGATCGTCGCGGGCCGCGTGTCGGTGAACGGCGAACCGGCGCACATCGGTCAGCGCATTCTGCCGACCGATCTGGTGCGCATCAACGGCAAGCCGATCAAGCGCAAGCTGCAGAGCAAGCCGCCGCGCGTGCTGCTGTATCACAAGCCGACAGGCGAAATCGTCAGTCATGCCGATCCGGAAGGCCGTCCGTCCGTCTTCGACAAGCTTCCGCCGATGAAGACGGCGAAGTGGCTTGCCGTCGGCCGCCTCGACTTCAATACGGAAGGTCTGCTGATGCTGACCACGTCGGGCGATCTGGCGAACCGCTTCATGCATCCGCGTTACAGCGTCGAGCGTGAATATGCGGTGCGCGTGGTCGGTGAGCTGGCGGAAGGCAACCGGCAGAAGCTGTTGCACGGCGTCGAACTCGAAGACGGTCCGGCGAATTTCCTGCGCATCCGCGATGGCGGCGGTGAAGGAACGAACCACTGGTATCACGTCGCGCTCGCCGAAGGGCGTAACCGTGAAGTGCGCCGCATGTTCGAAGCGGTCGGTCTGATGGTGAGCCGTCTGATCCGTACGCGTCACGGCCCGATCGCGCTGCCGCGCGGTCTGAAGCGCGGTCGTTGGGAAGAACTCGAAGACAACCAGGTGCGCAGCCTGATGGCGTCGGTGGGACTGAAGGCGCCGACGGAAGAAAAGAGCGGCGGTCGCCGTGGCGAGCCGGAGCGCCGTCAGCCGGATCCGATGCAGACCTCGATGGGCTTCATCAATCGCGAACCCGTGCTCATGTCGCATGGCCGTTTCGACCAGCAACAGCCTCGTGGCGGCGGTCAGGGTCGCCGCGGCGGCGGCAAGGGCGCAAGCGCGTTCGGCGCGCTGAACACTGGCCTCGGCGGCGGTTTTGGCAATACGAATGGCAACCGCGGTGAAGGCCGTGGCGGTCGTGGTGGCCGCGATGTCGACGGCAATCGCGCACCGTCGGGCAACCGTGCGGCCGCAGGCGGCGGCAATGCGAAGCGCGGCGGTGGCGGTGGTGGTGTCGGTGGCGGCGGTAATCGCACGCCGAACGGCAACCGCGCGAGCAACGGCAATCGCACGGGCGGCAATCCGAACGCCGGCGGTAATCGCAGCGGCGGCGCGCAGCGCAACCGTTCCCGCGGACGCTGACCATCGCGAAGCGACAGCGGCGCCGGTTGCCGCCTGTCGCGTTCGATTGCATTGCGCATCGGCGATCGCCGTGCGCATTCGCAAGCGAACCATCTCTCGCAGACAGCACCAGACTGCACGAAATGGCTCGTTTCAAGCCTTGATTGCGGCGAAAACGACCGCAAATGGCGTTGAGCGGCTGGCTGGCGGTTTGCGTTTGTCGTGAAAAATGGCTACAATCACAAAGTCGCTGGGCGTGCGGTTTTATGTGCGGCTCAGGTGCGACCACCGGCAATAAGATGATGGGCGTTTCGCCCATTTTTTTTTGCCGCTCAGTTCTTGGGTGGATCGGCATCTCGGGTAGCACGAACGTGCGCCGGCCTGGCGCGCAACCCTTGGGTGTATCGCAAAGGCTTGCAGCGCGAACATCTTAGAGGGCAACGTGCAACTGACGGAACTGATTGAAACCACGGTCGTGGGCTTGGGGTACGAGCTCGTCGATCTCGAGCGCACCGGGCGCGGCATGCTGTGCATTTATATCGACCAGCCCGCCGGCATCGCGATCGAAGACTGCGAAAAAGTTACCCGTCAGCTCCAGCACGTACTGACGGTCGAAAACATCGATTACGAGCGGCTTGAAGTATCGTCGCCAGGTCTCGACCGCCCGCTGAAAAAACTGGCGGACTTCGAACGCTTCGCGGGCAGCGAGGCGGTCATCACATTGAAAAAGCCATTGGACGGACGGAAATCGTACCGGGGCATCCTGCATGCGCCCGAAGGCGAAACGATCGGTCTGGAATTTGAAGGGAAGGAAGGCGCCGCGATGCTGGATTTCACGCTCGCGGATATCGACAAGGCACGCCTCGTTCCGAAAGTTGACTTTAGGAGCCGCAAACAATGAGTCGCGAAGTGTTGATGCTGGTGGATGCGCTGGCACGCGAAAAAAATGTCGACAAGGACGTGGTTTTTGCCGCGCTCGAGGCAGCGCTCGCGTCTGCATCCAAGAAACTCTTCGACGAAGACGCGGACATCCGCGTTCATATCGACCGTGAGAGCGGCGAGCACGAAACCTTCCGTCGCTGGAAAGTCGTGCCGGACGAAGCGGGCCTGCAGGAGCCGGATCAGGAAATCCTGTTGTTCGAAGCGCGCGAGCAGAAGGCCGACGCGCAGATCGACGACTTCCTGGAAGAACCCGTTCCGTCCATCGAATTCGGCCGTATCGGCGCGCAGGCTGCCAAGCAGGTGATCCTCCAGAAGGTGCGCGACGCGGAGCGCGAGCAGATCCTGAACGACTTCCTCGAGCGCGGCGAAAGCATCATGACGGGTACCGTCAAGCGTCTCGACAAGGGCAACTTCATCGTCGAATCGGGCCGTGTCGAAGCGCTGCTGCGCCGCGACCAGCTGATTCCGAAGGAAAACCTGCGCGTCGGCGACCGCGTGCGTGCGTACATCGCGAAGGTCGATCGCACCGCGCGCGGTCCGCAGATCGAGCTGTCGCGTACGGCGCCCGAGTTCCTGATGAAGCTCTTCGAAATGGAAGTGCCGGAAATCGAGCAAGGCCTGCTGGAAATCAAGGCGGCGGCGCGCGATCCCGGCGTGCGCGCGAAGATCGGCGTCGTCGCTTACGACAAGCGTATCGACCCCATCGGCACCTGCGTCGGCATTCGCGGTTCGCGCGTGCAGGCTGTACGCAATGAGCTCGGTGGCGAAAACGTCGACATCGTGCTATGGTCGGAAGATCCCGCCCAGTTTGTGATCGGCGCGCTCGCGCCGGCAGCTGTCCAGTCGATCGTCGTCGATGAAGAAAAGCATTCGATGGACGTCGTCGTCGACGAAAACGAACTGGCCGTCGCTATCGGCCGCAGCGGCCAGAACGTGCGTCTTGCCAGCGAGCTCACCGGCTGGCAGATCAACATCATGACGCCGGACGAGTCTGCACAAAAGCAGAACCAGGAACGCAGCGTACTGCGCGACCTGTTCATGGCGCGTCTCGATGTCGACGAAGAAGTCGCCGACATCCTGATCGACGAAGGTTTCACGAGTCTCGAAGAGATTGCCTACGTGCCGCTCAACGAGATGCTGGAAATCGAAGCATTCGACGAAGACACCGTTCACGAACTGCGCAACCGCGCGCGTGACGCGTTGTTGACGATGGCGATTGCTAACGAGGAGAAGGTCGAAGGCGTTGCGCTCGACCTGAAGAGCCTCGACGGCATGGATGCCGAACTGCTCGCGAAGCTGGCTGAACATCAGATCCAGACGCGCGACGACCTGGCTGAACTGGCTGTCGACGAGCTGGTCGAGATGACCGGCGTGACTGAGGACGCCGCCAAGGCGTTGATTATGAAGGCCCGTGAACACTGGTTTCAATGAGATCCACGACCATGAACCACTGACCTGATCGCGGCCGTAAGGCTGCATGACCCGATGCTAACCGCAAGGAATCGGTCCTTGCATTAAGAGGAATGAATGGCGAGTAACAACGTAGCCCAATTTGCCGCGGAACTGAAAATGCCTGCAGGCGTGCTGCTCGAGCAGCTGCAGGCGGCGGGCGTCCAGAAAGCGAGTGAAGACGATGCTTTGTCCGAGACGGACAAGGCGCGTCTGCTCGACCACTTGCGCAAGTCGCACGGCTCGAACGATGCTGACAAGCGCAAGATCACGCTGACCAAGCGGCATACGTCGGAGATCAAGCAGTCCGACGCGACGGGTAAAGCTCGTACCATTCAGGTCGAGGTGCGCAAGAAGCGCACGTTCGTCCGCCGCGACGAGGCGGTCGAGCAGACCGCGGAAGCAACGGGCAATGGTCAGGAAGCAGCGGAAGATCTCGAACTGCAGCGTCGCGAGGAAGAAGCGCGTCACGAGGCAGAACTGCTTGAAAAGCAGGCGCAGGAACTGAAGGCGCGCCAGGATCAGCTCGCACGCGAAGAGGCGGAGCGTCAGGCACGCGAAGAAGCTGCCGAAGCCGAGCGTCGCCGCGCCGAAGAAGAATCGGCGAAGAAGCGTGCTGCGGCCGTCGCCGAAGCAGCCGCAGCGGCTCGCGAACAGGCTGAGCAGGAGCGCGCATCGCAGGACGAAGATCGTGCGGCAGCGGAGCGCGCTGCGCAGCGTGAAGCGGCCAGGAAGGCCGAAGACGCGGCACGCGAACAGGCCGAAAAGGCCCGTCTCGAACAGGAAGAAATCGCGAAGCGTCGCGCCAAGGCGGAAGCCGAGGCACGTGCGATCCGCGAGATGATGAACACGCCGCGCAAGGCGCAGGTCAAGGCGCCGGAACCGCCGCCGAAGCCGGCTGAAGCGCCGAAGCCCGCCGAAGCGAAGGGTACGCTGCACAAGCCGGCGCGTCCGGCTGGCGAAACGTCGGCACGTCCGGCCGCGAAGAAGCCGGCGCCCGCAGCAGCGGCGCAACCGGCAGCGGCTGCGCAGCCGGCAGGTCCCGGCGGCGACAAGAAGAAGGCTGGCGGCAAGGGCGGCTGGCAGGACGACGCAGCGAAGCGCCGTGGCATCAAGACGCGCGGCGACTCGAGCGGCGGTGTCGATCGCGGCTGGCGCGGCGGTCCGAAGGGACGTGGCAAGCATCAGGAATCGACGACCTTCCAGGCGCCGACCGAGCCGATCGTGCGTGAAGTGCACGTGCCGGAAACCATCACGGTTGCCGACCTGGCGCACAAGATGTCGGTGAAGGCTTCGGAAGTCATCAAGGTGATGATGAAGCTCGGCCAGATGGTCACGATCAACCAGATGCTGGACCAGGAAACGGCGATGATCGTCGTCGAGGAACTGGGCCATCATGCTGTCGCGGCCAAGCTGGACGATCCGGAAGCAATGCTGGTCGAAGGCGAGATTTCCGACGCGCCGCAGTTGCCGCGTCCTCCCGTCGTCACGGTCATGGGTCACGTCGACCACGGCAAGACCTCGCTGCTCGACTACATCCGTCGCGCGAAGGTGGCGGCGGGCGAAGCGGGCGGCATTACGCAGCACATCGGGGCATATCACGTCGAAACGCCGCGTGGCGTCATCACGTTCCTCGATACGCCGGGTCACGAAGCGTTCACGGCAATGCGTGCACGCGGTGCGAAGGCAACCGACATCGTGATTCTGGTCGTCGCAGCGGATGACGGTGTGATGCCGCAGACGAAGGAAGCGATCTCGCACGCGAAGGCGGGCGGCGTGCCTCTCGTCGTTGCGATCAACAAGATCGACAAGCCGGACGCGAACCCGGAACGCGTGAAGCAGGAACTCGTCGCGGAAGGTGTCGTGCCGGAAGAATACGGTGGCGATTCGCCGTTCGTCGCGGTTTCGGCCAAGACGGGCGCTGGCATCGACGATCTGCTCGAAAACGTGTTGCTGCAGGCGGAAGTGCTGGAACTGAAGGCACCTGTCGAAGCACCGGCGAAGGGCCTCGTGATCGAAGCGAAGCTCGACAAGGGTAAGGGTCCCGTTGCAACGATCCTCGTCCAGTCGGGTACGCTCAATCGCGGCGACGTCGTGCTGGCAGGCAGCGCCTACGGTCGCGTGCGCGCCATGCTCGACGAAACGGGCAAGCCGACCAAGTCGGCAGGTCCGTCGATCCCGGTGGAAATCCAGGGTCTGTCGGAAGTGCCCGCCGCGGGCGAAGAAGTCATCGTTATGCCGGACGACCGCAAGGCGCGTGAGGTCGCACTGTTCCGTCAGGGCAAGTTCCGCGACGTGAAGCTGGCGAAGCAGCAGGCCGCGAAGCTCGAAAACATGCTCGAGCAGATGGGCGAAGGCGAAGTGCAGTACCTGCCGCTCATCGTCAAGGCCGACGTGCAGGGTTCGCAGGAAGCGCTGGTGCAGTCGCTGCTCAAGCTGTCGAACGACGAAGTGCGCGTGCAGATCGTGCACAGCGCGGTCGGCGGTATCAGCGAGTCGGACGTCAACCTGGCGACGGCTTCGAAGGCGGTCATCATCGGCTTCAACACGCGTGCGGATGCGCAGGCTCGCAAGCTGGCGGAAACCAACGGCATCGACATCCGTTACTACAACATCATCTATGACGCAGTGGATGAGGTGAAGGCGGCGATGTCGGGCATGCTGGCACCGGAGAAGCGCGAAGTCGTCACGGGTATGGTCGAAGTCCGTCAAGTCTTCAAGGTGCCGAAGGTCGGCGCAGTGGCAGGCTGTATGGTCACGGACGGTGTGGTCAAGCGGACGTCGTCGGTGCGCGTGTTGCGCAACAACGTCGTCATCCACACGGGCGAACTCGATTCGCTCAAGCGCTTCAAGGACGACGTCAAGGAAGTGCGTCAGGGCTTCGAGTGCGGTATGTCGGTGAAGAACTTCAACGACATCGTGGAAGGCGACCAGTTCGAAGTCTTCGAAGTCACGGAAGTCGCGCGTACGCTGTAATTCCGGCGTCGTGCTCATGAGGGGCGGGGCGGGCGCTGAAGCCCGGTCCCGCCCCTTTGTTTTTGTATCGACTGTTTTGTCGTGTTTGCCGCGTTTTGTGTCGAGCTCCTTCGTGGCTTGCTGCCGCTGGATACGCGACGAACATCTTGCTATCCAGCAGCACAGATCACGGATTCACCATGCCTAAGAAACGTACTTCTCCCAATCGTAATGTGCAGATCGCCGATCAGATTCAGCGCGATCTGTCCGAATTGATTCGCGAGGTCAAAGACCCGCGTATCGGCATCGTCACGTTCCAGAGTGTCGAACTGACGCCTGACTATGCGCACGCGAAGGTCTACTTCACGACGCTGACGGGCGATCCCCATCAGACGCAGGATGCGCTCAACCACGCGGCGGGTCATCTGCACAATCTGCTGTTCAAGCGACTGCATATCCATACGGTGCCGACGCTGCATTTCCACTATGACAAGACGATCGAGCGAGCCGTCGAGATGTCGCGCCTGATCGACGAGGCGAATGCCTCGCGCGCAAAAGACGACTGATTGCAGGTCGAGGCACGCGCACATATGACTCAGAACCAACGTCCCAAGGTGCCGCGCCGCGCGCTGGATGGTGTGTTGCTGCTGGACAAGCCGGTGGGGCTGTCGAGTAACGATGCGCTGATTCGCGCGAAGCGCCTGTATCTCGCGAAGAAGGCGGGGCACACGGGCACGCTCGATCCGCTCGCATCCGGTCTTTTGCCGCTCTGTTTCGGCGAAGCGACGAAGTTTTCGCAGGATCTGCTGGAGGCGGACAAGACGTACGAAGCGACGATGCGGCTCGGCATTCGCACGACGACAGGTGACGCCGAAGGCGAGGCCATCGAAACGCGCGACGTGACGTGCGATCAGGCTGCTATTGAACAGGCGCTCGTGCAGTTTCGCGGCGACATCGTTCAGGTGCCGCCGATGTATTCGGCGCTCAAGCGCGACGGCAAGCCGCTTTACGAGTACGCGCGCGCCGGGCAGACGGTCGAGCGCGAAGGGCGGCACGTGACGATTCATGCGCTCGAACTCATCGCGTGTGCGTTGCCGGATGTGACGTTTCGTGTGACGTGCAGCAAGGGTACTTATGTTCGTACGCTGGCCGAGGATATCGGCGAAGCGCTCGGGTGCGGCGCACATCTGGTGATGTTGCGGCGTACGGGTGTCGGGGCGTTGACGCTGGCGAATTCGGTGACGCTCGATGCGTTGTCCGATGCGGCGCCAAGCGAGCGCGATGCGTGGCTGCAGCCTGTCGATGCCTTGCTGTCGACGTTTCCTTCCGTTCAACTCGATGAGGAAGCGACTCGGCGGTTTTTGCACGGCCAGCGGTTGAGGTTGGCTGATCTTTCTGTCGATGAGGGTGTGCTGCTGGGTGCTGCACGTACTCGGGTTTATGGCAGTGAAGGGAAGCTGCTTGGCGTCGCGAAAGCCGCAGACGGTGTGCTGGCGCCCGAGCGTCTCATCGTGAGTTAGCGCCTGAGCGGCGCTGTTCTTTTTTCGCTGGCTTTCGCTGGCTTTCGCTGGCGTCCGCGTGATGCTCTCGTGCTCCATGCGTTGCCCCTGTGCGGAGCAACGCATGGAGCACGAAGGCAAATCGCGGACGCCAGCAAAAAAAGAACCCCGCCGCCCAGGCGTACCTCAATGTGCTGCAGACGCAGCAGCAGCCGAATCTCCGCTTCCGGCGCGCTCAGGCCGCGTCACCCATATCAATGCGATCAGCGCGACAAAAATCCCAGCTGACACATAGAACAGATCGTTCACGCCCAACTGCGCTGCCTGCTGCGTCGTCATCGAATTGAACAGCCCATAGGCCTGCGCCTGATTCAACCCAACGCCACCCATCTGCGTAACGGACTGATCAAAAACCGGGTTATACGCGTTGGCATGTTCGGTCAACTGCGCATGATGCAGGATCGAGCGATGATCCCACGCCGTCTCGAAGATCGACGTGCCAATGCCGCCGCACATGATCCGCACGAAGTTAGACAGACCCGACGCGGCCGGAATGCGATGACCCGGCAAGCCCGACAGCGTGATCGACACGAGCGGAATGAAGAAACCGGCCATGCCGATGCCCTGAATCAGCGTAGGCAGCATCAGCGAGTACGTGTCGACTCCCGTCGTGTAGCGCGAGCGCATCCAGAACACCAGCGCAAAGATCAGGAACGACGCCGTCGAGATATAACGCGGATCGGTGCGCGGCAGGATCTTGCCCGTCACAGGCGACAGGATGATCGCGAACACGCCCACCGGCGCGAGCACCAGACCGGCATCCGTCGCCGTATAGCCGAGATCGGTCTGCAACCACAGCGGCAGCAGCACCAGATTGCCGAAGTACAAGCCATAGCCCACCGCGAGCGATACCGTGCCGCCCGTGAAATTGCGCAGCTTGAACAGCGACAGATCGACCACGGGATGCTTGTCCGTCAGCTCCCACACGATAAAGAACGCGAGCGCGATCACGGCCGTCAACCCCAGCACGACGATCGTCGTCGATGAGAACCAGTCGAGATCCTTGCCCTTGTCGAGCATCACCTGCAGCGAGCCCACCCACGTGATCAACAGCACGAGGCCGACCATATCGATCGGCGCTTTCTTGATGACGGAATCGCGGTTGCGGAAGATCGCCCACGTCGCGAGCGCAGCGACGATCCCGACCGGGATATTCACGTAGAAAATCCACGGCCAAGAAATGTTGTCCGAGATCCAGCCGCCCAGAATCGGACCGGCGACTGGCGCAATCAGCGTCGTCATCGCCCACATCGATAGCGCCATCGGCGCTTTTGCGCGCGGATAGCTCGCGAGCAGCAGCGTTTGCGACAGCGGAATCATCGGGCCGGCCACCGCGCCTTGCAGCACGCGCGACGCGAGCAGGAAGGGCAGGTTGGGCGAGAGCCCGCACATCCACGACGAGATCACGAACAGCACGATCGACGCCATGAACAGCCGGACCTGGCCAATGCGATCGGTGAGCCAGCCGGTGAGCGGCACAGAGATCGCATTGGCAACCGCGAACGACGTGATCACCCACGTGCCCTGGTCGGACGATACGCCGAGGTCGCCGGAGATCGACGGAATCGACACGTTCGCGATCGACGTGTCGAGCACATTCATGAAAACGGCGAGCGACACCGCAATGGTGCCGATCACCAGTTGCGCGCCCTCGAGCGGCGGATGAGGGGCCTGCGCCTGAGACTGAGCCATCTATTGTTCGAACCTTCGTTGGTGCAGATGGACGGCGCTTACATCAGCTTCGCAGCGGCCTTCGCGCCGCTTGCTGCCTTTTGCGGCTGAGCCGCGTTCGGGCCGGCATTCTCGGCGATGATGCGGGCGATTTCCGCATCGGCCTGGTCGCCGTACTTGTCGAAGACATTGGTCTGATAGACGGTGTTCACGGCGTTGCCGAGCTGGTCGCCCGTATCGTCCTTGATGCTCACGTCGACCTGCATCGACAGGCCGATACGCAGCGGATGCTTCTCGAGTTCCTGCGGATCCAGCGCGATACGCACGGGCAGACGCTGCACGACCTTGATCCAGTTGCCCGTCGCGTTCTGCGCCGGCAGCAGCGAAAACGCCGAGCCGGTGCCCGCCGAGAAGCCGACCACCTTGCCGCGATATTTGACGGACGAACCGTACACGTCTGCCGTCAGTTCGACGGGCTGGCCGATGCGCATGTGCTTCAGCTGCACTTCCTTGAAGTTCGCGTCGACCCACACGGCGTTCAGCGGCACGATCGCCATCAGCGGATTGCCCGGCGCGACGCGCTGGCCGACCTGCACCGAACGTTTCGCGACATAGCCCGTCACGGGCGCGGGCAGCGTGTTGCGCGCATTGTTCAGATACGCGTCGCGAACCCGCGCGGCCGCGGCCTGCACGTTCGGATGGCTCGCGATGGTCGTGTTCGCCGTCAACGCGCGATTGGACGCGAGCTGCTGCTGCGAAGCGTCGAGCGCCGCTTGTGCGCTCTTCACGGCATCGCGGGCGTGGGAGATTTCTTCCTGCGAGACGGCGCCCGTCTGCGCAACCTGCATGCGGCGCTTCAGGTCGTCCTGGGCGCGCGACAGGTCCGCCTGACGCACGGCGACCTGCGCCTGGTACTGGCTGTCGTCGGCATACAGGCCGCGCACCTGGCGCACGACCTGGCCGAGATTCGCTTCCGCCGATTGCAGCGCGATGCGCGAATCCGCGGGATCGAGCACGACGAGCGGATCGCCGACCTTGACGGTCTGCGTATCGTCCGCGTTCACGGCGATCACCGTGCCCGTCACCTGCGGCGTGATCTGGACGACATTGCCGTTCACATATGCGTCGTCGGTGTCCTCATGGAAGCGCGCGACGAGGAAGTAGTAAAGGCCGTAAGCGATCGCGGCAATCAGGATCACGATGACGAGCAGCGTCATCATGCGCTTGCGTTTGCCGTTGCTGGCCGGCTGCGCGTTCGCGGGTTGTTGGGGCGTGCTCATGAATATGCTCCGGATTCTGTCAGTCTGTATCGTTTATTCGGATCGCAATCGGGTGTGCGTGTGGTCTTGTTCTTTATTGCGCTTGGTTTGCCGCGTGAGCCGCCGTTGCCGCTGCCGACGATGCAGGCGCATCCGTCGGCACGACGAGGCCCGTCTGCGTTGCGTCGAAACCGCCGCCGAGCGCCTTGATCAGCGCGATCTGCAGATCGCGCCGGCGCATCTTGAGGTTCGTCACGGTCTGCTCGGCCGCGAGGCGGTTCTGGTCGGCCGTCAGCACCTGCAACTGCGGCGACAACCCCGCCTTGTAGCGGATCACGGCGAGTTCGTACGCTTTCGTCGAGGCATCGAGTGCGCGTTGTGCGTCGCCCGCCTGGCTGTCGATCGAGCGGATCGACGAGATCTGCGTGGCCACGTCGGAGAGTGCGCCGATCAGCGTCTGGTTGTAGTTCGCGACGTCGAGATCGAAGTCGGCGAAGCGGCCCTTGAGTTGCGAGCGCAGCGCGCCGGCATCGAAAATCGGCAGATGGATGGCCGGGCCGAACTGGAACTGGCGGCTCGACGACGTCAGGAATTTGCTCCAGCCGAACGCGTCGAAGCCGAACGCGGCCGCGAGATTCACGTCCGGGAAAAACTCGGCCTTGGCTTCCTTCACGTTGTGCATCGCGGCTTCGACCTGCCAGCGCGCGGCGACGATGTCCGGGCGGCGCGCCACCAGATCGGCTGGCACGTTGTCGGGCAGCGAGACGGCGCCGCCGGGATTGAATACTGGCTTGGCTATCTGCAGGCCGCGGTCCGGCCCTTTGCCGAGCAGCGCGCCAAGTTCGTAGCGCGTGTTCGTGATCTGCCCGTCCAGTTCCGTCAGGTTCGACTGACTGGTCGCGATGTTGCCGTTCGCCGTCTGACGCTCGACGTTCGTGTCGAGGCCGGCTCGCACGCGGTCGTTCGTGATCGTGCCGATCGTCTGGCGGTTCTTGATTTCGCGCTCGGCGATGTCGCGCAGCGCGTACAGCTGTGCGAGCGAGTTGTAGGTGCGTGCGACCGATGCGGCGAGCGTCACGCGCGCCTGTTGCATGTCGGCTTCGGCAGCTTTTTCCTGCGACACGGCCTGACCGAGGCGCTGACGGTTCTTACCCCAGAGGTCGAGATCCCAGGACGCGCTGGCGAGCACATTGTTCTCGCTGTACCACGTGCCGCCGTAGGGCGGCGGGAACAGCGCATTGGCGGAGTACAGCTCGCGGGTCCACGAGTAGCTGCCCTCGACCTTCGGATACAGCGCCGACTTCGACGTTTCGATATACGACGACGCCTTCGCGATGCGCGCCTGTGCCTGCGCGATCGACGGATTGCCTTCGAGCGCTTCCGCGATCAGCTTCGGCAATTGCGGATCGCCGAACTGGTTCGCCCAGTCGAGCGTCGGCCATTGACCGCCCTGGGCGGGCAGACTTTGCGACGCCTCGAACTGCGAGGCCGGCGCGATCTGCTTGTCGTCCTTGAGATCGAAGTAGTTCGCGCAGCCGGCGAGGGCAAACGCTGCCGCGGCGGCAGCGACGGCCGCCCGGCGCGATGAGGCAGGCGCGGGCCAGGAAAGGAATTTCATCGCTCGACTCTTTGCGTGTAATGACATTTGTTCTTTGATGGACGATGCAACTAATTTCTTACGATTTGCTATCGGTATTGCTTGCCGAGTCACGGGTTTCGCCGAATGCTTCGCAGCTATTGGCCAAGACCCGCCTCAGAAGACTCTTGAGGAATCCCGTTTCCTCAGGAGAAAAGCCGGATAGTAATTTGTCGGTCACGCTGGTGAACACGGCCGGCATGCGCGCAGCAATCGCCTGACCTTCGGCGGTCAGCGCGAGCCGGACGGCACGCCGGTCTTCCGCGCTCCGAACCCGCGTCAGCAACCCGCGCTTCTCGAGACGGTCGATCAGGCGTGTCACCGCGCTGGCGTCGATGCCGTATTCGCGCGCGAGTTCAGCTGCGAGCACGCATTTGCCGCTGGCGACCATGAACAGCACGCTCGCCTGCTGGCTGGTGATGCCAAGCTCCGCCATCGTGCGCTGGGTCACGAGATTGGACATCGACGACTTCACGCGCGAAATCAGGTAGCCGACGCTTTCTCCCAACTGATATGCGCTGACTTCAGGCGGTGGCGTGTGAGACGGTTCGGTCATGATTCTCGTGCGAATGCAATGGTTGACTATGCAGCATTGTAGGGTCGATTAATTGACGCGGCAAGCGTTATTACAGCTTAGGCAAGGATCTTTCTCGAGCGGGAAGAGAGTGAATGGGAGGCAGGTCGGAGCGGCGGGTGAAGGCGGAGAGGGCGTCTTTGTCGCTTTATCGAGACGACGGGGCGGGCTATCAGGGAATACCAGAAACACGTCACCAGCACGTGCTATACTTATTGGTTCCCAAAAGTGCGCTTTGGGCTTGGCGAAGGTAGCTGGGCAGGTGGCGCACTCCACATGTATCCCAGCGTCTCCAGGTTCCTATGTCCCGCGCTCTCCGCAACATCGCCATCATCGCTCACGTCGACCACGGCAAAACCACGCTCGTCGACCAGCTGCTCCGCCAGTCCGGCACGTTCCGCGAAAACCAGCAGGTCGCTGAACGTGTGATGGACTCGAACGACATCGAAAAAGAGCGTGGCATTACGATTCTCGCCAAGAACTGCGCCGTGCAGTACGAAGGCACGCACATCAACATCGTCGACACCCCGGGCCACGCCGACTTCGGCGGCGAAGTGGAACGCGTGCTGTCGATGGTCGATTCCGTGCTGCTGCTCGTCGACGCCGTCGAAGGCCCGATGCCGCAAACCCGCTTCGTGACGAAGAAGGCGCTCGCGCTGGGTCTGAAGCCGATCGTCGTGATCAACAAGATCGACCGTCCGGGCGCGCGTATCGACTGGGTGATCAACCAGACGTTCGACCTGTTCGACAAGCTGGGCGCGACGGAAGATCAGCTCGATTTCCCGATCGTCTACGCGTCGGGCCTGAACGGTTACGCCGGCCTCGATCCGAGCGTGCGTGAAGGCGACATGCGCCCGCTGTTCGAAGCCATTCTCGAGCACGTGCCCGTGCGTCCGGCCGACCCGGACGGTCCGCTGCAACTGCAGATCACGTCGCTCGATTATTCGACGTACGTGGGCCGTATCGGCGTAGGCCGTATCACGCGCGGCCGCATCAAGCCGGGCCAGCAGGTCGTGCTGCGCTTCGGTCCGGAAGGCGACATGCTGAACCGCAAGATCAACCAGGTGCTGTCGTTCGAGGGTCTCGAGCGCGTGCAGGTCGCCGAGGCTGAAGCCGGCGACATCGTGCTGATCAACGGTATCGAAGAAGTCGGCATCGGCGCGACGATCTGCGCGCCGGAAGCGCCTGAAGCGCTGCCCATGATCACCGTCGACGAACCGACGCTGACGATGAACTTCCTCGTCAACTCGTCGCCGCTCGCGGGCAAGGAAGGTAAGTTCGTGACGAGCCGCCAGATTCGCGATCGTCTGATGAAGGAACTGAACCACAACGTCGCGCTGCGCGTGAAGGACACGGGCGACGAAACGGTGTTCGAAGTGTCGGGCCGCGGCGAACTGCACCTGACCATTCTCGTCGAGAACATGCGCCGCGAGGGCTACGAGCTGGCCGTGTCGCGTCCGCGCGTCGTGCTGCATGAAGTCGACGGCGTGAAGCATGAGCCGTACGAACTGCTGACGGTCGACGTCGAAGACGCGAACCAGGGCGGCGTGATGGAAGAACTGGGCCGCCGCAAGGGTGAAATGCTCGATATGGCGTCGGACGGCCGTGGCCGCACGCGTCTCGAGTACCGCATTCCGGCGCGTGGCCTGATCGGCTTCCAGGGCGAATTCATGACGCTCACGCGCGGCACGGGTCTGATGAGCCACGTGTTCGACGAATACCTGCCGCTCAAGGAAGGCTCGCTCGGCGAGCGCCGCAACGGCGTGCTGATCTCGCAGGATGACGGCGCTGCCGTCGCCTACGCACTGTGGAAGCTGCAGGATCGCGGCCGCATGTTCGTGAAGCCGGGCGACGCGCTGTACGAAGGCATGATCATCGGTATTCATAGCCGCGACAACGACCTCGTCGTGAACCCGATCAAGGGCAAGCAGCTGACGAACGTGCGCGCGTCGGGCACCGATGAAGCCGTGCGTCTCGTTCCGCCCATCCAGATGTCGCTGGAATACGCAGTCGAATTCATCGACGATGACGAACTCGTCGAAGTGACCCCGCAAAGCATCCGTCTGCGCAAGCGTCATCTGAAGGAGCACGAGCGCCGTCGCGCAAGCCGCGAAGCCGCGGTCGACTGATCGCGCGAAGCACCTCGAAGCGCCAGTCTGAAGTCTCAGTAAAAAGCCGCCCTCGGGCGGCTTTTTACATTGCGCCTGCGCTTTTTTGTGCGTTTCGCTGCAGACCTTCCGATAAGCGCCTAAAGTATTCTCCCTGCATGCCGCAAACACTGTTGCGCAAGCATAAAACTTGCCGCAAAGCCCCGTAGCACGGGGTTTCTGGTTGGGGGCTGTCCTATGTCAACTATGGGTTATGTGATATGCTCCCGCGAACGCAAGTTTTAGGTCCTTCCAAGCAAGACTTGATTCGCGCAATCCGCTAAACGGTCAGGCCGTGTCGCGGAAGGTTCAGTAACCCGCTATTTTTCGAGAAGCTCGAAGAAAGGTGAGCGTAAAATGATGAAGCAATTCCAGTCGAACTCGTATCTGTTCGGCGGCAATGCTCCGTACGTAGAAGAGTTGTACGAAGCATATCTCGACAATCCGGCGTCAGTGCCCGAGACCTGGCGCAACTATTTCGACGCACTGCAGAACGTCCCTGCATCGGATGGCACCAGTGCCAACGACGTGGCCCATGGCCCGATCGTCGAATCCTTCGCTCAGCGCGCAAAGGCCAATGCCTTCCTGCCGCGCACGGGCGGTGAAGATCTCACCACCGCGCGAAAGCAAGTCTATGTGCAGTCCCTCATCGGCGCATATCGCTTCCTCGGCTCGCAATGGGCTAACCTCGATCCCCTGAAGCGCCGCGAACGTCCCAACATTCCCGAGCTTGAACCTGCGTTCTACGACTTCACCGAAGCCGACATGGACCAGACGTTCAACACGAACAACCTGTACTTCGGTTTCGAGCAGGCTTCGCTGCGGGACATCGTCAAGGCGTTGCGCGACACGTACTGCGGCACGATCGGTGCCGAGTACATGTACCTCAGCGATCCGGAACAGAAGCGCTGGTGGAAAGAGAAGCTCGAGTCGATCCGTTCGACGCCGAATTTCTCGAACGACAAGAAGAAGCACATCCTGAACCGTCTGACGGCAGCAGAAGGCCTCGAGCGCTTCCTGCACACCAAGTACGTCGGTCAAAAGCGCTTCTCGCTGGAAGGCGGCGAAAGCTTTATCGCGTCGATGGACGAAGTCGTGCATCACGCCGGCAAGAACGGCGTGGCGGAAATCGTCATCGGCATGGCGCACCGCGGCCGTCTGAACGTGCTGGTCAACACGCTGGGCAAGATGCCCGCGGACCTGTTCGCCGAATTCGAAGGCAAGCACGTCGACGATCTGCCCGCAGGCGACGTCAAGTATCACAAGGGCTTCTCGTCGGATATCGCGACGGAAGGCGGCCCGGTTCACCTGTCGCTCGCGTTCAACCCGTCGCACCTGGAAATCGTCAACCCGGTGGTCGAAGGTTCGGCGAAGGCGCGTATGGACCGCCGCGGCGACGAGCAGGGCCTGCAGGTGCTGCCCGTGCAGATCCACGGCGATGCCGCCTTCGCAGGCCAGGGCGTCGTGATGGAAACGCTGAACCTCGCGCAGACGCGCGGCTACGGCACGCACGGCACGCTGCACATCGTTATCAACAACCAGATCGGCTTCACGACGTCGGACCCGCGCGATGCGCGCTCGACGCTGTACTGCTCGGACGTCGTCAAGATGATCGAAGCGCCCGTTCTGCACGTGAATGGCGACGATCCCGAAGCCGTCGTGCTGGCCACGCAGCTCGCGATCGACTTCCGGATGCAGTTCCACAAGGATGTCGTGCTCGACATCATCTGCTTCCGCAAGCTGGGTCACAACGAGCAGGACACGCCGGCCGTCACGCAGCCGCTGATGTACAAGACCATCGCCAAGCACCCGGGCACGCGCGCGCTGTACGCTGAAAAGCTCGTGCAGCAAGGCGTCATCACCGCGGATCAAGGCGACGAATTCGTCAAGGCCTACCGCAAGGCGATGGACGAAGGTCATCACACGGTCGACCCGGTTCTGTCGAACTACAAGAGCAAGTACGCCGTCGACTGGGTTCCGTTCCTGAACCGCAAGTGGACGGACGCAGCCGACACGGCTGTGCCGCTCGCCGAACTCAAGCGTCTGGCCGAGCGCGTCACGACCATTCCTGAGAACTTCAAGGTTCACCCGCTGGTCGAGCGCGTCATCAACGACCGCCGCGCAATGGGCCGTGGCGAAGCGGCGCTGGACTGGGGCATGGGCGAGCATCTGGCGTTCGCATCGCTGGTCGCATCGGGCTACGCCGTGCGTCTGACGGGCCAGGACTCGGGCCGCGGCACGTTCACGCACCGTCACGCGGTGCTGCACGACCAGAACCGCGAGCGCTGGAACGACGGCACGTACATCCCGCTGCAGAACATCGCTGAAAACCAGGCGAAGTTCACGGTGATCGACTCGGTGCTGTCGGAAGAAGCCGTGCTCGGCTTCGAATACGGCTACTCGACGGCTGAGCCGAACACGTTCGTCGCGTGGGAAGCGCAGTTCGGCGACTTCGTGAACGGCGCACAGGTCGTGATCGACCAGTTCATCTCGTCGGGCGAAGTGAAGTGGGGCCGCGTGTCGGGCCTGACGATGCTGCTGCCGCACGGCTACGAAGGCCAGGGCCCGGAACACTCGTCGGCGCGTATTGAACGCTTCCTGCAGCTGTGCGCAGATCACAACATGCAGGTCGTTCAGCCGACCACGCCGGCGCAGATTTTCCATCTGCTGCGCCGCCAGATGATCCGTCTGTTCCGCAAGCCGCTCATCGTCTTCACGCCGAAGTCGCTGCTGCGTCACAAGGAAGCCGTGTCGGATCTGTCGGAACTCGCGAAGGGTTCGTTCCAGCCGGTGCTCGGCGAAGTGGACGACGCCATCGACGCGAAGAAGGTCAAGCGCGTGGTGGCCTGCTCGGGCCGCGTGTACTACGACCTCGTCGCGCATCGCCGCGAAGCGAAGGCGCAAGACGTCGCGATCGTGCGTATCGAACAGCTGTATCCGTTCGCGCACAAGCAGTTCGAAGCCGAACTGAAGAAGTACGACAACGCAACCGAAGTGGTGTGGGTGCAGGACGAGCCGCAGAATCAAGGCCCGTGGTTCTACATCGAGCATCACCTGCGCGAAGGCATGAAGGAAGGACAGAAGCTGGCGTACAGCGGCCGTCCCGCTTCGGCTTCGCCCGCTGTCGGCTACTACGCGAAGCACTACGAGCAGCAGAAGGCGCTGATCGAAGGCGCGTTTGGCCGTCTGAAAGGCGCGTCCATCGTTAAATAACCACAGAGAGCGAACCGGGAAAGCGCTGAGCGCTTTCCCGCCCCGCGTCTGAACCTCCCATGCAAGCGCGACGCTACGCGCATACATCGGACGCGGTTCGCACAAGGTTCGTTGTCATCCGATACGTATTCAGAGAAATCAAATGGCTATTGTTGAAGTCAAGGTCCCCCAGCTGTCCGAGTCGGTCTCGGAAGCCACGATGCTGCAGTGGAAGAAGAAGCCGGGTGAGGCTGTCGCCCAGGACGAAATCCTGATCGAAATCGAAACCGACAAGGTCGTGCTCGAAGTGCCGGCTCCGTCGGCAGGCGTGCTCGCGCAAGTCATCAAGAACGACGGCGATATCGTGGTCGCCGACGAAGTGATCGCGAAGATCGACACGGAAGGCAAGCCGGGCGCAGCGGCTGTCGAAGCCGAAGTGAAGCCCGCTCCTCAAGCTGAACCGGTTGCAGCCGCTCCGGCGCAAGCGGCAGCGGTGGCAGGCGCAAGCAACATTGCATCGCCCGCTGCAACGAAGATCCTCGCTGAGAAGGGCGTCGCTGCTGGCGACGTCGCCGGCACGGGCCGCGATGGTCGCGTAACGAAGCAGGACGCGCTCGGCGCAGGCGCAGCAGCACCGAAGGCTGCACCGGCGCCGGCAGCAGCGCCCGCGCGCGCTGCGAAGCCGTCGCTGCCGCAAGTCGGCGCACCGGCATCGGCCGACCAGTGGCTGAAGGACCGTCCGGAACAGCGCGTGCCGATGTCGCGTCTGCGTGCGCGTATCGCCGAACGTCTGCTCGAGTCGCAGCAAACCAACGCCATCCTCACGACGTTCAACGAAGTGAACATGGCGCCCGTGATGGATCTGCGCAACAAGTACAAGGACAAGTTCGAGAAGGAACATGGCGTGAAGCTCGGCTTCATGTCGTTCTTCGTCAAGGCGGCTGTCCACGCGCTGAAGAAGTTCCCGCTCGTGAACGCGTCGATCGACGGTAACGACATCGTCTACCACGGCTACTTCGACATCGGTATCGCCGTCGGTTCGCCGCGCGGTCTGGTGGTGCCGATCCTGCGCAACGCCGATCAGATGAGCCTCGCGGACATCGAGAAGAAGATCGCGGAATTCGGCCAGAAGGCCAAGGACGGCAAGCTGTCGATCGAAGAAATGACGGGTGGCACGTTCTCGATCTCGAACGGCGGTGTGTTCGGTTCGATGCTGTCGACGCCGATCATCAACCCGCCGCAGTCGGCCATTCTCGGCGTGCACGCGACGAAGGAGCGCGCAGTCGTCGAAAACGGCCAGATCGTGATCCGTCCGATGAACTATCTGGCGCTGTCGTACGACCACCGTATCATCGACGGCCGCGAAGCGGTCCTGTCGCTGGTCGCGATGAAGGACGCGCTGGAAGATCCCGCTCGTCTGCTGCTCGACCTGTAATGCCCCATACGCGACGGCGGCTTGAAGTCGGAGCCCGCCGTCGCGATATACGCATCAGGTGTCTCTCGCATTTCCGCAGTATCTGAAGCCACGCGCGCCGCGAAGCGCGGCCGCGTCGGTTAGCCAAAAAGGATAGTCATGTCCAAAGAATTTGACGTCGTCGTGATCGGTGCCGGTCCCGGCGGCTACATCGCGGCCATTCGCGCTGCGCAGCTCGGCAAGACGGTTGCCTGTATCGAAAAATGGAAGAACCCGGCCGGCGCGCTGAAGCTGGGCGGCACGTGCCTGAACGTCGGCTGCATTCCGTCGAAGGCGCTGCTCGCATCGTCGGAAGAGTTCGAGAACGCGTCGCATCACCTCGCGGACCACGGCATCAGCGTGGAGAACGT
Source organism: Paraburkholderia sp. Tr-20389 (assembly GCF_017104565.1). Lineage (GTDB taxonomy): Bacteria > Pseudomonadota > Gammaproteobacteria > Burkholderiales > Burkholderiaceae > Paraburkholderia. The sequence continues at coordinate 7,643 of NZ_JAAGPD010000082.1, read as the reverse complement.
GAAGGTCGACATCGCGAAGATGCTGGCGCGCAAGGAAGGCATCGTCGAAAAAATGACGAAGGGCATCGAGTTCCTGTTCCGCAAGAACAAGATCACGTGGCTCAAGGGGCACGGCAAGTTCACGGGCAAGACGGACGCCGGCGTGCAGATCGAAGTGTCGGGCGAAGGCGAAACGGAAGTCGTCACGGCGAAGAACGTGATCATCGCGACGGGCTCGAAGGCGCGTCACCTGCCGAACGTTCCCGTCGACAACAAGATCGTCGCGGACAACGAAGGCGCATTGTCGTTCACCGAAGTGCCGAAGAAGCTCGCCGTGATCGGCGCAGGCGTGATCGGCCTGGAGCTGGGTTCGGTGTGGCGCCGCCTGGGTGCTGAAGTGACCGTGCTGGAAGCGCTGCCCGAATTCCTCGGCGCCGCTGACCAGGCGCTCGCGAAGGAAGCCGCGAAGCAGTTCAAGAAGCAGGGTCTCGACATCCACGTCGGCGTGAAGGTCGGCGAAGTGAAGACCACCGCGAACAGCGTGTCGATCTCGTACACGGACAAGGACGGCAACGCGAAGACGCTGGACGCCGACCGCCTGATCGTGTCGATCGGCCGTGTGCCGAACACCGACAACCTCGGCCTCGAAGCGATCGGCCTGAAGGCGAACGAGCGCGGCTTCATCGACGTCGACGACCACTGCGCGACGTCGGTGCCGAACGTGTACGCGATCGGCGACGTGGTGCGTGGCCCGATGCTCGCGCACAAGGCCGAGGACGAAGGCGTGCTGGTCGCGGAAGTGATCGACGGCCAGAAGCCGCACATCGATTACAACTGCGTGCCGTGGGTCATCTACACGGAACCGGAAATCGCGTGGGTCGGCAAGACGGAACAGCAACTCAAGGCGGAAGGCCGCGAGATCAAGTCCGGCCAGTTCCCGTTCATGGCGAACGGCCGCGCACTCGGCATAAACAAGGCGGATGGTTTCGTCAAGATGATCGCCGACGCGAAGACGGACGAACTGCTCGGCGTGCACATCATCGCTGCGAACGCATCGGATCTGATCGCCGAAGCCGTGGTCGCGATGGAGTTCAAGGCTGCGTCGGAAGACATCGGTCGCATCTGCCATCCGCACCCGTCGTTGTCCGAAGTGATGCGTGAAGCGGCGCTCGCCGTCGACAAGCGCGCACTGAACATGTAAGACGCATTTGCCCGAATCTGATTTGGGCACACGCGAATCACGACGAAGGCGGGTGGGTTGAATCCCTCCCGCCTTCTTCATTGCTGCCTCACAAAATGAACGTCACCGAATACTACGAACAGGAACTGCGGACACGGGGATACGAGTCCGATCCGGCGCAACGTGCGGCCGTCGATCGTCTGCAGCGGTGTTATGAAGAATGGACTGCGTATAAGGCGCGACGTCCGAACGCCTTTATGAAGCTGATCATGCATCCTGATCTGCCGAAGGGCGTCTATATGTGGGGTGGGGTGGGGCGAGGCAAAAGCTTCCTGATGGACAGCTTCTATTCGATCGTGCCGCTCGTGCGTAAGACGCGTCTGCATTTTCATGAGTTCATGCGAGAGGTGCATCGCGAACTCGAAGAGCTGAAGGGTCAGGCCGATCCGCTCGACGAACTCGCGCGGCGCATCGCGAAGCGTTATCGCTTGATCTGCTTCGACGAATTCCACGTGTCCGATATCGCGGACGCGATGATCCTGTATCGACTGCTCGACCGGCTGTTCACGAACGGCGTGCAGTTCGTGATGACGTCCAACTATGATCCCGACACGCTGTATCCCGATGGCCTGCATCGCGACCGTCTGCTGCCCGCTATCGAGCTGATCAAGAGCCAGCTCGACGTGATCAATGTCGATGCCGGGATCGATTACCGTCGACGTACGCTGTCGCAGGTCGAGGTGTATCACACGCCGCTCGGCGCGGCCTCCGACAAGGCGTTGCGCGACGCGTTCGCGAAGCTCGCTGCCGTGCCCGACGAGAGTCCGCTGCTGCACATCGAAAAGCGCGAACTAAAGGCGCTGCGTCGCGCGGACGGTGTCGTGTGGTTCGATTTCGCGACGCTCTGCGGCGGTCCGCGCTCGCAGAACGACTACCTCGAACTCGCGAGCCGCTTCCATGCCGTGATCCTTTCCGGCATTCCGCAGATGACGCCTCGTATGCAATCTGAAGCACGCCGTTTCACGTGGCTCATCGACGTTTTCTACGATCACAAGGTCAAGCTGCTGATGTCGGCCGCCGTGCCGCCCGAGGAGCTATACACGGAAGGGCCGATGGCGAACGAGTTCACGCGTACGGTGTCGCGGATCGTAGAGATGCAGTCGCAGGAATATCTGGATGCGCCGCGACGGATCGTCGATACTTCGCTAACCTGATTGATTTTGCGCGGGCGCCCGCCTGGATTGGGATAGCGCGCTGCGCGCCGAACCTTGATGCGGGGGCTGCCGCTGTATTTTCAAGATTCGGATTGGTCTGATATCCGCTAATGGGGTGGCTCTATATCGTCGAAGTACTCTGACGAAGGAGAACACATGACCCCCTATCGCGATATCACCGATGAAGAATGGCAGCGGGTCGCGCCGCTACTGCCGGAACTGCGTCCGCGTTCCGAACTGCGCGGCCGTCCCCTTGCCAATACCCGCTCAGTGCTCAACGGCGTGCTCTGGGTGATCTATAGCGGTGCCACCTGGTCCGCGATGCCGCGCAAATATCCGTCCTATCAAACCTGCCATCGCCGCTTCAAGTCGTGGCATCAGGCCGGTGTGCTGCAGCACGTGATGGACGAACTGTTCGGCGAAGCCGGCAACAAGCTGTGCAGCACGATGGAAGCCCGTATGCGCATGCATGCGCCGAATGCGCCCGCCGCCGCGAACGATGCGGCCCATCCGCCCGTGCCCGCCACGCCGTTGTACACGCCGCCTTCCGGCGCGCCCACGACGCCGCTGGTATTCAACTACATCAGTCCTTTCAAGAACGCGGCATGACGGATCGAACGAATTGAGCGCACGCGATAATAAAAAGCCGACCTGGCGAAGTGAATGCCAGGTCGGCTTTTTTACGTCATCCTGTTCGGCGCTTGCGCTGTTTGCAATACGCGGTTGCGCAGTGAAATTGACTTAATTCTGACGAACCCACGTTTGCGAACGCCCGAGCAACGACACGCCGATATACCCGCGCACGACCAGCTTCTGTCCGCCGTCTTCGACGTGCATCTTGCACTTGTAGAGCTTGCCGTTTTCCGGGTCGAGAATCTGGCCGCCATCCCAGTTGTCGCCATCCTTCTTCATATCGCTGATGATCGTCATGCCGAGTATCGGTTGATCCTTGCGCGTGTCCGTACAGGCCGTGCAGCGGCGGTCAGGCTGATCGTTGGGACCGAGTCCCTTCACGACCTTGCCGTTCAGCGAGCCATTTGCGTCCTGCGTGATCTGCACGAGCGCCTTTGGCTGGCCCGTATGATCGTCGATGGTCTGCCATGTGCCGACGGGCGTATCGGCTTGCGCGAATGCCGTTGCGGCACCGGCAAGCAGCAGTCCGGCGACGGCCGCCTGTTTGAACGGTTTGACGAACGCGACGCGGGCGCGTTGTGTGAGCGATGTCATTGTCTTCCTCCTTGTTTGAAAATCGTCGCGATGCGTGTCGCGCGGCGCCGTGTGAAGGTCTTGCGAGGCGGCGCCATGCCTGTTTCGTGCCTGCTTGTGCCAGATGTGAGAGGGCAGAATACGTGAAAGTGTCAGCGTCGTTTGATAGTGAAGCCTCTAATTGGGACCCGGTCCGGCAGCGTTGCGAAGGCGTTGATGTGCGGGCTGCGTGAGATCGCGCGAGCCGTTGTTCGTCACAGTCGACGGACCATGAACACGAGGATGATCGCAGTCGATGTCCGTGCCGATATCACACGACTTTGTGATCGAAGTTGAGTTCGGGTCTCGTTGCGCAGACGCGCAGGACATGCAGCAATACATCGCCGTCAACCGTAAGGTGACGCGCGAAAAGATGCGTAAGTACCAATTTTTCGTCGAGGAACCCGAAACCCGCGAAAGTGAGTAATAATTAGACGGTTTTGCAAAAATTAAAACACGACACGAGCAGAAATTACATGGACCAGAAGTCGAAAGTGCGACACATCGTGATGTCGGCAATGATCGTTTTCGGGGGCGTTCAAGGGGTCTACGCGCAGAGTTCCGGCACTAACGACGCAGATGCAGCGTCGACGGCAATTGTCGCGCAGACGACGCCTGCAGCGGCGCCAGTCGCCGCTGCGAGCCAAACGATTGCGCTCACGCCGGACGAAGCGAAGCAGTCCGCGACGGGTAATGTCGCGGAACTGCAACAGATGATTCACGGCAACGACCTCACCGAACTGCGTACCACCTACAACGGCAGTTACGGCGCAAGCCTGATGTTCTACGCGAAGGACATGACGTACTACGTCGCGCTGTTCCAGCAGAAGAACTTCTGGCGCGTGATCAAGACTCAGGACGAAGCGCGCGCCGAGCAGATCTATCGCGACTTCGCACGTCAGACGGTGCAACTGTCGGACGTCGAGATTCGTCGCGCGAAACTCGAAGCGCAAAAGGCGTACACCGATCGCCTCGTCGCGCTGTCGCAGGAACGCGCGAGCCGTCTGCAGGCCGACCTGAACATCGCGCACGAGCAGCAGACCATCGTCAACAGCATGCAACAGCAGACGCGCGCGGAAGCCGCGGCACTCGCACAGCAGAAGGCGCAGTCGCAGGAGCAGTTGCGTGCGACGCAGCGTCAGGTGCGCGACCTGCAGCGTCAGCTCGAAAGCGGCTTGCCCACGCGCTGATGACGTGTGAGCCGCGCAGGCCTGTGAGGGTTGCGCGGTTTCGCCCAATCAATCGATTCGAACCTCGCTTCTTCCGCGTTGCTGGCGGAGGCGGGGTTCTGCTCGCTTCTCGCGGCAGAGTGCTTTCGTCGATGCGCGCACGAGTCCCGGCCTGGCGCGGACGACTTGCACGCATCGTCGTGTGCTGTTCGTCGACTATTCGCGGCGACTTCGTACGGCAATCAGCTCATCAATCCACAGTGCGCCCAACGCCGACGTGGAAGACGCCGATCGTCCCGCCATCCCCATCCATCAACGCGATTTCTTGTGCTTGCCTTGCTGACGGTCTTCGTCATCGTCGTCGGGATCGACCGCGATGGGATCGCTCGCGGGAAAGGTTTCGTCTAGCGCTTCATCGAGACGTTCGTCGCTGGACGGATGTTCGTCGGGTGTCTTCGGGGTGTGCTGTTTCGACGTGGACATGACAGGCTCCGCTACGAAGTTGGACAGGTTCGATAACCCAGCATAGCGCAATCGTGCAAGCGAGGCAGATCGGGCCAATGGCATAGGACGAAAGCACGTCCGTTGTCGCGCGAGTCGGACTGGCATGGCGATCCAGGTTGAAGATCGCGAAAGCATGTTGTAGGTTTCATGCAGGCCGATGGAATTTTTCGCGAGATCGTTCGTTATTACGTTGTCACACGACGGCGGCGCACACGTAGCGCCGTGCGCGGCTGACTGACGAGGGCGACCATGCAACCGAACGGATATGGCAGCGGACAGCGCTTGAACGCGTCACATGTTGTCGAATCGGAACTGGAGCATCTGGAGTGGGCGATGCGTCAACCGATGATGCATCTGCTGAATGCCCGCTACTGGCAGCGTCGGGTGCTCGAGGTGAAGTGCGGTTATGAACTGACGGCCCAGCAGGGCGTGCGGATCGAGAGGATGCTGAAGCATCTGGCCAGTCGCCCCGGCTAGCCAGCCTGCGTATGTGACGGAAGAGAGGGCGCGCCGGCAGCGCGCCCGGTGCGGCAATGCTTATTCGCCGTGGCCGCCGCCGTTGTTGCCCTGGTCGTTGCCGTTGCCCGCGCCATACAGGCGCCGGCGGCGGGTGACGACCACAGGGCCGTCCGACGACGAAGAAGACGAACGGTCCGACGAACCTTGCGACCCGCCATACGACTCACGCGGTTCGCGCGGCTCGCGATGTTCACGCGAACCGTGCGGTCCGCGGGCGGAATGGTCGCCATGCGACGGACGGCCTGCGCGCGGCGCGGGACGCGTGCCCGTGTCGAGCTGGATCGTCGAAATGGCGCGCTTGTAGATGCCTTGCAGCCCGACGGGCGTGCGCAGCATCACCAGATACTGGTCGAACGACTCGATGCAGCCCGTCAGGCGGATGCCGTTGACGAGATAAATCTCGACGCGCTTACGTTCTTTGCGCGCAGCGTTCATAAAGTCGTTTTGCGGATGCGATTCTGCGGAAGGCATGGACAATTGTGTAGAGAGAAACGGTTGTTCAGCGGGATTTTACCCGTTGTCGCTCTGCGCCGACATGATGGGCTCCACACGCCGAACCGGGTGATGCCCACTATAACCACTTGTGAGCCCGGAAGCATCCTTTAAAGCCCAAGTGTAACGTGGAGTTACGAAATCCTGCGCCGCTATGCGGGCCAGCCCACGTTTGCGACAGGGCGCAAGCAGTGGGCCGCGTCGACGGCACTCCTTCACTTGAGCGATTTGTGCCGTCGACGAGCGATGTAGCGGAATAAATCGCGCGCCGTGAGCGTTTATTGGTCAGGCATCGCATGCAACGCAGCGAAGCCGTGAAACCCGGAGCGGAAACAGTCTTCGATGCCGTTTCCGTAGCGGGTTTCCCCATGTTCGCAATCGGTCACCGGCGTCGCGGCACGTGTCGCATGCATGCGCGCATCGCCGGTTCAACGCAGGGCCGCGCGCTCCGTCGCGCCGCACCGTGCAGGAGGGTTCTACATGAAGGTGTCCAGACTGGTATCGGCGGTATTCGTCGTTCTCGCACTAGGGGTGGCGTCGTTGTCGCTGACCGCGTGTCAGTCGACGGGTGACATGAGTTCGTCGGGCGGCGCGAGCAGCAGCGGGACGAACGGCAGCGGCGGCGGCTATTGACGATGCCCGCGCTCGCATGACGGCTCGAGCCGGGTGAACTTCGAAGCCGAAGTGATTTCGTGGCTCCCGCAGTTGCGGCGCTATGCGCGCGCGCTGACGGGTGACCCCGCATGGGCGGACGACCTGGTTCAGGATACGGCCGAGCGTGCGCTCGCGCGCTGGAAAGGCTTCCGGCCCGACAGCAATCTCCGTGCGTGGCTGCTGACGATCCTGCGGCACCTGTATATCGATCAGCTGCGCGTGCGCCGCGAAATTGCCGTCGACGACGAAAGCGCACCGTGGCGCAATCTCGAGGCGCCGCGCGGCGAGGTCGACGGCCTGGTGTTGCGTGACGTGCAGCGCGCGCTTTATTGTTTGCCCGTCGAGCAGCGCGAAGTGATGCTGCTCATCTGTGTGGAGGAATTGAGCTATCAGGAGGCGTCCGTGGCGCTCGGCGTGCCCATCGGCACGGTGATGTCGCGGCTGTCTCGCGCCCGCGAACACATGCGGGCATTGTTGACGGAAGGGCCCGTGCACAAGTCGCCGTCGCTGAAAGTGGTAAAGAGCAGGTGAAAAGCGCGCTATGAACAACGACGAAAACTCTACCGGTTCCGCGAACGCACCCGATATGCGCGCGCTGTCGGCGTTCGTCGATAACGAGTTGCCCGAGAGCGAACGTGCCGCCGTGCGCGAGCATCTCGCGCACGACCCGCAGGCGGCTGCGCAGGA